>JAGAJO010000008.1 GCA_017626015.1 Ruminococcus sp.
ACGCTGAATAATTCCAACTGCGATGTCCTTGACTCTTCTTTTCTTATCATTTCTTTCTGCTCCTATTTATACCGTTTTTTTATTATACCATATTTATGTGAAAAAGCCCAGCCTTTCGGCTGGACTTTTTCGACAGACTGACGGCTGAGCGTTTGCTCAACCGTTGTGTTATCTATTTTAAAAGGCTCGATCGCAGCTTACCGAGTGCCTTGAATTTTCAATAAAAAAGGACACCTAACTTTAATTGTTAAGTGTCTGATAAATTATATTTTTCTGCCATTTTGTGGACTATTTATACATAGCTGTGATTTAAGCTCCTTGTTCTTTTCTCTCAGCTCCTCATTTTCCTGTTCAAGTCGGCACTAGAGGGCTCGATCGTCAACATGATCGCCATCGCCGCCTCCTCTCACGAGCTCTGCAAACCGAATTTCGGTCCCTTCGGATAGTTCTTCTGTTCGCTCTAGCCAATATCTCAGCGTGCTTCGCTTTATTCCCTGCTCAGCGCTCCATACTCGCTGGCTTTTTCCGCTTTCACGGAATTCTTTTACTCGTTCCGCCCATTTTTCTGATTCGCTCATTTTTCTACCGCCTTTCGTGGTTTTGGGGATGAGTATATTTTAGCATATGGGCGGGGTGTTTTCTAGGTGGGGCGGGTTGGACGGATACTTTTATTGAATTATCAAGTTTCAAATTGTTATGCTCACCTTTGATGACAAATCAATAACATGGAGCGTAGCCTTAATACCAATCATGCTTCTCATTTCTGTCAAGTGCAGCAATATCCTCCATTTCCTTATCTGTCAGTTCAAAATCAAAAACAGAGATATTTTCGAGAATGTGATCGGGGTTGCTTGAGCCGGGGATCGCAACGATACCACGCTGCAAATGCCAGCGCAAAATAACCTGTGCCGGGGAAACACCGTGTGCATCGGCAATAGAGCTGATCGTTTCATCTGCAAAGATTTCGCCTGTATGACCTCTGCCGCCAAAAGGATACCATGCCTGCATGACAATACCGAGATCATGCATATACGGGACAACTTCTTTTTCCTGATAGTAAGGATGAATCTCATTTTGTATCAGGGCAGGCTTGATGTTGACTTGTGCTATGAAATCGTCAATTTCCTCGATATACCAATTAGAAAGCCCAGCAGAGCGTATTTTTCCCTGCTCTACAAACTTTTCAATAGCAAGGTAGGCTTTCACATCGTTTTCGCCGGGATGGTGCAGGAGCATCATATCAATATAACCAATATCCAGCGTATCAAGGGCGTCCTGAATCGCCTTTTCGGGATTTTCGAACTGTTCTCCCGGATAGATTTTCGTGATCACAAAAATTTCTTCTCTCGGAACATCAGATGCTCTGATTGCCTCCCCAATTTCTTTTTCATTTCCGTACATATAGGCAGTATCAATTAGGCGAACGCCGTGATTTAATGCAGCCGTAACAGAATCTTTTACAGTATCGCCATGTAAAGAATATGTCCCAAGCCCCAAGATCGGCATTTCATATCCGCTATTTAGCATAACGGTAGGAGCGCTGCCATTTTTACCGGAAGCAAGATCAAAAGATGAAACGTCGCTATTTGCGTTAGTTGTCAGCTGAATATCAAGGTTCAACATTTTAACCCATTCCGTGATTTCGGATCGATCGGAACTGCTTGAAAATCTTTTGCCATCCATCCAAACAGCAGAGTCAGAAGTGAGGGAATGCAGATCGCTGTCGCTTGAACCGATTCCGCTGCTATGCGAAGTGCAGAACGGTATAATCGTCTTTCCCGAAAAATCATAGCTTTCAAGAAATGTGCTGATAATTCTCGGAGCTTGCCCATGCCAGATCGGATAACCGATAAATACAGTATCGTACGCTGACATATCGCTTACCGAACCCGAAATTGCCGGACGGCAAGAGGAATCTGCCTGCTCCTGATCAGCTCTGCCGTCGGTATAATATTTCAGATCGTCCTCTGTATATGGATCAGCCGCCACGATCTCATAGAGCGTACCGCCTGTTTCGTCTGCAATGATTTTTGCAATCCCTTCCGTTGTATTGGTGCAGGAAAAGTATACTACAAGCACATTACCACCTACTTCTGTCGGAATGTTTTCTTTCGAGCTGTTATCGTTTTCATTCGAGTTGTGATTGTTTGTATTTGTACTGCTTTCTGAATCTGTGCCGCTTGGTTTTCCTGCCGTATGTTCAGAACAGCCCGCAACAGGCATAAGCATAACAAACGCACACAAAGCACAAATCAGCTTTTTAACAAATTTCATATTCTCACCTCTTTATTTTTCCAATAACCACATCATATTTTCTGCAAGATTGTCCATATTGGCAAGCGCTTCTTTGTCATTTGCAGCATCACCGGGCATTTGACCGTAAGCCATATTCCAATAGGTGCTTCCCACAACAAACATTTCGTGATTCAAGAAAAAGTGGTTCATCGAATCAATGGCATTTAATGCGCCGCCTCGTCTCGCTGCTGCAACAGAAGCGCCTATTTTATGCTTCAGCAAACCGGGGTTCATATCGCAAGCGACTGCTGCACGCTCCAAAAACGCCTGCATATTTGCCGATATATTTGCGGAATAAACAGGTGAGCCAAGAATGATTCCATCTGCTTTGACCATCTTTTCAAAGGCCTCCTGAAAGACGTCTTTTTTATGAATGCAGTTTCCTTTGCCTCCACAGGCAAAACAAGCCTTGCAGGGTTCAATGACTTGTCCGTAAAACTCCACCTTTTCCGTTTCAATGCCTGCGGCTTCTAAACTTTCAAATATCCTGCTGATCAGAATATCTGTATTTCCGTCTTTTCTTGCGCTGCCGTTAATAGCTAATACTTTCATTCAGAATGCCTCCGTTCTCTACGGTTTTGATCACCTTCGCCGGAACACCGCCTACTACCGTATAGGGAGGTACATCCTTCGTAACGACTGCACCTGCTGCAATGACCGCCCATTCTCCGATTGTAACGCCCGGAAGAACTGTTGCGTTTGAGCCTATCCATACATTGCTTGCGATATTGATGGGCGCATAGTGGTTTTTTCTGTTGTTTGACGGATTCAAATCGTGATTGATCGTGGCAAGTACCACATTATGACCGATCAGCGTGTTGTCTCCGATGACAATACCGCCCTGATCCTGAAAGTGGCAGCCGGAGTTGATGAACACATTTTTCCCGATTGTAATATTTTTACCGAAATCGGTATAGAACGGAGGGAACAGACGAAAAGTATCATCGACCCTCTTTCCGGTCAGTCGGCTCATAATTTCCCGCAGTTCGTCCGGCGTATGGTACTGATTATTCATCTCCATAGTAATTTTTATTGCTTCCTGAAACAAATCGTTAGTGGTCAATTGCTTTTCTGTTTCAGGGTCAATGTTATCGGTAAAGCACTTGATTATTTTTTCCGCATTCAAAAATTGCATCTCCTTTTCTGCATAAATTCGCCTCCTTGATTTTTATTATACTCAGAAGCACAAAAATATCAAATACATATATTATATCGAGTTGCATACTTGAAAGGTATGAGAAAATATGCTATACTATAAGCGATGGAGGTGCAAGTATGGACATTCGTGTATTAGGATATTTCCTTGCTGTCGCCAGAGAGGAAAGTATAACAAAAGCGGCTGAAGTCCTGCATATGACTCAGCCGCCGCTGTCAAGGCAATTGAAGGATTTAGAAGAAGAACTCGGAAAGCAGCTTCTGATACGGGGGAGCAAAAAGGTCACCTTAACAGGGGACGGAATGCTCCTGCGTAAGCGGGCCGAAGAATTGGTTGACTTAATGGAAAAGACAAAAGCGGAGATTTCCGCTTCCGATGAAAATATAAGCGGAGACGTATATATCGGCAGCGGAGAAACAGATGCAATTTTTGTTATAGCACAGGCTGCAAAGGAATTACAGAATGAGCACCCTTTGATTCGCTATCATATTTACAGCGGCGATGCAGGTCATGTAACTGAACGTCTTGATAAAGGCTTGATTGATTTTGGATTATTAGTCGAGCCTGTGGATATTACAAAGTATGATTATATAAGACTGCCGCAAAAAGACACTTGGGGAGTCCTTATGCGAAAGGACAGCCCGCTTGCAGAAAAGGAAACGATCTGTGCAGAGAATTTGTGGGACAAGCCTTTGATCGTTTCTCATCAGATCGCTTCAAGCAGCGAGATGTCGGCTTGGATGAAACGGGACATCTCGAAGCTGAATATTGTTACAACATACGATTTGATTTACAACGCATCTCATTTTGTAAAAAAGGGATTTGGTTATGCGATCGCCTTAGATAAGCTTGTCAATACGACGGGAGAAAGTGAATTATGCTTCCGCCCGCTTTCTCCTACACTTGAAGCCGGTCTTTGCATCGTGTGGAAAAAGTATCAGGTGTTTTCAAGAGCGTCCGAACATTTTTTGCGTAAGCTGAAGGATTTATTATCTGTATAAATCATAGTATTTTACACAGTTCCATGATCTGATTTTTTGAACAATTGGGGAATTAAAGCGCAGCGCTAGAGCGCTTGCAAGGGGTATCGTTCCCGCAGGAGCGAAATCCCCTATACGCAGGAGCTCCGCACAGGGTGAATTTTCAAACAGTCCGGTGGACTGTTTGAAAAGGGGAGCAGTTCAAGATAGAGGGCTGCCCCTTACTTGCGCTGTGTGGACTTTTCGACAACCTGGGTGCTGCTGCAAACACAACAGCCCCATATTATATACTACTCATACACCAAGCAAACCCCTTTGCCACTCTGATCTCCGGCTTGGTAAAGTGATTCCCCTCATTCCATTCAAGGTCGCAGTTGATACCATTTTCTTTGAGCATCTCATACTGTCTGCGGATATTGTCCCCAACAACAGCCATAGTTCGGTTACGAGTCTTTTCTTCCTTTTTCCCTAAACTAAGGTAAATGCTTTTTGCACAAGGGGAGTGGCTATCAATAAAGTCAAGCCAACCGGGGAACCATACCGACGGTGAAACGGCAGCAACAGCATTGAAACGATCTGACATATATGCTGCCCAAATAGAGAAAAGTCCCGCAAGAGAATACCCGCCGAGTATTATCGGAATGTCTCTGCCAAATCTGCTCATCAGTTCCGGAATAAGAGCATTTTCAATGTGATCAAGTGTTTCATCTGCACCGTTGCCGAAAGGCTCTGTCCCGAAAACAGGCGGAGCGTTCCAAGGGGATAATTCGCTGTCCCAATCGGTTATCTCAAATGCCGCAAGGACGAAAGGCGAGTGGGTCAGACTTTTTATATGCTCTATTTCCTTATCAAGTGATTCGAGTTCACGCTGATCGGTAGGCTGAATAAGCATAAATCTGGGTTTGTCATCGGAATAAATGGTGCATACCTTATTTCCTATGGATAGTTCTGTTTTATTCATTATCGGTTCTCTCCGTAACAGTAATATTTTCATCACATATTAATACCGTTCTGAACATTCAATTTGTTGTATACGGTTTTACGCATAGTGATATAACTGGCAAGACCGCCGATTGCATTTGAAACAGGTTCTGCAATAAACACTCCGTTCACACCCATGCCCAGACGGGGAAGGATAAGCGTCAGAGGAATAACGATTATGGCCTTGCGCAGCAATGAGAAAAAAATTGCGTGTCTCGCATCGCCTAAAGCCTGAAATACAGATTGTCCGCTGAACTGGAATGACATGAAAATAAATCCGAAAAAGTATATCTTTATGGCATGGATCCCCGGTGCGATCAGCGCTGCATCATCCGAGAAGATCCTGAACCAGAAAGAGGGGAAAATCACAATCAGAAGCCATGCCAAAACGGTATATGCCGCTCCCACAAGTGTATTGAAACGGATAGACTGCTTTACCCGTTCATATTTCTTTGCACCGTAATTGAAGCTCATGACCGGCTGTGCGCCGTTTACAAGTCCGCTTATGGGCAGAAAGAACACGTCTCTTACAGAATTCAGGACAGTCATTATCCCGACATAGATGTCTCCGCCGAAGGTTTGCAGCGTGGAATTGCAGGCGATCTGAACAAAGCAAGTCGTGCCCTGCATAACAAAATTAGACGTGCCAAGCTTGCAGATGTTCTTTGTAAGGTCGGTATCAACAAGAATATTTTTAAGCCTGAGCGCAAGGGGAGCTTTTCTTATTAGAAAGCTGATGATCCACGCTGCGGAAACTATCTGACTTATGACAGTCGCAATAGCTGCTCCCGAGATACCCAGTCCGAACACGAAAATAAACAGTGGATCAAGCAGTATGTTGAGTATAGCACCGATAATTGTTGTAAGCATACTCGTTTTTGGGAAGCCCTGTGCGCTTATATAGCTGTTAAGACCCGTTGTCAGCATAGAGAACAACGTGCCTGCAAGATAGAACTTCAGATAATCGTAAGCATACACATATGAACTGTCGCTCGCACCCAGCAGATAAAGTATAGGCTTGCAGAAAATATACCCTGTCAACATAAGCACACCGGAGCTGATTAAGATCAGACAGCATGAGTTACCCATGATACGTTCCGCCCTGTTTTTATCGCCTGCGCCATTTGCTATGGAGAACAGCGGCACTCCGCCATTTCCGAACAAGGCGGCGAATGCAACGATAAATGTTATTATCGGAAATGTCAGTCCCACTCCGGTCAAGGCAGTGCTGTTTCCACCGTCCATGTGACCAATATAGATCCTGTCGACTATGTTATACAATAATTGTACCAGCTGCGCCAGCATAAGAGGGATACTCTGAGAGAGTGTTATCTTCCAGATCGCTCCTTTAGAAAAGTCCTTGTCCATATAATACCTCTTTATTTATAGAAACAACCTCCGATAAATTCCCTTTTGTCATAGTAAGAGTTTATCATCAAAATAATTATACCACACCATTTATGATCAGTCAATCTGCAAATTCCTTATTTGTTAATTTCTTTAATAAATATTAAACAGAACGCAGGAGATTCCATAACAGGTAGCAGTCGCAAGCGAAGAACGCCATAGTGCTGCATTCACACATTTGCGGGGGTTCGTCTGCGTTACAGGTGCGGACAAATCATGCAGGCACAGGACTTTCCACAGCGGCAGGCTTTACCTGTTCTGGTGCAGGATATGAAAAGTATTTTTCAGATCTTATAGACAAATATCACTTAGAGGATATTGCTTGCCGCCTCTGCGATCATGGAATGCGTAAAATATATTAAGGCACTGCCTGAAATTTCAAGCAGTGCCTTGTAATGCTTACGATCATAATGAAATTAAGGAATTATAGATTGTTGTCAGCAAAAAACGTTCCCATTTCCGAAACCCTCAGACCTTCGATAACGGCATTGTCCGACTCGATTATCAGCTTGTTTAAATTGCTGTCCTGAATATAAGTCATACCCATAAATACGCTGCCGCTGTCTGCAAAAATTTCGGCGTAAACCGTGTCTATCACTATGCGAAGATCGATCGTACCGTTCACACTCTTAACAGGAGCGTTTTTGTCAAGGCATTTAAGCGTACTGCTCTGTGCGTCATATTCAATGCTAAGCCCGAAAAGCGAAAGCCTAAACGATGAGCCGCATTTAACTTTCAGGGATATATCACAGCACTTGCTGTTAACTTCACAGCGGAACGGATCTTCACTGCCAGCTGTGATATTGTCAAATGCGCTTGTACCGATATAGAGCTTTTCGATCTCCTTTACCGGCTCTGCACACAGGCATATTTCTCCGTTTACGGTTTTAAGGGACATTTCCTGCGGTATGTTCATCACGCTGCCGAACGGCTGTCCGGGGATCACTACCGTTGCAAATGCCGTGCGTATCCTTCTGTCGGGAATGTCCGACCACGATTGCGCCGCATAGGAATTGTTGCCGTAATTAAGCCTTTTCAGCTCTGTTTCGGGTGTGAATTTTTCTCCGTTGAAGCTGCCGATATAATATCTGTCCGATGCGGCAATAAACACCCATTTTGTGTTGTCCCTGCAGCCGTCAACTGCAAGAGGATAGAAGTCGGGACATTCGGCGTCTTCTGACAGAGTAAGCCTTTGCAGCTCCGTCCAGTCAAGAAGATTTTTCGACTTGAATATCACAAACTCATGCTCCTCTAAGAAAAGCACCATAATATAGCTGTCGTCAGGCTCATAATAAATCACCTTCGGATCACGGTTGCCGCCGACGATCTGACCGATAAGCGGATTTTTAGCATATTTCACAAAGGTCTCTCCGCCGTCTGTGCTGTAAGCAAGGTTCTGCGTAAAAGGCTTTCCCTTGGAGGCTTCCGAGGTACTGCCTGCACAAGTGTAAAACAGCAGTATCACATCATTATCGTTCTCTTTCAATCCTGTAACGTTTTTTCTGTCAATTACAGCAGAGCCTGAAAACATTGTTCCGTCCTCGTCTGCAAAGAGGGCGATCTCTTTTTCCTGCCAATGAATGAGGTCATCGCTGACGGCATATCCCCAGTGCATATTTTCCCATGTGCAGGCAACCGGATTATGCTGGTAGAACATCAGATATTTATCATTGTAATATGTCAGACCGTTTGGATCGTTGAGCCAGCCCCTTTTAGCGGTATAGTGAGCATAGGGACGGTACTTGCCCTCATATCCGTCCTTTTTCACGTCGGACCTTCTGATCTTAATATCCATATCGCAGTCGCACTCAACACGGATATTCTTTCCCTTGAAACGCTCAACATTGAGATGAAACTCATAATCGGGACTATCATAATCAAGAGCCATAACAAGATCGTATACAAGCTTATCATCGATATAGAAGTAAATTCTTTTGTTCTGTGCATGATGACTTGCCGGGAAAACAAGATACTTGCTGTCGCATAAAAATTCCATAGCATTCAGTTCCTTTCTGTCAGAATTCCGGGAGTTCATCTAAAGTAATTACCTTGTCGCTGTTGTAAACTTCTTTAAGGTTATCGGCGTTATTTTCCGTAAGTACGTCGGTATGCCAGATCATAAACCACGACCACATTGCGCCGTCCTTTTCGAATTGCTCAACAGACGGAATGTTTCCGCATTCGTGGAAAGCCATAGGCTTGTCGGCAATTTCAGTGAGCTGCTGCCATGTTTTGACGTTTGTAGTGCCGTCGTAGGTATCCGAACCGATGATGTCGCAGTATTCGTCTCCGGGATACCAGCCGTCCATGATCGAGTCGGTGTAGCCGAGGACCCATATAAGATTGTTGAGCCCATATTCGTTTGTAAATTTATCATACATAAGACGCCACAGCTTTACAAAGTTATCCGAGCCGCCCTTGCCCCACCAGAACCAGCTTCCGTACTGATTTCCGTTAAACTCATGGAAAGGTCTCCAGAATACCGTTACGCCCGCTTCCTGAAGCTCCTGTAAGGACTTTGCCGCTTTATCCCAGCTTTTCATAAGAGTATTGTATTCGTCCGTACCCTCGGTCAAAAGCTTTTCAAAATCGGGATCGTCGTCAAGGCTGTCCTGATATCCGCTGCTTTTTACACCCGTGTGCCAGCATATCGTAACAAGTCCGCCCTTTTCGTCCCATTCCTTTGCCCGGCTGACAACTCCGTCAAAATCGTTGTTCATAAAGTCCAGACCGCGCATTGCTGGAATTTTCCCCGTGGTCTCTTCAATATAATTCATTTCATAATCCGGCGAACCCATCCATGTGGATTCCTGTTGACAGGAGATAATATTAGTTCCGTAATTATCGCAGATGTAGTCGTAAATTTTCTGCGTTTTAACATTGGAATTTGGATTTGACAACTGATTTTTAGCCGTATATTCTTCGGCTTGCGAATAAGATGATGTCGGCTCGGAATTTCCGCCCGACGAATTATCATTGCCTTTACAACCCGAAAATACCAATGCTGAAATTATTACCGCACATACAAATGCAGCTGTTTTATTCTTGTTCATAATGTTTCCCTCCATGATTCTGTTGACCGTTCATAAGTTTAATGATCTCTTCCCTTGACGGCATGACCGCCAGAGCGCCCTTTCTTGTGGTGACTATTGCTGCGGCGGCGTTTGCAAAGGTAAGCATTTGCTCAAGCTCACTTTCGGAATAGTCTCTTGATCCGTTTTCAAGTACGAAATTCAAAATGCAGGCGCAGAAAGTATCTCCCGCACCGGTAGTTTCGATCGTGTCTACATTAAAGCCATTTATATGCGCAAAGCTGCTGCCTGAAAAAGCCATACTGCCGTTCTTGCCCAGCGACACAAGCAAAAGCGGGATATCGTATTCGGCTTTCAGCTTTTGTGCCGCCTTGAAATGATCCTCCTCGCCCGTAAGCCATACTATTTCATTATCCGATATTTTCAGAATATCACATTGTTTTATTCCGTAGAGAATTCTTTCTTTCGCCTCGTCAAGACTTGCCCACAGCGGTTCTCTCAGATTAGGGTCAAAGGAAATTACCGCTCCCGAATTTTTTGCGATACTTACCGCCTTCTCGGTAGCTTTACGGCACGTTTCATTTGTCATAGAAAGACTTCCGAAATGGAATATCCTGCTGTTTTCTATAATTTCTCCGTCAACATCATCTTCGCAAAGCATCATATCAGCACCGGGATCCCGGTAAAAGGAAAACTCTCTGTCTCCGTCCTCAAGAGTATGTACAAAAGCAAGAGTTGTGTTTACAGTATCGTCTGCAACAAGACCGCTTGTGTCAATACCTGCGGAAGAAACCACATTTTTTAGTCTTTTGCCAAACATATCGGAGCCTACCTTGCCTATAAAAGCAGTCTTTTTGTCAAGCTTGCCCAGCATAGCAAGAACATTGCAGGGAGCTCCGCCCGGGTTAGCCTCCATAAGAGGATTGCCTTGTTCGCTCAGACCGCTTTCGGTAAAATCTATCAGCAGTTCTCCAAGAGCCGTTACGTCAAACCGTTTCATATTTACACCTCGTTTCCTTGTAATGAGTAATCGGTAAAGTAACCGGTTACTTTACTGAGTACAGTATATATAATTTTGAATTGTTTGTCAAGGGCTTTTTTTATTTTTGTTAAGTTCATACAATGGAAAGCGTCTGATTTGTGCACCTTTTACATAACCGATAAAGTTACCGGTTACTTTTTGTTGTAAATCCGAATTGAAAATTGCAGAATAGTATGCTAAAATAGTCAAAAGAGGTGTTAATATGAGAAAGAAGGAAGTCACTTTCAAAGAGATATCAGAGTACACGGGATTTTCAAAGACCACCGTGTCAAGGTATTTTAATGACCCCGATTCTCTTACGCTTGAAAATCAGCAGAAGATCGCGGACGCTCTGGAAGTCCTCGGTTATAAGGAAAACAAGGTCGCCAGAATGCTTGCAAGCGGAAAAACGGAGTTTATAGGCGTTATTGTTCCGAACCTATTTTTGAATTATTATTCGGAAATACTGAATAAACTGCTTTCGACCTATGAAAAATACGGCTACAAGTTTCTTGTATTTGCAGGCAACGAACAGCCTGAAACCGAGCGGAAATATATCTCCGAGCTGCTTGCATACAAGATCGAGGGAATGATAATATTAAGTCACACAATATCCTCAGAGGAGCTTGCATCATACGGTGTCCCCGTTGTTTCCATAGAGCGTGAGGACAAATACATTTGCAGCGTCAATTCGGACAATTTTAACGGGGGAGAGCAGGCGGCTCAAATGCTTTCCGACTGCGGCTGCGATGTCCTTATTCACATAAACTCAGATGTTCCTCCGGAGATCCCTGCACATAAAAGAATTACCGGATTTAAGGAATTTTGCCGGCAAAACAATATTGCAAATGAAGTGCTTCTGGTTGACTGGAGCGGCGTTTTTTCCGAGAATGTGGTCAAGACAGAGGAAACAATAAACTATCTTGACGAAAAATATCCCGATAAACGCAAAGGAATATTTCTCTCCAACGACAATACTGCGGCAAATTTTCTTAATTGTTTGGTCAGGAAACACAGCTGTCTTCCCGATGATTACCGTATGGTGGGATTTGATAATTCCTCCGTTTCAGCGGAGGCGATAATTCCCATAAGTACCATAGAACAGCAGATAGATAAGATCGCCGGGGAAGCAATGGAGATACTGGTAATGCAGATGAATGAACAGAAAAAACGCAGACCCGTTCCATTGAAGGAGCCGGTCCATAAGATCGTGCCGACCGTGGCTATTCCCCGTGATACAACAAAAAATCGGGAAATTACTAAGCAGAAGTAAGTGATTGGTTACTGCATTGCAAACTATAGACCGCTAACAAGGAACGCACGGTCATTTGTAGAAGAAAAGCGATATATTGTGATTCAAAACAATTTTGAATGCATAAAATCTAACTGCGGCAGCCCATTTCCGATATACTTTCCCTGCTTTCTCACGGGAGCTTTTATTTGCCCAAGCTGCTCCCGGGGACTTGACAAACATACTATTTGTGTGCTATAATGTTATAGGTTAGCTACAACTAACTGAAGCGGGACAAAAATAAGCGCAGTCGTGACAGGCGAAAATGACAGTATTAAAAAGCGTTTCAGATCAGTGCTGCGTATAATTTTCTGCAAATAAGTTAGTAATAACTAACCGAAAAGGGCGATTTTTATGTCAAAATCGGAGTATAATAATTTCGGACAGCGCTGCCGGATTTATTCTGACGGAGTACGGATATCCCGTTGAAGATGTTTTGGGATCTATCAAAAACAAGGGTGAAAATTTCAAGCTCTGCGGAGCGTGAAAGGTCTGTGGCAGCGTGGAAAATGCAAAAAAGCATTTGCAAATTATGCTAAGTGCAGAAAATTTCTGTGCAATAAATTAAACGAGGGTAATGATATTAATCATGCTCTTAAAATTTCATAACAGGAGGTTTTTTTATGAAAAAAGCAGTTATTTACTGGAGCGGCACGGGCAACACCGAAGCAATGGCAAAGGCAGTTGCGGAGGGAGCAGGAGCGGAGCTTTTTACCGTTTCCGACTTTTCGGGAAGTATCGGTGATTATGATTCCGTCGCATTCGGCTGCCCAGCAATGGGTGCAGAAGTGCTTGAAGAGGACGAGTTTGAGCCTTTCTTTACAGCGGCTGAGGATAAGCTTGACGGAAAGAAGGTTGCCCTTTTCGGCTCATACGGCTGGGGCGACGGAGAATGGATGAGAAACTGGGAGGAGCGTGTAAAAAACAGCGGAGCGGTCCTTGTAAACGGAGAGGGCGTTATTGCAAACGAGACTCCAGGTGACGACGATCTTGAAAAATGCAGGGAGCTGGGAAAAGCCCTTTCGGAGTAAAAGTGTATTTTTAACAGATAGCTGCTGTTAGTTAACAGAAGGATCTGCGCAAATATGCGAAGATGGCCGGAATCCTCATATCCCACAAGCATTCCGATCACATCCGTCATTTCAGGAACTGCGTGGTTACGGCTCACTGCTTCAAGCAACTTGAGGTTGCGAGGAGAAAATAAATAGCTAATGTCAGGTGGTTGCGGTAAGTAAAGTCTTATGCTATACTAAAAACGTAAGCTTACACTATTGATTTGAAAGGATGTATGATCATGAGCTTTGGAAAAAACCTTCAGCATTTGCGGAGACTTAACGGTGCTATGACGCAGGAGGCAATTGCTGAAAAACTGAATGTAAGCCGTCAGACGGTTTCCAAGTGGGAGCTGGACGAGTGCAAGCCTGAAATAGAAAAAGCTATAGAAATTTGCGGACTTTTTAACTGCTCTCTTGATAATTTGTTCAGGGAGGAGCTGGGTTCTTACGATGATGCATATTCCGATCTGCGTGTTGAGACCGTTCCGGCTTTTCGCTATGTTAAGCATACGGTTATCAGTACCGACCCGGAAGGAGACGCTATCAACCATGCATTTGGGTTAGCACGTCAGAACGGAATAGAAAATCCGCAGGTCATAGGCTGGGATTTCTCTTGTCTGTCGCAGGAGCAGATCAATGTGTTCAATATGCACGGCTATACTGCTGCATGGATCCTGCCAAAAGATATTGCTCCGAAGGATCTGGAGATATGTGAACAAAAAGCGCACAGATATGCTGCTATACACATTGAAAAGCCCTTTGAAAATCCGTTTGTGATAATTCCGAACGGGTACAAAACACTGATGGAGTATATGAAGGTCAACGGTCTGAAGCAATCAGCCAAAGACGTTATTCCCTGCTTTGAAACAGACGGTGACAGCATGGATATCTATATAGCCTGCGAATAAGAAACACATAAATCTCAATAAAGGTACCGACCCGGATAAAATATTGGGTCGGTACCTTTTGTCAATAGGGCGTCTGGCACGCTTGCTTACACCGCTCCCGCCAAAATTAAATTTTCCTCTCTTGAAAAAAAGCGGCATATGTGTTATAATATATCGTAATTTATTTTAAGGAGTATGATTATGGAACTGGACGAGCTTCGCAAGGGGATAAATGAGATAGATGAACAGCTTCAGAAGCTTTTTACCGAGCGTATGGAGCTTTGCTGCGGCGTTGCACAGTATAAGATAGAAAACGGTCTTCCCGTTTTTCAGAGCGCAAGGGAGGAGGAGATCCTTAAGCGTGTGAAGGACAAGGCGCCCGACGATCTTAAAGGAGGCTCGGCAGTGCTTTTTCAGACGGTAATGGATATTTCAAAATGTCTGCAATACCGCCGTTTTTTTGCCGGCAGCGATCGCATAGAATATAAAAAGCTTGATCTGTCAGGCAGACATAGGGTAGCCGTCCCGGGTACAAACGGTTCCTATTCGCATATAGCCTGTTCTCAGGTCTTTAAGGATTATGAGCCTGTTTTTTTCGAGGATTTCGACGAGGTATTTTCGGCGGTGGAAAGCGGCGAGGCGGAGTTCGGCATACTACCTATCGCAAATTCCACAGCCGGTACTGTTGGCAGGACCTACGAGCTGATGAAAAAGCATGACTTTAAGATATGCGCAGCCACAAGGGTCAAGGTCTCTCACTGCCTTGCGGTGAAAAGGGGAGTTAAGCTGGAGGACGTGAAAAGCGTCTATTCTCACGAGCAGGGACTTCACCAATGCTCCGATTTTATAGAAGCTATGGGCTTTAAGACCCATAAGTATGCCAACACCGCCCTTGCGGCGTGCTATATAAAGGAAAGCGACAAGCCGCTGGGGGCTATCTGCTCTGAGCAGTGCGCAAACGAACTGGGACTGGATATCGTCAGACGGGATATCGCAAATGCGGCCTATAATTTTACTAAATTTATTCTGATCTCCAAGGAGACCCTTAAGTCTGAAAACGCCGATACAATCACCGTTTCCCTTGCTCTGCCCCATACCTCCTCAGCGCTGTACAGACTGCTTACAAAGTTCTCGGTAGCGGGTCTTAATCTTACCATGATAGAAAGTATGCCTATCGCCAATACGGATTTCGACGTTGTTTTCTATCTGGATTTTCAGGGCTCGGTGGAATCTCCCGACGTTGCAAGGCTTATGAGCGAGCTTAAGTCGGAGCTTTCGTATTTTAAATTTCTTGGAAACTATGAGGAGATGTAGATCATGCGGATAGGACACGGCTACGACGTACACAGACTGGCGGAGGGACGCAGACTTGTTCTCGGAGGAGTTGAGATCCCGTTTGAAAAGGGACTTCTCGGGCATTCCGACGCCGATGTGCTGGTACACGCTTTAATGGATTCGATGCTGGGCGCTCTCGCCCTTGGAGATATCGGAAAGCTTTTTCCCGATACGGATGAAAAATACAGCGGAGCGGACAGTATGAAGCTTCTTGCTGAGGTAGTCCGGCTGATCGGCTCGCAGGGATATCGGATAGTCAATGCCGACGTTACCGTATGCGCTCAGAGACCGAAGCTTTCTCCGTATATTTCTCAGATGCGTGAGAATATCGCCGGGGTGTGCGGCTGCGAGGTGTCGCAGATCTCCGTAAAGGCGACTACCGAGGAAGGACTTGGCTTTACCGGAGACGGATCGGGGATATCCGCAGCGGCGGTATGTCTGCTGGAAAATAAAACAAGCTGATTTTTGTATTTTTTTAAAATAAATATCCAGACGGTTCTGCGGCCTGCCCTGCGGAGCCGTTTTTTGCATAATCTGAATTTTTTCGGTTAAAATAAGCTTCGGTAAACAGATTTTGAATCGTAAAGGAGAAATAACAGTGAAAAATTCAAATTATGCGGACTGCGGAAAAAAATGCGAAATAGAAAAGATCGTCGGCAGAGAGATACTGGATTCAAGAGGTAATCCTACCGTCGAGGCGGAGGTCATACTGAAGGACGGAACGGTGGGTGTGGGACGTTCCCCCAGCGGAGCGTCAACGGGTATCTTCGAGGCGTGCGAGCTGAGGGACAACGACAGATCACGTTATCAGGGCAAGGGAGTCACAAAGGCGGTAGAAAATATAGGCGAAAAGATCTCCCCGCTGCTGAAAGGAATGGATCCCTGCGATACCTACCTTATCGACCGTGCAATGATCGCTCTTGACGGCAGCCATGACAAGTCTAATTTCGGCGCAAACGCAATACTTGCTGTATCTCTTGCCTGTGCGGACGCAGGAGCAAAATGTCTGGGAGTGCCTCTCTACAGATTTATCGGAGGAGTCAGCGGCGGAAGAATGCCGGTGCCTATGATGAATATTCTCAACGGCGGCGCTCATTCCTCCAATAACGTGGATATCCAGGAGTTTATGATAATGCCCGTGGGCGCTTCGGATTTCAGGCAGGGACTTCAGTGGTGTGCGGAGGTTTTCCACACGCTGGCTAAGATACTCAAGGCAAGGGGACTTTCCACAGGCGTCGGTGACGAAGGCGGCTTCGCTCCCAATCTGGACAGCGACGAGTCTGCCATCGAGCTTATCCTTGAAGCTGTAAGACAGGCGAATTTCAGGGCGGGCGAGGATTTCGTCCTTGCGCTGGACGCGGCGGCAAGCGAGTGGAAGGACGGCAGACAGGGAAGCTACCGACTTCCGAAATGCGGAAATATTTATTCCACCGAGGAGCTTATCAGCCGTTGGGAGCTGCTGTGCGACAAGTACCCTATACGCTCCATAGAGGATCCTTTGGACGAGGAGGACTGGGACGGCTGGAGAGATATCACAAGGAGGCTGGGACACAGGATCCAGCTGGTGGGAGACGATCTTTTTGTTACCAATACCCAGCGCCTTAATAAGGGCATAGATCTGAAAGCGGGCAATGCGATACTGATAAAGCTCAATCAGATCGGCACCCTTTCAGAGACCATAGACGCCGTGAAAACCGCCAAGAACCACGGCTACAGAGCCGTCATCTCTCATAGGAGCGGCGAAACTGAGGATACCTTTATAGCAGACCTCGCCGTTGCCCTTAACGCCGGACAGATAAAGACGGGAGCGCCCTCCAGAGGAGAAAGAACAGCCAAGTACAACAGGCTCCTGAAAATAAGCGAGGAGCTTTGCCGCACCTCAGATCAGTCCTACGGCTGCTGCTTCTGAATGTGCGGCGAAAAAACCGTCGGGTAAAAGAATTTTTTTGCGGACAAAAGAAAATTTTGGCTTATGCTTGACAATCATGACTAAATATGTTATCATAAGCAGTACAGAACAACCATATATTGTGGTTGCTGTAATTTATGTTATTTCAGGGAGAGTATCGAATGGAAAGAATTTTTTATGAGGAGTGGGACGGCTTCAGACCCGGAAGATGGTCAAGCACATCCGTTAATCTCAGAGATTTTATTCAGAAGAATTTTACGCCCTATGACGGCGACGAGAGCTTTCTTGCAGGACCTACCGAGGCTACCAAAAAGCTTTGGGAGCAGGTGACAGAGCTTTCCGAAAAGGAAAGGGAAGCGGGAGGAGTTCTTGATATGGATACCAAGATAGTATCCACCATAACCTCTCACGGTGCAGGCTATCTGGACAAGGAGCTTGAAAAGATCGTAGGCTTCCAGACGGATAAGCCCTTTAAGCGTTCTCTCCAGCCCTTCGGAGGCATAAGAATGGCTGTCAACGCCTGCGAACAGAACGGCTATCATGTAGATCCCGAGGTCATCAAGATCTTTACCGAGTACAGAAAGACTCATAATCAGGGCGTTTTTGACGCATATACTCCGGAAATGAGACTGGCGAGAAAATCAGCGATCATTACCGGACTTCCCGACGCTTACGGCAGAGGAAGGATAATAGGCGACTACAGAAGAGTAGCTCTTTACGGCGTGGATTACCTTGTTGAGGATAAAAAGGAGCAGCTTGCCACCTCTCTTATGAGAATGACCTCAAAGAATATACGTCTGAGAGAGGAGCTTGCCGAGCAGATAAGGGCGCTGGGCGATCTCAAAAAGCTGGGAGAGATCTACGGCTATGATATTTCCCGCCCTGCAAAGAACGCCCGTGAGGCTATCCAGTGGCTGTATTTCGGATATCTTGCAGCAGTAAAGGAGCAGAACGGTGCCGCAATGTCTCTCGGCAGGACCTCCACCTTTGTGGATATTTATATCAAAAGGGATATGGATAAGGGTATCCTCACAGAGGAGCAGGCGCAGGAGCTTGTGGATCACTTCATTATGAAGCTGAGACTTGTCAAGTTTGCAAGGACACCCGAATACAACGCCCTTTTCTCAGGCGACCCCACATGGGTGACAGAGTCTATAGGAGGAGTTTCGATAGACGGCGTTCCTATGGTGACCAAAACGTCCTTCAGATATATCAATACTCTCAACAATCTGGGACCTGCGCCCGAGCCTAATATGACTGTCCTGTGGTCTCAGAGACTTCCTGTGAACTTCAAGAAGTTCTGCGCTAAAATGTCTATAAAGACCTCTGCTATCCAGTATGAAAACGACGATATGATGAGAGTTACACACGGCGACGATTACGCTATCGCCTGCTGCGTATCTTCCATGAGGATAGGTAAGGAAATGCAGTTCTTCGGAGCGAGGGCGAACCTTGCCAAGTGCCTGCTTTACGCTATAAACGGCGGAGTGGACGAGCGTCTGAAGATACAGGTAGGACCTAAGTACAGACCCGTTGAGGGCGATTATCTTGACTACGACGACGTAATGGAAAAGTACGACGATATGATGGAGTGGCTGGCAGGACTGTATGTCAACACTCTCAACGTCATACACTATATGCACGATAAGTATTCCTACGAGAAGATACAGATGGCTCTCCACGACAGAGACGTAAAGCGTTACTTTGCAACGGGTATTGCGGGACTTTCCGTTGTGGCGGATTCTCTCTCGGCTATCAAATATGCAAAGGTAAAGTGTATAAGGGACGAAGACGGCATCGTTACCGACTACGAGGTGGAGGGCGACTTCCCCAAATACGGAAACAATGACGACAGGGTGGACAGCATAGCAGTCCGCATAGTAAGGACATTTATGGACAAGATCAGGAAGCATCACACCTACCGTGACGGCGTGCCTACAATGTCTATCCTCACCATAACATCAAATGTTGTGTACGGAAAGAAAACAGGCAATACCCCCGACGGAAGAAAAATGGGAGTACCTCTCGCTCCGGGAGCAAACCCGATGCACGGCAGAGATACTCACGGTGCGGCGGCTTCGCTGTCCTCGGTGGCAAAGCTTCCTTTCAGACACGCTCAGGACGGTATATCAAACACATTCTCTATTATCCCCGGGGCGCTGGGCAAGGACGATCAGGTATTTATGGGCGACCTTGATATAGAGAGCATCGCACAGGAGCTTGCCAATGGAGAGATTTGATCCCGATGAGGAAAACAGAAGAATAGACGAGTTGGTGGAGATGATCGACAGACTTATGGCAGGAGGAGACGGTCATATCAATGTGAGCGCTGACGAGCTTGCCGAAGGTCTAAAGGTACAGACCTGCCGCTCTTCCGACTGCGGCACGGGAAGATCAGCCTGCTGCCAGCCTACAGAGGACGCAATAGACAGGGACGAGGATTGAAGATCTTATTAATTAAGGAAAGGTAGTGTTGATATGGCAAATTTTGAACCAACAGACGCACAGGTGGATAACCTTGTAGGTCTGCTTGACGGATATGTTGAAAAGGGAGGACATCATCTTAACGTAAACGTCCTTAACAGAGAAATGCTTCTTGACGCACAGAAGCACCCCGAGAAGTACCCTCAGCTTACTGTCAGGGTATCGGGATATGCGGTAAATTTTGTAAAGCTCACCAAGGAGCAGCAGGACGACGTTATCTCCAGAACATTCCACGAAAAGCTTTGATAAGCGTATTTAACGGCGCAGGGGCGGATAATATCCGCCGCTGCCTGTTTTTTTGCGGAATTTGTTGCACAAAAACGTGCAACAATTACAGAAATCTGTCCAAATTAAAATATAAATCATTTTCCTGCACAATTCATGAGGACGGAAACTGTGCAGTATGCACATGATCCGAAGCAGGATATGTGAATAAGTAAGATCATTTTATCAGGGGAATGCTGATCAATGTATCTGCACGCTCTAAAACAGCGGTCGGATAAACATATTTAAAGAGGAGATTTTCTATGACTGGATATATACATTCCACCGAAAGCTTCGGGACTGTGGACGGTCCCGGAATAAGATTCGTCATTTTCTTTCAGGGCTGTCCCATGAGATGCCTGTACTGTCACAACCCCGATACATGGTCTGTTAAGGGCGGAACTCCCAGAACTGCCGAAAGTCTGCTGGAGGAGTACGACTCGGTCAAGGAGTTTATGAAAAACGGAGGCTTGACCTGCACCGGAGGCGAACCCATGCTTCAGCTGGATTTCCTTACGGAGCTTTTTGAAAAGGCTAAAGAAAAAGGTATCCACACCTGCCTTGACACCTCGGGAGTGACATTCATTCCCGGTAAGCCGGAAAAATTTCTTCGGCTTGCACAATGTACCGATCTGGTCATGCTGGACATAAAGCATATCGACCGTGAGGAGCATAAAAAGCTTGTGGGTCATTACAACGACAACATTCTCGCCTTTGCGGAATTTCTCAGCGAAAACGGCGTGCCGATATGGATAAGGCACGTTGTAGTCCCGGGGATAACCGATAAGGAGGAGTATCTTTACAGGCTGGGGGAGTTCCTCTCACGGCTGAAAACCCTTAAGGCTCTGGACGTTCTGCCATATCACACTATGGGAAAGTCCAAGTATGAGCAGCTGGGTATGGAATATCCGCTGGGAGATACTCCGCCGCTGGAAAAGGAAAAAGCGGTCATGGCAAGGGAGATAATAATGAAGGGTCTTAAGGACGGACTGCGCAGGCGTATCGGTCAGTGGAAATAGGAAAATCCTTAATGTATCACTCCCCGCCAAAGGCGGGGAGTGATACACCTATAATACGTTACTGCTAGGCAGTAAATTTTAAAAAAGTGATCTGATCGGTACTTTCTCGGATTTACAAATGTTAATTTTATGAAAACTTTTGTGTAAAATATTGTGAACGGCTATTGACAATACAGAACCGATAGTTTATAATAGTCTAGTACGCTGTAAATTTGCTGGCGTATAATTTTTGTGAAAGGAGAGAAAATATGCCAACCTTTAATCAGTTAGTAAGAAAGGGAAGAAACGTACTTGCGGACAAGTCCACTGCCCCTGCTCTTCAGAAGGGATTCAACTCCAAGAAGAAGGTAGTTATCGATCAGAGCTGTCCTCAGAAGCGTGGTGTCTGCACGGTCGTAAGAACCGCTACTCCTAAGAAGCCTAACTCGGCTATGAGAAAGGTTGCCAGAGTTAAGCTGACAAACGGAAACGAAGTAACGGCTTATATCCCCGGCATCGGTCACAATCTTCAGGAGCACTCTGTTGTTCTTATCAGAGGCGGACGTGTAAAGGATCTCCCTGGTGTGAGATATCACATCATCCGTGGAACTCTTGACGCTCAGGGCGTTGCAAAGAGAATGCAGGCAAGATCCAAGTACGGCGCAAAGAGACCTAAGGCAGGAGCAGCCAAGTAATTTACTGAAGGCTCAACCAATATCAAGGAATAACTCATTGCCGCATTTAGCGGAGACCACAGTTTGCGTGGAGTGATTGACATAGATTTTTATTTATGCAGCTCTGCCGGGAACTGACGGGGCTGCAGCGTGATCCGTCATGGCTGCAGAGCGAGTACCTATGAATTCATTATTTGTGAAGGAGGGAATTAAAGTGCCAAGAAGAGGTAGAGTTACAAAGAGAGACGTTTTGCAGGATCCTGTATACAATTCAAAGCTTGTAACACGTCTTGTAAACAACATCATGCTCGACGGTAAGAAGGGAGTTGCCCAGAAGATCGTATACGGAGCATTTGAGATCGTTGAAGAAAAGACCGGACGTCCCGCTCTGGAGGTTTTTGAAGAGGCTATGAACAACATCATGCCTGAGCTGGAGGTAAAGGCTCGCCGTGTGGGCGGTGCCACCTACCAGGTACCTATGGAGGTAAGACCTGACAGACGTCAGACTCTGGGTCTGAGATGGATAACAAAGTACTCCCGTGAGAGACACGAGGATACAATGAAGGAGAAGCTCGCAGCTGAGATCCTCGACGCTCTCAACGGCGTCGGCGGTTCATGCAAGAAGCGTGACGACACTCACAAAATGGCTGAAGCCAACAAGGCTTTCGCACACTACAGATGGTAATAGTATAAAAGGAGGATATATATGGCAAGAGAATGTAAATTGCAGGATTACCGTAACATCGGTATCATGGCACACATCGATGCCGGTAAGACAACTACCACAGAACGTATCCTGTTTTATACGGGTGTAAACTACAAGATCGGTGAGACGCACGACGGAGCTTCCACAATGGACTGGATGGCACAGGAGAAGGAGAGAGGAATCACTATCACTTCTGCTGCGACCACCTGCTACTGGAAGGGTCACAGACTCAACATCATCGACACCCCCGGCCACGTTGACTTTACAGTAGAAGTAGAGAGATCTCTGAGAGTTCTCGACGGCTCCGTAACTGTACTCTGCGCCAAGGGCGGAGTTGAGCCTCAGACTGAAACCGTATGGAGACAGGCTGACAATTATAAGGTCCCCAGAATGGTATACGTCAACAAGATGGATATTATGGGAGCCGATTTCTATAACGTACTGAATATGCTTCATGAAAGACTTCAGTGCAACGCCGTTCCGATCCAGCTGCCTATCGGCTCTGAGGACGACTTCAAGGGCATTATCGATCTGCTCGAGATGAAGGCTTACGTTTACTACGATGACCTCGGAAAGGATATCCGTCAGGAGGAGATCCCCGAGGATATGATGGAAAAGGCTGAGCAGTACCGTGCTGACCTTATCGAGCATCTTGCCGAGGTAGATGACGATATCGCCGAAAAGTATTTTGCCGACGAGGAGATCACTATCGAGGAAATGAAGAAGGTCATCAGAAAATCCACTATCGATAACACGATGGTACCTGTGACCTGCGGTACTTCATACAGAAACAAGGGCGTTCAGAAGCTTCTTGACGCTATTGTTGATTATATGCCTTCTCCTATCGACGTACCCCACATCAAGGGTACAAACCCCGACACAGGGGAGGAGTGCGAGAGAATTTCCGGCGACGATCAGCCGTTTGCCGCTCTGGCATTCAAGATCGCTACCGACCCGTTCGTTGGTAAGCTCTGCTATTTCAGAGTTTACTCCGGAGTTCTTACGGCAGGTTCTACCGTTTACAACTCCACTAAGGACAAGGACGAGAGGATCGGAAGGATCGTACAGATGCACTCCAACGACAGAAAGGATATCGATACGATCTACGCAGGAGATATCGGAGCCGCTATCGGTCTTAAGAATACGACTACCGGCGATACGCTCTGCGACGAAAAGAATCCTGTAATACTTGAGTCTATGGAATTCCCGGAGCCTGTTATCCAGCTGGCTATCGAGCCTAAGACCAAGGCAGGTCAGGAGAAAATGGGTATCGCTCTTTCCAAGCTTGCTGAGGAGGATCCTACCTTCAGGACATATACCTCCGAAGAGACCGGTCAGACTATCATCGCCGGAATGGGAGAGCTGCACCTGGAGATCATCGTTGACAGACTTCTCCGTGAGTTCAAGGTAGAAGCAAATGTCGGCGCACCTCAGGTTTCTTACAAGGAGACCATTACTAAGGAAGCTAATGTTGACTGCAAGTACGCCAAGCAGTCCGGAGGTAAGGGACAGTACGGTCACGTTAAGATCAACGTATATCCCAACGAGTCGGGTGCAGGCTACGAGTTTATCAATAAGGTTGTCGGCGGATCTATTCCTAAGGAGTATATCCCTGCTGTTGACGCAGGTATCAAGGGCGCAATGGAAAGCGGCGTTCTCGCCGGATTCCAGGTAGTAGACTGCAAGGTCGAGCTTTACGACGGATCCTACCACGAGGTAGACTCTTCGGAAATGGCATTCAAGATCGCAGGTTCTATGGCGTTCAAGGAGGCTATGAGAAAGGCTTCTCCTATTATCCTTGAGCCTATCATGAAGGTTTCCGTTATCGCTCCGGACGATTATCTGGGCACTGTTATCGGCGACCTCAACTCCCGCCGCGGACAGATCCTCGGTCAGGAAAACAGAACAGGAGCAGTTCAGGTAGACGCTCTCGTTCCTCTGTCTGAGATGTTCGGTTATTCTAACGATCTGCGTTCCAAGACACAGGGTCGTGGACAGTATACAATGGAGCCTCACAGCTATACTCAGGTTCCTAAGTCTATCTCCGAGAAGATCATGGCTTCCAGAAGCAAGGGAGAATAATTTTGCAAAAAGTTGCAAAAAACTATTGCAAATACTACAAAAGTCTGATATAATTATACTACGGTATGTTAATCGGAACCAAAATCATTATTAAGGAGGAAAATTCCTATGGCAAAGGCACATTTTGAAAGAACCAAACCCCATGTAAACATTGGTACCATCGGTCACGTTGACCATGGTAAGACAACTCTTACAGCAGCTATCACAAAGACTCTCGCTATGCAGGGTCTTGCTGAGAAGAAGGATTATGCAAACATCGACTCTGCTCCCGAGGAGAGAGAGAGAGGAATTACGATCAACACAGCTCACGTTGAGTATGAGACAAAGAACCGTCACTACGCTCACGTTGACTGCCCGGGCCACGCTGACTATGTAAAGAACATGATCACCGGTGCTGCTCAGATGGACGGCGCTATCCTCGTTGTTGCCGCTTCTGACGGTCCTATGGCTCAGACAAGAGAGCACATCCTGCTCGCTCGTCAGGTTGGCGTTCCTGCGATAGTTGTTTTCATGAACAAGGCTGACCAGGTTGACGACCCTGAGCTTCTTGAGCTTGTTGAGATGGATATCAGAGACCTTCTGTCTTCTTATGATTTCCCCGGCGACGATACTCCTATCATCGTTGGCTCCGCTCTTGCTGCTCTTGAGGCAGGCGAGGATCTTAACGATCCTGCTTACAAGCCGATCCTTGATCTTATGGACGCTGTTGACGAGTTCATTCCTACTCCTGAGAGAGACGACGCTAAGCCTTTCCTTATGCCTGTTGAGGATACCATGACTATTTCCGGACGTGGTACCGTTGTTACAGGTAGAGTTGAAAGAGGTGTTCTTAACACCGGTGAGGCTGTTGAGATCGTTGGTCTTAAGGAAGAGAAGATGAACACTGTTGTTACAGGTATCGAAATGTTCAGAAAGACCCTTGACAGCGCTATGGCAGGCGACAACATCGGCGCACTGCTCCGTGGTATCACAAGAGACCAGGTTGAAAGAGGACAGGTTCTCTGCAAGCCCGGCTCCATTCACCCCCACACTAAGTTCTCAGGACAGGTTTACGTTCTGAAGAAGGACGAGGGCGGCCGTCATACTCCTTTCTTCAACAACTACAGACCTCAGTTCTATTTCAGAACAACAGACGTTACAGGTATCATCACACTTCCTGCTGACAAGGAAATGTGCATGCCCGGAGATAACGTAACAATGGACGTTGAGCTTATCACTCCTATCGCTATCGAAGAGGGACTTCGTTTTGCTATCCGTGAGGGCGGCAGAACTGTTGGTTCCGGCGTTGTAACCGCTATCAACGAATAATTTTCGCTTTTTAAAGCCGGGCTCGTTTGAGTCCGGCTTTTTTGTAATTTGTTTCCGATTGTTAATAAAAATAACTTTAATATTGTCGGGATATGTGTTATAATGATTAAGGCAATACAGCACAGCCATTGTGGCGGTATTGCCTTAAGAAAGGAGGGGGATCTTTTGGGAGATGACAGCAATAAATTCGTGATAAATGTGGCAAAGGACCGTACCTATCAAAATCAGAACAAGCTGTACAGCGAGGCTTACCTGAAATGGCGGACTGATGAGAAAAATCCCTACGCCTTTTCCTTTGTGCATGATACGAGAGAGCATTCCTACATTGCCGGAGAAGGCTTTGTGAAGCGAAATTCAAGCGTTGCGGAGCATATCGCTCTTTATAAATGTCTGGGACTGCTTGGAGTCATAATGCTGGTAATGCTTATATTTGACATGATAAATTACTTACTTTGCAGCTTTGCTTTTCCCAACTCCGGCGCTAATATGGTTTATTATTCTCAGCGGCATGATGTGCAAAGCGATATTTCCGTTGGATTTGCAGCTCTTTTTTCTGCCTTAAGCGTACTAAGGTACGTTGCTGCGATCATCATTTTTAAAGCCGTTACAAAGATACCTCTCAAGGTGGCTATGCCGGATACGAAGGTAAAGACGTCTCAGGTGTGCAATTCTACAGTTATGATGCTGCTTGTCATGGTTATTGGAAAGATCTCCGGCTTTGTAATTTCAAATATACTGTCGGCGGTCAACCTTGACAGTGTTTACACCTATATGTTCGTAAGCGACAATCAATATGTTCAGGGTATATCATTTCTGCTCAATTGTCTGCTCCTGCCAATATTATGTGAGATATTTTACCGTGGTTTTGTACTTCAGACCTTCAGGCAGTTCGGCGATTCGTATGCGATATTGGTTTCCAGCATTATTTGCGGATTTTCCTTTTATGATCTGTCATATGTGGGATACGCTATCTGCTGCTCGGCAATTCTGGGACTTTTCACCATAAGGACCGGTTCGGTGAACACAGCCATTGTAATGCATATAGTTTCCACGTCGTGCAGCTATTTTATTACCTCTATGGAGATAAAAAATACGTTCTCTGCGAAAATTGCGGAGCTGGTGGTATGTACGCTGATAACCGCTGCGGCGTTGGTGGCTTATTCCAGACTTAATGACGTTCGCAGCTGGAGCTTTAACATATCCTCAGATCCTTCGGAAATTCCGTTTGGCAAAAAAATACGGGTAATGCTTTCCTCCAATACTATTGCCCTGTGGATGGTCTGCTCTATAATTCTTACGATACTGAGCGCAAGGGTGATGCGATGACAGATCACGATAAGACTTACATGAAAAAGGCGTTGGAGCTTGCAGCGCTGGCAGGGGAGCAGGGCGAGGTACCTGTGGGAGCCGTCGTGGTGAAGAGATCGACGGGAGAGATCATCGGAAGGGGATTCAACCGGCGTGAATACGGAAAATCTCCGCTGACTCATGCCGAGATCATTGCGATAGACGAGGCAAGCAGGAGGCTGGGCGGCTGGCGGCTGATAGACTGTGAGCTTTTTGTTACACTGGAGCCTTGTCCCATGTGTGCGGGCGCATTGATAAATTCAAGGATAGAACGGGTGGTTTTCGGAGCATACGACCCAAAAGCCGGCTCCTGCGGTTCGGTGATAAATCTGTTTGAGCTGCCTTACAATCACAAGCCGGAGGTTTCCGGAGGAGTTCTTGCTGACGAATGCGCAGGCATTTTGTCGGGATTTTTCAGGTCGTTAAGAAAAAGCAAGGGCGGAAAAAAATCGGGACTAAATGACAATGATAAGTAAAAAGGACTGCCGTGATTTATAAACGGCAGTCCTTTCAGTTTGTAGAAAAACTCCACACGATGCAAACAAGGGGCAGCCCTCTATCGCAGGGCAAATGCCCAAATTCACCCTGTGCGGAGCTCCTGCGTAGGGGAGTTTCGCTCCTGCGGGAGCGACGAAGGGGCGCTGCCCCCTCGACCCCTGCAAGCGCTCTAGCGCCGCGCTTGAGCCTGCGCTTTAATTTCCCAAAGGACTTTCCCTATATATTGAAAGGACTGCCGCATTAACACGGCAGTCCTTTATTTCATATCTCGTTTCTGTTTTCCAAGGCTTTGTAGAGGGTTATCTCGTCTGCGTATTCAAGCATTCCGCCGATGGGCAGTCCGAAAGCAAGCCTTGTTACCTTTACTCCCAGCGGCTTGAGCAGCTTTGAAATGTACATTGCCGTTGCTTCGCCCTCAACGGTGGGGTTTGTCGCCATAATGACCTCCTCTACACTGTCACGGGAGATCCTCGACAGAAGCTCCTTTATTTTGAGCTTATCGGGAGAGACCCCGTCGATAGGAGAAATAAGACCGTGGAGAACATGGTAAACTCCCTTATATTCCTTGGTGCGCTCAAATGCGGAAATATCCTTGGGGCTTTCCACCACGCAGACCGTTTTATGATCCCGCCTGTTATCCGCACATACGGGGCAAAGCTCACGGTCGGTGTAGTTCTGACAGCAGGAACACAAGTGTACAGTTTTATGTACATTTATTATTGCATGGGCAAATTCCTGCGCCTCGCTGTCGCTCATGGACATAACGTGGTATGCAAGACGCTGAGCTGATTTCATGCCTATTCCGGGCAGTCTGGCAAACTGCTCTGCAAGAAGCACAAGGGGGAGAGCATTGGATTCAGCCATTTAGAAAAGTCCCGGGAAGGAAACTCCGCCTGTGAGCTTCTGCATTTCGGCGTCGCTTACCTCGTCAAGATTTGCAACGGCGGCATTGAATGCGCTCATTATAACGTCCTGGAGAGTCTCAACGTCTTCGGGATCGACGATCTCGGGCTTGATGTCCAGCTTAAGAACGTTTCTCTTGCCGTTTATGGTGACCTCGACTACTCCGCCGCCTGCTGTGCCGGTGAACTCTCTCTGTTCAAGATCAGCCTGGAGAGCCGTGATCTCGTCCTGCATTTTCTGAGCCTGCTTAAGCATCTGATTCATATTGTTTGAGGGGCCTTTGCCCATGCCGTTTGGTACTCTTGCTTTCATTGCTATAACTCCTTAAAATTATTTTTTTATTTCAACCTCAATATCAAGCTTTTTAGCCTTTTGCAGCAGCTGATTGACAGGGTTTTCCGTATCGTCAGGAGGCACGTTTCTGGCTGACTTTACCTTGATAGTGAAGGTTTGTCCGTAATTTTCCTTAAGAACCTCGTTTATGGACGCCGCCGCATTTGATTCCTTAAAAAGCTTAAGGAAAAAGTCGTTGTCCACGATGAGGAACAGGGCGTTATTGTGTCTGAACGCCTTGGATCTTTTTAAAAATCCGCTTATGGACGGTTCTCTCTGGGAGATCTGCGTCACTACAGAATCCCATTCCTCCATAGGCTTTACATTGCCCGGATCGACCTTATTGAAATCCGGGTCAGGCTCTCTTAAAGGCTTAGCCGGTTTAGCCTGTCCGGCGGCAGGAGCTGTGTTTTTCGGAGCGGCGGTAGGCTGCGCGCCGTTTTTTAATGCGTTTTCCAGCTGCTCCAGCCTGCTTCGCAGCGAATTAAGCTCCGCCTCCGACGCTGTGTTCCCTTTGGAAGCGGCCATGCTGCGCCGTGAGATCTTTTCGCTGCACAGCTTTATCACGCATATCTCCAGCTCTATCCTTTTAGATGTGCATTTTGCAAACCTTTCGGAGCATTCCTGAAGGATAGATATATTGTCGAGGATCTCATCGAGCGTGAGCTTTTCGGATATTGCGCACAGTCTGTCATATTCCTCCGGCAGGCAGGTGATAAGATCTCTGCCCTTGTCAACGGTAGAAACCAGCATAACGTTACGCATCTGCTCCAGCAATTCTCCTGCAAGTACCTTAAGATCCTTTGACATTTCATACAGCCTGTTGACTATCTGCAAAGCCGCCGCAGCGTTTTTATCTGAGATCGCTTCGAGGATATCGAAAAGATAATCTCTTCCTGCGATCCCTGAAGCCTGAGAAACGGTGGCAACGGTAATATCGTTATTGAAAGCCACGCACTGATCCATAAGCGAGAGAGCGTCACGCATACCTCCGTCGGAGAGACGGGCGATAAGACCTGCGGCGTCCTCATGGAGCGTAAAGCCCTCCTTATCGGCGATATACATAAGCCTGGCGACGATGTCCTCGGTTTTTATGCGGTTGAAATCAAAGTGCTGGCATCGGGAAACTATAGTGGCGGGGACCTTGTGTATCTCCGTAGTGGCAAGTATGAACTTGACATGGGGAGGAGGCTCCTCCATAGTTTTGAGCAGCGCATTGAACGCTCCCACAGAAAGCATATGGACCTCGTCTATGATATAGATCTTATATCTGCACATCTCAGGGGTGAACATAACGCCCTCCCGAAGCTCTCTTATATCGTTGACGCTGGCGTTGGAGGCGGCGTCTATCTCGATTATATCAGCAAGAGAGCCGTTATCCGCAGCCTTACAGATATCGCATTCGAGGCACGGCTCGCCGTCATGAGGGTTGCGGCAGTTGACAGCCTTTGCGAAAATTCTTGCACAGGTGGTTTTACCTGTACCTCTTGAACCTGTAAAAAGATAGGCATGAGCGGTTTTCCCGCTTACGATCTGATTCTTCAGCGTAGTGGTGATGTGCGGCTGAGAAACGACGTCGTCAAAGGATCTTGGACGCCACTTTCTGTATAATGCCTGATACAACTGATCACCCCTTAAAATAAAATCAATCCGACATATAGGCGTGCAGGCGAAACTGTAACACACGAAACAGACCGCTTAATGCTGCTCGGTTCCCCGCCTGACATGGTTCACAGCGTTTCATTGTACAGGACCCGCACACCTATATCTCGGATTGATGAGGAACATATTCCGAAACATACTTTTACTGTACTTTGGATTACCAAGGTACTTAATCATTATACCACACTTTGTTCAGGATTTCAAGTATTTTTTTGAAAAAAATTAAAAAACGCACAAAAAACTGCGGACGTCAGCCGGCGTCCGCAGAAAAATAAACTTAGTTGATCGAAAACAGAAAATCGATCTCTCCGAAATTGAATGCAACGGGAATGCAGAAAGCAGCTTTGTCAAATGTGATCTTATTATTGATGATCGACCTCTGGGGAGTCATTGAAAGCTCTACGCCCTGCTCGTTGGATTCGTTTACTGCAAACAGACCGTTGGTAACGTTAAGGAACTCTCCGACAGTTTCGTTTACGAAATCATCGATATTTCCGAATGTCTCGCCTGCAAATTTCCTTGCAAATTCTATGTACTCGTCTTTATCTGCGGCAATACAGGTAACAGCGGACAGATCTCCGATAATTTTCTGTTCTATAAGATATTTTGCGTCGAACTCACGCACCATAAAGGATTCCAGCGGAGTAAAATCGCTGCCGATAAACCTGATTATATTTTTAAACAGCATGGTGACATAGTTTGTGAGTACCCGTGCGTTTTCAGCCTTTTCAAGATGATAGAAGTCGGAAACCACCTTAACGGCATTTTCAGATCTGCCGCCGTTGAGATCATTTTCCGAAAGCTGATAGCTTTTCTTATAGTCATTGATAGCCTTTTCAAATTCCGCATTGGAAAGAGCGCCGTTATTTACCAGAGTCTGCCCCAGAATAAGATATTCCGTAGGCTGCTGTGCGAGAAGCTTGTCGACCTGAGCGGCGGTGATATAGCCAAGCTCTACCGCCAAGTCGCCGAAACGCTTATCCACGCTTTGCTGGGTCACGTTTACGTGCTCTACCTGTTCCGCCGTCATAAGTCCGGCATTTATGGCAAGCACGCCGAGCCTCATCCTTGTGTTGCTTTTATCCTCGAATGCCTGAGTAAGATCTGCGGCGGAAACAAGCTTTTTATTAAGAAGATATCCTCCGAAAAACTGTGCAAACATTTACAGTACCCCCTTAGCGGCGTTTTCAAGAATAGTTTTTGCGTCGTCATCGGCGATCGGTTTCTGAAGAAAATCGGCAGCGCCCGCCTTGAGAGCCTCCTTAAGATGTCCCTGAGTACCTACCGACGAAGCCATAACTATCTTGGCATCAGGGTTGATAGCCATTATTTCCTTAAGAGCGTCTATTCCCGTGATCTTTGGCATGATGATATCCATAAACACAACATCCGGCTGATGCTCCTTATATTTTTCAACAGCCTCCTCGCCGTCTGCCGCTTCAAATATATCCTTTACCCCAAACGAAGAAAGCGTCATATTAAGCTTTTTTCTTGCAAACATAGAGTCATCGCAAATCAAAACCTTTAAATCCTGAACAACCATTATGAAATCCTCCCTTTCACAAAGAGCCGAGAGCAACTTTGTCTTTATCTATTTTATCATATTTCAGCTGAGAAATCAACAGCTATTTGTGTATTTTTTATAGTGATTATGCATAAATTTTTGCAAGAAAATTTTTGACAGTTCAATCTTGACAATTAATAGGTAATGTGATATAATATTTAAGATAATTGCCGGTGTGGTGGAATTGGCAGACGCGCGGGACTCAAAATCCCGTTCTGGCAACAGAGTGCGGGTTCGACCCCCGCCACCGGCACCATATTGGCGGTATCAAATGGATATTTACTGTGAATGCCCGTATTTACGGGCGTTTTTTATGCTAGTGATAAATATGCAGATGTTTTATGGGGTATGAAACAGAATGAAAAGAATAGCGGCTATGATTTGTGTACGGAAAATGCGGTCGTACCGCAGTGAATTTCTTTGGAGGAAAAGATTTTTTGATTTACCTATTGCATTTTCGGAAAAAGTATGATATAATGATTTAAAATGTTTATTTTATGCTTTGGAGGGTAAACTATGTCAGGTATTGAAATTGCTGCGGGCGTTCTGCTTGCTGTTGCGAGTATCATAATCATTCTCGTTGTGTTGGTTCAGGAATCAAAGGATCAGGGTCTTACTTCTGCTATCGGCGGAGGATATAACGATTCGTTTTACGGCAAAAACACGGGAAATACCCGTGACGCCAAGCTGAACAGACTTACAAAGATCTGTGCGGTCATTCTTTTTGTGATAACGCTGGCTGTAAGTATTCTGCATCAGGTCATGAATTAAATGCAATAACGTTTAGCCCTGCGGTTTCAGCAGGGCTTTTTCATTAGCCGCCGGACAGCGTTTAAGGCGTATCGGCTTGAAATTCTATGCGGGGTGTGTAAAATGTTTTGTGCTGACGGTATTGCGGACAAGCTGTATCCGTTTTTTGAGAATTTTGAGGACTCGGTGCTGAATTCCTTTTTCGAGGGTCTGTACGGCAGCGCTTATTGTGACGATCCTGTATCTCCGTCGGCGGCTGTGATCGTTTCGGGGGATTTTTATTTCTGTGCGGGAGACGTTTCCTTTGCGGAAAGCGCAGTTAAGCTGGCACAGGGCAACAGGTACGCTACCTTTATGCCTGAAAATGAGAAATGGGCGAAGGCTCTTGCGGAGGCTGACGGACGGCTTTTTATCACAAAGCGTTTTCGCACAAGGCTCCCCGGGAGAGGCTTTGATCCGGAGGTCCTTAAAGGCTATGCAGGAGGAATTTTACAGTATCCCGGATATAAGCTTGAACCGATAAACGAGGTATACTATAATAAAGCGAAGGAGCAGGACTGGTCTGCGGCGTTTACGTCAAATTTCAGAAGCTGGGAGGAATTTGACCGCAGGGCGTTCGGCTTTGTGATAACCCATAACGGGGAGATAATCAGCGGAATGTCCTGCTATACTGTGTACAGCAGGGGAGTGGAGATAGAGGTCGCAACAGATGAAAGATACAGGCTTAAAGGTCTTGCAAAGATCTGCGGCGGGGCTTTTCTTACGGAATGCCTGCATAGAGGACTTATTCCCCATTGGGACGCACGAAATGAAACGTCCCTTGCCATAGCGGAGAAAATGGGATTTGAATTTAAGGAAAGCTATACTGCGCTGGAATATGATCAGAAATATTTTGTATAAAAGGCATTAAGAAAGGACTAATATGAAAACAGATTACAGAAAAATGATATACGAAAAGCTCAAAAGATCGGGTAAAAAGCCCGTTACCTTCAAGGAGCTTACAAAGGCGTGCAGGAAAAAGAAATTCGATTTTGAAAAATTCGTGCAGACCGTGGATAAAATGAAGGAGGACGGCAGTATCTCGGAGGGGAAGTACGGCTTTACTCTTACGGATATGAAAAAGCTGAAAAAATGCGAGGTCACAAGGCTGCACAAAAGCTTCGGCTTTGTAAAAAATGTCTATACCGGAGAGGAGATCTTTATACCGGGGAAAAGGCTTATGGGCGCAATGCCGAAGGATACGGTGCTTGTAAGGATAACCGAAGGCAGTGGAGAATCCCCCGAGGGAGAGGTAGTGAGGATCGTCAGCGAGGGCTTTAACAGGTTCACAGGCGAGATCGTAAGCGAATTCGGGAAGCTTAAAATAGTGCCGGATACACTGTCAAAGTATGCTCTTGCCTTTGACAATCCGTTTATGCTGGAGCTGCATGAGGGGGACAAGGCGGTAGCGGAGATCACCGAAAGGGGAGAGCGGCACTCCGAGTACAGGTGCAGCATAGTTTCCTGCTGCGGAAGCTCCTTAAAAGCCGCTTCCTGCGCTATGAGCGTGCTGGAGCTGTACGGACTTACCCCGGTTTTTCCCGCAGAGGTCATTTTTGAGGCAAAGTCGGTGTCGGAGCAAAAGGTCTCCGCTGAAATATCAAAGCGTCTGGATCTCAGGGACAAGCCTGTTTTCACCATAGACGGCGCTGACACAAAGGATATAGACGATGCGATATCGGTTGAAAAAACCAATGACGGATATTTGCTGGGAGTTCACATTGCAGACGTTTCCCATTACGTTAAGCCCAAGTCTGCGCTGGACAACGAAGCATTTAAAAGAGGCACCAGCGTTTACTATGCAAACCGTGTTATACCCATGCTGCCTAAGGAGCTTTCCAACGGTATTTGCTCCCTTAATCCCCAGGAGGACAGGCTTGCGTTTTCCTGTTTGTGCGATCTGGACAGGGACGGTAATATAACGTCATACAGGTTTGCAAAATCAGTGATACGCTCTCGTGTCAAAGGAGTTTATTCGGAGATAAACGATCTGCTTGACGGATACAATTCAAAGGAGAGCTGTGAAAAGTACGCCGATGTCCTTGAATGCCTTCCGCTGATGAAGGAGCTGGCGGATATCCTTGCACGCAAAAAGCTTGCCAGAGGAGCTCCTCAGCTGGAGACTGCCGAGAGCAAGCTTATCATTGACGAGCGTGACGTATGCGTGGGGGTGGTTCCAAGAAAGCGGGGATACAGCGAGGAAATGATAGAGGATTTTATGCTTACCGCCAACGAATGCGCAGCGAGATTCGGTTTGGAAAACGGTCTGCCTTTTGTGTACAGGGTCCACGAGCCGCCATCTCCGGAAAAGCTGGAGGGGCTTAAGGAGATACTTGCCAAGCTTGACGTTCAGTATGTTCTTGGGGATTCCGCAAAGCCTGCGGACATGGCTGAGATACTGAAGCGTACCAAGGGCACCGATATTGAGATGATAATGAACAGCGTTGTTCTGCGGAGTATGTCAAAGGCAAGGTACGACAGCGAACCGCTGGGACATTTCGGACTGGTTCTGGACGACTATGCGCATTTCACCTCACCTATAAGACGATATCCGGATCTTGCGATACACCGCATCATGTCGGATTTTCTGGAGGGCGTATCAGCGGAGGAATGCCGCACCAGATTCAATAAATTCGTGTATGCCGCAGCTAAGCAGTCATCTGAAACGGAGCTGACCGCCATGCAGGTGGAGCGCAGCTGTGAGGACTGCTACAAGGCTGAGTATATGAGCGGAAAAACAGGGGAGATATTTACCGGCAGAATAACCTCGGTAACGGATTTCGGTATGTTTGTACAGCTCCCCGACACCTGCGAGGGACTTGTCCACACTGACAGTCTGGGGGAGGGCTATTACGAATCCGACGGCATGACATATCTTAAAAATTTCAGCACGGGGGACGAATACCGTGTGGGCGACGAGATCGCAGTAAGGGTGATAAACGCCAACGTCAACTCTGGCAAGATAGATTTCGAGCCTGCCGAAAGGGATCTGTACGAGGGACTGTAGAGTAAAAGCAACAGACCTCCTCGGGAGTTTCCGAGAAGGTCTGATATAAAAACGAACCCTGTTTTAAGGACAAGGTTCGTTTTTTATGCTACTGTTGTGATGAGTCGGAGGAAGCCTTTGACGGCTGGGTGGAGCTTTTCCTATGAAATAGGGAAATAATTGTTTGATTGTTTACTATAGTTATTGATTATCTATAAAATAATTAAATAGCCATTCAGAAATTCTTACGGCACTGTTTTTCCCATTAATTGTACCACGATGAATTCCTATGGCTGTCCAACCGGAATCCTGATAATATTCCACAACGGGAGCACCGCTTTCTCCACCAGAAGTATCTATGTCCTTATAAGTTAGCACAGAAGAAGTATTGCTTGAAATTTTTCCGGAATGTTTATACATATATTTGCCGTTTGGGGTTTTTGATTTGTATGTTACGGGATATCCTGCTATAGAGACATAATCGTCAACATATGTTCCGCTTTGCCATCTAAGTCCGAGACTTCCACATTTACCACACAAATTACTAGATGAATTAATTCTTATGAGACCCCAATCCTGTGAAGTATTACCGCTGTTTTTCCATGCTGAACCGCACGAAAAACTTGTACCAGTTGCATATCCATAAGGATTAGTACTTCCATATTTTGCAGGATATACTTTTATAGATGTAGCCCACTCACCGTCATCATAAACACAATGTCCTGCAGTTATAACAGCATTATTGCTAAGTATAAAACCGGTACCTATATATGTTACACCGTCTGGTCTTTTAATTTCAAGACTACAAGTATTTCTGTAGCGACCACTCAAATCCGGTCTGTCAATTGGTGATCTATCGTCTTTTCCTACTATGACCTGTGGATCATAAGTAGAATCGGAAACTAAATCACTATCAGCTGGTTGTTCATCGGAAACAATTATAGGTGCAGTTTCTGGAATATCTCCGTAAATATTATCATCTGGTGCATTATTACAAACATCATAAGTAACTGCTGAATATGATTCACTTTGGTCTTCAACATTGTATGTGTAAACGCCCTCCGTAACTTCATCAGAAATGTTTGATTCCTCTGCATACACTCCAATTGTAGGTGTACTTGAAATTAAAACTAGTGCAAATACTGTACTAATTGTAACTCCTAGAAATCTTTTCATAATGAAAACCTCCTTATAAATCGAAATAATAAACAACCAGACAATCCCCATTATATTTGTCAATACTAATTTTTCTGATAAGCCTATATTTCCCTTCCTTGAAATCATAGTTGATATCGGAAAGTTTATAATTGACGTTATATGCACCTTTGGGATAAATTACTGCCATCTCATTAAAAAAATAATCAGTCGGCGGAACAGAATACCATTTATCATCAGAACTATAATATTCAAGCTCGAAAAAGAAATCACCCGATACATCATATTCGGTAGTATTGTTAAATAAGAGATTAAAATTCAATTTATCCTCTTTGTCAATTTTTTCATTATTTTCAGAGAAATACAAGGAATTATAAATATACAGATCATCACTCAAATATACCGGTTCTTCTGCATTTTGATCCAGATCATAATCGTTATATGGTGATAAGGTTAAGTCAATGCTGACAGAATTGCTTTCATCCTTTTTAGCATTGCCGGAGGACGCCTTTGACGGCTGGGTGGCTCTTATGGTATCCATAAGCTCGTCAAGCTTATCCTGAGGGATCTCATAGTATTTTTCATCGAAATTGATATTGTATACGTTTCCGCACACGGAACGTATATACAGCTCACTGCCGTTTTCAAAGAAAACGTCCGCAAAATTCGGACCTGCCTTCACTGTTCCGATTTCGGTTATTTCCTCGCAGTCAGACAGATAATTCTGGGTAAAATCATCGAGGTATCCCATAACAGCCGGGTCGGTTATGTACCAGCTGTTGTCGGGGTTATGAATGTCATATAAAAGCCGTACTCTGTACCCGGAGGTGTCGGGATCGTCCTGCCCGGCTTGAGTATCGGCAGCGGGAAGCTTTTGCGTTAAGATATCGAGTATGGGTTTTAAATATTCATCGGGAATATTGTAATTTGTTTGGTCTGCACTGAAATTATATCCGTCTATGTTGTCTACAGTAATGAACACCCATTTTCCGCTTTCGCTGCCGCTGCCGTTGATCGCATAGCTTTCAAGATCGGAGTGAGCGTCGTTGGTCGGAACCTCGACCTTGTACTCATCAGTCAGCATTGTTTCTATTTTATCAAGGTTTTCGGTTATCACGGCGCATTCTCCGGCATCTTCTATTACCGTGCTGTGTTCATCATTCTGCTTGTAATACGGGAAATGCCTTACCATGTATGTGACCGTATCAGCATCTGTTTCGGTCTGAGATACCACGCTGTCTGTCAGTGAGGTCTGAACGTCAGTCTTATCGGTGGAGCTTTTATCTGAACTGCTATCCGCCGTCTGACTGCATGAGGTCAGGAGCACTGCGGCACATAGTATTGTAAATAGTTGTTTTTTCATATTATCACCTCGTTTGTGTTAATGACAACTGACTTTACGTATTACATACAGTATACAGCATTTTGTAAAATTTTTCAATAGTATTTTTTTACAAACTACATAATGGAAATTTGGCTATAAACAACAAAGCCGTTATTTGATTACAAATAGGGATATTATTTTCAAACGTTTAAGTTTCAAAACCTCATATGAGATTAAAAAGTTTTGTGAAAAAACCTGTTTTTTTCGCTTTTACCCCCTTGTCAAAAAATATTTTGTATGGTACAATTAGTGTAATCGTTATGAAAGTAATGAGAATAATTATGGGAACGTTTCCACCGAAAAATTCCCTGAGATCATTATAAAAAGGAGCGTAATAAATTATGCAGTACGGTTATTTTGACCTGAAAAACAAAGAATATGTTATTACCAGACCCGACACCCCCGCACCCTGGGCGAACTACTTAGGCTCTCCCGAGTACGGCGCTATCGTTTCAAACAACGGCGGAGGCTACAGCTTTGTAAAGAGCGGCGCCAACGGTCGTATCGCAAGATACCGCTTTAATTCCAATATCGGACTTCCCGGAAGATACGTTTATATCCGTGATAATGATTCCAAGGATTACTGGTCCTGCACATGGCAGCCGGTTGGCAAGCCGCTGGATAAGTACAAGACCGAGTGCCACCATGGTACGGCTTATACGACTATTAAGTCCGAGTATGCCGATATCCGTTCGGAGCTTACTTATTACGTTCCCCTTGACAAGACATACGAGGTTTGGAGAGTCAAGGTGACAAATACATCGGACAGATACAGAAACCTGTCCGCATTCGGATTTATCGAGTTCACAAACGAGAACAACTATGAGCAGGATCAGGTAAATCTCCAGTACACGCTGTTTATTACAAGGACTTCCTTTGAGGGAAACAAGATCGTTCAGCACATCAACGAAAACAGCGGCAAGGACGAAAACGGCTCCAACTGGAGAGAGAGATTCTTCGGCTGCGTAGGCGCTCCCATTTCCGCTTACAACGGCAACCTTGACAGCTTTATCGGATCTTACAGAGACTACGGCAATCCGGTAGCGGTGGAAAGAGGCTTCTGCGACAACAAGTGCAACTATAACTCCAACGCCTGCGGCGCTCTCCAGTCGGAGATTATGCTTGCTCCCGGCGAGACTAAGGAGCTTATTTATGTTCTGGGTCAGAAGAATCCCAAGGTCGCAGACGAGATCCTTGCTCAGTACAATGAGGCGGGCAGGGTAGACGCCGAGCTTAAGGAGCTTATCGATTACTGGCACGGTCAGCTCAATAACTTCCAGGTTGAAACTCCTTCTGAGGAATTCAACAACATGGTGGATGTATGGAACGCTTATCAGTGCTTTATTACGTTTATCTGGTCCAGAGCGGCTTCGTTTATCTACTGCGGTCTGAGAAACGGCTACGGCTACAGAGATACTGTTCAGGATATCCAGGGTATTATCCATATCAATCCGGAGCTTGCAAGGGAAAAGATCGAGTTTATGATCTCCGCACAGGTAGACAACGGCGGAGGACTTCCGCTGGTCAAGTTTGACCACAATGCGGGTCATGAGACCTGTCCGGACGAGAACGACGAAAATTCCGTTTATGCCAAGGAGACGGGACACCCCTGCTACAGAGCCGACGATGCTCTCTGGCTGTTCCCCACGGTCAATAAGTATATCGGCGAAAGCGGAAACAAGGAGTTCCTCGATAAGGTCATCGTTTACGCCAACGGCGGAGAGGACACGGTTTACGATCACTTGAAAAAGGCGATCGAATTCTCTATGAACAGACTTGGCGCTCACACAATGCCCGCAGGTTTGTATGCGGACTGGAACGACTGCCTGAGACTTGGCAAGAAGGGCGAATCCTCCTTTGTTGCATTCCAGCTTTACTATGCAATGAGCGTTATCAAGGGTTACGCTGAGGACAGAAACGATACGGAATATGTTGAGTACATCAACAAGGTACAGGCGGAGCTTGGCAAGAGCCTTGCAGCCTGCTGGGACGAGGACAGATTTATCAGAGGCTACCGTGAGAACGGCGAGGTCGTAGGCGCCAAGAAGGATCCCGAGGCTTCAATGTGGCTGAATCCTCAGTCGTGGTCGGTAATTTCAGGCTTTGCTTCCAAGGAGCAGGCTGAGACCGCTATGGAAAGCGTTCATGAGATACTCAATACTCCTTACGGTGTAAAGATCATGGAGCCGCCTTATGTTGACCACTATTTTGACGGTGCGCTTATGCATATATTCAATCCTGACACCAAGGAAAACGGCGGTATCTTCTCTCAGACACAGGGCTGGGCTATCCTTGCGGAATCTCTGCTGGGACACGGCGACAGGGCTTTTGAATACTTCTTAGAGTCGGCTCCTGCAAGCATGAACGACAAGGCTGAGATAAGAATTCTTGAGCCGTACGTTCACGGACAGTTTACAGAGTCAACACGTTCTCCTTATGCCGGACGTTCGCACGTTCACTGGCTTACGGGAACAGGTTCAACGGTAATGGTAGGCTGCGTAGAGGGTATCTGCGGTATGAGACCAAACGCTGAGGGACTTGTTATCAGTCCGTCTATCCCTGCGGCTTGGGACGGCTTTAAGATCGAGAAGAATTTCAGAGGAAAGCATCTCTCTATCGACATTCAGAACCCCGATCACGTACAGAGCGGCGTTAAGTCGATGACAGTCAACGGCGAGGCGGTAGAAGGCAACTTCGTATGCGCTTGCAAGATGACTGAGCAGACTGATATTGTGGTTGTTATGGGATAAGATGATAGCTATATAAATATAAAAGGAGCGGTTCGGTTGAGCCGCTCCTTTTGGTATTGTAAAAAATTAATCATCTACATCTTCATATGCTTTTAGAATTCCTTTTTTTGTTCGTTTGTTTTCTTTCCGTCTCACTTTTAGGTCTTTTTTAGTATCAATAGTACTATCTCTCTTAGATCTATTACAATGTTTACAGATGCATTGTAGGTTATCTCTTGAGTCATCACCTCCACGGCTTTTGGGTAGAATGTGGTCTATGTCCATATCGCCTTTTCTGAATTTTTTGCCACATTTAGTGCACGTATACCAGCCATGATTACTTGTTACGTTTTCAAATCCACGATTTCTATAACCATATCCTCCATGTTTACCTTTACCCTCGTTTTCCCAATCCTCAGCCATCATTTTACAGATTTTTTTTAACTCTCTTTTACTGTAAGTATCTTTCTTTGAGAAAAGTCCCATTAATAATTACCTCACTTTATTTTTATTATACATCAAAATCCATTTCATAAAGGAAATTTATTAAGCTGTCAAACTGGTTCATAGTATCTTGGACTTTTGATTTGAACTCTTGTAATGCTCTTTTACATATACTTAAGTAATTATCCATGTTACACATATCTGCTAAATCAATATTATCGGAATCAAACTCGTAATATTCATCATACATATTTTCAAATGTTGAGATTATAGTATTGGATAGGATTTTTAATGAGTTTTTCAGATGAGGAATTTTAAAATTATTATCGTTATCATCGGGGTCAGATATATCTATAAATAACTTGTCAATCTCATCAAACAATTCAAAAATCTGATCAGTAGAAACAGCAGGCATATCAATGGCTTCTATTTGTTCTTCACTAAAGTTATTATTAAGCCAATCAATATCTGCGAATGAAGCAATAAAAAAAGACAATCTCTGTATAGCCATATATTTATTATCAAAACTTTCATTGTCATTATTATTGATAAAATAATTTACACTAGATATCAGTGTCTTTATAGTTGAGTTTAATTCTCGTAATTGTGATTTTGTATCTCGTAGACCTTCAATTATTTCGTCATTTTCCTGATTTGTTTTATTTGTAATATATTCGCCTACTTTATTATTTATTTTTTCTCCTATGTATTCTCCGAGTGCTTCACCAAGTGCTTCACCGAGTAAAGTGGCAAGATTTGTTCCACTTTCGTTGGTGTCATCATCATCGTCATCATCATAATCATCATCGTCGTCATCATTATAGTCACTAAAAAATAGTTTAGTGGCTAATTCGGTTATTGAATATGCGTTAAAATATACGTCATCGGCAACCATAGGAGATGTGACATAATCGCTATATGTACATCCGCAAGGTTTTAATAATATATCTTTAAAGTAGATGCCATTATTAGTAAAAGCTAAACCACGCTCACCAGAATTGAAAACAGTAGTGTCAATTAAAGCAATAATTTCTTCGTAACTTGGCACAAATTTTCTTCTTGCACCATTGATAATGTTTTGAGGAATATTAGGATAAATATATATTACAGCAGAATTTGATTTTACACAGTTCCTAATATTATTATTAATAATTGACAGTTTTTTTTCGTCAACCATAGTAAATAATCTCCTTTTTTGGCATTTATTTAAAAAAATAAACATATGTATAAAGAATTATGTATCATTATAATGTTTTTTTGTTTAATATTACTATATCATAACATTTAAATTTTGTCAAGGGAAAATTATATTGAGTTGATATCATGAAAATCAGTGAAAAAATAATGAATTTAAGATAGCGCAAAGACTTGGTGTTTTTTGTAATGCAGTAAATCTTTGACCGCCGGTCGGCATGAGATGTCGATCCGGTTTTTTTATGTCCTGAAAACAGAAAAATTTTTTTACCCTCTTGACAAATACGCCCGTTTGTGTTATAGTTAGTTACGGAAGTAATTAACCGATAAACTAAATAACCAACGGTATACTTCCGAACAAAAGAGATGAGACAACATTGGCGGAGTCCGTGAGAGCAAAGCGGCGCTCCGCCGGAAAGGAGCGAACTATGGATTTTTTAACAGACAGCGACAGACCTATATATATCCAGCTTTCCGACTGGATAGCGGATATGATCATACAGGGGGCGGTAAAGGAAGGCGAGCAGGTGCCTTCAACAACGGAGATTTCCGTTACCTGTAAGGTAAATCCCGCAACAGCGTTAAAGGGAATAAATATGCTGGTGGATAAAAATGTGCTGTACAAAAAAAGAGGCGTGGGTATGTTTGTGAGCGAGGGAGCTGTGAAGATCCTTAAGGAAGAAAGGAAAAGGGATTTTCAGGAGGCTTACGTTAAAACCATGGCTGACGAGGCGAAAAAGCTTGGCATAGGTAAAAAAGAGATAATTGCCATGATAGAAAGGAGTTTTGAGGAATGAGCGTTATAAGGCTTGACGGGGTGACAAAATATTTCGGAAAAAAGGCGGCTCTAGACGGCGTTTCGGCAGAGTTTGAAACGGGCAGGATCTACGGTCTGCTGGGACGCAACGGCGCAGGCAAATCTACGCTTATAAATTCCGTGTGCAACAGGGTGAGGATAAATAAAGGAGAGATATCCCTTGACGGGGAAAGGCTTCAGGAAAACGATAAGGCTCTGGGGCATATCTACGCTATGTCGGAGGGCGTTAATCTTCCCGGAGATATGAGGATATCCTCAGCCTTTAAGGTCACGGGGGATTTCTATCCGAACTTTGATAACGAATATGCCGGGGAGCTTGCAAAGCGTTTCGGTCTGGATGTGAAAAAACGTCTGGGCAGACTTTCTACCGGTTACAGGACTATTGCCAAGATAATTATAGCTCTCAGCTCGGGTGCGGAATTTATTTTTCTTGACGAGCCTGTGCTGGGTCTTGACGCCAATCACAGAGAGCTTTTTTACAGGCTGCTTGTGGAAAGGTTTATTGACTCCGGCTGCTGTATGGTAGTTTCTACTCACCTGATAGACGAGTGCGCAAATCTTTTTGAGCACGTTATTATCATTGACAAGGGAAAGGTCATATGCAGTGAGAGCGCCGAAACGCTCCTTAACGAGGGTTGCGCCATAACCGGCTCGGCGGCTGCAGTGGACAGATTCTGCAAGGATATGGATATCCTTTCCCAAAGCTCAATGGGCGGTATCAAGTCGGTTTATGTAAGGGGCAGACCCGAAAGTGTCCCCAACGGACTGGAGATCTCAAAGCCGGATATGCAGCAGATATTTGTAAGCATCACCGGCGGACAGGAGGGAGAGGGTGATACAAAATGAGATTCAGGGCATTACTGAAAAATTCGCTCAGATACATCATTCTTCCTGTGGGGATAGTGACCGCTGCGGTCATGACGGTCCTCCGATGCTTTTATTTGCACAGAGATCGGTTGTTCATGGGAGAAACGGGGGAAATTCTTGATATATATAATACCGCAACATTTTTCGACAGCCTTTTTGTGCTTGTGCCTCTGGCGGCTGTAATAGGCTTTGTAGGCTTCCGCAGGATATGCAAGACCGCTTTTCAGAATAATATTTCAAGGCGTTGTGCATACCGTGCTGTACTTATAACGGGATCGCTTTTTGCGCTGCTGCTTGCGGCGATAAAGCTTATTTCCATTTCTATGCCGGTTTTTATGAAAGACACAGGGGTATACGTATCAATGTCATTAATATGTGAATCCTATTCACCCTTTGATGCGGTTGCTGATAACTTTGATTTTCAGGCTTTTATGCCGGGTATCATGGATAATGTAGCCTACAGCAGCGCCGGTTTTGCATTTGCGCAGTATTACGCATATATTTCGCTGCTGATCTTCATAAGATTTTTTGAAGCTTATCTTTTGGGTGCGTCCATGAGCGCACTTATGTACAACAGAGAACGGGTCGTCAAGCTGACAGTCATAGGAGCCTATGCGGCAGTGCTTCTGAGCGTCTGTATATATTCGGACAAATGGCACAGACTCATTGAGAATCCGGAGCTTATTGCACCTGTGATCGGAATAGTCGTTTTCGGAGCGGCAGCGCTGATATTTATCCGCATATCCAATGCCGCCGGAATGGAGGGAGATTGAATGAAGCTTGCAGTGTTTGTGAAAAACATTCAGAAATATATATGTATACCTTATTATCTGCTCTGCATTGTTATGACAGCGGTTATAGCCGGATTTACGCTGTCTTACCTTACGGCTGAAAGTATATCGGCTGTTATGGGAATAGATATTTTCATGGTCTGCATTGCAGTGTTTTTTTCGGCGGGAGTATTTCGCAGCGGGATAAAAATAGCGTCTGCAAACAATATTTCACGGGGGATCGCTTCTTTGGGAGTGATCTTATCCCTTGCGGTCATGAGCTTTTTTATGTCGGGACTTACAGTGCTGTCGGGTCATATTTTCTTTCATGATTTTGCCGAATTTGAAATGGGTATCTCCTGGGAAACCTCTTTTGTCTACGTTGTATACCGGGCTATGCCGGGCGGCAGCTACGGGGATATCTTTCTGTCCTTTGCGGCTTTTCTGATGCTTGTAATGCTTATTGTCTGCTTTATATCGGGAGCTTTTTCGGCGTTCGGAGGAACAGGAAGAGTCATTTCGTCCGTCTCGGCAGCAGCATTAGCGATGACCCTTATCATAAGGTACGACGACAACTTTTTGTGGACTCCGATAATTTACATCATGATAGCCTGCGTTATTGCAGCAACGGCATTTTCGGTTTACTATACCGATAAATACGGCGTATGACTGCTGTAAGCAAGCTGTATTTTTGTGGGAAATGTAAAATTATACATGAAAAAACTGTCAGTAATGCCAATTGACATATTTAAGTATATGTGTTAATATAACGGCAGAATCAATTTATATGGGTATTTTCCGGATATTTTTACACAATGTCATGTTTTACGTTTCTTATATTGAGGAGGGGTGGTTTATGAATAGTCCGGGTAATTTGCAGGCGGTAAAAAACAGCAGGATCATAAAGATACTTCTGTGTGTTCTGATCGTTACTGTTTTCGCTTTGATCGGTATAGAGCTTGTCGATCATATTTCTGACGCCTCCGCTGAAAAGGAAAAGCTGGAGGGTGTTGATTACAGCCGTCCGGATATTTATGATATCCCTGAGCTTAAGACGGGAAAATATTATCTTAACGGCGATACGGACAGCTATTATTTTGAGATATACGGGGACAGCACTCTGGAGCTTTGCTGTGACGATATGTATTCCCTTTTTGAAAAGTGGAATCCCGGAAAGGAAGATATTATCCGTGAGGACGTTGAGAAGTGGAGCGGGAGAAAGCCGTACAATATTGTGGTGACGGAGCTTGGCACAGTTATTCTCTCGGTAGAATGGGAATATGACAGCAGCGGAGATTTTTTACGTCTTTCCGGAGGTCCTTGTCTGATAGCCGATAATACTCTTGGCAAGTGGGGTAGCGAGGGAGATTTTATACTGGTTGAATAATGATCCATATTTAAATAGTAAGGGAGCGGACGAATATCCGCTCCCTTATTTATTTTGGTTCACCGTTTGCTCTTATCATCAGTGCGGAGATATTGAAGCCGTTATAGGGGTCATGATCCAGCTTTTCAAGAATATGCTGTCTGAAGCCATATACCGTTTCAGGCGTGAAGCTGTCGGTGTAATCGTCGCCCATGATATCTTCCCTGAGCTGTTCGGAACCGTAACGGATCTGATTGTAGCGTTCAAATATGCTTTCCAGTACGGCGTCGTATTTTTCCTCCATAAGTACTGCGGCAGCATCGTCTGAAAGCTCGCTCATTTCAACAATGTCGTTATAGGAAAGTCTGTATGCGCAGTATTCAAGATTATAGCGTGCGATAAGAGCGTCCGGACGGGAAAAGCACAGCAGAGCGAACATAGCGGTAAATGCTGCACAGCCTGCCGATGTAAAGCGGAAGCTTTTGCGGAACTGTTTTACGATAAGGAAGATAAATATTACAGCCGTAAGAAGCATGAACCATGTCGTGTAGATGCGTTTGCGTGTGAGCCCGTAATTGTCAACGTACATTATCATCTTGCTTACTGCGGAGGCTGTTATAACCAGCGTAAATATACAGATCGCAGAGGTGTAAAGCCTGAGTCCCAGCGGTTTTTCCCCGCCGTTTCGCTTTGTGAAAAGGTTGATGAAGGCGATGATACCTATGTTGATGACAGTAAGGGCGAAAAGCTCGAAAAAGCCTTTTCTTGCGTACTCGGAATAGCTGTATGCTCCTGGCAGCTTTCCGGCAAAGGCGGAAAGGAGGTAGCCGGTCTGTGAGATAAAGAAGACGGCGTAAAGTATACAGACAGGCGTTACCGAAGCGTATATCATGGTACTGTTGATCCGTCCGCAGCTTTTGCACGCAGCCTCGCAGCTGTCCTCGTCAAGCTCCTTCACCTTTTCCTTATGGGTGTTGGAATAGAGCATTCCGAAAAGATATCCGCCCGCAGGGATCGATAGACCTATCTCAATTAGTATTGTCCAGATATTCTGAGCCTTGATAAAACCGCCTAATGTGTTAAGGATCTTTTCTACCCCGCTGTCTGCGGACATAAGCAGCAGACCTACGACGTATGTCAGGGGCAGGGCGATAACAAGTCCTAAAACTGAATACTTTATGCTTTTTCCCCGTTCCGAGCTTTTTAATGTGCTGTTTATTGCGGTGTATTCCTTGGATATATGGGAAAACGGGTACTCAAAAATGCATTTTGCAAGCTGAAAGGGAAGAAAACGTCCGAAGTCCTTTCTCTGAGTGCATACTGAATAAACAAAGTAGGCTCCGCCCACAAACAGGAATACGGCGTCGAGATTTTTGATAAGGCTGTTGGAGGTAAGGGAAAATACAAGGCTGAAAATATACAGTATCACAGCGGATAATTTATGAAAGCCGTTGAGGGTAAAGCCGCTTTTTGCTGTAAAGATCATTGTCATGGTTATGACTGTGAAGTAAAACAGCGTTGTGAAAAATCCCGACGTGTTCCATAAAACGAAATGTACAAAGAAAAACGCCAGAAGCGCAGTACAAAACGCCATGATATGCTCAGACCGTGAGAACTGTATTTCCTCCTTCGGGGGGACAACATAGCATGGTGGATCAAAGAATGCTCCGGTGGTCACGCCGCAGTCGGGAATATCGTTTTTGTTCATTTTAATTTCTCCTTTCTTTAAATGCAGTTAATTGAATATAAGTAATTTTATTACATATAAATTGCAAAAAAATATATCCGTTTTGTTGTCACGCTCTTTTTTGTTTTTATTTCTGTTGCGGCTCTGTCAGACGTGTTCAAGTATGTCTCCCGGCTGGCAGTCGAGAGCCTCGCATATTTTATCCAGTGTGGAGAACCTGACTGCCTTTGCCTTGCCCGTTTTGAGTATGGAAAGGTTAGCCGGCGTTATCCCTACCTTTTCGGCAAGCTCGTTAGAGGATATTTTGCGCTTCGCCATCATTACGTCAAGGTTTACCATAATAGCCATTTCGCACCTCCGTTATATTGTAAAGTCGTTCTCGGACTTGATCTCAACAGCCTTTTCAAAGACGTTTTTCAGCACTCTCATAACAAGTCCCAGAAAGCAGGCGAAAAATGCGGCGAAAAGGAACTCGAACCGCCATACCGAAAATACGGCGAAGGTAATGCCCGCAAAAACGCATGACCATGAGATTATCCTCAGACATCTGGTATTTTCCTCCGTAAAAACGCTGTCACGGTTTATGTTGCCGAGAAGTCTGTTCAGGGATATGACCGCCGCAAATGCGAATATATCGCAAATGTAAAGCATTATGCACACAGGTACGGTCACGCTGCCTTTGATCAGTCCCTTGCCCACTGAGATAGCATCAAACCATTTCGCAATGAACGGTATGCATATCACCAGCACACACAGCAGGAAAAAAAGTCCCGCCACAAGTATTCTTGACAGCATTAAGGATCTTGTTTTTGTCCACATAAGAAAAGTTGCCCCTTTCGTTTCATGTTGTTGATATTATAGCATGATTATTTTTATTTGTCAATACTTTTTTATCGAAAAACAGAAAATATTTTTTGAAAAACATTTTGGTAGGCTAAGCTTCTGCTGAAAAGGTATTTGTGCAATATTTTGCAGCTGCTGCAATATAGTGCTGATTTATCAACATTGTACAAAACGCAGGGCTTAAATTCTACCTTTCGCCGATATAAAATTTGCAGACAAATCCTGATAAATATGATATAATATACGCATAAGATATTGACCGTTCAAAAAGATTACAGGAGGTTTTATTATGGCAAAAAACAGATATGTGGGAGATTATCCGGTTATCGGTATCAGACCGACCATTGACGGCAGAAGAGGAGCATTGGGAGTAAGAGAGTCCCTTGAGGAGCAGACGATGAATATGGCAAAGTCCGCAGCCGAGCTTTTTGAGAAAAATCTCAGATATTCCAACGGAGAGCCTGTTAAGGTCATCATTGCGGATACTACCATAGGCAGGGTCGCAGAGGCGGCTGCCTGTGCGGATAAGTTCAGAAAAGCCGGTGTGGATATCACCCTTACGGTAACGCCCTGCTGGTGCTACGGTGCAGAAACTATGGATATGGACAAAAACACGATAAAAGCGGTATGGGGCTTTAACGGCACCGAACGTCCCGGAGCAGTTTATCTGGCTTCTGTGCTTGCGACCCACGCTCAGAAGGGTCTGCCTGCATTCGGTATCTACGGTCATGATGTGTGCGAGGCTGACGATACTGAAATTCCCGCAGATGTAAAGGAAAAGCTTCTGCGTTTCGGACGTGCCGCAGTTGCCGCCGCTACCATGAGAGGAAAATCCTATTTGCAGATCGGCTCTATATGTATGGGCATAGGCGGATCTATAATAGACCCTGCGTTTATCGAGGATTATCTCGGCATGAGAGTCGAGTCGGTTGACGAGGTGGAGATAATCAGACGAATGACGGAGGAGATCTACGATAAGGAGGAGTTTGAAAAGGCTCTTGCATGGACAAAGGCAAACTGTAAGGAGGGCTTTGACAAGAATCCGGACTTTCTCCGCAAAACTCCCGAGGAAAAGGAAAAGGACTGGGAATTTGTCGTTAAGATGATGTGTATCATAAAGGATCTGATGAACGGCAATGATAAGCTCCCCAAGGGCAGAGAGGAAGAAATGGTTGGACACAACGCTATAGCAGCGGGCTTTCAGGGACAGAGACAGTGGACGGACTTTTATCCCAACTGTGATTTTGCCGAGGCTATGCTCAACACTACCTTTGACTGGAACGGAGCGAGAGAGCCGTATGTGCTTGCGACTGAAAACGACGTTCTCAACGGTCTTGGAATGCTGTTTATGAAGCTTCTCACAGGCAGGGCGCAGATCTTTGCGGACGTGCGTACCTACTGGTCTCCCGATGCTGTCAGAAAGGCGGCAGGCTATGAGCTGGAGGGTAAGGCTAAGGAAGCGGGCGGATTTATCCACCTTATAAATTCCGGAGCGGCTTGTCTTGACGCAAACGGTCAGGCTAAGGACGAAAACGGCGCTCACGTAATGAAGGAGTGGTTCAACGTTACCGAGGAGGATCAGAAGAACATTCTGGCGGCTACCACATGGAACTACGCTGACTGCGGATATTTCAGGGGAGGCGGATTTTCCTCACGTTTTGTCACCGACGCAGAAATGCCTGTTACAATGATAAGGCTTAATCTTGTAAAGGGCTTGGGACCGATGCTCCAGATCGCAGAGGGTTGGACTGTCAAGCTGCCCGAGGAGGTAAACGACATTCTCTGGAAGAGGACAGACTACACATGGCCCTGCACATGGTTTACTCCGAGAGTTACGGGCAAGGGCGCATTCAAGACGGCTTACGACGTAATGAACAACTGGGGTGCAAACCACGGAGCGATAAGCTACGGTCATGTCGGAGCGGACCTTATCACATTCTGTTCAATTCTGAGGATCCCTGTTGCTATGCATAACGTTCCAGAGGAGGAGATTTTCAGACCTGCCGCTTGGAATGCTTTCGGTATGGACAAGGAGGGCGCAGATTTCAGAGCGTGCGCTAATTACGGTCCTATGTATAAATAACTAAATAACAAGTAAATATCTTCACGATCGGAGATGAAAACATGAACAAAAAAGTTCTGGCAATAGATTTCGGCGCATCAAGCGGACGTGCCATAGTCGGTACTTTTGACGGGGAGAAAATAACGCTTCAGGAGATACACCGATTTTCCAACGATCCCGTAATTTTAAACGGCACGATGTACTGGGACGTTCTTCGGCTTTTCCACGAGATAAAGCAGAGCCTTATAAAGTCTAAAGCCTGCGGGGAGATACGCAGTCTTGGAATTGATACATGGGGCGTGGATTTCGGGCTTATCGACAAGGACGGCAGACTGCTTGAAAACCCCGTACATTACCGTGACGGACGCACAAATGGAATGCTTGAGGAAAGCTTTAAGCTGATTCCGAAAAGCGCCTTTTACACTGTCACTGGCAATCAGTTTATGGAGATAAACACGGCGTTTCAGCTTATGTCCGTAGTCAAAAACCGTCCTGAGCTTATGGAACGCTCCGACAAAATGCTGATGATGCCAAATCTGTTCACGTATTTTCTCACGGGGGAAAAGGTGACGGAGCAGTCCATAGCCTCAACTACACAGCTGTACGACCAGACGGGAAGAAACTGGGCTTACAGGCTTGCGGATAAGCTGGGCATCAAGGAAAGCCTTTTTACCAATATTGTTCCTGCGGGAACTAAGATCGGTACTCTGACTGCTGAAATAAGAAAAGAGCTGGACATTCCCGATATGGACGTTATCGCTGTGTGCGGACACGATACTCAGGCGGCAATGGCGGCTGTTCCTGCGGAAGAGAAGGATTTTGCTTTTCTTTCCTGCGGAACATGGAGCCTGCTGGGTACTGAGCTTGACGAGCCTGTTCTTGATGAAAATTCTCTGAGACTGAATGTCACCAACGAGGTGGGATATAACGGTAAGACCTCGTTTTTAAAGAATATAATCGGTCTGTGGCTTATTCAGGAAAGCCGCCGTCAATGGCAGAGAGAGGGCAAGGACTACTCCTTTGCGGAGCTTGAAAAAATGGCTGTACAAAGCGAGCCGTTCAGATGCTTTATCGACCCCGACGACGAAAGCTTTGTGCCTGCGGGAAATATTCCCGAGCGTATAAGAGATTACTGTTCAAGGACAGGTCAGTATATCCCGCAGAATGACGGAGAGATCATGCGGTGCATTTACGAAAGCCTCGCGCTTAAATACCGCTGCGCCATTTCAGAGCTGGAGGCTTGCACGGGCAAAAAGTATTCCACGCTATATATGATAGGCGGAGGAACTAAAGACAGATTTTTGTCAAGGCTTACGGCAAGCGCCTGCAAAATAAAAGTTTCCGGCGGACCTGTGGAGGCTACCGCTCTTGGAAATATTGCGGTCCAGCTTATTGCAAGCGGAGACATTGCAAATATTGACGAGGCAAGAAAAATCATAAGAAGCTCCGAGGATATTTTCCTGTTTGAGGGAGAAAACTCAGAAGACTGGGATATGGCTTATGAGAGATTTCTTGAAGTGACTGTAAAATAATGACCGAAAGGAATGAATAAAATGCTGAAAAATATACCCGCAATTCTTTCTCCGGAGCTGTTGAAAACCCTTTGCGAAATGGGACATTCCGACAGAATTGTAATATCGGACGGAAACTTCCCTGCCGAAAGCATGGGGAAAAACGCAAAGGTCATCCGCTGTGACGGACACGGTGTTCCCGAACTTCTGGACGCTATATTGCAGCTGTTCCCGCTGGATACTTATGTGGAAAAGCCTGTTAATTTAATGCAGGTAATGCCGGGAGACAACGTTGAAACTCCTATCTGGGAGGAGTACAAGGTTATTGTGAAAAAGTACGACGAACGTGGCGAAAACGCTATCGGAGAGATCGAGCGTTTTGCATTCTACGAGGAAGCAAAAAAAGCCTATGCGATCATTGCAACGGGAGAGAAGGCGCTTTATGCCAATATAATGCTCCAGAAGGGCGTAGTTTAATTGAAAGGACAGAAAATTATGTACGAAGATATTAAAGAAAAAATAGTTGAGGTTTGTCATAAAATGTGGCAAAAGGGCTGGGTAGCGGCTAATGACGGAAACGTTACCGTAAAGGTCGCAGAGGGCAGATACCTTGCCACTCAGACAGGAGTTTCAAAGGCTGAGATAACGGTTGACAAGATCGGACTTATCGACGATGATTTCAATATTATCGAGGCGGCAGAGGGCTGGAGACCTTCCTCCGAGGTAAAAATGCACCTTAAATGCTACCATGACAGGCCCGATGTAGGAGCTGTCGTTCACGCTCACCCCCCTGTATCAACAGGGTTTGCCTGCGCACACGTTCCGCTGGACGACTACTGTATGATAGAGACTGTTATTGCAGTCGGTTCTGTTCCTCTTACTCCTTACGGAACGCCCTCGACCTATGAGGTGCCTGAGGCTATCGAGCCGTATCTTCCTTATCATGATGTAATGCTGCTTACAAACCACGGCGCACTTACCGTAGGCGCCGATCTTACCACGGCATATTACAGAATGGAAACGCTGGAGCTTCAGGCTCAGATATCCCTTGTGGCAAGACTTCTGGGAGGAGTAAAGGATATCGACCGTGAAAATATCGACCGTCTTATAGGCATGAGACCCCAGTACGGAGTTACCGGAAAGCACCCCGGATATAAAAAATACTCTCAGGAAAAAGCACCGGAAGCAGACGATTGAGAAATACGGCGTTGTCTGCATAAAAAATACATAAAAAGAGGGGACTGTTGAGGTCCACTTCAGGTTGTCGAGAAACCCCATTGGGAAATTAAAGCGCAGGCTCAAGCGCGGCGCTAGAGCGCTTGCGGGGGTCGAGGGAGCAGCGCCACCTCGTCGCTCCCGCAGGAGCGAAACTCCCTTACACGCAGGATCTCCGCACAGGGTGAATTTTCAAACAGTCCGGTGGACTGTTTGAAAAGAGGGGCATGCCCTGCGATAGAGGGCTGCCCCTTAATTGCGCTGTGTGGACTTTTTCGACAGGCTGAGGGGACTGTCGAAGTCCCCTTTTTTTGTAAAGCTATGTAACATTACACGAACTATTTCACTTTCCTGATCGGATGCCTTACAACTGTTTTCAGCTTTTCCGGTGCGACCCTGCGGGCGTCGCTGAGATAGATCTCATGGTGCAGGCGTTTCTGTGAAATATCAAGAGTATAGCCATGCTGCTCCATATATTCATGCATCAGTGCAACTGTTGCAGGCTCATCGTCATAGGGACCGATATGCATACACTGTACGCATATGCCTTCGTCTACAGTCAGAAACTCTACTTTGGAAAAGTCGGCGTTCTTTTTTGCCGACGCTTCGGCAACCGCCCAGCCGAAATCCTCTTTTGTTACAAAATCAGGGAGACGAATGACGGAAATAAACCGGAAATTCTCCTTATGCGCATAGTCGATCCCCTCGGAGCCGTCCTGCTGCCAGAAGCCCTCCAGCGGAGGCACTACATAGTCGAAATAGCCCTCGATCTGACGGTTTCCTTTTTTGCTCATTTTGATCGTAAAGGCTATTACGTAAAGCAAACCGATGGATCTCTTGTATTCGCTGTCTTCCGCATTGGGATCGCCTTTTCCTCTTACTGCAATATAATTCATTTTGGGAATTTCCACGATGCACGGCTTGTTCTTCGGCATATAAAATTCCTTATATTCTTTTTTATAATCAAACGCCACCTGAAACCCTCCTTTATGATCGATGGGAATAAAAAAGCCGCAGCGGGGAATGCCCGTTACGGCGAGTGATCTGGTGGAGCATAGGGGATTTGAACCCCTGACCCCCACACTGCCAGTGTGATGCGCTACCAACTGCGCTAATGCCCCATAAAATGTTTTGTTTTGTAAACAGCTGGACACTTACATATCCCGAATGTTATAACATGAATTTTTGCTGAATTTATTTTATCACATATAATAAAAAATGTCAAGGGCTTTTGTGATAAATTCATGCAAACCGATTTTTACGATAAAATTCCGGAGCGCAGCGGAATATTTATATCCTGCGCACAGGCTTCTGCGGAAGGTATAAAGCTTAGGGTGCGTTGACACTACCGCTCAACGCCTGTCTTGCGGTCATATTTTCTGCATTTCTGCGTTGATTTTCCTTGGAATACGACATTATGCCTGCGAAGAATCTCCTTGAACTGCAAAAAATCTGTCCGCAATCCAAGCATTTCGGATAGTGTCAACACACCCTAAGGCAATATGCATACAATGGCTGTGTGTTTTTTAGTAAAAAATTTGTTAAAAGCTATTGACAAATGTATAATAGGTTGATATAATGTATATATCCGATATGCACATTATATCAGCTTTAGAGCGAAAGGATCGAATCAATGGACATTATTATAAGCAATTCATCGGGTGAACCGATCTATGAGCAGATATATTCTCAGATAAAGGGAATGATCATGACAGGCGCATTAAAGGAGGGGGACGCCCTTCCGTCGATGCGTGCGCTTGCTCTTGCACTGAGAATAAGCGTTATTACTACAAAGCGTGCTTATGAGGAGCTTGAACGGGATGGATTTATAGAATCCTTCACCGGAAAGGGGAGCTTCGTAAAGGGTCAGAATGCCGAATTACTAAGGGAGGAGAACCTCCGGCAGACGGAGGAGCTGCTCTCGCAGGCGTGCTCAAAGGCGAAAATGTGCGGGATATCTCTTGAGGAAATGACGGAAATTCTTGAAATGATCTATGGGGGTTATGAAGATGAGTGATTATGAAAATGCGATCGAGATAAAGGAGCTTACAAAAAGGTACGACGGCTTCACGATGGAGAACATTTCCTTTAATGTCAGGAAGGGGAGCATTATGGGATTTATCGGGCAGAACGGAGCCGGAAAGACTACGACGATAAAATCTATACTGAATATTATTTCTCCCGACGAGGGCAGCATTAAGATCTTCGGGCTTGATAGCGTCAAGGACGAGCTTGCCGCAAAGCAGCGTTTATCCGCCGTGTTTGACGAGCTGCCCGTTCACGATATGCTCAACGCCAGACATATAGACAGGATATTCAGAGATATTTACCCGCAGTGGGACAGTCAGACATTTTTCAATTATACCGACAGGTTTTCACTTCCTCAGAAGAAAAAGGTGGGGGAATTTTCAAAGGGTATGAAAATGAAGCTCCAGATAGCCGCAGCTCTTTCCCACAATGCCGAGCTGCTGGTCATGGACGAGGCTACTACAGGTCTTGACCCTGTGGTAAGAAACGAGGTGCTGGATATTTTCCTTGAATATCTTCAGGACGAAAATCACAGCATTTTAATGTCGTCTCATATCACAACGGATCTTGAAAAGATCGCAGACAGCGTTTCCTTTATCGACAGGGGAAGGCTTCTGCTCACAGGCTTCAAGGACGATATACTTGACAGTCACAGAGTGATAAAATGCTCAAAATCAGACTATAAGGATATCGACAGCGAGGATATCGTAAGCGCAAGGCTTACCGATTTCGGAGCGGAGGTCATGATATCCGACAGAAAAAAATGTGAGAAAAAATATTCGGGAGCGGTCATGGATCATACCACTCTTGAGGAGATCATGATGTTTTACGTCCGCCAAAACAGCTCAAACGGCAAGACAAAGGAGTGGTCGTGATGAAGGGACTTATTTTCAGGGAGATGTATCTGGCGAAAAAGAACTACATAATATGTGCATTTTCCCTTTTGCTGGTTGTGATACTGGAGGTCATGGTAAGGCTCAGCATTAATTTCGGCAATCTTTCAAAGCTTGAACCCGGGAGCCTGAATGATACGGATAATATTACATTTTACCTCTTTATATTCGGCATAGCCGCTGCTTCATACGCTGTTTTTCTGAACGACGGAGCGATCGTAATGTCGGATATAAAATGCGGCTGGCAAACCTTTTCTTTCACCATTCCGGTCAGTGAGACAAGACTTGTGTTGGTGAAATACGTCATAAAGCTCTTCTGGCTTGTGCTTATATTTGTTTTTAGCGTGCTTAACGCCCTTATGGTCTGCGGGATCAGCGGAAGACCCTTTGACGATCTTCTGGTAAAAGTCCTTCTGGGGATATTTGCTCTGGCGTCGGCTATCACGTTTGTCTATACCCCTCTTATGCTGAAATTCAGATCAAGCGGAGTAGTTTCGGGAATTTTCATGGCATTATTCGCCCTGGTGTATTTCGGATTAATGTCAAGGGTCATGGCGTTTCTTGAAGAGCATGGATCTGAGGACGAAGATGCTGCCGCAGAGGCTCTGACAGCATGGCTTAAGGATATCGCAAACACTGTAAAGCCATATGTTGTACCTGCGGGGATCCTGCTGGTCATCTGCACGTTTGCTGCGGGCTTTTTCGCAAGCGTAAGGCTTCTTAAAAGGAGGGAGAAATAATGAGCGGGCTTATTTACAAGGAGATCGTGACGAACAGAAAAACGCTTATTTTAATGGCTCTCGTCTCATCCGTTTTTTCCTTGATATTTTTTTTGCAGCCCGAGGAGGCTGATATACCCTCAACGATCTATTCTCTGCTGGGAATGATGACGTTTGTATTTATATTCTTTATTATAGGAATGATGCAGCCGATGATCTTCGAGGCGGATGAGACCAAGCGCTGGGCTTATTTTATCTCATCGTCTCCTAAAGCGGCAAGGGGACAGGTCGAGTCCAAGTACATATTCATTCTTATGATATCCTTCGGTACGATGATACTGTGTATGGTGATAAACGATCTTGCGGAGCTTATAAACGGCGTTCCCGATATGTTCCTGCTTATATACAATCTGCTTATCATTCAGATATTTCTCAGGGCGCTGGAGCTGCCTTTTATTTTCCGTTTCGGGAGCAAGGCGGGAGGCTCCTACAAGGCTGCGGTATTTATAATAGCCTTTCTTGCGGTCATAGCTTATCTGCTTTTCGGCGATATTTCCATGTTTAATAACATCGATGCGCTTTACGAAAAAATTATTGCTTTTTTTAACGGGGAGATCCCCGACGGTCTGTATATTTTCATGGCTGTATCGCCCTACGCCGTTGGCGTTATTTATTACATTTCGTACAGGATATCGGTGAAATTATACCTGAAGGGAGCTGAAAATTATGACTGATGAAAAAAAGTCTGCGCTGAAAAGGATCGTGATCTTCACATTCCTCGCATTCCTGCCCGCATATGTCATTCAGCTTTGCCTGTTCAAAGACGGAGGAGCAGAGCACAGGTTCATATCCAACCTTGTTATGATGACGCCTGCCGCTGCCAATATTTTAACACGTCTTATCACAAAAGACGGCAGCGATACTCTGCTCAGGATCAATTTCAGGGGCAACGGGAAATATTACATTGCCGCACTGCTTTATCCTCTGATATTAAGTGCGCTGAATGCCGCTGCCGGGATACTGTTTCTGGTAAAGGATCACAGCTTTGAAAATTCGGTCCTGAATAACAATATTCCTCAGAGCATATATATGCTGCTTTTCCCTACAGCAGCGGGAGCGGTGACCTTTTTTATCTGCTGGGGAGAGGAGTTCGGCTGGAGGGGTTATCTCACTCCGCAGCTGGAAAAGCTTATGAGCAAGCCTGCGGCGATGTGCGTAAGCGGTGTTATCTGGGGACTATGGCACGCTCCTGCGGTGTCTCAGGGACTGAACTTCGGAAAGGATTATCCGCTGGAACCCTTTTCCGGCATTGCGGTGATGTGCGTAAGCTGTATATTTTACGGAATACTGCTGTCATGGCTTACGGAAAAAACAGGCTCTATCCTCCCTGCGGCGATCTGCCACTCATGCGTTGATATGGCGTCAAACACGTTTTCAAACCTTCTGATCCCACCCGGCTCAGAGTATAAGTACAATGATTTTTATTCGGGCTTGGTTTACGTCTGCATTGCCGCCGCAGTAGTTTCCGTCTGGATGGCTGTAATAGTCATAAGAAGAAAGCAGCACGGCGGCCAAATTGAGGTTTAGATCTTCTCCTAAATCGCTGTATTAGAGCGTGTTCACAGGTAACGTATTCATGTGTATCTCTCTCTGCCGAAGTCGGGGAGAGATATATTAATTATATATCATAATCAGATGCAGCTTTCATACTGAAATTATTTTATATTGCATATTGCATTTTGCAGTAAAATATTGCTGGAATTTGTACAGCTTTAACAAAGAATAATTTTTATGAATATAATAATTGACTTATTCCTTAAAATGTAGTAAACTATATGTAGAAAATCTGGATTTTTGAAGAAAATAGTATGAAGGGAATGTTCTGTATGATGTTTTGTCCTAATTGCGGAGCACAGCTGAACGATGGAGTTGCCAATTGTCCGAATTGCGGAATGGTAATGAACAACACAGCATATAATCCCGCAGCACAGCCTGTAGGTTATAACAACGGTTATGTTATGAATCAGCCGCCTATTATGCAGCTTAATACCAGCAGAGGTCTGGCAAAGTATATTCTTTTGTCATTGATCACTTTTGGTATCTATGGACTTGTGTGTATGTCCGGTATTTCCAGTGATATTAATACAATTGCGTCAAGATACGACGGAAAGCGCACAATGCATTTCTGTCTTCTGGCTTTTATTGTTACTCCTCTGACACTGGGTATAGGTGCGATCGTATGGTACCATAATATCTCGGCAAGGATCGGAAATGAACTGCGCAGAAGAGGTATAGCTTACGGCTTTGATGCAGCTTCTTTCTGGCTTTGGAATGTACTGGGTTCACTGATAATCATCGGACCTTTTGTGTATTGCCACAAAATGTTTAAAGCAATGAATCTTCTGGCTGAAAATTATAATGTTTATGGTTAATCAATAATGCACAGGACAGGCACATCTGAGTGTCTGTCCTTTTTTCTTACCCTATAAAACGGAGCGAATGGGGCGTTGTTTGTATGTATCGTACAAAAATAGGAATGAAATTTTGTATAATATTTTCCCATAAAAAGAGCCGGGGTCATACGTATATAAAATAAGATCTGTTTATATTACAGGAGGAGATATTATGAAAAAGACGATAATCAAGCTGTTATGCATTGCATCTGTTTTTTCCGCCTTTTCGCTGGTCTCGTGCGGTGAGGTAGTGAGCGATACTTCTCAGGGCGGAAAGCCGGGCGTTCAGGCGGACAGCTCAGCGGATGATACATCTGCGGATGACACATCCGTTGGCAGCACTTTAGCAGACGATACAAAAAGCGATGTGAAGGATCAGCCGGGAAAAGCGGATGACAGCAGCTCTGCGGCGGATATGCCCGAAAAGACCCACGGAGATCCGTCCATTGAGGAATGCGGTGAGGATTTCAAGAAAGGCTATAATGATTTCGCCGCGGAGCTGTTCAGACGGACGGCAGCCTCCGACGCAGCGGACGGAAAAAACGTGCTGGTCTCTCCGGAATCGGTGATCATGGCGCTGGGCATGACTGCAAACGGAGCTAACGGCGAAACGCTTTCCCAGATGAGGAACGTTCTTTGCAAGGACGTGGACGGACAGAGCTTTAACGACAATATGCTTTTCCTTCTCGATAAGTCGGAAAGCTCTGAGGACGTGACGTTCAGCATTGCAAACTCGCTGTGGGCAAGAAGCAGCGGCTTCACGCTCGGTCAGGATTTTGCGGATATGGCGGCTGAATACTTCGGAGCAAGTGTGTATTCAGAGCCGTTTGACGGAACAACGGTGGGCAAAATAAACGACTGGGTAAACGAAAAGACAGACGGAATGATACCGTCTATTATCAACCAGCTTTCGCCCACTGACGTTACGGTGCTGTTAAACGCTATTGCATTTCAGGGCAGCTGGGCAAAGCCCTACGAGGACTTCAATGTAGACGAAAAGGGAGTATTTAATGCGTACGGCGGTGAAAAGCAGGATTGCGCTATGCTTCACAGCACGGAGGACGTATACATAAGCGACAGCTCCGCAAAGGGCTTTCTGAAATATTACAAGGGGTTCGACTACGCTTTTATGGCGATACTGCCAAACGAGGGAGTTTCCGTTGAGGATTATATTTCCTCTATGACGGGAGAAGGATTTTCTTCGCTGTTAAACTCCGCAGAGCGGGGCGTTAATGTTATAGCCCAGATACCTGAATTTTCATACGACTACGGTGCGCATCTGGCTAGTCCGCTGAACGATATGGGAATGGAGCTTCCCTTTACAGCGGATGCGGATTTTACGGCTATGGGTGAGACGGAAACGGGGATCTTGTGTATAAGCGACGTTATACATAAAACTCACATCGAGCTTGACCGCACCGGAACAAAGGCTGCTGCCGCTACTGCCGTAATTATGAAGGATTCAGCAGAGGCGGTCACGGAGGTTTACGAGGTAAAGCTTGACAGACCGTTTGTGTATGCGATAGTTGATGTTCAGAACAGTATACCCGTTTTCATAGGCGCAGTTAATTCGGTAAAATAGACCTTTTTAATGTATTTAGATATATCTCATAAGGCAAATATCCCGCACGGAAAAGGCTCCGTGCGGGATAAGCTTTTACAGAATATCATGCAAAGGGATTTTCGGTGGGATACATCATGCCCTTTGGGCGGTTGAAGCCGATGTCGGTCATTCCCAGATATGTCATTACCGAGTGAATAGCCTTTCCGCAGTGACCGAAGGCTACAGCTCCGTGATGGGGATAATTCTTTTCGATAAGCACATGGCGGTAAAATCTTCCCATTTCGTTTATAGCGAAAATTCCGATAGAGCCGAATGAACAGGTGGAAACAGGGAGAACCTCGCCCTCTGCGATATATCCCTTGAGAAGTGCGTCGGCTGTGGACTGGAATCTGAAGAAGGTGATCTCTCCGGGCTTGATGTCGCCCTCGATGGTTCCTCTGGAAATGTTCGGCTCGCTGTCCGGCTCGAGATTCCTTTTCATTATCCTCTGGAATTTCATTTCAGGCTGTTGAATAAAGCAGGAAGGGGTATTTCCGCAGTGGAAGCCCATAAAGGTATCCTTAATGGTATAGGGGAATTTGCCTTCGATATGCTCGCTGTAAATATCGGACGGAACTGAATTGTTGATATCAAGCAGAGTTACCGGCTTTCCGGAAACGCAAATGCCCACATATTCGCTTACTGCGCCGTAGATATCCACCTCGCAGGCAACGGGTATGCCCATACCTGTAAGACGTGAATTTACATAGCACGGAACAAATCCGAACTGGGTCTGGAATGCCGGCCAGCACTTGTTTGCAAAGGCGACATATTCACGGCTGCCCTTGTGAGCCTCCGCCCAATCAAGGAGGGTAAGCTCGTACTGGGCAAGACGGGGAAGGATCCCAGCCATTTTATTTCCGTCGCCAAGCTCCTTTTCCATATCGGCAACGACGGAGGGTATCCTTTCGTCCCCTGCATGAGCGTTAAAGGCTTCAAAGAGGTCAAGCTCGGAATTTTCCTCGATCTCGATACCCATATTATAAAGCTGCTTTATGGGCGCATTGCAGGCAAGAAAATCCTGCGGGCGGGGACCGAAGCTGATGACCTTAAGGTTATTAAGACCGATCACCGCTCTTGCAACGGGGATAAACTCGCTTATCATTTTTGCCACCTCTGCGGGAGTTCCTATGGGGTATTCGGGTATGTAAGCTTTTACTCCCCTCAAAGCAAGGTTATAGCTTGCGTTGAGCATTCCGCAGTATGCGTCTCCTCTGCTGTCGATAAGCTCTCCGCAGCAAGGCTCCTCGGCGGCAGCGACGAACATTACGGGGCCGTCAAACTTTTTGGCGAGAAGCGTTTCGGAGCTTTCGGGTCCGAAGTTTCCGAGATAGACCACAAGGGCATTGCAGCCTGCGGAGTTTATCTCGTCCAGCGCTTTCAGCATATCCTTTTCGTTTTCCACTACGGTGGGACACTCATATATCTCGCCGTAGCTTTTCCTGTACTCCTCGCAGACCTTTATTCTTCTCGACTCGGAAAGGGACATTGGGAAGCAGTCTCTTGAAACGGCTGCGATACCGATTTTAACTGACGGAATATTTTTCATAATACAACCTCCGGTTTATTTTCCGGCATTTTGCTTGCCGGAGCAATTTATTATATTCTAGCACATTATGTGTGATTTTGCAATAGTTTTTTTGAATCTGCCGCAGAAATCAAAACGTCGTATTTTTGTACGGAATATATACAAAGTAGGGGCGGCTGATAGCCGCCCCTACAAAATCGCCGGATTTTGACATTGTAATTTTATAAATTGATTTCCGTGTGCATATGCCGAAACGTTCCGGAATTGATGCGGCGGCAAACAATAACAAGTATGCGTCAGGCAGTCATACATTTTTTGTTATAATATCTCATAACAAAAAGCAGCCCGAAGGCTGCTTTGTATATCAGTAGAATCTGTTCTTAGCACGTTTTATAATGATTATGATACCGACGATCACGGCGACTCCTAGAATGCCGAAGCCAATATACATGATAACTACCTTTGCGCTTGTTTTTTCCTCTTTGTTTTCGTCAAGGCTTACCGTATTGTCCTTTTTCTTTACCTTGAGTCCCTGAACGATCTCCTGCGGCTTGGCATTTGCGTTATATCCGTCAAGGTTTGCTACCTGCTTGCCTGTCTGGGTCGTAACTGTAAAATTATCAATGTAAAGTATGTCGATCTCCTTGGTCTTTTTTATCAGAGGAACAACCACAACGAGCTTTTCTGCGCCGATCTCCTGTGCAATGCTCATTACGCCCTTTGCATACTGGGTCGTATTGTTTGCGTCCGTATCATTGTACTGGAGTCTCAGCTCGGTGCTGTCAAGCTTTTTGTAGTCGGCATCGCAGGCGTATACAAAGCAGCTGTCTCCCATAAGCAGTCCCTCGATATCAGGATTGAGACGGTAATTAAAGGTCACCATGCTGCCGTCAAAATAATTCATTCCGAATTCATTGGCGTGAAGCTCTATTCCCATGGTGAGAAAGTCGTAATCCTCGTTTTCGGATTCTGGGTAAACAAGCTCGTTATTATCGTCTCTTATAAGCCATGAAAACTGGCAGAGATCTTCTATATCCTTGTCGGCTCTTCCCGATAGCTTCAGGGATTTTCCCTGATAGGCGTAATCCGAAACCGTTTTAGTCTGAAGATCGATGATGGACGCATCTGTCGTCATATGTATTGTACGGCTCCAGTCGGTAAGGTCAAATGAAAGCGTAGGAGCGGAGGTGTCGTCAGTAAGCATAGCTTCATCCTCCCAGTAAGGAGAGATAACTCTTTCCTCCTCTTCCTCGGCGGAAACCGGTAGCACAGCGCTCAATGACATTACAGCCGCTGCCGCAAAGCAAACTATTCTTTTTAATTTCATTATTGAATTTCCTCCTGTTAAGATTTTAAGCTGCGTCCCGGAGAACTCCGTACCGGCAGACGCACAGACTATATACATATATATTTTACACCTTTTACCCGTTCTTGTCAAGTGTAATCATTTTCAAACTGACCATATGTAACCAACTTGTAATCAAAGCCGGAGCAGCGTGGCTCTTTACCATTCGATGGTTGATACGTCCGCCGGATGTTCGTTGAGACGCACGGAATCCACCTTGCTGTTTTTTACGGTTATGACTCTGTCTGCCATAGGCGCAATAGCGGAATTGTGGGTAATGACGATGACGGTCATGCCGTTTCTTCGGCAGGTATCCTGCAAAAGCTTAAGGATATTTTTTCCCGTGGCGTAATCCAGTGCGCCCGTAGGCTCGTCGCACAGCAGGAGCTTGGGGTTTTTCGCCAGCGCTCTTGCGATGGATACCCTTTGCTGCTCGCCTCCCGAAAGCTGTGACGGGAAGTTGTTTATCCTGTTTTCCAGACCGACGTTTTTCAGCACCTCTTCGGGATCCTCTGCGCCGGGGCAAATCTGCGCTGCAAGCTCTACGTTTTCCTTTGCGGTAAGGTTATTTACAAGATTATAGAACTGGAACACGAATCCTATGTCATATCTCCTGTAGGAAATAAGCTCCCTCGGAGAAAGCTTTGCTATGTTTCTGCCGTCAACGATAATATCCCCCTCGTCGCAGGTGTCCATTCCGCCAAGCATATTGAGTATTGTGGTCTTGCCGGCTCCGCTTGCTCCGACGATCACGGCAAATTCGCCCTTTTCGATCTCAAAGGATACGCCGTCGGACGCAGTTATGGTCACTTCTCCCATTATGTATCTTTTATACACGCCGTCGAATTTTACAAAGCTCATAGCCATGCCTCCTGTTCTGAAAATACCGTAAGCAAAAAAGCAGCGTTTCCCGCTGCCTTTAAGCCCAATCTCCTGTTTCCATAACTCATTATAAGAAAATTAATCTCAGTAAAAAGATTATACTATATTACATATGATTTGTCAATAGTTTTTGTTCATTTTTTAGTGAAGTGAGGGCTTCGTTGTTATATACTCCCTGCTGTTCCCAAATATACAATGTCTTTGCACATTTTGAAACAGAAGGGAATATAGTCAAAATGTTTGATCGCTAAAATTGATTTCCGTGGATTTCCGTTTTAAAACGGTTGCAATCTGTTGAAAAGTGTGTTATAATTACTGTGTGTATGAATTTTGTCTTTAAATCGGATCTTAGAAAGAGGATAACTTATTTATGAGCGTTGATAACATTTATTATGAGCTTGCTGCCGGAAGAATGTCGGAAATAGTTTCAAGAAGAAAAAGAAAAAACGCCGCTGCCGCCGTGCTGTGTACCCTTGCGGTGGGTGCGGGCTTTGCCGGATATCTTTACTACGGCGCATATAATTCGGCTGGGTGGCACACCCACAAGATCGGGACATATTATATAGAACGTGAAACCGGCGAAAGGGTCACCGGCTATCAGATCATAGACAACACCTGCTATCTTTTTGACGATGAAGGACTTATCGTCGATCCCGGCTGGCACAAATACAGGGGAGATACCTACTATGTGGGCAAGGACGGCATGATCCAGAGGGGAACGGTGGAGATAGACGGGGAAAATTATTATTTCTCCGACGAATCAGGCGTTTTCAGGACGGGTCTGTGCGAGGTGAACGGCAGCGAGTATTACTATAACGATCACGGCTTTCCCGATTCAGGCTTTTCGGGAAATTCCTACTATGACGAAAACGGTATGCAGATAACGGGCTGGGCAAATATAGGCGGTGTGCAGTATTATTTCCTCAGCTCCGGAGAAATGGCAAAGGGCTTTGTGGAGATCAGCGACAACGTTTATTACTTCGGCAGTGACGGAAAAATGGCTACCGACTGGCAGGTAATAGACGGCAAAAAATACTGCTTCAACGAAAAGGGCGCTCTCCATAAGGGCTGGATAAAGAAGGATAAGAAATACTACTACGCCGACAGCGAAACGGGAGCCTGCGCTACCGGCTTTACCGTTATCGAGGACAAGACCTACTATTTTGACAGCAACAGCGAAATGGTAAAGGGCTGGAAAAAGATCGACGGCAAGGAATATCATTTTGCGGATGACGGAGTTATGACCGTCGGCTGGTATGAGGAGTCTCCCTATAAATACTATTTTGCCAAAACGGGCGAGGCGGGAGAGGGCTTCGTAAAGATAAAGGACGAGTATTATTATTTCGACGACAAATACAGGCTTCAGGACGGCTGGCATGAGATCGGCGGAAAGCTTTACTACTTCGGCAGGGGCGGAGTTGTGGCTTCCGGCTGGGAGGAGTTTGACGGCTATTCCTATTACTTCCACCCCGATACCCATGACGCAGCCTACGGCTGGACAACAGTTGCCGAAAAGGAATCCGCAGCGGTCAAGGGCTTCAAGGATGAAATGAAAAAGCTCAGCAAGTATGTCAAGATGAGCGATGAGGAAAAGGAAAAGCTCAAGGACGAGGACAGAAGTAAATATGAGGAGCTTGTAAGCAAGTATGAAAGCGGAACGCTGGAGCATTTCCAGCGGGAGGTATATGAGAAGTTCGGCAGCGACGTTATGAGCGAGTATTATTTTTACAGCGATCATACGCTTGCGTCAGGCTGGCTGACTATAAACGGGTATATTTTCCACTTTGATGCGCAGACGGGGAAAAAGTCCACCGGCTGGCAGACTATAGACGGGGAGAGATATTATTTCGGAGAGACCGGAGCGGCGTGCGTAGGTGAGTTCAGCTTTGACGAAAACGGCGACGGAGAGGACGAAAGCTACGTTTTCTCCAGCGACGGTACTCTTTCAGAGGGCGTCATCAAGATGGACGGCGTTATAAGATGCAGAAATTCCGACGGCGAATGGGTAACGTCCGAGTTCGTCACAGAGAAGAACAAGACCTACTACTTTGACAGTGAAGGAATTGCGTCGATAGGCTGGGTGACTGTTGAAGACAAGCGTTATTATTTCGATAAGAACGGAGTAATGAAAACCGGTCTGTATTCCGACGATACGGGAATATACTATCTTACACGGACAGGTATGGAGACAAACAGGTGGGTGACCTGCGGGGATAAGACCTACTATTTCGGCGAGGACGGCGCCGCTGCGGCAGGCTGGCGGACGATAGGAGATTTCAGCTACTATTTCGGCGAGCACGGAGACCTTCAGCGTGAATGGACGACTATCGACGGAAAAAGGTATTACCTCCAGAACGGAGTAGCTGTGAGAGGTCCGATATACATTGATTCCGACTACTATAATTTCGGCGAGGACGGATATCTTAAAGAGGGTTGGATAGACTGGAACGGTCAGAAATATTACAACAATAAAAACGGTACCGTCGTGACCGGCTGGAAGAAGATCGACGGTAAGAGCTATTATTTCGATCAGTCGGGAATGATGTGGAAAAACACCACCGTAGACGGTACGGAGCTTGGTCCGGACGGTGCGGCAAAATAACCGGCAGGTGAGTTAGGACAACACACCCTAATGGCAGTGTCCCTTATCGCTCCCGCAGGAGCGAAATTTCCTTTACTCAGGAGTTCCGCATAGGGTGAATTTTCAAACAGTACGGTGGACTGTTTGAAAAGAGGAGCATGCCCTACGATAGCGGGCTGTCCCTTATTTGCTTTGTGTGGAGATTTTAGACAACTTGAGCTGCCGCAGTTTCATCTGCGGCAGCTCATTTTTACGCCGGTCGGTTATTGGAGAAGTTCTGAATTCTTTTCGTAGAAGGTACCGTCGGCGATCTCCTTTTCGTACTGTGCCGCCGCCTCCTCGGAATTTTTGGCGTCTCCGTAAACAATATACTTTAAGAACGCTGAGTTTGCCTGATAGTTGGGAGACAGAACCTGCATATTCCAGATAACATCGTCTGTGAAATATCCGTCCACGGGAAGTCTCAGCTCCTGGATATCGTAATTCATATAGTCGAATGCGTTGAGCAGTATGGAAGCGATCTCGCCGTTGGTGATGTCTGTTTTGACCTCGGGGAAAACCTTGTTCATCAAGCTGTCAAGCTCTATAAAGCTGAGCTTTTTGGCCTCCTTTATGATCTCCTTCATAACTATGCGCTGACGCTGAGTTCTGCCGTAGTCGTCGCCGCAGTTATAGCGTATCCTTGCATATGCCAGCGACTGGTTGCCGTTGAGATGCATTTTGACCTTATCGTCCTCGCCGCCGGTTTTATACAGGCTCTTGTCGATATAATCCGTACCTTTTTTATATCCGAGATACTTGTTCTGCTCACTCAGTGGAGCGTCCATAGCCTCAGCCTCGTTCGCCGCAACGGTGAGGTCAAGTCCGCCTACCGCTTCCACGATATCGATAAACTGTCTGAAATTGACCTTGACGTATCTGTCTATCTCAATGCCGAAATAATCCTCGATGACTCTTTCAAGATACTCCGCACCGCCGTGCCAGTAGGCGGAATTGAGCTTTCCGCTGTTATTGTACTCGGACATATAAACGTACATATCCCTCATCAGCGAGGTCATTGTGATGGTCTTCTGCTTGTGGTTTATGGAAATTATCATCATAACATCGGTGTTTCCGCGGTCATTTCCCTCGGTGTCCCTGATATCCTCGCCTATAAGCAGGATATTCATGACCTCCTCATCTGAGATCTTTTCGGAGTTCTTAGCCAGCTGCGCCCTTAGCTCGTCCTCCTTTTCCTTTTCGTTGAAGGTGTCGGATTCGTCTACCCAGTCGCTGCTGTTGAATGGGGCGGGCTCGGTGTTGATCTTATCGTCTCCCGTCCTGTCAAGCAGACCTGTGTAATGGAAAAACAGACCCACGATCACCGCTGTAATGATGACAAGGCTGAGAAATATTATTCCCAGAGCTACGCCTGTTTTTTTCTTGACGCTCCAGCCCTTTTTCTTTTTTTTGACGTGGGAGGAGTTTTTTTCCTCCGCCGTGCCGCTGTGGCCGCTGCCGGTATTTCTGTGCTTTTGAAGTTTAGGATCGTTCATATAAATAAAACTCCTTATATCAGCGCAATTTCAAATTTACAATATAATATACTATTATATCTTATTTTTTTCCGAAAAACAACACGCAAATATAACGAATTTGACGTTGTTTTTACATTGATTTTTAGAATTTCAAATAGTTTTCCCCGTCTTTTTCACAATATAATCACACAATATACGGTTTTGACGGAATTTACTGTGATTTGTAAAAAGAAATTTTAGATCGGCTTTTGCGGCATTTGTTTACATATTAACTATATTATGGCACTTAAAATATCCTTAAATTTTGTCAGTTTGACAGTTTTAAAAAAATTCCCGGAATTTGCGCTAAAGCCCTTGCGTTTTGTAAAAAAATTTGTTATTATTATATATAAGAGTTTATTCGGGAGATCCTTCGCAGCAGTACGGTGTTCGGTCCGCAGTATGCGGTGCAGGGTTTCTCTTAAGTTTTGTTATGGAGGATCAAGTTATGCCTACAAAGTATGTCTTCGTTACCGGTGGAGTCGTATCGGGTTTGGGTAAGGGAATTACCGCCGCTTCGCTGGGACGCTTGCTGAAAGCCAGAGGCTACAGCGTTACCATTCAGAAGTTCGACCCGTATATAAACGTTGATCCCGGAACCATGTCGCCTTATCAGCACGGAGAGGTCTTCGTCACCGATGACGGCGCAGAAACGGATCTGGATCTGGGTCACTACGAAAGATTTATAGACGAAAATCTGTCCCTCAACTCCAACGTCACCACCGGAAAGATCTACTGGACGGTGCTTAATAAGGAGAGAAGGGGAGATTATCTCGGCGCTACCGTTCAGGTGGTGCCCCACATAACCAACGAGATCAAGGACAGGCTTTACAGAGTGGGCAGGTCGGGAAATACCGACATAGTTATCACCGAGATCGGCGGTACGGTGGGAGATATCGAGTCTACCCCGTTCCTTGAGGCGATAAGACAGGCGTCCATAGAGCTTGGCAGGGACAATGCTCTGTTTATCCACGTCTGCCTGCTGCCGTATATTTCCGGCTCGAAGGAGCTTAAGTCAAAGCCTACGCAGCATTCGGTAAAGGAGCTTTTATCTATCGGAATACAGCCGAACGTTCTGGTGCTGCGTTCCGAAATGGAGATCCCCGACGAGGTAAAGGCAAAGATAGGACTTTTCTGCAACGTAAGACCGGAGGATGTTATCCAGAACCTCACTGCTCCCTCATTGTACGAGGTACCGATATGGCTTGAGAAGGAAGGTCTTGCGGACGTTGTTCTCGAGCATCTCAGACTGGAAAAGAGAGAGCCGGATCTCAGCGGCTGGCTCGCTATGATAGACAGGGTGAAAAGCTGCGACAAAAAGGTAACTATAGGTCTTGTAGGCAAGTATGTGGAGCTTGAGGACGCATATCTTTCGGTTGCGGAGGCTCTGAGACACGGCGGCTTTGAAAACGGTGCGGAGATAAACATAAAATGGATACAGTCGGAGAATATCACCCGTGAAAACGTGGGAGAGGCTCTTGACGGCTGCGACGGCATAATAGTTCCCGGTGGCTTCGGAGACAGAGGTATCGAGGGAATGATAGAATCCATAAGATATGCAAGAGAAAATAAGATACCCATGTTCGGCATTTGCCTGGGAATGCAGATGTCCGTGGTGGAGTTTTCCAGAAACGTTGCGGGACTTGAGGGCGCAAATTCCTCTGAGTTCGGCGAAACGGACTACCCGGTCATCGATATTATGGATTCCCAGAAGGATATCACCGAAAAGGGCGGCACGATGCGGCTCGGACTTTATCCCTGCAAGCTTACGGCAGGCTCACGCTGCCGTGATATTTATGGCGCCGATCTTATCTACGAGCGTCACCGTCACCGCTGGGAATTCAACAACGAATTCAGGAAGATACTTACCGAAAAGGGTCTTGTGCTTGCGGGACTTTCTCCCGATGAGAAGCTGGTTGAGATCATTGAGCTGCCGAAGGACGTTCACCCGTGGTTTGTGGGAGTTCAGTTCCACCCCGAGTTCAAGTCCAGACCGAACCATGCGCAGCTTCTTTTTAAGGATTTCATAAGAGCCGCAGTGGAGTACGGCGGAAGATAAGCGCCGGGAAAGCAGATGATTTATGGGCGGATATTATCCGCCCATTTGATTTTACGTCTGACTGAGTTTTTTTGACATTATGCATAATTTATAAAAATTAACAGCGGGAAATATGTGCAAAAAGTCTTGACTTGAAGGGTCAAAGGTGGTATAATAAGGCTGAAAATAGGGATCTCAGCCTGTTTGAGATTAAAAGGTCCCTGCGGGGAGGAGTGAGCGAAGCTGCTGAAGGATCTGGAGAAGCCTGTTATGTACCTTAAGGGCGTAGGGGAAAAACGCAGTGAAACGCTGGAAAAGCTGGACGTTAAGACCGTGTACGATCTGCTGCGGCACTTTCCGAGAGCTTATGTGGATTTTACCTCGCCGGTACCTATACGGGACGCACCCTTTAACGAGCCTTGTACCGTAAGGGGCAGGGTGGTGAAAAAGCTGCCTCCTGCAAGGATAAGAAAGGGTCTCAGCATTTTCAAGGCGGTTTTTACGGACGATACCGCAGATCTTGTAATAGTGATATATAATGCCGAATATGCTTTTAAAAATCTTGAAACGGACAGGGAATACTTTCTGGCGGGAAGGCTTACGGGCAATCTGCTGCGAAAGGAAATGAATTCTCCTCAGATCTATCCTGCCGATATCTCCGAGCCGGTCCAGCCGGTCTACAGGCTTACAGAGGGAATAACGCAGGCTTTTCTGCGTCAGTCGGTGAGAAATGCGCTGGAGATATTCGACAGGAATATCTACGAGCCTTTGCCAAAGGAGATAATGAGGGAAAACAGTCTGTGTTCGCTGGAATACGCTGTGAAAAACATACATTTTCCTGCGGACTCCCACGCCTGCGGGATCGCTAAGAGGAGACTTGTTTTCGACGAGCTGCTTACGCTGCAGCTTGGAATGCTTATGCTTAAAAGCAGGAGCAGACGCCGTGCGGGATGCCCTATGAAAAGGCTTGACATCTCTGATTTTTACGGTTCGCTGCCCTTTGAGCTTACGGCGGGGCAGAGATCTGCGATCGAAGACTGTATATCGGATATGACAGGGGACTTCCCCATGAACAGGCTTATACAGGGAGACGTAGGCTCGGGAAAAACTGCGGTTGCGGCGGGAGCTGCCTGCTTTGCTCATAAAAACGGCTTTCAGACTGCTCTTATGGCTCCGACGGAGATACTTGCGGAGCAGCATTTTGAAACACTGTCGGGATTTCTCGAACCACTTGGGATAAAGGTCGCACTGCTTACAGGCTCGATGACGGCAAAGCAGAAAAAGCTTGTCAAGGAGGGCATTGAAAGCGGCGTATATTCGGTAGCGGTGGGTACTCATGCGCTGGTGCAGAAGACCACCGGGTTTTACAAACTGGGTCTTGTCATAACCGACGAGCAGCACAGGTTCGGCGTAGAGCAGCGGGCTATGCTGGCGGGCAAGGGCGACGATCCCCACAGACTGGTAATGTCGGCTACGCCTATCCCCAGAACGCTGGCGATGATGATATACGGCGATCTGGATATTTCCGTGCTTAAGGAGCTTCCCAAGGGCAGACAGCCGGTGGAGACCTACGCCGTGACCGGAAAGCTCAGGGAGCGGGTATATAATTACGTTAAAAAATATCTTGACGAGGGCAGACAGGGATACATTGTCTGTCCCATGATAGAGGAGAGCGAAAGCGAGCTTCAGGACGTGAAAAGCTATGCAAAAAAGCTGTCCGAGGGCGCTTTCAGGGATTACAGAGTGGGACTGCTCCACGGGAAAATGTCTTCTGCCGAAAAGGAACGGGTGATGGGCGATTTCAAGGGGCACATGACGGATCTGCTTGTTTCCACCACCGTTGTGGAGGTGGGCGTGGACGTTCCAAACGCTGCTGTGATCGTTATAGAAAATTCCGACCGATTCGGACTTTCCCAGCTGCATCAGCTCAGAGGCAGGGTGGGAAGAGGCAGCTTCAGATCAAGCTGCATACTTATTACCGATAATGCCACAGAGGAGGTCAGAAAGCGGCTTAAGATCCTTTCCGGGACCTCCGACGGCTTTAGGATCTCCGAGGAGGATCTTAAGCTGAGAGGTCCGGGGGACTTTTTCGGTAGCAGACAGCACGGTCTGCCGGATCTGAAAATTGCGGATATGTCTCAGGATACTGATGTGTTAAGGGCGGCTCAGGAGACTGCAAAGAGTATACTGCAAGCCGATCCCGGACTTGCGGAGAAAAAACACGCAGGTCTGAGGGAGCAGGTGGAGGAGCTGTTTAAAAGAAAGCTTTCCGACAGTTAGTTCATGCCCGGAGTAAGCTTTACAAATTTTTATTACCAATGCAGGAGGCGCTATTATGGATTTGCTTCAGACGCTGATTTATACCCTTGCCAGGATAGGACTTTTTATAATGCTCGTCCTGCTGGGAGCTTTTGTGGGAGAGATACTTTTTCCTTCGGCAGTGTCGTTTCTGCCCTATTCGGCAATTTCCTTCAAGGAGTTTATAACCGACAACACCGTGCAGTCGGTAACGGCGATGGTCATAGTCTGCCTGTTTTTTATATGGGTGTTTTATGATGACGGAAAGCGCCACGCAGCTTACGAGAGCTGGAGCATGGTGAACATCTCGATAGTTATGCTGATAATGCTGTTCGTTTATTTTATACCGGCGATATTCCGTGATTCGTTTCACGGCGAGGGCAAGGCGGACGTATTTTATATGGTGCTTTACTACCCTTGCTCATGGGCGGTGGATAAGCTGGGCGGAAATTATCTTTCGGGCATAGTTGCGGCAACGCTTGTCATGCTTGCGGCCGCCTTTGCTGCGTACTTCATTTCTTACAGACTGTACGTCAAAAAGCATCCGTCGCTGCTTGTACCCAGGGCTGCTGAGGAAAATGCCGTTATAAGCGAAGATGTAGACGGTTCGGACGACCTGTGAGGACATGGGAATAATGTGTACAATTTATTAACCAGTTATCAGCTCGTTAGCAATTGTCTAATATCTATAAAAAAATCTTGATTATTTTGTGAATAAAAACATAAAAAAAGTTGATTTTTCACTTGCGAAAAGTTGCAAAAAATGTTATAATGATAAAAATGTGTTTTATAAACTGCTGCGGCTGCATGATAATGCGAACTTCTGTCCGGCAGGAGCTTATAAAGCATAATAATAGTGGAGGTGTATCTACAGATATGAAAACTTATACCTACGTTGCGAAGGATACCTCGGGAAAGACCATAAAGGGTACTTACGAGGCTGAAAGTGCGCAAGAGGTACTGGACAAGATCCACGAACAAGGATTGTTCTGCGTAAGCTATGCCGAAAACTTAGGCTCTTCCAGCAAGAAGGCGCATAAGTTCAAGACAAAAGAGCTGGCGTACTGCTGCAGACAGCTTGCCGCGATGATGACGTCCGGTCTGACTATCGTCAAGGCGCTTGACATCCTTTACAAGGAGGAGGAAAACAAGGGCGCAAAGGAGGTCTGGAGGAGCGTCTACGAGGACGTTCAGAAGGGTTCCAGCTTTACGGAGGCTCTTGAAGCCAAGAGAGGCTGTTTCCCGGACTTTATGATCTCAATGGTCGACGCAGGAGAGACGTCCGGTACGCTTGACCTTACCATGCAGAGACTTCAGGAGTTCTATGCGAATTCCAACAAGCTGACCAACAAGGTCAAGAGCGCAATGATGTATCCTATTATACTGGGCGTTTTATGCGTAGTAATGGTAATCGGTATGTTTACGTTCATCATGCCTATATTTGCTGGAATGATGGAGGAGGATCAGATGCCTGCCCTTTCCAAGGCGCTGTTTGCCTTCAGTGACTTTTTCAAGTCTAAATGGTACATAATCCTCGGCGTTGTGATAGTGGCTATTGTCGCATGGATCTACGCTCTCAAGGTAGAGTCCGTCCGCCTGAAGTATGATTACATCAAGATCAAGATGCCTGCCGTTGGTCCTCTTATGGTAAAGATCTACGAAGGACGTTTTTCCAGAACGCTTTCTTCACTTTATTCCAGCGGTATCCCTATGGTAGAATGTCTGGAGCGTTCATCCAAGATCCTGGGCAACAGCTATGTCGATAAGATGTTCCTTCAGGTAGTGGATGAGGTAAAGCAGGGCTCGCCGGTTTCGACGGCTCTTTCAAAAACCGAGATCTTCGAGGGAATGTTCTGCTCGATCATCTATGTAGGAGAGGAATCCGGCGCACTTGACGATATCCTCGTAAAGACTGCCGATTACTACGAGGAAGAGGCAGACGCAGCCGTAACAAGGCTCGTAGGATTGCTTGAACCTCTTCTTATCATATTCATGGGACTTTGTATCGGTCTTTGTCTTGCCGGTATATTCCCGCTGCTCTACGGTGGTATCGCAGAGATGGAAAATTCGTAACATCAAAAGCGAAAAAAATTATAAAAATATTTTAAGAGGTGAAGGAATAAATGCTGTCATTTGATTTTTCCGATAGACAAGTCAATATCGTAAAAGGCGACAACTCCGCCAACAAGATCCGTATTGAAAGCTCTTTGGTAGTTCCTGTTCCTGAGGATATGATCCTTAACGGAGAGGTTATCAACCTTTCAGGACTTTCAGACCTGCTGCTTACAAACCTTAAGGCTGAGCAGATGATGGATAAGGACGCTATCGTTACTTTTTCATCAAGCAACATTGTTTTCAAGGAGCTTATAGTTCCTAAGGCAAAGGGAAACGAGTTCCTGACGATGGTACAGAACCATATGAGTCAGGAAATGGGAATCACCGATGAATACTCTATCTCCTACACTGTTGTAGGAGAGGCGGGAGAGGAGAATCCCGGTGCGGTAAAGGTACTCGCTACCGCCTGCCCCAGCACCATTGTTGAGGGCTTCAGAAAGCTGTTCTCGGTAATGAGCATCAATCTGAGATCCGTTAACATCGGATGTAACTCTATTTCAAGAATCGTTCTTACCGATAAGTCCAATATGGAAAAGATGCCTTTGCTGGTCTGCCAGCTGGATACCACCTTCTTAGGACTTACGTTGTTCGAGAACGGACAGATGGCATTCGCAAGATACGTTCCCATCGCTCCGGAGGATTATGATTCCGACGATTACATTCTTGAGGCTCTCAATGAGAATATCTTCAGAATGGAGCAGTTCAACAAGGCAAGAGGCGGCTCGGGACTGAGCAACGTAATTCTTTACGGTTTCATTGAGGATTACATTAAAATAGTTGACGCTCTGGACGGTCTCGATATCAAGGCTTCCGTACTGGGAGTTCCCTCGCAGATCACCGGATACGAGAATTTCGAGTTCACCGTATTCGCAAATGCTATCGGCGCACTGTACAAGAGAGATAAGCAGAGAGAAAGGATCAACCTCCTTGAGGTCGACCAGTCCACCGGTAAGGGCGGAAGCTCGGGACTGTCCTCGATGCTTATGACTGCGGGAATCATCTGCGCTGCGTCCGCCGTTATAATCGCAGCAGCTACAGGCTTTATCAAGCTGAGAGAAAGCTCAATAAACGACGATACCGATGCGGTAAACGAGGATATCAAGAAGTGCGAGGCAGTGGTTGCCGAGAATGAGGTACGTCACAACAGGCTGGATATCATAAATAAGTACAAGACTTATGTTGAGAGCTGCGATGCTTACATCAAGACCTTCCCTGCGATCAATAAGGCAAGGTACGATAAGATCGAGGAGGTCATAAAGAACAACAACGGTACATACGAGTCTATACAGTTCTCGCTGGTGGACGGCTCTCTTACCGTTAGTAAGATCGAGGTAGAAAAGCAGGAAGAGGTAGACGTTCTGGTAAATGCTCTGGCAGATATCGACTTTGTAGAGCAAGTCGGATTCTCAGGATATACCGGAACAGGTGAGACGGTTGACGGCAAGGAGGATCCTGTAATCATTAATCCTGTCGTATTATATTTAACGGAAGCAGGTGAAGAATAATGAAGCTGAATTATCGTGATAAAGTAATGCTGACGGTCGTTATTGTTATTCTTGTATGGGTTGCAGGCGTAATGCTGTTCATCAAGCCGGCGATCGACGATGTGAAGGACGCACAGACAAAGCTTGACGAGGCAAAGGTAACTCTCAGCGATCTTCAGGACCGTATCGATGAGGATAAGGACCTTGACGCAAGGATCGAAGAGGCTTACAATCAGGTAGTACAGATCTCCAATGATTTCTATACATATCAGCAGACTCAGGAAGCTACCAAGGTCGTAGACACTCTGCTTGGAGAAGATAACATTAAAAACAGCAATATGAGCATTTCCGAGTACAGCACCGTGGATATCGAGCCGTATGCTTTCGCTACTTCTATTGCAAATACGGAAATAGACGATATCGTAGACGAATACGATAAGATCGGCGGCGAGACTGAGGAAGATGCAGAAGGCGAGAACGCTGAAGCTAATGCAAATGCAGCAGACGCTTCGACAGCTCAGGATCAGGCGGCTGCTCCACAGAAGCAGGTCATCGGTAACTACACCATATCCTTCGATTTCGAGGGTGAGCTTGAGGACGTCAAGACTTTCTGCGACAAGCTCAAGTCCAACGAGTTCAAGACTCTTCTCGTCAACGAGCTTTCACTGAAGTTTGACGAAGACGGCAGCGGAAACTTATCCGATTCAAAGGTAAAGGGATCAATGAATCTTAATATGTATGTCCTCAAAAAGCTTCAGGATCCAAATGTGTGATAATATTATGCATATTTATTTGGTAGGCAGAGTAAAACGCTGCCTGCCAAATAGTGCTATAAAATAATTAAAAATTTTATTTTGATTATTGGGGTTTAACAGAATTATGAAAGGTGGTAAATATGAGAAACAAGGCTAAGTCACGTCAAGGCTCGGTACTGTTTACAGTCATTGTTGTTTCGATGATGATGATGGTACTGATCGCAGCCTCGATTTCGTTGGTTGGTCACACAAATACCAGGACCAATCAAGAGTATCGGTCAAAACAGGCTTATTTTCTTGCATCCTCCTGTATCGAAGGCTTCGTAGCCGAGGCTACCAATCTGTCTATCGCAGACGGAGCATCACCGGCAGAGATCGACAGTGCCGCCAGAGCTAATATCCAGATGCTTCAGAGGATCGCAGACGACGGAAATGAGATCGACGTAAGGATCGAAAATTCGGACGGAACCGCTCTTGAGGATTGGTATACCAGGGGTATGGGAAGCTGCAAGATCAAGCTTGAGAAAAACGGCTCCGCAAACAACCTTAAGGCTATTGCAACGGCAACATATCTCGGACAGGAATCTACGGTAGTAGCTTATTTCTCCGTAAAGCCTTTGTCCGACCAGCAGCCTATGAACAATGCTCTTGAGATCATCGGAACCGACGGCGGACAATCCTACAACAACATTCAGGTTTTCGGAAACACGTCTGCCAGCGACCTTAAGTCTCACCAGCAGAACACGGTATATACAATGACCGGAAACAGCTGTAAATTCTGCGGAAATATGTCCATTCTCGGTTCGCTTGCAACAAGCGTTACCTTCTCGCTGGGTGAAAATCCTTACTATACTCCCGGAAATAAGGACGAACAGACTCCCGGCGGTTCACTTACAGTATCAAGATCGTTCGTTATAGGAGCCAACGTTGCAAGTATCGTAAGCCAGCTGGGTAAAAACTCCAGCAATATCGAGGCTTCCACATACAATTACCTCAATGTGGGAGAATGCGCTATATTTAACGGTACCAGCGGCGTTAAGATCGGTCAGAACATGGATACTCAGGTAGACGTTTATGCATCTAACGTTGTATTCGGTTCTTACAGCAGCGTGCCTAACAGCATAAAGAACGCTATGAAGGCTTCCGCTGCCGATCCTTCTGCTTATGAGACCAAAATGAATATCGGCGCCAGCGGTGACGGACAGATCATCAACGGAAATCTGTATACCTATGCAAACGGAGCTTTTAACGGCGATATTTATTTCAACGGCATCAACAATGTTATCAACGGCGACATTTACTGCTCCGGTGACATTTATTTCAACGATTCCCGTGTAACTATCGGCGGAAATGTTTATATGCTCGACGGAAAGACTGTCCACGGCACAGCTCCTGCGGGGTTTGCCGCTAAGGTAATTACCGGCGACTGGACCAACATAAACGACAGAGCCAAGAGACCGGCTATCAATACGACGACCGATTCGGTTCAGCAGTACGTATATTTCCCTGAGCATATGCTCTGCCAGGACGGCGTTTCTCAGATCAAAAACACATATGAGGGAATGTACGAGGCGGACAAAAAGACTATCAAGTCAACCGTCAAGTCTATCACAGATCCTTCCTTCAGAACAGACGACTCCAATAAGAACGTAACTGTAGAGGGAAAGACTGTTGAATTCAAGTATATCGTAACTGAAAGCTGCTATATCGACACCATCGACAACAACGACAAGATCCTTATAGATATGGATAATGCCGTTACCAATGCAGACGGAAGAAAGGATATAGTTATTATCCTTAAAAACGGCGGTCATCTTGCAAACGACAACCTTATCCTTGTAAGGAACTCGGCGCCGGACTACATAGGCGAGAATAAGAATACCGACCAGCCTATATGCTATTTTGTAAGCGATGCGGGCGTAGGCACTACAAACAACGAGTACGGAAACGACAATACAACGGTTTCCACCTACGACCATTCTACATTTAATGCAAATCCTACGTTCCAGCTCGGATACACCACTACAAGGATCATGGAGCTTGAGACGTATGTACGAGGCAAGCTCAACAATCAGAGCATCAATACAACAAACGAAGAATATCCGGGTTCCTATACTCCCGGCTGTGGCAAGATCGTATTCCTGCTGACGGAGGGTACGGTGCTTAACACATCGCCGAACACCTCTCTGATCCAGGCAAATATTTACGCACCGAGAGCTACCGTAGTTCTCAATAACGGAGACTCGATGGCTATAGAGCCTGCAAAGAGTAAGAACGGAAGCGATTCTCATGTAAGTATTCTCGGTTCGCTGATCTGCGCAAAGGCGGTCTGCAATGCAAATAACAATACCGTATGGTATCAGCAGGTTTCGCCTAACTCCATGCTGCCCGCCGCAAAGGGAAGCAAGGCTATTTATTCTTCGGGCTTCAAGCTTGTCAAGTATGCAAACTCATAATTTCGGAAAGGAGAATTATCCATGAAAAACAAAATGAATAAAAAGGGTATGACTCTGGTAGAGGTTATAGTTGCAATGGCGATCTTCGGGGTCATAACCACCGGATTTATGATGAGCGCAAGCTATTCACTGAAGGCTCAGGCAAAGGCTAAGATCAGGCTTTCCGAAACAAACAAGCAGACGACAAATCTTGAAGATTATCAGGGCGTTGTTGATTTTGACGCCGCCGATGTTGCTCAGCTGGAAACAGGCTCTAACAAGTGGAGCATGACATATGAGTTTCCTACGGGCGATACTATCACAAATGATAATCTTCACGGTTACACCTCAAAAACCGGTGACGATGTTCTTAAGCTTGGTTTCTTCTCGGCAGATGATAAGCTGGATCTGGCTGCCGGAGAGTATTGGATAACGTTATTCAACTATTCACCGGACGACTTGATCGTAAATATCACCTGTTCACCGGGATTTGTATTTTTCGATAATGAAAAGCATGTCGCAAATTCCATAGACACGCTCTCCGGTCTTGGTATTGTCAAGGACGGCGGAGCTATAAAGTTCGGCATCAAGGATCTTGGCGGCGGAGACCTGACTCAGGCGTTCACCGTTAAAAAGGCTATCGACGATTCGGTGCTAGGCGGAGGAGCTCTCAATGTTAATAACTATTCCGACGCAGACAGATATGCTTACACTTACTATAACGGCAGCGCTTTTCTGACTGCCGAGGCTTTCGATGAGTGGTATGTGCCGGCAGAAGAAGGGGAATAGGAGGCGATGACAAATGAAGAAGAATAACAAAGGCTTTACTTTAGTCGAATTGATCGTTGTTTCCTGCATGATGGTCATCATGATGGGTGCAATACTGAATTTTGTCAAGCCGATAACTAACTTTTACCGCCGGACATGGACGACTGCCGATTCAAACGACATCGGAAACAGTGTAATGTCCTACTTCGAGTCCGAGCTGAGGTATTCGACAAATGTGTTGATCCTCGAGGATTATGAGGGAATGCCGCAGGTCACAGACGGTTATTTAAGAACTGCGGGAGGAGCCAAGGCAAACAGCGTAAAGTTTTCAAGTGTAATTGTGCTGGATAACGAAAATGTCAGGGGAGAAGTTTTCGATACCTACGACCCCAACGACAATGCGGCTCACAGAAAAAGAGCAGCCGGTTCTATAATCAAGTTTGACATCACCGGCGGCGTTATCGACATCGCCAATCCTAAGATACCGGTTTCGGAGGAGATCTACAGCGATTTCCGTGCCGAGTTTACCGGAAGGCTTTCGCAGGATACTGACAATAAGTGTCTGAAGATCGGCATGAACCTTTACAAGCCTGTTTATAACGGCTCAGCTTACGAATTCAACGAGCTGACCTACAATCAGAGCAGAGACGTTGAGCTTGTAAACATCAACCTCCTGGGCGTAGGGGGAACCATGAAGGCTTTGTATTATTCCAACGCCGTTGATGACGCAGGACATCCTGTTTGTGCAAATCCTATAAACTACACAAACTTTGCTCAGGCAGCCAATCCCGGCGGTCTTAACGCAGGTCAGTCGGCACTGTACGATACTTCAAAGAAATATACCTATATTTTCTTTACAAAGAGCGTACCTACAACAAGCTCGACCTGCACCATAAAGATAATGAATTATGACGGTTCGGCAACACTGAGGACCTTGTCTGTTCCGGTAGGCTCTATGCTTACCTCATCTCAGGTAACTGACTTTATCAATGCGGTCCCTTCAACAACATACGTTTCAGGCGGAAACTATTATGACAGGACCTGCGATAATCTCTACTGCTCAGCGACAGGTAAGAATATCGGCGATTACACTACCGAGGAGATCACCGAGTCGATGGATTTCGTTGCGATACCTCACGATACGCTTAAGTTCTCTCCCGACGGCGTTGTAACGTTTATGGATTGCTTTGACGATACGGGCGTAGATCTGGGATCCTACACCTATGTAAAGACGGAGCGTGCATATTATATGTCGCCCGAGGCTAATGCGCTTGGTCTGACAAATACGATCTCCGGAATTCCTGACGGAGTGGGAGATACAGACTGGATATTTAGCGGCTGGAATTCAAGCCCTGACGGTACCGGTACCCCGTTTACAGACGGTGAAGCTTTCTACGGCGGTGACTATACATATTATGCAGTTTACACAGCGAGACCAAAGTACAAGGTAAGATTTGAATGGGACGGCGGCAGTGAGGAAGGAGATTATCCTGCGCTTATTACAAACCATACCATGATAACTCCTCCCGCAGATCCTACTCCTCCCGCAGATCATCAGTTTGTAGGCTGGTTCAAGGACGGTGATAAGAATCAGCAGCCGTTTGATTCCTATACGAACCATGTTTCTGATATAACCTTCAAGCCTGTATTTGAACCTGTTCCCGCTTCGGGAGCACAGCTTATGGCTACGTTAAGCAGCGTTGACGGTAAGAATATGGACTGGAGCAAGGCTAATTGGGACGGAAACGTAAATTCGATGGTTGGTCCTGTTACGGCTACTATGAAGGTCAAGGTAGTCAATATAGGAACAGAACCAAGCAGTACCAGCTGCTCTGTAAAACTTACTGTCGGAGGAGGTACTGTTGCATCAGTATCAAGCTGGGATGGCGGTATAACCACTACAGTATCAGGCAATGATATCATAATCAATTTCAACGGTATAGGCGGTCAGCCGATCTATCCGCCGGGAATGGGTCATGACTGGCTGATTAATAAGGAAATTGCTATTAATGTTAGCTTCTCCGATGTATATGCGCAGAATGATCTAGGCTCATTTAATCCTACGGTTGACAATATCGAGATTCTTGCCAATTAATTTATATTATTTTCACAAGCGGCTGCTTAAGCCGCTTGCTGAAAAAATCCCCATAAGTAAAATTATGAGGATTTTTTCAGCAAGGTATGTGAACAGACAAAAAAATACCGCTGATCTCTCGGCGGCATTTATCGGTTTTATATTTGTTTTATCTTAATACTGCGGTTATCAGCATGGCTGTCTCGGTAACGGTATCGCCTAGCGTCTCGTTGAGACCGGTGAAATCCATGTACCAGTCGCTTATCTGATTTCCCCAGATCACTGCTACGGCAATGCCTACAGACAGGTAAGGCCCGAATGCGAATACCGAATCTCCGTTTATGCGCTTGAGGATCAGTCCGCATACAGAGCCGACTATCAGGGCGATGAGCATTGCCACCAGAATTCCCTTGACGCCGAGGAAAAGTCCTCCCGCAGCCATAAGATAAACGTCTCCCATTCCCATAGCCTTTTCGTGGGAAATAAGCACGATTATCAGCAGAGGAACGCTTATTGCAAAGGCGCCTATTATATGAGATCTGAGCGTTAGCTCAGTTTCAGGACGGCAGAACAGATATTCCGGTATTGCAAGCAGAGCAATGAAGATCACTACATATGTATTTATCAGCTGCGTATCCCAGTCCATGAAGAAAACCACGATAAGCGCTGAAAACAGCAGCGAGACGAGGGAAGCGTAAAGCGGACTTATAGCGACGTCGTAGTGGAGAAATACAAGCAGATAAATAAGACCGTTAAGAAACTCTACCACAGTGTAGCGGGGAGATATTTTCGCTCCGCAGCTGCGGCATTTTCCCCTTAAAAAGCACCAGCTGATTATCGGTATCAGATCTCTTCTCTTTATCGGCTCGTTGCAGGTCATGCAGTGGGAGTTTTGCTTTATGAGGCTTTCCCCCAGAGGAAGACGGTAAATGCACACGTTGAGAAAGCTGCCGATGCACACTCCGAAAAGAAATACGAAAACATATATGATAGAATAATAGATCATAAGCTGAGGATCCATAATTTGTCCTCCTTTCGATGAGATTTGCGAAAGCTTTAGTTTCGTATTTTAATTCTAGCACATTTCATGTGAAATTACAATATATAATTAATTTTTTCAGAAATTATTCAAAAAATTATTTATTCCGCAGGTAAATAATTTTTGCGTAACTCATCTGCGGGGACAGGAGTATATTTATGAGAAACGGACCTATAGGAAAATACCTGGTTGAAAAAGGACTTATCACCGAGGAGCAGCTTCAGCAGGTACTGGAAAAGCAGAAGGGTGAAAAGGGTAAGCTTTTCGGCGACGTTGTAATCGAGATGAAGTATGTCAGCGACGTTGACTTTGCAAAATGTCTTGCTGAGAGACTGAACGTTCAGTATATCGATCTGGACACCACGCAGCTCATTCCTGACGTTGTTAAGCGTATTCCCGAGGCTACGGCGAGAAAATACAACGTAATAGCCGTCAACAAGGTCGGCAAGAGAATGATGGTCGCCACCAACGATCCTATCAACTTTTACGTTTTCGAGGATCTGAGAGTTATTACCGGCTGCAATATCACGGCGCTGCTGGCAACAAAGGCGTCTATCAACAGGGCGATCGGTAAAATGTACTCCGAGGGACAGGTAAGCGCAGTGGTCGATGAGGCTACCAAGGAGAAGGAGGAGGAGCTCAATCTCGAGGAGCTTGACCTCACGGCTGACAGAATCGAGAACGCTCCTATCGTTAAGCTTGCCACTGCGATAGTCGAAAACTCATACAGACAGGACGCAACGGATATCCATATCGAACCGTTCAAGACATATACAAAGATCAGGATACGTGTAAACGGCGACCTTATAGAGCTTATGACGCTTTCCAGCGCTCTGCACGTTTCACTGACCACACGTTTTAAGATCCTCAGCGGTATGAATATCGCCGAGAAACGTATACCGCAGGACGGCCGTATGTCTCAGGTGGTCGACGGCACTACCCTTGACCTCCGTGTATCCAATCTTCCCATGGTTTACGGAGAAAAGGTCGTTATCCGTATTCTGGCTACCGGAGATATGTCACTCAGAAAGATAACAGATCTGGGTATGACACAATATAACTACGAAAGATTTGCTTCATGCCTTAAGGTTCCTCAGGGAGTTGTGCTGGTAACAGGTCCTACCGGTTCCGGTAAATCTACCACGCTTTATGCGGCTCTGGGAGAGATCGCAAAGCCGAACGTTAACGTTATCACCGTTGAGGACCCTGTGGAAAAGAAGGTCGACGGTATCAATCAGTGCCAGATCAACGACAAGGCGGGCATGACCTTTGCCGCAGCCCTCCGTTCTATCCTCCGTCAGGACCCTGACATTATAATGGTCGGAGAAATGCGTGACGCCGAGACTGCCGAGATCGCTATAAGAGCGGCTATAACCGGACACCTTGTGCTTTCCACACTTCATACCAACGACGCAGCGTCTACCGTAACAAGACTTGTGGATATGGGCGTTGAGCCTTACATGGTCGCTACCTCTCTTATCGGAATAGTAGCTCAGAGACTTACAAAGGTTCTCTGTCCCGACTGCAAAAAGCTCAGAATGTCCAGAACGGACGAAAACGAGCTTATGGGAATAGATCATTCTATACAGGTCTATGAAGCAGGCGGCTGTCCAAAGTGCAAGGACACCGGATATAAGGGAAGAACCGCTATCCATGAGATACTTCTTGCCACACCTGAGATGCAGTCTCTTATCACAAGAGGCGCAAAGGCAGACGAGATCCAGGTTCTCGCAAGAGAACAGGGGTGCCTGCTGCTCAGAGACAACGTTTCAAAGCTGGTGCAGGAGGGCGTTACCTCAATGGACGAGCTTGTCCGTGTAACTTATGCAGTTTAAAAAATAAAAAATAATTTGGAGGTTTTTAAAAATGGCAATTGATATTAACAAGATCCTTGACGAAGCAAGAGCGCTGGGCTGCTCCGACCTGCATTTCACGGTAGGTATCCCCCCGATAGTAAGACAGGGCGGTAACCTGAGAAAGCTGTCCTCATACCCGGATATGACGGAGATCGAAATACTTAAGATCTGCGAGGATATGTGTACGGACAAGCAGAGACAGCAGATAAAGGATCATATCGACACGGACTTTACATATGTTTCTACCAGAGGCTTCCGTCACCGTGTCAACGTATACCGTCAGAGAGGCAATACGGCTATCGCTCTCCGTCTTCTGAGAAACGATATCCCTACGCTGGCAGACCTCGATCTTCCGCCGGTGCTTTCGGAATTTGTTATGAGACCCCGTGGACTTGTACTTGTTACGGGACCTACCGGATCCGGTAAATCTACGACCCTTGCGGCTATGATCGACCATGTTAATATTCACAAGTCGGCTCATATCATCACCGTCGAGGATCCTATCGAGTATATGCACCAGCACAAGAGATGTATGATAAACCAGAGAGAGATCGGAAGAGACGTTCCCAGCTTCTCAATGGCTCTCCGTGCGGCTCTCCGTGAGGACCCGGATATTATCCTCGTAGGAGAAATGCGTGACTTCGAGACTATCGAAGCTGCCGTAACTGCGGCTGAAACAGGACACCTTGTAATGTCCACACTGCATACTACGGATGCCGCTTCCACCATCGACCGTATCATCGACGTATTCCCGGCTCACCAGCAGCACCAGATCAGAACTCAGCTTGCTTCCGTTCTGGTAGGTATCTGTACTCAGACTCTCTGCCGTACCTTTGACGGTACCAGCCGAGTTGCCTGCTGCGAGATCCTTAACGCTACCGACTCTATCAAGGCTATGATCCGTGACGACAAGGTACACCTTATCGGTTCGGCTATGCAGACCGGTAAAGCAGTGGGAATGCAGACTATGGATCAGGAGCTTGCAAAGCTTGTTAAATCCAGAACCATTTCCATGGAGGTAGCTCTTGAAAAGTGCGTAAATGCCAACGACCTCAAGAGATATATCAAGGAATAACTGAATTTCTCAGGGCGGTTATCCGTTATGCGGACAGCCGCCTGTTTTATTGAAAACTTGTATATATGTACTTGAACAGCGTCAATATTTATAGTATAATATTTAAGGTCAATACCGTACTGCTGTATTGCTTCAATAAAGATCAGAGGAGAATGAGTATGAGATCCAGAATAGTTTCGGCGCCGCCCAAAAGAGCCGTCGGTGTTAATATTCCCCGTGAAAAATCGGACAGGCTTAAGGAGATCCTGGGGGCGGCGGGTGCCCAATATGAAGATCTTCCGGATAACTGCGGAGACCGTCAGGTCGGCAGTCTGTGCGGGATAAGCGGATTTTCCAAGGGGTCGGGCAATGTAAAGACGGAAAGGGAAATGCTGATCTTTTCGGGAATGTCCGGCAGCGAGCTTAATCTTATCATAAACGAAATGAGAAATGCAGGCTGTCGGGTCGATCTGAAAGCTACGGCGACGCCCAGCAATCTGAAATGGACGGTGAACGCTCTCGCAGAGGAGCTTTCAAGGGAGCATGAGGCTCTGAAAAATTATCGTAAGCAAGGACAGGAAAATAATGAAAATGGTTAAGCAGAAATATAAGGGAATAATATATATAATTTTGTCAGCGCTGAGCTTTGCGTTTATGTTTGCTTTTGTGCGTATGTCGGGAGATCTGCCCACCGTGCAGAAAACCTTTTTCCGCAATTTTGTGGCGCTTTTCTTTGCCGTTGGAGTGCTGATAAAGAACCGCACAAGATTTGAAATAAAGGGCAAAAAGAACAATGCGGTAATCTTTGTAAGGGCGTTCGCAGGCACTCTTGGAATGCTGGGCAATTTTTACGCCATAGACCACATGGTGCTGTCCGACGCATCTATGCTGAATAAAATGTCTCCGTTTTTTGTTATTGTTTTCTCGTTTATTTTCCTTAAGGAAAATCTGACGGCGTTTCAGATACTTACGGTCGCAGGCGCATTTGCGGGAAGTCTTTTTATAATCAAGCCGAGCTTCAGCAATGTGGAATTTTTCCCTGCCCTGCTGGGATTTTTAGGAGGAATGGGCGCAGGACTTGCTTATACCTGCGTAAGATATCTGGGTCAGCATGGCGTTAAGGGACCTGTTATTGTTGCGTATTTTTCGGGATTTTCCTGTCTGATGACCCTTCCGTTCCTTATTTTTGACTACCACCCTATGAGCGCTTCACAGATACTGTGCCTCCTGGGAGCAGGTGCGGCTGCGGCAGGTGGACAGTTTTCCATAACCGCCGCATACACCCATGCGCCAGCCAGAGAGATATCGGTCTACGATTATTCGCAGCTGATCTTCACAACGATCTTAGGATTTTTCTTCTTCGGAGACGTTCCCGACGGCTGGAGCTTTCTGGGTTATGTAATAATAATCACTATGGCTGTGCTGGTGTTCCTGTATAATAATTTCTGGCACTGCAAGGATGAGGAGGACAGCTGACGTTACGGGGATAAATATGCTGTTTCATTTAAGAAAATACGCCTGAATACGTTATCTGTCAGCCGACTTCCGTTTTGATTGACAAGATGAAAAAATTATTGTATAATTATGATAACGATTTGTTATCCCTAAGGAGGATTGCTATGGGCAGAGGAGGAAGAAGCGGCGGAGGAGGCCGCAGCTTCAGCAGCGGAGGAAGCAGAGGGTTCAGCTCACATTCAAGCTCACGTTCAAGAGGCGGGTTTAGCGGCGGATATAGCAGAAGCTCCGGCGGAGGCTTCCATGGAGGTTATCATAGCAGCCATTATAACTGGACTCCGGGATATTACGGCGGATTCAGACCGAGGAATAATTTTTATTTCCGATCCCCGTGGATAAGCTTTGATCCTTTGAGCTTTTTGCTAAGGACCATGCGAAATATTATTGTGGGAATTGTTTTTTTTGTTATTATCGGTTCTATGGCCGTATCAAAAAGCTCAGGGTCGGATATAACTAAATCCACCATTGAGAGGACTAAGCTTGATCCGCAGTATGTTAATGAGATGTCCGAATACTATTCAGATAACCTGAACTGGATAGGAAGCGGATCTACTCTTAAAATGGGTCTTAAGGAATTTTACAGAGAAACCGGAGTACAGCCTTATCTTTATATATGCGACAACATAGACGGCAAAAGGAACGGAAACTATACCGAATACGAGCTTGAAGCCTATGGGAACAAGCTATATGACAGCCTTTTTGACGATGAGGGTCATGTTCTTGTGGTTTTCTGCGAGTATGCACATAGTCAGTATACTACCTTCTGTACAGTGGGAACGGCAGCGAAAACAGTCCTTGATGAAGAAGCAAGGGAAATATTGCTTGATTATATAGATCACTACTACTATTCAGATTTTGAGGACGAGGAGTTTTTTTCAATTGCTTTTGAGGACGCCGGCGAAAGGATAATGACAGTTCAGAAAAACAATACCTGGATCGCAGTGGTAGCTGTTGTCTTTCTTATAGGACTTATTTTCCTTCTGAAGTGGCTTGAAAAGCGTCATGACAGAAAGGTTGAGGAAATGAAAGCGGCAAAGGATATTCTGAACACGCCTTTGAATGAATTCAGCGATGACAGCGTTGAGGATCTTGCCGGAAAGTATGAGAATAAGTGATCGGGGCGGAGTAAATGGGCATTTTTTCAAGAATGAAGGACATAGCGTCGTCGAATATAAACGATCTTAAGGATCGGCGTGAGGACAACGAAAAAAGTGAAAAGGAAATAAACGAATATATCACTCAGCGTTTGCTTGATCTTGCGGAGATAAAAAGATCCTGCGCCGAGCTTATCGCAAACGAGGTAAGGCTTGAACGTCAGTGTTCGGAATGTCAGGCTCAGGCGGAACGTTTTGAGGAGCTTGCCAAAAAGGCTCTGGCGGCGGGCAGCGAGGAGGACGCAAGGGTATTTCTTAAAAAGAAGCACGAGCTGGATAAGAAAAAGGAGGAGCTTGACCGGCGTCATGCACAGGCTGCCGGGGACGCTGATAAGATCAAGGAGACCTATAATGCTATGGTTCGTGAGATCAACGGACTTCAGGTCAGGCTCAGAGAGCTGAAGGGCAGGGAAGCCGTTGCCGACGCTCAGAACACTTTTAACAAAATGTCAGACAGCATGGATATTGAGGAGGCGTTTTCGGATATGGAGGAGAACACCGATTTTATGCAGTCGACTGCCGAGGCAGGAAGTTACGCCAATATTGAAAATGATCCTCTGGCGCAGGAGATCGAAAAGCTTCGCCGGGAGATCGGAAATAAGTGAACGGATAATGCCATAAAAAAATGAAAGCCTGAGAACAAATCAATGCTCTCAGGCTTTTCGTTTAATTTACAGATCAATAATAACCTTTCCGCTGCCAAGGCTCGGGGTGATCTCAACACACTTGTCGGTGGTTGCAACCGATATCTTAAAGCTTGCGGTAGTTTCGGTATATGTGCATTCGATCTTGTTTCCGCAGCGTGACGCTGTAAGCTCGAATACCTTGTTTGCTTCCTTGTCGTAAACGGGGCAAACTGCCGTCTTTCCGTCCTCAAGCTCATAGATAGTAAAGTTTGCACCGTCAAGGTAGTCGTATTCAAAGTCCTTTACAAAATTGCCGTATGCAATAATGCTGTTGGGTCTTGCCAGAGCGGGGATCTCAAAATAGCTGCACTTGTGAGTATACCACTTGCCGCCTTCCAGGACCTTTCCGGTGATGATGTCCGTCCATCTGCCCTCGGGAACGTAATACTGAGCGATACCCTCCTCATTGAGAATAGGCGCAACAAGAAGATCGTCACCGAACATATACTGTCTGTCCAGAGTGAGGCAGGCAGGATCGTCTGCATAATCTATTACCATTGCTCTCATCATAGGCACGCCTACGGTATGTGTCCTGATAGCCTGAGCAAAGATGTAAGGCATAAGCTTACCCTTAAGCTTTGTGAAGAAACGCAGCACATCGCAGGATTCCTCATCGAACAGCCACGGCACTCTGTAGGACTGGTTTCCGTGTAGTCTGGAGTGAGTGGAGAACAGTCCGAAGGCAGCCCATCTCTTATAAATGTCGGGAGTTGCAGTAGCCTCAAAGCCGGACATATCGTGTGAGAAAAATCCGAAGCCGGATATACAGAGTGAAAGTCCGCCTCTTATAGTCTCAGCCATGGAGTTGTAGTTTGCAGAGCAGTCGCCGCCCCAGTGAACGGGGAACTGCTGACCGCCCGCCGTTGCGGAACGTGCGAACAGGCAAGCCTTGTTTTCTCCGTAGTAATCTTTAAGGACATTGAAAACGCACTGATTGTAAAGGTATGTATAGTAATTGTGCATCTTTATGGGATCGGAACCGTCGAAATACACGATGTTTCTTGTGGGGATCCTCTCTCCGAAGTCGGTCTTGAAGGTATCGACGCCCATTTCACAAAGCTTTTTCAGATAGGAAGCGTACCACTTGCAGGCGTCGGGATTGGTGAAGTCCACGATAGCCATGCCGGGCTGCCACTCGTCACACTGGAATACGGAGCCGTCTGTCTTTTTAATGAAATATCCGTTTGCAACGCCCTCGTCAAAAAGTCTTGAACGCTGTCCGATATAAGGATTGAGCCATACGCAGGTCTTGAGTCCCTTGACCTCGTGAAGTCTTTTAAGCATTGCCTCCGGGTCTGGGAACTGGGACTTGTCCCACTCGAAGTTGCACCACTCGAAGCCCTTCATCCAGAAGCAGTCGAAGTGGAACACCTGGAGGGGGATATCTCTTTCAGCCATGCCGTCGATAAACGATGTGATCGTACCCTCGTCGTAGCTTGTGGTGAAGGACGATGTAAGCCAGAGTCCGAAAGAAAAGGCAGGCGGTAGAGCAGGCTTGCCCGTAAGATCGGTATAGCCCTTAAGTACCTCGGTAAGGTTTTCTCCGCCGAATACGAAATATTCAAGCGCCTCGCCGGGAACGGTGAAGGAGCATTTGGAAACGGTATCCGACGCTACCTCGTAGGAAACCTTGTCGGAGCTGTTTACGAAAACGCCGTAGCCCCTTGAGGACGCATAGAACGGTACTGATTTATATGACTGATCGCAGCAGGTTCCGCCGTCGGCATTCCATATCTCAACATTGGAGCCGTTTTTGGTAAAGGTCGTGAACTTCTCTCCGAAGCCGTAGAGATATTCTCCGACTGATATTTCCAGCTGCTCTCTGATATATGTTCTGTTAGGATCAGCCGGATAGCTCCAGAATGTATCGTCCAGCTGTGACTGAAGTCTTGCCTGAGCTTTGAAAGCGTTCTCAAAAATAACTCCTGTGGAACGCCATGCTCCGCCGGTAAGCTTTTTATCCTTGTAGTAATACTGGAAGCTCCATGTTTCCTTGGAAACCACAAGCTTTGTGTTGCCTGTGACCAGCACGGCTTCCTTGTCGGTAACAGTGACCTGCGGCTTGAAGCTGCCTTTATTGAGCTGGAAGTGAGGACCGTTGTCCGCATAGCCCTTGTGGTGAACGATGCTTACCTTTACACAGTTTTCCTGAGTTGAAGTATAGGCGATCTCCAGGTTGGCGCTTCCCAGCATCATGGAGCGGTTGTAGACTACAAATGGTGTTGCCACAACGAGAAAGCCGTTTTCGATCTCTTCGATCTCAAACGCCTGATTTGCATAATTGACATCATAGCCTCTCTGGTTAAGCCAGAAACCGTCAGCAAATTTCATAATTAAAACCTCCCGATATACAATATAAAAATATTAATAAATGAAAGATGAGCGAATGACGTCCCTTGCTCACTTCCGATATTTATATTTTAATGCATTTTTGCCAAAATTGCAATAGCAAAAAACTGATTTATAAGACTTTTTTAAGGTTTCTATAAAAAATATTCTTAATTTATTGTGAATTGGATCTGTTTGCATATAAACTTTTGAAAACATATGTAATCCTTTACATTTTGCGCTTATTACATCGTTTCCCAAACTAAGGAAATGCTTATTAAAGTATCTGCGAGGAAGTGAATTTTTAAACAGCGATTTGATCGGTGCTTCCTTAATTGGTGGAGTAATAAAAGAAACTACATACGGAAAATTAAAAGCCTGAGAAATTTGGTGTTCTCAGGCTTTAAATTCAGTAGCAAAAATCATGATTTATTCTGCGTCCGGCTGCTGTCCGTCATGCGCTGACCATTTACACTCTGTTATGTCCATATGAGTGAATGTTGCCTTAAATGACGAATTTTCCGGGCTGCACGCATATATACCAAAGCTGATTTCGTTGATGGCTTCCCACATATGACATATTCGCATCTGAGAAAAAAGTTTTCCGTCTTCGGAGCATTCAACACAGAAATCATCTTCTCTTCGGCTTAAGCGATACCAAATAGATTTTATAGAAGCATCGATTGCTGTTGTTGCCCAGTCTGAATATCCATGGTTGGTCACAACGCTGCCCAGGTGTTGAAAATCGTCATTCTCATATTCAACAGAAGCTTTCAGCCAATTATCACTGTTAAGATACATGACAATACCGCACTGGTCAAAACGATGCTTGCTTTCAAACCCGGTTTTTACAGTAAAAGAAAAATACTTTTCTGACGTTTTCATCTGCAATACAGGCGCATTGTCATTTCTGAAATGATAATATGTCCGCTGCCATAGATCTGTGTGCGGTTTCGTAATAATTTCTATCTTATCAGCCTTGATATCGTAGCTGTCCGGCTCTCTCATCCACTCCAATTTTTCAACGTCAAACATTTCCAGACCTCCTTAAAATAGATTCCGGTCGATCATTGCAGGATCATTCAATGCTGAGAAACTCCTCCGGAATATAAGAAAGGCACTGCTCGACGCTTTCTCTGTTAAAGCCGTCGTAGCTGACGTAGTTTTTTGCGAAAAGCTCGTCGGTGTATTCCGCATAGGGATAGACTGCGCAGTTATACCAGTCGCTGTAATAGTCGTCGGCTTCAAAATGGGAAATTACAGGTATCGCCTTGACGTTTTCAAAGGTGATAACTCCGCTTTCGGGATCCTTCACCACGTTAAGCTTGCCCATGATGCCCACAAGAGATTTTACGTCGTACATTGTGGAAATGAAATTTCCCAGACCGTAGTAAACAAACGCCTGCGAGCCGTCCGGCTTATCGAGATATTCACAGGTGCTTATGGTGTGCGCCTGAGTACCGATGATAAGGTCTGCGCCCCATTCCACCAGCTTAGGAGTCAGCTCGGTCTGCTGCTGATTAAGCTCGTTCATTATTTCTGTACCGTAATGGCAGGATACCACCACCACGTCGGCGAGCTTGTCTGCCTTTTCGATCTGAGCCTTTATCCTGTCCTCCTCCTCAAGATAGATAACCTCGCCAACGTCTCCGTCAAGGTAAAATCCGTTGGTATGCTCCATATATCCCAGGAATGCAAAGGTTATGCCGTTGACCTCCATTGTGCGGATGTCCTCTGCGTCCTCTGCCGATCTGTATGCTCCGTAATGGACAACGTCCTTGGTATCCCAGTAGTCAAGGGAGCTTATAAGTCCGTCTGCACCCATATCAAGCACATGGTTATTGCACATTGAAATAACGTTGAAGCCCATATCCACAGCCTTGTCTCCCACAGCTGTAGGACTTGCAAAGCAGGGATAGCTCTGGGGACCGTAGTCGTCGGTCACAAGCGTCTCCTGATTGATGATAGCAATGTCGGTATCCTCAATATATTTTGTTACGTGCTCGTAAGCCTTTGTGAAATCGTACTGTGTACCTCCGCCAAGCTTAAGGGCTTCGTTGTATATATTGTCGTGGATAAGATTATCACCCACGCATATAAGCGAACAGGTATAGGAAGGCAGATCCTTCTTTTCAGGTTTTTTATTTTCAGCGGGCTTTTTATTTTCGGTTTTCTTTTCTATCTGAGTGGGGGCGGTTGTGGTGACGGCGGTAAAGGTTTCTTTTCCTCCGTCGAGGGTAGCAGTATCTTTTACTCCGACTTCTCCGCAGCCTGCCGAAAGAACGGCGATCGCGGCAGCCGAAAGCAAAGCGGCAGCCTTTCTGATCCTAGATCTCATAAATATGACCTCCGTAGAAAATTATTTAGTTTTATTTTACCACATTTTTTATTCTTTTTCAATAGCCGCCGACAATTATTCACGGAAATCAATTTTATCGATAAAACATTTTGATTATAACAAAACATCGTACTTTTGTCCGTAATATAGAAGTCTGAGTTGTCCTGTCCCCGCCGTACGGAGGGGACAGGACAACAGATATATACAAAATTTTTGTTTTGTATCCTGAGAATTGATTTCCATGACAATTATTTCGCTGCTTTTAAGTGTGTTGATTTTTTACAGCTTACCTATTATCCCTTCGGCGATCTTCATATCGAGATCGGTGGTTATCTTGAAATTTGCGTCCTCTCCCTGAACCATATAGATCGGAATGCCGCACGCAGTAAAGATACCGCAGGTGTCGCTCAGATCGGCGATCCTTTCCTTGCCGAGTGTTTCTATACATTCACACAGCTTGGAGATCTCGAAGGTCTGGGGGGTCTGCGCTCTGAAAAGCTCGCTCCTCACCAGATTTTCCTCCACTGTTTTTCCGTCGGAGGACTTTACTACCGTGTCCACAGATGGGATATAGGTCCCGCAGGCATGATGCTCAGCCGCAGCGGAGATATTGTCTCTGATGATCTTTTCGGACACAAACGGACGCACAGCATCGTGGGTGATAAGGATATCCCCCGGATCGCAGCCGTATTCCTCTGTGACCGCACTCAGGATATTCAGAACCGTTCCGTTGCGGTCGGCTCCGCCGTCGATTATCTTTACTCTGCCGGACAGTCCGTAACGCTGTGCAAGCTCATCTGCGTAGGCGTGCCAGCCGGGATTGATGCCTATATATATCCTGTCAATTTCAGAGATTTTCTCAAATGCCTTTACCGTTCTGACGAGTATAGGCTCTCCCCCTATCTCAAGAAACTGTTTGGGCATATTTGCGCTTTTCATTCGTGAGCCTGTGCCGCCTGCAACTATTCCTGCGAAAATCATGATATCAGCCTTTCTGTATTCTTTCTGTATTAATGTAAAGTAAACGGACGGCTTTCGCCGCCCGCATTTTATCATAAGTGACCTATAGTAAACATATTATAAATTTCACTTTGAATGTCGTTTACTATACTTATCAATTTTATTGAGTTGAAATCGGAACTTGTCTACCAAATATAAGGAATTATTCTGTATTTTACTTTCTTTTCATATTCGGGATATCCTTTTAACCCTTGCTCCAACACTTTCTCCTCATTTTTGATTCTTTTTCGTATGATCGGAATGTAAAGCAACAGAATTAAAAACGAGAAAACAGAACCCAGAACAAACGGCATGGAGAGGAAAAGAAACAGTGTTGCCATATACATTGGGTGTCTGACGACTCCATACAATCCGGTATCAATAACCTTCTGATTTTCCTGAACCTCTACTGTTCTTGAAAGATACATATTTTCCCTGAGAACCTCTGCATAGAGGATATACGCAAACAGAAAGATGACCGCCGCTATATAAGAAACCCATTCCGGCAGTATAAGCCAGTCAAACCGAATGTTCAGCCCTGCAACAATAAACGCTGCCAGGAACATGATACCGGAAAGTGCTACGACCTGTTTCTGCTCAGTTTCCTCCTCGCTGGCATTCAGCCTTTTTTGCAGCAATTCCGGACTTTTAAATATCAAGACAATACCGGCGAAAAACATAGGAATAAAAAGTACAGCAATAAAAAGCCAAGCCTGCCAATAGTCAAATGTGCCTGCCGGAAGGAACAAAAGAACTCCAACAATTAATATTCCCATTATAAATTTTATGATTGCCTGACAAAGTAGTTTTTAGACATATAGATCTCCCGGATAAATTCCGATCTGGTTTATTTTATTACTTTATACCGTACTTTTCAAGCAGCGCAGTGATCTTCTGGTGAGGATCCATGACCTTTGAAATGGACTGATCGTGATTAAGAGAAGCGATGAAATATGCGATGTACTTAGCACAATCGACCTCATAGAACCAGGGACTTGAAAGCAGCTCCGGTGAGCGGTAGGTGAGGTTGGTGCCGAATACGCCGTCAATGATACCGTCCGCATAAGCCTTGTCAAAGGATTCCAGTCCGTTTGTGAAAATAGCGTAGGTAGCGTAGCAGTAGATCTTGTTTGCCTTGCGCTTTTTAAGCTCCACAGCGATGTCCAGCATGGATTCGCCCGAGGAAATGATATCGTCGGCGATGAAAATATCCTTGCCCGTTACATCGTTACCCATATACTCGTGGGCAACTATAGGATTTCTTCCGTCAACTACAGTGGAATAATCTCTCCTCTTGTAGAACATACCGAGATCAACGCCCAGGACGGACGCATAGTACATATTTCTGTTTATTGCTCCCTCGTCCGGGGATACGATCATGAAATGCTGCTTATCGGGTCTGAAGCCGTCCAGATTCCTGAACATACATTTAAGCACCTGATAAGAGGGTATAATGTTGTCAAAGCCCATAAGCGGAACTGCGTTCTGCACTCTTGGATCGTGAGCGTCAAAGGTAAGTACGTTTGAAACACCCATTGACTGAAGCTCCTGAAGGGCAACTGCGCAGTCGAGGGATTCACGGAAGTTCCTTCTGTGCTGTCTGCCGCCGTAGAGGGAGGGCATGATAACGTTTATTCTGTGAGCTTTTCCGCTTGCTGCCTGAATAATCCTTTTCAGATCCTGATAATGGTCGTCCGGTGACATACAGTTCTTGTGACCGAAATAATCGTAGGTCACGCTGTAATTTCCCATATCGCAGAGGATAAACAGATCGTTTCCTCTTACCGTCTGCTTGATAAGTCCCTTTCCGTCGCCTGACGAAAACCTCGGACAGTCTACCTCTACAAGAAAGGTATCCTTGAAATACTCGTTTTCATTTGCCCATTTGGTAAGGTAGCTGTTTACCTTGCCGCCCAGCTCCGAAGCGCCCTCCATTGCAATAAGACCCAGCGGCGCAACTCTTGAATTGTTGTCGAATAGAATTTTTTCAGCGTTTCCCATTTAACGATCCTCCGTTATAAAAATTTTATGCGTTATTTATAACTAACCTGACTCTTATATGTATTATTATACTTTATATTTCTGCTTTTTACAATACCTTTTCACAAATTTACGTTAAGTTTTATCCATTTATACAAAATCCGACCTTTAAATTGCATTCGTTTATACGCACGGGACAAGTAAACGTTTCCGAAATGCGGGCATTTTTTTCATATAGGCAGGAATTTCACAATAAAAAACCGCAATAAGCTGTTGCAATCGGCAGAAAAATAGTGTATAATAAACATATTCGGAGAATGTGTAAAGGAAATGCTGATCAATGTATCTCCTCACGATTTCAGCGGGGAGAGATACACCTGGATACGTTATCTGCGGGACAGTAATAAAACAGTGATCTGATCAGTGATTCCTAAAAGAAAGGGCTGGATGTATGGATAAAAAAGAAATAAATAATAATTTCGGCTTTTCCTTTAGCGACGACGGTCTCAGGCTCACCGATGAGGATATCGCCCCGGTAAGATCCGGCGTTAAAGCTGCATCGTCAGGAAAAAAGTCCCAAGCGGGATCTTCCGCATCGGATAACGGCGGAAGCGTCAGCCGCAGGACGGAGGCGCAGAGCAAGGAGGAAATGGCGAGAATGATCGCCCGAAATATGGCTGCTTCCATGGGCGGAGCGGAGGATGATGTGTTTCCCGTTCACGGCGGCAGTCCGGCAGAGGGTACGGCTGTAAAAACCGCCGTAAAGCGTGACGCTCCGGAGCCAAGGAAGGCAGGAACGTCCGGAGGAACGGGAAAGAAAAAAAGCGGAAGGAAGAAAAAAAATAAAGGCTCTGCCGCAAAAAAGGCTGCGGTAATTCTTACAGTTTCAGTCCTGCTTTTAATAGCCGCAGGAGGGGGACTTTATCTTACGGGTCTTAAAACGTACAGGGATGTTTTTCTTGACAATACCTACATAAACGGTATAAATGTCAGCGGAAAGACCCAGTCGGAGGCTTTTGATCTGGTAAAGGCTCAGTCGACGATCCCCGATAAGATCGTCATTGCCAAAAAAAGCGGTGACGAGGTGACGATCAGACTGGAGGATATAGGCTATAAGGACAATACCAAAAAGCTTATATCCGAGTATTACGCCTCTCAGGATCATTACTACTGGATCTCTTCAAAGTTCCACAATACGGAATTTAAGTTTACAAGCTCATTCAAGTACGATAAAAAGCTGCTGGAAGATATAGTTAAGCGCAAGATCGTGGACGCCGATATGACTGTGGAGCCGCAGGACGCATATATCACTCAAGCAGACGCAAATTCCCCTTACACGGTGGTTGCGGAGGTCGCAGGAGATAAGGTGGATACCGATAAGGTACAGGCGCTTTATAATTACATTGAAAATGCGCTGGATAACGAGCAGTTTGAGATGAGCGTTTCAAGAGTGGACTGCTATGAGACCGCAGACGTTACGACTGAGGATCTGACCGAGGCGTGCGACAGACTCAACGATCTTGCTTCGCTGGAGATAGTGTTTGACTTTACCTATACCACCGAAACTCTTACGGGAGCGGATGTAAAGGACTGGGTGAAATTTGACGATGACGCTCCTCTGTCGGGCTACACCGTTGACAAGGACAAGGCTATGGCGTATGTTGACGAGCTTGCGGAGAAATACGACACCTTCGGCAAGGACAGGCAGTTCAAAACCACCAACAGGGGAACGATCACCATACCCGAAGGCTCGGGCTGCTACGGCTGGTGGATAGATAAGGAAAAGACCAGAGATCTTATATGCAGACTGATATCCGAGGGGGAGTCGGTGGAGACGGAGCCTATCTATTATGTAAATCCCGATTCCCAGTACAGCTATACCTGCGATCCCGAGTGGCGTACTGCCGACAAGGATTACGGCAATACATATTTCGAGGTCGATCTGTCCGCTCAGCATATGTGGTACTATGAGGACGGAGAGGTCAAAATGGAAAGCGATATCGTATCGGGATATCCCAGCGAATCTAGAAATACTCCCGGAGGAGTGTACAAGCTCTGGATAAAGGAGAGGGGCAAGACCCTGAGGGGAAGCTCTGACGGACATTCCTACGCTTCATATGTTGAATACTGGAACAATATAAGCACCATAAGCATAGGCTTCCACGACGCTTCGTGGCAGAACGGAGTTTTCGGAGGAGAGAAGTACAAATCCAGCACATGGGGTTCTCACGGCTGTATAAATATGCCGTTTGACAAGGCTAAGTATATTTACGAAAACTGCGACGAGGGTACTCCTGTGTTCGCATACTGGTCATAACTGATATCCGAACGGGGAGCGGCCTGAAAAGGAAAGCTCCCCGTTTTTTGATCGGACGGCGGAAATATACGGCTAAAGCTTAAGGCCGCTGATGAAACCGCTTCTTTTCAATTTTGACTATTGCTTTTTAAGTACGCATATGGTATAATAATATAGGACTTTTTATCATTAAGACAGGAAAGGATCTGATTTTCATGTTATCTGATATTGAAATCGCAAAACAGGCGAAAATGCTGAAAATAGGCGAGATCGCCGCAAAGCTTGGTATCTCGGAGGACGAATACGAGCCTTACGGACATTACAAGGCTAAGCTGTCCGAGTCGCTTTATGCAAAGACAAAGAACAGACCTGATGGTAAGCTCATACTCGTTACCGCAATAAACCCCACTCCTGCGGGAGAAGGTAAGACTACGATCTCCGTAGGACTTGCGGAGGCTATGAATAAGATAGGTAAAAAAGCAGTGCTTGCCCTGCGTGAACCGTCCCTCGGACCGGTTTTCGGCATTAAGGGAGGAGCAGCCGGGGGAGGATATGCCCAGGTCGTTCCCATGGAGGATATAAATCTTCACTTTACGGGAGATATGCACGCCATTACCGCTGCCAACAATCTGCTCTGTGCGCTTATCGACAACAGTATGCAGCAGGGAAATCCTCTGCATATAGATCAGCGAAGGATCATGTTCAAGCGCTGTCTGGACATGAACGACAGGGCGCTCAGGGATATTATTATAGGTCTTGGCTCAAAGGTCAACGGTATTCCCAGGGAGGATTCATTCCAGATCACCGTTGCTTCTGAAATTATGGCGATACTCTGTCTCGCTTCCGACCTTGCAGATCTGAAGGCAAGGATAGAAAGGATCCTTGTGGCATATACGACCGACGGCAAGCCCGTTTTCGCAAGAGATATCGGCGGCTGCGGAGCTATGGTCGCACTGCTTAAGGACGCTCTAAAGCCTAATCTTGTACAGACGCTGGAAAACAATCCTGCGCTTATCCACGGCGGACCCTTTGCAAATATTGCCCACGGCTGCAATTCGGTAAGAGCGACAAAGCTTGCCCTTAAGCTTGCGGATTATACCATTACCGAGGCAGGCTTCGGCTCAGATCTGGGAGCGGAAAAATTCTTTGATATCAAGTGCCGCTTTGCAGGCTTCAAGCCAAGCTGTGTGGTACTGGTGGCTACGATCCGTGCGCTTAAATACAACGGCGGAGTTCCCAAGACTGAGCTTACGGCGGAGAACGTTCCCGCTCTTGAAAAGGGCATCGTAAATCTTAAGACTCACATTGAAAATATGCACAAGTTCGGCGTTCCCGTAGTTGTGGCGATAAACCGCTTCCATACGGATACCGATGCAGAGATCGACGTTATAAAGAATTTCTGCGCTGAAATGGGCGTAGAGGTCTCTCTTGCCGAGATATTCGCCAAGGGCGGAGAGGGCGGTACCGATCTGGCACAGAAGGTATGCGATACTATAGACCGCTGCAAGGACTGCCAGACCTGCTTCAGACCGCTGTATGACGAAAAGCTCCCCATTAAAGAAAAGCTTGATATTCTCGCTAAGGAGATCTACCGTGCTGACGGAGTTATCTATACCGCTCAGGCGGAAAAGGCGATCAGGGAGATAAACGATCTCGGCTTCGGGGATATTCCGGTATGCGTGGCGAAAACTCAGTATTCGCTGTCGGACGATCCTGCAAAGCTGGGCAAGCCCGAGGGCTTCAGGATCACAGTGCGTGATCTCAGACTTTCCGCAGGAGCGGGATTTGTGGTGGCATATACTGGAGATATTATGACCATGCCGGGACTTCCCAAGGTGCCTGCGGCGTATAAGATCGACTGCGACAACGATGGAAATATTTACGGACTGTTCTGATAGATCGGCAGGGGAGGATCTAAGGCAAGCAGGGAGATAAAATGAAAATAAAAATTCTTGTTTGATCCTGCGGTAAAAATACAGAAACGGAGTTCACGGAGCTGTTTCAATGAAAAGAAAAACATATATAATCGATGAAAACGGCGGATATTCCGATAATATCTCTCCCCGGCAAAGGGCGGAGTTTGAAAGACAGTACAAACGGAATGTCCGGTTCGTAAGAGCGTGGGGAGCGTCAAATATGCTTACGGGGATCGTTTCATACAAGAGCGTTTCCACAAGCGTGATAATAGAAATTTTCCTGCTTGTCATTTGCCGCATTTCGGCTAAGTGCGTAGAATTCAATGAAAATAAGATAATAGTTTTCTGCCTGTGTATGTATATTCTTGGTATCACAGCCGCAGGCTTGATTTGGTTTTTCAGTAATACTTGAGGTGTCTGAAATGCAAAAAACAGTAAATAAGACAGCCGGGGAAATTGACGCAAATAACGAGATCAAAACAAACGAAGAAAAGTCCGATAAAAGGGACAGCAAAAACGAAAAGCGCAGGATATCAAAACAGCTTACCGCACTTATCTCAGTTACGGCGGCAATGCTGATACTTAATTTTATTGCGTGGCAGAGTACGGCGTTCTGCGACTTTTATGCTGCGCATATCTTCCCGCTGTGGGGGCAGACCTACGGGCGGCTTACGTCGCTGCTGCCTTTTTCCTTCGGGGAAATACTTATTATGATAGCGGTGTTCGGGATACCGCTGTCGCTTATCGCTATGATGATCCTGCTTATCCTGCTTAAAGGGAAGCGGAAAAAGATCGCAAAGGTTTTCGGCTTTGTTTACGGCTGGATAATAGCTTTTGTACTGACTACGGAGACTCTCAACTGCTTTATCCTTTACCACTGCTCCTCATTTGCGGAGCTTAACGGGATAACGGTGACTGAGCATACGGACGCTCAGCTGGAAGCGCTGGGAGACCGGATAGTTGACGAGCTTAACGGACTGTCCGAGCAGGTACCGAGAGACGCAGACGGGCGGTTTATGCTCACTGCGGATCTTGACGGGACTGCGGGAAATGCAATGGCTGATCTGTCTGAGGAGTTTAAAAATCTGGACGGCTATTATGTCAGACCAAAGAGTATTATGTGTTCGTTTTTTATGAGCCAGATGGATCTTATGGGGATATATTTTCCTTTTTCCATGGAGGCAAATTATAACGACGATATGTTTAAGGCAAAGCTTCCCAATACAGTCTGTCACGAGCTTGCCCATACCAAGGGTTACATACAGGAGGACGAGGCGAATTTCATAGCTTTTATTGCCTGCGACCGTTCTGACAATGTCGAGTATCGGTATTCGGGGTATCTGTCTGCTCTTACGCAGGTGAGAAACAAGATCTTCGAGTATGCCTCCGACGAAAAGAAGTCGGAATTTGACAGCAGGATCAGCAGTAAGGTGTGGGCGGATATTTCCGCAAACTGGGATTACTGGGACAGCGTCAAGGAGGCTGAGGATACCGTTTTCGACAGTGAGAAGGTAAGCGAGGTATCAGATAAGGCAATGGAGACCTCGCTCCAGCTTAACGGAGTGGAGGACGGCAAAAAGTCCTACGGCAGAATGGTGGATCTGATGCTGAACTACTATTATTCCGAAGATAAATAGGTTCTTAAGGACGGGTATTGCTATCCGTCCTTTTTGTGAAAATCTGAATAAAATATGATTTCGGTTGACATAAGTGCAGTTTGGGGTTATAATAAATCATGTGGAACTTTCGGTATTCGGAGGTATAGAATGTGCTTGATATGTGACAGGATACAAATGATAAAAGATGGGAAAAATCCTTACTTTGTTAAGGAATTGTCCACAGGATATGTAGTTATCGGGGATAATCAGCATTTTAAGGGCTACACATTATTTCTTTGTAAGCAGCACAAAACTGAGCTTTTCTATCTTGATAAGGATTTTGCCTCTGAATTTATGCAGGAAATGGTTCTGGTAGCGGAGGCTGTCAGAAACGCATTTGGCGCTGAAAAAATGAATTATGAGTGTCTGGGGCAGGGAGATGCGCATTTGCATTGGCACTTGTTCCCGAGAAGAACGGGCGATATAGGCAAATACGGAAACAACGGAGCAGGTCCTGTCTGGTGGTATCCTATGGATATGATGTACAGCGACGATAACCGTCCGACTGATATTGAGTTAGAAGAACTGAAATCTAAACTGCATACAGAATTGGAAAAGCTTATACGGCAGTAACATATAATCTGGAGTTTATCAAAGGAGCATTTACTTGAAATATGCATATCAGACCGTTAAGGCATATCGTGGGGTTCGGAGGTGGTCAGAATGGCTTTAACAGTGAATATATATTACAGCGGTACAAACGGAAACGCAAGGAAATTTGCGGAGGAAATGGTATCAAGCGGTACGGTTGACAGCATACGTGCAGAAGAGGGAAACATCAGATACGAATATTTTTTCCCTATGAATGACGGGGAAACGGTGCTTTTGATAGACAGCTGGAAGGATCAGCATTCGATTGACGTTCACCACGCTTCGCCTATGATGAAAAAAATTATCGAGCTTCGTGAAAAATACGATCTGCATATGAAAGCGGAACGATATGTGTCAGATGAGAACGGGGTTCCGGAAGCAGATAAAGCTTTTATAAGAGAATAAACCTATAAAAGGAGCATTTACTTGAAAAAAACATATAAAACCGATTCCGCCGCTGAGACCATTGCACTAGGCGAAAGGATCGGCGCACTTCTCAGAGGCGGAGATCTGATAGCTTACAGCGGAGATCTCGGTGCAGGCAAAACCACGATCACCCGGGGGATATCCATAGGAATGGGTCTTGGGGACGAGGTAACTTCGCCCACCTTTGCCCTTGTCAACGAGTACAGAGGAGCGGGTCTCAGTCTTATCCATTTTGATATGTACAGGATAAATTCTTCCGCAGATCTGGAAACAACGGGATTTTTCGACTACATGGACGATGACACAGTGCTTGCTGTGGAATGGTCAGAAAACATTGAGGATGAGATCCCCGACAATGCGATACGCATAGATATCCAGCGAGTGGACGATGATACCCGCATTATCACTATTGAAACTTACGACGGAGATGACAGATTTGAAAATATTGGGGATTGACACCAGCGGTAAGATCGCTTCCGTGGCGATAACCGACGGCGATCGGCTGCTGTGGGAAAAATCGGTCTATACCAGACTTACCCATTCGCAGGTCATACTGCCTATGGTGAAACAGGCGCTGGAGGAGACGGAGCTGGATTTTTCCTCTATTGACTGCGTTGCCGTGGCAAACGGTCCAGGCTCTTATACGGGACTTCGCATAGGTATCGGCGCAGTCAAGGGAATGTGCATGGGCGAGCCGCATCTGAAATGTGCAGGAATTTCCACACTGCTGAGCTTAGCCTATAACTGTCAGTCATTTGAGGGAAAAATAATCACGGTAATGAGAGCAAGACCTAAGATAGTTTACTTCTCGGTGTTTAAATGTGAAAACGGTAAGATATTCCGTCTCTGCGAGGATAAGGTCTGCGGCGAGGAGGAGATCTTGCGTTCTGTCGGTAGCGGGGAAAGGATCATGCTTGTCGGTGACTGTGCGGCGGAAATAAAGGCGGAGTATTTTGACGGAGATGTGAATGTGCTTGCGGCAAATCCCGCAAACGTGTTGCAAAGAGCAAGCTCTCTGTGCCTTGCGGCAGAGGAAGATCCAAGTCTTATTAAAACTGCCGATAAGCTGGAGGTCTCGTATCTTCAGGCTACTAAGGCGGAAAAGGATAAAGCGCACAGATGATCATAAACGGCGGTCAGAATGGCTTCCGGGGAAATATGCAGAAGTATCAGACAGGGGGAATAGCATATGAAAATTGCAATAGGCTGCGATCACGCAGGACCTGCGCTCAAAGCGGAGATATTGGCGCACCTTGATGAAAGGGGAATAGAATATAAGGATTTTGGCGTACAGGAGGGTGAAAAGGTAGATTATCCTGACAAGGCAAGAGAGGTATGCTCAGCAATAACAGGCGGGGAGTGTGATCTCGGTATACTGATATGCGGTACGGGAATAGGTATGTCCATAAGTGCAAATAAGGTGAGAGGAATAAGAGCCGCTTGCTGCTCGGATCATTTTTCGGCAAAATATACCAGAGCGCACAACAACGCAAACGTACTGTGTATAGGCGCAAGAGTTGTGGGTGCAGGTCTTGCCGTGGAGCTGGTCGATGTGTTCCTTGAAACCGGGTTCGAGGGTGGCAGACATAAACGGCGTGTGGACAAGATAGAATAATACCATGCTTAAATATTTCAAAAGGATTACAAAAAGTTTTTCGCAAAAAGCCTGAAACGGCGATTTTTACGAAAAACTTTTTTCTTATACAATGAGAAAATTTTAATAAAAATCGATGAGCGTTTGTGCAATTTGTCCTTATTTTTCCCGATTTTCCGGACGTAGCAGGTAAATTATGTTTTTAATGCGTCCGGTGTAATATATTGACACTTGCTGATGTGTTGACAATTGAGGGCAAATTTATTATAATAATATTGTGTAATAATTATGTAATATCTGTGCGGAATGCTATGTATGACCTGCGCAGACGGTAAAATTTTGGGAGGTCAAATCAAATGAAGCTTTTAAAACGATTGCTGTGTGCATCTTTGTCCGCAGCCCTTTGCGCTCAGCTATCGCTTACTGTATTCGCCGACAGCGGAGAAGAAAAGGATACTTTGCCTGACGGCGGTATCACCCAGATCCCCGCAGGAGAAAATATTGAATATCCTTACGGAGACGACCCGTCTTATCTGAAATACCTTGACAGACAGGATAAAACAGGGGCGGTATTCGGCTCGGAGGATCTTAGCCACGCCAGCCGTTTTTCCGGCGTTTCGAAGGATTACGGTATCGATGTTTCATATTATCAGTCGTGGGGGTCGGAGATAAACTGGGAGAAGGTAAAAAAGGCGGGTATAAAATTTGTCATAGTCCGTATAGGCTACCGTGGCTACGGAAGCCAGGGTACGCTGGTAATGGACGAGGATCTTTACCTTAATCTCGATGGCGCAATAGATGCGGGACTTGACGTCGGAGCTTATTTCTATACTCAGGCGATAAACACCGCCGAGGCGAAGGAGGAAGCTAAGTTCTGCGCAAACCTGCTTAAGGGCTATAAGCTGGATATGCCTGTTTATTACGATATAGAGGGCGTTGATTACGATGTGGGACGTCTGGATTCAGCCGGGCTGAGCAAGACGGAGAAGACCAAGCTGTGTGAGACCTTCTGCAAGGAGATACAGTCAGCAGGGTATTATTCCGGCATTTATACAAACTACAGCTGGCTTACATACGAGATAGACGGAGCGGCTCTCGGAAAGAAATATCCCATATGGCTCGCCCACTATACCGATTCTACGGATTATCCGGATAATTATGATCTCTGGCAGTATTCCGGCATGGGTACGGTGGACGGCATAGAGAATTATGTGGATATGAACGTTCGCTATAAAGTAAATTACGCTCCCACAGGTGCGGTCAAGCTGTCAAAATCCGGAGTTGATCTCAGCTGGAATTCCGTTGCGGGAGCTTCGGGCTATACTGTTTACAGCAAGGATCAGGCAAATACGGTAAAGACGGTCAAGGACCTTACGGGTACATCGTATACGGCGGCATCCTCTGTAGAGCTGACTTATTATGTAAAGCCGTATTTTTCCTACGGCGGGAAAAAATATTACGGTAAGGCGTCAAATTCCGTAACGGTAGAGGCTGCGTCGGTAACGGGTCTTTCCGTCAGTTCCGTCAAGCAGGATTCTGTTACGCTTAAATGGAACAGCGTAAAGGGAGCAAGCGGCTATCAGATATATATGGATCAGGGAAGCGGCTATAAGCTTTCAAAAACTACGTCCTCATCATCGGTAACTATCGAAAATCTGCTCTCGGGCAAATCGTACAGATTCAAGGTGTGCGCATTTTTCTCTTCAGGTGAGGGACTGTCTACGGGGGCGTTCACACCTGGAATGATGATAAAGACCGTTCCGCAGACTCCGGGAAGATATACCGTATCTGCCGCCGGCACCGGCAGCGTGAGCATCAGATGGGACGAAAGCGCAGGCGCTGACGGTTACGAGATTTCCGTTTATAACTCAGACACTGGAAAATACACGGTATCAGGATTGTCGGATTCCGGGGAATACACTCTTTCCGGCTTATCGGCAGGGAAAAATTATCAGGTGGCTATCAGATCCTATGTGGATCTGGACAGCGGAAGATATTACAGTCCGTACAGCGCTCTCAGGACCTGTACAACCGCTCCGGTAAAGGCGACGGGGCTTACCGTTAAGGATCTGGGCAATCACAATTCGGTAAGGTTCAGCTGGAACAAGGTACCCGGCGCTACTTCATATCAGCTTTACCGCACGGAAAACGGAGTGGACAAGTGGTTCGCTACCTCCGATACAAATTCCGCAACGGTGTCCTATCTCAGCCTCGGAAAAAGCTACAGCGTCAAGGTAAGGGCTTTGAGAAAGGTAAACAATCTTACAGCCTACGGAGAATTCAGCTCGCCGGTAAGCTTTGATATGAATTACAGCTCTCCCACGGGTCTGGAGATACTGAATAAGTATGATGACACCAGCTTTACACTTAAGTGGGATCCGGTGAAATATTCCACCGGATATAAGGTGTACAGGTACATCGGGGGCAAGTACGTTTTTTACACAACGGTCCCCGCAGGAGTGACTACGGCTTATATAAGCGGGCTTACGCCGAACACCTCCTACAGACTGGCGGTCAAGGCAAGATTCGGCAGTAAGGACAGCGAATATTCAAGCTATATAATAGGATATACCAGACCTGCCGCTCCTACCGGTCTGAAAAGCGGTTCGGTCACCTCAAGCGGAGCAAAGATCAGCTGGACGGCTGCAAAAAATGCAACGACCTATCGGGTCTACGTTTTTGACGAAAGTAAAAATGACTACTATATCTATGCCGAAACTCCCTATACGACCATAAATCTTTCGGGACTCAGATCAGGCAAGGAGTATAAGATAAGAGTAAGCTCGGTAGTTGAGACAAAGTGGCGCAGCTATTATTCAAATAAATCCGACTTACTGAAGTTCAGAACAAAATGATCGCAGGCGGGTGAATTTTTTCGCCCGCCTTTTCGTATAAATAAATTGAAATTTCAAAGTAAAAATGTATAAATCCCATAAATATTTGATTTTTGTTAAAAGACTTGCGAAAAAGGACTTGACAAATCAATGCAAAAGTGCGATAATAATTAAGATTAAGAAATAATTAAGATTTGTGTACTGATTGGAGTTTTACGCATTATGGCTACAAGAGTGGGAATGGTATCCCTTGGATGTCCGAAAAATCAGGTGGACGCCGAGCATATGCTTTACGACCTGAAAAAGAACGGCTTTGAAATTGTTTCCGATGCCGCTCTTTCCGATGTGGTTATTATAAATACCTGCGGTTTTATAGAGTCTGCCAAGCAGGAGGCTATCGACACTATTCTGGAGTTTTGCACACTCAAGCAGGAGGGCAGGATAAAGCACGTTATAGCAACCGGCTGCCTTGCCGAAAGATACAGGGACGAAATGATGAAGGAGATCCCGGAGCTTGATGCGGTAATAGGAATAGGCTCCAACGGTAAGCTTGTGGATATAATAAGACAGCTTTACAGCGGCGAAAAGTCCGTATGCGCCTACGGAGCAAAGACGGATCTGTCAATGGAGGGCGGAAGGATAATTTCCACCGAGCCTTTTTATGCCTATCTTAAAATTGCGGAGGGCTGTTCAAACTGCTGCACCTACTGCGCTATTCCCTCTATAAGAGGAAAATTCCGCAGCCGTAAAATTGAGGATATAATCAGCGAGGCTGAATGGCTTGCCGAAAACGGAGTTACGGAGCTGGTGGTGGTTGCGCAGGATGTTACCCGTTACGGAGAGGATATTTACGGGAGATCCGCACTGCCTGAGCTGCTGAGAAAGCTTTGTGCCATTGACGGGTTTAAGTGGATAAGAACTCTTTACTGCTATCCGGAAAGGATCACCGACGAGCTGCTGGAGACTATTGCCCGGGAGGATAAGCTGGTGAAGTACCTGGATATGCCTATCCAGCACTGCAACGGAGAGATACTTAAGAATATGAACAGACATGGCGACAGACAAACGCTCACGTCGCTGATAGGAAAAATAAGGGAACGTATTCCGGGGATCACTCTCAGGACTACGCTGATAGCCGGTTTCCCGGGTGAAACGGAGGAGCAGTTTGAGGAGCTTTGCGGTTTTGTCAGGGATATGCACTTTGAAAGACTGGGCTGCTTTGCGTTTTCTCCCGAGGAGGGGACAAAAGCCTTCGATATGCCCGGGCAGGTCGACACCGAGGAGCGGGAAAGACGCGCGGATATTATCATGCGTGAGCAAATGGTGATCTCGGACAGACTTAATCAGAGCTGTATGAACAAGGTTTTCGAGGTCGTATGCGAGGGCTTTGACAGATATGCCGAGTGCTATTACGGAAGAAGCGCCTGCGACGCTCCGGAGATCGACGGAAAGATCTTCTTTGACAGCGACAGAAAGGTAAGGGTCGGAGAATATGTAAAGGTTCTTGCGGACGACACTCTGGACTATGACCTTATCGGTTCGAGAATAGATTGACAGCGGAGGTATTTACATGAATTTGCCAAATAAACTTACCGTACTGAGGGTTGCGCTTATTCCGTTTTTTATGCTTTTTGTGCTGCTGTTTAAAATACCATACCATATGGTATGGGCGCTGGTCGTGTTCGCCCTGGCGTCTATAACGGACTTCCTTGACGGAAATATCGCAAGGAAAAACAATCTTGTCACCACCTTCGGAAAGTTTCTCGATCCGCTGGCGGATAAGCTGCTGGTGATGACCGCTCTTATCTGCTTTGCTTTTGAGAGATGGATAGACCCTGTGTCGGTAATAATCATACTTTCAAGAGAATTTATGGTCACGGGACTTCGCCTTGTGGTAGCAGGAGAGGGTGTGGTAGTCGCTGCGGGAATATGGGGAAAGCTGAAAACAGCGTTTACAATGATAGCTCTTATCGCAATAATGGCTCTCCAGATATTCTTCCCGGCGCCCAAGGGACAGCCCGATTTCAATATGTTTATCGCAAACGAGGTGCTTATCTGGATAGCTGTGATCCTTACCGTTATTTCGGGCGGTATCTATCTTAAGGCGTACTGGAAATATATCGATTCCAGCAAGTAGGCGTAACTTAAACCGGTCAGATGCGTATAATATAACAGTCCGGTTTTATAATTAAACAGGTCAAATGCTTATCGGCAAAAGTAGTTCAGGCGTAATTTTCAGAGAGGAGCCGTTTGGTGCGAGGCTTCAAGGAGCCTGTGCGAAGTGCGGCCGGATCCGGCGGGTATCACGCCGGGGCAGGGATAAGGAACGGTTTTGCGCTTAGTATTTATCCTCGGTCTGTCCACGTTAAGGACATTAAGCCCGGCTGTCAGACCGGGAAAATCGAAGTGGAACCGTAGAGTAAAATCTGCCTTCGGAGGTCTTTTTAAGGCTTTCGGAGGTTTTTTGTTTAAAAAGAGAGGTAAAAAAATGACGCTTATAGAAAGTATCAGGCACGATATCCAATCTATAAAGGACAGAGATCCTGCTGCGACGAGTACGCTGGAGATTCTGACCTATTCGGGTCTCCATGCCGTTGCATTTTACAGAGTTGCCCACTGGTTCTATGTGAAGGATCACAAGTTTATCGCAAGGCTCATTTCCCAGACGGCAAGGGCGCTGACGGGGATCGAGATACACCCCGGGGCGAAGATAGGCAAGGGTCTGCTTATCGACCACGGATCGGGAGTTGTTATCGGAGAGACTGCCGAAATAGGCGACTACTGTCTGCTGTATCAGGGCTGTACCCTGGGCGGAACGGGAAAGGATCACGGAAAACGTCACCCCACCCTGGGCAACAACGTTATGGTCGGCTGCGGAGCAAAGGTGCTGGGTCCCTTTAAGGTAGGGGATAACGCCAAAATTGCGGCAAATGCAGTGGTGCTGGAGCCTGTTCCCGAAAATTCCACAGCTGTCGGAGTTCCTGCAAGGATAGTGCGTCGCAACGGAAAGCGTCCCTGCGATCTCGATCAGGTACACATTCCCGATCCGGTAGCTCAGGAGCTTTGCCAGTACAGGATAAGGATCGAAAAGCTTGAAAACAGGATAAAGGAGCTTGAAAAGGATCGTAACAGGGAACAGGATTAAGGAAATAATGTATATCTCTCCGCCGAATGCGGGGAGATATGCACCTAAATACGTTATCTGAAAGACAGTGAATATGAAAACAGTTATTTAATCATTGCCTTAATTAATTTTGAAAAATAAAAAGGTCAGGGTTTTGTTTTACGGATTCGGCGGAAGCTTCAGGCGTAAGCCGCAAAACTCGGAAAGGAACGGTAATTATTATGAATATCTACAACACACTTACGCACAGGATCGAAGAATTTATCCCCAATGAGGAGGGGAAGGTCGCAATGTATACCTGCGGTCCCACAGTGTATCATTATGCGCACATAGGTAATCTGAGAAGCTACATCATGGAGGACGTTCTGGAAAAGTACCTGCGTTACGACGGATATAACGTCAAGAGGGTCATGAATATAACCGACGTGGGACATCTGACCTCCGACGGCGATACCGGCGATGACAAAATGCTTAAGGGCGCCAAGAGAGAGCATAAGACGGTCATGGAAATTGCAAAATTCTACACCGACGCCTTTTTTGAGGATTGCGGAAAGCTCAATATCAAAACGCCGGACGTTGTCGCCCCTGCGACCCAGTGCATAGGGGACTTTATCAAGGTCATATCTGCGCTTATCGAAAAGGGCTTTGCCTATGAGTCGGGCGGTAATATTTACTTTGATACCTCAAAGCTGGAGGATTACTACGTTTTTCACAACTTTAGCGAGGAGGATCTGGAGGTAGGCGTCCGTGAGGGCGTTGAGGAGGATACGAACAAGAAAAACAAGGCGGATTTTGTCCTTTGGTTCACAAAGTCCAAATTTGATTCGCAGGAGCTTAAGTGGGACTCTCCGTGGGGAGTAGGCTATCCCGGCTGGCATATCGAATGCTCCTGCATATCCATGAAAAATCTGGGTGAGTATCTTGATATCCACTGCGGCGGAGTGGACAACATCTTCCCTCACCATACCAACGAGATCGCCCAGTCGGAGGCGTATCTGGGACACAAGTGGTGTAACTACTGGTTCCATGTTCATCATCTCAATACAAACAGCGGAAAAATGTCCAAGTCAAAGGGCGAGTTCCTGACGGTCTCCCTGCTGGAAAGCAAGGGGTATGATCCTCTGATATACAGATTCTTCTGCCTTCAGTCCCACTACAGAAAATCGCTGGTATTCACCTATGAAAATCTTGACAACGCCAAGGCTGCCTACGAAAAGCTTATCGGCAGGATCTCGGCTCTGGTTTCTGCCGAAGATAAGGGCGATGTCATTTCTGATGACCTTGAAGGATTAAAGAAAGGCTTCATTGCCGCAATGAACGAGGATCTTAATACCTCCAATGCAATTACCGCTTTGTACGATGTTCTTAAAGCGGATACCACTCCGGCAACGAAGCTTGCGCTTATCGAGGATTTTGACAGAGTACTTTCTCTTGATCTGAAAGCTGCGGCTGAGAGATATCTTGAGGAGAAAAAAGGCGGGGACATTCCGCAGGAGGTCCTTGCGCTGGTTGAGGAAAGAAAGTCTGCCAGAAAGGCTAAGGATTTTGCAAGGGCGGACGAGCTGCGTGACAGGATCGCAGCGTTAGGCTATGCCGTAAAGGAAACCAGACAGGGTACGGAAATAACGAAGCTTTAACGGAAAGGAAAACAGATGAAAGAAAAAAAGGAAAGAAATTATATCGACGCCAGAAGAGGAAAACAGTTCCGCACATATTTTCAGTTTTCTATGATAGCAGTTTGCTTTGTGATAGTTTTTGCGGTTTTCTACGCCTGCCAGGGAACGAAAAATTCGGGAAAGCTCGATCCCGACGATGTTAATATCATACAGTTCGATCTGCCCGGGGACGACGCACCCGTAGCAGTTTTCGAGACCTCAATGGGTACCTTCAAGGCGGTCATCTACGAGGACGAAGCGCCTGATTTCTGCGAGTATTTTACCGGGCTGGTAAACGAGGGCTATTACGACGGCACTCACGTTTTTGCAGTTCAGGAGAACGTTTATTTTATGGGCGGCTCCAAATCTGACGACGGTACGGATACAGACGATACCGATAAGGACACACTGGAACCGGAGATCACTCCCGATCTGTGGCCGTTTAAGGGAGCGCTTGTTTCATACGGCGATAAGGGAGGTTCGTTTTTCAGCCAGAAGATCATGTCGGGGAGCAGGATACTTTTTGTAAATTCAGTGGATTTCACCGAAGAATTTATGGATGAGCTTGACTCGGCAGGAGGAAACGAAAGCCTTATCGAGACTTTTAAGGAAAAGGGCGGCGTGCCGAATTTTGCGCAGCAGTATACGATATTCGGTCAGGTCTACGACGGTATGGATATCTACGACGATATATGCGGCGCAGAGGTGACGGATTCGGAAAGCCTCAGACCTGTAAAGGACATCACCATTGACAGGGTGTATATGTCAACCTACGGAGAGAATAAAAATGACGGATTTTTCACCGGAGCAGGGGAAACAGCAAGCGGAGACAGCTCTGCGTCGTAAAAGCTATGCGTTTGTGAGCAAAAAACGGGCAGACATTTTATAAAATGTCTGCCCGGTCTTTATATCGGATCAACCGTTTGTCATTATGATAAGAAACGCTACGATAGCTACTACAAGTATAGCAAATCCGAACAGCTTGAGCAGCGTTTTGGAGAAATTCTTTTCCTGCTGCTTTTCTTTTTTGTATTCGTCGATGGCGCTGGGCTGATATTCCCTGTTCAGCTTTCCTCCCATAGTTGGATTGAGCATATCGTCAATGTTTATGTTTTTATATTTATTGCGTATCGCCGTTTTGGGATCGGATTCATCGACAGGAGCGTTTCCGTATGCTGAGTTAAGCAGCTTTTCATCAAATCTATCCATGTTTATAGCGTCCATGGTAACGGTTTTTTTACCTGTAGCCTGTCCGAGAGAATCGCCGTTGTCAAAAATATGTGTCGTGTCAACGCCCTTCATCATTTTGTTGGATTTGTTGGAGCGCAGCATTTTTATAAGAGCGTCGGTGTAAAGATTATCCTCTTCCTCCTGCTCAGTCAGTAATCTTTCGGCGGATTCATTTGTTTTGGATTCTACCTCGTCGATGATATCTGTCAGAGATCTGCGTTCGCTTGTTTTCTTTGCGGAAACAGGTTCCTCAGCGGCGTGCTGAGCAGTCTGTACAGTACCCTTTGGAGCGGTCAGCTGTATCTCAGGCATATCCTGCGCAGGAGCGCTTTCGGAAAGTCCGTCAAGTCCGGTAAGGCTCACCTTGCGCCGTCTCGGCGCTTCGGCTGCCGTGAACGTAATATTTTCGGTAACAGCGGCAGGCTTTCCGGAGGGCATACTTCCTCCCGCAGCGGCAAAAGGATTGTACGGCTCCGACGATGACATCTTCGTTTCTACAACGCCAAGGTTTTTATCTGGTGCGGGGGTTTCATGCTGAGCCTGTGCGGCAGTTGTCTGAGTACCTCCGTATATCTCCGGCTTGGGAGCTTCATTCTGCTCGGGGAATGAGATCTCAGGCGCCGGCTGAGCAGCGGTAGCGTCCAATGTAAGCTTCAGATCTGCGGCAGGAGCCGTCTGCTCCTGAACAGGCTTCGGTCTTGACCTTGGCTTGAGTACGTCGATAGCCTCCACGTGCTTGACCGGCGGAAGCTCCTCCTCCGTCTCATGCTCCTCCGGAACAAGAGAAACCCGTCTCTCCTGCGGTTCTTCCGCTGTGGTGTTCTGGGGAACAGGCGCAGGCTCGCTCGTTTCAGGCTCTCTTTCTCCGACGATAGCGTCGGCGGAGATCGCCTTGGCGGCAGCAAATTCATTGCTTTCCACGGCGGCTTCGTTTTCGGATTCAAAATTTACCATTTTGCCGGTAGTAACGTCAAAATACTCCTCGCCGTCCTTAACTGCGATCTTCAGCTTAGGAGCAGGCTGACCGGGAGCCGGCTTGTTCGCCTGCGGGATATCTATGTCCGGGAATACCTCGTCAACGTTCACATTTGCCTTCTTAAGGATATCCGTTGCGGTGCGGCATTTCATTGAGCCTCTTACCATTTCCTTGATAGGCAGCAGGATTATATCCTTGAAGGTCGTGTGGAAGGCGTCCATTGCTGCCGTCTCTGAACTGCCGATGACAGAATTCGGATAGCGGCTGTCGAAATACCTGCCCCACTGATCGGGTCCTGATTGTATCATTTTATCTATGTATTTGCACAGAGGGACCCAAAGCTCAGGCTCCTCAAAGCTTCTGTCGTTGGTGATGAGCCACATATAGCATCTCAGGAAGCAGTCATAGCAGCTTATATCCTCCAGATTCAGCATAACGTCGTCGATATTAAGCGCCTGAGAAAAGATCCCGTCGGAGTATGCGAAGCAGCGGTAGCCGTCGCTGGCAAGCTTTGCATAAGCCGTTCTGACGGTAGTTTCGTCCCGCTTGAAAGGAGGAAGGGACGGGAAGTCAAAGGGCGTGGTATAATTGTCAGCCTCGGGTGAGCCTGCCATTGCAAGCAGCTTCTGATAGGCGGCGTTGACTTGATCGTCCTCCGCCGTTACGGGTATGCCAAGAATTCGGTAAGGATTACAGGCAAACAGTTCTGTTGCGGTAATTCCCAGTGATTGATCGGACAATGTTAATCCCCCTTAATTTTTAATGAATACAGCATTGACGTTCCATTGTAAAGCATTTAAAAAGAACATTCAATATGACAGCCGGACAACGTACAGAACGCCGCACCAGCGTCCCGCATCAAGCGGATATCTGATAGATTTAATATAAAATTAACTGGTTAAATCATAATACATTTAATGCATACAATCCGACCAGTATGTACTATATATAAATTATAGCAAATAACGGCATAACATATATCAATATACATTGAATATTAAATTACTAAATTATTAAATGAATACAAAATGCACAAAAAAATCCTTAAAATTTGTTTTAATTAGCTTGTGAAAAGTATTTGCAATTTCTGCTGAAATATAGTATAATTATTATTGTATAGATAATTTATTGATGAAACTACGCTCTTTGAGTTATCTGATAAACTATCATGATCAGGGGGAAAATCTATGGGACTTTTTAATAAAAAGAAGCCTGCATCCGCAGCAAATACGGGGGAGGTAAAAAAAGCGCCTGCGGTCAATCCGGACGATATCTGGAATACGCCTGTCAAAAAGCAGACGGTATCATTAAAGGAATCAAAATATGACGAGCCTAAGCCTGAGAAGCTGGAGGTCGAATCCATTGAGCCGGAAGTGATCAAGAAAAAAATGGCTCAGCTTGAAAAGGAAATAGCAGAGAAGAAAAGTCAGCCCGTGAAAACTCATGCGGATTACGGCACCAGTACTGTTGACGATGAGGAGATCGCAGACGCTCAGGCAGAGTATGAAAAGCTCTACGAGGTGGAGCATGAAAAGTACGTCAAGTCTCATTACGAGGATATAACCGTTGCCTCTGAGAGCGGAATGGCGGAAAAAATGGAGGCAATGTATGCCGAGCATGAGCAGAAGCGTCAGGAGCTTGAAAATACCGAGTTTGAATTCAGCGAGGTAGGTCAGGCGGAGGTAGACGAAAAGCTTGTGGATCTGCCGTATGCCAAGAAGCCGGAGGACTATCCCGAGTATAAGGATATCCAGGCTGTCAGTCAGGAGCCGGATGAGGAGGCTCTGGAGAAGCTGGGAAGGATAGATCACAGCGGCGATCCGGATTATATCAAGGAGGTTTCCGACGAGCTGCTTTCGCAGAAGGTCAAGGAATTTGAAGCCAAGTACGGAAACGCTCCGGAGAATACGGAGGGCTGAACGCAGGCATTCCGTGCCGGCTGAGGGTCTTATGCCGGTAAAACGGAAATATACAGGCAGTACCGCATGATCACCGTCTTACGGCTTTATGTTCTTGCTTGCATATTTTTCGTTATATTAGCCAAATTATTCTTGATATACGTCAGTATGCCTGTGTCAGACCCGGGCGGTCTGACGAAAAATCTGACTGCGCAATACGCACAAAATGTTCGTGCGTTTTTGCCTATGCCGCACGGCGGCAATTTCGGCTGGCGCCTTTACAGACGCCGGTCATAAGTTGTTTTATTTTGTATTAAATTTTTTTGTTGGGAGCGAAGAACATTGAACATCAACACCGATAACGCAATAATAAAGTTTTCCGATGTGGGAAAGAATTTTCCCTATGACAAGCTTTTTTATGCTACCTTGAATAAGTATATCCTGGAGTATAAAAACGCTAGGCTCGATAAGCTGACGGATCATGACGCATCTGTATGCCTTGCAAGGATCATAAGGAAAATGGAAGTGAACGACGTTCCTGTTCAGCAGTTTTTCAAGGAGGAGCTGGACGCATGGTCGGACGTTTCAAACTATACGAGGGTACTTAGACTCTGCGATCTTATGGCGAGAGACATCTTCTGCTGCTTTGACAAGAACCGTTACGACGAAAACGGCGATTTTGCCCGTGTTGACAGGATCTATTGTGTAAACAACGACGGAGAGAGGGATTACATCACTTTGGAGGAATATGTTCGTTCCGGGCTGTTTAAAAAGGTCCTTACGCCTGAAAGCGAATATTTCCAGGATCTTATGGAGAGAAACCGCAGGGGTCTTCTTCCTAAATCCAAGTAATTTTTCTAAATCCAAGTAATTTTTTGATGAGGAGTATGTATATGGTAAATATAGAAATGGAAAACGGTAAGACTATCAGGATCGAGCTTTATCCTGAAATTGCGCCTATAACGGTCGCAAACTTTGAAAAGCTTGTAAAAGAGGGCTTTTATGACGGACTTATTTTCCACCGTGTTATCAAGGGCTTTATGATACAGGGCGGAGATCCCCAGGGCAACGGAATGGGCGGCTCAAAGGATAAAATAAAGGGAGAGTTTGCTTCTAACGGAGTTAAAAACGATCTTAAACACACAAGAGGTGTCATATCCATGGCAAGATCTATGATGCGTGATTCGGCAAGCTCGCAGTTTTTTATCATGCACAAGGACGCTCCTCATCTTGACGGCGAATATGCCGCATTCGGCAGAGTTGTGGAGGGTATGGACGTTGTTGACGAGATCGCATCCGTTGATGTTGATTTCAACGACAAGCCCCTGATCGATCAGGTAATGAAAAAGGTTACTATTTCGGAATAAAAGATAAACAGGCTGCTGCATACCGGCATTACGACGGTCAGTTTCACGGCGGGGTATAAAAGACCTGAAGCGCGGCAGCTGTTTTTGTATTTCTGTACCCGGAGGATTCCGGCATGATATTTTGATGCGGGGAGGGTTGCTGCTGTGTCCGGACGAGTTGTTATAGGCGTTTGCTTCTGCGGAACCGGCGAGGAGTACCACGATAAAATATGCAATGGGATTATGGATTACACTACTACGCTTGAGAATGTCAGGCTGATCTTTTATACGTCGTTTCTAAATTCGGACGAAAGCTCAAACTATGCCACGGGAGAGCTGAGTGTGTTTGATCTTATAGATTACAACAGGCTGGACGGAATGATAATCCTTGGTCAGACGATCAAGGACGATACTGTCCTTGATAAAATTATCACCGGATGTCTGAAAAACGGCGTAAAAACCGTGTGCTACGATTATTCCACCGACAGATGCTCCTGCGTTGTACACGACAGCTTCAAGGCAGTGTACGACCTTACCTGTCATCTTATAAAGGAGCATGGCTGTAAAAAAATAAATTTTATGACCGGCAGCAAAACGCAGGTCGTTTCCCTTGAACGCTCCAACGCCTATATGAAGGCGCTTTCGGACAACGGACTGCCTGTGAGCCGGGACAGGATCGGCGAGGGTATGTGGTGGACATATACAGCCGAGCAGGAATGTCTCCGCTGGCTTGACGAGGGTATGGAGTTTGACGGAGTCGTGTGTGCGAACGATCTTATGGCGATGTCGGTCATCAAGGCTCTCAGATCCAGGGGGATAAGAGTTCCAGAGGATGTTAAGGTCGCAGGCTACGACAAAATCAAGGAAGGCTTTTATCATAAGCCAGCCATAACCACTGCGGGCTTCCATTTTGCTGATGACGTCAGGATCGCAGTGGATATTATCCTTGGCGCAAAGCCTGAGGGAGAGTATGTAAGGGAGCTGGAGCTTGTTTTCAGAAAAAGCTGCGGCTGCTGCGGCGCCGAACCAACTCAGGAAAAGACAAACATTTATCACCGTTCTATGTACGATTGCATAGACGGTATCGATGCGAATAACAGTCAGATGTACAGCCTCGTGTCGGCTATGATAGAGCAGAAAAATGCAGGTAAATCCTTTGAGCTGCTCAATGCATATATACAGGGTCTGTGGACTTCAAAGCTGTGGGTATGCATCAATAAGGAGCTTATCGTTGAGGGCGCTCCCGATCTCAGCCGAAGATTTGATAATCTCAACAATATGTCAAGGCATTATTCGGCGCAGGCAAGGGTTATCGCTGCGAAGGACAGCAATGTTAAGGAAGAAATGATCGTCAGACCCTCGGAGGAGCTGTGTCCCGATTTTGACAGACGGCTTGACGAGTGCAAAAATCTTATGGTCTTTCCTTTGCATATAAACGACTTTATACTGGGCTATGTGGTCAAGGAGCACGCAGCAAACTTCTATATGGATAAATGGAAGGCGATATGCATGAATCTTTCCACCGCTTTGCTGGCGGTGAAACAGAAAAACGATATGCGCATCGCTAATCTCAGGCTTGAGGAGGCATACCGACGGGATCCTATGACGCAGATATACAACCGCCGGGGATTTTTCTACGAAATGAAAAAACACCTTATGACCTCAAGAAACAAGACTATGCTTGTGGTTTCAGTCGATCTGGACGGACTGAAAAGCATAAACGACAGCTACGGTCACAAGGAGGGCGATAATGCGATCATAACGGTGGCCAGGGCAATGGTCAAGGCAGCGGAGGACGGATTGTTCTGCGCACGTTTTGGCGGAGACGAATTTATCGCAGCGGGCAGCTATAATGAGGACTGCGGATTTGAGGAGAGATTCCTTGAGCTTCTCTGCGAATATAATACAGGCTCCAAGAAGCCTTACAATGTTATGGCAAGCGTTGGATGCGTCGTTCAGGAGTGCAGCAGCTTCAACGAGCTTGACAGGCTCATTAAGCTTGCAGATGAAAAAATGTATTTGAGAAAGACCTGCTGTGGCAGGGGCTGCCGCAATACACCGGAAATATAAGGATCCGCTTTCGGACGGCTGCGCAGGATATTCATTGACGATATCCGTATGCGCAGTCAGTTAAGGCGGATCCTGACTTTGAAACTTTTGGGAGCGAATAACTTATGAAACTAAAAAAAGCCGCCGCTGCTGTCTTTGCGGCAATGATATTCGCAGCTTCGGCTGCAACGACGGTCTGTGCGGATTACGACAACAATTATGATCCGAATACCGATTACGGCACGGATAACGGCTATACGCAGTCGGATACGTCTGTTTCCACGGCTGCGCCTGTGCTGGAAAACCCTCCGGTCTCCGCAGGAAACGAGGTAACAAGCGTTTATACGGCTGCTACAGTTCAGACAACAACGACTCTGGTTCCCGATAAGCCTACCTCCAAGCCTGCAACTATCAAGCTGGACGTCGGCGAGGTAAAAAACGGAGAATTTAAGGTAAAGGTGAAAATAGACAGCGAGTCACTTATCTCCAACGCATCTTTTTCAATATCATACGATACCGCTCTTATGGAATATGTAAGCTATGAACCGAGCAGCGACGCAGGAGGAATGGCTGTAGAAAACTGCTTTGACGGCAAGTTTGTGTATAACTACGTCAATAAGGACGGATCGGAATACGACGGGACATACGTTACGCTGAAATTCAGGCTGCTGGACGAAAATATGATATCGTCGGTTCTGTATCTTTCGGTCACGTCCCTTGACGACAATAATCTGATACCTATTTCTTATTTCACCGATAACGGCATCGTCACCAACGGAGAGGCTGAAACTACAACTTCTCAGACGGCGGAAAAACCTGTTGAGATCAATATTCCCAAGGCTGACGTGCCTGTGGAGCTGGCTGAATTCGGAATAGAAAATATTGAAAAGTGTACGGTGAAAAACGGAGATGTACTTCTGTATCAGAACGGAGCGGTGCTGACGTTGGAAATGGGAAGTACCGAAATAGAGGTCACGCATACGGACGGCAGCAGGAAGCTGTATATTATAAACGTGGTCGAGGCTGCGGAAAATTCCGGCATATCATCGTCTGCTGTAGAGGCTTCGGCTAAGCCCAAGGGTACGGTCAGGACGGCGAAGCAGGGTAAAAATTCTCTCAGGAATGTGATAATACTTGGCGCAGTGACCCTTGCGGTAATACTGATCATAGTCGAGTACATAGTAATTATGAAGCCCTTTGGCAAAAAAGCCGAAAAGCCGCTGGAGATCCCCGAGGAGGACGAGCAGGGCAGCGAGGAAATGAGGGCGGAGCTTGAAAAGGCTATCGCCGCAAAGAATGCCGCTTCCAGAAAGGCAAGAGGAGAGGGAGAATTTTCCGAGACCGCACAGATAAATAAGGAGCTTGTAGCCAAAGGATTTATTCTTACCGACGATTCGGACGATGACGAATAAAAGGTTGGCAGGATCCGCAGATCGGTGAAAGCTTTAAAACATCAGACAGGTCTGTTACATATCCGCTCGGATACATGATCCGGGCGGATTTTTTTATGCCTGATCCCTGCGTGAAGTTTCCGTGTGGAAAAGTTTATAAAAAATTTATACATTTTATTTATTGAATAATTACCTGATTTATGCTATTATTATACCATAATTATATTTTTATCGGAGTAGTGATGCTATGCTTGCGGTTTACCTGACGCTGATCGACGAAGAAGATACGGACGTCTTTGAGATGATATACATAAAATACAAAAAGCTTTTCTTCGTGAGATCTATGGAGATACTGAACAATATCCAGCTTGCTGAGGACGCTGTTTCGGAGACTTTTTTCTCGCTTGCAAAAAATTTTAAAAAAGTTCACAATTTAAATCCATCCGAAATCCTTGCTTTGGCGATTATAATAAATAAGAACATAACGTTTAAGATCTATAACGGAGAGAAAAAGCATTTGGATTATGACGATCACGAGGATCTTACAGAGGATAGCGGCGATTTTTCTCTTGAGGACACGGTAGAGGACAGAGCAATCTTAAGCGCAGTTAAAAAGCTGCCGGGCGTGTACAGGGATATTATAATGATGAAATATTATTACGATCTTACGGTAGACGATATCGTAAAAATGATCGGCATACCTCTGGGTACTGTAAAATATCGTCTTTCAAAAGCAAGGCAGCTTCTGAGAAAGGAGTTGAAAGGTTGTGAACGACCTTAAAAAACAGCTTAGCGGAATGATCTCCGTTTACTGCGATGAATTTAAAAGCACGGATATTTCAGGATATGAGGATTTTGAATTTTCAGACGGCTTTGACCGCAGAATGAACAGACTGCTTAAAAGCAGGAAAAAGGTATACTATCCGCTTATAAAGACTACGGGAAGGAAGATCGCTTCGCTTATTGCAGCGGCTCTGCTTATGGGTGCGGTTACCGTTGCCGCATATGAGCCGGCAAGAAACGCCGTCAGGGATTTTATAATAAATATCTTCTCGGATCATTCCGTAGTTTTGTATGCAGAGGCGGCTGAGGACGGACAAGCTGCTAAAATAATGCATGAATACAGCCTCACCGTTCCTGAGGGCTATGTATTTGACGAAAACGAATCGGAAATAACCGAGCATTATATTTATAAGAAATATTATTCTCAGGACGGTACTGGGGTGCTGACATTCTATCAGATAATAGAAAATTCATATAAGGGATATTTTGACAATGAATATACTGTGTTTGAACGCAAGAAGGATAAAAATGGGGAAGAAATAATCGTCAGCAAGGCGGATGACTACATATGCGTTATCTGGCAAGACGATCAGTATGTGTTCGAGCTGAGCGGATCTATGACAGAAAGCGAGATAATGGATATTTATTATTCAGTGGAATAGGCATATGAGATCCGGACTGTAAAATGCAGTCCGGATTTGTTTATTTTCTACAAAAATCTACATTATCAGACACTTAAAATTATTTATAGATACAAACTTTAAAAAAATCCCGTCCGAAATTGTCGTTTTAAGGATTATAGTGTAAAGAGGAGGTGTTTTCATGAAAAAATTATTCAGTATTATGCTGGCAATGGTGGTTACACTGCTTTGCACACTGTCCGTTTCGGCGACCGACATAGGCTGGGGAAATATGGACGATAATATCGGCGGAACAGCCGAGCCTAACTGGAATTATACCTATTCCGCAAAAGCGATGATAAGCGTCAGCGGAGATGAGGTGACCGGTACGAGTACCGTAGACGGTAATTCAAGCGTTACCAAGATCACCATCACCACTGAGCTTCAGCTTAAGGAAGGCAATTCATGGAGGTCGATCGACGGCAGAGGAACAACGGTATTTACTCGTCATGGTTCATTTACCCATACCTTCAAAGATGTTTCAGACGGTACATACCGCATCAAAACCATCGGCAGAGTGTATGTAGGCGACAAATATGAGACCGTATACGCATACAGCACTGAAATGACCGTCTGACGGCAAAGCTATGCTGAAAGGCAGACAATGAAACAAAAACAGGCGTTGATCTTTATGATCGGCGCCTGTTTTCCGTTTTTATGGGTTTTGGTCACGGAGATCGATTTTCAGAATACCGAACAAAAACTTTGTATATTTGTTGTTCTTTCCCGCCGAACGGCGTGGAAAGATCAACTCAGGCTTCTATACTCCGGGCTAAAGTACGACATTTTGTTATGATTAAAATGTTTGATCGTTAAAAGGTTCGGGTCTGAAAAGCTTGACAAGGCGTATCAAAATCTGTATAATTATTTTGTATGTTCAGAAAATAAGCACTTTTAAGGGGGGATATCCTTTGCCGGGATCGTCTGCAAGATCGGTCAAACTGAAAAAATCGGTATCGGCTGCAATTCTGCTGGCTATGTTCGCCGCAGGAATGATAATCAGCATGATCCTGCTTGATCCTCCCGATATTTATATAAGCGAAATATGCTCCTCCAACGGCTCCGTTACAGGGGCGGCTGCCGAGGTCACAGACGCAGAGGGCAGACCATGCGACTGGATAGAGCTTTACAATCCCACGGAAAAGGAAGTGTCGCTTTCCGGATTTTCTCTTCGGAAAAACGGCGGCGAACAGTTTTTCCTTGGGGATTTTACCGTTGCGCCGGAGGATTATATCATAGTCTACTGTTCAAAATACGGCTTTTCGGATAACAGCGTTCCCCATGCGGATTTCAGCATACCGAAGGCGGAGGAATGCAGTCTGGAGCTTATATACGGCTATTCGGTATGCTCTAAGACGGAGGTGCCTAAGCTCAATAAAGGCAACAGCCTGTCGCTGAATGCCGACGGTAGCGCTTATACGTCAGTACCAACTCCGCTGGCGGAGAACTCGTCTGACATAATAGGCGAAACTCCCGTTTTCAGCCGTGAAAGCGGCTTTTACGCCGACGGCTTTTCTCTTGAGATCACTGCGGGGGAGGGTCAGACCATATATTACACCCTTGACGGTACCGATCCCACAAGCTCGGACAGCAGGATAGAGTATACCGGCAGTATTGAAATTTACGACAGAAAGGGCGAACCTAACCGCCTTTGCGCATACGATCCCATGAAGGTGCAGCTTGATTACCGTAAGGGAAAGGTTTTTCTGCCCGAGGACGGAGACGTGGATAAGGGTACTGTCATAAGGGCCTGCGCACTGGGCAGAGACGGATACGGAAAGGTCTCCACCGCAGCCTATTTTGTGGGACTTTCCACCGAGGATCACAGCGGTATGCCTGTTGTTTCGGTTGTGACCGATCCTGATAACTTTTACGACGAGGAAACGGGGATATACTGTCTGGGAAACGTATACGAGGCGTTCCGTGAGCAGTATCCTAACCATTACTACAACGGCGCGGTTCCTGCAAACTATAACCAGACGGGCAGGGAATGGGAGCGGGAATGCTATGTAGAATTTTTTGAAAGCGACGGAAGCCTTAAAATGTCTCAGGACGCAGGAATGAGGATACAGGGGGGCTGGTCAAGGGCGGACTATCAGAAGTCCTTCCGCTTTTACGCAAGAGGCTCTTACGGCAAGGATTCCTTCGACTGCGCATTCTGGGAGGGACTTACTGATCCTCAGGGAAATCCTGCGGACAGCTTTGATACCTTTGTGCTGAGAAACGGCGGAAACGACTGCAACTACTCAAAATTCAAGGATATAATGATACAGGATATGGTGAAGGATCGTGATTTTTCCACCCAGACGGGAAGAGCCTGCATACTTTTCATAGACGGCGAATACTGGGGACCTTATATTCTCCAGGAGGATTACAGCCCCGAATATTTTGCCCGTCATTACGGCGTTGCTGAAAGCGATGTGGTAATGTATAAAAATGACGAGCTTGACGAGGGCCTGCCGTCTGATCTGGCGGATTTCAATAAAATGAGGGAATTTATCGCTCTTAACGATATGTCGCTGGAGAAAAACTACCGCAAAGCTTCGGCGATGCTGGACATGGAAAGCTTTGCCGACTACATTGCGGCGGAATGCTATATATACAACGACGACTGGCCGCAGAACAACTACGGCTGCTGGAAGACCTGCACTGTTCAGACCTCGAACGTGTATGCGGACGGACGCTGGAGATTTTTCATGTTCGATACCGAGTCCTCCGCTTATCACTACAATATGAAAACAGATGAGGTCGATACCTTTGCATATCTGGAAAGCAAAAAGGAGACTGTCCTCGGTTCCATGGTGTGGAGTCTGCTTAAAAATGATGACTTCAGACAAATGTTTATCACCGATATTGCGGATATGGGCAATATCTGCTTTGATCACGCCGTCTATAAGCAGTATCTGGAGAAGTACAGATCGGTATATTACGGCGAAATGGAAAGCTATTTTAAACGCTTTCCCACATTCCACAGCATAGAGAAATCCACCGATCCCATGCTTGACAGAATGACCTCATTTTTTGCACGGCGTCAGGATAAGGTTCTTTCGCTGCTTGAAAGGACATATATTTTATCAGAGCGAAGGAATATAAGGATAGAATGCGACAGCGTGGACGGAGGAAGCGTCGCCGTAAACGGCTGCGATGTGGGAAACGGCTTTTCGGGAACATATTACGACGGCTGTAAACTTATCGTGACCGCACAGCCTGCCGACGGCTATGCGTTCGTCCGATGGGAGGGAAGCTGCGTTACGGAAGAAAATTCCGAATATCCCGAGCTTAAGGTCAATGTAGACGGAAATATCTCGGTAAAGGCAGTGTTCAGAAAAAGACTGTTGTAATAAATGCAATACCGCACACAATGGTCGTGCGATATTGCATTTAAAACCGCCTATTGACAATCATGACCTGCTGTGGTAAACTAATTGTAGATAGTCTATGCTAACCGGAGGAAAGTAATTATGACGCTTGATAAACTTAAGATAGGCAATACTGCCGTTATAAGATCCGTAGGCGGAGAGGGCGCACTGCGTCTGAGACTGCTCGATATGGGTCTGATACCCAGAACAAAGGTCACTATGAGAAAAATAGCCCCTATGGGGGATCCCATCGAGATAACGGTAAGAGGCTATGAGCTTACGCTGCGTGTAGCAGATGCGATGAACATTGAGATCGAGCAGATCGGGGAGGATGAGGAGCAATGATCTTTGCTTTGGCGGGAAATCAGAACTGCGGCAAAACAACGCTTTTCAATGCGCTTACAGGCTCCAATCAGCACGTGGGAAATTTTCCGGGAGTTACGGTGGATCAGAAGTCGGGACAGATGAAAGGGGCAAAGGACTGCTTCGTTGTGGATCTGCCGGGTATTTATTCTCTTAGACCCTACAGTCAGGAGGAGATCGTCACAAGGGATTACATACTGGAGCAGAAGCCCGACTGCATTATAAATATCGTAGACGCCACCAATATAGAGAGAAATTTATATCTTACGCTTCAGCTGCTGGAGCTTAGAGTACCGATGGTGCTGGCGCTGAATATGATGGACGAGGTCAGGGCAAACGGAGGTACGGTGGATGTGAAAATACTGTCCGCTGCTCTGGGAATACCCGTGGTGCCTATAAGCGCCTCCAAAAGCGAAGGGATCACCGAGCTTACGGATAAGGCAGTGGAGACCGCAGCCGCTCGTAGAAAGCCTGCGGTAACGGATTTCTGTGCGGACGATTCGCCCGTACACAGATGTATACACGCCGTAGTCCATCTTATTATGGATCATGCAAATAAAATAAATATCCCTCCCCGTTTCTGCGCTATAAAGCTCATAGAGGGCGACAGCGAAATGGCGGAGCGTCTGGCTCTTGACGAAAACGAAAAGGAGCTGCTTGAACACTGCATAGTGGAAATGGAGGCTGAAAGCCGCTACGACCGCAACGAGGCACTGGCTGATATGCGGTACGCCTTTATTGAAAGGTCGGTAGAGCTTTCCGTTGTAAAGTGTCATGAGAGCAGGGAGCATATACGGAGCGTGAAGATCGACAAAGTTCTTACGGGAAAATATACCGCTATCCCTCTTTTTATCCTTATAATGCTGACGGTGTTTTTCCTCACCTTCAACGTTATAGGCTCGGCGCTGTCAGATATGCTTTCACTGGGAATAGACAAGCTTACAGGTCTTGCTGACAAGGGACTGACCGCTTACGGTATAAATCCGATAGTACACAGTCTGGTCATTGACGGCGTTTTTGCAGGCGTAGGAAGCGTGCTGAGCTTTCTGCCTATAATAGTCACGCTGTTTTTCTTCCTTTCTATACTGGAGGACACCGGCTATATGGCGAGGGTCGCCTTTGTGATGGATAAGCTGCTGAGAAAGATAGGTCTTTCGGGACGAAGCTTTGTGCCTATGCTTATAGGCTTCGGCTGTTCGGTGCCTGCGATTATGGCGACAAGAACGCTGGTATCGGACAGGGACAGGAAAATGACCATACTGCTGACTCCCTATATGAGCTGCTCGGCAAAGATACCTATTTACGCTGTTTTCTGTGCGGCATTCTTTAAAAAATACCAGGCGCTGGTGATGATAGGTCTTTATCTTACGGGAATGCTCCTTGCAGTGGCAGTGGCACTGATATTCAAGAACACGCTTTTTAAGGGCAAGCCTGTGCCTTTTGTTATGGAGCTGCCCAATTATCGCCTGCCTACGGCGAAAAACGTTGCAAATCTGTTGTGGGACAAGGCTAAGGATTTTATCCAGCGGGCATTTACGGTAATATTTGCGGCGACTATAATCATATGGTTCTTACAGAATTTTGATACGAGACTTAATCCTGTTGCAGATTCCTCAGACAGCCTTCTTGCGATCATCGGACAGTTCATAGCTCCGATATTTACACCTCTCGGCTTTGGTGACTGGAGAGTCGTGACCTCGCTTATTTCGGGATTTTCCGCAAAGGAAGCCGTAGTAAGCACAATGAGCGTTCTTCTCGGAACAAGTATGGCAAATCTCGGTTCTGCCCTTTCGGGAGTTTTCAGTACCCTGTCAGCGGTAAGCTTTCTTATTTTCACCCTTTTGTATACGCCCTGCGTTGCCGCCGTTGCTGCCATACGCAGAGAGCTGAGATCGGGACTTATGACTGTAGGCGTGGTAATTTTGCAGTGTGCTGTAGCATGGCTGTGCGGTTTAGCGGTTTATCAGATCGGAGTGTTGCTGCTGTGAATATATTTGATTGGATAATTATAGGAGTATTGCTGCTTTGGGGATATCTTGCAGCAAGAAGTATAAAAAAACAGCGCAGCTGCGGAAAATGTTGCGGCTGTTCCGGCTGCTGCCCGGACAGGGAATGTCCTGACAAGTCGGTAGAACGAAATTAAAAAATCTGTTAAAAGTGCTTGACAACCAATTGAAATTGCATTATAATATTCATATATGTAAATGCTGTGACGGAATTATCCGATCCCGATCCGGTGCAGAGAGGGGACGTGCGGTGAAAGTCCCTGCGGAACGGTCGGTGGCTAACCTGAGCGGCGCTGCGAAAGCTGCGACGTATCGCCTGCGTTAAAGGTGTCGAGCGGCGGAGGGTCTTCTCCGCAATTTGGGTGGTAACACGGAGTCTGCGGCTTCGTCCCATTTTTGTGGGGCGGAGCCTTTTTTGTTGTCTGTATGTCACCTCCAAAAACCGCTTGGTACCTAATATGACTGCATATTTTCCGCCATGCTGCACAGAAATTTTTTGAAAGGATTGTTATATATGGAATGGACAGGGCTTAACGACCTGAGAGAATCGTATCTGAAATTTTTCGAGAGCAAGGGCTGTCTGAGACACAAGAGCTATCCGCTGGTGCCTCAGAACGACAAGAGCCTTTTGCTCATCGTTGCGGGAATGGCTCCGCTGAAGCCTTATTTTACAGGGCAGGAGGTACCGCCCCGTGCAAGGATGACCACCTGTCAGAAGTGTATCAGAACAGGTGATATCGAAAACGTAGGAAAGACTGCCAGACACGGAACATATTTTGAAATGCTTGGCAACTTCTCCTTCGGAGATTACTTTAAAAAAGAGGCTATCGCATGGTCGTGGGAGTATGTTACAGAGGTGCTTAAGCTCCCCAAGGAGAAGCTGTACGTTTCGGTCTATGAGGAGGACGACGAGGCGGAAAGGATCTGGCATGAGGATATAGGCGTGCCTATGGATCACATATGCAGAATGGGCAAGGAGGACAACTTCTGGGAGGCAGGTACGGACGGTCCCTGCGGACCGTGTTCGGAGATCTACTTCGACAGAGGAGAAAAGTACGGCTGCGGCAAGCCCAACTGTAAGGTCGGCTGCGACTGCGACAGGTATATGGAGTTCTGGAATCTGGTGTTCACCCAGTTTGAAAGACATGAGGACGGAACATATACCCCTCTTGCACAGAAGAATATCGATACCGGAATGGGACTTGAAAGACTTGCTGCCCTTATGCAGGACGTTGGTTCTATTTTCGATGTTGATACGGTCAAGGCTATAAGAGATCATGTATGCAGGATAGCAGGCTGCGAATACGGCGCTGAGTACAAAAAGGACGTTTCCATAAGGGTCATCACCGATCATATAAGAGCCGTTACATTCCTTGCCTCCGACGGTGTTCTTCCCTCTAACGAGGGCAGGGGATACGTTATGAGACGTCTGCTCAGGAGAGCTGTACGTCACGGAAAGCTGCTGGGTATAAACGGACTTTTCTTAAAGGATCTTGTAAAGACGGTGGTGGAATGCAACAAGTGCGAGTATAACGAGCTTGAGGAAAAGTACGATTATATAGTAAAGGTACTTACAACGGAGGAGCAGAACTTCAATTCCACCATTGACAGAGGAATGAAGATCCTTGACGATTACATTGAGAAAATGCAGGCGGAGGGTAAGACCGTCCTTGACGGCGAAAGCTGCTTCAAGCTTTCGGATACCTACGGCTTCCCGATAGACCTGACTAAGGAAATACTGGAGGAAAAGGGTCTTTCCTGCGACGAGGACGGATACCAGGTCTGCATGGAAAAGCAGAGAGAGACTGCAAGATCCGCAAGAGGCGGATCGAAGTATATGGGAGCTGACGAGACGGTTTTCCATAAGATAGACAAAAACGTTCATACCGAATTTACAGGCTATGATAAATTCGAGGACGACGGTGTTATATCGTACATTGCAAACGATGATGAGCTTATAGAAAATGCCGGAGTTGACGATGTTGTATACCTTGTTCCCGACAGAACTTCCTTCTATGCTGAAAGCGGCGGACAGGTAGGAGATATCGGAACAGTTTCTACAGTCACCGGAAAGGCTCAGGTACTTGACGTCCAGAAGGCTGTTGCAGGAAAATTCGCACTTAAAGTAAAGGTAACCGAGGGTGCGCTTTCGGCGGGACAGCAGGCGCATTTCAGCGTTGACAGAAGAAACCGTCTTGCAATAATGAGAAACCACAGCTGCGCTCATCTTCTTCAGGCGGCGCTGAGAAAGGTGCTGGGCGAGCACGTTCATCAGGCAGGTCAGCTTGTTGACGCTGACAGAGTGAGATTTGACTTCTCTCACTTCAGCGCAATGACGCCTGACGAAATAGAGCAGGTCGAGGCGCTTGTCAATGAATACATTCTTGACGCAATGGATATAACCATGACGGAAATGCCCATTGCCGAGGCTCAGAAGCTTGGCGCTATGGCTCTGTTCGGCGAAAAATACGGCGAGGTCGTAAGGGTAGTTAAAATGGGCAACGGCGAGGAGACTGCTTCGATAGAATTCTGCGGCGGAACTCATCTTGACAATACCTCCAAGATCGGACTGTTCAAGATCGTTTCGGAAAACTCCGTTGCATCTGGAGTAAGAAGAATCGAGGGAGTTACCGGCGAGGGAGTGCTTAAGATATTCCGTGAAATAAACGGCAGGATAGCACAGGCTTCAAAGCTTCTCAAGCTTAACGACCCGTCTCAGCTTCCGGAAAGGATCTCGTTTATACTCGAGGAAAACAAGGGACTCGAAAAGCTTTCCGACGCACTCAAAAAGAGAATTGCCGACGTTATGTTCAATGAAATAGTAAAGCACTGCCGTGACATAAACGGCGTAAAGGTCATGGCGAATATGTTTACAAATGTCGGTTCGGATATGTACGACAAATTTGTAGATTCAGTCAAGAATATTGAGGAGCCGTTTGTTATGCTTATGGCAGGCACTGCGGACGAAAAGCCGAAATTCCTCTGCGCTTGCTCCAAGGCTGCCGTTGCAAAGGGTCTCCACGCTGGAAAGCTTGTCAAGGAGGCTGCCGCTATCACCGGAGGAAAGGGCGGCGGACGTCCCGATTCGGCAATGGCGGGTATCGGCGACAAGAATATGATAGATACTGCGATAATGGCGTTTGACGGTATTGTAGAGAAGTTTCTTAAATAAGGGTAAGGAGGATTTGTTATGAACGACTGTCTGTTCTGTAAGATCATAGCGGGGGAGATCCCCTCCGAAAAGGTGTACGAGGACGAAACAGTCTATGTCTTTAAGGATATAGCTCCAACAGCTCCCACACATCTGCTGGTCATCCCTAAGGAGCATATTTCAAGGCTGGACGAGATTAATGAAGAAAACAGCGGCGTGATCTCCCACATTTACGAGGTCATTTCAAAGCTTGCAAAGGATATGGGACTTACAAACGGCTTCAGAGTCGTTTCCAACTGCGGCGAATCAGCCGGACAAAGCGTTTTCCACATTCATTTCCATCTGCTTGCCGGAAGGGATTTCGGCTGGCCGGCGGGATAACTTTTCCGGTGAGAAAATTCGGGCTGCCGTAAAATGATCTTGCGGCAGCCCTTGCAGTATATTTTCGTCAGGCGGTGAGGCAATGACCGGGAAATGCGCATGGACAGGCTTTCCGTTCCTTTCGGCACTGATACTTTCCGCAGCTTTCAGAAGCAGCTGCAATTATATCCTGGCTCTGGCAGCTGTCGGATTCGGGATAATCGGCTTTGCCGCTTTGAAAAAACGGCGGGCTTACGTTGCGGTGTGCTTGATCTCATTCCTTGCGGGTATCGCCCTAAACACGGCATATACCGAACTGAATTATAAAAGGCTTACGGCTCTTGACGGCAAAACCGTTACGATAAAGGGCTTTATAAAGGATTTTTCGTATATCGGCTCGGATACCTCCAGGATAACCGTCGAAGGAAAGGTCAGAGGAATAAAAACACAGATAAGCTTTTATGTTCCCTATGACGATTTTCATTACTATGACGGTGTGACCGTGGAAGGCAAGGTCTCACGGATTCATGACAGCGTAGAATTCCAGAGTGATGAATATTATTACTCAAAGGGAGTATTCTTGCAGGGCGGAAGCGGTACGGCAAGGCTTACCGGGAAAAATCATAATGTGCCGCTGCGTATAATAAAGGAATACCGTGACCGTCTGATGATAAAAATTAAAAACGTATGTCCGGACAGTGAGGGAGCGTTTCTGGCGGCAATGCTGTGCGGTGACAAAAGCGAAATGCCACAGAGCCTGAAAACCTCTGTTTACCGAAGCGGTATAGGTCACATATTTGCCGTTTCGGGAGCGCATCTGGTTATCGCCGCAGCGCTGTTTTCAACTGTCGCTTCAAAGGCGGTAAGGAACCGCCGTATGCTTTTTATACTGGAGATGGCGGAGATATGGGGCTTTGCCGCCTTTGCGGGATTTTCAGTCACCGTTGTGCGTGCAGCCGTTATGCTTTCCTTATCAAAGGCGGGAGTAATGTTCGGCAGGAAGAGCGACTGCCTTAATTCACTGGGTCTATGCGCTGTAGCGCTTACAGTGTCTTCGCCGTATTCTGCGGTATCTCCGTCGTTTCTGATGTCGTTTTCCGCAGTATTTGCGTTGGGAGTCATAGCGCCTCACATTATAAGCCGGATAGGTGAAGATCGGGGAATTGTATGCTCGTCAGCTGTTTCGTCGGCTTCGGTGCTGCTTTTTACCGCTCCGCTCTGCGTGATCTTCTTCGGCGGACTTTCGGTTATTACGGTGATCTCAAATCTCCTGCTGATACCGCTGTGTACGCTGGCTTTACAGCTGTGTCTGATCGCTGTATTTACGGGGGGCGCCGATATTATAGCCGTTCCCGTATTCAAGCTTGCGGGACTTGCGGTAAAGCCTGTGCTTGCAGCGGCAAGGCTTATTTCGGCTATGCCCTTCAGCTATATCTCTGCGGGGCGGGGAATGCTGCTGATCATAGCTGTTTCCTCTGCTGTGCCTATAGCCGCAGTGCTTTTATGCAGAAGAAAAAACATTTTTGCCGTTTCATGCACCGCTGTAGTCTGCCTGTGGATAGCCGTTTCCAACACGGTCAGGATCGTAAACGGCGGGGAGAAGATCGCAGTGTTGCCCGGCGGAGACAGTTGCCTGTACGTTGTTTCAAAGGGCGGAGAGGCTATTGTGCTGGACATCGGCTGTAATGGCGATCTTAACGGCGCTGCGGAAAGATATATCCGTGCCCGGGGTATAGACAGGATCACCCTCATGCTTGTTTCGGAGGGCGGTATCTATACCATTGGCAGGGTCAAAAGCGATCTTTCCGTTCAGCCCGGGGCTTTCCTCACATCAAAAGATGCGGAGAGTATTTATGAAGACGCAGCTTATCTGGGAGTAAACGGAGAGGTAAATTTTAAGGATCTTCGTATAACCTTTCAGGGCGACAGCTATCGCCTTGAAAACGGCTATGGGGAATTTGTTCTGGGAGAAAAGGAAATGTATGTAAACGACAGCCGCTATGATCTTGAGGACGAGGAATATCCTCTTGAGGTAAATGCTGAGAATTTCAGGGTAAGGAGAACGGGCTATGGCTTTGACTAACGTGACGGCAATAACTAAAAATATCAAAAAGGGCGAAGCGGCGGGACTTTATTATTTTTACGGTCACGACGTTGCTGCGCTGGAGAGCTTTACAAAATCTCTTATCGCCAAGCTGTGTCCTCCCGACGCCGCTTTTATGAATTTCCACAAATTTGAGGGAAAAAATTTTGATATTGCTGCGTTTGCGGACGCCTGCGAGACCTTGCCTATGTTTGCGCAAAGGGTCGTTGTGGCGATAAACGATCTGAAAATGGAGGACGTTTCCAAGGCGGACGGGGACGATCTCAGGAGGATACTTTCCGATCTGCCGGAAACCACTACCGTCATAATTTATGCCACCGGAGTGGATCTTTACAGAAACAAGCGCAGTCTGACGGATAAAAACAAGCGCTTCTGCGATTTCTGCGCAAAGCACGGCGATGTCTGTGAATTTTCATACAAAAAGCCCTCCGAACTGGGGAGGATGATATCGGCAGAGCTGGAAAAGAGCGGGTGCCGCATCGTCAGGCAGGACGCAGAGTACATTGCGGAGATATGTCTGTGCGATACGGCTGATATAAAGCATGAGATCGAAAAGCTTTCCGCCTATGCCGCCGGCAGGGAGATAACCCGTGAGGATATCGACGCCTTGTGCGTCAAGCATATTGAATCCGACGGCTACGATCTTGCGGTGAACATACTCAACAATAACGCACGGTTCGTTTTCAGCAGGATAGGGGAGCTTGCGGCGCAGAACTACGACGCCTACGAGATCGTCGGGATAATCGGGTTTTCCCTTACGGATATTTACAGGGCAAGGCTCGCACGCTCCGACGGACTGAGCTATCAGGACGTTGCGGCGGATTTCAAGTATCCGAAAAACCGTGAATTTGCGGTGAAAAAGGCGTATTCCTCCTGTGGAAATATTTCAGTCCGCCAGATAAGAGGCACTCTGGAGATACTCTCAAAGCTCGATTACAGGCTTAAAACGGGCATCTCCGGTAAGGACAGCGCTATGCTTGCACTGGAGCAGAGCGTTGCCGAATGTCTCATGCTGTCGGCGGGAGGTAAAAAAAGGTGAGTTGTCATGGAGAAAATCAGGCTTAAGCAGGCGATAGTCGTCGAAGGAAAGTACGATAAGATCAAGGTCTCCTCTTTTGTGGACGCAACCGTTATCACTACCGACGGCTTCGGGATATACAGCAGTCCGGAAACGGCAAGGCTTATAAGGTTCTATGCGAAGACTGTGGGTATCGTTATCCTAACCGATTCCGACAGAGCAGGAATGCAGATACGTGGAAGGATAAAAAGCCTTGCGGACGGCGGCAATGTGGTAAACGTTTATGTTCCGGAAATATTCGGCAAGGAAAGGCGCAAGACCCGTCCTTCCAAGGAAGGAAAGCTGGGAGTTGAGGGAATGGAGATCGGCACTCTCAGAAAAGCCTTTGAGGATGCCGGACTTCTTGAAGAAGCTCCGCAGCCGAGAGAGCCTGTTACAAAGACGGATTTTATAGATCTGGGGCTCAGCGGCGCACCTGACAGTTCGGCGCTTCGGGAAAGGCTTGCTAAGTCTCTGGGACTGCCGGTAAAGATGTCGTCCGCAGCCTTGAGGGACGCTGTGTCCGCAAGGTTCGGCAGGGAGGATTTTTTCGCATATTTCAGCAAGTTTATTAAGGAGCAGGATCAATGGTAAGCATAGAATTCCTTTACTTTTTCATTCCCGCATTTATGGCGCTTTACAGCGTTGTATCCTCCGGGATAAGAGCGGGTCTCATTGTTCTCTCCTCAGCTGCAATGATATGCTGGTCAAATCCTGCGGGACTTGTTCCAATGGCGGTATCGGTGCTTTCCGGCTATCTCGGGGGAATAATGATACATAATTTCCACCGCAGAAAATACGTATCAAGGATAGTGCTTGCTCTGACGGTTATTATAAATGCGGCGATGTTCTTTATGTTTTTCCGTTCGTCCTACGGCGGAGAAAGTATGATAGGCAGGCTCGGTCCGGGTGGAATATGGTCGGCGGCTCCGATAATTGGAGCTTCGGTCTACACCCTCCATGCAATTTCCTACTGCTGCGACGTTTTCAGCGGAAAATGCCGCTGTGAGCACCGCTTTTTAAGAGCTGCCGGATATATTGCTTTTTTCCGTCGCTGTATGCGGGACCGATACTGAGCTATGGAGATATGCGCAGGACTCTGAGAAGATCCAGGCTTTCTCTGGCCTCCTGCGCCAAGGGCATACGCCTTTTGCTTGCCGGTATGGCGCAGAAGCTGATTCTTTCAAATACCATGTATGAGCTTTGGCTCAGCGTCAGGGAAACAGATCCTGACAGACTGCCTGCCTTTTCCGCATGGATAGGCATAGCTGCGTTCGGATTTTTTGTATATTTCGAGCTTGTATCCTTTGCTCTTATCGCCTGCGGAATGGGAGCGATGATGGGATTTGACCTGCCGCAGAATTTCAACGAGCCTTTTACGGCGGTTTCCTTAAAGGATCTTATCAGCCGCTTTAACGTAACGCTGTACGGCTGGGTGAAAAGCTATGTTTATATGCCCCTTTCATCGGCGCTTAAGGGCGGTGCGGGAGAGCTTGCAGCTGTGTTCCTGTCTGTAATTGCGGGAATGCTCTGGTACGGTATCGGCGTGAGGACGCTGCTGTTCGCAGCGGTGATCTCGCTTTTGCTGCTTATTGAGCGCCTTCTGGGAAAAAGGCTTGAAAAGCTGCCTGCGGCTGTAAGAAGGATAGGACTTATTGTTATAATGCTTATAACACTCCCGATCCTGGCGTTTCAGTCGCCTGTCGATGCTGTAAGATATGCGGGAGCAATGTTCGGCGCAAACCGTATCGCAGCGGATATGCTTTCGGAAAATCTTTTGAAAACCTATTTCTGGTTTATTGCAGCCTGCATATTCATGTCATCCGGGATCATTTCAAGGCTCAGGAAAAAAGCTGATGGTCTGAGCATTTATATCGTTACCGTTATCCAGCCTGTATGGGTCATTGCTCTGCTGCTTCTGTGTACTTCCTTTATGATCTCGGGAAACGGCATGCTTGCGGGATTTTTGCTGTAAGGAGGCGTTTGTATGAAAAATTTTTCGGACGCAATAACCGTGATATCCTTTTTTGCTATTATCATTATGTTTGCCGTCAGCACTGTGTTTTTTCAGCAAAACGTTTCCCTTAGAGAGGAAATTTCCCTCAGAGAGGAAATTTCCCTCAGAGAGGGAAAGGAAGTAAACGTCAGCGTTAAAGAATCTGTAAGAGGCTTTGTGAAGGATAATTTCCCTATGTCGGATAACTGGCGGACCCTTTATGCGAATCTTCTGGTCTGGACCGGAAGAGAGCGGTTCGGGAACGTTTATCTTGCCGACGGCAGGCTTATTAAGCTTTGCGGGGACCGTAAGGCTGATACCGACAGAAATGTTTCACTTATAAACGACTTTGCAGCCGCTGCGGATAAGCCTGTTTACGTTATGCTTGCTCCTACGGCTGAGGGCATATATTCAGCCGGGTCATCTCAGATCGTTTCCCGCTTAAACCAGAAGGAACAGATCGACGATATTTATCTTAAGCTGGATAAAAAGATCGGAACAATAGACGCATATTATCCCCTCTATTCCGCAAGAGACGAATATGTATACTACCGTACCGAGGATCTGTGGACATCCTTCGGAGCTTACTATGCCTATGCGGAGGCTATAAAGCAAATGGGCTTTCAGCCTATGACGCTGAGCAATTACGATCAGGAATATGCGATTTCATCGTTTACAGGCTCCCTTTACGAAAAGGTCATGTACAGCGGAATAACTCCCGACAGGATAAATATTTTCCGTTCCAAGTACAAAAGCTCGGTGGAACGTGTTGAACTGGAGAAAAATAAGGAGGTCAAGACCGCTAAATCCGTTTATTTCCGTTCCGCCCTGAAAACCGACAAGCCAACGGATATCTACCTTCTCGGAGACGGCTACGAAAGGGTGAGCGTTTATACAAGTGCGGAGGGAGCGCCTAAGCTGCTGATAATCAAGGGCAGCTTTGCCAATACCCTTGTTCCGTTTCTTACTCCCCATTACAGTGAAATTACCCTTGCCGACCCGAGTCTTATAAAAAGCTGCGGCGGAAAGCTGGAGGATAAGGTCAATACCGACGATTACGACCAGATACTTATACTGTACGATGCGGACAGCTTTGCCCATGAGGACAGCTTGGACATCCTCAGCTGAAAGCGCACTTGCAAAACAGCGGGGATTGTGTTATAATATTGATACGCAGACAGGCTGTCTCACAAATATAACTATTTTAGCGGAAAGGACGTTTGTTAAAATGAGCTGTATTTATAACAATCTGAACCTTATAGACCTTAACGACTATCCCGTTGCGTGGTGGGAAAAGCTTCTTGAGCTGGGACATAAGATATCTCTCGATCCCTCGGCATATTCCGAAAGCTGCAAGGGGAAGATCATGGGAACGTTGTTTTACGAGCCTTCCACCAGAACGCAGATGTCCTTTCAGACAGCTATGCTGAGACTGGGCGGTACTATAATAGGCTTTGACAATCCGGCGACTTCTTCTGTTGCCAAGGGCGAAAATATCAAGGATACCACCAAGATAGTTTCCGGCTATGCCGACATAATGGTCATGAGGCATCCAACCGCAGGCTCGGTCAAGGCGGCGGCGCTCACGGCGGACTGTCCCGTAATAAACGCAGGGGACGGCGGACATCTTCACCCTACGCAGACTCTTACCGATCTTCTTACTCTGAGGGAGGAAAAGGGCAGGCTTGACGGGCTTACCATAGGCTGCTGCGGAGATCTTAAAAACGGCAGGACGGTGCATTCCCTTATAAAGGCTATGTCGTGCTTCAAAAACAATAAATTCGTTCTTATATCCACAAAGGAGCTTGCTCTGCCTGCATACATAAAGGACGTGCTTTCCGCCGGAGGACACAGCTATACCGAGGTGTCAAGCCTTGACGAAGCGGTGGGAACCCTTGACGTGCTGTACATGACAAGGATCCAGCAGGAGAGATTCTCTTCAAAGGAGGAGTATGAAAGGCAGAAGGGCTGTTATATTCTTGATAACAAGAAAATGGCTATGGCAAAAAAGGATATGATCGTTATGCATCCTCTGCCGAGGGTGGATGAAATAGCGGTGGAAGTGGATTCGGACGATCGGGCAGCGTATTTCAAGCAGGCAAAGTACGGAATGTACATAAGAATGGCGCTGATACTTACAATGCTTGACAAGGATCAGAAGCCTCTGCCTGTCATTACAGGAAGAGAACACAAGCATCTCATCTGCTCAAATCCGGGTTGTATAACCCATAAGGAGACATATCTGCCTCATTATTTCCGAGGAGAGGGTACGCTGCTTGAGTGTGAATACTGCGACGAGCGCACACTGGTGGAGTGATCTTCCGGGACTTTACGCACAGCGCTTAACGGTCTTTTTCTCTGCGGGCGTTGTTCAGCGGGAGGAAGATCGGGAATGAGAGAAGAATACGGGAAAAGGTAAAAATACAGGAGTTTTATTTTAATGAACGGTATGTCAGACGAGGAATTTCAGAGAATATACGGGAGACCGCCAAGACGCAAAAAGAAAAAGGTAAAAATATACTGGAACAGGATCTTCATTGCGCTTGTCATACTCGTGGGGATAATTATAGGCTTTGTAAAGCTTGTTACGTTTGCGGTTGATAAGATAAGCGGCGGCGAAAAGGCTGCTCCCATAGCGGCGTCTGCTGCCGAAAACAAAAAGAAGCCTGACACAGATAAAAAGTCTTCCGAGCAGGAGAAGGAACAGAAGATAAGCTATTCCGGAGTGGAGCTTATTGTCTGCGTAGATCCGGGACACGGAGATCATGACGGAGGGACTACCAGCAAGGACGGTCAGCGTTTTGAAAAGGACGATAACCTCGCTATCGCCCTTAAGGTACAGCAGTATCTGGAAAAATGCGGGGTTACGGTGGTCATGACAAGGACCGATGATACCTTTGTGGAGCTGGGAGACAGATGTCAGATAGCCAACGATGCAAAGGCGGATCTTATGCTTTGTCTTCACAGAAACAGCTACGGCGGAAATATTTCCGGCGTGGAAGCGTGGGTACATAATTCCAGACCGGCTGCGGATACGCTTATGGCAGAAAAGATCCTTGAAAAGCTGGAGCAGGTCGGTGTATCCGCCAACAGAGGCGTGCAGTACGGCTATGTGGGAAATGAGGATATAAATTACTATATCAACAACGATACAGTCATGCCGAGCTGCCTTGTGGAAATGGGATTTTTAACTGACGATAACGACAATTGGCTGTTTGATGAAAATATCGACGAATACAGTGTGGCTCTGGGCGACGCAGTTATAGAAACTGCTATCGAGCTTGGGATAATAGACGGCAGCGGAAAGCGTCTGACGCAGGGGCAGTACCTTTCTCAGGAGAAGCCCATAAACAATAATGACAGCAGCTCAGCTGCCGAAGCTTGGGCGGAGATGACGGAGCCGTCAGTAACGGACGATGAGGTATATAACACTCAGGAAAACGAATATGCCAGATAAAAATATCGAGCGTGTCCGCATTGGTTTGATGCGTACACGCTCGGTCTGTGTGTATAAGCGCCTGTATTGCGATCTATGAAAGACAGAGCTTTACGATCTCTTTTATTACGCTGTTTTCGTTGTTGGAGCCTGTGGAAAAGTTTGCTGTTTTTTTGACCAGCGAATGGGAGTTTTCCATGGAAAAGCTGTAATAGGAATTTTCCAGCATTTCAAGATCGTTTAGGTAGTCGCCGAAGGACATGGTTTCCTCATAGTTCACTCCCAGACTGTTCTGGAGCTTATGGAGAGCCGCACCCTTATTTATGCCGCTGTTCATAATATCGACCCAGTATTTTCCTGAAAGCTGTACATTGAAATGTTCTCCGTATTTACCGGATAATTCAGGATATCCGTTGTTTTCTATGCCGTTTTCGTTAAAGACAGCCACCTTGAAGATCTCGTCGTCAAATTCCGAAAGCTCGGGCAGAAAATGCTGATTTACATAGTAGGTCTCTATTTCGCTGTAATGGGAGCTTTTCACTGCGTTGTGCCACGTTCCGTTTTTTCCGCAAAGCAGAACGGTAAGTCCCATGCTTTCGCAGAATTTCACTATATTCACTACAGCGTCCCGGGGGAGGGTGGAAACCGAAACGATCCTGCCTCTGTCGTAAACGTAGGCTCCGTTGTCACATATGAATATAAGGTCGTCAAGGTAATCTCCGAACTGGGATCTCAGTGTGCAGAAGCTTCGTCCGCTGGACACCGCAAGTCTGATATGTCTGTCGTTAAGCCGGCTGAGGACCTCTCCGAAATTTTCGGGAAGGTTTTTTTTGTCGTCAAGCAGAGTGCCGTCAAGGTCGGTCGCGATCAATTTCACCATTTTATGTTTCCTCCGTAACATATGAATCCAACTTAAACGTTTATTTAATTATATATTATAAATATCTGAAAATCAAATTTTTTTACCGCTTTTAATGTTTTTTTGTCGGAATATATATTTTTTATCAAACAATGCTGCCCTGCTTAAAGCAAATGCACAACTGTGAAACAGAATGGTGAAATCCTGTGACAGTTTTCTGAAAATTTTCGTATATCGGTTGACTTTCTTGAAAATAGTGATAAAATTATTATCGGTAAAGCGGCGTAACGCTGCTGATTTGTTTAATATGATGAATTAAAGCCTGTTTGCTTGACATTTTTCACAAAAAGTATTAAAATATAGCTTGTGTAAAGAAATCGTAAGGTGTGCAGTATTTTGTAAAGGAGATAAAAATGGTAAAATTTCTCGTTAAGATCCGTGATAAGGTCTACGGATATTTTAAGGACAATATACTTCTTCTGACATTTGTGCTTATCTCGGTGATAAACGCATTTTTACTGAGAGCGTTCACTGTAAAATTTGCATACAGCCAGATCAAGCCGCTTATGGCGGACGTTGCCGTAATGCTGATCTTTGCGCTGATCTCTTATCTTTTCAAAAAGCCTAAGTCACAGTTTGTCTACCTGTTGGTCGTGGATATTATTTTTTCCGTTCTGTGTGCGGGAAATTCAATATATTATACAAATTACAAATCCTTTATTTCAGTTTCACTGCTTTCAACAGCGTCTCAGCTCGGAGGAGTCATGGACGCCGTTACGGAAAATATTCTGGAACCCAAGGATATTATATTCCTGTGGACGATCCCTGCGCTGATAGTGACATATATCCTGCTTAAAAAGCGCACAAGGGATTATCAGTCTCAGGTGCAGGAAAAACGCAAAAGGCGCAGATATGCTCTGGGTACCTTCTGTGTAGCCATTGCTATCGCCGGAATATTCTGCTCGACGCTTACCGGAACAGATTATTCAAGACTTCAGAAGCAGTGGAACAGGGAATATGTTCTGGGTACCTTCGGTATGTATACATATCAGATGAGCGACGTTATCTCCTGTACATATTCAAAAATAAATATGATGTTCGGCTATGAGGAAAAGCGTGACGCATTCAAAGAATTCTATGACGAAAAGGACGATTCGGAGGATAAGAGCAAGAAAAAGGATAACGAATATTCAGACATTTTCAAGGATAAGAACGTTATTGTGATCCATGCGGAGAGCATACAGCAGTTCACAATGGACACTTATATAAACGGTGAGGAGCTTACGCCGAATCTTAACCGGCTCGCCAAGGAAGGAATTTATTTTTCCAATTTCTACGCTCAGGAAAGCGTCGGAACAAGCTCGGACAGTGAGTTTACCTTCTCCTCGTCCCTTATGCCTGCTTCCAGCGGTACAGTGGCTATCAACTATTGGGACAGAGATTACACAACGACGCAGAAAATGCTTAAGGATATGGGCTATTATATTTTCAGTATGCACGGAAACAACGGTTCTTACTGGAACAGACTCAATCTGCATAATTCTCTCGGATATGACAAGTTTTACAATTACACTACCGATTTCAATATCGACGAAACGATCGGTCTGGGTATTTCCGATAAGTCGTTTTTCAGACAAGCAGTTCCTCTGGTGGAGAATATAGATTCTCAGCATGAAAAGTGGTACGGTGCGTTCCTTATGCTCACAAATCATACGCCCTTTACGGATATTGAGAGGGTAAGCGATTATGAGGTAGATTTCAAATATAAAAAGTACAACGAGGAGACCGGACTTTACGAGGAGATATCGGCGCCATTCTTAGAGGGTACAAAGCTTGGCTCGTACCTTAAGTCCGTTCACTATGCAGACGAGGCTATCGGTCAGTTTATGGAGGATCTGGACAGTGCGGGACTTCTGGACGATACGGTAGTGGTCATTTACGGAGACCACGATGCAAAGGTCAAGGAGGAGCAGTACGAGTATTATCTTAACTACAACCCCTTTACCGATTCCGCTGTTGACGAGGACGACGACGGCTATGTTCCGGTAGACGATTTCTATTATAATCTCAACAGAAAGGTTCCGTTTATCATCTGGTCCAAGGACGGCGGATACGAGCCTGTTGAGGTCGATAAGGTAATGGGTATGTACGATGTTCAGCCTACCCTGGGAAATATGCTGGGATTCTCCAACAAATACGCTTTGGGACATGATATTTTTTCCATAGGAAGCGACGAGGAAAACGTGGTTATTTTCCCCAACGGAAATTTTGTTACGGATTCCATTTATTATGACAGCCAGAAGAATAAGTATTTTGACGTCACCGGCTATGAGAATGTTGTTACCAGCGTTCCATGCAATCAGGTGTATAAGGATACGCCTAATCCCGTCTATACTGAGGAGGAGCATGGCCTTTTCAAGTATTCAGCCGATGAAAATTACGGTCAGGAAGCGTGCGAATCAAGAATAAACGACGGACTTGTGGACGACGGGTATATCTCCGGATATTCAAGTTATGCGGAGGAACGTATAGATATATCCAATGCGATAATCTACTACGATATGATAAATAAGAACGAAAGCGGTTTCGGCGACAACGGCGTCAATACCGACGGCGGTGATGACAGCGGATATTCTATATTTACGCCGCCGTCCGATGACAGGCGCAGGGTATCCATTGCCGTATAGCTTGTTTTTTAGAATAATTTACATTCAGACCGGGCGGATGGGATTCGCCCGGTTTTGTTATGTCCCCGTTTTGCGTATCCGCCGGATAAACAAAAAAAGACCGGCGTACAGCCAGTCTAATTTGTGGAATAATCAAAAGCGTATGCTTATGCTCTCTCAACCTTACCGGAACGCAGACATCTTGAGCATACATAAACATGACAAGGAGAACCGTTGACCATAGCCTTGACTCTCTTTACATTGGGCTTCCAGGTTCTGTTTGATCTTCTGTGAGAGTGAGAAACCTTAATTCCGAAAGTAACACCTTTTCCGCAAATTTCACATTTTGCCATTGCAGGTTGCACCTCCTTTTCATACTAAACATAATCACAATATTTTATATTATATCATAGTTCTTCTGAAAATGCAACCCCTTTTTGAAAAAAATTTAAAATTCCCGTTATATTAAAGTCGGCGGGAAAATACTTTTTATCACGGGACGGATCAAGGAGATCACACACACAAAGCCGTCAGACAGGATCGATTAAAAATCTGTCTGCGGTACTTGAAATTTATGCCGTGATGGTGTATAATAAATATGTATAGTTTTGCTTGCAGATGCCAAGACTTAAGGAAGCCCCGCACAACCACCGCCTGACGGCTTTGTGTACGTCTTGCGGTACTTCCTTAATCAGTCTGATTTTTTGAAACGAGGTAAATTATGACAACACAGAACATACTGGAATTCGGTTCAAGGCTTATCGTGCTGTTTATGTGCATACCGATACATGAGTTTGCTCACGCATGGGCTGCGGATAAAATGGGCGACGATACGCCGAGGTATCAGGGAAGGCTTACCCTTAACCCTTTGGCGCATCTTGATATTATCGGCTCGATAGGAATTTTTTTCTGCGGCTTCGGCTGGGGAAAGCCGGTGCAGGTCAATCCGCTGAGATTTAAAAAATACCGTAAGGGAATGGCGATAACTGCGGCTGCGGGGCCGATATCCAATCTTATCTGCGCTTTAGTGGGAATGATATTGTATAAAATATTTTTCTTCACCAGTGTTGCGGGACATTCTGATGCCCTCAGCTGGGTAGCTTTGATCCTTCAGTATATTGTTGTGATCAATATCGGACTGGCAGTTTTTAATCTTATCCCCATTTATCCCCTTGACGGACAGAAAATAATCGCATACTTTGCAGGTCCGAAATTCAACGCATTTATGGACAGCTATCAAAGCTATATTTCTATAGGCTTTCTCGGTCTGCTTATCTTCGGCGTTCTGGATAAGCCAATTATGCTGCTCCAGAACGGTGCCTTCTGGATAATGGATAAGCTTACCTTCTGGCTTGATCCTATTCTCAGGGCGATCTTATTCTGAAAGGAAAGTTTTAAATGACGGCTGCCAGGTTCAAGCTGGATATGTTCGAGGGTCCCCTGGATCTTCTGCTGCATCTGATCGCAAAGCACAAGCTTAATATTTACGACATTGAGATCTCGAGCTTGCTGGAGCAGTATCTGGATTATCTTGGAGATCTGGATCACGAGGATTATGAGGACGCCGCTGATTTTCTGGAAATGGCGGCAAGGCTCATATATATAAAAACCTGCTCGCTGCTTCCCCATGAGGAGGAAGCTCAGGCGATGAAAAAGGAGCTTGAGGGCAGGATGATAGAATATTCTCTCTGTAAAATAGCTGCGCAGCGGCTGGGAGAGAATTACATAGGCGGGGATATCTTTGTGAGGGAGCCTGTGAAGCTCCCGGTCAACAGGATCTTTACGGGCGAGCGTGATGCTGCCGAGCTTCTTGCCGCTTACCTTGGAATGTCGGAAAAGGCAAGGGTGAGCAAGCCGCTCCGTGCGGATATATTCCAGCCCATAGTTTCCAGGAAGATCGTTTCGGTAACGTCTAAAATTATTTTTGTACTGAAAAAGCTTTTTGTTCACGGCGAATTTGATATGGATGAGCTGTACGATGGGATCACGGATAAGAGTGAGCGAGTCGCTACATTTCTGGCAGTGCTGGAGCTTACCAAATCGGGCAGGATATTCCTGAATGATGACAACACCAAGGTTTACATGAACAAGGCTGCAAAAAAGCGCAGGATAAGATCGGATTTTGACAGCGATACAGAGCTTCGGACAGCGATCAGCGCCGAAACCCCGCCTGCTTTATCCAATGAATACGAAGACGCCGTTCCGCTGGAGCAACTTGAAAGCGTGTATTCCGAAAGGACGGAGCAAAAGCAGCGCAGTACACGGAAAAGCCCGTCGTATATGAATGAAAGGGTCAGACCTGTCATGTGTCAGGCGGCTGCTGAGGACATTGATTCCATAGCAGACGATTGTACGGATACTGGGGAGACTGACGGGTATCTTCAGATATCCGAAAGCTGTCCGTCTGACGAGGAGATCGAAAAGCTTGCGGGATTGCCGGCAGATCCGCCAGTCACGGTTTTCAAACCCAATTATTTCAGCTGCGTAAAGTATTTCTGGGGAAGGTCTCCGGTGGGATACAATGCGCCGGGCAATTACTGGAGATACGGCATAATTCGCTGAGAAAGGAGCGCCTTTTGGCGTAAACGCTATGACCATTGAACAGCTTGCTTCTGCTATTGAAGCGATTTTATTTGCAGGCGGAGATCCTGTGGAGATCCACAGAATCTGCCTTGCCGTCGGCGAGGGGCTTGACGAGACGGAGCGTGCGCTCAAGCTTCTTGAGGAAAGGTATGCCGTCAGCGGGGGGATAGAGCTGCTGAGACTTAATAATTCCTGCCAGCTGGCAACTAAAAAGGAATACGGTGAGTATATCAAAAGCGCACTGGAGATCAAGCGTAATTCCGCACTTTCTCCCGCAGCTATGGAGGCTCTGACTATCGTTGCGTATAATCAGCCGGTCACGAAGGGATTTGTGGAAAGCGTGAGGGGCGTCGATTCGTCTGGAGTTGTAAATTCTCTGGTGGATAAGGGGCTGCTTGCAGAGGCGGGAAGGCTGGATCTTCCGGGCAGACCTATAGCATATGTTACGACGGATAATTTTCTGCGCTGCTTTAAGCTGAAAAGCACAGATGAACTTCCGCCGCTGCCCGAACAGACGGGACAGATCACTATGGACGAAATAATGGGATCGGCGGAGGATTCTGAAGCCGAATAAAAATAAAGACGGTAAAAGAGGGTGATAGCAATAATTGTATTATGGATCTTACTGGGAATAATAGCGATTATTGTTATCCTGCTGCATTTTTCCGTTACGGTACACCTTAAGGGCGGCACTGACGGCAGCTTTGATCTCAGGATAACCTATATGGGTATAACTGTCTATCCCAGACCTCAAAAGAATAAGAAACGCAAAAAGGTCAAAAATAAAGATGCAGGACAGGATCATGCCCTGTACGATGAAGAAGAACCGAGTATTTTTGACGACAGTCTTGAGGACGAGCTTGCGGCTGAAACGAATATAGCGGAGGAAGATACTGCTTTGGAAAGCTCGGAGAAGGTCTGCGAAACCGTCGAAGCAACGGACGAAGCCTATGTGCCGGAGGAAAATACCGAAGAGGAAGAACTCTCTGCGGAAAAGAGCGGAAAGATCCCTGACAAAAAGCGGATAAAGGCTGAACGTGCGGAGGAGAAAAAACGCAGGAAGCTTGAAAAAGCCGAAGAAAAAAGCCGCAAAAAGTCCGGGGGAAAGCTTGCGGAGCTTAAGAAAAAGTATGCTACTGTAAAGCCTTACCTGCCCATGGGCTGGAAGTATTTCAAAAAGCTGCTTAAGACGATCCGCTTTACCAAAACGAAAATAAATATTACCGTCGGTAAAGAGGACGCTTATGAAAGCGCAATGTTTTACGGAAAGATACAGGCAGCGCTGTTTAATCTCCTTGCCATACTTGCGGGAATATTTACTCTGAAAATTAAGGAAGCCAACGTAAGCTGCGCTTTTAACGAGAAAAAGTTTGAAGCGCAGGGAGAAACGGTGGTAAGGCTCAGACCCAGCGCAGTTATCGCTATTGCGTTCTGCGTGGGAGTTAATTTCCTGATGATCTATCTTCCGCAGCGTATAAGAAAGAAAAAAGCTCTTAAAAGGAAAGAGCAGAATATAACGTCAGAAGGCGAAAAAGCCGCATAATCAAATGAAAGGTTGTTGAAAATGAACGAAAACACGAAAATTGAGGGACTTGTAAAAACCGCTATGGAAAAGGTCCACGAGCTTGCTGAGTGCGAGACCGTGGTAGGCAAGCCTATCGTTACTGCCGACGGCACAACGATCATACCTGTTTCAAAGATATCCGTCGGCTTCGCTTCGGGCGGTTCCGATCTGCCTACGAAAACTGCGAAGGAAACCTTCGGCGGCGGTTCCGGCGGCGGAGTAAGCATTACGCCTATCGCTTTCATTGCTGTTTATCATGGCGAGGTAAAGCTTTTGCAGCTTACCGTAAACGCTCCCAAGGAGAATGCCATTATCAATATGGTACCCGAGGTGATCGATAAGATAACCGCATTTATCGATAAGAAGAAAGCGGAGTCTGACGATGAGGACAGCGAGGAGTTCTGATCCTCTGCCTTAAGGAAACACCGCACAGCCATTGCCTTAAATTTCTTTGTATTTAGATCCGATGTCAGCATAAACTATTCCCGTAGAGATCTCAGATTATGCAAGGGAAGTGTTTATGTGAAAATATCGGAAAGACTTGCGCTTTTTGCCGCAGCCATATATACGGTGGCAGCTGCCGGAGCGATATCGGCACGGGCGGAGGATCTGAGTGAAATATCCGCCAAAAGCGCAGTTGTATACAATGCAGAGACAGGGGAGATACTTTTTGAGAAAAACGCCCGTCAGCGTCTGCCTATGGCAAGCACCACAAAGATCATGTCTGCGCTTATTGTCCTTGAGGAGGACGATCTGGATGAGAAATTTACCGTGGACAGCGAGGCTATAAAAATCGAAGGCTCCTCCATGGGACTTACCGAGGGAGATAAGGTATCGTTGCGTGATCTGGTGTGCGGAATGCTCCTGCCCAGCGGAAACGACGCCGCAAACGCTGCGGCAGTAAAAGTAGCCGGGAGTGTTGAAAATTTCGTGGAGATCATGAACGACCGTGCGGAGGAATGGGGTCTTGAGGATACCCATTTTGTCACACCGTCGGGGCTTGACGATTACACGGACGAGCATTATTCCACCGCTTACGATATGGCAAGGCTGGCGGGAATAGCTATGGAAGATCCCGATTTCAGGGCGATATGCGGTGAGGAGCGTATGAAGCTCAGCTTCGGCGACCCGCCTTTCGACAGGTGGCTTATGAACACCAACAAGCTGCTTAAGTACAGCGACGATATAGTTGGGATAAAGACGGGCTTTACCGATAAGGCAAAGCGGTGTCTGGTTTCTGCCTGCGACAGAAAGGGCGCCGAGCTTATCTGCGTTACCCTTAACGCTCCCGACGATTGGAACGATCATATGCGTCTGTATGACAGATGCTTTGATTTCCTGTCAGAGCAGCGTATTTATCCTCCCGAAAAGGAATATTATGTTGACGTTGTAGGCGGTGAATGCGATAAGATAAGATGCTCTGCGGGAACTGCGTCTGCCGTGCTGCTTAACGGAAAGGCGGAGAACGTTACGGCGGAGATCTTTATCGAGCCGTTTGTTTATGCGCCTGTAGCTCCCGGCGCTGTTGTTGGCAGGGCGGATTATTACTATAACGGGAAAAAGCTCATGCAGACGGAAATAACCGCTCTTGAGGGAACCGATTATGTCAGGTGCGCAAAGCCATCGCTGTGGGAGTTTTACAGGGCTAAGCTGGCGGAGCTTTTCGATTAACGGCTTTTCAGCCGTACATATTAAGGAGATTTTATGGAAAAAATAAGGATTCAGAAGATCATTGCCGAAAGCGGATTATGCTCCCGCAGAAAGGCGGAGGAATATATTTCCGACGGTCGTGTCACCGTCAACGGACGTCCCTGTAAGCTTGGAGACAAGGCTCTCCCGGGAAAGGATATTATCGCTGTAGACGGAGAGAAGATATCGACCCCACGGAGGAGAGAGCTTTATTATATCATGCTCAACAAGCCCAGGGGATATGTGACCACAATGAATGACGAGCTTGACAGAAAGTGCGTTACCGAGCTGCTCGGAGATTTTCCCGAGCGTGTCTATCCTGTGGGTAGGCTTGATAAAAACTCCGAGGGATTGCTGCTTTTGACTAACGACGGAAATTTTGCAAACGACATTATGCATCCTTCAAGACACGTATCCAAGACCTATCGGGTCACTGTGCGTCCGGATATAAACGACGATCAGTTGGTGCGTCTTGCTTCGGGTGTGGAGATAGACGGCAGAATGACTGCGGAATGCTCCGTGACCGTGCTTGACAAGCAGCCCGGCAGAGTGGTGCTTCAAATGGTTATCCACGAGGGCAGGAACCGGCAGATAAGAAAAATGTGCGAAGCCGTTGGTCTGGAGGTGGCAAGGCTGAAAAGGACCTCTATAGGACCGATAAAGCTTGGTATGCTCAAGCCCGGAGAATACAGGGAGCTTAAAGCCGACGAGCTGAGAGCAATCAGGACGGCTATTACAAAATAATCTGAAAGCGGAAAAAAAGATCCTTGAACGGTTCGTAAGGAATGACGTTCAGGGATCTTTTTTATAGGATATATTATTTTGCCCATTCAGATATGATATCGCAGGTCCTCTCGATATCCTCGTCACTGTGTGCGCAGGAAACGAACATTGCTTCAAATTGTGACGGAGCAGTGTATATCCCACGGTCAAGGAGAAATCTGTAAAACTCTCCGTACCGTGTCACGTCGGCGCTTTTTGCAGAGGGATAGTCCTTTACCCTTTCTTCGGTGAAAAATGCCGTCAGCAAAGAGCCGCAGCGGTTTACGTTCAGTCCTGCGGATACCATCGCTTTTTCCAGAGCGGCTGATTTTTTTTCAAGCTCTTTGTATATGCTTTTGTCCTTTTCAAGTATTTCAAGGGTCGCTGTCCCGGCGGCAACAGCGGCAGGATTTCCCGAAAGAGTACCCGCCTGATATACCGACCCGAGAGGCGCTACGCACTCCATTATCTCTTTTTTCCCTCCGTATACCGCCAAAGGCATTCCGCCTCCGACGATCTTTCCAAGAGCGGTCATGTCCGGCTTTATCCCGTAAAGCTCCTGCGCACCGCCGAAGGAAAGACGGAATCCGGTTATCACCTCATCGAAAATAAGTACAGCTTTATTGTCCTCGGTTATTTTTCTGAGAAATTCAAGAAACCCCTTTTCAGGCGGTACTACACCCATATTTGCGGCACACGGCTCGACTATCACGCAGGCGATCTCGTTGCGGTTTTCATCGAAAAGCCTCTGTACCGATCCGGTATCGTTATACTGCGCAAGCAGAGTGCTTTCTGTGTACCCTGCGGGAACGCCGGAGCTTGCAGGGATAGAGCCTGTCATAAGTCCCGACCCTGCACGAACCAGAAGACCGTCTGAATGTCCGTGATAGCAGCCCTCGAATTTTATGATCTTATCTCTGCCTGTAAAGCCTCTGGCGGCTCGTACCGCACTCATAACAGCCTCGGTGCCGGAGTTTACAAGGCGCAGCATTTCCATAGAGGGAAAAGCTTTTTTGATCATTTCGGCAAGCCTGATCTCTCCCTCATGGCACGCTCCGAAGGTAAGCCCTTTTTCACAGGCTTTTATCACCGCACTGATGACCTCCGGGCGGCAGTGTCCCAGAATATTCGGTCCCCATGAGCATACATAGTCGATATATTCGTTTCCGTCAGCGTCGAAGATCCTGTCGCCGGAGGCTTTTTCGATAAAGACAGGCTTCCTGCCTACTGCTTTGCAGGCTCTTACGGGACTGTTTACTCCTCCGGGCATAAATTCCAGCGCCTGACTGTAAAGCAGCTCTGATTTAGTGTGATCCATGTTTACTCCTCCGATTCCTTAAGCCATTTTGCGGCGTCAAGGGCGTGATATGTGATTATGATATCAGCTCCCGCCCGCTTTATTGCGGTGAGGTTTTCCATAACTATCCGCTTTTCGTCTATCCAGCCCATCTGGGCTGCCGCTTTTACCATGGAATATTCTCCGCTGACGTTGTATGCGGCAATTGGAAGGTCAAAACGTTCTCTTGCAGATCTGACGATGTCAAGGTACGCAAGTGCAGGCTTTACCATGACTATATCCGCTCCCTCATCTATGTCGTCTGCGATTTCCCGCAGCGCCTCTCTGCCGTTTGAACAGTCCATCTGATAGGTCTTTCTGTTGCCGAACTGCGGGCAGGACTGAGCCGCATCACGGAAGGGAGAATAGTAGCCGGAGGCGAATTTTGCGCTGTATGACATAATTGGCGTGTCTGTGTAACCGTTTTTGTCCAGCGCAGCTCTTATTGCCGAAACTCTGCCGTCCATCATGTCGGAGGGCGCTATGATATCCGCCCCCGCTTGGGCAAGGCTTACTGACATTCTGCACAGCAGAGGGAGGGTTTCGTCGTTGAGGATCTTTCCGTTCCGAACAACTCCGCAGTGACCGTGTGATGTGTATTCGCATAGGCATACGTCGACAATGATAAGCATATCCGGATATGCCGCTTTGATGTATCTTACCGCCTGCTGTGTGACACCGTTATCGTCGTATGCGGAGGACGCCTGCTCGTCCTTGTGTTTGGGAATACCGAAGATCAGTATTCCGGGTATTCCGCTGCGGGCGATCTCAGTCAGAATTTCTTCAAGCATATCTGTTGAGTACTGAAATACTCCCGGCATCGAGTCCACGGGAGCTTTTATTTTTTCACCCTCTGCCACAAATATCGGATATATAAGCTCTCGGCAGTCAAGACGTGTTTCACGCACAAGCTGCCTGAGCTGTCCGTTTGTTCTTAATCTTCTGAATCGTTTCATTTTTATTCCTCCGGATCTTTTATTGATATCTTTTCAAGTATTTTAAGTGCATATTCAAACTCCTCGCCTGTACATCGGGACTTCAGCTTATACAGTATCTCCTCGGGACTTTTGGCGGAAAGCAGCCGTTTGACATTTTCCAGCTTCGGAAGGAAGTCATGAAAAGCTGTATCCTTTTTGAGGGAGTCAAGCTCCTGTGCAATTATCGCCTTTGCCTGCTCTGCGCTGTCGAGCCTGATCTCATTGTTGCGTTTTGCAAGCTCCTCGAAATCGTCTATGGTCAGAAGCTCCGTATCAGGCAGGCATTTTATTCCGGGATCAATGTCCGGCGGGACGGCAAGATCTATAAAAAGCCGTTTTTTCTGTGTCTTGATAGCTTCGCTGAGCTGACGTGCCGTGACGGTGAAATGAGGTCCCGAGGTTGCGCTTATAACGCAGTCGGCGTGATCGGCGTGATCGTAACGCTGAGAATAGGGGACGGTTTTTATATTTCCCGCAGGTATAAGCTCCGGCAAGGGAGAATGGCTTCTGAGCGTTGCTGTCAGGCTTACATTTTTGTGAGAAAGGAGATTTTTCATGGTGGAGGAGCCGATTGTTCCGGTCGCCCCCACAAGAAGTACGTTTACCTTTTCCCCGCAGGAGGCTGCACGGTTGGCGGCAAGGGTGGCGGTGGAAACTGAGGTGCTGGAGATCGCTGTTTGGGTCTTTATTTTTTTTGCGCAGGTTACAGCGGCTTTGAACGCTGTGTTTATCTCGTAACCCGTGACTCCCAGTTCATGAGAAAAGGCATAGGCGGCTTTTGTCTGTCCCAGTATCTCGTCCTCCCCTATGACCATGGAGTCTATTCCGCAGGCAACGCTGAAAAGATGTCTGAGTGCGCTATCTCCACGGAAAAGCATAACGTATTTTAAAAGCTCGCCGGGATCTGTTCCGCCCATTTGTGAGATCAGCGTAATAACTGCCTTTTCGTCCTCAGCGCTGCCGCAGAAATAAATCTCGGTGCGGCAGCAGGTGCAGAGCAGTACCGGCTGCAAGCTACGAAGCCTCATGATAATTTCCTCCGAAAGCTTACTGTCAAAGGCGAACCTTTGGCGTATCTGAGCGTTTGCGGTTTTATGGTTAACGCTGATGCATATCAAAATATCACGCCCCAAAATCAATATAAAAATATTATACCCCATACTCTGTGTAATGTCAAATTATCGGTTTAAAATAAACAAATTTCCGGCAGCTTTTTTGTGAAAAGACATAAAAAAGTTTTAGTATACCGACGCTTCCTTGACAGTGGAAATTGAATATGCTATGATAAAAAAGGATAAGGCGGGGAGGACACCCATAGAAAAAAACAGCGGTCTTTTTCCGGACAATTTAATATTTGCTTGCAAGGGGGAGATACCCATAGAAAAAAACGTAATTGTAACAGACGTAAACGGTAAACGAGTCGGACTTACTTACCCTAAAAGGGCGAGGGGTCTTGTTAAAAACGGTCGGGCAGAGTATGTCGGCGACTGTGAAATACGTCTGCTGTTTCAGCAATTTGAAAGCGAAACGGCTATTACTCATGACCCGTCCGTAAATAAAAATACGGAGGATAATACTATGAGTAAGGTAATAAATTTTAATGCAAGAGAATTTAAGTTTGACAACACCTGCGATAGCAACGTAGGTTCAAGAATGTTTGTGACCGATTGCAGCGGTCAGAATAAAGAGATATTTGAGATCGGCGACTGGGAATGGGCTTGGACTCAGATATGCTGTGAAAAACAGCTTGAAAAGAACACCGATTATGTGTTCAGATTTGCAATGACCGGGGGCTACAACGATACCTGCGACGGTACGTCTCAGTTTCTGATAGTACCTATCGAAAACGAAAGTCTCACACCAGAGGACTGGGAAAACAGATATGTATACAACCTGTCGCAAAGCGATTATAAGCCTACGATCAGCAAGCGCTGGGGAAACGGTATGCTGAGGGTATATGAGATACCGTTCAATACCTATGACTGCGAAAAATTCAGGTTCGTGTTCATTTCTCAGCACGTTGTGACAAGGATCTTTCCTGCGCAGGAGCTTACGGCTTATGCGGACTTTGAAGATTACAGCTACGGCGACTGGTACAATGAAAAATTCGGTAATAGGAATAACTTAAAGGGCTATTTCAGAAGATCCGTCAATGATTTTGTAAACAGGACTGTCAATAATGCTCTGAACAGAGCTTTCGCTCAGACAGGAGGAGAAATTTCCGGCTGCGGAGACGGAGCAAGTGCAGAGTACAGAAATAAAAATATGAGCGGCAGCGAGCTGTCCCGTACCCTCAGAAATATGGGGGACGGCAGTCATATTGATCTTTCTAACTGCAACATTTCAGACGTGGACGCATTTCTCGAATGCGGAGGACGATCCGACGGCAGTAATTTTGAAATGACCAACACAAATATGGGCGGCAGAGCGTTCTGCGGTGTACTTCGCAAAATAGGCGATGGCTGCAATGTCGATTTCAGCAATACGAATATTTTATACGTGGAAGATCAGTACGCAAAAGCAGGAAACTCCGCTGACGGCTGTAATATAGAAATGGACAATGCCACGATCAGTGCAGGCGCATTCTCCGCACTGATCTCAAAGCTTGGGGACGGCTGTGTGCTGGATATGAGCCATTCGACTATCAAGGCGGACGATACCAATATAGGCTTCGGCAGACGGGCGGACGGAATGGTGATAAATCTTTCCTACTCAAAGATCCCTGACAGCTTATACCGCAGGCTCAACGAAAAAACAGGCGACGGTTGCTGTATAAATGAAAATGGTCTTGAGATATACTACGACGGCGACCGCTCTCAGGAAGTCCGTCAGGTATATAACGAAGACGAGGTCCTCAGAAAAGTTGCAGATTTTATGGCAGTAAGCGGTCCGTCAAGTGCGGCATACGTTCAGCGCAAGCTTGGTCTTGATCATACACAGGCAAAAAACGCTCTGGACGAGCTTGTAAACCGTGGAGTTTTAAGATATCTTAACGGTGCTGACGAGTATCTTTCCAATGTTTCACCGGACGAAGTGAAAAACTTCTTCTTCGGAACGGACAAAGCGGCTGAAAATGTAAATTATCCCGAGGAAAGCTACAGCTATTCTGTTGCCGGTGTAATTCTGGATATTGATTTTGACTTTGAAAGCAATAATTATGATATCAATGCAAAGTTTGATGACGGCGGCGACGGCAGCGACAAGCAATACGGCGTTAATGAAGTACTTAAGGAACTGAGCAGCGATTTCACTGATCTGAAGTACAGGAACGACAAACAGAAGGAGCTTTGCATGGCGGCACTCAATGACGCAAAGGATAGTCTGAAAGGCATTTTTGAATGACTTGCATTTTTTTACTTTACAAATAAATAATAATTTCGGCGGACAGCTTTTATTGCTGTCCGCCGTTTTTTGTATAAAAACCGTCCGGAGCCTTCCGCTTAGAAGTTTTCGTCACGCTTTTTTGCACGGTAAAGCTTTGAGGGGCGGTGACCGGCGCCCGTTTCGGATCTGCCTGTTTCCTCAACGTAGGGAGCGATCTTCCTGCGGAAATTCGGAGTAAGAAGCTGTCTGCCAAGGATAGCTTCGTAGGTCATTTGCAGATCTGAAAGAGTAAATTCCGTGGGCAGGAGCCTGAATACCGAATCGGGATCTTTAAGGCTGTTTTGGAGCGCAGCTACGCCTTTGATTATGATCTGAGCATGGTCAAAGGCTATTCCTCCGTTATCTATGATCTCGTTTTTTTCGCCTGTCTGACGGAACATCATAGTGTGGACAGCGCCGCTGTCGGAGGTCAGCGTAAGCTTACCTGTTTCGCAGTAGTCCAGTGAGATGTCATACCAGCCGGCGGTCTCCTCGCTGATCTTTACCTTGCTGAATTCCACCAGCGTACTGTATCCGCAGGAAATTATCCAGCCTCTGGGGTCACGTCCCAAAGCGGAGGAGTTGCACAGCAGTGAAAGGGGTAGTCCGCTGACGCCGGTTTTCTCTAGCAGCTTGCGCTGCGCCGTCTGCTCGATAGTTTCCGTCCGGACGGTAAAGCCTCCCGGCAGGGAAAGCATTCCCTTAAAGGGCGGTTCGGTGCGGACTGTCATAAGCACGGAAAGCATCGGCTTAGAAAGATGACGGTAGCTTTCGCAGGGTGACTTTCTTGCGGTGAAAACCACAATGTCCACTGCGACAGACGGACGGTCGTATTTGTTTATGTCGTAATTTTCCGGAAGATCGTACATTGTAATCACCTCATTGTTAATATCTGATTAATAATAACATATTTAAGATTAAAAGTCAACAGTAAAGCTTTGTAGGTCACTGGAATTAATTTTAAATATTAAACGTTTTAATTATTACAAAACATTGTAATTTGTCCGAAATACAGAAGTCTGAGTTATCCTCTCTCCGCATTCGTCGGAGATAGATACATTTATTGGCATTTTACTGATTTATATTATTTGTATTACCACTAATGTTTGTATATTATGCTTGATTTTAAACCGATTATGATTAAAATATTGTCAATTGTGCTGATTTATACATAAAGGTGTTGACAAATCCACTAGTTAATATTATAATGATAATAACAAAAAGAGAATAACATAAAGAAACGGCTTAAAGCCGTAAAATAACGTGGAATGTTATAATCGCTTTGATAATATCAAGTGTAAAGGAGCTGATAAAATGACTATCCAAGAAGTAGTAAAATGCCGAAGCTGTACGGAGCTTTTTCCTCAGGACAGACAAAAGTCGGAGGAGCTTTACCGTGAGCTTATGAAGAAATTCCACCCGGACGTATGCGGCGACAGTCTCAGCTCGCAGGCTGCGGCTGTGATAAACAGTCTTTACGGGAGGGTGAAATATCCGCCGAAGCAGCATGATATGAGAATTGCGGACGGTCCGCTGGTCAGATGCTTCAAGGAATACGACAGATGCGACGGTCAGATGTATTTTTCCCACAGTGTGGTCACGTTTGTTCTGGATAGCGGTCTGGATGAAGCTCTTGACGGAAAGCTTGTAAAAAGGTACAACGGCTGGGAGATCTCACTGGGGTGTGAGACGCCGGAATCCGTCAGAGCGGAGGCAAAAAAATTTCTTCCCGATATTTCCGAGGTTATGGGTATTCCGGGAGGAAGGACCGTTTTAAAGGTGAAATGCAGCGGTGATGAGCTTCCTCTCTGCGAAGCGCTGGATTTTTTCAAAGGCTGCGCAGGCAGAGAGGTCTCAAAGCATTTTGCATGGATAATTTCAAGGTTGCTGGGAATGTGCTGCTATGCTGCGGCGGGAGGTTTCGTGCTGAACTGTCTGGCAGAGGAAAATCTGCTGATAGATCCGGTGGAGCATACTGTCAGGCTGGCGGGCGGCTGGTGGTTTTCCGCAGCGGAGGGCGGCAGGATCTTCGGAGCCTGTCAGAGAGTTTACGACGCAATGCCGTCGTCAAGTAAAAGCGACGGGATCGCACGGGGGATAATCGATCTGGAATGTGTCAAGGCAATATGCCGGCGTATATTTCCGGATGACTGTCCCGCAGCAATAAGGGAGTTTTCCCGGAGCGTATGCGCAGACGATCCCTTTGAGGAGCTTGAGAACTGGGAAAAGGTGATAAACAAGGCTTTCGGAGGTAAATTTTTTACGCCTATGAAGCTTTGCATAAACGATATTTTTTAAATTTTAAAGGAGGAAACGATCATGGGATGCGGAAACTGGAATGCAGAGGATTGGAAGAGATATTCTTCGGCAAGAATATCGGGCAGAGGAGCAAGGGAGATCTACAGGGCGAGGGAGTGCGATCCCAAGTACGACCCGCTGAACATCAAGGTCAGGGAAAGCCGTGACAGCGCTGATAATCCCCTTTCTACGCCTATTATTATCGGGCTTGACGTAACAGGCTCCATGAGTCCGATACTTGAGGTGACTGCGAAAACGCTGGGAACAATGGTGGGAGAAATTCTGGTCAGAAAGCCTGTTACCGATCCGCAGATAATGTTCGCCGCAGTGGGAGATTCCACCTGCGACCGTGCGCCTTTTCAGGCGACTCAGTTTGAGTCGGACATACGGATAGCAAGCCAGCTCACAGAGCTTTGGTTTGAAAGGGGCGGCGGAGGAAATAATTTTGAAAGCTATCCGCTGGCATGGTATTTCGCCGCAAACAAGACCTCCACCGACGCCTGGGAAAAGCGTGGCAGAAAGGGCTTTATATTTACCATGGGAGACGATTGTTTCCCCGGAAAGATCACTGCTGAGGAGATAAGAAGAGTGTTCGGAGACAGAGTTTCAGGTGATATTTCCGTGAAGTCGCTTTACGCTCAGGTGTGCAGAAGATACGAGGTTTTCCACCTTATGCTCGAGCAGGGAGGCAGCGCAAGGTTTATGAAGCCCGACAGATGGAGAGAGCTTATGGGAGAGCGTGCGATATCGGTTTCAGATTACAGCCGTCTGCCGCAGATCATAGTTTCTCTTATGGAGACGGTAAGCGGAAAGGAAGTCAATGATGTTATCGATTCGTGGGAGGACAGCGATACCCGCCTTGCCGTAAGAAATGCGGTGGGAGGACTTGCAGATCAGTCAAGGAGGGGTAGTTTAGGAAAATTTATAAGATTCCGTTAAGATAATAAAGGGAAGTGCCGATCAATGTGGGGTATTGACTTAAAACAGCGATCTGATCAGCGCTTCCAAAGGAAAGACAGGTGCTGAAAATGAGAAAGGCTTATGCGGTGATAGGAGCAAATTTTGGGGACGAGGGAAAGGGACTTATGACCGATTATTTCTGCCGTCAGGGTGGAAGGGTCATTAATGTTAGATCCAACGGAGGGGCGCAGGCAGGACATACTGTCTGCACTCAGGATAATAAAAGGCACGTTTTTTCTCATATCGGGGCAGGCACATTTGCAGGAGCTGACACATATCTTTCGGAATTTTTTACCGTCAATCCCATGCTTTTCATGAAGGAATACGGTACCTTTGTAAGTGAAACGGGCATATACCCTAAGATATTTGCCGATCCGTGCTCAGCTGTTTCCGTACCGTGCGATATGCTCATCAATCAGTTTCTGGAGCGGCAAAGAGGAAAGGACAGGCACGGAAGCTGCGGTATGGGGATATACGAAAGCGTCAAACGTAATTCCGATGCGGAATATGCCGTGCGTTTCGGGGATATTTTCCCCGGTAGCGAAAGGAATATATACGATAAGATCAGCAGGATAAATAAGCTCTACGCTCCAAAAAGGCTGAAAGAGCTTGGCTTTGAAGCAGTCCCCGACGAACTTCGGGAAGCGCTTGACAATGATGCTGTCACTGATAATTTTATTGACGATATGTTTGACACGGCAAGGATATGCAGTCTGTCCGATGGTATCCCCCCGGCATACGATACGGCAGTCTTTGAGGGGGCGCAGGGGCTTATGCTCGACTGCGGAAGATCGGATTATTTCCCCAATCTTACCCCTTCAAATACAGGCATGAAAAACGTCCGCAGCCTGCTTAACGGATTCAAGCCTGACAGCACTGAAATATGCTATGTTACACGCTCGTATTTTACCCGTCACGGAGCGGGCAGATTTGACACGGAAAGCGCAGAGCTTGCAAAAAGCTACGGACTGACCGACAGGACTAACGTGACTAACGAATTTCAGGGAGGATTCCGCTTCGGCTATTTCGATCCGGAGGAATTTGAAAGATCCGTCGCTCTTGACAGAAAATACGTTAAGAAAGGTGATATGATCTCCGTATGTGTTACGCATCTGGACTGTACGGACGGAAAGCTGATCTGTCAGGATAAAAACATGGCTCCGGAGACTGCCGCAGGGATCGTCGGTGCGCAAAAGCTGTATCTTTCGTTCGGAGAACGTGCTGCCGACGTTTCCGTAAAGGAAACCGGCTGTTTATGAAAATCTGTATTTTCTGTTATTTTATAAGGCGGTACTGTATAACGCTGAGTACGGTACTGCCTTGTTTTTTTCAAAGCCGCACTGCTGTCTTGAAATAAAGTAAATAATGTGCTATAATAAATGTGTTTCCGATGGAAAGGGGGATATAAATGAATGTCAGATCCGCTCTTGCCGTGCTGGCGTCCGGCTGCCTATGGGGGTGCATGGGACTTTTTGTGCGGCGGTTCGACAGCTATGATCTGCCGTCTATGAGTATTGTTGCGATAAGGTCTTTTTTCACAGCTCTGATACTGTTTGCCGCACTCCTTATTTTTGACAGGAGCCTTTTAAGGATACGCATAAAGGATCTTTGGATATTTGCGGGCTGCGGTATCGCAAGCCTGGTGTTTTTCAATTTCTGTTACTTCAAAGCGATAACTCTGATGTCTATGTCTATGGCGGCGATCCTTTTGTATACCTCTCCGGTATTTGTCACGCTGTTTTCCGCACTGATATTCAAGGAGAGGATAACGCTCAGAAAGACTTTTGCGATCCTGCTTTCCCTGTGCGGACTTGTGTTTGTTACAGGAGTTTTTTCCGACACGGGATCAGTTTCCGCTGCGGGTATACTTATAGGGCTGGGGTCGGCTGTGGGATATGCTCTTTACAGTATTTTCAGCCGTTTTGCGATAGAACGGGGATACTCGGCATGGACGATAACCTTTTATCCGTTTGTGTTTGCGTCCGCCGTTTCAATGGTTATAAGCGATCTGAAGCCTGCTGCGGAGATGTTCACGGAAGATCCGCCGATGATAGGATTTTCCGTACTGTTTGCCCTGGCGGTTTCCGTATTGCCCTATGCGCTTTATTCGTGGGGTCTTAAGGGAATGGAAAATTCCAGGGCGGCTGTGATAGCCTCGGTGGAGCCTGTTACCGCAACTATCCTCGGGATCGCAGTTTACGGAGAAGATCTTTCCGTAAGCCTTACCGTGGGCATTGTTCTTGTGCTGGCAGGTATCATTCTCAGCATTGAAAAGAACCCTTGCCGCACCTCGGACGTACCGTCGGAGGACTGATCGGTTCAGACTGCCATTAAGGCAGTACTGATCAAATCGCTGTATTAAAATTCACTGTCTCGCAGATAACGTATTTAGGTGTATCTCTCCCCGCCGAAGGCGGGGAGAGATACATTAATAAGCATTTTCTTAATGTAATACCGTACAAAACCGTCGTTTCAGTCCTTGTGCGGTATTTTTTCGTACCTGTTTCAAACGAAAACGTGCGGACGCATTTTACTGTGTCCGCACGCTGTGCTGCTATTGTGGGTATTTATCTGGTCTGATTGTTTGAAAGCTCCTTAAGCTCACGTCCGTCCCTCAGAAGGTCGTGGAGGACCTCCTTGTTGTCTGAAGCTATAGCGTCCCGGTATTCCGTAAGACGTGCGATGATACAGTCGATCTCATAAACCAGAGGCTCCTTATTCATAAGAAACAGCGCTGTCCACATATCCTCATTGAGCTTTGCAACTCTGGTAAGATCCTTGAAGGAGCCTGCGGAAAACCCCGACTGCTTTAGCAGACTGGGACTTTTTACATATGCGCTTGAAACCACATGGGCAAGCTGGGAGGTGAACGCTATAACGCTGTCATGCTCTTCTGTGTTGGATACCACGACCTTTGCAAAGCCTATGTTGTAAGCCAGCGCAGAGATCTCCTTGACCACTCTCATTGGAGTGCTGTCTGTGGGAGTCATGATAAAGCTTGCTTTTTCAAAAAGATTATCCACCGAGTAGGCAAATCCGGAAAATTCACGTCCCGCCATAGGGTGACAGCCAAGGAAATCAACGCCTTCGCCGATAAGAGCCTGCTCCACCGAATCAACGATCTTTCTTTTTATACCGCAGGTATCGATAACGATACCGCCCTTTTTGAATTTGCTTTTGTTTTCAAGGATAAAATCTATAGTCTGTATCGGGTGAAGGCTTACTATCACCACATCGCAGGAGCTAAGGCCGTCCGTGTCTATCTCGCCGTCTATAGCCTCCTGAGCTATGGCTCCGGCTATCGTGCCTTTGTTTATATCCAGCGCAAAGCAGCTGTGAGGTGTGTTTTTCTTTATTGCCTTTGCAAGAGAACCTCCGATAAGTCCCAATCCTACTATCCCGATCTTCATTTATATCAGTTCCTTTCACTTTCTCGCTTTTATGTAATAAAGTATATCATGCATATACCGTTTTGTCAAGGGCAATACGCACAAAAACACGGGACTCGATCTTAACGATCAAATATTTTATTATAGCAAAATATCGTACTTTGCCCGGAGTACAGAAGCATGAGTTGTCTTTGTTTGGCATTATGAAAATTGATTTTCATGCTACAAAAAGCGTAAGAACCGTCTGTGCGGTATCGCATTAAAAAAGTTCTTGATTTTTGACAGGGAATGTGTTATTATTGTAAATAAGGAGGAACGTGTGATGAAAAATGTTTTTTCCGTGATTTTTATGAACCTGTGGGGCTACGATCTGATAATTTTTCTGACGGCGGTTTTTACAGGCTTTGTATATTATGCTCTTAAAAAGTCAGCGGACAGGCTTTACAAAAAAATGCATCTTACCGTTTTTGTTCCCGACGGAGGTGCTTCACGCAGAGAGGCAGACAGGGATATTTCCGTACTCCGTGAATCAGAGGTGGTCTCAATGCGTAACAATACCGGAAAGCTGTATTCACTTTTTGTAAACCTTACAGGAATTTTTCCGCTGCTGGGTATACTTGGTACGGTGGTCTCGCTGCTGGGTATGGTTTCCGATATGGAAAATGTCACCGGCAATTTTTACGGAGCGCTTACCTCTACCTTCTGGGGGCTGATCTTTGCGATAATTTTCAAGCTGCTGGACGGCGTCGTTTCGGCGAAAATCGAGGATAACGAAAAAAGCGTCGCTCTTTATCTGGAGAGAAATTCCGCACCTGCCGGTCTGAAGGTGAAGCAATGAACGGCTTTCACAAAAATAAAGGAATAGTTATTGAACTGACCGCTTTGCTGGACGTTATCCTGATAATGCTGTTCTGGGTGATAATGGATATGCAGGATAATTCTGAAAAGGTCAGGGAGGACGCAGACAGCCGCATCGCTTCTGCGGAGTCCTTGCTTGAGGAGGAGCGGAAAAATGCGGAGTCCCGTATAGAACAGATCAACGCCGACGCACAGAGCCGAATTGACGAGGCTATGGAAAAGGCTGAGGATCTTGATAGCCGTGCCGCAGGAAATCAGCAGGCGCTGGACGGATATAAGCAGGGACTTCTGGTTACACTAAATCTGAAATACGATAACGGAGGCAGGCTTTTTATTTCAAAAGCCGAGGACGAGCTTGGCAGCGTCAGGCTTGCCGGAAACGGGGATATCTCCGGTGAAATAATAAGTGCGCTTGACGGAAGCGGACTCAGGGAAGGCGACGCTGTGCTTTGCGCATTTGTTTACGACGGAAGCTCCGCACTGTACCGTGATGTGCAGAACGTTATTTCGGCAGTGGAAAGGGTAACGGATACCTATGAAAATTTTTACTGTACATATATTAACACCACACGATGAAAGGACGTCTTGGCTATGAGCATTGAAAAAAACGTTGAAGATATGTACCGCAGCGACGCAGAAAAACGTAAAAAGAACCGGAGAAAAAAGAAGAGGAAAAATATTCTTACGCTGCTGCTTGTAGTAATTTTTATAGCTGCCGTGCTGCTGCTTATGAAGGGTCTCGGTCTGGGACCGGGATGGGGAAAGGGCAATGACAGTTCAGGAAGCGCTTCCTCCTCAGCAGACGGAAGCGAAGAGAAAACAACGACCTCTGTTGCCGACACCACCACCGAGGAACCGAAGGAGTTTATCGGAATAAAGGTTTCCGGCAGCACATATATCTACCGTGAGAGCGAATTTTCGCTGGAGGATCTTGTGGAGACATTCAGGCTTATGAGTGACAACGTAGTGGTAATGATAACAGACGACAACGCCACTCAGAATGCCATGGAAGCCCTTACCTCGTCGTTTGAGGAAAGCGGAAGGGAATTTATTATAATATCACCGGATGACTCTCAGGCGCCCGAATCACAGCCGGACACCGTGCAGAATACGGTTACGACCCTTATACCCTGATCTCTTTACTGAAAGGAAATTTTACAGATGCTCGGACTGACTCTTGAGGGCGGCGCCAGCAGGACGGTATATTCCTGCGGCATTATGGACGCCCTGCTTGAAGAAAATATAATTGCCGACAGGATCTTCGGAGTTTCGGCGGGTGCGGCTTTCGGAGTGTCCTATGCCTCAAAGCAGATAGGACGTAACTACCGCCTTGCTACGGAATTTATGGGAACAAGAAAATATATGGGAGTACATCATATGTTCGATCCCAAAAACCGCAGCTATTATAATCTTGATTACGCATGGGACGATGTTCCCAACATACATCTGCCCTTCGATTATAAAGCGTACCGTGAATACGAGGGCGAGTTTTATGCGGTGGTCACAAACGTTGCAACAGGCAGGGCGGAGTATCTTACCGTTCCCCGTGACGACGTAAAGTGGACGGTGCTGCGTGCGACCTGCGCCCTTCCGCTTATGTTTCCCGAGATAGAGATCAACGGTGAAAAATATCTTGACGGAGGTATCGCAGATTCTATACCGTATAAAAGAGCGGTGTCAGAGGGCTGCGATAAGAATATAATCGTTCTTACACGTCCGAGAAATTATGTAAAGACCACAGATTCTCTTACAAGGCTTTGCATGAGACATTATAAAAAATATCCGGAATTTGCCCACGCTCTTGAAACCAGAGCGCAGAGATACAATGAGACCGTAAGCGAAATACAGAAGCTGCGGGAGCAGGGCAGAGTTTTCGTATTTACGCCTAAAACCACGTTCGGAGTAGGCAGGACAGAGGGCGATCCGAAAAAGCTCGACAGGCTTTACCGTCACGGCTACGATCACGCAAAATGGGCTATGGATTCGCTGAAAAGATATCTGGATAAATGAAGGCAGAACCGCACAATCAACGTTTTATGGTTTTGTGCGGTATTGCCTTAAACGACAGGGCGGAGCAGAGGCTTCCGCCCGTTAATTATAGCGATCCAGCAAAATCTTTAAGGCAATATTTTATAGGATCGCTATATTAAAGTGCGACTAGGAGGAAAACGATCTTGAAAAAAATAATATATCCTGCCGCAATTGCTGCAGGAGCATATTTTCTTGTCCAGAACAGGCAGCTGAAAATTGAAAAATACGATATGATAAGCGATAAGCTGCCGGCTGCCTTTGAGGGGAAAAAGATAATACTTCTGGCGGATCTGCACAGAAAAAGATACGGTGACAATTTCAACAATCTTATGAATTCCGTAGCGGCGCTGGAGCCTGACTATATTTTTTTTGCCGGAGATCTGTTCAGCAAGAACGAGACCGAGCTTATGCCCAAGTACGCTTTTATGAAGCGTCTTAAGGAAACTGCTCCCGTTTACTATGTACTGGGAAATCATGAGATAAGGAATATGGATAACTGCGAGGCGCTCTGCCTGAAGCTTAAGAATGCCGGAATAAATGTGCTGCGTAACGAGATGACCCGTATCTACGAGGGCGGAAGCTTCATAAATGTCTATGGCACACAGCTTTCCGCAAGATACTATATGAACCGTGACGGCAGCTATAAGGATCTTCCGGAGCTTAGCTGTGAAACGCTGGAGAAATATCTCGGAAAGGCTGAGAAGAACGTATGCAATATTCTAATTTCGCATGATCCTTTTTTTCTCGAAACCTATGCAAGGTGGGGAGCAGATCTTGTTTTTTCGGGACACTGCCACGGAGGAGTCATACGTCTTCCGGGAGTAGGCGGGATACTTTCTCCCGAAAGAAGGCTTATGCCAAAGTATACCAAGGGTATCTATACCTGCGGAAAAACAGTTATGGCACTTACCTCGGGTCTGGGAAAATTCAGGCTTAACAATCCCTCGCAGATAATGGTGTGTACTCTCAGCCGCAGGCGGAAGATAAAGGGCGGCTCCAAGGCATGGAGTATTTCCGATTAGGTAAATGCTGATTAATGTTATTTGCGAGGCAGTGAATTTAATCAGTGTTTCTTAAAAAATCAGATTTTGGAGGACAGTCATGACAGATTACAGTAAAAAATTCAGCGATTATTTTGAAAGGCATATGACTGAGATCCTGCGGGATCTTAACGGTATAATTTCTGTAGAAAGCGTGGCGGACGAGACTTCCGACGTCAGACCGTTCGGCGAAGGCTCGGCAAGGGCGCTCGCATGGGGCGAGGAATTTATGAAAGGTATCGGAATGGATACCGTAAATTTTGACAATTATGCTGTTCGGGGGGATTTCTCCGAGGGAGAGCCGAAGCTTGGTATACTGGCTCACCTTGATACCGTTCCGGCAGGCACGGGCTGGACATATCCGCCCTACAGCCTTACGGAAAGAAACGGCATACTTTACGGCAGAGGAGTTATTGATGATAAGGGTCCTGCCGTTGCGGTCCTGTGGGCTGCAAAGGCTGTGAGGGAGCTTGGTATACCTGTGGAAAATTTCCGCATTATTTTCGGCGGAAACGAGGAAAACGGCTGCGAGGATATGAAATATTACGAAAGTAAGGAGAGCTTTCCGGAAAAGGTCTTTACTCCCGACGGCTCCTTTCCGGTGCTTAACTGCGAAAAGGGCATGGTGCATCTGACCTTTTCAGCTCCTTTTGAGGACGGTGAGATAGCGCAGATAAACGGAGGAACGGTGATAAACGCTATTCCCGAAAAATGCAATATAAAGCTAAGAGAGCCGGTGGGCAGACAAAGGACTCTTGTGTTTGCCGGCAAGGCTGCCCACGGTTCCCGTCCGGAAAACGGAGTGAACGCCGTGACAAAATTTCTGGCGGAGCATAAGACGGGAAATCCGCTGTTAAAGTCGCTGGCAAAGCTTTTCCCCGCAAAGGAATATGACGGAAGCTCCTGCGGAATGGGCTTTGAGGACAGCGTTTCAGGGAAGATGACCTGCGCTTTAACTATGCTGAATACCGTGGACGGAAGGCTGTGCGGAGGTATTGATATACGCTTTCCCATTGACCGCAGCTATGGCGAGATAAGCGATATGATCGTTTCGGCTCTTGAAAATGAGGGCTTTACTGTGGATTCCTGCGAGGGTATGGAGCCGCACTATGTTCCGGAGGACAGCGATCTTGTCCGCAGTCTGCTCAGAGTTTATGAGCGTGTAAAGGGTGAAAAGGGTTATTGCATTGCCGAGGGTGGAATAACCTATGTCCATAACACCGAGGGTGCGGTTGCGTTCGGTGCGGAATTTCCCGATGAAAATAATAATATGCACGGTGCTGACGAGCATATTTCCATGGAAACGTTCAGATATAATCTTAATATGTATGCAAACGCAATTGCCGAAATTGCAGGTATAGAGCCTTAAAGCCGTACTGCGGTGAGAGGACAACTCAAGCTGTAAATATGCCGCTACGCTATAGCTAAAACATTTAATTTCATAATTGATCTCCGCAAATTGCCGGTCATGACGTCTTGACAAATTGAAAAAAAAGCGTTATAATAAAGATTGTTATTTATTTGTCAATTACGGAAAGAGGATTAAAATATGTCTAAAAACGGATCGATATCCGCTTCGGTCATAAAGCGGCTTCCAAGGTATTACAGGTTTTTGGGCGAGCTGAAAAAAAATGGCGTTGAACGCATTTCCTCCAGAGAGCTTTCTGAAAAAATGAAGCTTACAGCTTCGCAGATAAGGCAGGATCTTAACTGCTTCGGCGGTTTCGGTCAGCAGGGCTACGGCTATCATGTTGAGTCTCTGCACAGCGAGATAGGTAAGATACTCGGGGTAGAAAGGCATTTCAGAACGATCCTTATAGGCGCTGGAAATCTGGGAAAGGCTATTGCGCTGCATATAAATTTTGAGACCAGAGGCTGTAAGCTGATGGGTATTTTTGACGCAAAGCCCAGTCTCACCGGCGAGCAGGTGGGAGGGATCGCTATCAGGCATACCGACGAGCTTGAGGATTTTTGCAGAGAAAATTCTCCGGTGGTTGCGGTGCTGTGCATACCTAAGGCGAATACTCAGGCTATTGCCGAAAAGCTTGTGAGTCTGGGGATCAAGGCGTTCTGGAATTTTTCTCACTACGATCTGAGCATTGATTATGAGGATATCGTAGTTGAAAATGTTCATTTGGGAGACAGTCTTCTGACGCTGACCTACGGCGCAAATATCATTACCTCCGGGGAAGAGGAAGATCAGACATAAAAATAACCGTCGGCTCAGGACTTTCCTGCAACCGGCGGTAGTTTATTTCATATGTATTTATGCGTTGGAGCTGTCGTTAAGCGTTACTTCGACAGGAATAACACTCTGTGAGTCGTCAGTCGTATCAGGCGCTGAGCTTTCGTCCGGATTTTCGTTCCGTGACTCTGTATCACAGGACGAATCCTCAGCCCAGTGGTATTCTTCAGTATCGTCCTCTCCCTCGGGAACTTCAAGAACCTCATATGTAAGGGTGTCGCTGTTGTAAATATAAAGCTCACTGCTGTCCTCTGTGACTGCAACTGTAGCTACCTCCGTATGCACATCCTTCTTTTCATCGTAGACCGCAAAAAGATAGCAGCTGCAATCGTTGATCTCTTCGACCCCAAGATATCCGTAAAGACGCTTTGATCCCTTTTCCTCAGAGGGGTGAGATTTTTTTACTGCTTGTATAACGTAATCAAAGGATTCCTCCGCCTCCGCAGGGAGCTGAGCAAAGGTCTCACGGGAGGGGAGCGTAAAGGTCTCGGTAGACGCCGATTCTTCGGGAGCCTCTGTAACGGCATTTTCCGATGCCGCAGATCCTTTTGAAGACGAGTCTTTCTCCGTGCTGTTTGAGCAGGAGCACATAACTGCCGCTGCGCATAATGTCATGATCAATACTGTAAATATTTTCATATTTCCTCCGAACACTATCATTATATTCATTATTTTAAGATTATATCACACGGATTTTACAATGTAAATACAAGTAATAAAAATGTCACAAAAAACCCCGATTATGCCGAATTAGCATAATCGGGATAAACAGTTTTTTGGTTATTTGCAACAACTAATGATTACAAATCTGTAACAACTGCACAAAGTGATTAATCGTAATCAACAACGTCGATCCACTTCATCAGCAGTTCCTTTTCGTCCTCGTTGCCCTTTATGAGCTGAGCTGCAGCTACGATCGGAAGCCATGCCTGAACGTAACGCTTTGAGGTTCCGCTCTTGAGACAGTATTTATCAAGGTATGCGTCAGCAGCTTCTGGATTATTCAGGCAGAACAGCAGATATGTTCTTGCTACGTCTGCGGAAGCGTTGCCCTGTCTTGCTGCACCCCAGTTGATAACATATGTTCCCTCGTCGTTTATTATAACGTTCTTGGGTTCAAAATTGCCGTGGCATAGCTTGATGTGCTTAGGCATTGAATCCAGTCTTGTAAGCAGCTCATACTTTTTGATCTCGTCGATCTGTCCGAGAGACTTGATCTGTCTTGCCATCTTATCCTTGAGCTTTGAAAGCAGAGGCATATACTGAGCGTGGATCTCGCACTGGATATCGATAAACTGGTTAAGATATGTATCCATTTTATCGGGATTTTCGTCCATAAGCTCCTGCAGTGTTTTTCCCTTGATGAAGTCCATGGTGATAGCCCATTTACCGTCGATGACGGATACCTCGTGAAGAACAGGCATCTTAATAAAGGAATTTACAAGCGTTGTCTCAACTCTTGCATGGGTAAGGGCTGCATAAAGGCATTTCTCCTTGTATTCCGGCTTGTTGTAGATCCTTACCGCCATATCGTCCGCTTCGTATACGTCGTATATATCGCTGGAAGCGATGAATTTTTCAAGATTCATAGTTCATTCTCCTTTTTTATTAAATTTAAGTTGATCGTTCTGATGAGTCAGAAAACAAAATTAAGCTTTCAGGTTAATTTGACCGTCAAAAGCCACATATAATTTCTTGCTTTCTTAACTGTCTATATTATACTACACTTTTTTTTATTTGTCTAGTCCTTTTTGTCATTTTCACAAATCTTTTATTTTTATTTAGAAATTATATACTAAATATTCACAAAATAATTTTGCCATATTTACTTGCAATAATGTGCCCAGCAATTTCTTTTGTGTATTTTAACGAAAATAAATTGTTTATCTTTAATAAAACAATGTTCAAGTTTTGTGTATAATATATAATAAAAAGGAGAAAAATACTATAAAAGCTGTAAAAAAATAAGATTGACAAAAAAATAACAAACTGATATAATGTAAGTACGATAAAAAATAAGTTGCGTCGTATAAAAGCAATAATAATTTTATTGGAGGTTTATTTTATGGCAAACAATGAAGCTAAGAAAACGACCGGTCTTGTTGACACCGAGGAGGCTTTAAGCGCAAAGATCGCTGAAGTCAGAGAGGCACAGAAAATTTTCTCCACCTATACTCAGGAACAGGTTGACAAGATCTTCAAGGCTGCCGCTATTGCCGCTAACAAAGCAAGGATCCCTCTTGCAAAAATGGCGGTTGCTGAAACCGGAATGGGAATAGTTGAGGATAAGGTGATCAAGAACAACTATGCGGCTGAGCATATCTACAACGCTTATAAAAATGTGCAGACCTGCGGCGTATTTGAAAGAAACGAGGCTTACGGCACAATGAGGATCTATGAGCCTATCGGACTCATCGCTGCTGTTATTCCTACCACCAACCCTACGTCTACAGCTATTTTCAAGACTCTCGTATGTCTTAAAACAAGAAACGGTATCATCATTTCACCCCATCCCCGTGCTAAGAACTGCACTATCGAGGCTGCAAGGATAGTTTATGAGGCAGCTGTTGCGGCAGGCGCTCCTAAGGGTATCATCGGCTGGATCGACGTTCCTTCTCTTGACCTGACCAACATGATAATGAGAGAATCCGATACGATCCTTGCAACAGGAGGTCCCGGAATGGTCAAGTCCGCTTATTCCTCCGGCACTCCCGCTCTCGGAGTCGGCGCAGGAAACGCTTCGGCGATCATCGACGCTTCCGCTGATATCGTAAATGCCGTAAACTCCATCATTCACTCAAAGACCTTTGATAACGGTATGATCTGCGCTACCGAGCAGACGGTTATCGTTGACAAGAGCATATATAACGACGTTAAGAAGGAATTCAAGGCAAGAGGCTGCTATTTCCTTAACAATGAAGAGGCTGATAAGATCAGGAACACAATGCTTATCAACGGCGCTCTTAATGCCAAGATCGTTGGTCAGCGTCCTGTGACTATAGCTAAAATGGCGGGCTTCGAGGTCCCTGAGGACACTAAGGTCCTTATCGGTGAGGCTACAAGCACTGACACCAGCGAGGCGTTCGGTCATGAAAAGCTCACAACGATCCTCGGTATGTATAAGTCCAAGGATTTTGATGACGCACTTGACAAGGCTGAGACACTTCTTTTCAATAACGGCGGACTGGGTCACACCTCTGTTCTCTGGATCGACAATGTAAACGAGAGAGAAAAGCTTGATAAGTTTGCAGCTAGAATGAAGACCTGCCGTCTTATCGTAAATACTCCTTCATCCCTTGGCGGTATCGGCGACCTTTATAACTTTGACTTTGCTCCTTCACTTACCCTCGGCTGCGGTTCATGGGGCGGCAACTCCGTTTCCGAAAACGTTGGTATAAAGCATCTTTTGAACATTAAAACAGTTGCTGAGAGGAGAGAGAATATGCTTTGGTTCAGAGCGCCTGAAAAGGTATACTTCAAGAAGGGCTGCCTCCCTGTTGCACTTGACGAGCTTAAAACGGTAATGGGCAAGAAAAAGGCGTTTATCGTAACAGACCAGTTCCTTTACAAGAACGGATATACAAAGGCTATCACCAACAAGCTGGATCAGATGGGTATTCTTCACGAGACCTTCTTCGATGTAGCTCCCGACCCGACTCTTGCCTGCGCTCTTGAGGGCGTTGCACAGCTCAGAGCCTTCGAGCCTGATACGATCATCGCTATCGGCGGCGGTTCGGCAATGGACGCTGCAAAGATCATGTGGGTACTCTACGAGCATCCGGACGCAGACTTCTTCGATATGGCAATGAGATTTATAGATATCCGTAAGAGAGTTTATACCTTCCCGAAGATGGGTGAAAAGGCATACTTCATTGCTATCCCTACTTCCTCCGGTACAGGCTCCGAGGTTACGCCTTTCGCAGTTATTACCGATGAAAAGACAGGTACTAAGTATCCTCTTGCAGACTATCAGCTTATGCCTAACATGGCTATCGTAGATACGGATATGATGATGTCCGCTCCTAAGGGACTTACCTCCGCTTCAGGTATCGATGCTCTTACCCATGCGCTTGAGGCTTACGCTTCCGTTATGGCTACCGATTATACAGACGGTCTGGCGATCAGAGCTATGCAGCTCATCTTCAAGTATCTGCCTTCCGCTTATGAGAACGGTCAGACAGACATCAAGGCACGTGAGGAAATGGCAACCGCTTCCACAATGGCAGGTATGGCTTTCGCAAACGCATTCCTGGGAGTATGCCATTCTATGGCTCATAAGCTGGGCGCTTATCACCACCTCCCGCACGGAGTTGCAAATGCGCTGCTTATCACCCTCGTTATGAAGTTCAATGCTGATCCCGTACCGCGCAAAATGGGTACCTTCTCTCAGTATCAGTATCCTCATACTCTTGAAAGATACTGCGAGTGCGCCAATGCCCTTGGCATCGTAGGAAAGAACGACGAGGAGACTCTCGACAAGTTCATCGCAGCTATTGAAGAGCTTAAGGAGAAGGTCGGCATCAAGAAGACAATTGCAGATTACGGTGTTGACGAGAAGTACTTCCTGGATAATCTGGACAGCATGGTCGAGGACGCATTTGACGATCAGTGCACAGGAGCTAACCCGAGATATCCTCTTATGAGTGAGATCAAGGAGATGTATCTCAAGGCTTACTACGGCAAATAAGATAAACCTCTATAAATAGAAGGATCCCCCGGATGCTCAACGCACCGGAGGATCTTTCGCTTTTATAAGGACAAAAACAAAAACGGCTGTGCGGAATTTTTGCACAGCCGTTTATTATTCTTTTTCTGACCTGAGATAAGGATCACTTTGTCATTTCAGCCGCAAGCTCTTCAAGACCCTTTTCGGATTGTTCGTTAAGAGCAGATCTGATTGTAACTATGGGTTCTGCAAGGGTAACGTTTTTAAAGCCTTCCACATAGGTTTTCATAACCTTTGCAGCAGTTGGCGCCCATGATCCGTTTTCAACTATCGCTACCTTGCGGTTCTGATAATTCTTAGCCTTAAGGTGCATGAGGAAGTCCTCCATTACCGGGAAAACTCCGCCGTCGTAGGAAGCGGACATAAATACAGTTCTGTCATATCTGAAGGCGTCCTCGATGACTTCTGCCATATCCTCTCTGGAAAGATCGCTTACGACCACCTTTTCCGCACCGTTTTTTTCAAGCATTTCGCCCAGCTTTTTTGCGGCTGCTGCCGTATTTCCGTGAATTGAGGCATAAGCCACAAGCACGCCCTTGCTTTCGGGACGGTAGCTTGACCATGTATCGTAAAGACCTATGTAGTAGCCAAGGTCTTCCTTGAGTATGGGCCCATGCAGGGGGAGTATCATATTTATCTCCAGCGCAGCCGCTTTTTTAAGCAGCGACTGGACCTGAACACCGTATTTGCCGACTATATTGAAATAATATCTTCTTGCCTCGCAAGCCCAGTCCTCGTCGGTATCCAGCGCACCGAATTTTCCGAAAGCGTCTGCGGAAAACAGCACCTTTTCGCTTTCCTCATACGTCACCATTACCTCCGGCCAGTGGATCATGGGAGCCATGATGAATCTGAGCGTGTGTCTGCCCAGGGAAAGCGTATCTCCCTCCTTGACGGTTACAGTGCGGCTGTCAAGATCCTTTAACGTGAAAAACTGTTTCATCATCGTAAAGGTCTTTGCGTTGCCTACGATCTTCATATCCGGATATTTTTCCGCCAGCAATGCAATGTTTCCGCTGTGATCAGGCTCCATATGCTGGACTACCAGATAATCCACCGATCTGCCGTTAAGAGCCTTTTCAAGATTTGCGAGCCACTTGTCTGTAACTCTGCTGTCGGCCGTATCCATAACGCAGGTCTTTTCGTCAAGGATAACGTATGAATTGTAGGAAATACCGTTGGGAACGACGTACTGGCTTTCAAAAAGGTCTATATCCTTGTCGTCCGCACCGATGTAAATAATATCATCTGAGATTTTAACGTCTGCCATTTTACTTACCTCCGCAGTTCAGTTTATCAGACCTCCTCGGAAACTTCCGAAGCACCAGCTTCCGGGCAGGTCTATTGATTTTATAAGTTAATTTTACCACATTGCCGGGCTGTTGTCAACAATTTTTTGACTTTGGGAACACAGTAGGGAGCTAATTATCCGATACTGCCGCAAATTCATGGCGTAATGTTATTTATACAGCTTTTTATTGTTTGTTCTGCCGAGGATATAATCGGTTGAAACGCCGTAGAAGTCAGCCAGGATAAGGAGATGTTCTACGGGGATAGTAAGCACACCTCGCTCATAACGGGAATACACCGTCTGACTTGTGAACAGCAGCTTTGCGATTTGCGTCTGGTTCATGTCCTTATCCTCCCGCAGATCCCTCAATCTTGGGAAATACATAAGAAGTCCTCCCTTTTTTTGTGAAATATGACGATTTATAGTTTAGTACCGTTTAGTACTATTGACTTTAGCATACTTTAATGATATACTTATATTATTAGGACTTATAAGTACTAAATCAAATAATACCGGGAGGAAACAATATATGATATTTTGTTCAAAGTGCGGAAAAGAAATTCACGATGAAGCAGTTGTTTGTCCTTATTGCGGCTGTGCTACAATTAATATGGAACATAAAAACAAACAAGACAATATACCTATAATCATCAATAACAATAATTCTGCCTCGTCATCAGCCGCAGCGGCGGCAAGCGCAGGAGGAAGAGTAAAGCGTAAGTACTCCCTGCTTTTTGACATTATAATGATTTGCTTTACGGGCGGACTATGGATAATCTGGATGATACTCAGACCGAAGTATTACTGATATCCATTTGACAAATCCCCCCGCATATGCTATAATTAACTGAACAATCAAAAAGTATACCCCGTCTTGCGAAAAGACGGGGTTATTGTGCGTTGAAGTAAGGAGAATCAGTATGGACATTTTTGAAAAGCTTAAAAAGCTGTCTGCGGAGATAAACGGCGGGACGGGTACTAAGCCGGAGTTTATTATAGCCGGTCTGGGAAACCCGGGCATACAGTATGAAAATACAAGGCACAATGCAGGATTTCTGGCAATTTCCGCATTGGAAAAGAGGTATGATTTTACTGTGAGCAGCCATAAGTTCAAGGCTTTGACGGGAAATGCCGTTATCGGCGGGAAAAGCTGCCTTGTGATGAAGCCCGAGACCTATATGAATCTTTCGGGGGACGCAGTGGAGGAAGCGAGGAGCTTTTATAAGATCCCGGTTGAAAATATAATTGTGATCTTTGACGATATCTCCCTCGAACCTGGACAAATGAGGATACGCCGCAAAGGTTCTGCGGGAGGTCATAACGGAATAAAAAGCATTATCGCTCAGTGCGCAACAGAGGATTTTCCCCGTATCAAGATCGGAGTTGGAAAAAAGCCACGTCCCGACTATAACCTCGCCGACTGGGTGCTTTCACGCTTTTCGGAGGACGATCTTAAAAAGCTTGAAGAGGTGAACGATAAGGTCTGCGACGCCGTTCAGCTTATGGTGCAGGGAAAAATATCCGAAGCGATGAACAAATTCAACTGACCGGCTGCGTCCGGAATTTACCGATGAGGTGAAATATGAACAACCTGTTTTTAGATATATGCTCCAGACTTGATTTTTATAAGGATATTAAAAACTGCCTGATAAAAGGGTATACTCCCGCAGCAGTTACCGGAGTTTCAAATATTCATAAGGCGCTGCTTGCGGCAGGTCTCAGCCGACTTGGCTCATGCCTGCTTATATGCGATGACGAAGCGTCGGCTCAGCGTGCCGTAAGCGATATAAACGAAATGTGCGGGGAGGAGATCGCCTGTGTTTATCCTGCAAAGGATATGAATTTTGCTTACCTTGAGGGGATATCCAGAGAATACGAGCATAAGCGGCTGGAGGCTCTTTCAGGAGTTTTGCAGGGCAGATACCGCATATTGGCAGCAAGCATGGAGGCTTGCCTTCAGGGCGCTATACCTGTATCAAAGCTGCGTGAATATTCCTTTAAGCTGTCTGTCGGCAGCGAGATCCCGATCGATACGCTGGAGGAAAAGCTTGTTGCAGGCGGATATTCCCGCACGGATCAGGTGGAGGGTCAGGCACAGTTTTCGGTGAGAGGCTCTATCGTGGATATTTTTCCGGTACAGGAGAAAAGACCTGTCCGTATGGAGCTTTGGGGCGATGAGATCGACACGCTTTCATATTTTGATACGGCTACCCAGCGAAGAACGGATTCGCTGGAAAGCATAGAGGTGTTTCCTGCGCTGGAGATCATTTTTCCTAACAGGGAAGAGCTTGTTTCAAAGCTGGAGGCGCTTGCTAAAAACGCCAGGGGCAAGCTTGCCGATAGGATCAGAGAGCATATATACCGTGATATCGACGCCGTAAAAAGCGGACTTACTCTTACAAATTCAGATAAATATTATACTGTCGCATATGAAGAAACGGCAACTGTATTCGACTATTTTCAGGGCGGCTTCTGCCTTGTTTCGGAGTATTCAAACTGTCTGGAAAAGGGCAGGGCGGCTCTTTCACAGCTTTCGGAGGATATGAAGCTGCTGTACAGCGACGGTATTCTTTTCAAGCGGCTGGAGGGCTTTTTTATCGATCTTGGCAGTGCGGAACACAGGATCGCAGCTATGAAGTCCGTTTTTCTGGACACTTTTATGCGTTCCAACAACGGTTTGAAATTCAAAAAGCTTATCAACACCGACTGCCGCCAGACATCCGTCTGGGGCGGAAACATAATAACCCTTGAGGAGGAGCTGCGGGGACTGTGCGATAACGGGTACTGCACCGTAGTGCTTGCCGGATCGGAAAAAACCGTTCCGATCATTGTAAAGGATCTTACGGACGAGGGGATACCCGCCGTGATGTGCGGCGAAAATAGCGAGCTTCTTCCGGGCAGAGTGTACGTACGCACAGGAAGCCTGTCCGCCGGCTTTGACTATCCGGATATCAGATGCGCCTGCATAACCCAGATGAAGGCAATGTCGGCAAAAAAGAAAAAACCCCGCCACAAGGCAGGGGAGGAGATCAGGTCGCTGTCGGATATACACAGCGGCGATCTTGTGGTGCATTCAATGTACGGTATAGGACGTTTTCAGGGTATAAAAAACCTGGATACCAACGGTGTTAAAAAGGACTATATCACCATAAGCTACGCAGGCACCGATGTGCTGTACGTTCCGGTAACGCAGCTGGATCTTGTTTCACGTTATATCGGAGCGGGAGACGAGGGAAGCGTCAAGCTGAACAAGCTTAATTCCGGCGAATGGAAAAAGACCCGGAGCAAGGTCCGTTCGGCGGTAAAGGATATGGCTGAGGAGCTTACAAAGCTTTACGCTCAGAGACAAATGGCAAAGGGCTTTGCGTTTTCTCCCGACAGCGACTGGCAGCTGGATTTTGAGGAGCGTTTTGACTATCAGGAGACGGACGACCAGCTGCGTTCTATAAGAGAAATAAAGGACGATATGGAAAAGCCTGTTCCGATGGACAGACTTCTCTGTGGGGACGTTGGCTTCGGCAAGACTGAGGTGGCGCTTAGAGCGGCGTTCAAATGTATGCTTGACGGCAAGCAGTGTGCTATACTTGTTCCTACCACCGTGCTTGCGTGGCAGCATTATCAGACTGCGATAAAGAGATTTCAGCACTTCCCCATAAAGGTGGAGCTGCTTTCACGTTTCCGCAAGCCAAAGGAGCAGCAGGCTATAATCAGAGAGCTTAAAAGGGGTACCATTGATCTTATAATCGGCACCCACCGTCTTGTGCAGAAGGACGTGGGCTTCAAGGATCTTGGTCTTGCCATTGTGGACGAGGAACAGCGGTTCGGAGTGGCTCACAAGGAAAAATTCAAGGAGACCTTCAAGGGCGTGGATATGCTTACCCTTTCCGCTACGCCTATTCCCAGAACACTTAATATGGCGCTGAGCGGCATAAGGGATATGTCTGTCATCGAGGAGGCTCCAATGGACAGATATCCGGTGCAGACCTATGTTATCGAGATGAATATGTCTGTTATCGCACAGGCAATAGTCAAGGAGATGCGCAGGGGAGGGCAGGTCTATTATATCCATAACAGGATCGACACAATTGCCCGTACGGTTTCCAGACTTCAGGAGCTTATACCGGAGGCGAGGATAGCCGTTGCCCACGGTCAGATAGGAGAGAACGAGCTTTCGGAGATCTGGCGGCAGGTTGTCGAGCATGAGGTGGATATTCTTGTATGTACGACACTTATTGAAACGGGTGTGGACGTTCCGAACGTTAATACCCTTATCATCGAGGACGCCGACAGACTGGGACTTTCACAGCTTTATCAGCTCAGAGGAAGAGTAGGACGTTCAAACAGAAGGGCGTTTGCGTATTTTACCTTCCGCAGAGGAAAGGTACTGACGGAGGTGGCTGCAAAACGGTTGGACGCCATACGGGAATTTACCCAGTTCGGTTCGGGCTTTCATATTGCTATGCGGGATCTGGAAATAAGAGGCGCAGGCTCGGTGCTTAGCGGCAGACAGCACGGACATATGGAGGCTGTAGGCTATGATATGTATCTGAGACTGCTTAACGAGGCAATTGCCGAACAGAAGGGCGAGGCTCTGCCGCCGTCTCCTGAGGACTGCCTTGTGGATATTTCCATTGACGCATATATTCCTGAAAGCTATATAGAAAATCCCGCCCAGAGAATAGACGCTTACCGAAAGATAGCCTCCATTTCCAATGATGAGGATTCGTCGGATGTTCTGGATGAGCTTATAGACCGCTACGGAGAACCGCCTAAGTCGGTCATGGGACTTATAAACGTTGCGCTTACCAGAAACACGGCTTCTCGGTGTGGAATAAAGGAGATCAAGCAGGTCGGCGATAAGGTATTTTTCTACATAAGGGAAATAGAGCCGCAGCAGATACAGTCTCTTTTGAAGAAGTATCGGAACAGAGTGAAGTTTACAGATTCCTCAAAGCCGTATTTCAGCATAGCGCTCATCAGGAGCCAAAAAGCTGTCGAGCTTATGAAGGAGGCAATAAATGTCCTTGCAGAAAATCCCATGTAAACGTTACATTGTGGTTTTCTACGGGGAAAACAAGCACAAGTTAGGTTTTGGATTGCACTTGAATTAAGATTAATAAATGTCTGTTTTGGGTGAAAAATTGTCTATTGACTTAAATAAGTTTATATTTTATAATAAATATAGGAATAATTAGATCGCCTTGTGAAATAAAAGGCAGCACCGCACAAAGACCGCCTGACGGCTTTGCACGTCATCTGCGGCGCTTGATCTTGATTAAACGCTGCATATCTTTCCGTCATATTGCACAGAAATTCCTTGACATACGACAGTATGCCTGCGAAATTTCTGCACAATCTGACGAAAAATCTGACTGCGCATCTGCCGCACAATCTCTGTGCGGTGCTGCCTAAAATAACTGAAAAATATAATTCGGAGGTATTAAGATGAAAAACATGAAACGGATTCTTGCGGGGACGCTTGCAGTTCTTTCTGCATTCAGCGTTGCTTCCTGCGGAAATTCAAAGGACAGCGGAAAGGACAAGGAAAGCTCCTATGTCCAGAAAGTCGAGGTCGCAAGCACGGACGATATCTCAACTATTCCCGAGGGCGCTCCCACGGAGCTTGAGTGGCTTTCATACTTTGACCTTAACCCTACAAGGGCGGAGCCTGAAAAGAGAACGGACGTTACGCTGTTTGAGGAAAGAGGAGGTTCTATCAAGTACAGCCAGACTTCCTCAATGGATAAATACGATAAGCTGGCCTCAAGGCTTATGGCGGATGATCCGCCCGATATGTTCTGGTATGAGGCGGGTATGACCTTCCCGGCAAACTGCGTTAAGGATATGTTCCAGCCTGTTGACGAGATAGTTAACTTTGACGATCCTCTGTGGACCGACGTTAAGGACGTTGCCGAGCAGTATACGCTTAACGGCAAGCACTATGTTGCGCCTGTAAAATTCCTTGCACAGTCCGTTCTTACATATGACAAGGACATGGTAGAGGCTGCCGGACTTGACGATCCTTACGAGATTTACACCAACGGCGAGTGGGACTGGGACACATGGTACGATATGATGACCGAGTACGTTGAGGGCGGTTCCGACGAGGACGAAAGATACGGCGTAAACGGCTGGTTTGCTCCTTTTATCTTCCATTCTACCGGAAAGACCCTTATCCAGTACGACGCTGAAAACGATATGTATGTTTCAAACCTTGACGACGCAGACTTCTCCAGAGCTACCGATCTGCTTTACAATATCCAGAAGAACGGTCTGTATTACGCCGACTGGGTAGGTCAGGCAGGCGACTGCTTTAAAAAGAACATTCTGTTCTATGCAATGGGACCATGGGCGGCTTCGGGCGTTCATAAGCCTAAGGAGGGCGACAACTGGGCGATAGTTCCCATGCCTAAGGATCCTAACAGCGACACACTTTATTCCACTCCCGAAATGAATGCATATATGTGGATAAAAGGCTCCGAAAAGCCTGACGCTATGAAGTGCTGGATGGAGTGCGCAAAGATCGTTCAGACAGATGAAAAGTATCTTGCGACAGAGCGTGAGAAGTTCTTTGTAAACAATCCTACATGGACAGACCAGATGTACGATATGGCTTACGTTGAGCTGGTTTCCGATAAGTTTGAAAGGATCGTAGACGTCGGATACGGAATTTCCACTACGCTTTCCAACAACGATGCCGCTACAAACGACACAAAGGAAGCTGTGATCCCGTATATGTACACCTCCGTAATGAAGACGGACGAGAACGGTTCTCAGTATACATGGACTCAGCTTATCGAGACATACAGACCTGTTATAGATTCCGAGCTTAAGACCTTTAACGAGGCTTACCACGCATTTATCGGCAAATAATTTATTGTAATTAAAGAGCGCACCGCTGACTGTGGTGCGCTCTGTTTCTATCTTAGGAAGAAATAATATATCAGACCATATACTATGCTTGCAAGGGTACCGTATAATATAACGGGTCCGCTTATAATGAAGATCTTAGCTCCCAGTCCAAGGATATAGCCTTCGGTTTTAAATTCCAGCGCCGGCGCTGCAACGGAATTTGCAAATCCGGTTATAGGTACCAGAGTTCCTGCGCCTGCGTGCTTGGCAAGCATATCGTACCAGCCGAGACCGGTAAACAGAGCCGACAGGAACACCAGCGTCACCGACGTAGCCATAGCGCAGCCGTCCTTTGAAAGTCCGAAATGATCGTACATATTGTAAAACGCCTGACCGATAGCGCAGATAAGTCCTCCGAAGAAGAATGCCTTGGGAACTGTTATCCACCATTTTGTCCTGTGGGACGCTTCGTTATACATTTCACCGTATTGACTTTTACTTAAATTTATATCCATAAAAACCCCTCCGCAGATGTTTTTACGGATAGTATGAGAGCAAATCAGAAAAATATTCGTTTTTACATCTACATAATTTTTGCCTGCTTGTGGACGCCGCTTATTGAAAATATGACCCACTCGGCTATATTTACCGCATGATCGCCGATCTTCTCGAAATACTTTGCCGTCATAAGAGTATCCGCAAGCTTTTCGCCGTTTGCCCTGTCATCTGCGATCCCGTCTATGATCTTTTTCTTGACTCCGCTGAAAAGTCCGTCTACAGCTTCGTCTTCTGAAACTACGTCCTGTGCAAGCTGCAGATCGTTTTTCACATAGGCGTCGATAGAGTCTGCCACCATTTTTGCCGAAAGCCTTGCCATTTCCGAAATGTCTGACAGATCAAATCTTGCATTCTGCTTTATAAGCTCTTTGTTAAGCTGTGCAATATCCGCAGCAGCGTCTCCTATCCTTTCCATATCGCTTATCATTTTAAGGGCTGCGGAAACCCTGCGCAGATCGTCTGCAACCACCGGCTGATGTTTAAGCAGACATTTAAGGCAGATACGTTCAATATCCTTTTCATCTTCGTTGATCTTTGAATCGTAGGCGATCGCCTGAGCCGCAAGCGCTTCGTTCTGCTCCTCTATGGATTTTGCCGACATTGCAATAATATGCTCTACGGAAGCCGCCATATTCAGAAGTCTTCTGTCAAGCTCCCTGAGATAATCGTCAAACTGTTTTCTCATATTACAGCCTCCTTAACCGAATCTTCCGGATATGTATTCAAGGGTCTTTTGCTCTTTGGGAGAGGAGAAGATCTTATCCGTGGCGTCATACTCGACTATCTCACCGTGGAGGAAAAACGCCGTCTTATCGGAGATCCTTGTCGCCTGCTGCATATTGTGTGTAACGATCACTATGGTGTAATTTTTTTTAAGCTCTGAGGCAAGCTCCTCTATTTTCAGGGTAGAGATCGGATCCAGGGCAGAGGTAGGTTCATCCATCAGCAGTACCTCCGGCTTGACGGCAAGCGCCCTGGCAATACAAAGTCTTTGCTGCTGACCTCCCGACATTCCCAGCGCTGATTTTTTCAGTCTGTCCTTAGACTCCTCCCAGACCGAAGCCTGTCTCAGAGTCGTTTCAACAATTTCGTCAAGCTCCGATTTTTTGCGGATACCGTGAGTTCTTGGACCGTAGGCGATATTGTCATAGACCGACATGGGGAAAAGATTAGGCTTCTGGAAAACCATTCCCACACGCTTTCTCAGCTCCGTGACCTCCATATCGTTATAAATATCTACGCCGTCAAGAGTAAAGCTTCCCTCTATTTTACAGCCTTCCACCAGATCGTTCATTCTGTTCAGTGATTTGAGCAGCGTGGATTTGCCGCATCCTGACGGACCGATAAAAGCTGTAATTTCTTTTTGTGCAATATCTATGTTTATGTTTTTCAGCGCATGAAAATCTCCGTAGTGAAGCTCGCAGTTTTTAACGCTGAGTTTATATTCGTTCATGATATCCCTCCGTTATTGTTCAGATATTCTGCCTGCGATCAGACTTGCAAGTCCGTTGAGCAGCAGTACCGCTATCAGAAGTATTACTGCTGCTGCGCTTGCTTCGTTCATGTAAAGTCCGTTGTCCGAAAGGGCATACATATGTACGGCAAGCGTTCTTCCGGAATCTCCGGGACCGGCATACTTTGCGATTGTTCCGGCAGTGTAGATGAGAGCGGCGGTTTCTCCGAAAATTCTTCCCATTGCGAGAATTATTCCGGAGAATATTCCGCTTATCGAGGGCGGAATGACGACCTTGAAGATCGTTCTGAGCTTGCCTGCCCCCAGTCCGTAGCTGCCCTCACGGAAGCTGTCGTCTACCGATCTTAAAGCCTCCTCGGTGGAGCGTATGATAAGGGGAAGCACCATTATCGCCAGCGTGCAGCCGCCTGAAAGCATTGACAGCTTCCATTTAAGCGCAATTACGAAAAACATATTTCCGAAAAGTCCGTAGACGATAGAAGGTATTCCGCTGAGAGTTTCCGTGGTGAGCCTTATGAGCTTTACAAACCGGTTGCCCTTTTTTGCATATTCCACGAGATAGATAGCACAGAATATCCCCAGAGGAGCGGCGATAGCAAGAGCTATCGCCAGCATTTCAAGTGTGTTGAAAATTGCCGGCATCATGGATACGTTGTCGGTATTGTACTCTTTTTCAAACAGGGAAAGCTTGAGATTGGGTACTCCCTTAATTATAATGTAACCTACTATCAGCATAAAGATCCCTATGGTGAAGGTCACAGAAATTTTTGTGATAATGTTGTAAACCAACGAAAAAGGATGAGTCTTGTATGTCTTGATCTTTTCGCTCAATTAATTTTCCCCCTTTTTTGCAGTGATAACGCTGAAGCAGAGATTCAGAAGGAGGATAAATACGAACAGCACAACTCCCGTTCCTATAAGCGCATCGTAGTGAAGACCATCCGCATAGCTCATTTCAATTACAATATTTCCTGTGAGGGTCCTTACGCTGTCGAGAAGTGACTCCGGAATGATCGCAGAGTTTCCCGCTATCATGATGACCGCCATTGTTTCGCCTATCGCTCTTCCTATTGCAAGTATCACACTGGCGAGTATTCCCGATCTTGCTGCGGGGAATATCACCGACGCAACAGCTCTTTCGTGTGTGGCTCCCAGTGCTAGAGCGCCTTCGTAAAAGCTTTCAGGCACAGCCTGCAATGCGGAAACGCTCATACCGACAATAGTTGGCAGGATCATGATACCAAGTATTATAGAAACCGTAAGCACGCTGTTTCCCGTTCCCCCGAAGGTGTTTCTGACGAATGGTATTACTACGGTCATTCCGAAAAATCCGTATACGATCGACGGTATGCCCGCCAGAAGATTTATGGGAGGCATAAGAAATCTGAACAGCTTTTTGGGACAGAATTCAGCCATATACACAGCTGTCATGAGCCCGACGGGAACGCCGATCGCAATAGCACCCGCAGTGCAGTAGAGCGATCCTACGATCATCGGGAAAATTCCGAATGAGGCAGGTACGTTACGGGGACTCCAGTCATCTCCCAGCAGAAAATTCTTTACTCCTATTTCCGCTATAGCCGGGCAGCCCTTTGCAAACATAAAAATGCAGATAGTGACCACTGCGGCTATCGAAACGCCTGCGCACAGCATAAACACGCCTTGCATTATTTTTTCAATTGCCCTGCCGGTAATATGCGGCCTGATCTCGTTTTTTTTCACAGCCTGTACCGCTTGTTCACCGCTCATTGAAAAAACCTCCAACTATTTGACTTCGTTCCACGCAGTAATTTTACCGGTGTATATCTTACGTATTTCTTCTATTGTAATATCGTCGATACCGCTGTCCTTGTTGACGATGACCGCAATGCCGTCCTTTGCTATGGTTACAGACTGCACGCCCTGTGACAGCTCGTCGTCCGAAAGCTCTCTGGATGCCATGCCTATATCGGAGATACCGTTGATAGCGTCCTTTATTCCTGTTGAGGAATCTGACTGCTGAACATCGACAGTGACCTTGTCGTTGACCTTTTCATATGATTCGGCAAGCTTTTCCATTACTGGCGTCACTGATGAAGAACCGCTCACCATGACTTTTCCGCTGGCTCCGTTTGACTCATATGCAGAAGCGTCCTCGGAAACCTTTACATAGCCGTTTTCCTTGATCACCTCCTGTCCCTCCTGGGAAAGTATGTAGCTTTCAAAGTCCTTAGCCGCATCGGAAAGGTCGTCCTTGACTGCGATATTAAAGGGTCTGGAGATCTTGTAGCTGCCGTTTGAAATATTGGCAAGCTCCGGGGAAACGCCCTCCACCTTAAGTACCTTGACACTGTCATTTACAGAACCCGAGGATATGTATCCGATCGCATTTTTGTCGCCGCTTACCTGAGTAAGAACAACGTCTGTGGATTTGCAGATAAGAGAGTCTTTTTTCGTTTCGTCGGTTTTGTTGCCGGCGTCGTCCTTGACCTCCAAGCCTGTAAGCTCAATAAATGCTCCTCTTGTTCCCGAGCCTTCCTCACGGGATATTACAGTGATAGTCCCGCCGTCCTTGCCGCCTTTTCCGCCTTCACTGTTTGCACATCCGGTCGCAGCCGCCATAATTGCCGCTGCGGAAAGTACCGCCAATATTTTTGATGATCTCATAAAATTACCTCTTTCTTTTGAAGCATTTGCTCCGTTTTTATTTATCATACCTTTTGATGACAATATTATTTTATTTTTTTACTGTAAAATCCAAAAGACTTTATACGTAAAAGTCAGGTAATTATTTTGGGAATGAGATTTTACCTTTTATTAGACCTCCTCGGAAACTTCCGAAGCGCCATTTTCCTTGTCTATTTTAAAGCTGTCGAATGACTGAATATGAGGATATAACGCTGTCGGAAAAAATAAAAAAGCGTCTGACCGTGATCAAACGCTTTTTATAATTATTCGGTTGATGTTATCACATAAGACTGCGGTACAGCTCTGAGATCTCCTCAAGGCTTGTATCTCTCGGGTTGCCGGGACAGCAGGCGTCTGCAAATGCACTTTCCGACAGGAACTGCACATCCTCTTCCTTTAAAATACCCTTCAGGTCTGCCGGGATACCAACGTCTGAGCCAAGCTGCTTTACGGCAGCGATTGTAGCGTCAGCAGCTTCCTCGTCGTTCATAGCGTCTATACCCTCGACGCCCATTGCCTTACCGATGGCACGGTAGCGCTTTCCGGCAACGCTCTTGTTGTATTCAAGACCGGTAGGCAGGATTATCGCACAGGCAACACCGTGAGGAGTATCATACAGAGCGGACAGACCGTGCGCCATAGAATGAACTATACCAAGTCCCACATTGGAAAATCCCATTCCGGCAATGTACTGACCAAGCGCCATTCCCTCTCTTCCGTCGGGGTCGTTTTTAACTGCCGCACGGAGGCTGGAGGAGATCAGGCGTATCGCTTCAAGGTGGAACATATCGGAGATAGCGCAGGCACCCTTTGTAATATAGCCCTCGATTGCGTGCGTAAGTGCGTCCATACCCGTTGCAGCCGTAAGGCTCTTAGGCATTGAAGACATCATATCGGGGTCTACGACCGCTACCTCGGGAATGTCGTTTGTATCAACGCAAACGAATTTTCTCTTCTTTTCAACATCGGTGATAACATAATTGATAGTTACCTCGGCGGCTGTGCCTGCGGTGGTAGCTACGGCAATGGTGAATACGGCGTGTTTTTTGGTGGGTGCAACGCCCTCCAGCGAGCGCACGTCCGCAAATTCAGGATTGTTTACTATAATTCCCACAGCCTTAGCCGTATCCATAACGGAACCTCCGCCTATTGCAACGATACAGTCCGCACCGGAATTTTTAAATGCCGAAACTCCGTTCTGAACGTTTTCGATAGTGGGATTTGCTTTTATGTCTGTGTATATCTCGTATGGGAAGCCGGCTTTGTCAAGAAGTCCGGTAACCTTTTCCGAAACGCCGAACTTTACCAGATCTGCGTCGGTGCATACCAATGCTTTTTTAAAATCCCTTGCGGTAAGCTCGGGAACAATGTTTTCAATAGCGCCGTGTCCGTGATAGGAAATAGCGTTAAGTACGATACGGTTTACCATAAATATCAAACTCCTTTTTTTAGATTAGCAGTAAAGCTTGTACATTTGTCACAAACTTTACAAACATTATAGCATTATTTTGTGAAGATTTCAAGTACATATTAAGAAATTTGCATTATGGCATAACGGCATACTGTCATTTTTCTATATCGAAGCTTACGGTCACCGAGAAGATCCCTTTGTCGTATTCTGCTGAAATATCTCCGCCCAGCATTTGCGTGAACTGCTTTGCAATAGCCAGCCCGAGTCCTGTGTTTCCCTTTGTTCTGGAAATGTCGGTAGTGTAGAACTCGTCAAAGACCCGTTCGGCGTCAATGTCGGGGTCGGCAGCTTCGTTTTCAAAGCGTATGCTTATCATTTCATCGTTCTTTGATTTTTTCGTTTTTACTGAAAGCGTTCCGTAACCGTGCTTGTATGCGTTGCCGATAAGGTTGTCAAAGATCCTTGTGAGCATATTGCGGTTTGAAATAACGGGTATCCTCATATACGGGCAGTCAAGGGAGATCTCACGATTGTCTGAGCAGTAGTCGTCATAGTAATGAACTATAGATCCCTGAAGGATCTCGGCAAGGTTCAGACGTGAAAGCTCCGGCTTCTGTCCGCCCGAAATGGTTTTTGAAAATTCAAAGAAGGAATTTATCAGCTCCTCAAGACGTATCAGCCTTTGTTCTACTATCTGTATTTCTCTGTCCTTTTCTTCACGGGGAAGATCGGAGGTGGTTATTATATTTATGTATCCCATAGCGGAAGCCAGCGGAGTGCGCAGATCGTGGGATATGTTTATCATCATCTGTTCGAGATCGTGAGCTTTTCTCTGATATGCTGTTCCGGCGCTGCGGCTTTCTTTGATGAGTGAATTTATGCTGTTTATAAGTTCGTCCGAAACGCCGCTTTCAGAGTGTATAAGCTCGTTGGAATCCTGTAAGGATATGTTCCTGAGCTGACTTGAAATGCTTCTGATCTCACGTCTGTGAAGAAACAGAAGCAGCAGCGAGACGGCGGCTATTATTCCAAAGATCACCGCAGTCATCGTTCCCTGCCTCCTTCCTGATTAATATTGCGTATATGCGGATAATACAGTTACGGTCATCTGATCTCGGATCTTCTGAATGAAAGCCAGCCTGCTGTATTGAATACGAGTATCAGGACGGCGCATACAATATAGCTGCGTAAAATATAGCCGTCCGACGGATCGTTCACAAGCTTGCCTATCATGACCTGAAGCTCGTAATCAGCGTATTTAGCGTTAATGCTGAAAAGAGTAAAAGCGAGAGAAAGCACAAGCTGGAAAACCATTACGAGAGGGATCGCAATAAGATTATATACCGAGGTCTTTTTTGTCATGAATGCAACACCGTTCAATATGCTTATCAGCGCAAGCATGGGCGGCAGCTGCATAAGGCTTGTCTTAGTTACCTCGCCGATTCCGGAAGAAAGATTTTTTCCGTTGAATACAAGATTTGCAAAATACGATATATATGTATTCAGAAAGAACATTAACAGGCATACGCCGAAAACAAGAGCCGTTTTGGAAAGGAAATATTTTTTTCTGTCTATCGCCGAGGAAAGAGTATTTTTTATGCTGCCTGCCGAGAAATCCACTGTCACCGCAAGGGCGGCAACAAAAATGAACATATAGTAAAGATTCATGTTAGCTGAAAGTATATCCTTATCCAGCTTGTAATCTTCCTTTTTCAGCATAAGCTCTCTTATTTCGCTCACGCTCATGTTATTTACTACTTCTATAGTCAATCCGTCCATGACTTCATCCTGCGAAGAAACCGTACTCACATCGCCTATATTTACCTGTCCGATATGTCCAGGTTCCACCATGTAAATGCTGACGCTTATCATGAGTACAGTTATGCCCAGTGCGATATATATGGGAACGCCTTTGAAAATGCGGTACAGATCCGCCTTAATAATATTTATCATGACCTTACCTCCCCTATAAGCGACTTGAAATAATCCTCAAGGGATATCCCCGTTTCGTAAACCGAGGATACTCCGACTCCGTTTTCAAAAAGGGTCTTGTTTAACATCTCCGGATCTAAATCCTGCTGATAGACCCTCAGCTCGGAGCTGTCGATGACCTTGTAGTCACATATACCAAGCTCCTTTTCAATGACTGCTGCGGCATTTTTTACATTGCTTGTTTTGACCGCTATGCAGCGCATACATTCCAGATCAAGCTCCTCCTTGGTTATCTCCTTGAGGACCCTGCCCTTGTCTATTATCAGAAATCGGTTTGCCGTAAGGTAAAGCTCCGAAAGAATGTGGCTGGAGATAATAAAGGTTATGTCACGTTCTCTGTTCAGCTTTTTAAAGGTGTCTCTCAGCTCACTTATGCCTATGGGATCCAGTCCGTTTATAGGCTCGTCAAGAATAATAAGGTCGGGATTGTCGAGCATAGCGAAGGCTATGCCGAGTCGCTGCTTCATTCCCAATGAAAATTTGCGGAATTTCTTATTTTTTACGTCGCTGAGACTGACAAGCGAAAGAGCCTCGTCTATCTGGCTCTTATCGGATATCCCTTTCTGTATAGCGTAATATTTAAGATTCTCGTAAGCGGTAAGATTTCCAAAGAATGCGGGGTTTTCGATAAGGCAGCCTATACGCCTTTTTTCATTCTGAGCCTCCGCACCTTTTTTTGAGAAGATCTCAAAGTCTCCGCCCGATTTTTCCGTAAGACCCGTCATTATCTTCATGACGGTGGTTTTGCCCGCTCCGTTTCTTCCGATAAGACCGTAAATATCTCCACGGTATACCGTCATGTCCACATTGTCGAGAGCTGTAAATTTTTTGTAGCTTTTGCACAGCCTGTTTGTCTGCATTATGATTTCACGCATATAACGAACCTCCTGTTTTGTTTTCAACTGATGTATACATTATAGCATGAATGTCTGAAAAAACACTTAAACCGAGTCTTAAAAAAGTCTTAAAGCAATACCGCTCTATCATTGTGTACGTCTTGCCTTAAGCACATTATTTTTTCAGTCTGTAGCCTATTCCCCATACGGTCTCTATGTGATCGCAGTCCGGATCGCAGCTTTTGAGCTTTTTGCGAAGCTTGCTTATGTGGACGTTAAGGGTGTTGTCGTCTGCGGAATTTTCGTAATCCCATACCGTGTCGTATATCATAGCCTTGGTGCAGACACGTCCCGGGTTTTCCATCAGAAGCCGCAGCAGATCAAACTCGTGCTTTGAAAGCTCTATGGGTACGCCCTTGCAGGTCACGGAAAAATCGCTCACGTCAAGGACTATCTCCTTATAGCGTAGCTTTTCCGGTTTCTTTGCCGATGCGTCGGAGGAGTCTCTCAGCCTTGCAGCGATCCTTGCCAGCAGCTCGTCGTTGTGGAACGGCTTTGTAACATAATCGTCTGCGCCCAGTGAAAAAAGATCCACCTTTCTGGAAATGTCGTGTATAGCGCTTATTACGATTATCGGTACATTTCGCTTTGCCTTAAGCTCCTTTATAATTTCTTCTCCGCTTTTTCCGGGGAGCATAAGGTCCAGCAGGATAAGATCCACGCTGTCACTGTGGATCAGAACGCCCTCTGTGCCCGAATATGCGCTTAACGTATCGTAGCCGTTTTGCCCCAGCAGTATCTGGAGCATATTGTTTATATCGTTATCGTCTTCTATTATAAGAACAGTTTTTTTCATGCTTCCGCCTCCCGGTATTGCATTTACAGCTGATCTGAAAGCTCCGCCCATTCGTCCATCATCTGGTCGAGGGAGTTTCTTGTATCTTCAAGCTCTCTGCATTTTTCACTCATTATACCGTAATTTGCCGAGACCTCCGGATCTGAGATCTCGTTTTCAAGACGGAAAATATTTATCTCCGCTTCCTCGATAAGCTTCTCCAGTTCTTTTATCCTGTTACGCTTTCTGGCGGTTTCCGCCCGCTGCTCTCTGGAGCGGTACTGTTTAGCCTTGTTTTCCCTGTATTCCTCTGCCTGAGCAGCTCTTTTGCGCTCCGCTTCCGCTTCGGCGTCGGACTGAGCCTTTGCATTCACGGCGTTTGAGTATGCGTCGAAATTTCCGCCGTAACAGCTCACGCCGTCTTTTCTGACCTCTATAATGCGGTCTGCAACCTTGTTCAGCAGGTATCTGTCATGTGAGACGAGGATAATCGTTCCCTTGAATTCCGCCAGAGCGTCCTCCAGTACCTCCTTAGTCATAAGATCAAGATGATTGGTAGGCTCGTCCAGAATAAGTACGTTGCCCCGTGTGTTGGCCATTATCGCAAAGCACAGCTTGGCACGTTCGCCGCCGCTGAGAACAGCTACCGGCTTGAATACGTCCTCCCCGGTGATAAGCACAGAAGCCAGTGCTTTGCGGGCTTCCTGGTCGGACATTGACGGGAAACGGTCCCTCAGCTCGTCTATTACGGTATTTGACATATTAAGTATTGAATGCTCCTGCTCGAAATAGGCTGTTTTTACGTTGTTTCCCCAGCTGATATTTCCCTTTTCGTGCGGTATCAGACCCTGTATCAGCTTTAGTATCGAGGTTTTTCCTACGCCGTTTGCGCCGATTATGGCTGCGTGCTCTCCACGGCGTATGTGCAGATCCAAGCTTTTCAGAAGCTCCCGCCTTCCGCTGCCATCACCCACGGCAAGCGGACAGCCTGAGACCTTTACGATATCCTTGGTAGGCTCAATGTCGTATTCCAGCGTGATCTTAGGCGGCTTTTGGAACATAAGCGGCTTTTCTACACGCTCCATGTGATCCAGCATATGCTGACGTGATTTTGCCATTTTAGCCGTGGAGGCTCTCGTCTTGTTGCGGACGACATAATCCTCCAGCTTCTGTATTTCCTTCTGCTGAGCCTCCCACTCCTTAAGCTGCCGCTGGGAGCTCATTTCCTTCTGAACAAGGTATGCAGAGTAGTCGCCGCGGTAGGAGGTAAGTCTGCCGTGTTCTATCTCGCATATCCTAGTGCAGATCTTGTTGAGAAAATATCTGTCGTGGGATACCGTAAGTATTGCGCCCTTGTAGCCCTTGAGATAATCCTCAAGCCACATGAGCGTTATAAAGTCAAGGTGATTGGTAGGCTCGTCCAGAATAAGCAGATCAGGCTCCTCCAGAAGCAGCTTCGCAAGGGCAAGGCGTGTCTTTTCACCGCCCGAAAGAGTTGAGATGATCCTGTCCCGGGGAGTGTCTGCAAACCCCATGCCGTTAAGCACCCGATTGATCTTTACGTTTATATTGTATCCGTCCCTCGCCTCAAAAAAAGCGGAGAGCTGAGCATATTCTGCGCCTGCCGTTTCAAGCTCGGCACCGTGCAGCTCCGTCATAAGCTTTTCAAGCTCGTTCATTTTTTCTTTGGTCTCTATAAGCCCGGAAAACGCTTTTAGCATTTCCTCTTCTATGGTGCTTTCGCCCTCCAGACCGCTGTTCTGCCTGAGAAACCCTATAGCCGTTCCGGAAGCGACGCTTACCGAGCCAAGTCCCTCCGGCGTTTTGTCAAAGTCCTCGCTGCCGGTGATAATATTGAGCAGAGTGGATTTGCCGCAGCCGTTGACTCCGATAAGTCCTACCGCTTCGTGATCTTCCACAGTAAAATTTATATTTTTGAGAAGCGCTTCTCCGTTATAGTATTTATAAAGATTTTCAACATTTACAAGCATGGTTGGATCCTCCGTATTTTCAAATAGCCTTTGATAATTATACTATTTTTTCCCCAGGATTGCAAGCAGCGTCAAATAAAGTGAAAAATATTAACTTTTTGTTTACAAATCCGGTGCAGAAGTGATCTGCGACAGGGAAATGCCGATCAATGTATCTCTCTCCGATGAAGGCGGGGAGGTATATACCTGAATGCGTTATCTGTTAGGCAGTGAATTTAAAAACAGCGATCTGATAAGTATTGCCTTAAAAATATTTTCGGCAAATTATAAAAAAATTAAAAAAACTATGTACATTTTCAAAGTTTTATGCTATAATGTTTAAGGCAATATTCAGAATCGGCAAACCGGCTAATTTATTCGGAGAGGGTGGATGATAGGGTTGGAGCAGAAGCTTTCTTTGTACGGATTTAATAATCTTACAAAAACTCTCAGCTTTAATATCTATGACGTGTGTTATGCTAAAGGAGAAAAGGAACAAAAAGGCTATATAGCTTATATAGACGAGCAGTACAACTCGGAGAGACTTACCAGGATACTCTGCGACGTTACCGAAATGATCGGGGCAAGGGTGCTTAATATTTCCAAGCAGGATTACGAGCCGCAGGGTGCATCGGTGAACGTTCTGATCGCCGAGAAGGAGCTTGACGAGGCTTCGATCGATCCATCATGCAATCAGGGACGGCTCAGCGGCGAGACTATTCACGCCCACCTTGACAAAAGTCACGTTACGGTCCATACCTTCCCGGAATATCATCCGGATAATTCTATATCAACATTCAGGGTCGATATCGACGTTTCCACCTGCGGCAAGATCTCGCCGCTAAACGCTCTTAATTATCTTATTTCAAGCTTTGATTCGGATATCATCACCATTGACTACAGAGTAAGGGGATTTACAAGGGACGTTCTGGGAAAGAAGTTTTTCATAGATCACAAGATCACGTCCATTCAGGATTATATAGACAGAAATACCCTTACAAAATACGACGCTATGGACGTTAACGTGTATCAGTCCAATATTTTTCATACTAAGCTGCTTATCAAGGAGATAGATCTTCAGAATTATCTTTTCAAAAAGGACGTTTATGAGCTTACTCCCAAGCAGAGGCTGGATATCACGGACAGTCTGCGCCGTGAAATGATAGAAATATACAGCGGCATGAACGTTTATGAATAGGCGGGGCAGTGACGGCGTTGAAACATGATCAGAACAGTGCGCCTGTTTACGAGGCGCTGAAAAAGCATATGAGAAACCGTGTGGTAAGGCTTGACGTGCCGGGACACAAGGGCGGCAGAATGAATAAGGAGCTCAGGAATTTTCTGGGGGAGCAGTGTCTTAAATGCGACGTTAATTCAATGAAGCCGCTGGACAACCTTTGCCACCCGGTATCGGTCATAAAGGATGCGGAGACTCTTGCGGCGGAGGCGTTCGGCGCAAGACACGCTTTTTTCATATTGAACGGAACTACCGCTGCGGTACAGACTATGGTCTTTACTGCGTGCAAGGCGGGAGATAAAATAATCATGCCCCGTAATGTCCACAGGAGTGCGATAAATGCCCTTGTGGTCTGCGGAGCAGTGCCGGTTTACGTCAATCCGGGTATAAACAAACGTCTTGGCATACCTCTGGGAATGTCGGTCAGGGACGTAAAAAAGGCGATAGAAGAAAATCCGGACGCTAAGGCTGTGCTGGTGAATAATCCGACATATTACGGAATATGCTCGGATATAAGAGAGATCGTCAGGATAGCCCATGAGCACGGTATGCTTGTATTGGCGGACGAGGCTCACGGAACGCACCTGTATTTCGGGGAAGATCTTCCGTGCAGCGCAATGGCTGCCGGTGCGGATATGGCTGCGGTCTCTATTCATAAAACAGGCGGAAGCCTTACGCAGTCGTCGCTGCTGCTTTGCTCGGACAGCGTTTCAGAGGGCTATGTGCGGCAGATAATAAACCTTACCCAAACCACAAGCGGTTCTTATCTGCTTATGGTCTCTCTTGATCTTGCCAGAAAAAACCTTGCTCTGAACGGCAGGGAGCTTTTCGCAAAATCCGTTGCGTATGCGGATTATGCAAGAGAGGAGATCAACAAGATCGGAGGCTATTACGCTTTTGGAAGGGAGCTTGAAAACGGAGACGATTTTTATGCTTTCGACTCCACCAAGCTGTCTGTTCATACCAGAGCTATGGGTCTTGCGGGAGTGGAGGTTTACGACATTCTCCGTGACGACTACGACATACAGATCGAATTCGGAGACATAGGCAATATTCTGGCAATAGTTTCCGCCGGCGACAGGGAGCTTGAGATCGAGCGCTTCATATCCTCGCTTTCGGAGATAAAGCGGCTTTATTCCAAGGATCCCACAGGACTTTTCGATCACGAATATATCAATCCCGCTGTGGAGATCCCTCCGCAGCAGGCGTTTTACAGCGAAAAAAGATCCGTACCCATAGGGGAAAGCGGCGGAATGGTATGCGGTGAATTTGTCATGTGCTACCCTCCCGGTATACCCATACTTGCCCCCGGAGAGAGGATAACCTCAGAGATAATCAGCTATATAGATTACTGTAAGGAAAAGGGCTGCTTCCTCACCGGAACGGAGGATCTTGAGATAAATAACATTAATGTTGTTGTATAGGAGACGCTTATATGGATCTATGGTTTACTGAAAAACATACCGACGATGTGAATTTTACGATAAAGGTAAAAAAACAGCTGTATTCAGGAAAAAGCTATTACCAGCAGATAGATGTTTTCGATACCTATGAGTTTGGCAGGGCGCTGGTGCTTGACGGCTTTATAATGCTCACGGAAAAGGACGAGTATATTTACCATGAAATGGTCACCGCAGTGCCTATGGCGGTAAATCCAGACATTAAAAACGTGCTGGTCATCGGTGCGGGAGACGGCGGTACCGTCCGTGAGCTGGCGAGATATGAAGGCATCGAAAATATAGATATGGTAGAGATAGATAAACAGGTCGTGGAGGTCTGCAAGGAATTTCTTCCCCAGACTGCGTGCAGATTTGACGATCCCAGAGTGCATTTGTTTTTTGAGGACGGTCTTAAATTCGTCCGCAGAAAGCAGGATGAATACGATCTTATAATTGTTGACTCCACCGATCCCTTTGGACCTGGCGAGGGACTTTTTACAAAGGAGTTTTACGGAAACTGCTGCAAGGCGCTTACCTCTGACGGGATACTTATAAATCAGCATGAAAGCACCTATTACGATTCCTATGTTGATATGGTGCAGAGGACTCACAAGCGGATAGGGGCAAGCTTTCCTGTAAGCATGGTATATCAGGCGCATATCCCCACATATCCGTCCGGACACTGGCTTTTCGGCTTTGCCTCCAAAAATCTTCACCCCATTTACGATCTTAAGGCGGACAGGTGGAATGCTCTGGGCATAAAGACAGGATATTATAACACTGAGCTGCACAAGGGCTGCTTTGCCTTGCCGAATTATGTTCTGGAGGTATTGGAAGATGCTAGATAAAAATGTACAGACCTTTATCGGCTGTGACTGTGAATATGAGGACGCTGAGATCGTACTTTTCGGTTCTCCCTTTGACAGTACGACTTCATTCCGCCCGGGAACACGTTTTGCAAGTCAGGCTATAAGGAGCGAGAGCTTCGGTATTGAGACATATTCGCCCTATCAGGATAAGGATCTGCTGGATATCAACGTGTTTGACAGTGGGGATCTGGAGCTGCCCTTCGGCGATCCACGGCGTGCTTTGTCGGATATTGAGGACAGGACCAAAACTATTCTTAACGACGGAAAAATACCATGTATGATAGGCGGCGAGCATCTTGTTACTCTGGGAGCGGTAAGGGCTGTTTCAGAGAAATACGAGAATTTGCATATAGTTCATTTCGACGCTCACGCCGATCTGAGAGACGATTATCTGGGAGTCCGGCTTTCGCACGCCTGCGTACTCCGCCGCTGCCACGATATAGTGGGGGACGGAAGGATATTTCAGTTCGGTATAAGGAGCGGCGACCGTGAGGAATTCAGGTTTGCCGGTGAGCATACCTTTATGAATAAATTCAATTTTGACGGGCTGAGTGAAATAGTACAGAAAATTGGACAGAATCCCGTATATTTTACGCTGGATCTGGACGTACTGGATCCCTCGCAGTTCCCGGGAACGGGTACGCCCGAGGCGGGTGGAGTTACATTTACGGAGCTTATGGGAGCGATAAAAGAGTTGTCGAAGCTGAATATAGTCGGATTTGACGTCAACGAGCTTTCTCCCGTATACGACCCCAGCGGACGTTCGACAGCTCTGGCGTGTAAAATTTTAAGAGAGATGTTGCTTTATTTCTATAAATAACTATGCTTTGGGATACAGAATGAATGCTTTTTTACAATATACATACGATATTCCCGACACGCCGCAGGAGGAAATACTGGGTAACATACTCCTGCTGGCAGGCGCAATTATTTTCTTATGGAATGTGCTTGTACGTTTTATTAAAAATATGCATTTTCTGCTCAAGGGAGAACGCATTGTTGGAAAGCTTGACCGTGTTTTTGTTAACGAAGTCGATACTATTGAGGGAAATCCTATCGATAACACTCCGGATTGCCAGTCAAGGACATTTCAGCTGCAATGCAAATATACATATAACGGCAAAGACTACACAAGCGCTTTTTTTGAGAGCAAAATTGAGCCTTTACACAGAAAGGAAATAGATTACAGCGAGAATGTGTCTATAAATCTTCTTGTGGACAGAGATAATCCGAGAAAGATCATACGTGCCGACGGAGTAAAGAAGACTGCGATAATGCAGGGAATAGTTTTACTGACAGGAATAATCTTTGTTATTGTCGGAATTGCTTTTTTTAAGGAATCTATATTTGAAATTATAAACAGACCGAAATATGAGGAGCTTTATTAAATCACCCACAGCTGCCTCTGATGTCGGCATCAGGAAAGGAAGTTGATTAATAATGTCAAGAGCATTAATTATCGGCGCAGGCGGAGTTGCCGGCGTTGTGATCCACAAATGCTGTCAGAACAGCGAGGTTTTCCGTGAGATATGCATTGCAAGCAGGACTAAGTCCAAGTGCGATAAATTCAAGGAGGAATTGCAGGACAAGACCTCCACGAAGATCACTACCGCTCAGGTCGATGCAGACAACGTGCAGGAGCTGGTAGCTCTTATGAAGGCGTATAAGCCGGATATCTGCATAAATGTTGCTCTGCCCTATCAGGATCTGCACATAATGGACGCCTGCCTGGAATGTAAGGTGGATTATGTCGATACGGCGAATTATGAGCCTGAGGACACGGCTAAGTTTGAGTACAAGTGGCAGTGGGCTTACCGTGAGCGTTTTGAAAAAGCGGGTATAACCGCTCTTCTCGGTTCCGGCTTCGATCCGGGAGTTACGGGAGTTTTCTGCGCTTACGCTCAGAAGCATTACTTTGACGAGATAGAATATATAGATATCCTCGACTGCAACGGAGGAGATCACGGCTACCCCTTCGCAACAAACTTCAATCCTGAGATAAACATCAGAGAGGTCTCCGCAAAAGGCTCTTATATTCAGGACGGCAAGTGGGTAGAGACGGAGCCTATGGAGATAAAGAGAGTGTATAATTTCGATCAGGTGGGCGAAAAGGATATGTATCTTCTCCACCATGAGGAGCTGGAGTCGCTGGCGCTGAACATAAAGGGAATAAAGAGAATACGTTTCTTTATGACCTTCGGACAAAGCTATCTGACTCACCTGAAGTGTCTTGAAAATGTGGGAATGACTTCGATCGAGCCTATCATGTACGAGGGTAAGGAGATCGTTCCTCTGCAATTTCTTAAAGCGGTTCTGCCGGATCCAGCGTCCCTTGGTCCGAGAACGGTGGGAAAGACCAATATCGGCTGTATATTCCAAGGCAAAAAGGACGGCAAGGACAGGACATATTACGTTTATAACGTATGCGATCATCAGGAGTGCTATAAGGAGGTCGGCTCTCAGGCGGTTTCCTACACAACGGGAGTGCCTGCAATGATAGGCGCTATGATGGTCATGACCGGCAAGTGGAAAAAGCCGGGCGTTTATAATATAGAGGAATTCGATCCGGATCCCTTTATGGAGGCTCTTAACAAGTGGGGACTTCCGTGGACTGAAAACTTTGATCCGGTCCTTGTTGACTGACAGGAGGAAAGACTATGAGTATAGAGGACGCTTTTAAAAGATTTATCGCGCAGGAATGCGTTGTTTACACCCTTTCCCCGGGAGGAGGCGTTGCCTCCGTTATAGAGTGCGTTGTTGAGGAGATAGGCGACGGCTGGGTAAGGATCTCTCAGGACGAGGGCAATAATGAAAGTATCGTTAATATAGACAATATTATACGCATACGGGAATATCCAAGAAACAAAAACGGTAAAAAGAAAATAATTTTTGACTAAGGGAGGATAATTATGCTTGTAATGATCGACGACGTTCAGTTTAAGGAAAAGGAGATATTTTATACATTTATGAGCCGCAGTCTCGGACTGGGACCTGACGGCATTACGGATGAGAACAAGCTGTATGATGTGATCAGCGAGTTTAAGGAGCCGCTGGAGATCATTTTAAACGATATGGAGGATGTCCCTGAGGAGAATAAAAAGCTGGCAAGACAGGCATTGAAAATATTTATGGACTGCAAGCTTGTAAATAAAAATATCACCGTAAGCTTCTTTGACGAGGAGGCTGCCTCAAAGGATAATGATCTCTATGCCCGGATCGATGAATGATCGGTTCGGGGTGGATACCCCATGCTATGTGATCTCAGAGGAAAAGCTTCTTTCAAATATGAAAATAATGGACTGGGTAATGGAGCGTACAGGCTGTAAGATACTTCTGGCTCAGAAGGCGTTTTCGATGTACAGCGTTTATCCTCTGCTTGAAAAGCATCTCAGGGGTACGACGGCAAGCGGGCTTTTCGAGGCTAAGCTGGGCAGAGAGTGCTTTGACGGAGAGGTCCATGTTTTCAGTCCTGCATATAAGCGCTCCGAAATGGAGGAGCTTGTGAAGATATGCGATCATATCGTGTTCAACAGCTTTTCACAGTGGAAAAAGCATAGGGAAGCTGTACAAAAAAGTGGACGCAAAATTTCCTGTGGGATACGCTGCAATCCGTGCTATTCGGAGATCGAAACGGATATTTACAACCCGTGCTTTGAAGGCTCCAGACTTGGAGTGACTCCCGAAAATTTTGACGAAAGCGAGCTTGATGGCATTGAGGGGCTGCATTTTCACACCATGTGCGAGCAGGGCGCCGAGGTGCTTGCCAGAACAGTCCCGCATATTGAAAAGCATTTCGGAAAATATCTTAGCCGTATGAAGTGGATAAATCTCGGAGGGGGGCATCATATCACAAAGGAGGATTACAACATAGATCTCCTGTGCGATACTGTCATTTATCTTCGGGACAAGTACGGTGTCGATGTCTATCTTGAACCGGGGGAGGCTGCCGCCCTTAATGCAGGCTGGCTGGTATGCGAGGTTCTGGAGACCGTTAAAAACGGTATAGACATTGCAATTGTGGATACCTCGGCAGCGTGTCATATGCCTGATGTGCTGGAGATGCCCTACCGACCTGAAATAATTGGTGCGGGAAAGCCCGGGGAAAAGCCGTTTACCTACCGTTTGGGTGGACCTACCTGTCTGGCAGGGGATATAATCGGAGATTATTCTTTCGACCGTCCTTTGAAAGAGGGGGACAGGCTTGTGTTCTGCGATATGGCTATCTATACCATGTGCAAAAACAACACCTTCAACGGTATGCCGCTGCCATCGATCTGTCTTGAAAGACTTGACGGCAGTACGGAGCTTGTGAAAAGCTTCGGCTATGAGGATTTCAAATCCAGACTGTAATAACTGTAATAACATTGCGGAGCAAAACGGACGAAACGTTTTGCTCCGCTTTTTACTGTACAAAAAAACGCACTGTAAAATACAGTGCGCCGAGGGCTTCTCCGTCCTCTGTCGTATAGCTGATCTCGACCGTGTTCAGACTTCGCTGAGCAGATCGCTCATAGCGTAAAGTCCCGCAGGCTTGTCCGCAAGGAAGATCGCAGCGTTTACCGATCCTACTGCAAATACCTGCTTTGAATGAGCCTCATGCTTAAGGGAAATGACCTCGTCTCTGCCTGCGAAAATAATTTCATGCTCGCCGACGATCGTGCCGCCTCTGACCGAGTGAAGTCCGATCTCGGTTTTGCCCCTTTTTGCTCTTACAGAATGTCTGTCGTAAACGTAGCTGTATTTCTTGTCAAGCTCTCCGTTGATCGCATCGGCAAGCATTATTGCCGTGCCGGAGGGTGCGTCGATCTTCTGGTTGTGGTGCTTTTCGATTATCTCTATGTCGTACTGTCCGCCCAGTACCTTTACCGCTTTTTTTGCAAGATCTGCAAGAAGATTTATACCAAGGGACATATTAAAGGTGAAAAACAGTGGTATCTGTTCGGCAGCCTTGTGGATCTTTGCTATCTGCTCTTCGGTATAACCTGTTGTGGCTATCACAAGCGCAGTGCCGTTTGAAAGACAGTAGGACAGCAGACTGTCAAGGGTTGACGGGTGTGAAAAATCTATAATTACCTGCGGCTTTTTTTCAAGCTCGGCAACAGTTCTGACGATTGGGAAGTCTGCATAGCTTTCACCGACTATGTCCACCCCCGCAATTGCCTTGCAGTCGCTGCGTCCGGCAACAACGTCTGCGATAACTCTTCCCATTTTTCCGCACGCACCGTGGATCACGATCTCTGTCATATTGAACAATCCTTTCTGTTAAGTTGTGCAGCGCAGATGTGCGCATACATTGTCCGTATGACCAAAAGGGCGGATATTTCCGCCCCCCTGTATACGGTAAATTATTTTACAAGTCCTATCTCAGCCATTACCGCTCTGAGAGATGCGATCTTTTCATCGGTCATTCTGATAAGCGGCAGACGGCACTCGCCCACGTCAAAGCCCATGATGTTAAGCGCTTCCTTAACGGGAATGGGATTTACATCGCAGAAAAGTCCGTTTGTGAACGCCAGCAGTCTTGAAGCCTTTTCTCTTGCCTCACCGTACCTGTTTTCAAGGCAGAGAGAAGCTATCTCATGAGTTTCGAAGGGCATACAGTTGGAAAGCACCGAAATAACTCCCTTTCCTCCAAGAGCTATAATGGGGATTATCTGGTCATCGTTTCCGGAATAGATATCAAGATCGTCTCCGCAGAGAGCGGCTATTTTAGCGACCTGAGAAATATTTCCACTCGCCTCCTTAACAGCGACGATATTCTCTATCTCGGAAAGCTTTTTCAGCGTTTCGGGAAGAATATTCACGCCTGTTCTGGAGGGTACGTTGTAAAGAATGATCGGCAGACTTACAGCTTCGGCGATCGCCGTGTAGTGTGCAATAAGTCCGGCCTGAGACGTCTTGTTGTAGTACGGCGTAACGCAGAGCAGAGCGTCCGCACCGAGCTTTTCTGCGGTCTTTGAAAGATTGACCGCATATTCGGTGTGGTTGGAGCCTGTACCCGCAATGACCGGTACACGGTGAGCCGTTCTTTCAACGGCGTATCTTATACACTCTATATGCTCTTCGTCCGACATTGTGGAGCTTTCTCCGGTAGTACCGCAGATAATGATAGCGTCCGTGCCGTTGTCTATATTGAAATCAATAAGCTCTCCCAGCTTGTCATAGTTTATCGAGCCGTCGGCGTTCATGGGCGTTACTATAGCAACGCCTGCGCCGGTAAATATAGTCTTTTTCATAAATTCGACTCCTTTCAAAAGATGTCGTTTAAAGCTTATGTTTTATCAGTCAAAGTAACCCTTTGCGGCAAGAAGCTCAGCCAGCAGGACGGCTCCTCCCGCAGCGCCTCTCAGCGTGTTGTGGGAAAGGCATACGAACTTGTAGTCATACTGGGTATCCTCTCTCAGTCTGCCTATGGAAACAGCCATACCGCCCTCGAGATTTCTGTCAAGCTTAGCCTGGGGTCTGTCGTCCTCTGTGAAGTAGTTAAGGAACTGCTTTGGTGCGCTTGGGAGGTCAAGCTCCTGCGGAGCGCCCTTGAAGTTTTTCCAAGCCTCGAGGATCTCCTCTTTGCTGGGCTTGTTTTCAAAGCTTACGAAAACAGCCGCTGTATGACCGTCGGAAACGGGCACTCTGAGACACTGGGTCGTGATCGCAGGTGAAGTAGCGTCAACGATCACGTCGCCCTCGATCTTGCCCCAGATCTTCAGAGGCTCTATCTCGGATTTCTCCTCCTCGCCGCCGATATAGGGAATCACGTTGTCCAGGATTTCCGGGAAGGATTCAAAGGTCTTTCCTGCGCCGGAAATAGCCTGATATGTGCAGGCTAAAGCCTTTGTTACCTTATACTTATCCATAAGCGGAGCAAGAGCGGGAACATATGACTGGAGAGAGCAGTTTGACTTGACTGCAATAAATCCTCTCTTTGTGCCCAGTCTCTTTCTCTGCGCAGGAATGATCTCAATGTGATCGTCGTTTATCTCAGGGATCACCATAGGAACGTCAGGCGTATGTCTGTGAGCTGAGTTGTTTGAAACAACGGGGCATTCAGCCTTTGCATACTTTTCCTCAAGAGCCTTGATCTCGTCCTTTTTCATATCAACAGCGCAGAATACGAAATCGACCATGGATGCGATCTTCTCCACGTCCTCCTCTGCGTTAAAAACAGTCAGTTCTCCGATAGCTTCGGGCAGCGGATCAGAAAGCTTCCACTTGCCTGCAACTGCGTCCTTAAGCTTCTTTCCCGCAGAACGGGGGGAAGCGGCAACGCAAACGACTTCAAACCACGGGTGTTTGTCAAGAATAAGAGAGAACCTCTGTCCCACCATTCCCGTAGCTCCGATAATGCCTACCTTGTACTTTTTCATTATAAAAACTCCTTTTCCTTTCGCAAACGACTTGTCAATATAGCTAAAATATTGCCGACCGACAAGATCATTTTAAGCAAAACATAAAAAATAAACAAATATTAAAAAAACCGGTTGAAAACCGGCGCATCTTACAATATAATAAGAATGTTGGCAATATTCATGCCGATAGCACTCCATCATTTGTAATGATGACAACCGATAATCTGTTAAATTATCAGTCAGCGGCAGGTTCCCCGCGATCCTCCGCTTCGGCAGTCTCACCTTTCACATTTTCCGTAAGCGCCGGGTCCGCCTTAGCGTGAGGAATTCTGTCACGCAGAAAAATGCTACTGATTTTAACCGCACCTCTATCTGTTCTGTTTTATAATAACAAATTATTTATCGCTTGTCAATACATATATCGAAGTTTTTATTAATATTTTGTAAACATACTGAAATTTCAGCTTAGGAGATCTAATATGCTTGATTTAAAAAATATGAAAAAATCGGATTTTTACTATGAGCTTCCCAAGGAGCTTATTGCGCAGACGCCCATAGAACCCAGAAATGCGTCAAGACTGCTTTGCCTTGACCGCACTTGCGGGAAGGTCGGTCACGACCGTTTCTACAATTTATGCAATTACCTCAAAAAAGGTGATTTGCTGGTGCTTAACGATTCAAAGGTACTGCCTGCGAGGATCTACGGCGAAACGGAGGATACTCATTCCTTTATTGAGTTCCTGCTGGTTGAGCAGCGTGGAAATATGAAGTGGGAGATTCTTTGCCGCCCCGGAAAAAAAGCAAGGGTAGGCAGACGTTTTGTTTTCGGCGGAGGACTTCTGAGGGCGGTTATTACAGACGTTCTTGAGGACGGGAACCGCATAGCCGAATTTGAGTGCGATGGCAGCTTTTTCGCCGCTCTTGACGAGATCGGTCAGATGCCGCTTCCGCCGTATATAACTGAAAAGCTGGCGGACAAAAACCGTTATCAGACGGTATATGCACACGAAACGGGATCTTCGGCAGCGCCGACGGCTGGACTTCATTTCACTGAGGAGCAGCTGGCGGATATAGAGAGATCGGGGGTAAACGTGGCTTATGTCACTCTTCATGTGGGACTGGGCACATTCCGTCCCGTAAAGGAGGACAGGGTGCTTGACCACAAAATGCACAGAGAGCATTATGAAATAGGACAGCGCACCGCCGATATGATAAACTCGACAAAGAAAAACGGCGGCAGGGTCATTGCGGTAGGAACTACCTCCTGCCGAACACTGGAGAGCGTAGCCGCTTTTTACGGAGATATCAGACCATGCAGCGGATATACGGATATTTTTATCTATCCCGGCTTTGAATTTAAGGTCCTTGACGGTCTGATAACCAATTTTCATCTGCCCGAAAGCACGCTTATAATGCTCGTTTCCGCTTTTGCAGGCTATGAGAACACTATGAACGCCTATAAGATCGCAGTGGAGGAAAAATACAGATTTTTTTCATTCGGCGACGCTATGCTTATTGCGGACGGTATCTGAGACGGTATCCCGCTTTGTTTCGGAGATGATTTTATGAGTACACACGCATCGTCGGTCAGAGGCAGGTTCTATGCCTACGACAATTTAAAGTTCCTGCTTATACTTTTTGTGGTTATCGGTCATTTTGCCGATGAGCTTACCGTCAATCTTTACGGACAGTACAGCGGAGATCCTACGCTGCCGGTCTCTGATATTTTTAACAGTATCTATATTTTCCTTTACGCTTTTCATATGCCCCTTTTTATGTTTGTTTCCGGACTCTTCCATAAAACCGCAGACGGAAACGACGGGGTGAGGGCGATAAGATATCTTATACTGGGCATACTTCTTAAGTTGCTGCTGTTTTCTTCCAATACGGCGTTCCGCACTGATTTTGATAAAGACAAGCCTGTAAATTTCAGCCTTTTCGGAGGAGACGGAGCGTACTGGTATCTTGTGGCGCTGGCGGCGTTCACGGCTATAAGCTATGCCGTAAGAAATGCAGATCCACGGGCTGTTATGGGATTTTCACTTCTGCTTACGCTGTATGCAGGCTATGACAGCAGCATAGGCGACGATTTTACGCTTTCAAGAATACTTATATTCTTTCCTTTCTTCTATGCCGGGGCTATTTCAGATCCGGAAAGGGTATACAGCTTCTTTAAAAAGGCTTATATCAGGATCGTAGGCGTACTGATAATAGCGGTATGGGCGTATCTGTGCTTTTCAAGGCTGGAGCTTGTTTATCCGCTGAGAAAGCTTTTTACGGGAAGAAATTCGTATTACAGCGTGTCGGAAACTACCGGTATGGATATTGAATTCTGGCACAGGCTGCTGTGTACAGGAATATCCGCTCTGCTTTGTATAGCGTTTCTGGCGCTGATGATAAATGTGAGGATCCCATTTGTTTCTGCGGCGGGAGCGAGGACGCTTCAGATCTATTTCTGGCACAGAACGGTGCTGTATTTTCTGATGTATATAAATTATCCCCAGAAGCTTGCGCACTATTTTCCGGATCATTTTAAAGTGTATTATGTTCTTACTGCCGCAGCCGTTACGTTCATTCTGGCGTTTAAACCCTTCGGTGCGCCCCTTAATGCAGTCATAAAGGCGATCGGCAGTTCGTCAAAAGATAAACGGGAGGTAAGATAATATGATCGATATGTTTCTTAAAAGTGTGATAGACAGCGATACGGCTGCCGTGGTAATATGCGATACCGAGCATAGGATCGTGTATATGAATCCTGCTGCGGTATCACGCTATGCCCGCAGCGGAGGATCCGGGCTTGTGGGAAAATCTCTTTTGGAATGCCACAATTCTCAGTCGGGCGAAAAAATTATACAGATCATAGAATGGTTTAAAAAGGACAAGTCAAACAATCGGGTATTTACTTTCCATAATACCAAGGAAAACAAGGACGTGTATATGATCGCTCTGCGTGACGGCGACGGCAGACTTATAGGCTATTACGAAAAGCACGAATACAGAACGCCGGAATCGGGTAAGCTTTATGATATCGGAGGGATTTTGTGAAGAAAATTATAAAGCTTGATTTGCCTGAGAAATGCCGTATCATTGCCGTGAGCGATGTCCACACGAGCAGAGATCTGCTGGAAAGAATGCTAAAAAAAGCGAATTACAAAGCCGGCGAGGACTATCTTGTTATTGTTGGAGATATTCTGGAGCATTGGAACAACAATATAAATACGCTTAAGTACGTCAAGGCGCTTTGCGATGAAAGCGACAGAGCTTACTGTCTGCTGGGCAATAACGACACCTTTTGTTCACGAATGGCGTTTGATTATCCGTACAAAAGATTTTCTGGAAAATTTTACTACAGTGAAAACGGAAACGAAAACGCATTTCTGCAAATGGCGAAGAGTGTGGGATACGATCACTGCACAGATGAAAACTGGCTTGACATAAGAAAAGCCGTGTTTGACAGATACGGCAGAGAGCTTGAATTTCTGCGTGACCTGCCGATATGCCTTGAAACGGAGGATCATATTTTTGTCCATGCGGGACTTGAGAACCGTCCCGACTGGGAAAATACCGACGATACCTTCGCAATAACCGTAAAATGGTTTCTCAGACGGGAAAATCCTACGGATAAATGGCTTGTGGTCGGGCATTTCCCCACATACAATTATAAGCGGTCCGGGGCGACCTGTCTGCCGATAATCGACAGCAAAAAGAGGATAATAGATATAGATGGCGGACTTTCTATAAAAAAGGCCTGCCAGATGAATTTTCTGATAATACACAGGGACGGTGACAGCTATACTCATGAGATCATGTGGGACACGCCGTACCCCGTGAGAAGGGTCAGGGAGGATTTTTCCTGCGGACTTAAGCCCCTTTATGTGGACTGGAGCGATCAGGACATGGAGATACTCTATGAAAAAGCGGGCTTTGTGAAGCTTCGTGATAATGTAAGCGGAGCAGAGGGCTTTCTTCCCAGGCGTGAGATCTACGAAAAAGACGGAAGGATCAGCGTTTACCAGTTTCTTTCTTCGTTTCCCGAGGTAAAAAGGGGAGAGGACGTTTCCGTATGCGCAGAGGACAACGGAATGCTTCTGGTGATAACGGAAAGGGGCAGGGTAGGCTGGCTGCCCAAGGACATTATAATATAAGGTCACCTCTGAAAACCACTTAGCAGCTCATTTGCTTGCATCTGAGACTCTATGGGTTTTAGAGACGACCATAAAGGAGAGATTATGTTTACTTTACTCAAGCAGGAGGGTGCGGCAAGACGAGGACAGTTTGAGACTGTTCACGGAACGATACAGACTCCCGTGTTTATGAACGTGGGTACAGCCGCTGCGATCAAGGGAGGGGTATCCTCTTTAGATCTTAAAAACGAGCTTAAAACTCAGGTGGAGCTTTGCAACACCTATCATCTTCACGTTCGCCCGGGAGACGATATTATTTACAAAATGGGCGGACTGCACAAATTTATGAACTGGGACAAGCCTATCCTTACCGACAGCGGAGGATTTCAGGTATTTTCTTTAGCCAAGCTGCGTAGAATTAAAGAGGAGGGCGTGTACTTCAATTCTCACGTTGACGGAAAAAAGATCTTTATGGGTCCCGAGGAAAGCATGAGGATCCAGTCTAATCTTGCTTCTACAATAGCTATGGCTTTTGACGAGTGCGTTGAAAATCCTGCCGAACATTCATATTCAAAAGCTTCATGCGAAAGGACCACACGGTGGCTCGAAAGGTGCGTTGCGGAGCAGAAAAGGCTCAATTCACTTGACGGTACGATAAATAAGCGTCAGATGCTTTTCGGGATAAATCAGGGCTGTACCTACGATGATCTTCGGGTCGAGCATATAAAGCGTATACGGGAGATAGAATATTGCTCAGGCTTCGCTATAGGAGGTCTGGCGGTAGGCGAGCCTACGGAGGTCATGTATCACGTTATCGAGCAGGTGGAGCCTTTCATGCCTGTGGATAAGCCACGTTATCTTATGGGAGTGGGAACGCCTTCAAACATCATAGAGGCAGTTTACAGAGGTATTGATTTCTTTGACTGTGTAATGCCCAGCCGTAATGCCAGACACGGGACCATGTTTACATGGAACGGTATTATACATATAGCCAACAAGAGATATGAGACCGACCCGAGACCGGTGGACGTTCAGTGCGAATGTCCCTGCTGTAAAAATTTCAGCAGAGCATATGTACGGCATTTGTTCAAATCGGGGGAGCAGCTGGGAGGCAGACTTGCGGTCATGCACAATCTGTATTTTTACAACACTCTTACGGAGAAAATAAGGGAAGCTCTTGACAGCGGGACGTTTACGGAATTCAGGAACAGATATTCCGGACTGCTTGCTTCAAAATGCGAGGATTAATATAGGTAATACGCACACAATGATCGTGCGTTATTGTCTATAAATATCAGGGACTGTACAAAGCGTTGTCTTTGTGCAGTCTTTTTTTCAGAAACGGAGGGATATATACGGGAATTATCGAGTTGATAATTATTGGCGTCAGTCTTTCAATGGACGCCCTTGCGGTGTCGGTCTCAAATGCTCTGGTTTGCGGCAGGGGAGGTATCAGAGCTGCAAGGGGCTTGCTTTGCGGGATCGTTTTCGGACTGTATCAGGGCGTGATGCCTGTTATAGGCTATACTCTGGGGGCGCGCCTTGGCAGTGCGGCAGAGCGTATAGATCATTACATTGCGCTTATACTGCTTGGCGCTATAGGCGTAAAAATGATATATGAAGCCGCTGCCGGCGAAAACGGCGATGATACGGAGCGTTTCAGCCTTGCCCTGCTTACGGTTCAAGGCTTTGCGACCTCTGTGGACGCTCTTGCTGTGGGTGTGAGCTTTGCTGCACTATCGGTAAATATTGTATTAAGTTCAGGAATAATATGCCTTATAACGTTTATAATATCAACGGCAGGATTTTTTGCGGCAGGGAAAATTTCATCTCTTTCCGGGAAAAAAGCGGGGGTAGCAGGCGGTATTGCGCTCATAGCCGTAGGAGTAAAAATATTTGTTTCGCATATGATATAAATTAATATAAAGATGTATTTTTATGGTCAAATTATGGGGGATAAGTTAATAGATATGACTATATTCATTCATATTATGTTAATCACTAAGGAGTATAATATCAGTGTTGGTTTTTTGACAGGTGTATAAAAATCAGATCGCTGTAAAAAATCAGGATCTATGTAAAAAAAGAGTGACATTTGATGAAAAGACTTTGTATATTTGACCTTGACGGTACGCTGGTAAATTCTATAGAGGATCTGTCTGATTCGGTGAATATCGTGCTTGAAAGGTACGGATTTCCGCTGCATGAAATTGAGGAATACAAACATTTTGTGGGCGACGGCACGTTAAAGCTTATTGAGAGGGCTCTGCCTGAGCAGGCAAGGATCCCGGACACTATTGAAAAGCTCCATGGGGAGTTTTCCGAGGAATACAGGCGCAGGGCAGTCATGAAAACACGCCCCTACAGCGGTATCACCGAGGTTATAAAAATACTTAAGGAACGTGGCGTTATTCTGGCAGTTGCGTCAAATAAACCGGACAGATTTTCAAGATACATCGTGGATGAGCTTTTTGAAAAGGATTCCTTTGACATGATACGTGGTAAAACGGACGGCGTTCCCGCTAAGCCTAAGCCCGATATAATTTTAGGGATAATGAAGGCGTGGGGAGTGTCGGCAGAGGATACCTGTCTTGTGGGGGATTCGGATGTGGACGTTATGACTGCGCATAACGCAGGTATAGAATGCATAGGCTGCTCATGGGGCTTCAGGGGCAGGCAGGAGCTTGAATCGGCGGGTGCGGACTTTATTGCCGATGATCCATTGAAAATAGCAGATTATATATAAATTTGGAGGACGTATTGATGAGAGATTTTTACAAGCGTTTTGTAGACGAGGGCTTCGACGAAAACGGCATACTCAACAAGTTTGAGATAAAGCTGGAGGATAACTTTAATTTCGCTTACGACGTTATCGACGAAATTGCCCGAATGTATCCCGAAAAAAAGATCATGCACTGGATAAACGACCACGGCGGTGACAGGGTGTTTACCTACCGTGAGATGAGCGAGCTTAGCGGAAGATGCGCAAATATGCTTATTGCGCACGGCGTTAAAAAGGGCGACATGGTCATGGCGGTGCTTAAAAGACACTACGAGTTCTGGATACTTGCCTATGCGCTTATGAAGATCGGCGCTGTGCTTATCCCTGCCACAAGCCAGCTCAAAAAGAAGGACTACGTTTACCGTTTCAAGGCGGCGGACGTTGCATATATAGTTGCCACCCTTGAGGACGGAGTTACGGAGGAGGTCGAAGCTGCCTGCGAAGAATACGACGGTATCAGGGAGAAGTTTGTCGTTCACGGCAGAAAACCCGGGTGGACAGAGTTTATGCCGGAGGTTGAGAAGTATCCTGCGGAGCTGGAAAGGATCCCTAACAGCAAGGACGATCCCATGCTTGCGTATTTCAGCTCGGGAACTACCGGATATCCCAAAATGGTGCTTCATGCCTACGCTTATGCGGCAGGCTCTATCTCAACAGCAAAGCATTGGCATAATATAAATGAAAATTCGGTTCACCTTGCCGTTTCCGAAACCGGCTGGGCAAAGTGCGCCTGGGGTAAAATGTTCGGACAGCTTACCTGCGGAGCAGAGCAGTTTATTTACGATATGGACAGATTCAAACCGGATAAGCTTCTTTCCGTTTTGCAGAATTATGATATCACAACCTTCTGCGCTCCTCCCACAATGTACCGTTTCTTTATAAAGGCCGGACTGGAGAATTACGATCTTTCGCATCTGAAATATTCCTGCGTTGCCGGGGAGGCTCTTAATCCCGAGGTGTTCAACCGCTGGAAGCAGTATACCGGACTTGATCTTATGGAGGGCTTCGGACAGACTGAGACGGTTGTGGTAGTTGCGAATTTCGTAGGAATGACGCCTAAGCCCGGTTCTATGGGCAAGCCGTCGCCCTTGTACAATGTGGATATTGTCAAGGAGGACGGCACTCCCTGCGGCGTCAACGAGACGGGCGAGATCGTGATCCGTGCCGAAAGAGGGAAGCATCCTGCGCTGTTCAGGGAATATTACAGAAATAAGGAAATGACCGATAATGCATGGAGAGGCGGTTACTATCACACCGGAGATACGGCTTACCGTGACGAGGACGGATATTTCTGGTATGTAGGCAGGACAGACGATCTTATCAAGGCGTCCGGTTACCGTATCGGACCATTTGAGATAGAAAGTATCCTTATGGAACACCCCTCGGTGCTTGAGTGCGCAATCACGGCGGCGGACGATCCTATAAGAGGCAAGGTAGTAAAGGCGACAATAGTCCTTGCCAAAGGCTATACGGCTTCCGACGAGCTTGCAAAGGAGCTTCAGGATTATGTCAAGAAGTCTACCGCACCGTATAAATATCCAAGGATAGTAGAGTTCGTGGACGAGCTGCCCAAGACTATCAGCGGAAAGATAAGACGCGTGGAGATCAGGGAGAACGACGGTAAAAAGCAGTGATCGACCAGAAAGGCTGTACAGTGCTGTCTTAAAGGAATCAAAATATAAAACCGGCGGAGGAATATCAGTTCTCCGTCGGTTTTTTCTTGTATATTTTTAATGTATCTCTCACCGCCGAAGGCGGGAAGAGATACACATAAATACGTTATCCGCAAGACAGTAAATTTTAAAACAGCGATTTGATCAGCGTTTCCTTAGTCGCCCGATGTATTTTTGCTGTCGGTATAAAACAATTACGCTTTTTCCACCTTAAGCAGATTAGTGGTACCGCTCATTCCAAGCGGGACGCCTGCGGTTATGACCACAAGATCTCCCTTTTTCAGATAGCCTTTTTCAAGAGATACATCTATTGCGTGTCTGATAAGGTCATCTGTGTTGGTCTTTTCTTCAATTATTCCCGGAAGGATACCCCATGAAAGATTGAGCTGACGGCAGGTGGTGATATCTGTTGTAAGTCCGATAATAGGGCAGTTGGGGCGGAATTTTGAAAGCGTTCTCGCAGTTGTTCCTCCCTTTGTCACCGTCAGGATAGCCGCCGCGTTAAGATCGTGGGCGGTAGTTACCGTTGCGTGGGAAATAGCGTCGGTAATTGTTGGGCTTTCCGTGTCGTCCCGTTTTTTGAAACGTCCGGCGTAGTCAATGTTCTTTTCGGTGGTCTCTGCAATAAGGCTCATGGTCTTTACCGCTTCTACAGGAAATTTTCCTGCGGCTGTCTCTCCCGAGAGCATTATCGCTGATGTGCCGTCGTATATTGCGTTTGCAACGTCTGTGATCTCCGCTCTTGTGGGGCGGGGGTTGGTTATCATAGATTCCAGCATCTGTGTTGCGGTAATTACCTGCTTGCCGGCATTATACGCCTTGTGGATAAGCTCCTTCTGTATTGCTGGGATCTGCTCAAAGGGTATCTCCACGCCCATGTCTCCTCTGGCTACCATTATCCCGTCGGCTGCCTCGAGTATCTCGTCAATATTCTCCACACCCTCTGCATTCTCGATCTTTGCGATGATCCTGGGGTTGAACCAGCCGAGAGACTGGGTGAATTTTCTTAAATATGTCACGTCGGCGCCTGTTCTTACAAAAGATGCGGCAATAAAATCAAAGCCTATCTTTGCGCCGAAAGCAAGGTCAGCCATGTCGGCATCGGAGATGTACGGCATTGACAGCTTTATTCCGGGAACATTTATTCCCTTATGATTTGAAACAACTCCGCCGTGAATGACCTCGCACTGAATGTCGGTGGAATCCACCTTGACTGCTCTTAGCTCGATCACTCCGTCATTTATTAGTATCCTTGTTCCTATGGAAACGTCCTTTGGAAGATTTGCAAAGGTAATGGAGCAGATAGTTTCGTCCCCCTCCACATCTCTGGAAGTGAGAGTAAACATATCTCCGTCCTTTATTGTTACAGGCTTGTTATCCTTAAAATTTCCCAGCCTTATCTCAGGTCCCTTGGTGTCCATAAGAGTGGCAATGTTCAGTCCCAGCTCCTTTCTGAGCCGTGAGACAGTTTCATACCTCTGACGGTGTACCTCATGATCGGAATGGGAAAAATTAAATCTGGCAACATCCATGCCGTTTTTCATCATATCTCTCAGGATGTTTTCGTCATCTGTGGCAGGTCCTATCGTACACACTATTTTTGTTTTTCTCATTGTTTTACTCCTGTTCCTCAGGCAATACCTGAAATTTGCATAGAATCAGTATTATTTCTTAAAAAAATACACTATAGAAATTATAATATAAATGTAATTAATAGTCAAGCAAATTTTATGTAAAATGGCATAATTTTTTTCAACGTTTTTCCTTAGATCTCTGCGTCCTCCGGAAGTCCGCTGTAATTATCGGCAAGGCTGTCGTATCTGTCAGTAAATCCGTACCGCTTTCCGCCCTTTGTGTAGCTCAGAATCGTTCTCAGATTGACATTATACATACATTTGAAAAGGTTTGTCTCAATATAAGGGTTGGTTTTCCTGAACCTTTCCATAAGAGATTTAGTGTACATAATTTCGGATAGTTTATCCTTTACTGACTTATTTTCCGCCAGCACGGAGCATTCAAAAACGCTGTCTGCAAGCTCTAGGGAATTGTATCTCACCCAGTCTCTCAGATATGATTCCCTGACCATATACATCGGTCTGACAGCCTCCACATGAATATCCTCAGATGGGTATATCCTGGGCATCATACATTCAATTTTGCCTCGGCTTACCATAGCGGAGAAATTGTCCTCGATAACGTCGTCAAAATTCTGACCAAGAGCGAGCTTGTTACAGCCGCATTTTTCTGCGATTTTTAAAAGCTCCTTCTGCATAAGGCTGCCGCAGCTGTCAAAAGGATCGTCCGCTTCTGAGCTGCGGTTTATAATGTCAGAACGGCAGATCTCCACAGGCAGTCCCGAAAGCTCAAAGCTCCTTTTGGCAAGCGCAAGATTTTTCTCGTCGTATCCGGGGTCAATAAAAATGTACCGGAGCTGAAATTTCACTTTAGAATACGCCTGAAGATGTTTGAGACATACCGCCATTGCCAGGGAGCTTTTTCTTCCCGAAACCCCCACTGCGATCCTGTCGTCTCCGGAGATAAGCCTGTAATCCTTAAGAGCCATAACAAATTTATTCCATATATCTCCTCTGTATTTTTTTATGATACTGCGTTCAATAAGCTGCGCCGAAGTAAGCTCTCTTGCCACTGTTCCAGATCCTTTCAGAAATAAATTTATAAGGCAATACCGCACGTCAGTTGTGTGTATTGCTTTATAATTATACTCTATAATCGCCGTTAAGTCAATATGGTCAGATCCGTTATGGCTGCAAATCAATTGTGACGATGCGAAACGGCAATATCAGCACTTATGCAGTACCACAGTAACAAGCATAGATCCGTTTCTGATCTCCGCAAAGATCTCACCGTCCATTTTGTGCATGAGCTGACGGCAGATGTACAAGCCCAGACCGCTGCCTTCACAGCTACCGGCATTTGAACCTCTCCAGAAGCTGTCAAATATATGCGGCAGCTCGGTCTCTGGCAGCGTACAGCCTCCGTTTTTTACGGTAATTAATTTGCAGTCCTCCTCTTCGGAAAATTCCAGGGATATTATGTGACCGTCACCGTATTTAACAGCGTTTTCGGTAATGTTCTGTATCACCTCCACAAGCCTGTTAAGATCTCCTTTCAGAATACAGTCTGAATACTCGCCGATAATAAAATCAATGCCGATAAGGTAAAGCTTTTCTTTGTAATACTCTGAGATCTCCCTTACCGCCTGAGACAGATAAAATTCGTCCATATTAACCTCCAGATAAAGAAAATCCTCATTTGACGCTTTGATTATCTCACTGACAAAGCTTTCTATTTCATCGGCTTTGTTGTTTATACTTTCGGCAATTTCCAGCTGCTTGTTTTTGTCGGGATATAAATTCTTAGACAACGCTTTTGAGTACAGCTTGATAGCTGACAGCGGGGTCTTTATGTCATGGGAAAGAGACAGGAGCAATGTCTTTTTTTCTTTCTGCAATTCAAGCTCGTGCTTTTTGGACTGTTCCAGCTTTTCACGCAGAAGATCTATACCCCACACGAACCGTCCGAAAAATTTGTTTTTGTTTTCCTTTATAGGAACAGTGAGATTTCCCTTTGACAGCTCATACGGGACCTCTCTCAGTGTATTAAAGGGTTTTAAGATCCTATATCTTATAAAGAGCATAAATCCGATAACAAGCAGAGAGATCACGCCGAGAAAGATATTTATCATCAATATCGTATTTCTGTTTATGATATTTTGCTTTGCGTTATATTCAATGCGGTAAAGCTCCCCGCTTATCTCTCTGATCACATAATCGCTTTCCGTTTCAAAGAATGCTTTTTCATCAGAGCCGTCAAGAGGAACTATTGCCGTGATAGTGCTGTATTCAGACAGATCTATGCTGTCAATACCGTTTTCTCCTATCTCGTTTGCGATACGGTTTGCCTCGACCCGATACTGTCTGCCGCTGTCGTCGGAGACCTGTCTCATACAGTAATTGCACAATACAAACAGCAGAATAATAACAAGAATGACCGCCGCAAAAATTCTGTTAAAGCTTTTCATATCGACCTCACCCGAATCGGTAGCCCTTGCCCCAGACCGTAAGGATACGTTTTGGTTTTTTCGGGTCATCTTCAATTTTCTGACGCAGCCATTTTATGTGTACGGTAAGGGTCTGCGGTTCGGAAAAGCTGTCAAAGCCCCACACCTTATTGAAAATATAATCCTTGCTGAGCGTCCTGCCCTTGTTCTCTATCAGAAGCAGAAGCAGATCAAATTCCTTTGCGGTCATGCTGAGCGAAACGCCGTTTTTCCTTACCGTGCGTGTTTCACAGTTAATGGTAAGGTCTCCCTCTGTTATTTCGGAAACAGCGTATCTCCGCTTGAAAATACCGCTTATTTTTGCAAGCATAATATCTATATCATAAGGCTTTTCGATATAATCGTCCGCACCTAGAATAAGTCCGCCCAGCTTGTCCTCTTTGGATGTTTTGGCGCTTACGATCAGGATAGGTGTATTACTGTTCTCACGTATTTTGGTGCATACCGCAAATCCGTCTGTTCCGGGGAGCATTATATCCAGCAGGACGAGCCTCGCCCCGTATTTTTCATACAGAGACAAGGCTTTTTCTCCTGTTTCGGCAATGCTTACCGTGTAATTTTCCGCACGGAGGAAATCGCACAGCAGTTCTGCCAGCTCTTTGTCATCTTCCACGATAAGAATGTCCGTCATTTTACCAACCCATTTCTATCAGCCAGTTGTTGAGCGTTCTTGTACGTTCTTTCAACTGGGTCTGAGAAGTGTACTTACCTAAATTATACTCCTCTTTTATGTTTCCGTCAACTATATACAGCACTCTTGTGCATTTTGCGGCAACCTTGACGTCGTGGGTGACAAGCATGATCGTTGTGTCCTCGGTGTTGAGTTTGGTCAGCTCCTCCATGACCTCCTCGGAGGAAGTCCGGTTGAGCGCTCCTGTGGGTTCGTCGGCGAAGATCATTTTCGGCTTGTTTATCATACTGCGGCATATACAAGCACGCTGGAGCTGTCCGCCTGAGACTTCGTTGATGTCATTGTTTGCGATCTCGATAATGCCCAGCTTGCGCATAAGATCCTGACCTCTGCGGACGGTCTCCTTGCGGCTCTCATCTATTTTTTTCGACTGGCAGGCGGGGAGAATGATATTGTCCATTATGGTAAGATTTTTGAGCATATACATCTGCTGGAAAATAAACCCCATTTCGTCCAGTCTGAGCTGCGCAAGCTCCTTGGAATTCATATCGGCGATATTCTTTCCGCAGAAGCTTACTTCTCCCGCAGTAATGCTGTCCATACCCGAAACTGCGTACAGCAGGGTGGATTTTCCCGAGCCTGAGGGTCCCATGACCGCAATCATTTCACCCTCGGCAACTGAAAAATTCACATTTGTCAGCACATTGTTCTGATACTTGTTGGTGATGTATGTTTTACAAAGATCTGTAACTTCTAAAATGTTCATAGCCGTTCTCCTTATTCAATATTTGATGTTTCGCTGGCTTTAATTTTTCTGAGCTGTAATGCGGTAAGCATACCCGAAAGCGTTGTGACCGAGAATATCAACAGCGGATAGAGCAGGAATATCTTTAACGGTCTTATCTCAAATTCGATACTCTGTGCGCCCATCATCCGGAATATGGGTCCGACTATCAGGTGTGAGAGCGGTGTACTGAGCGCCGACGCAAGTACAGCCGATATCAGAAGTACGATAGCGATACGTATCGTCTGCCATGCCACAAGCGAACCGGTTCTGAATCCGATAGCTTTCAGCGTTGCGATCTCTCCCTTTTCCTTGGTAAGGAAGCTCTTGACCATAAGTACCATTACGAGTATATTGATACTCAGTACCACAATAATTATCATCAGCTTTACGCTGTCGAGCTGACCGCTGACGTCGCCGACCATATATCTGATATATTCGCCTGCGGTATAAGCTGTCCAGTCGGGATAGTGCTCTGCAAGCATAGCTTTTCTTTCGGAAAGCGTTTTGCCGTCCGGAGCGTCCTTATAGCGTATCTGCATTCCGAAGGCGCTGCCGACATAGTTATAATCAAGATCCTCGTCCTGATAAAAACGTATGCCCTCGCCCATATTGGTCATGGACTGATACAGACCGCATACGGTATAGGTCTTGGTACTCTCGCCGTTTTTGATCTCAACGTCGTCGCCTATATTTACGTCTATTTGTTCGGCTATCAGACCTGTGATAGCTACCTCGCCGGCGTTCTGAGGAGCGCCGCCCTCCTCGTACATATACTGATCCGCCGTCACATCTCCTATGCCCTGAAAAGCAACGGAAGTTGTTTTTTTATCATTGTGAGATATATTCATACGGAACATTGCCTCCTGGAAAACATCAGCTTCGATGTCATTTTCGGCTAAGTAATTTTTTACGCTCACCAGTCTGTCCTCCAGCTTTTTTCTGCTGCTGCTCTGATCAAACAGCAATTCCGTAGAAAGGACGTGATCGCATTCCGTCATATTGAACCAATAGATAGTGTTATCCGATTGCATGGTATTTATGGTGTTCTCAGGAATCGTTATCAGCAGAAGTCCCAGGGTGAAAATGATTATCATTGCGGCAAAGCGTTTAAGTCCGCTTAAAATATCATTGACTGCCATAAAGAAAACAGGGGATATGCGCGATCTGCTGAGATGAACCACGCCCTTGCGGGTGTATCTCTCGCCGTTTTCACCGTTGCGGATAGCGTCGATAGGAGAGAATTTTTTGATCTTACGGGTACACAAATAGCAGAACAGAACTACCACAGCGGCAGTTGCGGCGGCGCAGACTAAATTCAGCCAGATACCTCCCGTTGAGCCGATAATGATATTTTTTGAAACGTTCCGCAGAAGCATTTTACCGAAGGGGATACTAAGCGCAAATCCGATAGCCGATCCGACGACTGAGGTCGCAAAATATTTTGTAATGTAGATACCTCTGATACGGCGGACTTCAATACCTATGGCTTTCATAACTCCTATCTCACGGAATTCCTCGCTCATGGTGAAATTGATAGTAAACCTGAGTATCAGCATAGAGATAAGTATCAAACACATACTCACTACCAGTATGACTGCCGCTATGAGCATATCCATAATGTACGTCATATTCATCATGGAACGGTCAGCGTTGAAAAGGCTTGATATTTCCGCATGGTTGAACTCGTCCATAAAATCGGCGTCGTCGGTATAGACATATTCGGAGTACATCATCGTTGCATCTTCACCGCTAAAATAGTCAAAATCATTTTCGCTGACCAGCATTCGGGTCATGCCTATCATTCCCGAGCCGAAGCAAGCGTCCTTTGTACAGCCTTTCAGGGTAAATTCCTTAGTTTTGCCGTTAAGCGATATGGTAATTGTATCTCCGACCTCAAGATCATATTTTTTATTATAGAATATCAGGGCGGTCAAATAGATCTCGCCGTCTTTTACCTCGGTGATCTCCCTGTCATTCTTGTCGAAAACCCTGGTGGAGTTTTTCAGCGAGGAAATGCAGATGGTGGAATCGTATCCCAGCTTTTCCCCGTTATGCAGAATATCATTGGGGTCGATCGTTATCATTTCAAGAGTTTTGCAGTCATAGCCTTTTTGGTCTGCAAATTCGGTGAATTTCTCGTGCTCCGTCTCATTCGGGACAGTGATCCACTGATCGGGGATATCAGCCTTGTCAAAATAGCTGTCCAGCGCGGTAACGACAGACGCAAGATTATTCACGCTGCTTGCGACGAACATTGCCGCAAGGATAATGAAAATGAATAATATCATATTCATGGTTTTCTTGCGTTTCAGGTCTTTTTTCAATATACTTCGGTACATCTTCCTGCTCCTTTCATTGTTGTGACTTTATTATAGCAGGTAAATTATTAAATAATCCTTAAATCCGGATCAGTGAAATACATCATAAGTATGTATACAAAGCTGCCGAAGTACCTTATAACAGGTAAAAAAGCGCAGCACTCTGAAAAAAGAGCGTTACGCTTTTATCGGTCATATAAAATTATTACCTCCACACATCGGTTTTTGCGTCACGACCGTCATCAATATCGGTACGTCCGGCAGCCTGAATGGTTTGCGCAATTATCTGAACATCCAGAGTATAACCCTCGGCAGGAGAATCTTTCGACGGCTTGCATTCATTGATGAGATTGTCCGTTTCCTCTCCGCTGCTCACCGCCTGTTTATAGTAATAAAATCCGTCGGTGTCTTTTTCCCAGCTGCCGCCTATGGATAGTATGTAATCCACGTTCTCAGCCGGTGGCTGTGACAGGATTTTCCCCTCTGCATTTTTCCAGGTTATTACTATTGCCGCACGAACATACACGCTGTAGCCCGTTTCGGGGATCTTAATTTTCACATCCGATTTGACATTGTTTTCAAAGGTTTCAATTATTTCCGGATCTACGGATTTCGCCGAATTGAAATTATTGGATACGTTTTGGCTTTTCCATTTTAAAAATGCGGCTGTTCCTCCCACAGCTAAAAGTATTAATACAGCTAAGGCAACACCGCACAAAGATTGTGCGACAGATGCGCAGTCAGATTTTTCGTCAGATTGTACAGAAACGACACAGGAATACTGTCGTATTTCAAGGAGTTTCTGTGCGATATGACGGAAAATAATGCAAGCAGATGGCGTACAAAGCC
>JAGAJO010000009.1 GCA_017626015.1 Ruminococcus sp.
CGACGTAAAGTCCATAGTCACGCTGCTGCTGACGGCGGTTTTCTGCGTTCTGGCAGTCCGGGGGACGGTCTCCGCAGAGCAGTTTCTGACGGTTTTCACCGTTGTGATAAGCTTCTATTTCGGCACGCAGTATCAGAAAAATTCTAAAAAAACAACTGAGGAGGAAAATTCTTATGGCAGCAACATTTAAAGGTATCGACGTATCTCACTATCAGGAAAATATTGATTTTTCCAAACTTAAGGGCAAGGTGGATTTTGTGATCATGCAGATCGGATACGGTCGTTATACATCTCAGATCGATCCGTATTTCAAGCGTAATTACGAGCAATGCAAAAAGTACGGTATTCCTTGCGGCGGTTACTGGTTCAGCTATGCTGTAACAGCGGAAGATGCCAAAAAAGAAGCGGCAGCTTGTCTTGAGGTCATCAGAGGAAAGCAGTTCGACTATCCCATTTATTTCGATGTAGAAGGTAAAAGTCTTGTAGGAAGATCCGGCGTTTCTGCTATGTGCAAAGCATTCTGCAATGCACTGGAGACGGCAGGTTATTTTGCCGGGATCTACATATCCCGCAGCCCTGCACAGACAATGCTGACTTCCGATGTGGCTAAGCGATATGCTTTATGGCTTGCTGAGTACGGCAGAAGCTGTAATTACGGAGGTTCCTACGGAATGTGGCAGTACAGCTCCACAGGCAGGGTCAGCGGAATTTCAGGCAATGTGGATATGAATATCTGCTATGTAGACTACCCGTCGGCGATACGATCCAAGGGGCTTAACGGCTTCGGGAAGACACCGGCGGCAGCTGTCAGCAAAATTCTTGATCCAGACGGGTACAAGCAGGGACAGCAGTCCCCCGGAATTCTGGCTGTTAAATCAATGCTGTCCATTGCCAAAAGGCTTGGTATCGTCAGTCAGGGTGTTGATGCCAACGGTATTTTCGGTAAGGGTACGCTTAAGGCTGTGAATGAGCTGCTGAAGAGGTGGGGATTTACTCCCAACGGCATTGTGGGAGATAAATTCATAAGCCGTCTTCAGGACGAAATATCAAAGAAGATAGGCGGTTGAGAATATGATAAAAATGCGCACAACGACCCGGCTGAATTATCGTTCGGAGTGCAGCTTTGAAGCGGGAACGATAGTCGGAGTCCTTGAGGAAAATACAATTGTATCCGCATCAGAAAATTTTAGCACATTTGCTTGCGGTCATCACTGGTACAGGATAAAGGTTGGTCGGAAGTATTATTATGCGGTTGCCGACTGGCTTGAAAAGGTTTAATAAAGGTTACAGCTCCGGGGTTACGCTCCGGAGCTGTATACTATATTAAAAGGAGGTAAATTCTTATGAAAAGTCCAATTTCATGGATCGGCGGCAAGAGCCAGCTTAAAAAACGGATCATCGAAGCATTTCCCGTTTCTGAAAGTTACGATCGATTTATTGATGTATTCGGCGGCGGAGGCTCGATACTGTTCGCAAAGGATAAGCACGTAGAGCTGGAGGTGTACAATGATGCAAACAGCGATCTGGTGAATTTCTTCAGGTGTCTGAAATATCACAGACAGGAGCTTCAGCGTGAAATACGGCTGTATTTAAACAGCAGAGAAATGTTTTTTGACAGTCAGCAGAGGCTGGAAACAAGAGGTTTTACAGACATACAGCGTGCTGCTATGTTTTATGTGCTTGTTAAAACAGGCTTCGGAGCAAGCTTACGTACATTCGGCTGCAACAAGAAAAGGCTTAATACCGACGAATTTTCAGACATAGAATCCCGTCTTGACGGTGTGGTCATAGAAAACAAGGATTTTGAAGATCTGATAAAGGTTTATGACCGTAAAAAGGCTTTATTCTACTGTGATCCGCCGTATCATAAAACGGAGCGGCATTACACTGTAAAATTTACCGAATCTGATCACGAGCGGCTATGCAAGGTTTTGCACAATATCAAGGGTAAATTTGTATTATCCTATAACGACGATGAATATGTGCGGGAATTATACAAGGACTGCCGGATACAAGCCGTTACACGCAATAACAGCCTTTCTTCAGGCGATTTTAAAGAGGTAATAATCACAAATTTCTAGTATTTTTTTTAGAGTACAAATAACGGAATGCGTTATTTGTGTTGTAAAATTCATACTAGCGGAGGTAACTATGAAAGTAAAATTGAGGTCACTGCTCACGCAAAAGGGACTAACTCAGGCAGAGCTTGCACAGGCTACGGGAATACGACCGTCTACGATTTCGCAACTTTGCAATAACGTTGCTGTCAGTTTCAAATTTTCTCATCTTGAGCTGATCTGTAAAGTCTTAAAATGTAATTTGAAAGACATTTTAGAGCTGTAAAAATTGTCTTTTAAAATTATTCCCGTAAACTAAAAAAGTGATGATTTGTTCCGTTTCGTTGAAACATTTCATCACTTTTTTGCATTTTGCTTGTCAGTTTTTTGGGTTTTGCTTGTCAAATAACATCTGTTTCTTGGATTTATATATTTTGGTGACTGTTTATATTATGAAAAAGAGGATCTTGCAACTTTTAGTATTGACAGAAAAAAGTTTCTTTCTCTTTTGAGAAAAGGACTGTCGGAAAATCTTGACGATTTTGTCAATGGTGTTACTTACGTAAACGGAGAAACCAATACCGATGCATTGAGATATATAAAAGCAACAGATGAATATTGGAGAGAAATTTATGGATTTGGAATTTTAGATTAATATTTATAAAATTTCAACGTCGAAAAGATGTCGGATGATATTTTTGAATATGTATCAAAATTTTCTGACGATATTTACGAGGGCTTAAATAAGTTTAAAGATAAATACGCACTTGTAGATTTCATTACCAAGCACGGCGATGACGGAGCAAAAGTTGCGGCTAAGGGCGCAATACTGATGACAAATAATCTTATTTTGCTGATCGTACCTGTGATTTGCTGGATGTACATGACGCTCTTTTTAATAAAAACAGAGGAAAAGTGGCTGAAAGAATTATATGGAGAAGAATATGTTTTGTACTGTAAAAAAGTGAACAGATGTATTCCGTGGTTTCCAAAGAAATAATAAATCTAAATCTGTAAATTCAAAAATTTCAGCTTGCTGCTCAGCGTAAGTGTTTGAGATCGTGCGGTATATATTACCGTCTTTTTTTCAGTATGATTTTCTTCCGGCGGATAACAATATATGTGCAGAATTATGCTAAGGAGGGAAATCGTATGAAATACAAAATTTTATTTGCTACTGCGGTCTCGGCAGTGATGCTGGCTTCCTGTGGGTCAAATACGGACGATTACAGAAAAGATGAAAGCTCAGCCGGGAAAACCACTTCTGCGTCGGTGGAGCCTGTGATCGCAGAAAAAAAGTCGCAGGAAAAAAAGGATCTGACACAGCTTTCAAAGGAATCGTGCGGTTACGGTCAGGGTACGCAGACCGATACTGAAAACCGGACGGTGGGAGCGCTGGATTTCAACGCCCGGTACGGAGATCTGGACGCCTGTGCAATAGACGAGGACAGCGATAAAATAACTCTTACCTTCGATCAGGGCTATGAAAACGGATATACGTCCAAAATTCTGGACACTTTAAAGGCGAAGAAAGTCAGGGCAGTCTTCTTCCTGCTTCAGGACTATGCCGAAAAAAATCCGGAGCTAGTGCAGCGAATGATCGACGAAGGTCACACCGTGGGAAATCATTCTGTACACCACTACTCCATGCCGGGTCTTGGTCAGGCAGACTGCGAGGAGGAGATCATGGGATTTCACAGGTATATGCAGGAGAACTATGGCTGTGAAATGACTCTTTTTCGTCCGCCTATGGGAGAGTTTTCGGAATTTTCACTGGGTGTGACCTCCAACTGCGGATATAAAACCGTAATGTGGAGCTTTGCTTACGCCGATTGGGACGTGAATAATCAGCCGGATAAGCAGCAATCTCTGGAAAAGCTGGTAAATGCAGCTCATCCCGGAGCGATCTATCTTCTTCATTCGGTATCCGAAACAAATGCGGATATACTGGGAGAGATGATCGACGGGATAAGAGAACAGGGCTTTGAATTTAACTGATCTGACATTATCGTGTGTTTATTTCCGGTCTTTCCATTAAGGCAGCGCCGTATAGTCTCAAACAAAAGGCAGATATCCGATTCTGGTCGTATATCTGCCTTAAATTTATCCTGCTGTTTTTGCAGACCTCTAAAATTTGCACCACGAAGCCGGAGACGGAGAGTTAGCTGTTGGGCGGATACATTTTTTAATGTTTTATCAAATTTAATTAATATTAAAAACCTCATCTGTAATTAATTAAAGCACTATATTGACAAAATATATCAAAGGGTGTAAAATATTATTGAAGAGGTGAGATATATGCGCAAAATAGCTATTTCCATTAATTGCAAATGGAGGATGAGCTCTAAGGTAGCCTTTGGCTGTTATGCACAAAAATCATCTTTGAACGGTTTATTAAAGCGTAGTATACGGTGAATTTGTTTGTGATCTGTTCACGGTCAGATTCGTTGTATGCTGTGCTTGATTTTATTTTTGGGGGTAAAAAATATGTACAAGAAAGTTATTTCAGGGATTTTGGCGTTGACACTGGCATTCGGTTCGGCAGCTTTGCCTGCGGCTGAGGGAGGGCTGACGCTTTTTGACAGCGCAATTTTGGCAAGTGCGTCTCCTTATGGGACTTATGGGGATTATGAGTATTCTTTAAACAGTGATGGTACGGTTGAAATAACCAAATATACTGGCAGTGATACTACAACCTCCATACCGTCAGAAATTAACGGGAAAAAGGTGACAATCATTAGAGGTTCTGCGTTTGAGGATTGCACAAGCCTGAAAAGCATAACGATCCCAGATAGTGTTATAAGTATTGGAGATACTGCATTTTATGGCTGCGTGGGCTTAACAAGCATAACGATCCCAGATAGTGTTACAAGTATTGGTAGTATTGCGTTTTATGGTTGCACAAACCTGACAAGCATAACAATACCGAACAGTGTTACAAGTATTGGAAGTGATGCGTTTGGGGATACAAAATGGTTAGAAAACAAGCGAATTGAAAATCCGCTGGTTATAGTGAATGGAATATTGATTGATGCCCAAACCTGCAGCGGCAGCGTAACAATTCCTGATGGCGTTACAAGCATCGGAGAAAATGCGTTTTGGCGCACAAGCCTGACAAGCATAACAATACCAAACAGCGTTACAAGCATTGAAAATGGTGCGTTTTGTTTTTGCAAAAGTCTGACAAGCATAACAATACCAAACAGTGTTACATGCATTGGAAACTCTGCATTTAGCAACTGCACAAGCTTAACAAGCATAAATATACCAAGCAAAGTTACAAGCATTGGAGATAGGGCGTTTTGGAAATGCGGCAGTCTGACAAGCATAAAGATACCAGACAGTGTTACAAGCATTGGAGAGCAGGCGTTTAATAAATGCGCAAACTTGACAAGCATAACAATACCGAACAGCGTTACAAGTATTGGAGATTCGGCTTTTTCTCAATGCTCAAGTCTGGCAAGCATAACAATATCGAACTGCATTACAAGCATTGGAAAGGATGCGTTTTCTTCCTGCACAAGCTTGACAAGCATAGTGATACCAAACAGAGTTACAAGCATAGGCGTGAATGCGTTTTGGGGCTGCACAAGTCTGAAAAGCATAACAATACCAAACAGCGTTACAAGCATTGGAAAGAGTGCATTTCAGAATACAAAATGGTTAGAAAACAAGCAAACAGAAAATCCATTGGTTGTGGTAAACGGAATTTTAGTTGACGGAACAAAATGCACAGGCGCTGTGACTATACCAAACAGCGTTACAAGCATTGGAGAGGTTGCGTTTGAGGGTTGCACAAGCCTGACAAGCATAACGATACCAAGCAGCATTACAAGTATTGGATATAGGGCATTTCATTGCTGCAAAAACCTGGCAAGCATAAAGATACCGAACAGCGTTACAAGCATTGAAAATGAGGCGTTTTATTCCTGCGACAGCCTGACAAGCATAACAATACCAAACAGTGTTACAAGTATTGGAGATAGGGCGTTTTATTGGTGCAAAAGCCTGACAAGCATAACGATTCCAAACAGTGTTACAAGCATTGGAAAGGAAGCGATTGATGTCCGTGATTCTCTTACCATAAAATGCTACGCAGACTCGAACGCTGAGCAATATGCAAAAGACAATAATATCCCATACGAAATAATAAGCACGAAAAAGCAGATATCCTCCTGCACCGTGACCCTTGGCACAACCACAAATTATTTCCGTGGCACAAGAATAAGACCCACCGTAACGGTCAAGGACGGCACAAAGACATTAAGGCAGGGCGTTGACTACACTGTCGCTTATTATGACAATCTCTCAGTAGGAACGGCTTCCGTAAAGATAACCGGCAAGGGAAACTATTCCGGCACAGTAACAAAGACATTTAAAATAGTACAGCGTTCTATCGCAAACTGCGATGTTCAGCTCGGCGCAAGCAGCTACTACTTTAACGGCACAAGGATCAGACCGTCTGTAAAGGTATTCTGTAACGGAACTGAAATGTACAGCGGAAATTACACCGTATCATATGCAAACAACCTCGCAGCCGGTACCGCTACAATTACCATTACAGGAAAAAATAATCTCAAGGGTACTGTAACAAAGACCTTTAAGATCAACCCGAGAAATATTGCTAACTGCACTGTCACTATGACGAAAAATACGTCTAACAAGTATAAGCCGAATATTTCAGTAAAAATCGGCAGCACTGAGGTTTATAACGGAAACTACACCGTTTCTTATGTTACATCAGCCGATAAGAAGACCGTAAAGGTAACTCTCACCGGTAAGAACAATCTTTCAGGCAAGATCACAAAAACATATACCGTCAGCTGATATTTGCTTCGGCTCTCCGCCCGGACTTTTGTCCGGGCGTTTTTTCGGACATTAGTATTGATCTTATGAAATTCGGTATCATATTTTTCACGGTCATACAAGAAATTTTACGTTAAAGTAAAATAAGTATTGAAAAATGCCGCAATATGTGATATAATAAAATAAGTATACTCAACGGCAAAATTGTGCGCTGTTTTGAAAAAGAGGTAAACGATATGAATAATTATGACGTGATCATAGCAGGCTGCGGAGTTGCAGGACTTTACGGAGCTATAAATCTTCCGGAAGATCTCAGGATCCTCGTGCTGTCAAAGCGTGAGTCGACCTTGTGTAATTCCTCCTTGGCACAGGGAGGGATCGCCGGCGTTTACAAAAGTCCGGATGATTCCCCGGAAAATCATAAAAAGGATACCTTCGTTGCCGGAGGCTTTGAAAACGATCCTGCCGCCACGGATATTCTTGTGAACGAGGCTAAAATAGATATTGACAGAATAATCAAGCTTGGCGTTGATTTTGATAAGACGCCTGACGGAGACTATCACCGTACTCTTGAAGGCGGTCACGGTATGCACAGGATCTTCCACCACAAGGACGCTACCGGATACGAGATCGAAACGACATTGCTTGATTATGTACGCACTTTAAAAAATGTGGAGATCCTGGAAAATACAATTGTCTGCGACGTTAAAAAAACGTCTTCCGGATTTTCGTTCCTTACACTCTGCGGTGATGAGTTTAAGGTTTTTAACTGCCGGCGAACTATTTTCGCTACCGGAGGTATCGGACGTGTTTACGAGTTCACCACAAATTCAGCTATCGCTACCGGAGACGGTATCTCGATAGCTTACGAAATGGGAGCAAAGATCAAAAATCTCAGCTACATACAGTTCCACCCGACTGCGTTTAATAACAGGCATACCAGGGAGTGCTTCCTTATTTCGGAGGCTGTGAGAGGTGAGGGCGCATACCTTAAAAACTGTCACGGCGAGCGTTTCATGCAGAATTACGATAAGCGTCTGGAGCTTGCACCGAGAGACGTTGTTTCGCACTCTATCATTTTTGAGGCAGGCAGAACGGGTTCGGATAATTTTTATCTGGATATTTCTCATAAGGATCCCGAATTTATCAAGCGGCGTTTCCCTATGATCTATAAAAATCTGCTTAAGGCAGGCTATGATATGACCAAGGATATGATCCCGATTTATCCTTGTCAGCATTATCTTATGGGAGGAATAAATGTTGACACCTTTGCAAGAACCAATATAGACGGACTTTATGCCTGCGGCGAATGTTCGCATACTGGTGTCCACGGAAATAACAGGCTTGCCAGCAATTCGCTGCTGGAGGCTCTGGTGTTTTCAAGAAGAGCTGCGGGAGATATAGCTCAAAAGCTGAGAGAGGACAAAAAAGAACCGGAGGAATATCCGTTCACTGTTGACAAAAACGCTCCCGTTATCCCGTCAGGAATACGCACAGAGATCAGAAAGATAATGCAGCATACATATTTTGTTATGCCTAACGTCAAGGAGCTTCATGCGGGACTTGAAAGAGTCACCGAGATAAGAAACGGTCTTTTAAACGGCGGATATCGGATAGACAGGGATTTCGTTGAGGCAAAATCTCTGGCAACGGTGGCGTATATCGTGTTGAGTGAGGCGTGGGAGATCGCTTCCGGCAATGTTGAAATAACAAAGAAAAATACGGAGGAATAGTCATGAAGCTTATGCAGTTCCAGATCGACGAAATTATAAAAACGGCATTGCTGGAGGATATAAATTATATGGACGTTACGACAGACTGCCTGGTGAATGAAAACTCCGTTTCCACAGCAAGATATGTGGCGAAGGACGACGGAGTGCTGTGCGGAATAGATATTGCTGTCAGAGTGTTCAGGCTGCTTGACGAAAACGTAAGCGCAGATATATACATTCATGACGGCGAAAAGGTCAGAAAAGGCGATATTATCGCAAGGATAACAGGCAGTACAAGGGCGCTGCTCAAGGGGGAAAGGACAGCTCTCAATCTTGTTCAGCATATGTCGGGTATCGCCACTGCAACAAACAGATGCGTTGAGCTTGTAAAAGGTACTAACGCATCAGTCGCCGATACCAGAAAGACGCTGCCTGGACTTAGAGCGCTTCAGAAATACGCAGTTACCGTGGGCGGCGGAAAAAATCATCGCTATAATCTTTCCGACTGCGCAATGCTTAAGGACACTCATCTTGACGCATACGGCAGCATGACCGGAGCCGTAAAAGCTTTACGGGCGCAAATGGGTCACACTGTAAAGATCGAGGTGGAGGTCTCCGATATGGACGGACTCAGGGAGGCTTTGTCACTTGGCGTAGAGATCATAATGCTTGATAATATGTCTGTTGAACAGATGACGGAAGCTGTTAAGATCGCCGGAGGAAAGGCTTTGCTGGAGGCTTCCGGTAATGTGACCGAGGCTACGATAAGAAAAATTGCAGAAACAGGCGTGGACATAATTTCAATGGGAGCTTTGACCCATTCCGTAAAAGCGTTTGATATTTCTATGAAAATAGATAAATAAAAATGGCAGGGGAGCCATATGAATGAAAAAAAACACCTCAAAACCAATACGATTACGATAAGGAGCAATACCTATGGCCACCATTATGAACGGAGAAAGACAATTTCATATAAAAACTCTTCCCGAAGAAGTGGGCAGATATGTGATATTGCCCGGCGATCCCGGGAGAGTACCGAAAATTGCGGATTATCTTGACGGAGCGGTACAGGTAGCTCACAACCGTGAGTATAACGTCTACACCGGAAGTCTGCTTGGCGAAAAGGTCACCGTGTGTTCTACGGGGATCGGGGGTCCTTCAGCTGCCATAGCCGTGGAGGAGCTTGTCAAGTGCGGAGCAGATACCTTTATACGCATAGGTACCAGCGGAGGGATAGATCTGGACGTATTAGGCGGGGATCTTATCGTGGCTTCCGCCGCTGTAAGAAGCGAGGGTACTTCCCATGAATATCTGCCGGAGGGTTATCCGGCGGCGGCAAATTTTGAAGTGCTTTCGGCTCTTGCGGAATCTGCTGCGGAGCTTTCGGACGAAAATCCGGGAAACAGGTATCATGTGGGCGTTGTTCATTCAAAAGACAGCTTTTACGGAGAGGTAGAGCCTGACGGCTCGTCTGTTTCGGATAAAATAAAAACAAATTGGGACAGCTATTTAAAATGCGGCTGTCTTACCTCTGAAATGGAATGTGCGGCGATATTTTCCGTGGGCATAGTAAGAAAGGTGCGCTGCGGAGCGGTGCTTACCGCTCTTTGGAACGCTGAACGCTCAAAACGAGGCTATCCCGATTTCATAACCGACGATACCACAAGAGGGATAAAATGCGCCGTGAGTGCCATAAAGCTGCTCATCAAGCGTGACAGAGTGAAGTGACAGTTATCATTGCTGTCACTGTAATATCGTTATCATAAGATTTTTAAAAAATAATTTGTATCAATTTATACAGCCCCCTGAAGGGAATTTCCTTCAGGGGGCTGATTTTATGGTTTATTATTTAGCCAGAAGCTTTTTAAGCCTTTCGTCAACAGCCTTTAAGAAGTCCTCGGTGTTTACCTTGGTCTTGTTTTCCAGTGTAGACAGCAAATAAAGATCGCCTGTCATTACTCCGTCCTCAATTGTCTGGATCGTCGCCTTTTCAAGGCAGTCAGCATAATTGATAAGCTCAGGAAGATCGTCAAGCTCGCCCCTCTTGCGAAAGGCTCCCGTCCATGCAAACAGCGTAGCCACAGAGTTTGTAGAGGTCTCCTCACCCTTGAGATGCTTATAGTAATGTCTCTGTACTGTGCCGTGAGCAGCCTCATATTCGTAAATTCCGTCAGGAGAAACAAGCACGGAGGTCATCATAGCAAGCGAACCGTAGGCAGTTGCCACCATATCGCTCATAACGTCACCGTCATAATTTTTGCAAGCCCAGATGTATCCGCCGTTTGAACGGATAACTCTTGCAACAGCGTCATCGATCAGCGTATAGAAATACTCGATACCGGCAGCCTCAAATTTTTCTTTGTATTCATTTTCAAATATCTCGGCAAATATATCCTTGAATGTGTGGTCATACTTCTTGGAAATAGTATCCTTTGTAGCAAACCATACGTCCTGCTTGGTGTCAAGAGCAAAATTAAAGCAGGCTCTCGCAAAGGAACCTATTGAATTTTCCTTGTTATGAAGTCCCTGGATAATTCCGGCAGAATCCTTGAAATCATAAATAGTTTCCTTCGATACATTTCCGTCCTTATCGGTGAGAACAAGCTCTGCCTTGGAGCCTTCCGGACATTTCATTTCAACGTTTTTGTACACGTCTCCGTAAGCGTGTCTGGCTATCGTGATAGGCTTGGTCCATGTAGGAATATAAGGAGTAATTCCCTTTACGAGAATAGGAGTTCTGAAAACCGTGCCGTCAAGCATAGCTCTGATAGTTCCGTTAGGGGATTTCCACATTTCCTTCAGATTGTACTCGGGCATTCTCGCTGCATTTGGAGTGATGGTAGCGCATTTGACCGCAACACCGTATTTTTTTGTAGCATTGGCAGAGTCGATAGTTACCTGATCGTCCGTTTCGTTTCTGTGAACAAGTCCAAGATCATAGTACTCGGTTTTCAGATCAACATATGGCGTGATAAGAATGTCCTTGATCTCCTGCCAGATTATTCTGGTCATTTCGTCGCCGTCCATTTCGACCAGCGGCGTTTTCATCTGAATTTTTGACATTTTACAATTCCTCCTGTAAAAATTATTGCATATACTGTAAAGACTGATAATTGCTCTCAGTATATTTCTCTCCAAGCTTTTCTCTCATAAAGGAGCAAAAATCTCCGTCCGTGCCGACTGTAAACCCGCTGCGCTCCATAACGGCGGCTTCGGACTTTGCTAAAGCCCGTTTTTTGTCCGACTTCATCAGAAAATCAAAAAATACATAGTCCTCCGTTACGCAAAGTCTTGTTATATCCTTGTATGGGATCACATCTTCCTGAACAGTCTTGCTGTTTCTTATGGTAAAGGAATCTTCCGAAAATTCAAACAAACATTCGCTTTCATCGGGTCTTGGGATATCGGGATCTTCACGTTTTTTCATAAGCTCCACAAGCTGATGATTCTTGTGAGCAACGTTGTCAAATTTTATACGCACGGGCTTTTTGTCAACGACCATAAACAAAGAACCCTTTTTCGGCGCAGAGGAGTCATTTTTGCTTATTCGCTTAAGCATTGCCTTAAGATAAAGGCTGACAAGCCTGTCCACTATTAAAACAGCCACTGCCGTAAGTCCGATCATATAAAGCTGTTTAATAAGATCCGGAGCATTCCACATTCTTGTCATAAGCAGGAAGGTATAGATATCCAATCCTATTCTTACAACAAGGGAAAGTATTTTAAATCCGCTTTGAAGCTGTGTTTCGGCGTTTCCCGTGTAATTTCCCTCTGGCGTATCCCGGAACATCAGCATATTGTAGATGTTCTGCGAAGAAAGCGGAGTACGGTTTGAAAATTTTATTTCATTATCCATAAGATCCCCAATTTTTTATTTTTCTTTTGTTTATACCGTAGCCCCGATCGGGGAGAGGAGCAAGTCCTGCTCCTCTTTTTTATAAATTACTTTGAAAGCTGTTCTCTTGTATAATCCAGAAGTCCGCCCGCAAGGATAATATCCTTTGTTCTGCCGGTAAGCTCGCAGAGTACAGGGATCTCCGTGCCGGTCGTTTTGTTGACAACGGTAAGCTGAGTCTTGTCAGCCATAATATCGGCACGTACATTGGCAATAGCGATCTCGTCGCCCTGATTGATCTTATCGTAGTCAGCCTCGTTTACAAAGGTCAGCGGGAGAATTCCTGCATTGATAAGATTTGCTCTGTGGATCCTTGCAAAGCTCTTTACAAGTACTGCCTTGATGCCAAGATACAGGGGAGCAAGAGCAGCGTGTTCTCTTGACGAACCCTGACCGTAGTTAGAACCGCCGACGATAATGGATACGCCCATGTTTTTCGCACGTCTCGGGAAATCCTCGTCGCATACTGTGAAGCAGTGCTGTGAGATAGCGGGAATATTTGAACGCAGGGGAAGTATCTTTGCTCCCGCAGGCATAATATGGTCTGTGGTGATGTTGTCGCCTACCTTAAGAGATACCTGGCACTCGATGTTCTCAACCAGAGGTGCCGTCTCGGGATAAGGCTTGATGTTCGGTCCTCTGAGTACCTCTACGCTGTCCATTTCCTCAGCAGGTACGGGGGGAACCACCATATTGTCGTTGATCTCAAAATGCTCCGGAACCTTTATCTCAGGCATTTCACCCAATGTTCTGGGGTCGGTAAGCACGCCAGCAAGCGCAGAAGCCGCCGCAAGCTCAGGCGATACCAGATAGATCTGTCCGTCCTTTGTTCCGCTTCTGCCAAGGAAGTTCCTGTTGAATGTTCTCAGGGATATACCCTTTGAGTTGGGAGCCTGTCCCATACCGATGCAAGGTCCGCAGGCGGATTCGAGTATTCTTGCTCCGGCTGCTATCATATCTGCAAGAGCGCCGTTTTCAGCGATCATATTAAGCACCTGCTTGGAGCCGGGAGCGATAGCAAGCGAAACGTCCGGGTGAACTGTTTTTCCCTTAAGAATGTGTGCGACCTTCATCATGTCAACATATGACGAGTTTGTGCAGGAGCCTATGCATACCTGATCGATCTTCATGCCTGCAAACTCCTCGCAGGTCTTGATGTTGTCGGGTGAATGAGGACAGGCAGCCATAGGAACAAGCTCTGAAAGGTCAATGTCGATGACCTCGTCGTATTCTGCATCGTCGTCCGCCTTAAGCTCCGTCCAGACGTCAGCCCTGTCCTGAGCCTTAAGAAATGCAAGAGTGTTTTCGTCAGAGGGGAATATGGAGGTTGTAGCTCCAAGCTCTGCTCCCATATTGGTGATAGTCGCTCTTTCGGGAACGGTAAGCGTCTTGACACCTTCGCCGCAGTATTCGATGACCTTTCCGACGCCGCCCTTTACCGACATTCTTCTGAGTACCTCCAGGATAACGTCCTTTGCGGAGACCCATGGAGAGAGCTTTCCAGTCAGGTTCACCTTGACGATATTCGGATATGTAATATAATAAGCTCCGCCGCCCATAGCGACAGCTACATCGAGTCCGCCGGCGCCGATAGCGATCATGCCTATTCCTCCGCCGGTAGGAGTATGGCTGTCAGAGCCTATAAGAGTTTTGCCGGGTATGCCGAATCTTTCGAGATGTACCTGATGGCAAATGCCGTTGCCGGGACGTGAAAAATAAATGCCGTGCTTTTTGCACACCGAACCGATAAAGCGGTGATCGTCGGCATTTTCAAAGCCTGACTGAAGAGTGTTGTGGTCTATATAAGCCACGGACTTTTCCGTTTTTACACGGGGAACGCCCATAGCCTCATATTCAAGATAAGCCATAGTACCTGTAGCGTCCTGAGTGAGCGTCTGGTCGATACGGATACCTATTTCGCCGCCCTTAACGAACTCGCCGTCCACGAGGTGAGCTTTAAGGATCTTTTCAGTTAAAGTAAGTCCCATTGATAAAACATCCTTTCCTATTTTATATTATTATTTTATACCAAACGGAGCCTTTTGTCAAGTAAATTGCAGGAATATATGAATAATTGCAAAAAACAGAGAAACCGGGCGCCATAATGAAGGATATGTATGTGAAAAATTCATAGTGGCCGGATCATGCTTATGCTTTTCGAATTACACTCATACCTTTCATAATCTCAAACAGCTTCTTGACAACCTGTGAGCTATAATATATAATAAAGTAATGAAATCTAAGGAGGACGCATAGGATTGAATAAAAGGACAAATTCAAAATGGTATTTTATTATGACGGTCTGCGTCCTGATATGTTTTATCAGTACGTTGCTTTGTTCCTGCACTGAGAACGGCGGAGACGCAGAGAACGCAGGTCAGAATAAAAATGCTCCGACGGAAAGCGTGAGCGTTAGCAGCCAGACAGCTCCTGCGGACGAAAACGACGGAAACGACGACGGAGGACTTTACGACACGAAGCCTGTTTCCGATGCATATCTCAGCGGAGACAGCTCGGGTCTGGACGATTTCCAGCTTGCCGTGCTGGAGGCTGCAAAGGAGGTCATAAGCACAGAGATCACTCCAGAAATGACTGATTATGAAAAGGAGCTTGCGATCCACGATCATATGATACTCAATATCAGTTATGACGATAAAATGCTGGGTTTCTTTGAGACACACGATGAAAATTCGGTAAACCCGTACGGTGCGCTTATAAACGGCAAGGCAATATGCAGCGGATATACCTCCACTTTTCAGATGTTTATGGATATGCTGGAGATCCCGTGTATGTCGGTGCAGGCTGCGGATATAAGCGGCGAGGAGCATGCGTGGAATATAGTGCAGATCGGAGGAGGCTGGTACTATGTGGACGTCACATGGGACGATCCGATCCCTGAAAGCGATAACACTCTTATAAGGCACAAGTATTTTAACGTTTCGGATTCGTATATGTCTGTTAAGCATGAGTGGGAGGGTGAGGACTATCCCCGCAGCTCAACGCTGCTGGATTCCTATATCGCTCATAATCTGCACAAGATCTCGGAGCTTGGAGAGATCCCGCAGATAATGTCGGAACAGCTTGACAGACAAAGCGAGAACGTGTATTTTGAATTTGACGATTCTCTTGGGATAGTGCTTGACGAGGAGGACGGGATAGACAGCTACCATGCTGCCAAGGATCTCGGAGAAGATCTTGACGAGGTCTTAAGCTCTGCGGCAAAGGAAAACGGACTGGATAAGGTGAGATGCCAGAGGATAGAATACGGTGGCAGGATGATCCTTGCCGTTTATATGATCAAAAACTGATAGGGAGCGATTTTATTGAAATTCAGACCTTGCATCGACATACATAACGGCAGCGTAAAACAGATAGTCGGCGGAAGTCTTTCAGATACAAATGATTACGCTGCGGAAAATTTTGTGTCCGAATGCGGCGGCGGCTATTACGGAAGCCTTTACAGATCACGGGGACTTTACGGCGGACATATTATATTGCTCAATCCGCCATCCAGCAAATATTACGCCGAGAATGTGCGTCAGGCTTATTCCGCACTGTCAGCCTTTGAGGGAGGACTTCAGATAGGCGGCGGAATAAATAATGAAAATGCGGGAGCCTTTCTTGACAGGGGAGCGTCCCACGTCATTGTTACAAGCTTTGTTTTCAGGAACGGAGAGGTCTGCTTTGAAAATCTGAACGCTATGGTAAAGGCGGTTGGGAAAAACAGGCTCGTGCTTGACCTTTCATGCCGCAAAAAAAACGGAGAGTATTATATCGTGACCGACCGCTGGCAGAAGTTCACTGACATAAAGCTTGACGAGAAGTCTATTGAGCTTTTTTCACGATATTGCAGCGAATTTCTTATCCATGCCGTAGACGCCGAGGGGAAGGCAAGCGGCATCGAGGAAGGCGTGGCTTCTCTTATGGGTGAATGCATAGACATTCCCTGCACCTATGCCGGGGGGATATCTTCCTTTGAGGATCTTGATAAGCTTAAGGCTCTGGGCGGGGGAAGAATAGATTTTACCGTTGGCAGCGCACTGGATATTTTCGGGGGACAAATGCCTTTCGACCGTGTGTGCGGATACGGCGGATAAGTTATGCAAAGAACACAAATTATTTTTCGGCGGATTTGTGATTTTGTGAGATAAGTGTTTGCAAATATAATAAATCTGTGTTATAATAAAATAATATTGATAATTGCGAAAGGACGGAGAAATATGTCAAAGATCCGCGTGGCCGTAATTTTCGGCGGAAAATCAAACGAGCATGACGTGTCGCTGGTTTCGGCGGCTCATATTGCAAGGAGCATCCCAAAGGATAAATATGATGTGGTATGCATTGGCATAACAAAAAAAGGTCACTGGCTTAAATATATAGGAGATATAGACGGCATTGCCGACGGCAGCTGGGAAACTCATCCCGACAACGTTCCGTGCATACTCAGTCCTGACCCTGTGGATAAGGGCTTTATCGCTGTGGGCGAGGACGGCGAGTGTCAGCGTGTCAGGGTGGATGTGATATTTCCCGCCCTTCACGGTAAAAACGGAGAGGACGGCACGATCCAGGGAATTTTTCAGATGTCGGAAATACCCTTCGTAGGCTGTGATCTGATCTCCTCGGCGGACTGTATGGACAAGGATGTTACTCATACTATACTTGAGGCTCACGGGATACATACGGCTAAGTGGGTGACTGTTTCCTTCTCCCAGCTTTCCTCAATAGACGAAAAGTGTGCGGAAATGGAGAAAAAGCTTAAATATCCTATGTTTGTTAAGCCCGCCAACTGCGGTTCCTCAGTGGGAGTTTCAAAGGTAAGAGATCTTGCGGAGCTTAAAGCGGGAATAAAAACCGCCTTTGCACACGACAAAAAAGTTGTGGTCGAGGAAGGCATAGTGGGCATGGAATGTGAGTGCGCCGTCATGGGCAACGATGAGCCGTTCGCTTCTACGGTCGGCGAGGTATGTTCAGCCAACGGGGAGCTTTATGATTATGACGCAAAGTACAACAATGCGCAGTCCAGGACAATTATTCCCGCAAGAATGAGCGGAGAGAACATAGAGAAGATAAGGAAGATCGCCGTCAGCGGGTATAAGGCAATGGGCTGCTCGGGGCTTGCAAGGGTGGATTTTTTCCTTTGTCCCGACGGCGAGGTAATACTTAACGAGATAAATACCCTGCCCGGACATACGCCCATAAGTATGTATCCTCAGCTTATGGAGCATGAGGGAATGTCTCCGGCGGAGCAGGAGGACAGACTTATCAGACTTGCGCTGGAGAGGGCGGACGTTGACTATGAATAATGCCGCTATCGGAGTTTTTGATTCTGGAGTAGGCGGGCTTACCTGCGTGGAGGAGCTTGTCAGGCTCATGCCCCATGAAAATATAGTTTATCTTGGCGATACTGCAAGGGTGCCGTACGGCACGAGGAGCAGAGAGACGATCCTCAAATACACCAGGCAGGATATAGCGTTTATGGAGCAGCACAATGTAAAAATGGCGCTTATCGCCTGCGGTACCGTATCGTCGGTAATAATGAACAATCCCGTTTTTGACGGTACGGGAATAAAGGAATACAGCGGCGTGGTCATTCCTGCAGCCCATGCCGCCTGCGCTGCGACCAAAAACAAGCGTATCGGTATAATCGCTACCAGCGCAACGGTAAAAAGCGGCAGCTACGGAAAGGTCATAAGAGGGATAGACCCTGAGATAAAAGTAGTCGGCAAGGCGTGCCCATTGTTTGTTCCGCTGGTGGAAAACGGCTATACCTCGCCGGAAAACCCCGCTGTAAGATTCTTTGCGGAGGAGTATCTGGAGTGTATGAAGCGTGAGGGAGTAGACACCCTTATACTTGGCTGCACCCATTATCCGCATCTTAAGGAAGTGATCTCGCAGGTCATGGGAGATAATGTGACGCTTATTTCTTCCGGCGCCGAACTGGCAAAATACGCTTTGAAGACCATGACTTTCGACAGCACTCTGGCGGACAGGAGCGAAAGCGGAACGGTAGAGCTTTACTGCACCGACAGCGAGGAGCTTTTCGCTGAGAATGTGGAAAGATTTTTAGGGAAGAATATAAATGCGAAAATTTCCAAATGCAATCTGAAAACATAAAATATCGGAGGGTAAGATTTGAAAAAAAAGGACGTATCCATTAAGCTTGTCAGCCGTCAGTCGGACGGGCAAAGCAAGGAAGAAACGGAGATATTTTCAAAAGGTTTTTTTGAGAAAACGGAAAACGGCTACAAAATATCCTATGAGGAGTCGGAGGCGACCGGCTTTGAGGGAAGCGTAACTACCCTTGAAACCTTTGGCAGCGATAAGATAGTAATGGACAGAACGGGTGCGGTTACGTCAAATCTTGTGATAGAGCGGGATACAAAGCATCACTGCGTTTACGGAACGCCTTACGGTTCGTTCACGGTGGGCGTTAACACCAAGGATATAGTATGCAGACTTGACGACTGCGGCGGCACGGTGGATTTTCATTATGTGATAGACGTAAATTCCAGCTATCTCGGGGATTTTGAGATAAGCGTGGAGATCATACAGTAAACAGGGAGGAAGTTAAAATGGCAAATCTTGTTAACGACGCTTTTGCTCAGGTAAAAGAGCTTGTTATGAGCGCTCTGGGTGAACTGACGGCGGAAGGCGTTTTTCCCGCAGAAGCGATCCCGTCTTTTAATACGGAGATCCCTGCGGATCCTAAGAACGGAGATATATCTACAAATGCGGCTATGGTGTGCGCAAGACCGTTTAAGAGCAATCCCAGAAAAATTGCGGAAAGTATCGTTTCAAGGATCATGCTTTCCGGCACTTTTTTTGACAGATGCGAGGTGGCGGGTCCCGGCTTTATAAATTTCTTCTATTCCAAAGAGTGGTATTCGGGAGTGCTGGAGGCTGTTCTCGGCGAGGGAGAGAGCTATGGCGAAACTGATATGGGCAAGGGCAAGAGCGTCATTGTGGAGTTCGTTTCCGCCAATCCTACGGGTCCTATGCATATAGGCAACGCAAGAGGAGGAGCTATCGGAGACTGCCTTTCTTCGGTCCTGGAAAAGGCTGGCTATACAGTTGCAAGGGAGTTTTATGTGAACGACGCCGGAAATCAGATCGAAAAGTTCGGCAAGTCGCTGTCACTGAGATATATGCAGATATGCAGCGAGCAGGGTATGGAGGTCTGCAAAAAAGGGCTTGATACCGAGGCTTTCTGCAAGGAGATATACGGCGAGGACGGCAACCGTGAGGAATTTCCCATGCCGGAGGATACCTATCGGGGAATGGACATTATAGAGCATTCAAAGCGTTACTTTGACGAGTACGGCTCGGTGCTGAGCGGTCAGCCGGAGGAGGAGCGCAGGAAAACGCTGGTGGAATTTGCTCTTCCCGTAAATATCGAAACGCTTCACAGAGATCTCGAAAAATACCGCATTACTTACGATAAATGGTTCAGGGAAAGTACCCTGCACAACGACGGTTCGGTGGCTGAGGTCATTGAAAAGCTCAAGGCAAGCGGACATACCTATGAAAAGGACGGTGCGCTGTGGTTCCGCACCACTGATTTCGGCGATGAAAAGGACAGGGTGCTTGTTCGTGAAAACGGAATACCCACATACCTTGTGCCGGATATCGCATATCATTACAACAAGCTTGCAGTAAGAAAATTTGATAAGGCTGTGGATATTTTCGGCGCCGACCACCACGGCTATATTGCAAGAATAAAGGCGTCTATGACGGCTCTGGGAGTTGATTCGGACAGGCTGGACATCGTTATTATGCAAATGGTCAACCTTGTAAAGAACGGTGAAAAATATAAGCTTTCCAAGCGTTCGGGAAAAGCGATAACACTTTCAACGCTTCTGGAGGAGATACCGATCGATGCAGCAAGATTTTTCTTCAATCTGAGAGAGCCTAATTCCCATTTTGATTTTGACCTTGATCTGGCAGTCTCAAACAGCAGCCAGAATCCTGTTTATTATGTTCAGTACGCTCATGCGAGGATATGTTCGGTAATGAAGAAAATGGCTGAGGAGGGCATTGAGGTCAGGAAATTTGACAGAGAATGTGTCAAATCGCTTACCGAGCCTGAGGAGCTTGAGCTTGTAAAGCTCATGGCTTCTCTGCCAAATGTGATAAACGAGGCGGCAAGGACATACGACCCGTCAAAGGTCACAAAGTATGTTGTCGATCTTGCTACGCTGTATCATAAGTTCTATAACAGCTGCCGTATCAAGGGAGAGGCGGACGAGCTTATGCAGGCAAGACTGTCGCTTTCACTTGCAGCAGGTCAGATCATACGCAATATACTCAATATGTTTAAAATTACCTGTCCGGAAGCAATGTAATTATCCGCCGCACATCAGAAAACATCTGATGTGCGGCTTTTGTTTGATCTGATAAAAAGCGGTTTTAAATTTTGTGCATTTTTCTGAGCTGTCCGGGGTTGAATTTTATCAAAAAATGTTGTATAATTAAAGAGTTTTTTTATTGATTTAATTGGGAGATAAATGCTTTCTCAACAATTTTACGCTATATATCGATCAGGTCTGGAGTGAAAAAAATGGATGCATTTTTAAAGGTTGTAGAAAAAATCAACGATGCCGTAAACGGTGTTGTATGGGGATGGCCAGCGCTTATCCTCCTTTGCTTTACAGGCGTGCTTATGACGGTGCTTACAAAATTCTTTCAGGTGTCGCATTTCGGCAAATGGGTCGGAAGTACCATAGGCGCTATTTTCAAGGATAAAAACGTTACAAAGCATACCGAGGACAAGTCTATTTCTCAGTTTCAGAGCTTGTGTACGGCGCTTGCCGCTACCGTAGGAACGGGAAATATTGCAGGTGTGGCATCAGCGATAGCCACCGGCGGACCGGGAGCTATATTCTGGATGTGGGTAGTGGCGTTTTTTGGAATGATGACCAATTATTCAGAGAACGTTTTAGGAATCCTTTACAGGATAAAAAACAAAAACGGAGAGTGGAGCGGCGGAGCGATGTACTACCTTCGCTACGGTCTGGGAAGCAAGAAGAACTGCAAGGGCCTGGGAAAATTTCTTGCGGCGCTGTTCTGCGTGTTCTGTCTGCTTGCATCATTCGGTATCGGAAATATGACGCAGATCAATACGATATCTACAAATATGAAGGATACATTCCATGTTCCCACTATTATTTCCGGAATCATGCTTATGATTGTTGCGGGACTTGTAATAATCGGCGGTCTTAAGCGTATTGCCGCCGTAACGGAGAAGATCGTGCCTGCAATGGTACTTTTGTATCTGGTGGGTACGATAGTTATCTGTATTATGCATATTGACCGTTTCGGCGAAGTGTTCACGGCAATTTTCAAGGGAGCTTTCGGTCTTAAAGCGGCTGCCGGAGGTATCGTTGGCTCGGGTGTGAAAATGGCGGTCCAGATGGGAATGAAAAGAGGAGTTTTCTCCAACGAGGCAGGACTCGGTTCTTCGGTAATGGTACATTCCAGCTCCAATGTTAAGGAGCCTGTACATCAGGGAATGTGGGGCATATTCGAGGTCTTCACCGATACGATAGTAGTTTGTACGCTTACCGCATTCACCGTACTTTCATCTGGACTTATCGATCTTGAAACCGGAAAGGTCGTTGACGGAGTTGAAAATACCGGCTCTATGGTGGGTATGGCTTTCGGAGAGACTTTCGGAAAGCTTGGTACCGGATTTGTTGCCATCGCCTTGCTTCTGTTCGCCTTTTCAACCGTTCTTGGCTGGAGTCATTACGGCAGTAAGGCAATGGAATATCTTTTCGGCGAAAAGGCTACTATGATCTATAAGATTGTTTTTGTAGCAGCTATCATTGGAGGAGCTACCATGGGTGAAAATCTTGCGTGGGATCTGTCCGATACCTTCAACGGGCTTATGATGCTGCCTAACCTTGTGGGAGTTCTTACGCTTTCGCCTATGGTTTACAGATGTACGAAGAATTATGTTGACAGGCATATGAGACATATGGACGTTGAACCTGTTCTTTCGGCTCATGATGATATCCAGCGTGAGCAGGCGGCAGCGCTTGCAGCAGGAGATGCGGACGACGAATAAGTATCTGATAAGTTACTCGTAAGATATGCGGGCGGACAGTTAATGTCCGTCCGCTTTTTATTTGCAGTGTGTTTGAAGTGTCCATGATTCATCTTTATCGTTAATATGGTAAAAAAATTGGTATATCATTGTGCATATTGTACAAAAAACCAATCAGATACTTGAAGTTAATAGATGAATATGTTATAATGTAAATAGAATTGGGGTGATATGCGTGGATAAGCTCAAAATGGTAATTTACGGTGAATATTATGCGGATCTTTCCAAGGGTGGAGTGGTCGTTGACTCAAATGATGATTTTCTGCTGATTTCCGGCTACACCAGACAGGATATAAAGGACGGAAAGCTTAACTTATTTGAATTTGTTCCGGCGGAATATCGGGATAAATATACTTCTTTGGTTGATGACGCTTTAACGGAAGGGACGTCGGCTTATATTCAGCATCCGTTTGTGAAAAAAAACGGTACGGTTATTTATGTTCTTTGTTTCGGAACACAGCTTCCGTCGCCAGATGAGCATATCGCAAAAATAGTAATTACCGATTATACGGAGCATTTTAATCTTATTTCAAAATATAACAGCTCTCAGACTGAGCTTGATTTGCTTACCTCTACCGTTCCCGGAGGAGTGGTGATCTTAAGCGTAGCTGACGATGATCTGATCGTGTTCAAATCCAATGAGGAGTTCAATAAGCTTTTCGGACTCAGTGAGGATATTACCGGGCAGTCAGTTTCTGCCTGTATCTCATATGAGTATTTCAACGTTTTGTACAAAAAGATCATCATTGCTATCCGTGACGATAAGCCGCTTGTGTATGATTTCAAGATCAGTGACGGAAACGGAGGATACCGATGGCTGAGGATCTATGGAAATTTGTACAGATATTCCTATGGGAAGCCTCTTTTCTATTCTGTCATCATGGATATTACCGAGGATGTGCGCCTTACAAGTGAACTTAAGATACAGACGGAGAAGTTCAGGGTCATAGCCGAGAACACGGAGGAGCTTTACTTTGACTATGATGCTGCAATAGATAAAATGCAGCTTACAACCGATCTAAGCAGATATGAGCTTGACAGCGACAACTGTATAAGTGATTACTGGGGAAATAACTGTCCCTCTAAGTTTATACATAAGGACGATTACAGCACTTATCGCCGTGAATGGAAGCGAATGATGGAATCGCCGCGCAGAGGAAGTCTTGAATTCCGTACTAACGCCTATGACGACGATTACACATGGTATAATATGACCTATGTAAGCCTTGAAGACGATCAGAACCGTATTTCAAGGGTATTTGGAAAAATTGTATGTATACAGCATCTTAAAACGCTTAAAACCAAGATCGATAACGATTCGGAATACATAGCTTATCTTCAGGAGACGGATAGTCTTACAAAGCTTCTTAACAGAAAAACCTTTAAGCTCAAGGCGGGAGCGATGATATCGTCCATGGATAAGGATTATATCTACGGAATAGTTTATTCGGATATAAACGATTTTTCCTATGTAAACGAAAACTTCGGCTACGAAGCCGGTAACGCTATGCTGAAGGATTTCGGAAAGCTTATAACAGAGGTACCTACAAATCTTCTTGGCTGCAGGATCTATTCCGATTTCTTTATAAGTCTTTACCGTGCAAAAAGCAGGGAAGAGCTTATCAAAAGCATCGAGGATAGGAATATCCGTTTCACAGATATGCAGAAACAAAAATATCCTGCCAGCGATATTCACGTTTCCTGCGGGATCTATATAATTCCTGACTCTCATTGCGATATAACGGTTGCTATAGATAATGCAAACCTTGCACGCAGGAGCGTTAAGAGCAACAGCACAGTCCTCTGCGGTATCTATTCTCAGCGTATGAGGACCCAGAGAGCCTATGAACAGTCTATATGCAGCGAGATACATTCAGCTATCGAAAACCGTAAGATAGAGATGTTCCTCCAGCCTAAATTTCATCTTATAACCAGGGAAATTGTGGGTGCAGAGGCGCTTGCAAGGTGGCGTAATTTTGACGGGACATATAAGATGCCATACGAGTTTATCCCTGTGCTGGAGAAGGTCGGGTATATCGATGAGCTTGACTTCTTCATTTACGAGGAGGTTCTGAGAACTCTGGAAAGATGGAAGCGGGACGGTGTTTCAACGGTACCGATCTCGGTGAATTTTTCTCAGCATCATATATTGCATCCCAAATTTGTTGATACGATTATCGAGACCGCCGACAAATATGACGTTGACAAGTCTTTGATAGAGATCGAGATAACCGAATCAAGCTTTTCGGGAGATATGTCGGAGCTTTTTAACGACCTTGACAGACTGCGTTCAAACGGATTTAAAACCAGTATAGATGATTTTGGAATAGGTTATTCCACGTTAAGCGTGCTTATGAAGGCTCCCGTGGATATTGTGAAGATAGATAAGTCGTTTATTGACAATATCGAGAGAAATAAGATTGAGAGAGATTTTATTTTCAATATGTGCAAGCTTATCGGAGTAACCGAGAAAGATATCATTTTCGAGGGAGTTGAAACTGAGGAGCAAGCGGAGATCCTCAGCGGAATAGGATATACCAAGGCGCAGGGCTGGTTGTTCGACAAGGCCATTCCGCTGGATAAGTTCAACAAAAAATATATGTACTAAAAAATGTACAGAAAAAGGCATCAAAAAAGGGCGGATCTCATTCCGCCCTTTAATTTTTTCTATGATCGTATCAGATGCTGCTTTTCAGAGCCGCCGCAAGCTGTGCGGGACAAGAAGTCCCCTTGCCGTTGCAGTCAATGTTTTCAAGTTTGCTTATAACGTCCGAGATTTTCATGCCCTCTACAAGCTTGGAAATTCCTTGAGTATTGCCGTTGCAGCCTCCTGTGAATTTCACTTTTTTTATAATGTCTCCGTCAATCTCAATGTCTATTTTTCTGGAGCAAACGCCCTTTGGTGTGTAGGAAATTGTTTTCATTTTATGACCTCCTCAATTGATCAAAATTGTTATATTTTTGCTGCGCCGGATTTCCTTGCGGCCTTGGCGACAGCCTCAGCAACAGCTGTTGGTACGGCTCTGTCAAATGCGTTGGGAAGAATAAATTCGGCGCATAGCTTATCCTCGGGGACGCAGCCTGCGATAGCCTTTGCGGCAGCCATTTTCATTTCCTCGTTAATGTCGGACGCTCTTACTGCCAGCGCACCCTTGAATATTCCGGGAAATGCCACAACATTATTGATCTGGTTGGGGAAATCCGAACGGCCTGTGCCTACAATAAACGCTCCCGCTTCCTTTGCTTCGTCAGGCATGATCTCAGGTGTTGGGTTAGCCATAGCAAAAATAATGGATCTGTCGTTCATGGAGCTTACCATTTCCTTGCTTACAAGTCCGGGTCTGGAAACTCCCACAAATGCGTCTGCACCCTTAAGAGCGTCAGCAAGAGAACCGTGCAGCCTTTTCTTGTTTGTTACGGCAGCCATTTCCGCATGAGCTTCGTTGAGATAGCTGTCTCCCTCGCAGATAATACCTTCTCTGTCCACCATTATAAGATCGCCTACCTTCATAGAAAGCAGCAGCTTTCCGATAGCGCAGCCTGCCGCACCTGCTCCGTTGATGACTACGGTGATGTCCTCTATATTTTTCCCCGCAACCTTGCAGGCATTCATAAGAGCCGCCCCTACGACGATAGCGGTTCCGTGCTGGTCATCGTGGAATACCGGAATATCCAGACGCTCCTTTAGCTTTGCTTCTATTTCAAAGCAGCGAGGAGCAGAGATATCCTCAAGATTTATTCCTCCGAAGCTGTCAGAGATAAGCGCTATCGTATTTACAATTTCGTCAACATCGTTTGACTTTATACAGAGGGGGAAAGCGTCTACGTCTGCAAATTCCTTGAAAAGAGCGCATTTTCCTTCCATAACAGGCATTCCTGCAAGTCCGCCGATATTTCCCAGACCCAGCACTGCGGAACCGTCGGTGATGACCGCCACAAGATTTGATCTTCTGGTAAGCTCATAAGAAAGCTCCGGATCCTTCTGTATTTCAAGGCATGGCTGAGCAACTCCGGGAGTGTAAGCCAGGGTCAGATCCTTGGCATTGTTGATCTTAGGTCTTGAAACGACCTCGATCTTGCCCTTCCATTCCCTATGTTTTTGTAAAGATTCTTCCATTACGTTCATTTTATACAATCCTCTCTGTAAATAATATACATAATATAAGGAGCATATCTGAAATGCTCCTTAGCCTTTATTTTAGTCTGAGATCAGTCAAAACGTCTGCCCTTGTCTATATGACAGTCTGATATCATTTGTGAACCACCTTTAATTATACTATATTATTTTTCCTGTTTCACAGCTGTTTTGTTAGCTTTTTGTGAATTTATGTGAATAAGCTTAAAAAGCTTGTCCAGATTTTCTTCGTCGGTGAAATTGCTGCCGATATGAGTCATTGTGCTGTTGTACAGACCGTGGAAATCCGAACCGCCTGTAACTATCAGATCGTTTGATTCGGCAAATTCCTTCAGCGCTTTTTGCTGGATAGGGGTGGCGGAGTAGTGATATGCTTCGATCCCGTCCAGCTTTCCCGCCTCAGTCAGCTCCTTCATAAGCTCGGTGCTGCGGAACATATGCGGGTGAGCAAGAACTGCAACTCCCTTTGACGAGTGTATAAGGTCAAGCACGAAATTTACGTCGGGATATTCCCTTTGTACAAGGCATTCGCCGTTGGGGTATGAAAACAGCTTGTCGTTCACATATCCGTAAAGCTCCGTAGCATAGCCGTAATTTACAAGAGCCCTCATGATATGCTGCTTATAGATACTCTTTGAACCCTTTGTGTAATGCTTTACGGCGTCCTTAGGTATAGGATATCTTTCCATTACCTTTTCGATCATGTCCTTGGCGCATTCCGTCCTTATCGAACAGGATTTAAGGCAAAGACCCTCCAGCCTGTCAGGCTTCTGCGGAGCATAGCAAAGTATATGGACCTTTGAATTACGCTTTTTGTCCCATGCGGACAGCTCTACGGCAGGTATGACCTTGACGCCGTATCTTTCTCCGAGAATGTGCGCTCTGCTGGACGAAGACAGGGTATCGTGGTCTGTGATAGCAAGAAAATCAAGCCCCATTCTCTTAGCCTGAACGATGACTTCTTCAATTCCCAGTGACCCGTCTGAAAGGGTAGTGTGACAATGTAAATCGCCGGTCATAGTAATATCCTCCCGAATCAAATATATTAACGCTACTATTATACCATATTTTCTGCACTTTTGCAAGTTTTTTTGACGCATTTACACAATTTTCACTTAAGTCAAAGCATTTTCGACAGATTATCTTACGCTTTATTGTTTATTATCACCAAAAAGGCTGAAGTATTTATCTGCAAACCACACGTCCTTTACCGTAAATGTTCTTCCGTTCAGATATTCAAGTATGCCTGCGTCGGTGGAGAAACAAAACGTAAGCTTGTACGAATAAAGCGCCTGCGTCTTTACATTGTATTCACGGTTTATTTTGTTTATGCCGTATTTTCCGTCCCCCAGCAGCGGATACCCCTCATGTGCGAGATGCGCCCTTATCTGATGGGTGCGTCCCGTTATAAGGTCGACCTCCAGCAGAGCAAGATTTTCCGCTTTGTTTTCGGCTATCACCCTGTAACGGGTTATCATCGTCTTGCTGTCGGGAGTTTTTTTATCGGAAACCTTAACGGTCTTGGTCTGCTCATTACGCTTGTGAAAGGCTTTAAGCTCGGCGGACTTTTTCTTGGGAATGCCGACCGTTGCGCAGAGATAAAGCTTCTGCATCTCCCTGTCCTTGACCTTCTGATTAAGTATTCTCAGACTTTCAGCGCTTTTGGCACAGATCACTATACCGCCTGTGTTTCTGTCAATCCTGTTGCAGAGGGCGGGAGCAAATGATCTTTCCTCAGCCGGATCGTATTCTCCCTTATTGTAAAGATAGTGCTGGATACGGTTTATCAGCGTGTCTGGATCTCCGCTTTCGTCCTCGTGGACAACCAGTCCGCATTTTTTATCACAGAGGATAATATTTTCGTCCTCGTACACAATATTAAGAGAAGCGGGAGCGGACAGAAAAGCAGGCTTGTCCGAAGTCCCCTCAAAAAATTCATCGTTAATGTAAAGCTGCATAACGTCTCCCGCATTAAGCCGGGTGGAGATTTCGCAGCGCTTTCCGTTGACCTTTATACGTTTGAGACGGATATATTTGTAAAGAAGATTTTTAGGCAGCTTAGGCACAGCCTTTGTGAGAAACTTGTCCACACGCTGATCTGCGTCGTTTTGATTTATTTTAAATTCTTTCATTACGGATATTCCTCATTCTTTATTCGTCAAACACACCGTTTTCAAGTCTGTAAACGGTGTGAGGACTCACAAATACAGGGAATTTTCCTGTGCGTTTGATAGTCTGACCGTTTATCATTCCGGTATGTACGGAAATATGCCTGAACTGCATTAATACAAGCTCAAGACGGGTGAATTCGCAGTCCTGCGGATTTTCATACAGCATATCGTCCGTCAGAGTATCCATATAGTCAAATGTCTTGTCTCTGACCTTATGCAGATAGTCCAGAAGCTGTTGGTCGCTGAGTGTAATATCGCAGGGATCGTCGGGGTTATCCATACCTGCTGTGTGAAAATCAGGCTCATCATAAACAAAGGGATCAAAAAACCATTTGTCCGCCGAATGAATGGTATGATAAACATATCTCCATGCGGGAGAGCCGCATACAAGGGCGTTTCTGTCATAGGTCTTTATTGCAGTTTCAAGGTTTATAAAGTTTGCAGATACCTGCTTTTTTATCATTTCACAGTGTTTTCGCATACCGTCATACTCCTTTCCTGTATATTATAACATAAAAATTTCCTCTTTGCAATCAAAATCAATTTATCTTTCACGCAATTTGTCAAATTTACAAAAAAAGTTGACTGAAACCTCTTTACATAAATAATTTTTTGTAGTATAATAGGAAACAGAAAACTATTGTTCGGATTGTGAGGACTAATTTTTATGGATAAATTTCAGCTGGTATCTGATTACAAGCTGTCGGGCGATCAGCCCGAGGCGGTGGACGCACTTGTAAAGGGCGTGGAAAGCGGCATGAGGGAGCAGACCCTTATGGGAGTAACAGGCTCGGGAAAGACCTTTACTATGGCTAATGTTATTGAACGGCTCAACAGACCTACCCTTGTGCTTGCCCACAATAAGATCCTTGCGGCTCAGCTTTGCTCTGAGTTCAAGGAATTTTTTCCTAACAATGCGGTGGAGTATTTTGTCAGCTATTACGATTACTATCAGCCTGAGGCGTATGTTCCCAGCAAGGACGTTTATATAGAAAAGGACAGCTCCGTCAACGATGAGATAGACAAGCTGAGACATTCCGCAACATCTGCTATTGCAGAGCGCAGAGATGTGATAATCGTAGCCAGCGTGTCCTGCATATATTCTCTGGGCGATCCCGAGGAATACAAATCTATGGTAGTGTCAATACGCAAGGGAATGGAGAAGTCCAGAGACAGGCTCATTGCCGATCTGGTGGGCATTCAGTATGAGAGAAACGATATCAATTTCGTGAGAAATAAGTTCAGGGTCAGGGGAGACGTTGTGGAGATATATCCAGCAAACTCCACAGACACGGCGATACGTGTGGAATTTTTCGGAGATGAAATAGACCGTATCTGCGAAATTAACGTTGTCACAGGGGAGGTACTTTCATTCCTCAATCATGCGGCGATATTTCCTGCCTCCCATTATATTGTGGGTAAGGATAAAATGAAAGAGGCTATCGAGGAGATAAAGGAGGAGCTTGACGAGCGTATCAAATATTTTAAGGACAACGATATGCTTATCGAGGCTCAGCGTATTGCTCAGCGTACCAATTACGATATAGAAATGCTGGAGGAAATAGGTTTTTGCAGCGGTATTGAGAACTATTCGAGGGTGCTTGCAAGACGTCCCAAGGGTGCTGTGCCATTTACTCTCCTGGACTTTCTGCCCGAGGATTTTCTGCTTATGGTGGACGAATCCCACGTTTCCCTCCCGCAGGTAAGAGGAATGTATGCAGGTGACAGGGCGAGAAAGCAGACCCTTGTGGACTACGGTTTCAGGCTTCCCTCTGCGCTGGACAACAGGCCTTTGCAGTTTGACGAGTTTTACAGTCATATAAATCAGGCGATATTTGTGTCCGCCACTCCCGGACCTATCGAAAAGGAAAAATCACAGCAGATAGTGGAGCAGGTGATACGTCCTACCGGACTTCTGGATCCGCTTATATCCGTTCGTCCGTCCGAGGGTCAGATAGAGGATCTTCTCAGCGAAATAAATGTCCGCATAGAAAAAAATGAGCGTGTGCTTGTGACCACGCTCACCAAGAAAATGGCGGAGGACTTAACGGCGTATCTCAAAAATTTTGAAATAAAGGTACGATATATGCACCATGATATAGATACAATGGAACGTATGGAGATAATCAGGGATCTGCGCCTGGGCGAGTTTGACGTGCTGGTAGGTATCAACCTGCTGAGAGAGGGTCTCGATCTGCCCGAAGTGTCCCTTGTGGCAATTCTTGACGCCGATAAGGAGGGCTTTCTGCGTTCGGAAAGCGCACTTATACAGACTATCGGACGTGCGGCGAGAAACTCGGAGGGTACTGTAATAATGTACGCCGATACGGTGACACGTTCAATGGAAAACGCTATCAGAGAGACGGAACGCCGTCGGGGAATACAGATGAAGTTCAACGAGGAGCATGGGATCGTTCCGAAAACTATCGTTAAGGATATTCGTGATGTGATCGAGATATCCACCAAGGAGGAAGTGGAGTACTCCGCAAGACAAAAGTCAAAGCTCAGCAAGCAGGAGACGGCTCAGCTTATCGACAAGCTGACAAGGGAAATGAAGGAAGCGGCAAAAATGCTGGAATTTGAGCACGCGGCATTCCTGCGTGATAAGATCGCCGAGCTGAGAGGGGAGAAGTAATATTTAAAGGAGACTTTTAAATGACGGTAAAATTCTACAATGCAAATCATTCCTGCAAGCTGAAATATGCGGTCATTGCCGCTTTTTATAAAGGAAAGTACGTTTTTGTAAGGCACAAAAAACGTGATACCCTTGAAATTCCCGGAGGTCATTGGGAGAGCGGCGAGACCATAGAGCGGACCGCCGAACGGGAGCTTTTTGAGGAAACGGGAGCGGTCAGGTTCACGCTTGAGAAGATCTGCATATATTCTGTCAGCGGAGATGATACTCGGCAGTCAGACGAGACCTTCGGTATGCTGTTTTATGCAGATATAGAGGAGTTCGGCGATATGCCCGAGTCCGAGATAGCCGAGGTAAGACTGTTGGATAGTTGTCCTGAAAATTGGACTTATCCTGAAATTCAGCCTGAGCTTTTAAATTGCGTCAGGAAATTTTTGAACGGTTTTTCAGATAATATTGATGAATAATTCAAATTATGGTGATAATATGAAATATGAAGAATACATAGCTCTCGGCAGGACCGGGAGAATTGAAAACAGCATTGCTCCCTGTGGACTGGTCTGCGAGCTTTGCAGCGAGAGAACTCATTGCAAGGGCTGTAATTTCAGCAAGAAAGGCGAGCTTGAATGCTGCTGTCATCAGCGCAGGTGCTGTGACAAAAAAGGTTTTGAGGGCTGTTGGGAATGCTCTGATTTCCCCTGCGGAAAGGATATGCATGACGTTTCTCAGCACGGCGTCAGACTGATCGCTTTTACGGAATACATCAAGCGTAACAGCCGTAAGGCATTGGCGGAACGCCTTGCGGAAAACGAGAAAAACGGTATCATCTACCACAGAGATCCTGTGAACTACACGGGAGATTACGACGGATATTCCGAAGTAGAGGAGGTAATATCTTTGTTGGAAAGCGGAGAGAAAAATGTTTAAAATAAGAATAGCTGATATTTCAGACGCAGAGGAGCTTTTCAGGCTCAATGAGGAGTTTAACGGCAAGGGAGCAACACAGCTTTCTCTGCTGAAAAGATCCTTGGAGTGTAACGAACAGGAGATCGTGTTTATTGCTCGTAATGAAAAAGAGGCTGTCGGATTTTGCTGTGTTCAGATCTTTAAGTCAATGTGTTACAGCCGGCATTATGCGGAGATCACAGAGCTTTATGTCAATGATAAATACAGAAGACAAGGAGCTGCGGCTGAAATGTTCAGGTATATAGAGGGGTATTTTGCCGATAAAAATATTGCGGGCTATCAGCTTTTTACAGGCGGAGATAATATATCCGCTCAGGCTTTTTATGAAAAGCAGGGGTATGTAAGGTCCGATGAAATAATGTATAGAAAAAGGATAGGTGAACAGGTATGAAAAAAGAATTCAGCGTAATGCCGGACAAATTAGCAAATGAGCAGTTTTACGGATTTAACTGGTTTGAACATCTTACGGCTGTCCCTTCGCCGCTGACGCTGGTGACAGGATATAAGCTTAACGGAAGATCCAATGGAACAATGCAGTCATGGCTGTCTTTTTCCAGCGATAACGGCAGTGATTTCTACTGTATATTTTCATATGTATGCAAATACACGCATATGTATGAGATCGCCTCTAAGCAAAAGCAGCTGGTGATAAATTTTCCGTCGGCTGATAACTATAAAAAATGCTATTCGACAATAGCCAACAACAGCTATGAGGAGGATGAGCTTGAAAAAGCGGGTCTGAAGTTCAAAAAGGGAACAATGGTAAACGCCCCTGTTGTAGAGGACTGCTTTTTAAACCTGGAATGTGAATACGTCTGGGAAAAGGAGATCACACCCAACAGTGACCATGTTGTTCTTTGCGTTAAGGTCGTAAACGTTCATGTTGACGAGGAGAGTTTGAAGAATGACAGATACGGTGAAAAGGGATTTCTTTACAATATACATTCCCCGTTGGATCCGGCAACTCTTGAAAGAAAGAGTACTGCATTGGGTGTGATCACCCCTTACAAAACCTATGAGGAACTTTTTTAATAAAAATTATTACAGATTAAGGAAAGTGAAAATATGCCGATAAATGAAATTGTGATAAAGGGTGCAAAAGAGCATAATCTGAAAAATATCGATGTTACTGTTCCCAGAGACAAGCTGGTGGTAATGACGGGACTTTCCGGCTCCGGAAAATCCTCTCTGGCATTCGATACTATCTATGCGGACGGTCAGAGACGTTACGTTGAGTCGCTGTCCTCATATGCCAGAATGTTTCTTGGACAAATGGACAAGCCTGACGTGGAGAGCATTGAGGGACTTTCTCCAGCTATATCCATAGATCAGAAAACCACATCCAAAAATCCACGCTCGACAGTCGGGACCGTCACCGAGATATACGATTATCTCAGGCTGCTTTACGCAAGGATAGGCGTTCCCCACTGTCCCGTATGCGGAAGGGAGATCAAGCAGCAGACGGTAGATCAGATCGTTGATAAGATACTTTCTCTTGATGACGGTACGAAGATACAGCTGCTTGCTCCTATTGTAAGAGGCAGAAAGGGAACTCATGTCAAGGAGCTGGAGCAGGCGAGAAGATCGGGCTATGTACGAGTGCGTGTGGACGGTATAACCTACGATCTGTCTGAGGACATATCCATTGAAAAGAACAAAAAGCATACTATTGAGATAGTTGTGGACAGACTTGTTATCAAGGACGGAATAAAATCACGTCTGACAGACAGTATCGAAACGGTGTCGTCCCTGACAGGAGGTATTGTCACAGTGGACGTTATCGGCGGAGAGGAAATGATGTTTTCTCAGAACTATGCCTGCCCGGAGCATGGAGTATCCATAGAGGAGCTTACTCCCAGAATGTTCTCCTTCAACAACCCTTACGGAGCCTGCGAGAAATGTACAGGACTCGGAGTTTTCAAGAAGATCGATCCGGATATGATAATCCCGAATAAGGAGCTTTCTATCATGCAGGGAGCTATAAAGGCAAGCGGCTGGAATTCTCTTGACGAGTCATCTATAGCAATGATGTATTACAAAGCTATTTCCGAGACCTACGGTATCCCCCTTGATGTTCCCGTAAAGGATCTTGACAAGGACGCCGTGGATATATTCTTGTACGGCACTCAGGGGCAGAAGCTTAAGCTGAGCAGATCGTCGAAATTTTATAAAGCGGAGTACGATTCCGCTTTCGAGGGGATCATACCCAATCTGGAACGGCGTTACAAGGAGTCCAACAGTGACTGGTCAAAGGCGGATATCGAAGCAAGCATGACCGATGAAAACTGTCCCGTGTGCCACGGCAGGAGACTTAAAAAGGAAAGTCTCAGCGTAACGGTGGGCGGGCTGAACATCGCTCAGCTTTGCGATATGTCTGTTACGGCGGCGCTGGATTTCTTTAAGACTCTGGAGCTTTCCGACCGTGACAGAATGATAGGCGAGCGTATTATCAAGGAGATAAACGACCGTCTCGGTTTTCTTCAGAGCGTGGGATTGGAGTACCTTACTCTTTCACGTTCTGCCGGTACGCTTTCCGGAGGTGAAAGCCAGCGTATACGTCTTGCGACCCAGATAGGATCCTCTCTGGTGGGAGTTCTGTATATTCTGGACGAGCCGTCTATCGGACTTCACCAAAGGGACAACGATAAGCTTATTGCAACTCTCAAAAGGCTGAGGGACCTCGGAAATACTCTTATAGTTGTGGAACACGACGAGGATACCATGTATGCCGCTGATTATATTGTGGATATAGGTCCCGGAGCGGGCATACACGGCGGAGAGGTCGTGGCTGCCGGCACGGTAGAGGATATCAAGGCCAGTGAGAGATCCGTTACCGGTCAGTATCTCAGCGGAAGAAAGAAAATTCCTGTACCTGATGAGAGGAGAAAGGGAAACGGAAAGTATCTGTCCGTAAGAGGGGCAAGGCAGAATAACCTCAAAAATATCGACGTAGATATACCGCTTGGTACCTTTACCTGCGTTACGGGAGTTTCGGGAAGCGGAAAATCATCGCTTGTCAACGAGATCATTTATAAAAATCTTGCCGGCAAGCTCAACAGAGCCAAGATACGTCCCGGAGAGTTCTCGGATATGCCGGGAATCGAAAATCTCGATAAGGTGATCGATATAGATCAGTCACCCATAGGAAGAACGCCCCGTTCAAACCCTGCGACCTATACAGGCGTTTTCACGGATATAAGAGAGCTTTTCGCCCAGACCCAGGAAGCAAAAATGAAGGGTTACAACTCGGGCAGATTTTCCTTTAACATAAAAGGAGGACGCTGCGAAGCGTGCGAGGGCGACGGTATCATTAAGATAGAGATGCACTTCCTGCCGGACGTATATGTTCCCTGTGAGGTGTGCGGCGGCATGAGGTACAATCGTGAGACGCTTGAAATAAAATACAAGGGCAAATCCATATATGACGTTCTTGAAATGACGGTGGAGGAGGGAGTGGAGTTCTTCTCCAATATCCCGAAAATACAGAAAAAGCTTCAGACCCTTTACGAGGTAGGTCTCGGCTATGTGAAGATCGGTCAGCCTGCCACCACTCTTTCGGGAGGAGAAGCGCAGAGGGTAAAGCTTGCAACAGAGCTTTCCAAGAGAGCGACCGGCAGGACGATCTATATTCTGGACGAGCCTACTACGGGACTTCACACCGCAGATGTACACAAGCTCATTGAGGTTCTGCAAAAGCTGGTGGATTCGGGCAATACGGTGCTTGTCATAGAGCATAACCTCGATGTTATAAAGACCGCAGATTATATTGTCGATCTGGGACCCGAGGGTGGCGATAAGGGCGGTATGGTCGTCTGCACAGGTACTCCCGAGGAAATTGCAGCCTGCGAAAGCTCCTATACCGGTCAGTATCTCAGAAAAATGCTTTAGCAGAGTTGACCTGTGACGTTCATTTCCTTTTTTTAAAGCAATGATCTGCTGAGCGGAAATGTCTGCGTTAATGTGGCGTAGCCCACGGAGATCAATTTTCAAAGTGCCGAACAAAAGCTTTGTATATGTTTGTCGTCTTTTCTCCGTTGTACGGCTGGGAAAGGACGACTCAGGCTTCTGTATTGCGGATAAAATACGATGCTTTGTTATAAAATCTTTGATCGGTAAAATTGATTTCCATGGACGTAACCGGACTTATGCTGCTATTTTAAATCAGCTTTAATATTTAATTGCCTGTACGCATATAATTTACGGGTGATCGTTTTGTTTTCTGTAAAAATCAGGGGAGTTAATATCGGCGTTTCCTTCAGCTTTTTTGCTGTTACGGCGATAATGCTGCTGTACGGCGGCGCTCTTTGCGGCGAGATATTTACGGCGCTTGTTTGCTGCGTTCTCCATGAGCTGGGGCATCTGACATTTATGGCGCTCTTTTCCGACAAGCCGGAAAGCGTAGTGCTGTACGGCGGAGGTATCAGGATACGCCCGGGATCGGGCAGGCTTTTGTCATCCGCGGCGGATATGCTCATTCTTTTATCCGGATGCGCAGTTAATTTTCTTGCTGCGGGAATATGGTATCTGATCTCCGGATTTGATTTTTTCTGTGCCGTAAACCTGCTGCTGGGGGTTTTCAACCTGCTGCCATTTAAATATTTTGACGGAGGAAGGGCGCTTGAAAAGCTCCTTAAAGGCTCAAGATCCTATGATATCATAAGGGCGCTGTTTATTTTTTTGGCAGCGGTGTGTGTGATCCAGATGAATCTTAACGGGGCGCTGAGCGTTTCCTTTGCCCTGACCTTCTTCTTTGTTGTCCTGTCGGAGATCCTTTACTGACGGAAAATATTTTCAGGATCTTATAAATTTTTTAAAAAAACACTTGACAAATCGGACCGGGTGGTGTATAATACTAAAGTAAACAAAGCAGAGCATTGATCCGTTCTCACCTTAAGCGCCGTTTTGGTTGTAAAAAGGTTGCCATAGATCGCAATAATTTTTGTGATATTATGCGGGTACGGTGTGTTCTGTATCCGTTTTATTTTATTTTGGAGGTGCTGCGTCATTAGCAACAAGGAACATCAGATCAACGAGGAAATACGCGATAAGGAGCTTCGTGTAATCGACGTTGACGGAACTCAGCTGGGTATTATCAGCGCTGAGGAAGCGTTGGATATTGCGTTTAAGAAGGATCTGGATCTGGTTAAGATCGCTCCTCAGGCAACGCCGCCCGTATGCCGTATAATGGACTACGGAAAGTTCTGCTTCGAGCAGGCAAAGCGTGAAAAAGAGGCGAAGAAAAATCAGAAGGTCATCGAGATCAAGGAGGTCAGGATGTCCTCAACCATCGATACCAACGATTTCAATACTAAGGTAAATCAGGCTTTAAAGTTCCTTAAGGGCGGAGATAAGGTCAAGGTATCTGTAAGATTCCGCAAGCGTACCGTTGCTCATCCTCAGTTTGGCGAGGAGCTTCTCGTTAAATTCAAGGAGGCTGTTTCCGAGGTGGGAGTTGTTGATAAGCCATCCAAAATGGAGGGACGAAGCCTGGTGATGTTCGTCGCTCCGAAAAACAGCAAGTAAAATAATTAAGGAGGATAAATCAAATGCCAAAGATCAAGACACATTCCGGCGCAAAGAAGCGTTTCAGCGTAACCGGAAGCGGTAAGGTAAAGTTTCAGCACACAAACAAGAGACACAGACTTACTCAGAAGGAACATAAGCGCAAGAGGATACTCCGTGGTGCAGCTTATGCCGACGACACCAATATCAAGAACGTAAAGGCTCTTATCCCTTACAAATAAGCGAGTTGTAGGGAAACATTTAAATTAAAAATTTCAGGAGGTAATAACTATGGCTCGTGTTAAGGGAGCAATGATGACTCGTAAGAGAAGAAATAAGACTCTGAAGCTTGCTAAGGGCTACTTCGGCGCAAAGAGCAAGCACTTTAAGATGGCTAAGCAGGCTGTTATGAAGTCAGGTCAGTATGCATACATCGGCAGAAAGCAGAAGAAGAGAGATTTCAGAAAGCTCTGGATCACAAGAATTTCCGCAGCCTGCAAGATGAACGGCATCAATTATTCAACATTTATGAACGGCGTGAATAAAGCAGGCATTAATCTTAACAGAAAAATGCTTTCTGAGATCGCAATAAGCGATCCTGCGGGCTTTACAGCGATTGTTGAAAAGGCGAAGGCGGCTCTTTAATGAACATACAACACGCATGTTTAAGTATAAACCTGCGTGTTTTGTTGTATATTAGAGTAAATCAATCTGTTGCTGAGGCGGTAATTTAATGGTAATTTCAAGCAGAGATAATCCTAAAATTAAGCTGTTTAAAAAGCTTCTTCAAAGCAGAAAAAGCCGTGACGAAAGCGGACTTTTTGTTGCGGAGGGTATGCGCGGCTGCATAGATATAATTAAATGCGGCGAAAAGGGTCTTGTCAGCATAACTGCCGTTTTGTATACCGCCGAGGCGATCGAACGGTACAGAGGTCAGCTGCCTGTGGGGCTTGCTGAGAACTTTGACGAAAGCAGAAGGTATGTTATAACCTCCGAGATCGCAGAGAAAATTTCTGAAACCGGCAGTTCCCAGGGTATCTTTGTTGTAGCGCATAAGCTGGATAAAAAGCTTTCCGAAGGCTGCATTAAGCATGACGGCAAGTATCTTGTGTTGTGCGGTATACAGGATCCCGGAAATCTCGGCACTATGCTGAGAACAGGCGATGCTTTGGGAATAGACGGCGTGATAATGACAGGAAATTCAGTTGATCTGTATAACCCCAAGGCGGTAAGATCCGCTGTGGGAAGTATGCCGAAAATAAACCTTTATGTGGAAAATGATTTCAGCAGGGTCATTGATATACTGAAAAAAGTCGGTATAAAAACCTGTGCCGCAGTCGTGCGGGGCGGCGAATCCGTGTGTGGTTTTGATTTTTCGGGAGGCTGTGCGGTCGTTATCGGAAACGAGGGCAGGGGACTCTCTGATGAAAACGCCGTACTTTGCGACAGAAAGATCACTATTGAAATGAAGGGCAGCCTGGATTCGCTTAATGCGGCAACAGCAGGAACTATCCTGTTGTGGGAAATGTGCAGACGATCATGAAAGGACGTGCTTCTATGGAGGGCGGACATGATGCCCTGTGGCTGTGGACTGTTATGGTTTTCGGTATCGGCAGCAAGAGACTTTGGGAAATGTCCGATAATTTTGACAGCGTGGAGGATTTCGTCAGTGCTGTAAAAAACCGCAGCATCACCGGACTTACCGGGCAGGAGTATGAACGTGCCGACGCTGTTAGTATAGGCGACGCCGAGAAGATATTAGGCGTTTGCAGCGACAGGGGTCAAAAGTATTTATGTTATGAAAGTGAGGGCTATCCCTTGCAGCTCAAGAGGATCGCAAATCCTCCCGCTATGCTTTTTTATAAGGGGAACCTTGACTTTTTACACGATAAATGCCTTATCACCGTTGTGGGAACAAGAAGGCCGTCACAATATTCGCTGGAGGTCACCGATAAGCTCTGCGGAGAGCTTGCGGACAGGGGATTTGTTCTTGTTTCGGGATTTGCAGAGGGGATAGACCAACGGGTTAATCTTGTCTCTCTTGAAAAGGGAGAAGGCACTGTCGCAGTCTGCGGTACGCCTATTGACTACGATTATCCCAGGGGAAGCGGCGAGCTTAAAAACAAAATAGCCGAAACGGGTGTCGTTATTTCAGAGTATTACCCTACGGCAAGATTTCACAGCGGTTCATTTTCTGCAAGGAACAGGATCTCCGTGGGAATGTCTTCAGGTGTGCTTTTTATCGAAGCTCGCAGAGAAAGTCACGGACTTGATAACTACGGTCATGCGGTCTATCAGGGAAAGCCTGTGTTCGTTATCCCGCCGCATGATATTTACGACAGCAGATACTTTGGTCAGCGTGATCTGCTCAGAAACGAGTGTCAGGCGGTTTTCGGTGCAGACGATATTGTGCACGCTATGGCGGACGGAAAATATTTCAGCATGAAGTATATTCGCAGCGAGGGGAAATTCGATCTCCCGTCGGAGGACTCCGGGTTTTATTCAGAACAAGAGAAACGGGAAGCTACCGGAAGATCTTCCGGGAAAAAGCATGGAAAAACGGAGCCGGAGCAGACAACGGTGGAAAAAAGGAGCGAATACGACTTTTCGGGTCTGGACGACACTCAAAGTAAGATCTGTATGCTTTTAAAGGATAAAAATATGCTGGTAGATGAGATCTCAGCCGCTGCCGGACTTGATATTTCCGATACCTTGGCTTTACTGACCGAACTGGAAATGGAGGGCGCTGTAAGATCTCTGCCCGGAAAAATGTTCGGGCTGTAACAGAAAACGCCGATCAAGGAATTATTGTCAGGCATAAATTTTGGAGAACGTTTTAACGGAATGGAGAATAATTTTGTCTAATTTAGTAATAGTTGAGTCGCCTCACAAGGCGAAAACGGTAAAAAGATATCTGAGCGGGGACTACGAGGTCGTTGCATCTATGGGACATCTGCGGGATCTGCCCAAGTCCAAGCTCGGGGTCGATATAGAAAACGATTTTCAGCCGCATTATATAAATATCAAGGATAAGGAAGCACTTATCAAGGAGATAAAGAAAAAGGCAAAAGGCTGCGATCACGTTTATCTTGCAGGAGACCCGGACCGTGAGGGAGAAGCTATCTCATGGCATCTGGCTCAGATACTTGGTCTGGATATGAACGAAAAAAACCGTGTAGCTTTCAATGAGATAACAGAAAGCGGAATAAAGGCGGGAATGAGCAATCCCCGCACCATAGATCTGAATCTTGTAAACGCTCAGCAGGCTAGAAGGATCCTTGACCGTATAGTAGGCTATAAGCTGTCGCCGTTTTTATGGAGAAAGATAAGGAGAGGACTTTCCGCAGGAAGGGTCCAGTCTGTAGCCGTGAAAATGATCTGTGACAGAGAAAAGGAAATAAGAGCCTTCGTTTCCCAGGAGTATTGGTCGGTGGACGGTAAGTTTACGGCAAAGTCAGGCAGAAAGGCTTTCTCCGCAAAGCTTAATTCGGTAGACGGAAAAAAGGCGGAGCTTAAGACCAAGGAGGACGCAGATTCGGTTCTGGCAAGGCTGGAGGGTGCAGAGTATACGGTGGATAAGGTCAAGAAAAGCGTCCACAAGAAAACTCCCGCAGCGCCGTTTACGACTTCAACGCTTCAGCAGGAGGCTTCAAGACGTCTCGGCTTTCAGGGCAGACGTACAATGAAAGCCGCACAGGAGCTTTACGAAGGTCTTGAAATAAACGGACAGGGCGCAACGGGACTTATAACCTATATGAGGACAGACAGTCTCAGGATCTCCGACGAGGCAAGGGCTGCGGCCTATGAATTTATCAAGGGTAAATACGGAGATAAATATATCCCCGCAGCGCCGAAGATATATAAAACCAAGGGCAACGCTCAGGACGCTCATGAGGCGATAAGACCTACGGATCCGCAGATAACTCCCGAACTTGTAAAGGCTAGCGGCGTTACATCAGATCAGTATAAGCTTTATAAGCTGATATGGGAAAGATTTCTGGCGTCGCAGATGGAAAACTGCCTTATGGATACAATGTCGGTGGATATTGTAGCAAACGGCTGCACATTCAAGGCGACCGGTTATTCCGTTAAGTTTGACGGATTTACCGTGCTTTATGAGGAGTCAAAGGACGAGGAGGACGAAAAGAAAAACGTTCTTCCGCCTATCGAAAAGGGAGATATCCTGAAGGCAAAGGAAATTCTGGGAAATCAGCACTTTACACAGCCGCCGCCGAGGTATACGGAGGCGACGCTTGTCAAGGCGTTTGAGGAGACCGGAATAGGCAGACCCTCCACCTATGTTACAACTATCACGACGATCCTTAACAGAAGCTATGTTGAAAGGGACGGAAAGCAGCTTAAGCCAACGGCTCTGGGCGAGGTCACGAACGAGCTGATGAGCGAGCATTTTGATAAGATAGTAGACGTGAAGTTTACGGCTAATATGGAAAACAGTCTTGACGATGTGGAAAGCGGAAAGACCGATTGGGTGGAGACGCTCAGGAATTTCTACGGCGATTTTGACGATGAGCTTTCCAAAGCTGAGGTATCTATGGAGGGTAAACGTGTTAAGGTGCCTGACGAGGAGACAGATCAGGTATGCGAGATATGCGGAAAGCCTATGGTCATAAAAATCGGCAGATACGGAAAATTCATGGCTTGCTCAGGCTTCCCGGAGTGTACCAACACTAAAAGGATCGTTCAGGAGACTGGAGGAAGCTGTCCCTTCTGCGGTAAAAAGGTCTTGCTGAAAAAATCTAAAAAAGGTAAAAAGTATTATGGCTGTGAGGACAATCCCACCTGCAGCTTTATGACGTGGGATCTTCCTACTGAAGAAAAATGTCCGCAGTGCGGTTCTACCCTTTTCCAAAAGGGAGGAAAAAACGGAGTGCTTCTTTGTCACAAGCCTGACTGCGGCTACGAGAGGAATTTGTCAAATGACGGTTAAGGTTATAGGCGCAGGGCTTGCTGGGTGCGAGGCGGCATGGCAGCTTTCAAAAGCGGGAATTTCCGTTTCGCTTTATGAGATGAAGCCGAAGAAATTTACTCCCGCCCATAAATACCATGGCTTTGCGGAGCTTGTCTGCTCAAATTCACTCAAGGCGGAGAGACTGGATTCCGCAGCGGGAATGCTTAAGGAAGAAATGCGCCGACTGGGTTCTCTTACAATGGAATGCGCCGGACTTTCAAAGGTTTCTGCCGGAGGAGCGCTTGCGGTGGATCGTAAGAGGTTTTCAGATCTCGTGACTGATAGAATAAAAAGCGCTCCGCTGATAGATGTCATTGAGGAGGAGGTCACGGAGATACCCGAAGGCTGTGTCATAGTTGCAACGGGGCCGCTGACTTCCGGAGGACTGGCGGACAGCATAAAGGATATCTGCGGGGATTATCTGTATTTTCACGACGCCGCAGCTCCTATCGTCACCTTTGACAGTCTGGATAAAAACAAGGTATTCTTTGCCTCGAGGTATGGCAAGGGTGAGGCTGATTATATAAATTGTCCTATGAACAAGGAGGAATATCTCCGGTTCTACGGTGAGCTTATAAATGCGGAATCTGCACCGCTCCATGAATTTGACAGAGAGCATTTCGGCAAGGATAATTTCAAGGTCTACGAGGGTTGTATGCCTGTGGAGGTACTTGCCAAGAGAGGTGAGGATACGATGCGCTTCGGTCCTCTTAAACCGGTTGGGCTTACCGACCCGAGAACGGGTAAGCGTCCCTATGCTGTAGTTCAGCTCAGAGCGGAAAATTCTCAGGGTACGCTTTATAACATGGTCGGTTTTCAGACAAATCTTAAATTCGGTGAGCAGAAAAGGGTTTTCTCACTTATAACCGGACTTGAAAACGCAGAGTTCGTACGTTATGGAGTCATGCACAGAAATACTTTCATAAATTCTCCTAAGCTTCTGAACGAGCAGTTTAATATGCGGAACAGAGAGGATCTGTTTTTCGCAGGACAGATGACAGGCGTAGAGGGATATATCGAATCCGCAGCAAGCGGTATATTTGCCGGACTTAATATGGCAAGACGTTTGCAGGGAAAGTCTTATGTCACGCTGCCTGAGACCTCGATGCTGGGTGCGCTGTCAAAATATATCAGCGATCCTACTGTGGAGAAATTCCAGCCTATGGGATGCAATATGGGGATCCTCCCCGAGCTGCCCGAAAGGATAAGAGATAAAAGACTGAAATATCAGATGATCGCAGAAAGAGGTCTTGCGGATCTTGACAAAGCGATAGAGCAGATGAAGGAATGATCCTATGGCTGATTTTTTTGAAAACGCATCATCTTCCGCTTCAAACGGAGCGGGAAAGCTTCTGGGGCTTTTCGGCGTGCAGCCGGACGCTCTTATTCCCATAACGGTCGTCATATGGGCGTGGACGGTAATTTCTGTTTTGATCTTATCTGTTGCGCTGATACTTGATATGCAGGAAAACAGATCAAGGCTGTGCTTTGTCTCAGTATGCGCAGCGGTATCTTTATCGATGCTGGAAATAGCTGTAACCGTCATTTTCTTTCCCTGCGCTTTGATCTTACCGATCGTCAATGCGCTTTTCATTGGGTATTCTGCGGCGGTTCTCATCCATATAAGGGGAAGAAAAAATTTTCTGTGCAGGATCGCAGCGGCGTCCGTGATAATTTTTGAAGTTCTTGGTCTGCTGTTCGCAGGATCATTCATTGCGGGGATGTATGTCTGAACTGTTGCCGTTATTTCCGCTTATTACGGTAGTGCCGGCGGTGTTGCCTTAAAAAAATAAAACAAACTCTAAAACGGAGGTATAAATATAATGAACATAGTAATAGACGCATTCGGCGGGGACAATGCTCCCCTGGAGGTCATAAAGGGTTCGATAGACGCTCAGAGGGATTTCAACGTAGACGTTACTCTTGTCGGAAGCGAGGATAAGATCAGAAAGTGTGCGGCAGATAACGGTCTGGATATTTCAAAGCTACATATCCGCAACGCAGATACTGTGATAGAGATATGCGAGGAGCCTACCGAGGTAATCAAGGGCAAAAAGGACTGTTCAATGGCAGTGGGTATGAAAATGCTTGCCGACGGCGAGGGAGACGCATTTGTTTCAGCAGGCTCCACAGGTGCGCTGGTAGTGGGAGCAACCTTTATCGTCAAGAGGATAAAGGGTATCAAAAGACCTGCTCTGGCAACGATCCTCCCAACTGCGGGAGCGCCTACGATGCTCCTTGACAGCGGTGCAAATGCTGATTGCCGCCCCGAAATGCTGGTTCAGTTCGGTATCATGGGTACGGCGTACATGAATAAGATACTCGGGGTAGGATCCCCCAGAGTCGGTCTTGCCAACATTGGCGCTGAGGAATCCAAGGGAAGAGATCTGGAGCTTGAAACCTACAGACAGCTAAAAAAAGCCCCTGTTAATTTTATCGGCAATATTGAAGCAAGACAGCTCCCTATGGGAGACTGTGACGTGTGCGTTGCAGACGGCTTCTGCGGAAATCTTATGCTGAAGCTTTACGAGGGAATGGCAAAATTCTTTTCGGGCGAGCTTAAAACGCTGCTCACCAAGGATTTCAAGTCCAAGATGGCTGCGCTTATGGTTATGAAAAACGTTAAGGAATTCAAGAAAAAGGTGGATTATTCGGAATACGGCGGAGCGCCGCTGCTGGGGACTGCAAAGCCGGTCATCAAAGCACACGGAAGCTCCAATGCAAGAGCATTTTACAATGCGATCAGACAAGCTAAGCAGTTCACCGAGACAAACGTGATCGAAAGTATCACCGATGCCCTTGATTCCATGAAGGAAAAACAGGAGATTTGATTATGGACGAACGTCAGAATCTTATTGATTTTCAAAAGAAGATAGGCTACAGCTTTAAGGACGAGAAACTGCTTTACGAGGCGCTGTCTCATTCTTCCTTTGCCAATGAAAACAAAAAACACAGAAACAGCAACGAGCGCCTTGAATTTCTGGGGGATTCAGTGCTTTCTATTGTAGTTTCAGACTACATTTTCGAGCATTTCAGGCATCTGCCGGAGGGAGAGCTTACAAAGCTCAGGGCTTCGCTTGTGTGTGAAAAGGCGCTTTTTGAGTTTTCCAAGAAGATACAGCTGGGAAGGTATATTTTCCTTGGGAAAGGAGAAGAAATGACCGGCGGCAGAGAACGTGCGTCCATCGTCTCAGACGCAATGGAGGCGGTGATAGCCGCTATTTACCTTGACGGAGGTATAGAGGCGGCAAGAAGGCATATTATGAATTTCCTCCCCGGAGATATCACTCCCGAGCATACCACGACCTTCCACGATTATAAGACGGTGCTTCAGGAGATCATTCAGAAAAATCCCGAGGAGAAGATAGAGTATTTTCTCAAGGACGAATCCGGTCCGGACCATGATAAAAAGTTTACCGTGCAGGTGCTGCTCAACAGCAACGTTATAGGTACCGGTACGGGAAGATCAAAGAAAAATGCCGAGCAGAATGCCGCTAAGGAAGCTTTGGAGCTGATGGGTTATGCCGCACAGTAATATTTCTGTTTTTGTTCCTCATGTCGGCTGCCCTCATATGTGTGCGTTCTGCAATCAGCGGACGATAACCGGTACGGATAAGATCCCGCACAGTGAAGATGTTGTTAAAATATGTGAAAGGGCTTTGTCGGAGGTAAGGGATCCTTCGGAAACTCAGATCGCTTTCTTTGGCGGCAGCTTTACGGCAATTCCCCGTGACTATATGCTGGAACTGCTGGGGGCGGCGCAGCGCTTTCTGGGAGAAGGCGGATTTTCAGGGATACGCATTTCCACACGTCCCGATTATATTGATAATGAGATACTTGATATTTTAAGGAAATATGGAGTTACCTCTGTAGAGCTTGGAGCGCAGTCTATGTCCGACCCTGTTCTGGAAGCAAACGGGAGAGGGCATACCTCCTATGATGTAGAAAAAGCAGCAGGACTTATAAAGGACGGCGGTTTTGAGCTTGGCTTGCAGATGATGGTAGGGCTTTATAAAAGCACGCCCCGTGACGAGACGGAAACTTTTGAAAAGCTATGCACCCTTAGTCCCGACACACTGAGGATCTATCCTGTGGTGATACTGGAGGGTACGGAGCTGGGCAGGCTGTTTAAAAGCGGTGAATATAAGCCGTTTGATTTTGATACGGCTGTCGGTTTGTGTTCACAGTTTTTAAATATGTGTGAAAAGCGTGGAATAAAGGTAATAAAGCTGGGGCTTCACGCCAGTGAATTTGTTGAAGAGCAGGCTCTTGGCGGGTTTTATCACCCGGCGTTCAGGGAGCTTTGCGAGGGCAGGATCTACCGTGAGGAAATAGAACGTGCGCTGCCGGAGGGGACAGTCTGTGCGGAAATATCAGTTCCCGCAAGAAATGTAAGCAAGGCTCTCGGACAGAAAAAATGCAATTTAAATTATTTTAAGGATAAAGGAATTACATTGAAGATACTGCCTGACAGCAGTCAGACAGAAAAATTCAAAGTAATAGGCATAAGATAGAACGATAGAACGGCGGTGATAAAATGTATCTGAAATCCCTGGAGCTTCAGGGCTTTAAATCCTTTCCGGATAAAACGGAGCTTAAATTCAATAAAGGAATAACCGCAGTTGTGGGACCAAACGGCTCCGGAAAGAGCAATATCGCCGACGCTATGCGCTGGGTCATGGGAGAGCAGTCTTCCAAGGCGCTCAGGGGAGAGAAAATGGCAGGTGTGATCTTTCACGGCTGCAATACAAGAAAGCAGTCGCCCTTTTCTCAGGTAACTATCACTATAGATAACGAGGACAGGGCGCTCGGATATGACAGCGATATCGTATCCGTTTCAAGAAAGCTTTACCGAAACGGCGACAGCGAATATATGATAAACGGCAAGGACGTCAAGCTTAAAGAGATAAACGAGCTGTTTATGGATACAGGACTTGGAAAAGACGGATACTCTATAATCGGTCAGGGACGTATCGCCGATATAGTAAACGGAAAATCCAACGACAGGCGTGAGATATTTGAGGAGGCTGCCGGCATAGCAAAATTCCGCTATAAAAAACAGGAGGCGGAGAGAAAGCTTGTTGCCGCAGAGGATAATATATCCCGTCTTAACGATATAATCGGCGAGCTTGAAGCAAGGATCGAGCCGCTGAGGAAGCAGTGTGAAAAGGCCAAGAGGTTCAGAGAGCTTGATGATGAAAAACGCACGCTGGAGGTTTCCGTCTGGGTATGCAGACTGGATGAATATAAGAAGAAGCTGGACGAATACGATGATAAGATCAGCACGCTGAAGGAGGAGCATAAGGCTCTTTCCGATGAGCTGGAGGGCGCTGAAAGAGAGATCGAGGATAATTTTCAGCTGAGCGCACTTCGTTCGGCTGAAGCAGATGACTTCAAGGATAAAATACATCTTACGGAGCTTGAAAACAAAAATGCGGCGTCGGATATCGCCGTATACGAAAACGACATACATCATCTGGAAAATAATATTTTGCAGCTCAGGGAGCGGATAGAACGTTCCAGAGCCGATAAGTATTTCCTGGAATCGGAGCTTGAAAAGAGAAAAGAACAGCTTGGCGCTCTTACAAGCCGCAGAGACGGTTCGTCGGAGGAGATCGCAGATAAGGAGGATCAGCTTAGTAAGCTTGCACAGCAGAGCGAGCAGTCCGATAAAAGCCTGCGTGAGGTGAACTCCGCAGTAAGCGAGGCGTATCTGAAAAAATCTGCGCTGAGCTTTCAGACGGAAAGCATAAAAAATTCGATCGCCGATGTTCAGGATCAGCTTTCAGCAGCTGAGGAATCCGCAGGGGAGCTTGAAAAAAACAGCACATTTGCTTTGTCGGAGCGCAAAAGGATCAGCAAGCAGAAGCAGGAAAACGATGAGAAGATCAGTGAAAACGAAAACCGTCTCAGCGGACTTGCAAAGCTGTATGAAAAACGCAGGGAAAAGCTTGCTTCGGCAAATGAGGAATACTCACGATCCGATACCTTGTACCGGGAAATTTCCGGAAAGCTTCAGATATTAAGAGATCTGGAAAACTCTATGGAGGGCTTTGGACGAAGCGTAAAGTTTATAATGAAATCCTCGGCGCAGGGAAGACTAAGCGGGATATGCGGGTCTGTAGCGCAGCTTATAAGAGTAAGTCCGGAATATACTGTGGCTGTGGAGACCGCACTGGGCGGAGCTTTACAGAATATAGTTACAGAAAATGAGGATGCGGCAAAGCGTGGAATAAGACTGCTTAAGGATAACAGCGCAGGGCGTGCAACGTTCCTGCCGGTAACGTCCGTAAAAGGCGCAAGGAACATCAGCAGTCAGCTTGAAAAGGGAAACGGCTATGTTGCAATGGGCTGCGATCTGGTGGAGTGCGACGGAAAATTTTCCGGCATTATTAATTATCTGTTGGGCAGGATCTGCATTGCGGAGGATATGGACAGCGCCGCACAGATCGCCGCAAAAAACGGGTACAGATTTAAAATAGTGACTCTGGACGGTCAGGTAGTCAACGCAGGAGGTTCTTTTACAGGCGGAAGCGTTTCAAAGAGCGCAGGTATACTCACCAGAAAAAATGAGATATCTCAGCTTGGAGATCAGCTTTCCTCCCTGAATAAAAAGAGAGAGGAGCTTACCGCAGTAAGAGAGCGGCTGACTAACGAGGTAAATAAATTTGCAGCGGATACCGAAGGGCTTAAGGAGCAGCTGAACGCTCTGAAAAGCGAGGGACTGCGGCTTGATATGGAATTGAAGCGTGCAGACGAGTATGTCAGTCAGTATACATCTCAGGCGGAGGAAACCGATCATCTGAGATGCGAGCTTAAAAAAAGACTGACAGACCTTTCCGCAGAGCTTGACACAACGGCGAAACAGATCGTGGATAACGATAAGGTCATTCTTGACTGTGAGGCGAAGCTTTCCGTTTCACAGAACGAGCAGGATTCTCTGCGATCGCAGCGTGAGGAGCTTAGTAAGGAGCTTTCGGAGCTGAAGATCGGCGAGGCGGAAATAAATAAGGACATTTCTGCGTGCCGTGATTCTATAGCCCAGCTTAATTTCTCTATAGAGTCAAGCGAAAACGACAACGGGAAAATCGAACTGGACATATTGGATCTGGAAAAGGAAATAGCGGGAAGAAAAGATAAAATAAAAAGCGTCAAAGAAAAAATTGCCGCTTCGGCAGAACTTGTTAAGGAGTATGAGGCACAGGCGCAGAAGGCTCAGCGTGAGCATCTGGAATATAACAATGCTGCGGTAAAGCTTCGTACCGCCTTGAAGAGCAAATTGGATGAAAAGGAGACACTCATGAGCAGTCTTTCCCGCACCGAGGAGCGCAGAAATGCTTCTCAGGCGGATTTCGACAAGCTTGTTACCCAGCTTTGGGACGAATACGAGCTAACCAGGACCACGGCTGCTGAGATTGCCGAAAAGCCCGATGATCTTTCAGCGGCAAATAAACGTCTGTCGGAGCTTAAAAATCGGATAAAGTCGCTGGGAAGCGTTAACCTGGGCGCTATCGAGGAGTATGCAGAGGTAAGCGAAAGATACGAATTTATGAACAGTCAGCTTAACGATGTAAACATCTCCAAATCGGAGCTTTGTGCTATGATCGACGATCTTACTGAAAAAATGAAATCCGTATTCATGCAGAATTTTGACAGTATAAATGCCAATTTCAGAAATATATTTGCGGAGCTTTTCGGCGGGGGAAAAGGGGAGCTTATTCTTACCGATCCGGAAAATGTTCTGGAATGCGGGATAGAGATAAACGTTCAGCCGCCGGGAAAGGTGATTACAAACCTGATGTCCCTTTCGGGGGGAGAGCAGGCAATGGTAGCTATTGCGATATATTTCGCCATACTGAAAAACTCTCCGTCGCCTTTCTGTCTGCTGGATGAGATAGAAGCTGCTCTTGACGACGTAAACGTCACAAGATATGCGCAGTATCTGCACAGGCTGACGGACAGAACGCAGTTTATAACAATTACTCACAGACGTGGCACAATGGAGGAGGCTGACGTGCTTTACGGTGTGACCATGCAGGAAAAGGGAATTTCCAAGCTGCTTAAGATGAGTTCGGAGGAAACCAGACAGATGAAGCTTGATGAATAAGAAAGGAGATCATTGATAATGGGATTTTTTGAAAAGCTGAAGAACGGGCTTAAAAAGACCAAGGATTCCATGATGGGAAGAATTGAGAGTCTGCTTCATTCCTTTACGAAAATAGACGAGGATCTGTTCGAGGAGCTGGAGGAAACGCTTATAATGTGCGATATCGGCGTGAATACTTCCGTTAAGATATGCGATATCCTGAGAGAAAGGGTAAAAAAAGAGGGCGTTACGGATCCGGCTCAGATAAAGGATATGCTTAAGGAAGTCATAACTGAAATGCTGGGCGAGGAGCAGCCTCTGGATCTGTCTACTACGCCGTCCGTTATACTTGTAATAGGAGTCAACGGAGTAGGAAAGACCACAACTATAGGAAAACTCAGCTATGAGCTTCACAAGTCCGGCAAAAGAGTAATAGTTGCCGCTGCAGATACCTTCAGAGCTGCGGCGATCGATCAGCTGGAGGTCTGGACTGAAAGAGCGGGAGTAGAGATCATAAAGCATAACGAAGGCTCCGACCCCGCCTCGGTGGTGTTTGACGCATTGACCGCAGCCAAGGCAAGAAATGCGGACGTTGTTATCTGCGATACAGCGGGACGTCTTCATAACAAGAAAAATCTTATGGACGAGCTGAGAAAAATTTCAAGGATCGTTCATCAGCAGGCAGAGGGGTGCGCTCTCGAGGTGCTTCTGGCTCTTGACGCCACTACGGGACAAAACGCAGTAAATCAGGCGCAGCAGTTCAACGAGGTCGCAGATATTACGGGAATTATTCTTACAAAGCTTGACGGAACGGCAAAAGGTGGTATAATAATAAGTATAACAGACGATCTGAAGATACCGGTAAAGCTTGTCACGGTGGGGGAGAAAATTGACGATCTTCAGCCGTTTGACGCCAAAAATTTTGTCGACGCTTTGTTTGACTGAGATTAAAAAATAATCAAAAAATTACTACAGGGGGTAATTATATGGATAAGGTCTTGTTCGTTGTTGATATGCAGGAAATGTATGTAGGAGTTACTAGGGATAAAAGCGTGTACAGGTATGACGCTGAAAATCTTATTGACAGTATAAATAAGAGGATCGCAGCATACCAGCCGGAGGAGGTTTTTTACATTATCAGCATCAAAAAGGGATTGTTCGGGGGATCAATGCCTAAAGAGGGTACTCCGGAAGCAAGCTTTCCGGCAAAGCTGAAAATCGTTTCCAAAAATATTTACGAGAAAAACAAGCCGGACGCTTTTTCCAGTGCGATCCTTGAGGATTTCATGAGAGCGAGAAATGTCAAGGAAATAGAATTTGTGGGAGTTGACGGGGGGATCTCCATAGGCAACACGGCTCTTGGCGCTATCGACTGCGGCATAAGCGTTATCCTGAATGAAGACTGCATAGGAACGCTGTATCAGGATAAATCAAGAAAATGCCGAGAGAAAATGAAAAAGAACAAGGTAACTTATATGCATAGCTGATTTGAAAGGATATTTATATGAAACTGGTCATTGCGAGCAACAACAAGGGAAAGATAAGGGAATACAAGCAGCTGCTGGAGCCTATGGGATACGAGGTCGTGTCTCAGTCGGAGGCAGGAATAGATCTTGAGGTGGAGGAGACCGGAGTTACCTTTGCGGAAAATTCGGCTCTTAAGGCAAGAGCGGTCTACGAAAAATGCAGCTGTGCAGTGCTTGCCGACGACAGCGGACTGTCCGTGGATGCTCTTAACGGAGAACCCGGGGTCTACTCCGCAAGATATGGGGGACTCAAGACCGATGCGGAGCGTTCGGCGCTGCTGCTTGAGAAGCTCAGAAATGTTCCGGACGAAAAAAGGACCGCACGTTTTATCTGCACGATACATTTTATTATGCAGGACGGAAAAGAAATAGCCGTCGAGGGACGTGTGGAGGGAAAGATAGGCTATAAACCGGTGGGCGAAAACGGCTTCGGCTACGATCCGATATTTATGTATGGAGATAAGAGCTTTGCCCAGATCCCGGCGGATGAAAAAAACTCGGTTTCCCACAGAGCCGATGCACTGAACAGGCTATTGGAAAAATTAAAGCAGGAAAGGACATAATATATGATCACAACCAAGCAGCGGGCAGAGCTTAAAAGCATTGCAGCAAAGATGACTCCCGCATTTCAGATAGGAAAGGGCGGAGTGAACGATGCGCAGACGGCGCAGATTGACGATTACCTCAGGGTCCATGAGATCGTGAAGTTCAAGGTGCTGGACAACTCACTTTACACCGCAAGAGAGGCTGCTGAGGAAATTGCAGAAAAGATCGGGGCAGAGGTAGTACAGACCATAGGATCCAAAGCCGTGCTTTACAAAAGGAACGAAAAGGATCCGGTCATAAGGTTTAAGGCGAAATAATGAAAATAGGTGTTTTCGGTGGGACCTTCAATCCGGTGCATAACGGTCATATAAGACTTCTGGATCAGGTCATAGGATTTGCTGAGCTTGACAGAGCGATAGTGCTTCCGGACAGGATCCCCCCTCATAAATCGGCAGAGGATCTTGCCTCAGGCAGCGACAGGCTGGAAATGTGCAGAATGGCTTTTTCGTCCATCAAAAAAGCAGAGATCTCCGATTGGGAGCTTCTGGGTGAGGGAAAAAGCTATTCGGTCATTACGCTGAGACATTTCCACAGGATATTTCCCGACGACAGACTGTATTTTATTATGGGAAGCGATATGCTTTCAAGCTTTGAACAGTGGTATCGTTATGAGGAAATATTGTCTCTTGCCGGGATAATATGTATGTCAAGAAGCAGGGAGGATTCCGCAGCAATGGAGTCCTATGCGGAAAGACTGAGAAAAATCGGAGGAGAGGTCATATTGGTCCCGGTGGAGCCTATGGAAATTTCCTCCTCACAGATAAGGAATATGCTGAAAAAAAATGAGGATTGTACTTGCTATTTGGATAAAAATGTAGTACAATATATAGTGGAAAATAAATTATATTGCGATTAGGACGTAGTGAAATTGATCAATAAAAAACTGACAGGAAAATACAAGACATATCTAAAGGAAAATTTGTCAAAAAAAAGATATAATCATTCGATAAATGTTGCCAATGCGGCGGTACGGCTTGCAAAACGCTACGGCGCAGACGAGGATAAGGCCTATATTGCGGGACTGCTTCATGATATTGCAAAGGAAATGCCTTTGGAGGAGCAGCTGGAAATTGTGACAGGATCGCCGCTGGATGTGTGCGAGATCGAAAAGAAAGCTCCCGCACTGTATCACGCCGTTGCCGGAGCGGAGCTTATTCAGACACTGTTCAATATCAGTGACAGGGAGATCATTGACGCAGTGCGTTATCACACAGTGGGCTGCAAAAATATGACGAAGCTCAGTCAGGTGATCTATCTTGCCGATCTGATCTCTGAGGACAGGGATTATAAGGATGTCAATAAAATGCGCAAGTACGCTGAAAAAAGTCTTGAAAGAGCAATGTGCGAGGCTTTTCGTTTTTCCGTAAAGGATTCTGCGGAAAAAGGAAACAGTATTCCAGTTTCGACTCTTGAGGCTTACAACGATTTTATAATATATAAAAAGTAAAGGAGAATTTTATGGCTGAAATAACAACTCAGGAAAAGCTTAAAACCATTGTCAAGGCGCTTGATTCCAAAAGAGGCGAGGATATCCAGATAATCGGGATAGGCGATCTTACAATTGTTGCGGACTATTTTGTCATCGCCAACGGCGGTTCCACCACTCAGACAAAGGCGCTTGCCGAGGAGACGGAGTTTAAAATGTCGCAGCTCGGAATAGAGCCCATACGTACTGAGGGTTATCAGGGGCAGACATGGATAGTTCTGGATTACGGCGATATAGTAGTGCACGTTTTTTATAAGGAAACCAGAAGCTATTATAATCTTGAAAGGCTGTGGTCGGACGGCAAGCCTGTTGACATAACGGAATTTCTTGATAAGGGAAACGACTGATAAAGATCGGAGGACGTAATAATGGGACATTCTGTAAACGGCAGGAATCTTGTTGCTATGATCGGCGGCTGGATGATCATAAAGGGAATAGTTAATCTGGTGATCGGTTTCAGCTTTGAAAACATCATAACGCTTCTCGTATCTGTCGGACTGGCTTATCTTATGCTTGCAAAAAAGCCTTATATGAATTATATCACTGCAATACTATTGGCAGCCGTTGTCCTTGCGCATATCTGGGGGAATATCAAGTCCGGCGCAGTGCTGTATATTATCGAAGCGATCGTAGACGCAGTATGCGTTTGGCAGCTTGTCACCAACAAAGATATAAAGGAGCATTTCGGACAGAACTAAAATGTTGATTCATGAGAAAATGTAATGCAGAACGTTCTGAAAGAAAGAGATCACCGCTTAGAAATAATGTGCTTTGTGAGGTGCCGCTTTGAAAAGTGACGAGATCAGATATACAGATATCGAGACCCATGCGGATAAGATAAAAAGCGGCGGACGATCGGTGATGATCGTAGGACTGGTGCTGACGATCGGTAATGTTGTGACAATTGCTTTCAAAAGCAGACTGTTTGATTTTACTGCGGTTGTTGCAGCACTGTGCGGTATCGCAATGATCTTCAGATCACGTCACTGCCGGAAGCTGCTTGCTGCGAATATAATTATCAGCGGACTCCCTGCGCTGATAATGCTTATCAAGAATTTTATAGATACCCTCAGTCAATTGCAGATCAATACGGAGGCTTCTCTCAGCGGCTTGGCATGGCTGGTTTCAGCCGTCGTTTCTTTCTTTGAATATTTATTTGTATGTATCGCACCTTCGCTTGTGACTGCCGGCGTATATGCGTTTATGCAGGTATGGGCGTATATAATAATTTTTGAAACTGCGGACGTTAAAGCATATATTGAAAGCAAAAAAGTTTAATAAATAAAGGAATGGTAAAAATGAAGAATTACGATTATTCCGCTATTGAATCGAAATGGCAGAAGTATTGGGAGGAACACGGAACATTCAAGACCGATGTCTGGGACTTTTCAAAGCCTAAATTCTATGCTCTTGATATGTTTCCATATCCTTCGGGAGTAGGTCTCCATGCAGGTCATCCGGAGGGCTATACAGCTACGGATATAGTTTCAAGAATGAAAAGAATGCAGGGTTATAACGTCCTTCATCCTATGGGCTATGACTCCTTCGGCCTCCCTGCCGAGCAGTACGCCGTAACTACTGGTAATCATCCCAACGGCTTCACACAGGAAAATATAAAGACATTCTCAAAGCAGCTTAAGGAGCTTGGCTTTGATTACGACTGGAGCAAAATGATAGCAACAAGCGATCCAAAGTTCTATAAGTGGACCCAGTGGATATTCAAGCAGCTCTACCTTGACGGCTATGCTCAGTATATAGATATGCCTGTAAACTGGTGCGAGGCGCTGGGTACGGTGCTTTCAAACGACGAGGTTGTTGACGGAAAATCTGAGAGAGGCGGATACCCTGTTGTAAGAAAGAATATGAAGCAGTGGGTCATCAATCAGCCTGCTTTTGCCGAAGAACTTCTGGAGGGGCTTGACGAGATCGACTGGCCGGAATCCACAAAGCTTATGCAGAAAAACTGGATAGGAAAGTCCACGGGCGTTGAGGTCAAATTCCGGATCGTCGGCGGGGGAGAATTTTCTATATTTACTACCTGCATAGAGACCATCTACGGCATTACCTTTATGGTTCTTGCTCCCGACGGAGAAATCGTAAAACAGCTTATGCCCCGTATACAGAATACTGACGAGGTTCAGGCGTATATAGACGAAACGCTGAAAAAGAACGATATGGACAGGACCGAGCTTAATAAAACAAAGTCGGGCTGCGAGCTTAAGGGCGTGACCTGCATTAACCCCGTAAACGGCAAGGAAGTCAGAATGTTTATAGGCGATTTCGTTCTTGCAAGCTACGGTACAGGCGCAGTTATGGCTGTTCCTTCACATGACCAGAGAGATTTTGAATATGCTGTGGCGCATAATATAGACATGATCCAGGTCATTGACGGAGACGAGAAGTTAGGTCATGTCGACGTTTCCGAAAGGGCGTTTGAAAAGGGCGATTACTTAGGCAAGGGATACAGACTGGTAAATTCAGAAGAATTTACCGGACTTACCGTTGAGGAGGCTAAAGAAGCTATCACCTCGAAGCTGGAAAATATGGGCGTTGCCAAGAGGACCGTAAACTATCATTTCAGAGAATGGATATTTGCTAGACAGCGTTACTGGGGCGAGCCTGTGCCTGTTGTTCACGGTGACGACGGAAAAATATATCCGCTTGCTGACGATGAGCTTCCGCTTGTTCTTCCAGAGCTTGAAAATTACAAGGGTGAAAACGGAAAAGCTCCCCTTGAAAATGCAGTTGAATGGAAAAACTACGATAAAAACGGTATCAAAGGCAAAAGAGAGACATCTACAATGCCCGGATCGGCAGGTTCCAGCTGGTATTATCTGAGATATATCGATCCCGATAACGATGATGAATTTGCAAATCAGGAGCTTTTGAAGCATTGGATGCCTGTTGACCTTTATATCGGAGGTCCCGAGCATGCGGTAGGTCATCTTATGTATTCAAGAATATGGAACAGATATCTCTATAATAAGGGTCTTGTTCCCACTAAGGAGCCTTTCAAAAAGCTTGTACATCAGGGCATGATCTTAGGCTCAAACGGAATTAAAATGGGCAAGCGTTTTCCTGAATATGTTGTAAATCCAAGCGACATCGTACGGGATTACGGCGCTGACACGCTCCGCCTTTATGAAATGTTTATGGGTCCTCTTGAGGTTTCAAAGCCATGGAGCAATCAGGGCGTTGAGGGCGCAAAGAGATTTCTTAACCGTGTCTGGGCATTCTTTACCGATGAGAAAAACCTCACCGATTCACCTGTTCCCGAGCTTGAAAAGGTTTATCACAGAACCGTTAAAAAGGTTACCGATGACTTTGAAAAGCTTGCATTCAACACCGCTATATCTCAGATGATGATCTTCGTGAATGCGGTGTATAAGGAGGGCAAATGTCCCAAGGATTATGCCGAGGGTCTTATCAAAATGCTCTCATGTATCTGTCCTCATATCGGAGAGGAGATCTGGAGCATACTCGGTCATAACGATACGATCGCATATGAGAAGTGGCCCGAGTATGACGACAGCAAGACAGTTGACGAAGCAGTTGAGATAGTGGTTCAGATGAACGGCAGGATCAAATCAAGAATAACCATACCCGTTGGTGCCGATAAGGACAGCGTGCTGGCACAGGCTAAAGAAGATAAGGATATGGCGGCAGCTATGGCGGGTAAAACGATCGTCAAGGAGATCTATGTTCCTAACAAGCTTGTAAATATTGTTGTTAAATGATCCCGGGATTTTTAAAAAAAGTTATGAAAAATGATGAAAACCTATTGACTTTCAGCACAAAATGTTGTATAATAAAATTTGTAATTACGTTAGCAGTTAATATTCCGTAAATTGCAGACAGAGAGCCGGAATTTGGCGTAGGACGTTGATCGTTCAGTTTGCATTTGCAGACACCTTCACTATCACCGTGCATTTTCGGATCGGCTAATGAGTTACCTCTGTCATAGGTGGCAAAGGGAGGGAATAATTTTGGCAGAAATTCGTGTTGGTAAAAACGAAACTTTGGATACCGCTCTTAAGCGTTTTAAGAGATCATGCGCCAGAGACGGCGTTATTGCTGAGGTTCGTAAGAGAGAACACTACGAAAAGCCTTCGGTAAAGCGCAAGAAGAAGTCCGAAGCTGCTCGTAAGCGTAAATATTAATAGCAGTTTAAAGGCGGACATTGTTATGTCCGCTTTTTGTTTTATATGGAGGTGACAGATATGAAACTGGCAGAGGCATTGAATTTAAGAGCTGATCTACAGCGGCGAATTGAACAGTTAAGAAAAAGACTTATCAACAACGCTAAGGTGCAGGAGGGTGACAATCCCTCGGAAAAGCCGGAAGAATTGCTTGCGGAGCTTGAAAGCTGCTGCGGTCAGTTAAATGATTTGATATTAAGGATCAATATTACCAATGCAAGATCCGAAAACAGTGACGGAAAAACTATCACGGAGATTATTTCCTATAAGGATACGCTTATGCTGAAGCTGGGCGTTTACAGGGATTTTCTGGACAACGCCAGCAAAAAGCTTGATAGGTACACTCAAAGAGAAATTAAGATCGTTTCTACTGTAAATGTCAGAGAAATGCAAAAACAGGTTGACGAAATGGCTAAGCAGTTGAGAGAAACAGACAGCTTGCTCCAGCAAATGAACTGGAATACTGATTTGATGGAAATTTAAATTTTTTGGAGTAGCTTAATCAGGGCGAGCATATCTCGGCGGCTGAGAATGAGCCGTGCTAGGTAGCGTCAGGAGCGGCGCCGGGGTTCAATTCCTCGTTTAATGTTATGCTCATAATTTTTACAAGCGCAAGATTACCATGAAATGTTAAAACCGTTGTGCTGACTGTTTAAGCGAGGGCGGGCTGCGGGGATTTTAGTCATTTACATAATGTGTTAATTTATATTTAATATAACTCGGAATTTGCATGTTAATACATACAAAGGAGTATGCTTCATGAAAACTTTTTTAGGCTCACTTTATCATTTGTTCGTAACAGCAAATAAAACGCATATCGTATGGTGTGGAGCAATTATTCTGATCATGCTGATACTGGCAATCCTGCACCATTTCTGGAAGAACGATACCAAGAAGATCCGTCTATGGCGTTTGCTTTGCCTGATACCGCTTCTGGCAGCTGCCGCTCATGCTTTGATATATATATGGGGAATTCCGGCGTTTGCGGTTGATTACATACCACTATATCTGATCGCTGCGTTTGCATTGATCCCTATTCCGTTTGCGAAGCGAAAAATCGGGTATAGGATTACAGCGGCGCTCACGGGCGTAGTATCTGTTATGTGTGGATTGTATTTCTGTGCAACATCTCCCAATAGCTTTAACCATACACGGGAAAGCTATACCGATTCCTTTCATTCAATGGTACAGGATATGGATAAGACCTACATTCTGAAGGAATGGAAGGAAGTCGATTTTACTGCACTTGAAGAAAAGTATATGCACATTGTGCAGGAGGCGGAGAAAGAGCAGGATCCTATGAAATTTGCAGATGCAGTTCGTATGTTCTGCAATGAGCTGCATGACGGTCATGTCAGCATGAGTGTTCATTTAGAATATAACCAAACAGAACATCGTTCTGCAATTCAGCGTCATGAATATGGTCTTGCCATGGTGCACCTTGATAATAATGATGTGATCGCAGTATGTACTGCCGCTGAGGTCAATGCTCTCGGCATTGAAGACGGAACGGTCATTACGAAATGGAACGGAAAGCCCGTTCTGCAGGCTGCAACAGAAGATGTCATGGATCACGGAATGCCTGTAAAGTCTAACGATGAACGTATTGCTGCTATGGTTCTTTCTGGTATCGGCGGTGAAACGGTCGATGTATCTTTTCTCGACAAGTCGGGCAAGGAGCAGACTGTCACCCTTTCAGATCTTGGTGAAATGCACACCTTTACGGAAGCCGACAGCGCATTTTCTCATGTGCCGATCGACGAAACAGAGGAGGACAGCAATTTCAGCACAAAAATGCTCAACGAAAAGTGCGGCTATCTCAGACTGTCTTCTTGTGAATCGGGCAGCGTACTGCGTGATAATCTCGCCTATCTTAGCGGTGATCACAAATGGGCAAGAGAAATGTTCCGTGAAAAGCTTCGTGATCTCAAGGCTCAGGGTATGGAATATCTGGTCGTTGATCTCAGAAACAATGGAGGTGGTTTTGACGAGATCGGTTGTGCGCTATGCGATCTGCTGACCGATAAGGATTGGTATGGTCAGGGACTTGGGATTCGCAAAAACGGACAGTACAAATGTGTTTCAGATCACGGTATCCACGGCGACGGTGAATTTGCAGATCTGCAGGTAGTCGCACTTACAAATTACAACTGTGCCAGTGCAGGCGACGGTGCTTCATTGTATCTTTCCAGGCTGCCGAATGTTACTGTCGCCGGTATTACTGACCCCAACGGCTGTAATCAGGAGACGGGCGGACAGTGCGCACTTTCTGACGGTCTGATACGTGTCTATTTTCCTGTGGGGCTTGTCCTGGACGAAAACGGAGATCCGAATATAGACACCCGTGCCGACCGTATCAGCCGAAATCCGGTGGAAGTGCGTATCCCTCTGGACTACGAGGCAGCAATGAAAATGTTCCGTGATAAGGAAGATCATGAGCTTGACTGGGCGGTAAGGTATCTGGAGGATCAGGCAGGATAAAATAATGGAGTCCGCAAAGTATGATCTATCTAGTTAATAAAAATTTATTCAGGAGAAATTTATGTTTTTTAAACCAACATACGTTTTTGATAAAGTGGGGGAGATAACTCCCGAATTTCTATATAAAAAGCATATCAAGGGGCTGATATTGGACCTGGACAATACGCTGACGACGCACAATAATCCTGTGCCGCCGCAGTCAAGCCTGGATTGGCTCGATAGGATGAGATCGGCGGGCATAAAGCTGATGATTGTTTCAAATAATCACCCCGAGCGCGTTACGCCTTTTGCGGAGCAGCTGGGACTTGATTTTGTTCCCGAGGGCAAAAAACCGCTGACATTCGGATACACAAAGGCTGTGAAAAAGCTGGGGCTTGAAAAAAGAAACGTTGCGGCTGTGGGCGATCAGATCTTTACGGATATTTTAGGCTCTAATTTAAAGGGTATACGCTCGATCTTTGTTTTTCCGATCGAGCCTGAGAAAAGTCTGCCGTTTAGGTTTAAAAGAGCCTGCGAAAAGCCGTTTCTTCCTAAAAGTAGTATAAAGGAAAACAGTCAGGTATGAATGAAAATAGGCTTGCAATGCATTCAGATTCTGATTTTCCGCAGTGTTATTTCTAAAAATGAAAAAAGCGAGGGATATTATGAAAGCTAAATTCGGACCGGCGGGAAACAGCGAGGCGTTTTCCGCAAAGTATAAAACTACGCTTCAGGCTCCCAGTTATCTTGAAGAAATGGGGCTTGACCACTATGAATATCAGTGCGGCAGGGGAGTAAAGGTAAGCGATAAAATTGCCTTTGCCCTTAAAGACAAGGCGGCGGAGCATAACGTTACGCTGTCGCTCCATGCTCCGTACTTTATATCGCTTTCCAGCGTTGAGGAGGAAAAGCGTGACAACTCAATAAATTATATTTTACAGTCCTGCGATGCCGCAAGCCGAATGGGAGCGAGCCGTATCGTTATCCATTCGGGGAGCTGTGCTAAGATCAGCAGAGCCGAGGCTCTGGAGCTTGCAAAGGACACTCTGACAAGGGCGAGAAAAGCCGCTGTGGAGCAGGGCTACGGGCATATTATTTTTTGTCCCGAAACCATGGGCAAGGTCAACCAGCTTGGCAATCTCACCGAGGTGCTGGAGCTGTGCAGGCTTGACGACACGTTCCTGCCTTGCATAGATTTCGGACATCTCAACGCCCGTGATTTCGGCTACATCAAGGGCAAGGCGGAGTACGAAAAAATGCTTGACGAAGTGGAAAATACGATCGGCTCGGACAGACTGAAAATTTTCCACAGCCATTTTTCAAAGATAATGTTTACTGATCCGGGCGGAGAGAAAAAGCACCTTACCTTTGAGGACAATCAGGGCTTCGGTCCCGACTACGAACCGCTTATGGAAATAGTTGCGAAGAAAGATCTTGCTCCCACATTTGTATGCGAAAGCGCAGGTACTCAGGACGCCGACGCTCTTACAATGAAAAAGTATTATATGTCGTTGAAATGATCTGAGGGGTTTATGATATGACTTTGAAAAACAAACTGGGCATAACCAATTCCTTTGAGCTTGCTGCAGCAGAGGAGAAAATAAGCAAGCGAAGGGCTCTTATGATGTTTGAAAGCGGAGCGTTTGATAAAATGTCCGCAGGAACTTTTTCCACTCTTGCCGAGATACACAAAACGCTTTTCGAGGATATTTATTTTTTTGCAGGAAAGATAAGGAATGTAAATATTTCAAAAGGCGGATTCAGATTTGCGTCTGCACTGTATTTAAATTCCGCTTTGGAAAATATAGAAAAAATGCCTCAGTCTACTTTTGATGAAATAATCGAAAAGTACGTTGAAATGAACGTTGCGCACCCATTCATGGAGGGTAACGGCAGGAGTATGCGTATCTGGCTTGACCTTATGCTAAAAAAAGAATTGCACTGTGTGGTCGATTGGAGCAAGGTTGACAAGGAGGAATATCTCCTTGCGATGGAACGCAGTCCCATTAAGGACACGGAGATCAAGCTGATTTTAAAGCAGGCTCTGACGGACGATGTGGGCAGCAGAGAAATTTATATGAAAGGCGTTGACCGCAGTTATTATTACGAGGGATATGCTGCATACAGTACAGAAGAGCTTTAGTAGTTTTTTGAAGTTTCTGACGGATAGTTTAAGAATGTTTGAGGTGTGATCCTTACAAAGAGCGTGCGACTTTTGAATCAGATAAAGGAGAAAACAGATGAAGGAACCGATACTTGAAACCGAAAGGCTGATACTAAGACCCCTTACCGCAGACGATGCCGAAAGCGTTTTTGCATGGACAAGCGATGAGCGAGTTACTAAATATATGAGCTATCCGGGACATGAGAATATTGAGACCACAACAGCGTGGCTCGAATCGTTGAAAGACCTGCCCGAAAATGATTTTAACTGGGGTTTTCTGTTAAAGGAAAACGGCAGACTTATCGGTTCGGGAGGCATAAATTACAGCGATAACCAAAAGGCTTGGGTCTTCGGTTACAATATCAGCTATGACTGCTGGAATAAGGGCTATACGACCGAAGCTGCAAAACGAATGATAGAATTTGCGTATAAGGAATGCGGAGCAAGGGATTTTATTGCCGACCATGCCATAGACAATCCCGCAAGCGGCAGAGTAATGGAAAAGTGCGGAATGAAGTTTTCTCATTACGGCGAATATTCCAAAATTGACGGAAGTCAGACTTTCAAGGCGAAATTTTACACTATGCATTTAGATTGATTTAAGAGGTGTTGATATGAAAAAAATACTTGTGATACACGGTCCTAACCTCAACCTGCTGGGAGAGCGTGAGCCGGGCGTTTACGGAAACGACTCGTTTGAGTCCATAAATAACGAGATAATCGAACACGCACAGAAATATGATTTTGATTGCGAGATCTTTCAGTCGAACCACGAGGGAGAAATAATCGACCGGCTTCATATGGCACGCAAGGAATTTGACGGCGTTGTGCTGAATGCAGGAGCGTATACTCATTACAGCTATGCCATCAGGGACGCTATTGCGGCGATAAAAATACCCGTTGTGGAGGTACATCTCAGCAATATTCACGCTCGTGACGAGTTCAGGGAAAAGTCTGTTATCGCTCCCGTGTGCAAGGGACAGATCTCCGGCTTTGGAAAGTTCTCATATCTGATGGCTGTGGACGCTCTGTACTACGGCTGGAAAGCAAGTGCTGAAAATGAATAAGCTCGAACGTTTGCAGAGCAGGATCGGCACTATTGCTGACTGCGGGATCATTACCGACGACGTAAACCGCAGATATTTTACGGGTATGAAGTCCAGCGCAGGAATACTGCTGGTTTTTCCGGAGGAATCTGTTTTTGTTATAGATTTCCGTTATATAGAAAAGGCGAAAAAGACGGTCAGGGATTGCAGGGTAGTGCTTGAAAGCTCCAGTCCCATGGAACAGATAAAGGAAATTCTTTCAACGCATAATGCGAAATCCGCCGCCGTTGACAGTGAGACCTGCACGGTATCTCAGCTTAATATGTACAGAGAAAAGCTTGGAGTTGATATTTCCGACAGCAATGAATTTGCAAAGGCGATACGTGAGATACGCCTTGTGAAAACTCAGGACGAGATCAATAAGATCATTTCCGCACAGCGTATCGCCGAGGCTGGTTTTGAATATATGCTTGATTTTATCAAGGTCGGCAAGACAGAGAAGGAGGTCCGGCTAGCTCTGGACTTCTATATGCTGAGCCACGGCGCAGAGGCGCTGTCATTTGACACTATTGCGCTGTCGGGAAAGAATACCTCTCTGCCCCACGGTGTTCCATCGGATAAAGTTATCGAAAATGGCGATTTTGTTCTTATGGACTTCGGTGCCGTAGTTGATGGCTATCATTCCGATATGACCAGAACCGTATGCGTAGGCAGGCCAACAGAGGAAATGGAGCGTGTGTATAACATAGTCCTCAGAGCGCAGGAAGCGGCGCTTTCTCAGCTAAAGGCGGGTATGAGCGGGTATGATTTTGATAAAATAGCAAGGGATATTATTTCCGCCGAGGGGTACGGAGACAATTTCGGTCACTCTCTGGGGCACGGAGTTGGCGTGGAGATACACGAAAATCCCGTGGCGTCTCCGACACGTAAAAATATCATTCCCGAAAATTCCGTTATAACGGTTGAGCCGGGAATTTATATCGAGGATAAATTCGGCGTGAGAATAGAGGATTTTGCCGTGGTCAAGGCTGACGGCTGTGAAGATCTTACGCTTGCAGACAAAAAATTAATTATATTATAGGAGTTTTCAAAATGACATTAGATGAATTTAAGGCTAAAAAAGCCGCTGACGAAGAATGGGCTCCCGGCTGGGATGCGATAGAAAGCGTTTTCAACGAGCTTTATCCGGATCAGAAACCAAAGCATTTTGCCAGCAATATGGCTAACAGGGCGATCTTCGGAGGAAATGAGTTTCTGGACGGATTCAGTATTTACCAATCTCCCAACGGATACAAGCATCTTGTCACCTACGGTATGAGCCAGCTTTATGCTGATGAGAAGTCCTTCGGAGGAGAGTTCAGCAAATGGGGTTATGAAATGACATTTAAGCTGAAAGAGGACAGTATAGAGGACTGTATGTGGGCGATAGATGTTTTGTCCAATATGGCGAGGTATACTTATCAGACCGAACGCTGGTTTGAGCCTTATCATTATGTTGCGGGCAACGGAACGTCCATTCGTCTTGACAAGCCTGAATGTAAAATAACCGCTCTTATGGTCGTTGCCGATACTGAGGCGGAGGGGCTTGACACAATTTACGGCAGACTTGATTTTATTCAGTTTGTGGGAATTACCACAGAGGAGATCAATGCGCTGAAGGAGGGTAAGATTTCCGCTGAAAAGCTTGCAAAACTTATAAAGGCGGATTATCCGAACCTTGAAACGGATATGAAAAGGACCCACAGTTATGTCTGATCGGCGTCCGTTTCAGAAAAAAATTTCTTGTTTTGACAGAAAAAATAAAAAAACACTTGCAAAATATGATATTATATGTTAGAATATTAATATGAGTATGCGTGTATGTTTGCTTGATACATTCATACAGTTTAATAAATTTGGAGGTACTAAAATATGGTAACTGCTGGAGATTTCAGAAATGGTATGACTTTTGAGGAAGACGGCAACGTAATGCAGATCGTTGAGTTCCAACACGTTAAGCCCGGTAAGGGAGCGGCGTTTGTAAGAGCAAAGGTAAAGAACGTTATTTCAGGTTCTGTTGTTGAAAAGACATACAACCCTACCGCTAAATTCCCGACAGCATATGTTGAGAGAAAGGATATGGAGTATTCCTACAACGACGGCGATCTTTACTACTTCATGGATCCTGAGAGCTATGAGCTTGTTCCTGTAAACAAGGGTGAGCTTTCGGATAACTTCAAATTCGTTAAAGAGAATATGATTTGTAAGATCCTTTCATACAAGGGTACCGTATTCGGCGTTGAGCCTCCTTATTTCGTAGATCTCGAGGTTACTGAGACCGAACCCGGTATCAAGGGCGATACTGCAACAAATGCAACAAAGCCCGCAACTGTTGAGACAGGAGCTGAGATCAGAGTTCCCCTCTTTATCAATACGGGCGACAAGATCAGGATCGATACCCGCACCTGCGAATATATGGAGCGTGCTTAATTTCCGCATTTATTTCTGAAACGGAGGTAATATTATGGAGCTTTCAAAAAAAGCGGCTTATCTTAAAGGATTAATGGACGGTCTTAAGATCGATACTGAGACAAACGAGGGTAAGATCCTTGCAGCAATGGCAGATCTTCTTGAGGAAATGGCAGCGTCTGTTGAGGATATTGCCGACGAGGTCAACGAAACGGTAGAGCTTGTGGACATTCTTGATGAGGATCTCGGCGAGCTTGAGGATGCAGTATATGGCGATTACGACGATGACGATGATGACGAGGATTTCGACGGCGATCTTTATGAGTGTGTATGTCCCAATTGCGGCGATACGATCTGTCTTGATGAGAATATAATTGCCGACGGCTCGATCGAGTGTCCCAACTGCGGAGAAAATCTGGAGTTTGATTTTTCTGAGATCGAAGACGACGAGGAATAATTCCGGATCGTTTCATAGTTTGGCTTAAATTTAACATTGTGTTTCAGGGGTGGTGAAATTCCACACCGGAGGTGATTATGCTGCGGCATATAAGTCCTCGACCGCAGAAATGCGCTGATTCGGTGAAAATCCGAAACCGACGGTAAAGTCCGGACGGAAGAAACGACAGTTTAATTTTGAATTGTGATCCCCCGAATTGATTTTCGGGGGATTTTTACAATATTTTCTGCTGTTTCTCCTAATTTTATAATTGGAGGAATTTTTTATGACTGATACTTCTGCAAAAAAAATTAATACTAAAAAGCTTACGGTGCTTGCAATGTTTGTGGCGCTGGGGTATATGTGCCTTTTCGTATTCAGATTTAAGGTGCAGTTCTTATCCTTTGAGATAAAGGACGTTTTCATAACAATGACCGGTTTTCTTTTCGGTCCGCTTACCGCTGTCGGGGTAGCTCTTACAGAGGCACTGCTCGAAATGATAACCCTTTCCGATACCGGGATTTACGGTGCGGTCATGAATTTTGCAGGCAGCGCATCCTTTGCTTTTACTGCCTCATTAATCTATAAGTACAAAAAAAATCTTTACGGCGCAGTTTTTGGAATGCTCAGCGGAGTTGCTGTAATGACAGGTGTTATGATAATTATGAATATTCTTATTACGCCCTTTTATATGAAAGCTCCCCGGGAAGTTGTTGTCGGAATGATACCGACCTTGTTGCTGCCGTTTAATCTTTTAAAGGGAATCTTCAATGCAGGAGTGCTGTTTATCATATATAAGCCGTTATCTCAGGCGTTAAAAGCTATAGGAATGCTGCCAAAAGGTGATTCATTCAAGCTCGATAAGAGATCGGTTGTAGTTACCGCCGCTTCGATGGCTGTGATACTGTTGGCTATTGCAGGATTGCTGTTATTTATGCACGGAAGCGTTGAGTGGGGAAGATAGCATACATAACAACGGATTTTAAAATAATCATATTAATTTAAGCCAAACAAAAGCGGTGCGTTTCATTAAAGATCGCACCGTTTTATTAGACCTCCAAGGAAACTTCCGAGGAGGTCTATTATATTTTCTTTTGCATTGATTTTCAGATATCACTTCACTGCTTGAAGGAGAGCTTCAGTTTTATCCGTCTTTTCCCATGCAACGTCAAGATCCTCACGTCCCATGTGTCCATATGCTGCAAGCTTTTTATACTGGGGCTTTCTAAGATCAAGGGTTTCTATTATTGCAGAGGGTCTGAGGTCAAATACCTTGGCAACTGCCTCGGAAAGCCTTTCGTCGGAAACCTTTCCGGTGCCGAAGGTGTCAACCATTACCGAAACCGGGTTAGCTACCCCGATAGCATATGCAAGCTCTATCTCGCACTTGGAAGCAAGTCCTGCTGCAACAATATTTTTAGCAACATATCTTGCGGCGTATGTTGCGCTGCGGTCTACCTTTGTTGGGTCTTTTCCGGAAAAAGCTCCGCCGCCGTGTCTTGAATATCCGCCGTAGGTGTCTACGATTATTTTTCTTCCTGTAAGTCCGCTGTCACCCTGTGGTCCGCCGATAACAAATCTGCCTGTGGGATTTACAAAATATGTGGTGTTTTCATCAAGAAGCTCAGAGGGAATAACAGCCTTGATCACCTTTTCGATTATGTCCGCCCTGATCTGCTCGAGACTTACAGCGTCATCATGCTGAGAGGAAACGACCACAGCGTCGATTCTAACCGGTTTTCCGTCATCATATTCTACAGTTACCTGAGTTTTTCCGTCCGGCCTGAGATATGGAAGAACGCCGCTTTTACGTACCTCCGTAAGTTTAAGCGCCAGCTTATGGGCAAGAGAGATCGGCATAGGCATAAGCTCCGGGGTCTCATCGCAGGCATATCCGAACATGATACCCTGATCTCCTGCACCTGTGTCAAAAGCGTTTTCGTCCCTGCCCTCGAGAGCATTGTCAACGCCCATGGCAATATCCGGCGATTGCTTGTCAATGGTAGTCATAACCGAGCAGGTATGTCCGTCAAAGCCGTATTTGGCTCTGTCATAGCCTATCTCAACAACTGTATCTCTCACTATCTGGGGAATATCCACCTGTGCCTTTGTTGTGATCTCTCCCATGCACATTACCATGCCTGTGGTAGTTACCGTTTCGCAGGCGACTCTTGACATAGGATCCTGCGCCAGCATAGCGTCGAGTATTGCGTCGGATATCTGATCACAGATCTTATCGGGGTGTCCCTCGGTAACGGATTCTGATGTAAACAAATATTTCATATTTTTACCTCTTTCCTTGATTTTCGTTAGGCAAACAGCCGAAAAAAAGCTCTCACTCCGAAGAATGAGAGCCGAAAATTCTTTAAAATTTCCTCATCTTTCGGAAATAACCGCAGGATTTAGCACCTTGACTTTCATCAGGTTGCCGGGCTTCACAGGACCTGTTTCCTCCACCGCTCTTGATAAGGCTATTTAATTAACGTAACTATTATACTACATTATTGTATGATTGTCAACAGTAAAATACAAATTTTTAATGTAAAATTTATATTTTACGAACTGTTAAGTGGTTCTGAGTTAAATTGGAAGCTATAACTATTCTCTATTTAACAAATAAAGTACATACGGAATATATTTTTGCGGTATTTCTTTTAAGTTTTCTTCAAAAATCCTATATGGAGCAGTTGTATAAGAACTCAACAGATGAAGTGCTTCTTTGATAATTTCATCTTCATTAGGCAGAATAACAATAGTTTGGAGAAATTCAATCAAGCCATGTTCAATGTCAGTAATATTACACTTGTAATATGGATTCATAAAGTAATCGAGATAAAATAATAATCGGATTTTTGCATTTGAATCATTTCCTAATAATATCGTACCTATTGAATGTATTCCGGATTTGACAATTTCTATTTCTTTTCACTATAATTTACATCAAGCAGCATTACACACACCCTTAACTCCCGCTTTAAATTATATCATAAAGCTCTTCATCATCAAGAATAGCCCTACCGTTTCTTTTGGCAAATTCAGCGAAATCATTGTATTTTTTACATATAATATCAAATCCGTCCTTGACGGGAACGTCACCTCTGTCAATTCGGTGGTAGTCAGAACCGAGCACCTGAACGAATCCGTCGCCGATAAGCTTCATACAGTTACGTTTGGAAGAAAATTTAGTCAGCGATTTAGCGTTTATCTGTCCCAGAACATCAAGCTGCATAAGCTTTTTCAGCTCTTTCATGGAAGTAAAATTAAGGTATCTTTCAATGTGAGCCACAAGCACCTTAACATCGCCCCTGTCCACGATCTCAGCTACGCCGTTTATGATCCTGTCGGTAAGCTGTACATAGGGCATTTCCAGCAGCAGCCATTTTGTACCACCGATACAAAGTTTTGAAAGACCTTCATGTCTTACCAATGCGGCGTCATAAAGTACCTCTGCCCCCAGTTCAATCTTAGGATATTCCGGCTTCAGGTGAGGTTTTAGTCTTTCATATGCGGCATTTCTCTTCCCGATAAATTCATCGATCGACTGCTCGTTGCAGTAAAAATGCGGCGTTGCAATAACCGCTCCAGTTTTGTTTTCTGCCATAATGTCCAGGATCTTGACCGACTCTTCAATGCTGCGTGAGCCGTCGTCGATCTGAGGCAGAAAATGCGAGTGAAAATCTATATACATACAGTCATCTCCTTGAAAATAATTATATCACAAATTTATTTTCAGGTCAACCGTGAGAGGATTATTTATAAAATCCAACGCATATAATTAATTATATTAACTTAAAAATCAAATGTAATATCTTTTAATCAATCAGCACAAAAAGTTTCCATTCTCTGACATACGGCAGAGAATGGAAACGGATATTGTATTGAATTTTGCTGAATATATAGTTTTTACATTAGGAAAGCACTGATCAAGTTGCTGCTTTAAAATTTACTGTTTCACAGATAACGCATTTAGGTGTATCTCCTCAGGTATCAGTAGGTTTCGTCCGGCAGATCAAAGCCGTCCAGAAAATACCGTTCAGATCTGTTGTCCTTATACAGCATTACCTTGTCGAGATTGACGTTTTCGGTACTGTTGAAAATATTTGCACGTACATTGGGGTCTCTTTCGTTCAGCTCCGCTATCAAAGATTTGATCTCTTTCCTTTTGGATATATTTTCTTCTTCCTCACACTGCGATGCTTTTTCGGTAAATCGACAGGCACACTGTATAAATTTCAGTCCGCAGTGATCACGCCAGGCTATAATGTCTGATTCGTTAACAAGATAAAGAGGACGGATAAGCTCCATGCCGGGGAAATTAGTGCTGTGGAGTTTTGGCATCATAGTCTGTATCTGTCCGCCGTAGACCATTCCCATAAGCGTAGTTTCTATAATGTCGTCAAAATGATGTCCCAGTGCAATCTTATTGCAATCCAGATTTCCGGCATTTTTATAAAGATGTCCTCTTCTCATCCGTGCGCAAAGGTAGCAGGGATTTTTGTTGACGTTAAAAACTGATGAAAAAATATCCGTCTCAAAGATTTTTGCGGGTATAGATAAAATCGCTGCGTTATGTTCGATCATCTGTCGGTTAAGCGGAGAATATCCCGGATCCATTATGAGAAAGTCCAGCTTGAAATCAATTTCATTTTCCTTTCTGAACATCTGAAAAAGCTTTGCAAGCAGCATTGAATCCTTTCCGCCTGAAATGCAGCAGCAAACGCTGTCGCCGTCCTGCACCAGTTCGTATCTGAAAACAGCCTCCTTGAATTTATCGTATATGCTTTCCTTGAAACGGGTCCGCAGTGCGTTTTCGGCAAAATCCGATACAGCGGCGTTTTCAGGGTCGTTTTTCAAGTTCAGTATTTTATATGCGTTCATAGCAGTCCCCCGTACCGACGTTATTTAAGTGTGATAAAATTAAATTTCCCGTCCTCATAAATCAGACAGCTGTGATGGGAATTTTCCTTCGGGATAGAGACCGAACCGGGATTTACGTAAGTAAAATATCCGCAGTCTCTTATAACAGGAACGTGTGTGTGACCACCGAGGAGTATATCTCCGCTGCAAAGGGGCGGAGGAGTCTCAGGGGTAAATTTGTGCCCGTGTGAGGTAAAAATTCTCTTTCCGTCGGCGCAGATATACGCATATTCCGCCATTATGGGGAATTCCAGTACCATCTGATCAACTTCCGTATCACAGTTGCCTTTTACGCAAAGTATTTTCACTTTGACCGAGTTCAGAGCGGCAGCCACCCTTTTGGGGGCGTAGTCCTCGGGCAGATCGTTTCTGGGACCGTGATATAAAATATCTCCCAGCAGCAGAAGCCGTTCAGCTCCGCTTTTTTCAAATGCGTCAAGCATTTTTTCACACCAGCAGGCGGAGCCGTGAATATCCGAAGCAATAAATATTTTCATGATTTTTTCCTACCCGTGCAGCGCAGTGTATTCGCCCTTGACGGCGTTGTAAAAACGGCAGCCCTTATCTTTTTTGAACGCTTTTACCATTCGTATATAAAGCTGCTGCTTTGTGGATGCGTTCTCAAAAAGCTCGTTTATCTTTTCAAATTCCTCGTCAGTACAAAGTCCGGTGAGCAGCTCTGCAAGTCTGGCGGAGATCACCCCGCTGTATACTGTTTGCTCCTGTGGAGCCGAGCTTTCCTCAGCGGCGGAATGTGCAGTCTCTTTTACCTGAGTATCCTGATGCGGATTTTCCTGCTCGTAGAGGGATTTCAGCTTAAGATATCTTGGTCTGAGAAGCTTGTAAAGCTCGGTAGCTTCCTGCTTGAAGGCCTTTGCAAGCGAATTGTGAAGCTCCTCCTTGGTCTCCGCTGAAATAAGCATTTGTGAAATAGCGTTAATATCATTTTCGCTGCATTTTGCTGGAGCAAGTATTTCAGTCAGTTTTTCAGAATATCCGACAGAATAGGATCTTTTGGTTTTTGATTTTTTCTTTTCCCGCTGCTCATTTCTGTTTTCCTTGTACTCTTCTGCATTTTCTTCTGCCTTGTGTTCTTCGTCGTTATCGGTGACGGGTGCTTGAACGGAAATTTCCGCAAAGGCAGCCGCACTCTGTTCCTCTGACGCTGCTTCGTCAGCCGGCAGCGTTTCCTCCGACGGGGTTGGCGTGGATATTTCTATGATCGGGATATCTTCCGGCTCTGCCGTTATTTCGGCAGCAGGCGATTCACAGGTTTCTGCAATATCCTCAACGGTGTCAACCGTAGCTTCTGAAACAGCCTCTTCCTGTCTGATCTCATCGACGGGCTCTGCGGTATTTTGCAGGCGCTTTTCTCCGCAGTAATTGATCGCAGCTGCAATGGTACGGGTTCTGTAAACAGTGCAGTCCGGGGCGGCAATGTATTTTCCGTGCCAGAAGTCGTGGAGAAAATCAAAGCCTTTGTCGTTGCTTATGACAAAAATATGGGTATATGCACGCCTTCCCACAAGATATCCAAGCAGCGTTGAAAGCTGAAAATCCAAAGCGTTTTTTCCGCCTACATTTACCTTGAAATACTCTACCTCCGCTTTTGAGCAAAGTACCTTCTGGTGCATTTCAAAACTGATAGTGTCCGAATTTTCGCTGTAAAAGATAATAACGCTGTCGGTTTCGTTAAGGCTGTCGATGCCGGTAAGTCCTTTTGACTTTACGTTTTCAAAATCGACAAGATATGTTTTCATATATAAATTCCTTTCATGTAAATATGTTTGAATTATTTATGCGCCCGCTTTTTGATTTTTACTGCAACAATGGCTGAAACAGTAATTACGATAACCGCCGACGCTGTAAGTATCACGATCGCTTTAACGTCCGTCACCTCTTCGGTCGAAGGATACCGATAGCTTTTTGTTTTCAGAACTTCGTCGGCAAGCCTTGCAATTTCCTCATGTCCCTCTGCATTCGGGTGAATGTCAAAGCTTTTTATCGTGGTAAGCTCTCCGCATTTTCCCTTAAAATCGGAGGCAACATCTATCACCGTATAATTTTCCTTATCTCCGTTGGCTGCGTTATCCCACACTGTACTGTTGATGCGCCCGATCTTTTCATCGGCAAACTTTACAAAAAAGTCGATCTTATCGTAGTATTCAAATGGATTGTAGAGCGTTTGTACAAAAATTTCTCCCGATGTTTTTTTCTGAACCTGAGAGATTATTTCCTTGAATGTTGTTTCGTACTTGTCCAGAGCGGTGTCCAGCTTTTCCTCAAACTTGCCCAACGAATCAAGAGCTGTAAAAAAATTCACATCTCCGTTTTTCCAGTCCTCCTTGCCTTTTTCGGAAAGCCCCAGATCTTCCGACATAAAGTCAAGGAAAATTTCAAGTATATCGTTTCCGCCTATGGAAATGACAACGGCGTCGCTGCCCGCAAGATATTCATCAAATTCTCCTGCTTTCAGATGATCCAGCAGCTGTGTGGAGGTATCTCCTGTGACTGCGGCGTTTACCATTTCGTGTCCGCAGCTGTTTTTAAGCTCATCCTCGTATTTGTCACGGAGTATAACAGAGTATGAGCGGCAGTGATAGTTATCATCGTCAGTATATCCCTCCAGTCCGAATCCGGCGGGTATCGAGTCGCCAAGAAAGACAAGCTTCGGCGGTATCTTGGTTTCCAGCATGGTCTCGACTGTTTTTTTCATACAAGCCGTACAGCTTATCGCAGCGGCGCATACGGTGAGCAGTGCAATGATTTTCTTCAGCATATATCCATCCTCCTTATAGTGTAAAAATTATTCTGAATCTATATATATTGTATCATATTTTCTCTTGTTGTACAACTCCTTTTAAGAATTTTTTTACCGCTTGACTTTTTTTTGCTGTTGTGATATTATATAATAGAAGAATATGAAATCATATTTCTGTGCATCTCTGAGTCTGTAACTCCTTGACTGCATATTATCGGAGACGCTATGTGTTATCTTATATAAAGAAATGAGAGTGATTTTTTAATGACCGACTATTATTATCCCGTGCTAAGCGATGAGGTCAATCTGCCTGTTTATGTTATGGGTGTAGGCGCAAGAGACAGAGAGTGGCATTTTATCCGTGACGAGGGATATCCCAACTATCAGATAATTTACTGTACCAGAGGGCAGGGGATACTTAAATTCGGCGGTGAAGAGCATACGATAAATGCAGGCGACGGTTTTTATCTTCCGCCTCATGTTCCGCATGAATATTACCCTGTGGGGGATATTTGGGAAACGCATTGGCTCACTTTTGACGGCAGAGAGGCGGCTCAGATACTTACCCATATCAAGCTTGAGAAAGAAAAGGTCTTTCATATCAACGATCTCAATTCGGTGGACGCTATTTTCAAGAAGATACTTTATCTTATGAAAACAAATTACTATTACTGCGGGCATCAGTGCTCAGCGCATCTTTATCAGTTCCTTATCGAGCTGCACAGAGTGGTCAATCTTCAGAACGGCAGTCAGGACGGTCAGAAGTTCAATCAGCTGCTTCCCGTTATTGATTATATCGATAAGAATTATCAGAAGGAGCTTACCCTTGTGGAGCTTGCGGAGCTGATAGATCTTTCTCCTCAGTATCTTTGCAGGCTTTTCAAGGAGTGTCTTAATCTGCGTCCCTTTGAGTTTCTCGCACGCAAAAGGATCCAGCAGGCAAAGCTTTTGCTGCTGGAGGATAAGCTTAATATCAACGAGATAGCCACAAAGGTAGGCTACAACGATTGCAGCTATTTCTGTGCGGTGTTCAAAAAGCATGAGATGCTGTCTCCCGCTGAGTTCCGGTCGCTGCATAAAAAGGCGGGAGTTTAAAGATCCGGATATTTGAAATTTTATTCAGAACTTGTCTTCATAAGTAACGAGTGCGGTATTGCCTTAACGCAGCTATCGGCAAAATTTGCCAAAAAGACGTGTGCATTTGCTTGTGAAGACAGGTTCTTAAAACTTTGGCATAAGCAAACGCCTCCGGGAATGTTTACGGAGGCGTTTATTTTATTATTCTATGGTTCCTCCGCCGAGAACATATTCACCGTCGTAGAATACGACTGCCTGTCCCTTTGAGATAGCCTTGTGAGGATCGTCAAATTCCACACGCACCCTGCCGTCCTCAACAGGATAGACCGTACACGGCACGTCCTGCTGATGATAACGTGTCTGTGCCGTGCATCTGAGCGGCTCGTCAATAGTATCAAATGGAATAAAATTCACGTTTTTTGCAGTAAGAAAGGGTCTGAAAATCTCTTCCGCCGTACCCATAACGAGCTTGTTATGACTGATGTCCTTGTCTATAACAAACAGCGGCTCACTGTATGAAACGCCTACGCCTCTTCGCTGTCCTACGGTGTAGTTTATAAGCCCTCTGTGCCGTCCCAGTACTGTGCCGTCGGAGAGGACGATATCGCCGGCAGGCTGTTCGCCGTTTCTTTCGGTGATAAACTTTCCGTAATCTCCGTCCGGAATAAAGCATATATCCTGTGAGTCGGGCTTGTCCGCATTGACAAGTCCGTTTTTCTCGGCAATGCTGCGGATCTGTTCCTTGTTCATATCACCTACAGGGAAAAGGGTATGTTCAAGCTGATACTGATCAAGATGAAACAGCACATAGCTCTGATCCTTTTTTCGGTCAGGAGCACGTTTAAGCAGCCATCTGCCCTTGCTTTCACTGTATTCCTTTGTTACATAGTGTCCCGTAGCGATCATGTCGTAGCCTAACAGCCTTGCTCTTTCCAGAAATTTTCTGAATTTAAGATATCTGTTGCATTCTATGCATGGGTTTGGTGTGCCGCCTTCAAGATAGGTATTAACAAAGCTGTCTATGACCTTTTCCTTGAAAGCTGTTTCAAATCCGAAAACGTAAAAGTCTATCCCAAGTTTTAACGCCACAAGTCTTGCATCCTCAACATCGCTGAGAGAGCAGCAGGTTTTCGTGTCTTCAAGCCCTATATCCTCGTTGGAATATAAATGCATCGTTGCCCCTGCGACCTCGTAGCCCATTTCCTGAAGCAGCTTGACGGCAACTGAGCTGTCTACTCCGCCGCTCATTGCGGCAAGTACTCTGTTATTCATGGCAGCTTTCGCAGTCTTCGCAGTCAGAGATCTTTCCTACGAACGGAGCAGGATCTATGCCCTGCTTAACGTAATAATCCGAAACAGCAGCTTTGATCGCCTGTTCCGCCAGCACAGAGCAGTGAAGCTTTGCGGGCGGAAGTCCGTCAAGAGCCTCAACGACCGCCTTGTTGGTAAGCTTTATGGCTTCGGAAAGCTCTTTTCCCTTTATCATTTCCGTAGCGATAGAAGATGTTGCCACAGCTGCACCGCAGCCGAAGGTCTTGAATTTGACATCGGAAATAATGTTTCCGTCAACCTTGATGTACATCTTCATAATATCTCCGCATTTGGCGTTTCCGACCTCGCCGACGCCGTCTGCGTCCTTTATTTCGCCTACGTTGCGTGGGTTTGCGAAATGATCCATAACTTTTTCACTGTATATCATTTTATATCCTCCCAATTATTTTTAAGATTATTTTACAAGAACGTCTCCTCGCATGAGCTGATTCCTATTTACGCTATTCAGGAGTATTCCTACATTTTCTCCCGTAACGGCTTTTTCACAGATCTTTCTGAACATTTCTATTCCGTTCACTCTCGATGAAAGTATTATCTGCCCGCTGCGGACGATCTGTACCGTATCGCCGACAGATATTTCTCCGGACGAGACGACTCCGGTTACAACGGTACCTCTTCCGGCAATGGAAAATACGTCCTTGACTGTAAGCCGGAATCCGCTTTCCGTATAAGCGTAATCTGCTGAAATATCTGCATCGCCGCCGCTTATCTGAGAATCTATTTCCCTCTGAAATTCTTCTTCCGGACTGTTACGGAAAAGCCGTGAAAATATACCCATTTCATATTACCTCATTTTTCAGTATAATCCTCTATGCCTTCGGTTTTGCATATTCTTTCCCATAGAGGAGACATTTTTCTTAGTTTTTTTACTATCTCAGGAAGGACCTCCAGAATGTAATCAACATCCTCCTCTGTATTTTCTTCGTTTATAGAAAGTCTCAGAGATCCGTGCGCTATCTCGTGCGGAAGTCCTATTGCAAGCAGGACATGGGACGGATCGAGCGAACCGCTGGTGCAGGCGGAACCGGAGGAAGCCGCAATACCCTTAAGATCCAGAGTGAGAAGCAGGCTTTCACCCTCTATACCTCGGAACGATATATTCACGTTGCCTGCAAGCCTGTGTTCGGTATCGCCGTTCAGCCTTGTCTGAGGAATTTTAAGAATACCCTCGATAAGCCTGTCACGCATTGCGGAGGTCTTTGAATTTTTGATCTCTATGTCTGTAACTGCGTCTGTAATTGCCGCACCGAGCGCTGCTATTGAGGGGACGTTTTCTGTGCCTGCACGTCTGTTTCTTTCCTGCGCTCCGCCGTAGATCAGATTTGGCAGATTAATTCCCGTACGGCAGTACAGGGCGCCGATACCCTTCGGTGCGTGTATTTTATGTCCCGATAATGACAGCATATCAATATTCATGGTCTGCACGTTTATATCGGTATGCCCGACAGCTTGAACTGCATCTGTATGGAAAAGCACGTTGTGGGCTTTGCAGACCTTTCCGATCTCTTCAATAGGCATAATTGTTCCTATTTCGTTATTGGCAAACATAACGGTTACAAGGCAGGTATCCTCACGGATCGCTTTTTCGACCTGCTGTGCAGTGATAAGTCCCTTGCTGCTGACAGGGAGATATGTGACCTCAAATCCCTGTTTTTCAAGATATTCACAGGTGTGGAGAACAGCATGATGCTCAAAAGCCGTTGTAATAATATGTTTTTTTCCCTTTTTTTCACCTAAAGCCGCCGCTCCTCTTATTGCCCAGTTATCGGATTCCGAGCCGCCGGAGGTAAAATAAATTTCGTTTACCCGTGCCGCACCCAGGGCGTTTGCGACCTGCTGACGTGCTGAAAGCACTGCCTTTGCAGCCTCCATGCCCAGCGAATATATGCTTGAAGGATTACCGTAATTCTGTGTGAAATAAGGTAATGCAGCTTTAAGCGCATTTTCAGAAACCTTTGTTGTCGCAGAGTTATCCGCATATACAAATCGTTTTGACAATTAAATCATACCTTTCATATATAATTAATCATAAATATATTATATACTAATAAGCTGGTAATTGCAATATCTTATAGACAAATTTAAAATTTTATACATAAAATATATTATTTTTTGAATTTATGAGAGTTCATAACTGCAAGCTCGTCGCAGCGTTCGTTCTCAGGATGTCCGGCGTGTCCTTTTACCCAGATAAATTCAACCTTGTGTATCTCCAGCAGAGCCAGCAGCTTTTCCCACAAATCGGAATTAAGGGCAGGCTTTTTATCCGACTTGATCCAGCCGTTTGCCTGCCACTTTGCCGCCCAGCCCTTTGTTACAGCGTCTATAATATATTTTGAATCGCTGTAGAGCTTTACGCAGCAAGGCTCTTTAAGGGCGGAAAGTCCGGTGATCACAGCGGTAAGCTCCATGCGGTTGTTGGTGGTCTTCGCAGCGCCTCCGCCAAGCTCCTTGGTCACGCCCTTGTATCTAAGTATAACTCCGTAGCCGCCGGGACCGGGATTCCCCGAGCAAGCTCCGTCGGTAAATATTTCTATCTCTTTCATATCCGTTTTCTCTTTCATAATTGATCTTGTCTTGTTAAACACATTTATATTATACAATAAAATCCGTTCTTATGCAATAGATAAGATTAAATTAATTTCTATAATTTTTTTATCTTTTATACAAGTTTTAAAAGCTTTGTTTGTCATTAATGCACAAAAGAAGTTCTGATTAATGTGTAATTTGAGAATTGACAACGTTTTCATAAAGGTGATATAATTAAATTGCAACAAATAATTTCAAGCTATATCCAAAGAAAGGTAAGTGATCGATATGAAAAGTATAAAAAAGGCAATGGCTCTTGCAGTTTCCGTTATTTCGGTGATTGGTGTATGTTCATGCGGTTCTTCCGGAGAGGAAAGCTCTAAGGTTGAATCGGTGAAAAAGGTTGAAGTCGAGGATACTCAGGAGATCGAAAATATTCCTGACGACGCACAGAAAACCATAAGATGGATGGGCACATATGATCTTAATCCTAACGAAAAAAAGGGTGAGGATAAATCGGTCGAGATGACTCTGTTCAACAACAAGGGCGGAAAGGTTGAATGGACGCAGGTAACAGACAGTGAGAAATTCGATCAGCTTGCCAGTGCGATCATGTCTCAGAAGGACGTACCCGATATTTTCAAGTATGAATGGATGGCATTTCCGGCGCAGGTGCTTAAGGATATGTACCAGCCTGTAGACGACATTGTAAATTTTGACGATCCTCTCTGGGCGGATGTTAAGGCGTCTGCGGACCAGTTTGTGCTTAACGGAAAGCACTATGTCGCTCCTATCAACTTTACGGTAGGCACTATGATGATGTACGATAAGAGCCTTATTGACGCAAACGGTCTTTCAGATCCATATGAGGAATATCTGGACGGCAACTGGAACTGGGATACATGGGTGGAGATCATGACGGAGTTCTGCGAGAACGCTCCCGCTGACAGCGAGAGATACGGTATCAACGGCTGGTTCCAGACTCAGGTCATCCAGCAGACCGGTAAGACTATGGTTAATTATGAGGACGGAAAGTTTGTTTCAAACCTTAACGATCCCGACATTGAGCGTGCCGAGAATATGCTTTACGATATAGGCAAAAAGGGGTATGTAAACAACGATTGGCTCGGAAATGCAAAAATGGCTCTTAAGGACGGCAATGTGCTGTTCTATTGCATGGGTACATGGGCTATGACAGGCAACAACGGTCCTTCCGAAGGAGACGAATGGAGGGTAGTACCTGTTCCGTCCGATCCCAATAGTGATGAGAAGTACATGACGGCAGATATGCTTGCGTATATGTGGGTGAGAGGATCTACAGCCAAAGAGGCAGTTAAGACATGGTATGAATGCTGCCGTATGGCAAACACCGATGAGGAGTACAAGGCTAACGGCAAGGAGAAGTTCCTTAACGCCAACCCCAACTGGAATGAGGATATGTATCAGGTATTCCTGGACGCTTCCAGCAATGAAAATAAGATGGTATTTGACTATGGCTACGGTATTTCCTCAACGATGTCCAGCGATAACGCTTCCGAGGACGGAAACTGCGTAACACGTAAGCTTTATGAGTTTACCAACAAGGAGGACGATTCCGGCAAGCAGTACTCATGGACAGAGCTTCGTCAGACATATTCCTCTACGGTAGATTCCGAGCTTAAGGCTATCAATGAGGCGGTTGAAGACTACATTAAAAAGAACAGCTGATCATAATGAAAAAACGGCGGCGGATCTGATTTCCGCTGCCGTTTTTTAGGCAATACGCATACTAAGCTGTCAGGCGGTGGTTGTGCGGTATTGCCTCTATTCGTCCATTGCATTCCTTACCGACTTTATAAAGCTTCCCACATATTCGGGTGACTCGGGACCGTATTTTTCAATAATATTGACTACTGCGCTGCCCATTATCACGCCGTCGCTGAAGGACGCTGTTTCTCTTGCCTGCTTGCCGTTTGAGATACCGAAGCCTATGCAGCAGGGGCAGTGTACACAGTCCTTGAGCGGTTCGAGAAGATAGCTGAAATCGGTGCTTATCTTGTTACGTGCGCCTGTAACGCCAAGGGATGAAACGACATACAGAAAGCCCTTTGACTGCGAGGCGATCATCTTTATTCTCTCATGGGAGGTCGGGGCGGCAAGGTATATACTGTATACGCCGTAACGGTCGGCGAAGTCCTGTATTTCGCCGCGTTCCTCATAAGGCATATCCGGAACAATCACGCCGTCGATCTCACATTCGTTACATAGGCTGAAAAACCTTTCAGTACCGAATTTGTACAGCGTGTTGAGATACATCATAAGCAGCAGAGGCTTGTCTGTTTTTTTTCTGAGCCTTTTTACCATGTCAAATATTTTATCCAGATTGATGCCGCCGTCCAGCGCACGCTTTGACGCCTTCTGGATAGTAGGACCCTCGGCTATCGGGTCGGAAAAGGCAACTCCGATCTCTATCATATCAGATCCGTTTTCAAACATCTGCATGATGCATTTTTCGGTTGTCTCTATGTCAGGGTCGCCTGCTGTAAGAAAGGTTATCAGAGCCTTTTTGTTTTCTTTTTTTAATCTGTCAAAGCAGATATCTATTCTATTGCTCATCTAAATTCACTCCTCTGTAACGTGCAATGGCGTAAACGTCCTTGTCGCCGCGTCCCGAAAGATTGATGACGACGATCTGATCCTTGTCCATTTGCGGTATTATTTTCATTGCCGCCGCAACTGCGTGGGCAGATTCTATCGCAGGGATGATCCCCTCGGTTTTTGAAAGATATTCAAAGGCTTTTACCGCTTCCTCATCGGTCACATCAACGTATTCCGCCCTGCCTGTATCGTGAAGATATGCATGCTCGGGACCTATTCCCGGATAGTCCAGTCCGGCTGATATTGAGTACACCGGATCTATCTGACCGTACTCGTTCTGAAGAAAAAGGGATTTCATACCGTGGAAGATACCGACAGAGCCTTTGGCTATCGTCGCTGCATGATCGGGAGTATCTATGCCTCTTCCGGCGGCTTCTGCTCCTATGAGTCTGACGCTTTTGTCTCCGATAAAGTCATAGAATGCTCCCATTGCGTTTGAACCGCCGCCTACGCAGGCGACAACGCAGTCGGGAAGTTTTCCCTCGGTCTCCGCAAGCTGACGCTTGATCTCTTCGCTTATGACCTTCTGAAAATCCCTTACCATTGTGGGATATGGGTGCGGTCCCATAACGGAGCCTATGCAGTAAAATGTAGTGTCTATATTTGAACACCAGTCACGGAAAGCCTCGTTTATTGCATCTTTAAGCGTAGCGGTTCCGCTGCTCACTCCCGTGACCTTGGCTCCGAGAAGATTCATTCTGTAAACGTTCAGCGACTGTCTTTCCATATCGGTCTCGCCCATGTAGACCTCGCATTCAAGTCCCATAAGTGCGCATACGGTAGCGGTAGCTACACCGTGCTGACCGGCTCCTGTCTCTGCAATGATCCTCTTTTTTCCCATTTTCTTAGCCAGCAGCAGCTGACCGAGAACGTTGTTGATCTTATGCGCTCCTGTGTGATTCAGATCCTCACGTTTGATGTAAACCTTTGCGCCTCCCAGATCCTTTGTCATTTTTTCCGCATAATAGAGCATAGAGGGTCTGTTTGCATAATCACGGTAAAGCTGTGACAGCTCCTTCTTGAACTGTTCGTCGTCTTTGTATTTATTGTATGCCTCCTCCAGCTCGTGGACTGCCGTCATAACTGTTTCGGGGACATACTGTCCGCCGAAAGGTCCGAAACGACCTGTTTTATCCATTGTCTGTACCTCCTCTTATCGTATCGATTATTTTTCGTATTTTATTTCCGTCTTTAAATCCGTGCGTCTCCACCGAACCGGAAAGATCTACTCCCCAGGGTCGGATACGGTTTATCGCAGCGGTGACATTTTCGCTGTTAAGACCGCCGGCAAGCAGAAAATTCTTTGTAATGTGAGCATTTTCAATTATTCTAAGATCCGCAGCTTTTCCTGTTCCTCCCACAAGACCTTTTACATAGCTGTCTATCAGAAGCTTATCGCAGTCAAGCGCATTGGCTTTTTCAATATCCCCAGGTGATCTTGCACGGACAGCCTTCCATATCTCGCAGGAACAGTTACGCCGCAGTATGCTGATATCGCTCTCGTCCTCATCGCCGTGAAGCTGGATCACGTCAAGCTTATCGGCGTAATATTTCAGGATATTTTCCGTAGGCTCGTTTACAAAAACTCCGACCCGACCTATGCCCCTGTCAAGGTATGATAAAAGCTCGCAGAAAACGTCTGAGCTTATGCTGCGTTTAAAGCCGTCGGAAAGTATGAATCCCACATAATCGGGACGGAATCTGTTTACATAAAGAATGTCCTCGGCACGGCGCATACCGCATATCTTTATTTTTGTCATATCAGACTCCTCTGCGAAGCTCACTGAGCGTTTGTCCTATATCCCGGCTCCTCATAAGCGTTTCTCCAATAAGGACTGCGTCTGCGCCCAGACTGCGGGCTTTTTTCATATCGCTGTTGTTCCTTATACCGCTTTCCGAGACCAGTACGGATTGTTCTCCGATAATGCCTCTGAGACGTCCCGTAGTTTCCAGATCCACCTCGAAGGTGTTAAGATCACGGTTGTTCACTCCCAGCATATCTGGGGTGAATCCCGATGTTTTTTCGTATTCCGCTTCATTGTGGACCTCCACAAGGCATTCAAGACCAAGCTGGTGGGAAAGCTCGGAAAATTCCTTCATCTGTGCGGCGGAAAGTACAGCGGAGATCAGCAGCACGGCATTTGCTCCGATAACCTTTGCCTCGTAGATCTGATATTCGTCGAATATGAAGTCCTTGCGAAGGATCGGGATATTGACCTTTTTTCTTATTTCTGCGAGAAATTCAGACGAGCCTTGGAAGTAATATTCCTCCGTAAGGCAGGAGATCGCTTCCGCTCCGTTTTTTTCGTATTGTACCGCAATGCAGACAGGATCAAAATTTTCACAGATAAGACCCTTTGAGGGAGAAGCTTTTTTTACCTCGCTTATAACCGAAAGAGTATTTTTTTTGATCGCTGCCGAAAACGACATATGGGAAAATGCGGCATCTGCTGCTCTTGCTTTCATATCGGCAGGGGAGCAGATATATTTTTCATGTTCCAGCTGTTCTCTTCGTCTGTCGAGAATATTGTCTAATATCATTATCTCACCCGTTACCTGTTTGTAAATTCGATCAGCCTGTTAAGCTGTTCCAATGCTCTGCCGCTGTCAATAGTCTGTCCTGCAAGCTTTACTCCCTCTGCAATGCTCTCAGCCTTGCCCGATACATAAAGCGCTGCGCCTGAATTAAGCAGTACGATATCTCGCTTTGCGTCGGTAATTTCGCCTTTAAGAATACCAAGGGTGATAGCGGCGTTTTCCTTTGCGTTGCCTCCTACAATATCATCCTTTTGCGCTCTTTTCAGTCCTACGGACTCGGGAGTTACATTGTATTTAGTGATCTCTCCGTTATATATCTCACATACGGTAGTGCCCGCAGAAATTGAGAACTCGTCAAGTCCGTCGTCGCCGTGAACAACAAGCGAATGCTTGACTCCGAGATTCTTCAGTACGTTTGCAACTATTTCAAGAAGCCTTTCTTCGTAAACTCCGATAACGTTATATTCGGCTCTTGCAGGATTGGTAAGAGGTCCGAGAATATTGAACACCGTGCGTATTCCGATCTGTCCTCTTACAGGACCTACAAAACGCATAGCCTTGTGATAGCTCTGTGCAAAAAGGAATGAGATACCGATCTCGTTGATACAAGCCGAAGCAATATCAGGTGTGGAGGTTATCTTTACTCCCAAAGCCTCCAGAACGTCAGCTGCACCGCTCTTTGAGGAAACGCTCCTGTTGCCATGCTTTGCAACAGGCTGACCGCAAGCTGAAATAACGAATGCGGACGTAGTTGAAATATTAAAGCTGTTTGCGAGGTCTCCGCCTGTTCCGACTATCTCAAGTACGGGCATATCGTGGGGAACTACCGCCATTTTACCTCTCATACCGAGTGCGCAGCCGGTTATCTCCTCGGGTGTTTCTACATTCATTCTCATAGCAGTGAGCAAAGCCGCTGTCTGGGCGTTGGTAGCTCTGTCGCTCATAATGATGTCTACCGCCTGACGAGCCTCTTCCTGCGTAAGATGATTTCCGTCTATGACCTTAGCAATAAACGGTTTTAGCTCAACTCTTTCGTTGTCGGGGAGCGATGCAGCGGCTGTATAAGCCACGTCGATTCCCGCAATATCGTGAAGAAAGTTTTTGATGATTACCGTACCTACATCGGTAAGGATCGACTCGGGGTGGAACTGTACGCCGTAGGTCTTATGCTCTTTGTGGCAAAGAGCCATGATCTGTCCCATATCGTCTGTTGCAATGACCTCAAGGCACTCCGGGAACGTTTCGTTCTCAATTATCAGCGAATGATATCTTGCCGCCTTGATAACAGGCTTCAGGTCTTTGAACAGGGGATTTGTATTGTTGATCTTAATATCGGTCTGCTTTCCGTGGAGCTGTTTCTTTGCGTGTACGATTTTTCCTCCGAAAGCCTCTCCGATAGACTGATGACCCAGGCAAACGCCGAGGATCGGTATTTTTCCGCTGAAGTGTTTTATTGTCTCAATCGAAATTCCTGCGTCCTTAGGGTAGCAGGGCCCCGGTGAAATAATAATTGCCTGCGGTGCCATTTTTTCGATCTCTTCAATAGTTATTTCGTCGTTTCTGACAACGGTGATATTATTGTTAAGAACTCCTATCGTCTGATAGAGATTATAGGTAAAGCTGTCGTAATTATCGATCAGTAAAATCATGATTATTCCTCCTCAGTATTTATATTTTATTGGCTTCTTTAATAGCATTGATAACAGCAGCTGCCTTATTGCAGGATTCCATATATTCGTTTTCCGGGATCGAATCCGCAACAACTCCGCCGCCCGCCTGAACGTATGCTTTGTTGTTTTTGAAAAGTACCGTTCTGATAGCTATACAGGTATCCAGCGAGCCGTCAAACGCAAGGTAGCCCACCGTTCCGCCGTAAAGACCTCTCTTGGTAGTTTCAAGCTCGTCGATGATCTCCATTGCCCTTACCTTAGGTGCGCCGGAAAGCGTACCCGCAGGCAGTACTGCCATAAGAGCGTCCAGCGGCTTTTTGTCAGCTCTCAAAGTACCCTTGACGTTGGATACAATATGCATGACCTTTGAATACCTTTCGATAACCATAAGATCCGTGACATCGACGCTGCCAAATTCGGAGACCTTTCCGATATCGTTTCTTCCGAGATCCACCAGCATTGTGTGCTCAGCTCTTTCCTTGGGGTCGTTTATAAGCTGCTTTTCGTTTTTTATATCTTCGTCCTGAGTTGCTCCTCGCTTGATAGTTCCTGCAATAGGTCTTGTTATGACTGTGCCGTTTTCAACACTGACGAGCATTTCTGGGGACGCTCCCGCAACAGCGTAATCGTTATGCTTAAAATAATAGAGATACGGAGAAGGGTTTGTGGAACGCAGCAGTCTGTAAACGTCGAAGCTGTCAGGCGGATTGTCGATCTCAAATCTCTGAGAGGGAACTATCTGGAAGATGTCTCCGTCCTTGATATATTCCTTAGCTTTTTCAACATTTTTAAGGTACTGCTCCTTAGTGATGTTTGACTTTACGGTAAGCTCCCTGTCGGGATTCTGAGGTTTTTTCAGAACAGGATTGTAATTTCTGAGGATTTCGACTATTTCCTCGCTTACTCTTTCGCACTCAGCGTATTTTTCTTCAATGTTATCGTCTTTGTTTATGTTAAGGATAATTACAGCCTTGTTTGACAGATGATCGTAAGCTACAATTTTTTCAAAAAGGTGCAGATCTGCGTCCGGCAGCTGTAAATCGTCCTTAGGAATATTAACAAGAGTTTTCTCGAAATATCTTATCATATCATAGGCGAAGAAACCGATAAGTCCGCCTGTGAGTTTAGGATAATTGTTAAATCTGGGTGACTTGTGTTCCTCAATAATATCAGACAGAAATTCTATCGGATTTTCAACTTTTGTTTCCTTGACAGTTCCGTCCGCATACTTTACAGTTGCAATATGATCTTTCAGTTTGATCTCAGCCTTCGGATCGATACCTACATAGGAATATCTGCCCCATTTGTCCTTGTTGTCTACCGACTCAAGGATAAAACAGTCGTCATAAGTTTCATGCAGACAGTTAAAAAGCTGAATAGGAGTATAGGAGTCCATAAGCAGCTCGTAGAATACCGGAACTGTTTTGTAATCCTTAAAATACTCTTTAACGGTTTCGATTGACGGATAAAGCATAAAAAACCTCCTAAATAAAGTAAATTCAAGACCGAAACGGGGAAAGGTTCTTGCTTTTGACAATAAAAAAAGCTCTATTGCCGCATAACAAACGTTATGGGACGATAGAACCGTGGTGCCACCCAATTTCCCGACAGAAAACCTGTCGGCTCACAGATACGCATTTCTCAATGGAAAATCAATATCCTGTCACACTAACGTAGGAAACACGGCGAATGATACTCGTTTCAAAACCGAAACTTTCACACTGCTCCTCACAAATCCATTCACCGAAAAAACTTGTACTGTCTCACACCACCCGACAGCTCTCTGAAACGCATTTGATCAGCTACTTACTTTTGATCAACGGATTTATTATATTCAATTTCTTATATTATATTCCAATAAAACGGATTTGTCAAGTATTTATATTAAGTTATATTTAATAAAAAGTAAATATATATTGAATTAAATGCAGAAAATAATTAATTTAAATGTCAATAAGAGGTTGCATTTATTTTTTTTATGATGTATAATATAAGTAATTCATATAGTCTGAGAGGTTTTTCTATGAAATTATATACAAACAGAAGATACGCTACCATTGCTTTTTATGCGGCGGTTGTTATTGCTATCAACGTTCTGTTGGTGCTTGCACTGTTTAATCTGCCGGATATACTTGAAATTACGGGGAACATAATAACTGTGCTTAATCCTGTTATCTGGGGTCTGGTCATTGCTTTTCTGATAAACCCGATAATGGTAAAGATAGAGAAAGCGAGCGGCAGAATTTTTTCAAAATCGGACAAGCCGCAAAAGGGTAAGCTTATGAGGGCCTGCTCGGTGACGATATCTTCTATAATTTTTCTGGGGATCGTCTTTGGATTGATCTCAGTCGTAGTGCCTGAGCTGATAAATTCCGTAATAGATATTTTTAATAACGCCGCCAATATCGTTGCAAACGTTCAGTCGTGGATCAATAAGGTGTTTCGCAATTATCCTGAGATCGAAAAGCAGGCTACCAGACTGCTGTCGGATTTCAGCACGAATTTCGGCGCTGTAATTGAGAAGATACAGCCGATGCTGGAAAATATCCTTTCCGGCGCCTGGGGAGTAGTTACCCTTGTAAAGAACTTTCTGCTGGGCTTTATAGTTTCTGTATATATGCTTTGCAGTAAGGAAAAGCTTCTGGCGCAGATCAAGAAAATGATAATTTCAATAACGAGAAAGAGGACCTGCGAGCGGATAATGAATGTCTGTTCGGAGGCGAACAAGATATTTTCGGGCTTTATTTCCGGAAAGATCGTGGACTCGATAATTATCGGTATGCTTTGCTTCATAGGTATGACGATAATGGAAATGCCGTATAATATCATGATCAGCGTGCTTATCGGCGTGACGAATATCATTCCGTTTTTCGGACCGTTTATCGGAGCGATACCGTCAGCGATACTTATTTTGCTGATAGAACCAAAAAAGGTGTTGTTCTTCCTCATATTTATATTCATTCTACAACAGTTTGACGGAAATATTCTTGGACCTAAAATTCTTGGGGATTCCACCGGACTTCCGGGCTTCTGGGTGCTTATCTCACTGCTTGTATTCGGCGGAATGTTCGGGTTTATGGGAATGGTTCTTGCCGTGCCTGCCTTTGCGCTGATATACAGCTTTACACGAAGCTTTGTGGAATCGAGGCTGCACAAGAAAAAGCTTCCTGTCTCCACAAGCTATTATATGAACGACGTTGCTCATCTTTACCGCAAGGCTGACCGCAAAGATCCTCTTACGCCGGAGCAGCTCGAAAGCTTTGAGATCCCTTCCGCTGAGGAAGTCAACGAGGCTGATGACGAGGAATATTCCGATAACGAAAACGATGACTGACGAAAGATTACCGTATAAACAGAAAAGCGGGTGAACGCTGAGTTCGCCCGCTTTTAAATTTATCTGTCCCGATCATTTTCTGAGGTATTTTTTCTGTATACATATAAAGTAGATCACGCCGTACAGAACAATTCCCGAAACAATAATTATAACCGTGTATTTGAAAACGCCCGAGTGAAAATATGATTTTACGATTTTCATTTTTGCTTTTGCCGCTGAGCGTTCAACCTTTGTTGTAGATACAAGGTCTATTGAAGCAAGGGTCTCACCGTTGTACACAAGCTTCATTTCTCCCAGCACATCGCCGACCTCAATGGGAGCGATAATGTTTTCCTTGACGGTTATTACCTTTTCTACGTCCTTGACGGAAATATTTACGGGCCACATTCTTGAAAAACCGTTTGCCGGCTTCAGATTTGCATAGTCAAGCTCCTTGCCGTAGGCAACGGCAACGTCTCTTACCTCGCTGTTTTCGTTGATAAAATCGGTTGATTCCAGCATTGAAAACGCCCAGTCATACAGATTTGCATGATCCAGCAGATTATAGTAAACGTAATCTCCGCCGTAAATCGAGTCTGGATCCTCTTCGCCTTTTTTTATGTCCTCGGAAAGCTTTTCCATAGGAGCGCCGAGGGTAACGATCAGATATTTTGTCCCGTCGTATTCCGCATATGACGACAGGCAGCGTCCCGCAGCGTCGGCAGTACCGGTTTTGATACCCTTGCAGGAAGCATAATAATAATCCGTATAGCTGTTGAGCATAAGGTTTGTATTAATAATAGTCGAACCTGAGGGATGATAGTCTGTTGACTCCATTTCGTAGGACGGCATTGCAATAATATCTCTGAACACAGAAAAGCTTTCAACAGCGTATTTGCTGAGTACCGCAATGTCATGCGCCGTGGAGTAATTCTGCTGGGTAAACAGTCCGTGTGCGTTGGAGAAATGGGTGTGGTCGAGTCCCAGCTTTTCGGCTTTTTTATTCATAAGGTCGCAGAAACCGTCGATCGAACCGCCAACATTTATTGCAATGATGTTGGCGGCTTCGCAGGCGGAAGGTATCAGCAGGGCAGCAAGCAGATCATAGTACGAGACCTTTTCACCCGGCTGAATGTCGGCTGTAGCCGCTCCCGTATCGTAAAGCTCGTCAAAAGCTTCCGTTCCGGCAGAGACATAGGTGTTTTTAAGTGTTTCCTCATCATATCCTATCTCCTCAAGCATGACTACAGCGGTCATTATCTTTGTAAGAGATGCAATCGGGCGTTCATCGTCGCTGTTTATTTCCACTACAGGCTCTTCCGTGTCCATATTCATCATAAACACGCTTTCCGAATAAAACTCCAGCTCCTGAAGCTTTCCGTCATCGTCATAATATGTAGGAGAAAAATTAAGCGCACCTGCCGAAAAGCAGGTCAGCAGTGAAAAAATCAGTGCGAGAGCCGCACTCATGCAGATAATGCGGCGTATTTTATGGGTATTTGTCATTTATATGTGATCCTTTCAGGTGTAATATGCGTTTTCAGCTAATATAATTATATATAATACAAACCGTTTTGTAAAGACATTTTGAAAAATTTTTTCACAGCTTTTCGTAAAGTATCGTATTTCCCTTTCTGCCTGTCCTTCTGACCGCATGAGTATAGGTCATAACATTAAGCGCAGTTTGGGCGGTCCGGATATTTATATTAAATGCTTCTGCAATATCCCGTGAGGTAAATGATTCCGGAACAGCGTCGGTAAGCAGCATTTTATAATCATCGGAGCAGGAGATATAGATCTCCTCCAGTATCCTGACGGGTATTCTGTCAAATCGTGAAGATCCCTTCTTTCCATCCTGCGACCAGCCGTTAAGCAGACGTATCTCATTTATCTCCATAAGGCACAGACAAATGCGCAGCCGCTCGCTATTCAGCAGACCCTTGATCCTGTAAAGCTCGGCTATTCCGTCCCATACGGTCATTTTTCTTGGAGATCTCCGTTTTTTTGAAAGCTCTCCTGTTTCTTCGTTCAGCCACATAAGATTTTTTACTGCTGCCATAGGGTAAACTACTGTAACGCTGCAAAACTCCAGCAGAGTTTCAAGCTTTTTTCTTAATCTGCCAAGGTCACCCGTCTGAATTTCCATAACGCCGTTTTCACCGACAATATCGCATACATATCCTCCGATCTTTACCTCTCGGCTTTCGCAATACGGCTCAAAATATTCTTTCAGTACGGCGTGCAGAGTTTTTTCTCCGATAGTGCCAATGGAGTTCCTTTTTCTGGGTATACCTATTATTTTTTTACAGGCTTCGTTAAATCTCAGCTGATCCATAACAGCCTCTCCGTTTCCGTAACTAAATTTATTATTCCCTATGCTTTTAAGGCAATAGCGCACAGTCAGACTGCATAGCTGAACGCCGGATAGCAATAACGGGCGGAGTGATCCGCCCGTTAGTTTTTAGGTTATGCTGTCAATTGTTATCTTATCCCAGTTATCGCAGTAGGTTACCGACATTTCCTCGATCTTCTTACTGAAAACGTCCTCCATTGCGGGCTGGTCGTAATTGGATATCATGCTGTCAATGTTTTTCTCTACATAATCCATATCCACCTTAAGCCTTTTAATGATAAAATAGCCGTAGGTCGTGTTTTCCACCAGCTCGGAGGTGATCTCGTTTTCCTTAAGAGCGAATGCTCCGTCCATAAGCTCCTGCGGATAACCGCCGGTATTTCCCTTGTTTATATAGTATCCGCTTGTAGGATCCTCAAGACCGGTATCCCATCCGTACTGTTCGATCAGCGATTCAAAATCCTCGCCGTCCTTGGCTTTTTTCAGTACCTCCTCAGCAACAGCCTTTGCGTCTTCCTTAGCCTTTTTCTGTCCGTCCTCGTCAAGTGCGGCGTATGCGTTTTGCTTAATGCCTGCTTTCTGGGAAAGGGACATATCATCGTAACCCTCCGCCGAGCTGTCGTCAAGCTCTACCTGAGAATAGTAGGGGATCATAACATGGATCTCACGGCAGTATTCCTCGGGATCCTGTACCAGTTTTCTGAAATCGTCATGCTTTGTGGCATATTTTCCGTCGTTTGCGAAAAGGGTAGTCATTACCTTTTGATAGATCTGCGCACGCTCCAGCATGGTTCTGTAAAGATCCTCGGTAAGATATGCTTTTTTCAGATCGGTAAGGTAGGCTTCTTCATTTTCGTAGTTGCTTTTTGCTTTTTCATAGTTGTTGTCGATCGCTTTTTGATCCTCTTCGTCAAGCTTAAGGTCGTTTTCCTCGGCAAGCTTGGGAGCAACCAGCTCCTGCTTGATGCAAAGGACAACATCGTCCATAAAGGTTTTGAATCCGTCCTCGGTTTCCGAAAGCGCATCCATTGTAATACCGTAGTTAGATGCGTACTTGTCCATATTATAGTAGTAATAAAAGCGGAACTCGTCAAAGGTTATGTCGACTCCGTCAATGGTACACATAATATAATCGGTCGTGTCGATCTTATTACCGTCGATCGTAAGGGACGGTTCGATAATTTGGGCTTCCTGAGTATCCTGCTGAGAAGGTCCAGCTGCTCCGCCGGAGCTTTCATCGGAAGAAGAAACGCTGCTATCTTTTTTTGAAGAACCGGAATTCTTTTTATCGCTGTTTGCGCAGCCGCTCAGAGAGACTATTGCCAAGGTAAGCGACAGAATTACGGCAGATATTTTTTTTATCATTAAAATTACCCTTTCATTGCTATAAAATTATATCAGACCCGCCCGGCACTATCCGGAACCGTCTGACAAAAAGACTTTTGAAAACAAATTATCAAACACCTTTAATTATAAAATACAATTGTGATGAATGTGTGTCTTTAATTATAAATTTTATGTTAAATAATTAAAATTCTAAAGCTATTGGAAAGGATTTGTTGACACTTACAAATATTTATGCTATAATTTATGTAGGTAATGGACCGGTGGAATGAAAGGAGCTGATCTGATGAAAAGGAAAATAATTTCTGCTTCTGTTGCTTTGGCAATGATCCTTTCGGCTTCGATAATTTTGCCTCATTCAGAAAATGTTCTTTATGCGGCTTCCGTTGAAACGATCCAGGAGACTGCGCCGGAATTTAAGATCAGGAATGCAAGCTGCGGTAGGGTTTCAGCAAACCTGTTTTGGAACGGTATTCCATGCGACGGTTACAACGTATATATTATGACCTCCGGCGGATATTTCAGACTTGCGTCCGTGAACGGCAATGTAAATGCATATACGGTAAAAAATCTTGCTCCGTCTACCGAATATACCTTTAAGATAAGCGCTTTCAGATATGACGGTGAGGGGCGGAAGATCAGCTTTGAGACCTCCCCGGACTATACGCTTACTACTAAGGAGGCACCGCCGTCAAATGAGGGTTTTACGTCTGCCGAGATCTCCAAAAACGTTGTAAGGCTGCATTGGAAAAAGGTCCGTTGTGACGGATACAGAATATATATGCTCGGCAGCAGCGGAACGTGGCGCAGTGCTAAGACCGTTGAATCTGAGGATATCAACAGCTATCTTATACGGGGACTTGAACCGCTTACCACATACACCTTTCGGTTAAGAGCGTTCAATTACGATAATAACGGCAGAAGGAATTTCGGAAAATATTCTGAGGATTATGTTGTTACAACAAAAACGGCTGCTGTACGTCCTGAAACTGTTTCAGGTATATCTGCGACGGCAGACAGCGGCTCCGCTGCATTAAGCTGGAACGGAGTAAAATGCGACGGATATGAGGTGTATATGCTTCAATGCGGAAGCTGGAGCCTTGCGAAGAGCATTTCAGGAAAAACGTCATGTGTAATCAACTTACCTGACAACTCGGGGGATCTCAGCTTTAAGGTCAGGGCATATAACCTGAATGAAAAGGGAGACCGTATCGCAGGCGGTTACTCAAAGACGGTCAGTGTAAAAACAGGACCGGTAATAGAAGTCAGAAACGGTATTACATACGTTGACGGGATCCTTATAGCAAATAAGACCTATAGCTTGCCGGAAGGTTATGCACCGGGAGGATTAACGGCAGAGACAGTCAGCGCATTCAGAGAAATGCAGAATGCCGCATCAAAGGACGGGATAAGTCTTTGGATAGTTTCCGGCTATCGGTCATACGGTTATCAGAGTACGCTTTACAGCAATTATGTCTGGCGTGACGGAAAAGCGGCAGCAGACAGATATTCCGCCAGACCGGGGCACAGCGAACATCAGACGGGACTTGCGATAGATGTGAACAACGCATCAAGCTCCTTTAATAATACCGCAGAAGCGAAATGGCTTGCTGCTCACTGCGATGAGTACGGGTTTATAATCCGTTATCCGGACGGAAAGGAAAGCGTTACCGGATTTAAATATGAGCCGTGGCATGTGCGTTATTTAGGCAAGGATCTTGCGAAAAAAGTCACTGACAGCGGTTTGACCCTAGAGGAATATCTTGGTATTGACTCTGTTTATAAAAAATAAAATAATAATATCGGGCGGATACAGCAATTTATCCGTCCGATATTTATTTTATCGTTATTCCCAGAAGAGTGGCAAGCTCTAATGCCTGGGCGGGAGATACGATAGCCCCTTTTAGCTCTCTGAAGCTGTCGGAAACCTTTATCCCAGTCAGTTCGCTGTCTGTAAAATTTATTCCCGAAAGGGGAGTTCGGAAAAAGCTTGTTCCGGAAAATCTGCATTCGCACGGAGAAAAAGCTTTGAAGGACGAGTCTGTTATTTCCGCTGAGGAAAAATCACAGTATTCGCAGCGTACTGGTGAAAATTTGCAGTTTTCCCATGCGGAATAATTGAGGACGCAATTTTCAAATTTTACGTCCTTTATAATATTTCCTGTAAAAGCCGCTCCTGTCAGACGGCATGAGGAGAAAATACATCTGTTGAAATAACCGTCATCAAGTCTGCAATTGGATAGATCGCATCTTATAAATACAGCATCGCAGAACGATATCCTTTCAAGCGCTCTTTGATCGAAACGGCAGTTTTCGAGTATCACCCTTTCAAACGGCAGCCCGAAAATTTCCTTGCTTTCCGGTACGGCATTTTTAAAGTGCAGGTCGCTTATCGTAATATCGTCTTGCGTTGCGCTTAGGATATATCTGTCAATATCAGTTGTTTCCGTCAGACCGTCTCTGATCCTTGGTGCGGATAATTTCATTGCATTTCCTCCCTTACTCAGCGGTTGTCAGACAGATCGTATGAAAGTCCGTCATAGTTTTCAAAAATAATTTTATCTGTAAAATATGAGGACATTTTTATATCTGCGTCGGAACGTGCAGTCCACAGAACATATTTCGCGTTTATATCAGAAGCGGCAAGCATTTTCTTTACGGATACGCACCTAAGATCGTCTGCAATAAAATCCGGTGAAGAAATAAGCTTCCATACTATTGACAGTGCGCAGATCCTTCTGGCAATGTACTTCAGATCGGTTTTGTTTCTGCGGACGGAGATAAGCTGACCTCTCCTGACCTCAGGCGCATATATCCTGAACCACATGACCGAAAAGGGATTAAAGCTTTCTATTGCATAGCTTTGATCTGTTTTGCAGCTCCTCATAAGTTTGTACACTCTTTTTTCAAGAGAGCCGACAGGGGAGCCGTCCTTGATCTCAATAAGCAACGGTATCCTGCCGTTTACAGCCTTTAGCACGTCCTTTAAAAGTGGGATCCTTTCGTTGCTGTTACCCAGTCTGAACGCTGTCAGCTGGCGGTAGGTAAAGTCGGATATCCTTCCCTCAACACCGCACATACGCATGAGGTCGCTGTCGTGAAAAACAACTATTTTACCGTCTTTTGAAAGCCTTACGTCAAGTTCAGCCGCAAAGCCCTTTTCTGCTGCACGGACAAAAGCCGGAATTGAATTTTCGGGAATATTTTTTCCGTAAAGACCTCTGTGAGCTATATATTTTCCAAATTCCATACAATACCTCCTATGCATTTGATTTAAGAGAATGCTGATTAATATATCTGATAGGCAGTGAATTTTAAAATAACGATTTAATCGGTTTTTACTTAATATATGCTGAGCAATATAACAAACAGGGCGGATAAGCTCCGCCCGTTAATGCTTATGATCTGTAAGAAAATCAGTTATTTGTCTGCTTCGCCCATTACCTTTACCATAACGGCTTTCTGAGCGTGAAGTCTGTTTTCAGCCTCCTCAAAGATCTCGTCGGCGTGAGCCTCGAATACCTTTTCGGTGATCTCCTCCTCACGGTGAGCGGGGAGGCAGTGCTGAACCATAGCGTCCGGCTTTGCAGCCGACATGATCTCATCGTTGATCTGATAACCGGCAAATGCGATCTTTCTCTTTTCCGTTTCAGCCTCTTCACCCATTGATGTCCATACGTCGGTAAAGAGTACGTCGGCATCCTTGGCGGCCTCCAGCGGTTTGTCGGTCATAAAGAATTTATCTCCGTACTGCTTTGTAAATTCCAGCACCTCGGCGGCAGGACGATATCCCTCCGGGCAGGCAATTGAAACGTTCATTCCAACCTTGAGTCCGCCTACTATGAGAGAATTTGCCATATTGTTTCCGTCGCCGATGTAACACATTTTCAGACCGTCAAACTGCCCCTTGAATTCTCTTATCGTCATAAGATCGGCAAGTACCTGACAAGGGTGGCAGAAATCGGTAAGACCGTTGATTATAGGAATAGAACCGTAGGCTGCCAGATCTTCGACCTCCTTCTGCTCAAAGGTACGGATCATTATTCCGTCAAGATAGCGGGAAAGCACCCTTGCTGTGTCCTGAACAGGCTCGCCTCTGCCTATCTGAAGATCACGGTTTGAGAGAAACAGCGCCTGTCCTCCCAGCTGATACATGCCTGTTTCAAATGAAACTCTGGTTCTTGTGGAAGACTTCTGGAATATCATTCCCAGCGTTTTTCCCTTTAATATTTTATGCTCGATCCCGTTTTTGTTTTCGTACTTGAGCTGGTCGGCAAGATTGAGGATGTCTATGATCTCCTCCTTGGACAAGTCAAGCATTTTAAGTAAGTGGTTCATTTTAATTACCTCCGTTATATATTGATAAACGAATTATATCCGTTTAGGTTTACTGTGATCTCATACCGTTATTTCTATAGGATTTCCGTCAGGGTCGGCAATAACGCTTTCATAATAGCCGTCTCCCGTAATACGGGGAGCGGAAATAACGTCATATCCGTCTTTCTCAAAACGTTCTGTAAGCTCGTTCACACATTGTACAGAACCTACCGATACTGCAATGTGAGCATAGCCAAAGCAGGGGAGCTCTCCCGGACGGTTTAATTTGGGACGAGACATTATTTCCAGCCTTGCGCCGTCCTCAAATGTAAGAAAGTAAGACGAAAACCCTTTTGCATTGGTGTATTTTTCATTGCTCTTCGCAAAAAAATATTTCATATAGAAATTCTTTGTCACTTCAATGTCTCTGACATACAGCGCAATATGCTCTATTTTCATGCTAGGACCCTTTTGAGTATCTCCATTCCCTTATCGATCTCTTCATAGGTGATAGTAAGGGGCGGGAGAAATCTCAGCTTGTTTTTAGCAGTAAGGATAAGAAGTCCGTTTTCAAGGCATTTCTTGCAGACGTCTCCGGCTTTTTTTGTTTTAAGACGAACGCCTATCATAAGTCCCAGACCGTCAACGCCTTCTACCTCGGGTATTTCCACAAGCCTGCTGCGGAAATATTCTGCTTTTTTTCCGACCTCTGAAAGAAATTCCGGATCTGTTACTTTGTTGAGAACAGCTATTCCTCCGGCGCAGCAAATGGGATTTCCGCCGAATGTCGATCCGTGTGTACCGGGCGTAAGAACATCGGCGCACTTTTCGTCGGCAAGGCATACGCCTATGGGAATCCCTCCGGCAAGACCCTTGGCAAGTGTACAGATATTTGGACGCTTTCCATAACACTGTCCTGCAAGAAGCTTACCTGTTCTGCCAACTCCGGTCTGTACTTCGTCTGCAACCGTGAGAATATCACGCTTTTCACACTCTTCAAAAATTGCGTCTACAAACTCCTGCGTAAGGGGTATAACTCCTCCCTCTCCCTGTACAAATTCGAACATAACAGCACAGATCCTGCCGTCATATTCTTCAAGCTTAGCCTTAAGGTCGGAAATATTATTAGCCTCCACATTTACAAAGCCATCGATAAAAGGAAAGAAATAATTGTGGAAAACCTCCTGCCCGGTAGCTGAAAGCGTAGCTAAGGTCCTGCCGTGAAAGCTATTTACAAGGGTGATGATGATATTTCTTTCGGATTCTTTTCCGTATTTGTCAAAGCTGTATTTTCTTGCAAGCTTGATCGCACACTCGTTTGCTTCTGCTCCGGAATTCCCAAAAAACATCTTACTGTATCCGGTGGCGTCGCAGAGCTTTTTTGCGAAATCTGCCTGGACCTTGGTGTAATAGTAATTTGACGTATGCTGTATCCTGTGAGCCTGCTCGCATATAGCGTTGACCCAGCTTTCGTCGCAGAAGCCCAGACTGTTTGTGCCTATACCGGAGCCGAAATCTATATACTGTTTTCCGTCCTCCGAAAGAGCGGTTCGGTTTTCGCCGCTGTCCAGCACCAGATCGTAGCGACCGTAGGTACCCATAACGTGTTGGTTGAATTGTTCAATAGTATTCATTTTACTCACTCCTGATCGTTAAAAAGTGTCTGAATAAACTGTTACCTGTTTTTCGTAACAGTTTTGTTTTCAAATATCGTTTCCATTGTGATCCTCAGAATTGTCCTATATACAGCTCTACCCGTATGCCTTTGTCTTCCATGATCCTAGTAAATTCCTTGTGAGACTTTGAAAAGCCTTTTTTGTCCAGAGTGTATTTTTCAAGGTCGCAGTATATATAGTACGCCGACTCGTCCTCTGCCGCACGCATTCCATTGTATCTCAGGACCTTGCTGTCATATTCTGTTTTCATAAGGATATATTCGTCCATAAACCGATAATTGTAGTTGATAACATCATTTGGCTGGGGACAATTGTTTTTTTGTGTCATTTTAGCGATGATATTTCCCACAATGGTTCCGACAAAGAGGCAGAATACCAATCCTATCTCAAAGGCGATCCTGTCCAGATCCAAACATATCCCTACAACGCAAAGTATTATCGAAAAAAATATATTACTGAAAAGAACGCAATTTGCTTTGTGCTTTTTATACGCACGAACAGCGTCTAATTTTTTTGAGTCCACATTTCCTACAGCGCTTGCACGCAAAATATTAAAATCTGACTTGAAATGATCCACATCGGGAATATTATTGCTGAAAGGGTTGTTGCGCCTGTATGAATACTGTCTGTTTAAAGCAACTGCCGTTGCATCCTCATAGGCGATGTTATCATCAAGAGCTTTGAGCCTTGTGTTATTTTCAAGTAATAGTCCCATTTTTATTCCCCCTATATTCTCATATTTGTGTTCATGTTTATAATTCTGACCAGCAGATTTTCGTTGTCATAGCTGTCAGGTATCCCGGTCAGACCGACTACGATGTCTTTACAGTTCCCGTCTATCAGGTTTATTCTTATGCAGATCGGGTTCGGTCTGTCTTTATAAGCGTTTTCCTTTTCAAACAGAAATGCATTCTTTATGTTTGAATACAGATATTTCTGTGATTTTTCCCTATTCTCTCTTTTTACTGTAAATCCTTCTGCGGTAAAATTCAGCGTCATGATTCCCGAATAAAGGGAAAAGGCAATGTACGGTCTGACCATAAAAAGCATTGCTCCCGACATGAAAATACTGCACCCGACACCGAGGAGGATAAGTCTTGCTTTTAAGCTGTCAAAGCACTCTCCGAGCGGTATGAGCATGATTACTGCGGCGCAAGTCATAACTGCAAGAAATACCTTGTTTACTTTTTTGTATACCCTTTTGCATTCCAGTACAGAGACTTCTGCCGGTTTATCTGCTGTCTGAACAGCGGAATCCTCCGTATGAACACCGAAACAGTTTTTTTGTTTCCCACCGAGAGCGCACATGACATTGTACAGTCCGCTTATTTCAAAAATTCCGTGATATTCATCGTGAGGAGTATACAGATAAATTTTTCGTCCGCTGTTAAATTTTATTTTAAGCACAAAGCCGTATATGTAGCTCGGAGAATATCTGGAACCCCATTTGCGTCTGCTTTTCGGTATGCATCTGACTTCCGCAATGTCCGAATAATAAATTTCCCTTATCCGATTTTTTCTTATAAGTGTAATTTTATTTTCTCCGTACTTTACAATAAGAGTGTAGTTAAAAAGCTTCCGGTACGGTCTGCATATAAGCATTACAAAAAGATATATTATTGCAGCCGTCTTAAAGTAGACGCTCATAAACCGGAACAGTACGGGATATCCTTCCCAGAAGCTTCTGTCCATAGACAGCGTTGTATCCGTATATATAGCTATAATTCCATGGAACACTAAAAATAATGTATTTACCGTCCAGAACAGCAGTTTGTCTGTACATCGGATCATTTCCTGTCTGACGGCTGACGAAGCGGTCATATGCTCCCGGGGTTGTTTATCTTCCATTTTGTCCCTCTGTTATTTCGCTACATGAATTGCGTTCCGATTCCTTCATTGGTAAGCAGTTCGATCAGAATGGAGTGCGGAACTCTGCCGTCTATAATAGATGTCTTTTTTACGCCTCGTCTTACCGCTTCCACGCAGCAGTCGATCTTAGGTATCATTCCTCCGCTTATTATCCCTGTCTTTTTTAGGAAGGACACTTCGCTTACGTTTACATACGGAATAAGCGTAGAATCGTCGTCCTTATCCTTGAGAAGTCCTACGATATCAGTCATAAGGATAAGATTTTCGGCTCTCAGGCAGGAGGCGATCCTTGCTGCCGCAGTGTCGGCGTTTATGTTGTAGGATTGTCCGTCCTCACCGACGCCTACTGTGGAAATAATAGGCACATATCCATTGTTAAGAGCGTCGATAATAGGTTTTGTAGTGATCTTCTTTATCTCGCCCACATAGCCGTAATCAATGTCTCCGCCCATTTTCTCGGCTAAGATCATCTGTCCGTCACAGCCGCACAGCCCCAGAGCTTTTCCTCCGTGTAGCTGGAGAGCGGATACAAGCTCTTTATTTACCTTTCCGCAGAGAACCATTTTAACAATGTCTATGGTTTCCTTGTCGGTATATCTAAGTCCGTTGATAAATTTGCTTTCGATGCCGACACGCTTCAGCATTGCGTTTATTTCCGGTCCTCCGCCGTGAACAAGCACAACCTTTATACCGACCTCGGTAAGAAGTACGATATCGCTCATGACCGCCTCTTTTAGTTGTGCGTTTGTCATTGCGTTTCCGCCGTATTTTACCACCACGATCTTGTCGTGATACTTCTGAATATAGGGGAGCGCATCAATGAGTATCTGACTTCTTATGCTGTTGCTTATTTCCATTTTTTCATCTTCCTTTAAAATAATATATCAGGTATCAATTCTTATCAGTTTTTCTATTTCCTTATTACGGTAAATCAAGTCGTTTCTTTTGGAAAAACCAATAGTTTCCCAGAATTTATTTCCGCCCTCATTTTTGTCAAAAACCACAAGAGCGCATTTTTTTATTCCCTCGGACTTCAGCGCAGACAGCGCATTTTTCACAAGCCTTGTACCTATTCCATGATGACGGTATTTTTCCGCAACTGCCGTGTGGTAAATGTAACCCCGCCTGCCGTCGTGCCCCGCAATTATTGCGCCGACGATCTCCTTATCTTCCACAGCCACAAAACAGGTTTTGGGATTTCTTTCAAGAAATCTGCTGATACCCTCATAGCTGTCATCAAGGTTGTTAAGTCCCATACCCTTGGTGTTTATCCAAAGCTCATAGACCTTGCCGTAATCTTTGGACGTCATATTCCTTATCGTCATTTTATTTTACTGAATCAACTGCGGTAATCGCCGTTGATCTTTACATAGTCGTAGGTCATATCACAGCCCCATGCAGTTGCCTGAGATGTTCCTCTGTGCAAATCTATAAAAATCTCGATTTCTTCCTCAGTGAGAATTTCTTTTGCCTTGTCCTCATCAAAGCTAAGTCCCTTTCCATTTTCGCAAACCATAATTTTGCCCGCATTTGATGTGTAATATACGTCAGCCTCGGTGACATCGCAATCAGTTTCGGAATAGCCCATAGCGCACATTATACGTCCGCAGTTTGCATCCGCACCGTACATTGCACATTTTACAAGCGGTGAACGGATAACGCTTTTTGCAATGATTATGGCTGTATCAAGGTCGGGTGCAGAGGAACATACGCAAGTTATCAGCTTGGTAGCTCCCTCGCCGTCCTTTGCAAGCATTTTCGTCATATTCATCATTACGATATAGAGAGCCTTTTTGAATACCTCAAAATCCTCGCCCTCTGCGGTAATTTCCTCATTTCCCGCCATACCGTTGGACATCAGCGCAACCATATCGTTGGTGGACTGATCTCCGTCAACCGACAGACAGTTGTATGTGATCTTGACTACCTCGCTCAGAGCCTTCTGGAGCATTTCGGAGGATACAGCGCAGTCGGTCGTAATAAAATTAAGGGTAGTAGCCATATTTGGGTGTATCATACCGCTGCCCTTAGCCATTCCGCCCAGACGGCAGAGCTTTCCGTCGCAGTTAAATTCAACTGCAACCTCTTTCTTTACCGTGTCGGTAGTCATAATAGCAGTTGCTGCTCTTTCGTTTCCGTCGTAGGTAAGTCCTGTCGCAAGCTCCTCAATGCAAGCTTCTATGGGCTCAATGGGAAGAACCTGACCGATAACTCCTGTGGAGGCAACGATAACTTCCTCGGGCTTTATGTTAAGCTGACCTGCCGCAAGCTCGCACATTCTGGTAGCTTTCTGCTCGCCGTCTGCATTGCAGGTGTTGGCATTTTTGGAGTTTACAATAACAGCCTGAGCCTTGCCGCCCGTCTTGGCAAGGTTTGATTTGGTCACTGTTACAGGCGCACCCTTGACCTTGTTCTGCGTGTAAACCGCCGCCGCATTGCACATAACGTCGGACATAACCATTCCTATATCGTTTTTCTTGTTGCCGAAAGGACTTTCATTGCCGTCGGGAACCTCCGACTTCTTGATACCACAGTAAAGTCCGTTAGCCTTAAAGCCCTTTGCGGCGCACACTCCGCCCTCTATGTAGGTATAGCCCTCAAAGGCTGTTTTAGTTATTTCTTTCATATGAATTTCTCCTTTAACCGTTAGTTTTTGAATAACGGCTCAAAAATTTTAAAGGTAACAAAGGCTGACATATTATTTATACATCTTATGTATGACCAGCTCGACCTGCGCTTTTACAGCACTCCCGTTTTCAAAATCAACTCTGATCACAAACGGCATAAAATCTATTATTTTCATAAAACAGCTATAGTCATATTCGGGATAATAATAGTTAAGTATGGTACTGAGCGCAGTACCATGGGTTGCAAGTACAATATTTTTGTCCTCATTTTCCGAAAGCAGTTTTTTCAGAGTTGAGACATTCCTTGCCTGTACCTCACGCAGATTTTCGCCGTTCATAATGCGGTAGTCAAAATCCGTCCATTGTTTTTTTATAAATTCAAGGAAATTATCTCCGTGCCAGCCGCCTGCATTTCTCTCTCTGAAATTTTCGTCGGTGTGTATCTCCATTCCCAGACGCTTTGAAAGCACGCCGATAGTGTCCATGCTTCTTTTATATGGACTTGACATAAGCAGGTCGATATTACATCCCTGCAACAGGTCTGCCACAGCTATGCTGTCACGCAGACCCTCAGCTGTCAGAGGTCTTGTTCTGTCATCGTGAACCGTTTTGTCGGGCTGTGCGTGTCTTACAAAATATACGCTTGTCATTGTTTCACCTTATTTTATCAGTCCGTATTCAGCTTTGAGCGTCAGGATCCTTTTAACGCTTTCGTCAAGCCTTTCTTCGCTGATCGTACCGCTTTCAACAGCTTCAAAAACTGCCGTATAAGCCTCGTTCAGATCGTAAGGGGCAAGTATTATATCCACGCCTGCATTGATCGCCCTGACCGCTGCTTCGCCTGAGTTATAGGAGTTTATTATTGAGGATGCCGACATTGAATCTGTTATGACAACGCCGTCGTATCCAAGCTCCTTTCTCAGCTTTCCGCTGACCATTTCCTTTGAAAGGGAAGCGGGCAGACCGTCGTCCGCTACCTTTGGTGCGGTTATATGTCCTACCATTACCATATCCGTTACGTTGAACGTCTCGGTAAACGGGATTATTTCACATTGCATAAGCTCCACCCAGTTTTTGGAGGTGCTGGCAATCACGCCGTTTGTTCCTCCGCTTACGTCGCCGTGACCGGGGAAGTGTTTAACGGCGCTCATAATCTTTTTTTCCTTAAGACCCTTTATTTCGGCTACGACCAGCTTTGCGGCAGTCTCAGGTTCTGAGGAAAAAGCTCTGTCGCCTATTATTGTGTTTTCGGGATTCGAGTAAACGTCGGCAACGGGGGCGAAATTAAGGTTGAAGCCAAGCTTGTTAAGATATCCGCCGATAGTTTTTCCCACCGATTTAGCTGAGTCTGCGTCCTCAGATTTTCCTACGGAATTCATGCTTTCATATTTTTTTACATCAAAATTGTCATTGTTTGAGATCGTTGAAATGCGTCCGCCTTCCTCTTCAACTCCTACAAACAAGGGAAGCTTGCTTTCCGACTGGAGATCCTCTATAAGCGTTTTAAGCTGGCTTTCGTCGGTTATGTTTTTATTGTAGACAGCCACTCCGCCCACATAGTATTTGTCCAGATTTACCTTCATCTGATCGTCCACATATGTAACTCCGACAGCTTTGTCGTCATTTACAGTAGCCGCAGAAAAATCCGTTTCAAGCGCATCGGGGCGGACTATGAACAGCTGTCCAACCTTTTCCTCTGCGGACATTTTTTTCATTGTCTTTTCAACTGTTTTCTCTATTTTCTCCTTCTGCTCCTGCTCTTTTTTCTCTTTTTCGATCAGTTCCTCCGACTTTTCCGCCTGAGAGCTGTCGTCAGACGAGGAATCAGACGATGGATCCGTCATAACGTCAGTAGCTTCGGATATATCCTCAAATTCTGAATAAGACGAGTTCCCTTCATTCCTTTTTGTAATAGTTGTCGGATCCGGTTTTCCCACCGCTCCGCAGGCTGTGAAAACAAGCGCCGCTGCGGCAAGAGCCGATAAAAGTAATTTTCTGTTCATTGCTTTGTCCTCTTACTTTATTTTAGTCAAGACCTGTTGCTTCGTCTATTCCCAGCATGATGTTCATACACTGCACTGCTGCTCCGCTGGCGCCTTTGCCCAGGTTGTCAAATCTGGAGCAAAGGAGTATCTGTTCGTCGTTTCCGAAAACGAACAGCTGCATATTGTTGGTGTCCGCAAGTGTGTTTGCGGCAAGAAAACCGTCCGGAAGTGTTTTTTCTCCGCCAAGCTCCATTACCTTTACAAAATGCTGTCCCGCATAATGCTCCGAAAGTATCTCATGTATATCTGTCGGAGTATATTTTTTTGCAAGACATCTTGAGATAAGCGGAACACTTACCACCATTCCGCTGAAATAGTCGTCAACTATGGGATTGAACATGGGGGGATATTTAAGCCCGCATACAGCCTGCATTTCCGGCAGATGCTTGTGACGCTGTCCCAATGCATACTGACGGGGTGAAAACATTTCGTCTGTCTTGTCATTTCCTTCAATTGCGGCGATCATTTTATTTCCTCCACCGCTGTATCCCGATACCGCATGACAGGTCAGGGGATAATCCTCCGGCAGAACGCCCGCCCTGACAAGAGGATAAACCAGAGAAATAAACCCGCTGGCATAGCAGCCGGGATTTGCTACCCGCTTTGAATTTCTGATGTTCTCACGGTGCTTTTCCGAAAGCTCAGGAAAGCCGTAATCCCAGTCAGGATTTATCCTGTGTGCAGTGGAGGCGTCGATGATCTTTACCTCCGGATTTGTGCAGAGGCTTACCGCTTCCTTTGCTGCTGCGTCCGGAAGACACAGAAAAACAATGTCCGAGCTGTTTATAAGCTTTGATCGTTCGGCGTTGTCCTTTCTCTTGTCCTCGTCGATAAGAAGTATTTCTATATCGTCACGGCTGCCCAGTCTTTCGAATATTTTCAAACCGGTGGTGCCTGCTTTTCCGTCAATGAACACCTTTTTTTTCATATTTACACGTCCTTACAAATGATATTGCATACGAGCAAGTTTATTTTCTTTTCCCGTTTCTTTTATCAGATTTATTTCGATTCGTATCAAGGATCCCGGTATATGCCTTGTCCTCGTGCAGCTTTTTCAGCCTTCGCTGTTCTTTTTCACTGTCGATAAGCGCTTTGTCGGCAAAGCAGTTTCCTATCCCGCACCCGAAAATTAAACAGAGCAAGGTCAGAACGATAATGTTTGGTATGATAGACTTAAAATGCGGTACGGCGGCGTATTCCGCAGCTGTTACTAAGATCACCGCTGTATAGTAATACCAGAGAATTCCGTGGCGTTTTGCCACCTTGAAGCACAGAAATGTCATAAATACAGGGTAGATAAGTCCGAAGCACAGCATTAACGTTATGAGGCTTACCAACAGCCTGTCGGATATGAGAAAGAGTCCGTTTGTTACGGCAGCCCATATGATAAGCGCCAACGCAGCAGTTTTTAACGGACTGTCGGTTATCCGGCTAAATTTTTGATTTAACATATTCGATCTGTGCCTTTACCGATTCGGGAGCGGGACCGCCCGGAACCTTTCTCTGCATAACACACGCATCAAGGCTGATAGCCTCGTAAACGTCGCTGCCGAATTTATCGGTAAGCTTTTTGTATTCCTCGAGAGGAAGAGTTTCAAGTGTACAGCTCTTTTCAATGCAGGTATGTACAAGCGTACCTGTGATCTTATATGCGTCTCTGAAAGGCATACCTTTTTTTACAAGATAATCTGCGCAGTCGGTAGCGTTTATAAAGCCTTTTGCAGCTGCCGCTCTCATATTTTCTGGAATAACTGTCATTGTGGCAAGCATTGGATCGAAGGTCTTAAGGCAGAGCTTAACGGTGTCGATCGCATCGAAGATCGCCTCCTTGTCCTCCTGCATATCCTTATTATATGCCAGAGGTATACCCTTCATCATGACCAGCAGAGTGTTCAGATCCCCGTAAACACGTCCGGTCTTTCCTCTGATAAGCTCGGTCACGTCGGGATTTTTCTTCTGAGGCATAATCGATGAGCCGGTAGCGTAGGCATCGTCAAGCTCGATAAATTTAAATTCCCACGAGCACCACATAATGATCTCCTCTGAGAACCGGGAAAGATGCATCATAAGTATCGATATAGCCGAAGCAAGCTCTATGCAGAAATCTCTGTCGGAAACTCCGTCAAGGGAGTTCTGCGTGATCTCGTCAAAACCGAGAAGTCCGCAGACCTTTTGTCTGTCGATAGGGTAGGTAGTAGAGGCAAGTGCGCCGCTGCCAAGAGGCATGACGTTCATTCTGCTGCGGCAGTCCTCAAGTCTGCCGATATCTCTCAGCAGCATATTTGAATATGCCATGAGGTGGTGCGCAAAGGTTATAGGCTGCGCTCTCTGCATATGGGTATAGCCCGGCATGACCGTGTTAAGATTCCGGTCTGCAAGGGTAAGTATAGTCTTTTCAAGCGTCTTTACAAGGCCGATTATTTCTGCCGTTTCTTCACGCAGATACATTCTTATATCAAGTGCGACCTGATCGTTCCTTGAACGGGCGGTATGAAGTCTTTTGCCCGTATCTCCGAGACGGGCTGTAAGCTCCGCCTCCACAAACATATGAATGTCCTCGGCTGTGGAGTCGAACTTAAGCTTTCCGCTGTCAATGTCTTCAAGGATCGACTTCAGACCTCCAATTATTTTTTTGCTCTCCTCAATGTTGATTATTCCGCATTCGCCCAGCATCTGAGCGTGCGCCATAGAACCCTGGATATCCTGCCTGTACATTCTTGCATCAAAGGAAATTGACGAATTGAAATCGTTCACTCTTTCGTCTACTTCCTTCGTGAATCTTCCTGCCCACATTTTACCTGCCATTTTATTAATACCGTCCTTTGTAATTAGTAGCGATTCTGGTTGTCGTTCCGGGGATCGTAATACTGTCCCTGATCGTATGTGCCGGGCGCATTGTTATATGCGTTCGGCGGAATATAGTTTCCGTTTGACGGAGCGCCGTACTGACCGTTCTGCATATTTGCGTCCGTAGGAACGAACTGTCCGTTCTGTCCGTACATATTGTTCTGCTGATAGGGCATATATTGGTTGTTATACTGATTATACTGACCATAGGGATTATATAGATTTTGGGGTTTGTCGGATTTTACAAGGCTGTGGATCGATGTCAGAGAAAGGACAAAGAAAATGAATGCTGAGAAAAACATTCCGCAAAGCAGAAAGATAATTCCTTCTTCCTTTTCCAGTATATCAGTATTCTTGTTTATCTCGATCGCAGAGTATCCGTAGGACGACAGAAGCTTTTCGTTTTCCAGCGAGCTGAAATCCTCTTTGCCTATCTTCACGAGGATATCACTTAAATAGAGAAAAGCGTTGACGAATTTAAGCCCCATAAATTGCAGTACCGCAGCTGCCGCAAGATTGAACGTTCTGAAGAAAATGCTTATCCCGGAAGAACCCCTTCTTGCGATAAAGCTGAGGGCAAGACCGAGCAGTGTGCCGAAAAACACGATCCTGAACGCTTTGAACGACGCCATCATGCTTTTTACCATTCCAATTGTTATACTGTCGACGTTGACCTCTGCAGCGTCGATCGCCAATGTGATGGTCTCAAAGCATGCGTATACGGACAGTGCTGCGCATATAAAAATTACGATCCTGAATATGATATTCAGCACTTTTGAATTACCCATAATTTATCCCCCATAGTTATAGTTTCGTTTTTGAAGCACAGAATAAAAACGTATGGGCAAAATAACCCGTAAATCGGATTATCCTGCCCTATGTACGCCGTTATTGAGCTTGTGAAGCTAAACTTCCTTTTCGTGCTGCTCAAGAAGCTTCTGAATATCTACTCCGTTGATCTTCAGACCGTCTATTTTGCAGTCGTTGATCTCAACTCCTGATAGATCGCAGTGAACAAACTGTGAATTTTTCAGATCCGGGTTTTTGAACTCAACGTTATTCATAATAGAGCATCCGAAGCGCGAGCCGCTTATATTGATCCCCAAAAATCTTGAGTTGACCATATACATATCGGTGAATTTGCCGTTCTGCATACTTACGTTGTCGAAATTTGCATTGTCCATGTTAACGTCCTCGAAGTTTGCATCCTTGAGATTAACGTTGCTGAACTTTGCTCCTCCGAGGTTAACGTCCTCAAAGGAAGAATTCGGCAGGCTGTCATAGGAAATTTCCACCTTTTTATCGAAGCCGGCTTCAAAAATGTTTGATGTGTCTGACATATTAAAAACCTCCCAAATACTGTAATAATGTTTTATTTACTTGTTGGCGTTTCTCTTCTGCTCAAGTTTTGCACGAACCTTTATAGGCAGACCGAATAGATTGATAAATCCTGCCGAATCAGCCTGATTGTAAACGTCGTCCTCGTCAAATGTTGCGACCTCTTCATCATAAAGGGTGTAAGGCGAAGTAACGCCGGCATTTATGATGTTGCCCTTGTACAGCTTAAGCTTAACATCGCCGGTAACGGTTTTCTGCGTTTCGGTAACGAATGCGCTCATGGCCTCTCTGAGAGGAGTGAACCACTGACCGTTGTATACGATGTCGGCAAACTTTATGCCGAGATACTGCTTGATCCTTGCTGTTTCCTTATCAATCGTAATAGTTTCAAGGATCTCATGAGCCTTATAAAGAATTGTTCCGCCGGGAGTTTCGTACACGCCTCTGGACTTCATGCCCACCAGTCTGTTTTCAACCAGATCGGCAAGACCGATACCGTTTGCTCCTCCAAGCTCGTTAAGCTTTGTAACAAGCTCCTTGCCGTTCATCTCAACGCCGTCGATGGATGTAGGTATGCCCTTTTCAAAATGAATGGTGATATAGGTAGGCTTATCTGGAGCCATGATAGGTGAAACACCCATTTCCAGGAAACCTGGCTTTTCATACTGCGGCTCGTTTGCGGGATCCTCAAGATCCAGTCCCTCGTGGGAAAGGTGCCACAGGTTCTTGTCCTTGGAATAGTTGGTCTCTCTGTTGATCTTAAGAGGAATGTTGTGAGCCTCTGCATACTCGATCTCCTGCTCTCTGGACTTAAGATCCCAGATCCTCCAAGGAGCGATGATCTGCATATCGGGAGCGAACGCCTTTATAGCCAGCTCAAATCTTACCTGATCGTTTCCCTTTCCGGTGCAGCCGTGGCATATAGCGTCGGCGCCCTCCTTGAGAGCGATCTCGGCGATCCTTTTTGCGATAATAGGACGTGCAAAGGAAGTACCGAGCAGATACTGATTTTCATAAACGGCGCCTGCCTGAACGGTAGGATATACATAATCCTCGATAAATTCTTCAGTAAGGTCTTCTATGTAGAGCTTTGAAGCGCCTGTTTTGATAGCCTTTTCCTCAAGACCGTCAAGCTCAGTACCCTGACCTACGTTTCCCGAAACAGCGATGACCTCGCAGTTGTTGTAGTTTTCCTTAAGCCACGGAATAATAATAGAAGTGTCAAGTCCGCCGGAATAAGCAAGCACAACCTTTTTGATTTCTTTTGCCATAATATACTCCTCCATGATGTGAATTTCAGGCATAAGGTTTTTAATATAATCAGATAATATATATTATACACCATTATGCATTATTGTCAAGGGCTTTTGCATAAATTTTCAGAAAATATGCAAAATATTATGCTTATCAATGAATAAAAATCATAAATATGCATAATTCTATTCATTCGCAGCGTTTCACGCTGCATTTTACAGGTAAAGCCGGTGTTTTTTTACGTCAAAAAACAACATCTTGTTTCAATACCTGATATCATTATACCATATATTCCGAAAAAAAGCAATAACAAAAAGGTTGCATTTTTTGAATTTTTATAGTATAATTAAATAAGCAATCAGGAAAGGCGGTTATGGTCATGACGAAAAACGAACTTGAAGCTATAGGATTTACAAAGGTATCTCCAATAATACTTGATACAATGGATTTCAATCCGTATCGTAAGGTCGGCAAGGACTGGTTTCTGGTCACGGCAGGGAACGAAAGCGGCTGGAACACAATGACGGCGTCATGGGGATTTGCAGGCGTAATGTGGGGAAAGAACACCTTCACCACAGTAATCAGACCCCAGAGATACACAAAGGAGTTTATTGACAAGGAAGAATACTTTACAATTTCATTTTTTGGTGAGGAAATGAAAAAAGCGTTAAGCTATTGCGGTTCGCACAGCGGCAGAGATTGCGACAAGGCAAAGGAAACGGGACTTACCCCCATGTTCATCAATGACAGCAGCGAGGTTTACGATGGTGAACACAGTTTTGATGTTACTTCATTCGAGCAGGCGGAGCTTGTGCTGGTGTGCAGAAAGGCATATGTTCAGGAGATGAGACCGGAGTGCTTCACCGTTAAGGAAAACGACGAAAAGTGGTACGCCGAAAAGGACTACCATGTTCAGTATATCGGTGAAGTTCGGGCGGCATACATTCGGGAAAAGTAGATATATCGGACTTTAAGAGGGAGCAGCAGATGCTGCTCTCTTAATTTTTTTATGTTAAATTTGTGCAATATGCCTATGACAAAATCAAAAAAAATATGTTATAATTATTATACTAATTAAAATAATCATTATATTGACGTTATCTTAAGGAAAGGTGTGGGATTTTATGTATAAGACGGGAAGCGTCGTTTCATACGGGTCATCGGGCGTTTGCAGGATAGACGGCGAGATACGGCAGAGAGTAAAGGGCGAAATGAAGCAATATCTTGTTCTGAAGCCTGTTTTCAGAGACAATTCTACCGTATATATCCCGTTGGATAACAATAAGCTTATGTCAAGACTTAAGCCGGTCATAACAGATACCGAGGCTGAAGAAGTGATCTCGGCAATGTCTGATTGCGATGAACGCTGGATATCCGATGACGGGCAGAGAACGGTCCTTTTCCGGGAGATCCTTTCCGAAGGGGATGTCAAGCGTGTTGCCATGATGGTGCATTCTCTTTATATGCACAGGAAGTCGCAGCTTGCCAAGGGCAGAAAGCTCCATGCATCTGACGAGCATTTTTTTAAGGATGCCGAGCAGCTGCTGTTCGATCAGCTTGCCCACGCTCTGGGGATACAGCCTGACGAGGTCGGGGGATATCTCACACGCCGTCTGGCAGCACGGCTTGCATGACGGACTGGCAGACCGGGATATGATTTGTGTAATTTTTCTTTTAAGGACTTGACAAATCCGACACGGTATGATATACTTCACATAATGTGTAAATGCAGTGACGGGAATAAGTAGCGTCGTTCCGGCGTTTCAGAGAGCTTTCGGGCGGTGGAAGAAAGTACGGCGGACGAAGTGCGAATACCTCTCCGAGCGGATCTTGCGAATGTGTGCAGTGTTGTACAGTAGTGAGATACGGGTGCGCCCGTTAAAGCGCAGAGGCTTAGCTTTTTGCCGAGCCGTAAAGGTCGGGATATTCCGATAAACTGAGGTGGTACCACGATAATTCGTCCTCTGATAAGCTTAGGCTTGTCGGAGGATTTTTATTTTTGAATTTCGGAGGAAAAATGAAAATTCTGACTGGATAGTTGAGGGAACATACCGTGAAAGTCAGAGATCTCTTTATGATTATGCCGATAAGATAATTTTTCTTGATACGCCGCTACGTAAGAGATATTTCAGGATTGTTTTCAGATTTATCAGGCAAAAACTGGGCGTAGAGAGGTGTCATTATAGATCCGATCTTAATATGCTGAAAATGATGTTCAAGTGGACTTCTGAATTTGAGAGATACCGTGAGTCTCACGAACGCAGATTGATGCAGTATAAGGATAAGCTGATCTGGATAAAAAGTCCCGAAGAGCTGAAAGACAGACTTTAACAGGAGTGATGCTATGCAGACGGTTCCCTGCAAGACAATTTTACAGAAAAATAAGTCTTCAGAATGGTTCGGCAACGACTATAATATGAATCTGTACCGAGGCTGCTGTCATGGCTGTATTTACTGCGACAGCAGGAGCGAATGCTACCGCATTGATAATTTCGATACGGTTAGAGCAAAGGAAAACTGCATAGAGATCCTCCGTGATGAGCTGAGACGAAAGGTGAGAACAGGCGTTATCGGAACGGGAGCAATGAGCGATCCGTACAATCCCTTTGAGAAAACGGAACGGCTGACAGAGAAAGCGCTTATGCTTATCGACGCTTATAATTTCGGCGTAACGGTGATCACAAAGTCCGATCTGATCACAAGGGATATCGACCTGTACAAGCAGATCTCGGAGCATTCTCCCGTGCTTTGCAAAATGACAGTAACGACCTGTGACGACAGACTGTGCCGTATGATCGAACCCAATGTCAGCGTTTCAAGCGAACGTTTTGACGCTCTTGCGAAAATGTCCTCTGCGGGACTTAAAACAGGGATAACCTTAATGCCAGTCCTGCCTTTTATAGAGGATACAGCAGAAAACATTCTGGGGATCGTGCGAAAGGCTTACCAATGCGGAGTAAATTACATATATCCTGCGTTTGGAATGACCACTCGTCAGAACCAGCGGGAGTACTACTACAGCAAGCTAGACAAGCTTTTTCCGGGACTGTCGGATAAGTACCGCTCATACTACGGAGAACGCTACGAATGCGCTTCCCCCAATGCAAGAAAGCTGTGGGGAATATTCACCAGAGAGTGCAAACAGTACGGAATTTTGTACAATATGAGAGAGATAATAGCCGATTACAAGCGTGGCTACGGCGATATGCAGTTAAGCTTTTTTGATTAGATAGTTTTTTATATATTATGTGAAAGACGGTTGAATTTATGATAAACAAAGATATTTTTACTGCAGCACTTTTGCAGCTTCTGCCTGAAAAAAGCCTTGAAGAAAACAAGGTCAAGGGTATCGAAGCCTGTAGAAAGGCAAAGCAGATGGGTGCGGATATAGCCGTGTTTCCGGAAATGTGGAGCATAGGGTATGATCCTGATAAGTTTTCAAACGACTTTGCGGTATCTCCCGACGACGGTTTTGTCAAAGCGTTCGGAGAGCTTGCAAAAGAGCTTGATATGGCGATAGCGGTTACGTATCTTGAAAAATTTCAGCCCGCTCCCAGAAATACTGTCGAGATATTCGACAGATCCGGCAATTCTGTCATGAGGTATGCAAAGGTCCACACCTGCGATTTTGGAGACGAAAGGGTCCTGACTCCCGGAGAGGATTTTTATTCCGTCGGGCTTGATACAAAAAACGGCGTCATAAAAATTGGAGCAATGATCTGCTACGACAGGGAGTTTCCCGAAAGTGCAAGAATTTTAATGCTTAAAGGCGCAGAAATAATTCTTGTACCCAACGCCTGTCCTATGGAGATAAACAGACTTTCACAGCTCAGAGCAAGAGCGTATGAAAATATGATCGGTATCGCTACCGTAAATTATCCGAAGGGTCAGCCTGACTGCAACGGGCATTCCTCCGCATTTGACGGAGTTGCTTACAGACCGGATGAATGCGGCTCAAGAGATACCCTGATCATCGAGGCAGGCGAACAGGAGGGAATCTATCTTGCTAGCTTCCCGATAGACGAAATACGTGAATACCGAAGCCGTGAGGTACACGGAAACGCTTACCGCCGTCCGAATAAATATACTATTATAGTATCGGAGGAAAAGAACGATCCCTTTATAAGAGAGGATCACAGAAACTGATAATTAATTAAATTGGAGGAATATAAAATGACATTATTTGAGGAACTTCAGAGACGAGGACTTCTCGCACAGCTTACCGACGAGGAAGAGATCAAGGAGCTTATAAACGCAGGAAAGGCGACATTCTATATAGGCTTTGACCCTACGGCTGACAGTCTCCATGTCGGACACTTTATGGCGCTCTGCCTTATGAAACGTCTGCAAATGGCTGGAAACAAGCCTATCGTCCTTATCGGCGGAGGCACAGCTATGATAGGCGACCCCTCGGGCAAGACCGATATGCGTAAGATGATGACAAAGGAAACTATCAACCACAATGTTGAATGCTTTAAAAAGCAGATGTCTCATTTCATTGACTTTTCAGAGGACAAGGCTATCATTGTAAACAACGGCGACTGGCTGCTTGATCTTAACTATGTTGACGTTCTCCGTGATGTGGGTGCCTGCTTCTCGGTAAACAAAATGCTTACATTTGAGTGCTACAAGCAGAGAATGGAAAGGGGACTGACTTTCCTTGAGTTCAACTACATGATAATGCAGTCCTACGATTTCTATAAGCTGTTTACCGATTACGGCTGCAATATGCAGTTCGGCGGCGACGATCAGTGGGCGAATATGCTTGGCGGTACCGAGCTTATCAGAAAGAAGCTGGGCAAGGACGCTTACGCTATGACAATTACGCTCCTGCTCAATTCAGAGGGAAAGAAAATGGGCAAGACGGAAAAGGGCGCAGTATGGCTTGATCCGGAAAAGACTTCACCCTACGATTTTTACCAGTACTGGAGAAACGTTGCGGACGCAGACGTTATCAAGTGCCTGAAAATGCTTACCTTTGTTCCTATAGAGGAGATCGAGGAAATGGAAAAGCACATGGAGGGTGCTGAATACAACAAGGCTAAAGAGCTGCTTGCTTACGAGCTTACAAAGCTTGTTCACGGCAAAGAGGAGGCAGACAAGGCTGACGCAGCCGCTAAAGCTATCTTTGCAGGCGGCGGGGACAGCGCAGATATGCCTACAACAACGCTTACCGCAGACGACGTTGATGCAGACAACAAGATCGGGATCCTTACAATGCTGGTAAAAGCGGGTCTTTGCTCTTCAAACGGTGAGGCGAGACGTCTTGTAACGCAGAACGGCATTGCCGTAAACGGTGAAAAGTTTACCGACCCCAAGGGAATGATCGATCTTTCTGAACCGGTAACGGTAAAAAAAGGCAAGAAGGTTTTCCATAAGGTAATGCTGGGATAAGATCATAAATGCAGCGGATATTCCGTCCGCTGCATTTTTTTGTGTGCAGAATGTTATGTTTTTGTAAATTTTGATTTTCGTTACTTGACGTTCAATTACACAGCTGATATAAAGTATATAAGTAAATGGCTCTGCGTCAATTAATGCAGATATTATTTTTCAGGGGGTTTATTTATGATCATTGGTGTTGACTATTATCCCGAGCATTGGGACGAGGATATGTGGGAAAAGGACATACGTCTTATGGCGGAAACAGGCGTAAGTGTTGTAAGGATCGCCGAATTTGCATGGTGCAGGATCGAGCCGCAGGAGGGTTGCTTCGATTTTGAATGGCTTGACAGAGCAGTGGATCTGCTTGAAAAATATGGATTGGATATAATTATGTGTACGCCTACAAACTGTCCGCCCTTATGGCTTTACGAAAAATATCCTTCGGCAGTGATCAAGGATCACAGCGGAAGACCCATTGAGACAGGGATAAGGGGACACAGATGCTATAACGATCCTGATTTTGTAAGGCTTAGCAGCAGAGTAGTCGATGTTATGACAAAGCGCTACGGCAAAAGAAAGTCCGTCAAGGCATGGCAGATCGACAATGAGCTTGAATCAAATATATGCGGCTGTGATACCTGCACGCAAAGATACCGCAGCTGGCTCAAGGACAGGTACGGAAGCCTTAAAGAGCTCAACAACGCATACGGAAACACCGTGTGGAGCGGGGAGTTTTCTTCGTGGGAGCAGATAAAGCCTCCGGCTGAAGGCTACAACAGGGCATGGCTCAATCCGGGATATATGCTTGATTATCTCCGTTTTGCCTCCGACGACATGATAGAGTTTGTCAGAACTCAGGCTGAAATAATACGCAGAAACTGTCCGGAAACAGTGATAACTACCAACAGCTGGTTCTGCGAGAAAATGCCGGATCTTCACAAAACCTTTAAGGAGCTTGATTTTGTTTCCTACGACAACTATCCTCCGTTGAGGCTGCCCGATAACGGAGAGGAATACTACTCTCATTCCTTTCATCTTGACTTCATGAGGGGAATTTCAAACAAGAATTTCTGCATTATGGAGCAGCTTAGCGGAGCAATGGGTTGCTGGATGCCTATGACGCATACTGTTTATCCCGGAATGATAAAGGGATATTCTCTTCAGGCATTTGCTCATGGAGCGGATGCAGTTTTACACTTTCGCTGGAGAACTGCCTGCAAGGGCGCCGAAATGCACTGGCATGGTCTTATCGACCACAGCAACGTTCCCGGAAGGAGATTTTACGAATTTGCCGATCTTTGCAAGGAGGCCCGCAGTCTGGAAAGGATAAGGGGTACCGGTATCAGGTCGGACGTGGCAGTGCTTTACTCATACGATTCGGATATGGCTCTAAGGCTTCAGCCTCAGACAGACGGTTTTTATTATTATGATCAGCTTAAGGCTTATCACGGCGGCTTTTCATCGTGCGGTGTCAACGTTGATATTATTTCGGCGGAATGTGATCTTTCAAAATATAAAATTGTCTGCGCTCCTGCGCTGTACGTCTGCCCGGAGAACCTCCGCAGGCGGCTGGAGGAATATGTTGAGCAGGGCGGAACGCTTATTATTACCTGCCGCAGTCTGGTCAAGGATGAAAACAACAACTGCATAATGTCACAGCTTCCTGCCGGATTTGACGGAATTTCAGGCTGCTGCGTTTCTGAATACGACCCTGTAGGCTATGACAGAATGACAGTAGAAGGCAATGACGGAAACGTATATCAGTGTACATGCTGGTGCGATATACTGAACTGCACCGGAGCGGAGCCGATACTCACATACCGTGACGGATTTTATAAGAACAGCGCAGCAGCGTCTGTCAACTGCTTCGGCAAGGGGAATTGTTATTACATAGGAACTGTGCTTTTTAGGGATTTCTACCGTCGCCTCGCACAGAAGATCCTAAGCGATCGTAAAATTGAATTTTTCCCGCAGCTGCCGGGATCAGTGGAAATAACCGTCCGTGAAAATGAATATTCGACATACTATTTCTGCTTTAATAATTCGTACAAGCAGGTAAAATTTGTTTTTAAGGGCGAATGTCTGGAGCTTGCACCGTTTGAAATGAAGGTCAGGGAAGTAACAAAAAATCAGCTTTAAATTATTTTCTTGAAAAAATTCAGTATCTGTGTTATAATTATACGGGTGATAGATCATGTATGTATGTCCCGTATGCGGAAAAAAACTAAAGCGGCATGAAAAAAGCTGGCACTGTCAGAACGGTCACAGCTTTGACATTGCCAAAAAAGGATATGTAAATCTTCTTACCACGGCAGGAAGAAATCCAAGGAATTCAGGCGATAACCCTCAGATGGTAAAGGCGAGAACAGAGTTTCTGGACAGAGGATATTATACTCCGCTTGCCGAAAAGACTGCGGATATTATGTCGGAGCTGGTAAAAAACATAGACAGACCGGTTATAATCGACAGCGGCTGCGGCGAGGGTTTTTACACATCGGCGTACGCAAAAAGGCTCGGGAAATGCAGCTTCTGGGGTATTGATATTTCAAAAACCGCCGTAGCGCACTGCATGACGAGGGTCCATACGGAAAATATCGTAAACTGTCAGTTTGCGGTAGCATCGTCATTCAGCTTGCCGTTCAAGGATAAGTTTGCGGATATTATTGTATGCACCTTCGCTCCGGTATCCAATGACGAGTATGCCCGTAAGCTTAAGGATAACGGACGGCTTGTGGTTGTGTCGCCGTCTCCGAGGCATTTGTTCGAGATGAAAAGCGTGCTTTACGATATGCCGTATGAAAACAAGCCTAACGTATACGGTCTGAATAAATTTGATCTGACGGATGAAACCTTTCTTGAATATACCGTTAGGCTTGAGACCAAGGAGGATATATGCAGCCTTTTTGCGATGACGCCGTATTTTTATAAAACGTCGGAGGCTGCGGCGAAAAGGCTGAACACCCTTGAATATCTTGACATTACCTGCGGATTTGTAATTCAGACATATACTAAGAAAAGAGGTTTTTAATGTGAACAGAAATGTATTCTGCAAAGGCTATACATGGGGATTTTTTTCAAAGGATGGTGAACTGCTTACTGATGCCGCTGAGGAGTCCATGAAAAGGCTTGCCTCCAACGGTCTTGACTGGATATGTATACCGGTCAACGGCTGGCAGGAGACCTTTGCAAGTACCACAATTTTTTCCCTTTACGGATCAACTCAGACTGATGAGGAGATCGTTCATGCTGTTGAAATGGCTAAATCACTGGGACTTAAGGTGTGCCTTAAGCCGATGGTAAACTGTCTTGACAGGGCGTGGAGGGCAAGGATCGATTTTCCCACGGAGGAGTGCGGTTACTGGGAAAAGTGGTTCAGGTCATATAATAATTTCATGCTGCACTATGCGAAAATAGCAGAAAAAACAGGCTGTGAGATGCTTTGCACAGGCTGTGAAATGGCGGGAATGGATAAGCAGTCCGCATACTGTCTGGATATGATCTCAAAGGTGCGGAAGGTCTACAGCGGACTTATTATGCATAATATAAATCACGGTGACGAATTCAGATTTGACTGGCTCGGCGCAGTGGATATAATAGGAATAAGCGCATATTATCCTGTGACTGACACGAAAAACAAGGGAATAGAAACAATGCGCAGAAAGTGGTCAGAGGCAGTTAAGGTACTGGAAAAATGCCATGAGCATTATGGCAAGCCTCTTATGTTTGCAGAGATCGGTGTGAGAAATGAGCAAGGCTGCACCATGTACCCGTGGGATTTTCATTACAGAACGGAGCTTCCGAAGGATGAACAGGAGCAGTCTGATTTTTATGAGACTGCTATGGAGGCGACATGGGATAAGGAATGGTTCTGCGGTTATTTCTGGTGGGACTGGAAGGCTGTTCTTCCACCGATAGAAAAGGCTAAGGAAAACAGGGATTTTACTGTTTACGGTAAGCTTGCAGAGCAAACGCTGAAAAAGTGGTATACAACAAAATAAAATAAATATCGGGACTGCTGCATTTCAGAATGCGGCGGTCCCGATATTTTATTATCTGAGCGGTATTGCGGGGAGTCGGATTTCCCGGGAAATCCGAAATATTTTCAGACAAATTACCGCAAGACAAGCTGCTTTTCCGGTAATCGCCGGGTCTGCTATATTATACCTTTGTGATTTTTGCGTAATTTGCCATGACCTTTTTTGTTCCCTTTTTGTCGAAAGCAATTTCAAGCAGAGTGTCACCAGACATTGGGGTCGCTTTTAAAACGGTACCTTCTCCGAAGATCTTATGGCTGATCCTGTCGCCTGCTTTAAAGCTTTGTGCAGCAGGACTGTTTTTGTTTTCCATAGCTCTGAAAACAGCCATCTGCCGTTTAAGGCTGATGTTGTTGGGCTGTCCGGATAAAGCATCAGTATTGCCGGACAAAGCTTCTTTAATTACAGTATTTTCCTTGGGAAGCTCCTTTACAAATCTGGATACCCTGTTACGGTTTGTCTGTCCGTACAGCATTCTTTCTCCGGAATAGGTAAGTACGAGCCTGCTCTTGGCTCTGGTTATTGCAACGTAAGCAAGTCTGCGCTCCTCCTCCACATCGGCTTCGGATTCCATGCTTCTTGACGACGGAAAAATATTTTCCTCCATGCCCGCCGCAAAAACGCACGGAAATTCAAGTCCCTTGGCTGAATGCACCGTCATCATCATAACGCAGTCGCCGCTCTCGTCCATGGTATCTATATCGGTATAAAGTGATATCTCCTCAAGGAAGCCCCAGAGAGTCGGTTCTTCCTCTTCCTCCTCGTATTTTGCCATGGTAGACTTTAGCTCCTCAATATTTTCAAGTCTGCCTTCACCCTCTATACCCTGCAGTTTCAGTTGGTTAGCGTAGCCTGTTTTTTCCATTATCTCGTCCAGCAGCTCGGGAAGGGATACCTCTTCGGAAAGCTCTGTAAGCTCGTCGATCATTTCAGCAAAATTCTTTAATGCTTTGGATCTTTTAGCCAGAGGGACATATTCGTCCGAACGGCGCATAACGTTGATAGGGTTTTCTCCAAGATCTGACGAGACCTGTTCCAGTGTATTTACCGTTGCTTCACCGATACCCCGTTTAGGTTCGTTTATGATTCTTCTTAATCTGAGAAGATCGGAATGATTGTCAATGACCTGCAAATATGCAAGTATGTCCTTTATCTCCTTGCGATCGTAAAATTTCAGACCTCCGAAAATGCGGTAGGGTATACCTGCTTTTATCAATGCCTGTTCTATGGCGTTGGACTGCGCATTCATACGGTACAGAACGGCATGATCGCTGTACTTGGCGCCTTTTTCCACGTTTTCCAGCACAGTATCGGAAATGAATTTAGCTTCGTCACGTTCGTTGTCCGCTCTGTATATCATTACCTTTTCGCCGTCTCCCGCCGATGTCCACAGATTTTTTCCCTTGCGTCCCTGATTGTTTTTGATAAGCTCGTTGGCGCAGGTTAGAATATTCTGCGTGGATCGGTAATTTTGTTCCAGCTTTATCACTACGGAGCCTCCGGCGTCTGAAAATTCGTTTTCAAAGTTAAGTATATTTTCAATAGTTGCACCTCTGAATTTATATATACTCTGATCGTCATCGCCCACAACACAAAGATTCCCGTATTTTTTAGACAGCATTGAAACAAGCTTGAACTGCACCTTATTGGTATCTTGATATTCGTCCACCATTATGTATTTATATAGGTTCTGGTAATGGTCAAGAACATCCGGATTTTCTTCAAACAGCCTGACCGTGTTGCAGATTATATCATCGAAGTCCATTGCGTTTGAGGAGAAAAGCGTCTGCTGATATCTTTTATATACCTTGCCGATAGTTATCATCCTGTAATCGCCGGCGGCGTCGGCAATGTAATCCTCGGGAGAGACCATGGAATCCTTGCTGTGTGAAATTTCACCGAGGATCGACTTTGGCGGAAACATTTTTTCCGGGATATCCATTTCGGAAAGTATTCTTTTGACAGTTCTGCGGGAATCGTCCGAGTCGTAAATGGTAAAGCTTGACGTGTATCCGAGCCTGTCCGCTTCTCGTCTGAGAATACGCACACAGGCGGAATGGAAGGTAGCCGCAGTAAGTCCCTGACCTGATTCTCCCAGCATAGCGGATATCCTGTCCTTAAGCTCTCCGGCAGCCTTGTTTGTAAAGGTTATGGCGAGAATGTTCCACGGTCTCACACAGTCATAGGAAACAATGTCCGCAAGCTTTCCGCTGTCTGTTTCCGTACCTTCCGCATAATCACGCAGGAACTGTATATCCTCCTGAGACGGGTCGCCGTAGGATCTGTCGCTGTTATAAGCGTTGCCGAAGAATATCATATTTGCGATGCGGTTAACAAGCACTGTGGTTTTTCCGCTGCCAGCCCCTGCAAGTATGAGCAGGGGACCTTTTATTTTAAATACGGCCTGCCGCTGCTGCGGATTCATTTTTGAAAAATACTTTTCAAGTGCCGCTTTCTTTAATGTTATAAATTCATCCATTTCAATACCTCCGCATTTGATTATAGCATAAAAGAGGAAATTTGAAAAGCCCTCTGAAAAAGTTTTTTTGCTGTACAAAAAAATGGACGAATAAAACCTCTCTTACCGTCCAATAATTACATAAAATATATTTGGAGGTAATTTTATGCAGGCTATTATTTTATGCGGCGGCAGGGGAGAACGGCTTATGCCCCTTACGTCGGAGAATCCGGCATCTATGCTCAGATTTGCGGGAAAGGAGCTTATTTATTACAATATAGAGCAGCTTGTAAAAGCCGGAGCTGACAGGATCACGCTGGCGTTAGGCTACGGGGGCAGCAGGATAAAGGAGCTTTTTGAGGACGGAACCTTTCAGGGGGTTCCTGTGGATTTTTCCGGCTGCTCCGATGAGGGGACTGCGGCGGCGATAGCTTATGCAGCCGATCGAAATGAGAAAAATATCATTATTGCAGAGGGGAACAGTCTTTTTATGGGAGATCTGACCGGGCTTGTAAAGCAGCATACAGACAGGAATGCAGTTTGTACTGCTCTGGTGACTGAAAATGCTGTCGGCGGCTGTAAAAGGGTATGCAGTGACGAAAACGGCGAAATAACTGCGCTGACAGAAGATCCCTCGGCTGAAACGATCGGCTGCGAATTGTCACTTACAGGCGTTTATATGTTGGACACAGCGGTATTTTCACAGGTGAATTTCGGCGGGAGACGTGATTTTGTCTGTGATATCCTTCCGGAGCTTTCTGAGCTCGGCGGAAGGCTTTACGCTTGCGAGTCGGATATTTATTGCGCAAAGATACTGACTCCATGCGGGTTTCTTGAAGCACAGCAGAATATTTTGTATTCCGGCGGCGTAAGAATTATAAACAACACTTCCGATAATTTTAATGGCGTAACATTTATTCCTCCGGTATATATCGGCAGAAATGTTTCCGTACAACCGGGTTCGGTGATAGGTAAGGGAACTGTTCTGGATGACGGCGCAAGAATTGGTGCAAGATGCAGGCTTATCGGTTCGTATGCAGGCGTCAATTCGTCATTGTCAGACTTTTGCGAGGCTGACGGAACGGTTATTTGCGGCGGAGCTTCGGCAGGACGGTATGTGAAATTCGGATTCCACTCTGTTGCCGGCAGCGGCTGTATTATAGAGGACGAATGCGAGCTTGCGCACGGTGCGGCGATATGGTCGGGAACTTCTGTAAAAGGAGGGACAACGGTAAGGGACACCATTGACCGTGGGTCGGAGTCAAGGGTGTTGATCGACGATGACGGAATATTTACCTTGCCTCACATCTCGGGCTCGGCGGTATCGGCAGTGAGCTTTGCGCTTGCCTGCGGTTCGTCGCTTAAGCCGTGCAGCAGGGTCGTTGTTGGATGCAGCGATAAAGAGGGAGCTGCTCTTTATTTGCAGGAAGTAAAATGCGGACTCGCAAACACCGGCATCGATGTATTCGATATAGGGGAAAGCACTCCTCAGCAGACGGCGTATGCTGTAAACTTTTTCAAAGCTGAAATAGGTATATACGCCGATCTTAATTCTCACTGTACCTTCAGGCTTATGTCCCGGGGGGGACTTCCGCTGGAGCGGAGATCTGAGCATACCATAGAGCAGATCTATCAGAACCGCCGTTTCAGAAGCTGTCCTCCGGATGGATTCGGAAAAATTTACAGCGGAAATTCCGCAGTGTCTCTTTACGAAAGCTTTGTTAGATCACTCATGCCGCACAGATTGAAGGGCGTTAATCCTCAGATAAGAGCCTGTAGTAAAACAGCGGCGGGATCCGCCGACAGGATCTTCAGAGGCATAAACGATATAAACGGTGAAAGAATAACATTTCACATTTCAGCAGACGGTTCAAAATGTACGGCTTATTCTCAGGACTCGGGAAATATAGGAAGCGAAGCTATGCTTTGTCTTGGAATATTTGCGGCTTTCAGCAAAGGAATATCCGTGTCGGTGCCTTACTGCTTTCCGTCGTCCGCCGACAGGATAGCTGAAAATCTTTGCGGCAGACTTTACAGGTATTATAACTGTACCTGCGGTACGGAGGATTCTGAAGCAAGAAAAATAGCCGCAGGTGAGGATAATTCTTTTGTAAGGGACGGTCTGTGTCTGTGCGCAGCGGTTTGCAGCTATCTCAGCGAACGTAAGATAAGTCTTAAAAAGGCGCTAGAGGATATCCCTACGATATTTTCTTCGCAGAGATTTGTTGTAAGTAACTGCGAGCCGCAGACGGTAATAAGAAAGCTTTGCGGAAGATCTTACGAAATAGGGGAGGGTGCAGAGCTTGAAAACGGAGTATCCAGAGCAATAGTAAGACCTATGAAAAACAGACAGGGTCTTATGATCTTTGCTGAAAGTATGCAGTGTGAGCAGGCATCTGCATTCTGCGACGAGATATGCGCAAGAATAAAAATGCTTGATAAGTAAAATATGAACACACTTGGTACGAGCTGTTGACCGAAGGACAAAGCCTGTCTGCGGGCGCTGTTTTTGCCGTATGTCTGCTCTGGACGGCAAACTTTTATGCGATGCGTATTTTTCACTTGACAATCCGGTTAAAATGGAGTAAAATATAATCAGATGTTTTTGTTCGGATATTTTCACTACCTATACGGTATGTGATTCAAAGCACGGCTTTAACATACAAAAAAGTCATTCTACGGAGAAATGTAATTATCTCCAAACCGTGTATATATTTTTATCTAACGGAAAAATCGAATAATTATTAATGTCAGAAAGGAGAATTTGCTTCTGCCGTGTATTTGTGCTGTTTTTTCGCAGATATGCGGCGGAACATCTGTTTTATCTATGGAAAATCAATTCAATAATTCAGCAAGAAACAATTCATCAAAACGCTATGTTGCAAAGTATCGTTCGGGAAAGGGGATCTCTGTGCTTCAGTCTGCCGGAGAGCTCGAAAGAATCAAGGAGCGCAGAGGTTCTGCGGTAAAAACAGGTAAGGCTCAGAACAGATCTGAAAGCAGAAGCTCGGTTCAGCGTGAAAACCGTGTCACAAGACAGAGAGAGCCTCAGAGGCGTACACCTGTAAAAATCATTCCGCTGGGAGGACTTAACGAGATAGGTAAGAATTTTACGGTTATCGAATGCTCCAACGATATGTTTATTATTGACTGCGGGCTGGCATTTCCTGACAGCGAAATGCTGGGAGTGGATATAGTAATACCGGATTACACCTATGTGGAAAAGAATATCGATAAGCTCAGAGGTATAGTGCTTACTCACGGTCATGAGGATCATATCGGCGGATTGCCATATTTTCTCAGGAAATTCAACGTGCCTGTTTACGGTACAAGACTTACTCTGGGACTTGTGGAGGGTAAGCTTAAAGAACACGGCTTACTGGGAAGTGTCAAGCTTAATGTGGTTACACCCAGACAGACTGTCAAGCTCGGATGCATGGCAGTGGAATTTATAAGGGTAAACCACTCTATCCCCGATGCTGTGGGTATGGCTATCCATACACCTGCGGGAGTGCTTATCCATACTGGAGATTTCAAGGTGGATTACACCCCTATCGAGGGCGGAATAATCGATCTTCCGAGACTTGCCGAGCTGGGGAACAAGGGGGTCCTTGCCCTCATGTCAGACTCTACCAACTCCGAGCGTCCCGGATATACCATGAGCGAGCGAAAGGTCGGAGACAGTTTTGAAAAGCTGTTCAGCAAAGCCGGCGGAAGAAGAATAATAATAGCCACCTTTGCGTCCAACGTTCACCGTATACAGCAGATCATCAACAATGCGGTAAATACTGGCAGAAAGGTTGCAGTGTCGGGCAGAAGCATGGTCAATGTTATCAGCGTCGGCATAGAGCTTGGCTATCTTAAGGTTCCGGACGGAGTGCTTATTGATATCGATATGATCTCCAGATATACTCCGGATCAGATCGTTCTGGTAACGACCGGCAGCCAGGGTGAGCCTATGTCGGCTCTGTCCAGAATGGCTATGAACGAGCATAAGAAGGTTTCTATAAATCCCAACGATTTTATAATTATTTCCGCAAACCCCATACCCGGCAACGAAAAGCTTGTTACCAGAGTGGTCAACGAGCTTATGAAGCTGGGAGCAGAGGTCGTTTATGAAAAGATGTACGAGGTCCATGTTTCAGGACACGCCTGCCAGGAGGAGCAGAAGCTTATTATTTCCATAACCAAGCCCAAGTTCTTTATACCTGTACACGGAGAGTTCAAGCATCTCATGCGTCATAAGGAAACGGCGATGTCAGTGGGTATCCCGGAGGAAAATATCATTATCGGCGGTATCGGAGATATCATCGAGACCGACGGTGTGGATATGAAGATAACGGGTCAGGCACCTGCCGGCAAGGTGCTTGTGGACGGACTCGGCGTTGGCGACGTCGGAGCTATCGTACTCAGGGACAGAAAGCGTCTGGCGGAGGACGGTCTTATAATTGCGGTAGCTACTATCGACAGAGAGGTCGGAGAGATACTTGCAGGACCGGATGTGGTCTCGAGAGGCTTTGTATATGTCCGTGAAAGTGAGGAGCTTATGAGCGGGGCAAAGGAACTGCTTAGTGAAACGCTTCAGAGCTGTCTTGACGGTAACGTCCATGAGTGGAACGCTATAAAGGGAAAAATGAAGGATAATCTTTCAGACTATATTTTCAGAAAGACAAAGAGAAGTCCTATGATCCTTCCGATCATTATGGAAATATAAAAAACGGAGAAAAAATGAAGGCTGAACAAAAAACGGATACATCAAGGGGAACGGTTATATGAAAAGCAATAACAGTTTTCAGGTACTTCTTTATCTGACAATAGCGGTTGTCGCACTGTCGTCTGTTATAGGTGCGCTTATGCTCCATTCCATGCCTGAGCGAAGCGACTCAGGCAGCGTGCTTATCCTTGTATCGTGTACTGGGATAATGCTGCTTCTTCTGGAAGCGTTTGTTTTCCGGAATCAGAATAAAAAGCAGATCGCAAGGACGGCGACGCAGATCTCCAATACCGAGCGTGATTCGCTGCTTCATTTCCCTGCGCCGTGTATTATTATAGATACGGATAATACCGTGGTTTGGTATAACAAGCTGTTTGAAAGACAGGTGTACAGCGAGGAGGAGGCATACGGTCTGCCCCTTACTGAATTTGTCAATATAGATATGGACGAGGCTTTTACCTCACGGGGCTGTCAGGTGTGCATTTCCAAAAGATATTATGTCGCAAAGGCTGTACATACCGATTCCGAAAACGAGCTTTCTATGGTTTATTTCAACGATGTTACTGATTATACGGAGCTTCGCTATGACGCTTATCAGTCTCACAATTCGGTGATTATAATTGTAATAGATAATTTTTCCGATCTGATGTCCAACAGCCGTGAAAGCGAGAAGGCTCACGTTGTGGTAGAGATCGAAAAGCTTATGGAGCGTTTTCTGGAGGGTACTACTGCGATCGCCAAAAAGGTATCCAACGATAAGTTCTATGTTTTTATGGAGGAAAGGTATCTTTCCAAGAAGATCGAAAACCGTTTCAAGATCCTCCAGGAGGCAAGAGAGATCAGAGTCGGAGGACGAACCAACGTAACCCTTTCTATCGGAGTAGGCAGAGAAGGAAAGGGTCTGGAGGAATGTGAAAAGCTTGCCAAGCAGGCGCTGGAGCTGTGTCAGGGAAGAGGCGGAGACCAAGCTGCCGTAAGGGAGAACGGAGAGTTCAGATTTTTCGGCGGAGTGTCAAACGCCGCCGATAACAATAACAGGGTGAAGATAAGAATATTTGCGGAGACTCTCCTGGAGATCATACGTCCGGGAAGTGTGGAAAGTCTCAGCAACTTCCGCACCGATGACGAGAACGTCCAGGGCTTCAGGCGTGTGCTTATTATGGGACACAGATTCGGAGATCTGGACAGCATAGGTTCTGCGACGGGACTTTGCTGCGCAATACGGAAGATCGTTCCCGAATGCTATGTTGTGGTAAATAAAGAGCAGAATCTTGCGGATACTCTGATAAAATATATCGAGGATCATGAGATCGCAAATTATTACATAACTCCTGAGGACGGTTATGACAGACTTGACGGAGACACGCTGGTCATTGTGGTGGATACCCATAACCCGGCACTTGTTGAGTCAAAGGAGATAATTTCCTTTGCAAAAAATATAGTTGTGATAGATCATCACAGAAGAATGGTCAACGGGATAGAGCCGCTTATCGCTTCATGTCTTGAACCCGGCGCTTCGTCGGCTTCCGAGCTTGTGACGGAGATCATTGAATACTGGGGAGACAGGACTTCTATCAATGTTCATGCGGCGGAGGCTCTTATGGCAGGCATTATGCTTGATACAAAGAATTTTGTTATGAAAACAGGCGTTACGACCTTCGAGACCGCAGCGTATCTGAAAAAATTGGGAGCGGATACCGTTGCAGTGAAGAAAATGTTTGCAAATTCTATTGAGACGTATCATGTAAAGTCTGCGATTATAAATTCGGCACACGTTTACAGAAAATGCGCTATTGCCTGTGCCGAGGGAACTTTTTCAAATATCAGGATCGCTTCGTCCCAGGCGGCTGACGAGCTTCTGGGAATTACGGGAGTCAATGCTTCCTTCGTTATGTATGAGCAGAATGGGACTGTGAATATTTCTGCCAGAAGTATGGGAGCCTGCAATGTTCAGGTCATTATGGAGGCTCTTGGCGGCGGCGGACATCTTACTATGGCTGCCGCACAGTTAAAAACGACAGTTCCTGCGGCCAGGGAAATGCTTAACGAGGCGATCGATGACTATATAAGAAATAATACAAAATAGAAAGGCTGTGTTTTAAATGAAGGTTATTTTACTTAAGGACGTTAAAGGCTCCGGAAAAGCAGGCGATACTTTAAATGTAGCTGACGGATATGCAAGAAATTACCTGATAGCAAGAGGTCTTGCAGTAGAGGCAAATGCCAAGAATCTCAATGACCTTGCCGGAAAAAAGGCTTCGGCTCAGCACAAGATAGATGTTGAGACTGCGGACAATAAGCTGATCGCAGAGAAGATAGGCGGCAAGGAGATCGTTATCAAAGCAAAGGCAGGACAGGGCGGAAAACTTTTCGGTGCGGTCACAGCGTCCGCAGTTGCCGATGCGCTCAAGGCGCAGTACGGCGTAAGCGTCGAGAAGAAAAAGATCAGCTTAAGCAGCGATATCAAGGCTTACGGCGATTTTACCGCTGCAGTTAAGCTTACCTACGGAGTTTCCTGCTCTATAAAGATCAAGGTGGTAGAAGAATAATCATGCCAGGGATAGATAATTTTTCCGGCATCAGCGGATCAGCGCTGCTGGGGAGAGAGCTTCCGTATTCTCAGGAGGCGGAGGAAGCCGTTATAGGAGGAGTACTTCTGGACCCGGCGTGTATTCCCAAGGTGGTGGAGCTGCTTAAACCGGAGAGCTTTTACAGACCTCAGCATCAGCAGCTTTTTTCTATAATAATGAGAATGTTTTCCACCGGCAGCAGCGAGGATATCATAACGGTAGTAAATGAAGCCGTTAATATGGGTATTTTCGAGACCTCCTCAATGGCGAAAACCTACCTTACCGGATTAATGGAAAACGTTCCTTCGACTGCAAATATTTCCAGCTATTGCAAAATTATTTCCGATAAGGCGCAGATAAGAGCGCTTATAAATGCCGCAAATAAGATAATCGAAACTGCAAATGAAGGCTCTGCCGATCCGTCGGCAATGCTTGACAGTGCGGAGCAGATGATCTTTGATATCCGGCAGGGAAAAGACGTTGCCGGACTTACGAGAATAAGCGACGTCATTGTGGATACCTTTAAGCATCTGTCTGAAATTTCAGGTCCCGACGCTTCGGAGTATCTGGGGTCTCGCTCCGGCTTTTCTCAGCTGGATTCGATAACCAATGGTCTGAACAAAACCGACCTTATCGTGCTGGCTGCACGTCCTGCAATGGGAAAATCTGCTTTTGCGCTTAATATTGCGGTCAACTGCTGTAAATCCACAAAGAAGGATGTAGTTATTTTTTCTCTTGAAATGGGTAAGGAGCAGCTTGTTTCCCGTATGCTTGCCTCCGAGGGAAAGGTAAACAATACGGTGCTGCGCTCCGGCGAAATGAAGGATGATGACTGGGATAAAGTCGCTGAGGCGGCAGACGTGCTTTCACAGCTGCCTATTTATCTTGACGACGGCGCAGGAATGACCGTTCCGCAGATGAAAGCAAAGCTCAGGCGAATGAGAAATCTGGGACTGGTGGTTATTGATTACATACAGCTCATGCAGTCTCCGAACAAGCATTCCAGCCGTGTTGCCGAGGTTTCGGAGATCACACGTCAGCTTAAGCTTATGGCTAAGGAACTGAACGTGCCGATCATTGCTCTTTCACAGCTTTCACGTAGCTCCGAAAAGCGTGAGGATAAGAGACCGATGCTGTCGGATCTGCGTGAATCAGGTTCTATCGAGCAGGACGCAGATATCATTATGTTCCTGTACAGAGACGCATATTATGCCGATTCCAAGGAGGATCAGTCAGTAGCGGAGTGTATAGTTGCAAAAAATCGTCACGGTCAAACGGCTACAGTCAAGCTTAGCTGGATAGGCGAATATACATTATTCAGAGGAATGGAATTCAGAAAAGATGACAACTGACAGAAATTGTATTGATCTTCCCTCAAAAGTCGCTGCGACGATCGAAAAATATGATATGGCAAAAAAGAGCCAGCGCTTACTTGTGGGATTTTCCGGCGGAGCAGACAGCGCTGCGCTCCTTTTGTGTTTAAAAGAGCTTGGATACAGCATCATTGCCTGTCATGTAAATCATTGCCTAAGGGGTGATGAGAGTGACAGGGACGAGAGGTTTTGTTTAGATCTGTGTAAATCGTATGGGATTGACATAGTCGTAAGGAAAATCGATGTGTCGGGATACTGTAAGGCTAACTCACTTTCCACAGAGGAAGGCGCAAGAATACTGCGGTATGGTGAATTTTTAAAGATCGGGGCAGACAAGATCTGCACGGCTCATAATCTTAACGATTGTCTTGAGACCGCTGTATTTAATCTGGCAAGAGGATCCGGTCTTAAAGGATTGGCTTCGATCCCTCCGGTCAGAGATAATATTATACGTCCGCTTATTGAGTGTTCAAGAGCGGAAGCAGAGGAATATCTGAGATCTAAGGGTCAATGCTTTGTGACGGATTCTACCAATCTTTCCGACGATTATTCAAGAAATAAGATACGGCATAATGTTTTGCCTGTGTTGGAGGAGCTTAATCCGTCTTTGATGAAAACATACAGGGCAACGGCTGAATTTCTCAGACAGGACAGCATTTATCTTGAAGAAAAAGCGGATGGCGCTTTTCTGGGATGCAGCTTTGAGGACGGTTATCTATGCGATAAAATATCGTCTTTTGAATTCCCGATACGAAGACGTGTATTAAAAAGGATCTTGTCCCGGGAAGGCATTGAGGCGTCCTCCGACAAAATTTCCGCTCTCGAATTTATTGTGCTTAATTCAGGAAAAATAAATATAAAAAATAATGTGTTTGCGGTCTCCAAGGACGGCATACTGAAATTTGTTCGCATAAGCGGTAAAATTTCAGACGATATCCGTGAAAGCGCAGATATAGTCTTAAACGGCTGCGTGGAGTGGCATAACAGAAAAATATTCTTTAAAATCGAGGAAAATATATGCGGATATGAAAATGTTCATAAAAAGTTTGCAAAATCTTGTCTGGATTATGATAAAATAATTGGTAAAGCTGTTATTCGGAACCGCTTGCCCGGGGACAGGATACAGCTTGTCAACCGCAGCTTCAGCTCGGATCTGAGAAAGCTTATGAAACAGGCATTTCCGGCAGAAAAGCGCAGCAGAGCCGTGATCATCGCAGACGATCGGGGAGTTGTTTTTGCGGAGGGCTTTGGTGCGTCCGAGCGGGTCAAGGTTGACGGTAACACCCGTCGGATTCTGATCGTGTGTGAAAAAGGTACTTATTAACTATATATTATCATATTTTCACATAGCTGTCACAATTGCAGTGTATAATCATAAAATGTCACTGAACTGATAATTAAAAAAAATTAAAGAACAAAAGGTTGTGATTTATTGAAGAATAACGGCAAGACCTTGATAATTTATCTTATAGTTTCCGTGTGTATTATTACGGGCTTGGTTTATATGCTTATGAGTATGAGTTCAAAGTCGGACAAGGTAAAATACTCAAAGGTTATGGCTGAGTTCGATAATCTGAATGTTTCGTACTTCGAGCTCGATCTGGGCTCGGGAGAGCTTACCTATAAGCTTAAAGGCGATGAAAAGAAAAAGTATACCTATACGGTGCCGAATGTTTCACTTTTCGCCAACGAGGTACTTGGCGGAGAGGACGCTGTAAATTATCGTAAGCTGTATGATGAGGCAAATCCGGACAAACCGCTGGAGTATGACCTGATACCTATTTCGGATAACAGCTTCTGGTTAAATCTGATACCCACTTTCCTTATGCTGGGAGTGATGATCTTCTTCTTTGTATTTATGATGAAGAGCGCTAACGGCGGAAAGATGACAGGCTTCGGAAAAACAAATGCCAGACTTGCTCCCAGTAACAAAAAAGCCACATTTGCCGACGTCGCAGGCGCCGAGGAGGAAAAGGAAGAGCTTAAGGAGATCGTTGATTTTCTGAGAGACAATAAAAAGTATGTTGAGATCGGCGCAAGGATACCTAAAGGCGTATTGCTGCTGGGACCTCCCGGTACAGGTAAAACCCTTCTTGCCAGAGCTGTGGCGGGTGAGGCTAACGTACCGTTTTTCTCGATTTCCGGATCGGATTTTGTGGAGATGTTTGTGGGCGTAGGAGCTTCGAGGGTAAGAGATCTATTTGAACAGGCTAAGAAAAGCGCTCCCTCCATTATATTTATCGATGAGATCGATGCTGTGGGACGTCACAGAGGCGCAGGTATGGGCGGCGGACACGACGAACGTGAACAGACCCTTAACCAGCTCCTTGTTGAAATGGACGGCTTTGCGGATAACGAATCCGTTATTGTAATGGCGGCTACCAACCGTAAGGACATTCTCGATCCTGCGCTTATGAGACCGGGACGTTTTGACAGACAGATCTTTGTTAATTATCCCGACGTAAAGGGCAGAGAGGAGATACTCAAAGTCCACACCAGAAACAAGCCTCTTGCTCCTGACGTTGTACTTTCGACTATTGCTAAATCCACTGCGGGATTTACGGGTGCGGAGCTTGAAAACCTTGTTAACGAGGCTGCGCTGCTTGCGGCAAGACATCAGCGTAAGGCTATTACAATGCCCGATATTGAGGAGGCTACCATTAAGGTGCTTGCAGGTCCCGAGAAAAAGAGCCACGTTGTTACCGAAGATGAAAAGCGTCTTGTGGCTTATCATGAGGCAGGTCATGCAGTTGTAACGTACCATATGCCTACACAGGACAGAGTTCATCAGGTAACGATCATTCCGAGAGGCTCTGCGGGCGGTATGACAATTCATCTTCCTGACAAGGAGCCGTCGCTGCTGAATGTTACCGAGAGAAAGCTTAAAGAGGAGATCATTGTCTGCATGGGCGGACGTGTGGCAGAACAGCTAGTTATCGGAGAGGCATCTGCGGGTGCGATCAGCGATCTACAGCGTTCCACAAAGCTTGCAAAGGCTATTGTTACGCAGTATGGTTTTTCATCAAAGCTCGGACCTTTGGTTTACGATGATGATAACAGCGAGCCGTTTGTTGGAATGGACTACGGTCACAGCAAGGGTCGTTCCGAAAAAGTACAGTCCGAAATAGACGCCGAGGTTCGTGAGATAGTAGACGAATGCTATGACAAAACGGTGGTTGTACTCAAGGAAAATATTGATGAGCTCCATAAGGTTGCCAAGTATCTTCTTATTCACGAAAAGATCGACGGAGACGATTTTGAAAAGCTTATGAAGGGCGAGATCAGTGTGGAAGAACCTGATATATCGTCAGAAGAAAAAAAGGATGAGGAAGAAATCGAAATTCACGACGCTCCTGACAATGACGATAATATGTAAAAATAAAATCACTCCGTTATCGGGGTGATTTTTTACTGCAAGAATCAGTTCTCGGAATATGGGGAAGTCAGTGCGTTTTTTCGCTTTTTATTGTATAAGGAAATGCTGATTAATGTATCTGCAAGACTGTGAGTTTAAAACAGGGATCTAATAAGTGCTTCCATAATGATTTTTAATTTTTGTGACAAAATATCCTTGCAATCCTCGTATATTTGTAGTATAATATTCAGGAAAGATCTTTATATTTTGGCCAATGCAGTGAAATATGGATTTCCTCTTTGACCACAGGCTTTCCAAAGCTGTCAGTCCCTTGGCAACCGATATATAACATAAATATGGAGTACGGGTCATGAATTTACTTTTTATTGGCGATGTAGTAGGAAAATCCGGCTGTGATTTTCTGGGATCTCAGATATACAGCATAAAAAAGGAATACGGAATTGATTTTACTGTCGTAAACGGTGAGAACTCCGCACAGGGAAACGGTATCACTTTCAAATCGTTTGACTCATTAATAAGGATGGGCGCTGATGTAGTTACAACCGGAAATCACTGTTTTAAGAGAAAGGAATCCGTGGGACTGTATGACAGATACAGAGATGTTCTTCTTCGTCCCGCAAACTTTCCTGCGGGGGTAGAGGGCTCAGGTTTTACTGTCATCGATAAATGTCCTGTTAAAATTGCGGTTGTCAATCTTATGGGTACTTTGTACATGGAGAGCCTTGACAATCCCTTTGAGAAAATGGACGAGATACTTTCCGGTCTGGATACGCCTAATATTTTTGTGGATTTTCATGCTGAAGCCACATCAGAAAAAAAAGCCATGGGATTCTATTTACAGGGAAAGGTCACAGCTGTTATGGGGACTCACACTCATGTGCAGACTTCCGATGAAGTAATTCTTCCGAAATCAACTGCGTACATTACCGATGTAGGAATGACAGGTCCCGAGCTTTCCGTGCTTGGCGTTGAAAGCGAGATAATAGTACGTAAGCTGAAATATCACACGCCGGTAAGGTTTGAAGAAAGTAAAAATCCGCCGTTTATTAACGGTGTAGTTGTTTCATTTGACGAAAAATCAGGAAAAGCTACAAATATTACACGAATTATTAGGCATAAATAACTATTGCAAATTTTTTGGTTATGTAGTATAATGAAATAAAGGTATAATTATTATAGGAGGTTGTATTGTGGAAGTTTTAAAAGTTTCGTCTCGTTCTGTACCAAATTCGGTCGCAGGCGCAATCTCGGGGGTAATAAGAGATAAGGGCGCTGTGGAGGTTCAGGCTGTAGGCGCAGGAGCTGCAAATCAGGCAATAAAGGCAGTAGCGATCGCCAGAGGGTATCTTGCTCCTTTAGGAATCGATATGATATGTATTCCGGCTTTTGCAAATGTGTTGATCGATAACGAAGAAAGAACAGCTATAAAGTTAATTTGCGAGGAAAGATAATTATTCCGGCACGAAGCATAGGTTTCGTGCCGGTTTTATATTTCCTGTCGGAATAAATGAAGAAGCTGCTGACGTTAAGGCAATACGCACACAATGGTTGTGCGGTATTGCCTTAAATATCGTCAACAGCTTTTTTCAGTTAAGTATCCATATTTGCAGGGGATTTTCAGGCTCAAATTCCGTAACGGCAACACCGCCGCCTTTGGAATTTGTCAGCACCTTTTCATATCCGCTGGACTCCGTTGTAATAATAAAGCGTCTTTTTCCCTGGGCTTCAAATCTGAATTGTGCAGGCATACCGTCGATCTTCAGATAATCATAGCCTTTGCAGGATGCGTTTACATAACCTCCGTCAGCTATCTTCAGACCTGCCGTGCCGTTGTCCCTAAGACATATACAAAGCTTTTGCTCAAGCTCCTTGTTCTGTTTTTCCATGGAAAGTCCCTTGGATCCTACTGTGAGAATAAGTCCGGTAGCTTCATTTCTGAAGGTGTACAGCTTTTTATCGATAACATAATTGCCTTTGTCCGTCATACAATCATCGTAAAATTTCAATAGTACCGCCATGACGTTTTGCTGGACCACTGGAAGAACGTTTTTTGCGGTATCGTCAAAGGCTCTAGGGTCAAGATGAGAGATCGTCTCAACAAATTTTCCCGCATATTTTACAAGCCTGTTGAATGCTTCTCCCAGATTGTCTTTTTCATAGTATTTGCTGAGCCTTTTGTCATAGCTTTGCGCCGTGTACTTTGTGCAGGTGGTATTAATATGTTTTTCCAGCGCAAAATGAATGTTGTTTGGCTTGTCCTGATATTTCATATTTGAGACGTGTACCGTGCATCCCATGTCGGAAACAAAGTGCAGCGCTCTGCCAAGGCTTATCATTGCATTTTCGGTATTTCCGCTTTTATACAGAGAAATTGCCGAGGTGTAATTTGCACAGAAAAGCGTTCTTGCGCTGGGTGAAAAATTACCCAGCCTGTTTTTATAATATCCTTTTGTTTCGGGAAGCTCCTTTCCCTTGGGATTAACGCAGGAATAATAGTGCTTTCCCGGTCCCTTATCCATATCTCCGCTTTTGTCCGGCTCTATACAGCCTTTGAGCAGCTGACTGTGCCAATCCTTGTAAAATGCTGCAGGACGCACCTTCTTTTCGGTTTCAAGGAGCATTAGAGCTTTTTTGACAATATCCTCATGAGTATTTGAGCTCCATGCATAGGCTTTTTTTATTCCAAAACGGCAGTAAAGTCCAACAGCTGCCGCCAGAAGAATTTCCTGTTTCATATTTCACTTTCCTTTTTCTTTATGTATTTTATTGGACTGATGTCCCTTTTTTGACTTTTTCACTGAGAAACCGAAGCTTCCCAATTTTCTGCCCAGGGCATAATAATCTCCGTGGGCATAAGCTATGAGTTTTGCTTTGTCAAGACATAATCTGCCGTTTCTGTCAAGCAGTTCTTTTGCGGCATTGACGCATACAATATCTGCCGTGAACATATCGTGAGTGCCAAGAGAAACTATATCCCTGACTCTGCATTCAATATTGACCGGGCATTCCGTTATTATCGGAGCGTTTACCTTTACCGCACGTTCTGTATGGATACCGGCTTCAGCAAATTTATTGACCTTTTTCCCGGTTTTTACGCCGCAGTAATCAACAGCTCTTACAAGTTCTTCGGTTGGGAGGTTGATAACAAACTCTCCGCTTTTCTTTATCAGTTCGTAGGAATAGCGTTCCGGTCTTACGGAAATATAGGTTATAGGCGGTTGAGTATTAAGGATACCCGTCCATGCAACAGTAAAAACATTGTCTTCACCGTTATATGAGCAGGTCACCAGAGTAGGCGGCAGGGGAGACGTAATAACGCTGCCTTTCCAATGTTCCTTAGTGAAGCTGGTGTACGTCATTATTTTCCGTCCTCCTGTGAAAATCCGTATACCTTTTTATATATCCTGTCATAATCCTTGTAAAGCTTCTGAACTGTATTTTCAAGAAAATAGTAGTGCTTTATATAAGCAATAAGCAGCGCAAGAAGAAGAACGGCAAGCGGTATCAGCATAAGGCATTCCCAAACGGCGACGGCAATAAATGTCATCACGGCGGAAAGTCCGAAAAGCACTGTAACCAACAGATGCACAAATCTTTCATGCTGGAAGAACCTTATCTTTTCTCTGTGATATTCGAGAAGCTGTCTGAGATCGCAGTTCTCGTCCTCCAGCTGGGAAAGTATATATTCACGGTATTTTGTAAGATACTCAGTCATGTTTACACCTACAGTTCAAAGGGAATGGAGCTTTCGACCTCAAGATCCCGCAGTTTTGTTTTGAATTCCTTTTCCTTTGCAAGCCTGCGTTCATTTTCCACAGCTTTTTTTGCAATGGTTGCAGCAAGCAAAGCGTCTATAACGGAATAGTTTTTCAGAAATCTAGCAATTAAATTAGGATTTTTCCCTTTTCCGCCCCTGTCCTTTTTACCCTTTTTGTTGTCAAATAATATTGCAAGCGCAAGTGAAAACGACGCTGCGGTGATAATTTTCTCAGGCTTGCTGCTTAGGACAAGCTTATATTTTTTTGATTTTCCCATAATTACACCCTTTCCTTGCGATACATATACATTTATTATACAACATTATTGTCATAATTTCAAGTAGCAAACTGCATAATAATTGACAAAAGTGTTCATTTGTCAATTATATGCTAATAAAACTCATTATTTGTGAAAAATTGCTGTCGGAATTGTACTTCATTGCGAATGATCATCAAACACAGCTTGCGTGATTCTGTTTTACAGACATAGTCATTTTGTTTATTCTTGCCATATCGTATTTTGCCGGTTGATCGGGTATCGAGATCAGAGTGTTTCCTGCAAAAAAATAACCGCTGCGATGTGCAGCGGCTGATTCAATAAGGATTGTAATTACAAAAATTCAAGCAGGAACTTTTTCACCGATTGTTTTTGCCTTAACAGTTTTATTCATAGCAAGTTTAAATATTGTTCTGACAGCGGGTTGTATAAAGAAAAGCTGTGAGAAAAAGGCAAACGGGAAATTATAGCATACAAGCTTTATCCAATTTGCAAGGAGAGTAATAACATTGAATCCCTCGTAGTATGGGTAATAAAGAAATGCTGCAATAAAACTCATTGCAGGACACATAATTCCGACAGTTGCACAGATAATAGCAGCTTCAAAAAGTACAGGGTGAGTTTTCTGAGGGTCAAAGTTTTTGCAGGCTAGCTTGAATGACAAGGGACTTCCGACTGTAATTTCAAGGGCATAGGCAAGTATAAACTCGATCAGCACTACCGCCCAGACAGGCAGATTTCTTCCTATCATGTAAACGCCGCCCATTGCATCTATGGATTTTATAACTCCCGATTGTCCGGTAATGCTCATAAGCCTTTCGCCGTTTACTACATAAAGGCTGTAGAAAACATATGCGTGTACTGTTATGATGACAGTTAATAAGGCAAACATCATTCTTTGTAATTGAGTTCTCGGCATAATAATTCCTCCCAAAAGCGCAAAAAAACATGAGGCAGCCTTGTACCGCATCTATCATAGAAAGCATTCCGTGATCAGATTTATGTACCAAAGTACCACATGTGTCATTGCCTGATATTTAATTTACTTAATTATTATAGCGTATTAAAAATCAAATTTCAAGAGCTGTGAACGAAATTCTACTATTGGCGCATAGAAAGACAAAGTTATTAAAAGTTTTTGTAAGAAATTGCAATAGTACGCAAATAAAAGGAGCGGTTTTTTCCGCTCCTTATTCCAGAACAATATAATCTCTTATTTCCACAAGCTTGTTTTCGGTCATGCCTTCTGCATACAAAAGCTCCAGAACGTTTGTGTAACGGTCGATCTGATCTCTGATATTGATTATTTCCTCAGCAAGCTCTGGATCTATAAGAAGCTTCCGGCTTATTTCCTCAGCGTCAGCGGTATTTATATTTACCGTTTGCATTTGCGGTTCGGATATTTGCTGAGATGTCTCTGTATCCGTCTGCGTTTCGTACGGAATTTCTTCTGTATGAACAGTGACATCCGGCTGATCTGTTTCTGACGTTATCTCACGATAATCGCTTTCTGATACATAAAGATATTCCTTCAGCATAGCAAGCTTAGCGTCGCCAATACCGTTGATTTCTGTCAAAAGCTCCATATTGCTTATTATGCCGACGGAGCTTCTGTATTCCAGAATACTGTCCGCCGTAACGTCTCCTACGCCGTTTATCTGTAAGAGCTCGTCCTTGGTGACAAGATTTATATCTATGGGAAACAATGCTTTTTTAGTCTGTATTTTTTCCGCAGTTGTTTTTTTATCCGTTTCCGTGTTTTTTACGGAACGGGATGTTTTGTCCTTTTCGGCAGATCCTGACATCGCATCTTCGGATGAGTCCTCTGAGCTGTCGGAACTGCTGCTTTCGTCCGTATATGATTCATTGCGGATAACTATAGTCTGTGGCTTATCAAGGTTTAGTATAACTCCCGTAACTGCGGCAGCGGCAACTGAAATAAAAAGCACTGCGTACAAAATATTTTCTTTCAGTGCCGCTATTAACTTGTCCTTCATTTCAGACGTTAGCCTTCCATAAGCTTATTGACAGTATCGATCATTTCGTCAAGCATTTTTCTGTCAAATTCGGGTCTTTCATCGTAACCAAGAATGCCTCTGAGGGGGGTGTCCTTGAACATGGAAACCGCCATATCCTGAGACGATTCACCCAGTCCGTCTCCGTTTGAGCAAAGCATCGTATTGCAGAATTTGTTTATAAGATCCCCGAAAACCTTTCTTCCCTCGTCACAAGCCATAACGTCTCCGACTGTGCTGTTGAAATCAAAATACATCGGAAGCTTTACATCAGAATTTACATAAACGGATTTTGAAAGGCGTATATCCTGCGAGGATGCGCCTATGAGTATCTCAAATTCGCCGTATTCAACAAACCAGTCGCTGATGGACGGCTCATAGTAGGCAAAGGAGCGCTTTTCCAGGTGAAATGCTACCTTTTTGGTTTCGCCCGCTTTAAGGGCAACCTTTTCAAATCCTTTCAGTTCCTTTATCGGACGTATTACTGAAGATTCCTTGTCTCTGATATACAACTGAACTATTTCCATACCGTCTCTTTTTCCTGTGTTGGTAATTTCACAGGTTACGGTAAGGGTTTTGTTTTCGTTTATTTCTTCCGAGGAAACTGTCATATTTCCGTATTCAAAGGTAGTGTAGGATTTTCCGAAACCGAATGGGAAAAGTACCGGCATTTCTTTTTTCTCGTAATATCTGTAGCCCACGAAAATTCCCTCACGGTACTGCACATCGTCTCCCGTACCGGGGAAGTTAAGATATGATGGATTATCCGAAAGCTTGACAGGGAATGTTTCCGCAAGCTTTCCGCTTGGATTTACTTTTCCGAAAAGCAGATCGCACACTGCTCCTCCAACTGCCTGCCCGCCGAGATAGACCTCTAACAGAGCTTTAATATTGTTGATAAAAGGCATTTCCACAGGCGAACCGTTGTGCAGAACTACCACAACGTTTTTATTTATTTCACTTATTTTTTCTATAAGCTCAAGCTGACATTCGGGCATTCTCATATGAGTTCTGTCATAGCCTTCGGACTCAAATGCGTCGGGAAGTCCCGCAAAGATAACTACCTTGTCGTTCCTTGCCGCACACTCCAAGGCTTCTTTAAGCAGCTTTTCGTCCGTTTTGTCCTCGTCTGTAATATATCCCTGAGCGTATTCGACTTCGCAGTACTCCTTTACGGCTTCCAGAGCAGATGTAACTTTAAAGGAATTTATATGCGAGCTTCCGCCGCCCTGATATCTCGGTTTCTGAGCAAAATATCCTATAAAGCAGATCTTGTCATTTTTATCAAGCGGAAGTATATCGTCTTCGTTTTTGAGAAGCACCGAACACTGTGCCGAAATTTTTCTTGCAAGCTCATGCTGCTTTTCTTTATCCCATACTGCGTCGGATCTGCTTTCCTCCGCCCTGTCGACCAGCTCCAGTACCCGTCTTACGCACTTGTCAAGCTCCTCCGTTGAAAGCTCACCTTTGTTGACTGCTTCTACGATAAGCTTGTCGTTTTTGCCGAAGCTTGCGGGCATTTCAAGGTCAAGACCTGCTTTAATTCCTTCGACTCTGTCATCTACAGCGCCCCAGTCACTCATAACAAGTCCCTTGAAATCCCATTCGTCCCGGAGTACATCTGTGAGAAGCCATTTGTTCTGTGACGAATGCACTCCGTTTATACGGTTATAGGAACACATTATCGTCCAGGGCTTTGCCTTTTTCACAGCTGCTTCAAAGGCTGAAAGATAGATCTCTCTCAGTGTTCTCTCGTCGATCTTTTCATCGCAGGTAAGACGTCTGGTTTCCTGATTATTGCAGGCAAAATGCTTAAGAGAGGTCCCTACGCCTTTGCTCTGCACGCCCTTTATATGAGCGCACGCCATTTCCGACGCAAGATACGGATCCTCGGAAAAATATTCAAAGTTTCTTCCGCAGACCGGTGAACGCTTTATATTGCATCCGGGTCCGAGAATAACGGAAACGTTTTCAGCCTGACACTCTTCGCCCAGAGCTTTTCCCATGGTTTCCAGCAGCTTTCTGTCAAATGAGCATGCAAGTGCGCTTGCTGTGGGAAAGCATACGGCTTTTATTGCTTCATTGGGATTTTGCGCATTTTCAATATTTTTTCTCAGACCGTGAGGACCGTCGGATACCATTATTCTGGGGATCTCCAGTCTGTCCACGCTTTTTGTGTGCCAGAAATCGCTGCCCGAACATAAAGACGCTTTTTCTTCGAGAGTAAGTTCCTTAAGTATTTTTTCAATGTTCATTTTTATGACCTCCGGTTTTTATACAGTTGACCTGTTTAATATTTTAACAAAAGATTTATCCGCTGCCTATAGTTTAAGTTTAACATATTTATCGACATATTTCTACATTTTGTATGCAAATTTACATGTTGTTAACAATAAGAGATTCCAAAGTCCTTTCAAATTCCGTATCCTGCTGTTTTTTCCTTTTTTGGGGACCCTTTAGTCTGCCGCCTGATTTGCGTATTTTCTTTGCGGCATATCTTGCTCCGAGCAGTGACGAAATATTCTCATCGCTGTATACAAGTCCGTTCTGGTTTATAGCAAATGCGTTTCTGGCAAGACACATTGCCGCCAGTCCGTAATCCTGAGTTACTGCGATATCTCCCTTTCCGATAAGGTTCACCAGTCTGAAATCAGCGCTGTCCGCACCCTTGTCAACTGTGATGACCCTGACGCCTTCATATGAAAAAACATGAGCCGTATCGCATATTATCGTTACCGGAACGCAATATCGCTTTGCCAGCATGACGGTCAGACCGACTACCGGGCAGCCGTCAGCGTCTATAAAGATCTCCACTATTCTTTCCCTTCAATGTAGAAGGTCGATTCCATATCGGCAATATGGACAGCCAGAGCAAGCGGGTACATTTCCAGAGCTTTTCCTATAGTATTTGTGTTTTCTTCTCCGGAAAATCCCATATGCCAGCGTATCGCCATAGCCTCCTCACGGGTAAGGCGCATATAGCTGCTGACTATGTAAACGGATTTCTCCCCGTGTCCGTAGGGCAATGTGTCGTGGTATTCGTAATATGGTACCTTTTCCCATACGCCCTGTTCGTTTTTGGCGTTCCGGAAGCTCACCCTGTAAAGATTGACCTTGCATATGTCGTGAAGCAATGATACGATAGCTATGCTTTCATCGGGGTATGACAGTCCGTACTCATTCTGAACACGGTTCCTTTCAAGATAGTCCTTAAGACAGTCGTATACGTGCAGACTGTGTTCGCACAGTCCTCCTTCGTATGCGCCGTGATACCGTGTTGACGCCGGTGCGGAAAAGAAATCGCTGCTTTCTCCCAGCAGATAATTCATCAGCTTATCCGCACCCGGTCTTGTTATATTTTCTTTGTATATTTCCACAAATCGGTCCTTATTTTCCGTAAGCTTTGACATAAAATTCCTCCTGTCACAGTATACTTATAGAAGCGGTTAGATTAAGTTTTCTCTTTTTATTATAGTATATCACATTTTCGGACATATGAAAAGATTTTTTTCTGAATTTTTTATTTTTTCTGTTTCTATTGATTTTAAACCTGAAATGTGTTATTATAGTATAAAAAGTACAGGTCATTTATTGTGAAAGGAGCTTTTTTATGTGCGGTATAGTTGGTTATGTCGGCGCAAGAGAGTGTACCGAGGTTCTGCTCGATTCGCTTTCCAAGCTTGAATACAGAGGATACGATTCAGCCGGAATCGCGGTTTTTGAAAACGGTGAGATCAGAACGCAGAAATCCAAGGGGAAGATCTCGGATCTGATAGAGAAGATGGATAAAGAGGGGAGGATCAGCGGTCACTGCGGGATCGGACATACCCGCTGGGCAACTCACGGAGAGCCGTCGGACATTAATTCGCACCCCCACGGCAATGCAAACATTACGATAGTACATAACGGAATTATCGAAAATTACAAAAAGATAAAGGAATTCCTTGAAAAAAAGGGTTATGTTTTTGAGAGCCAGACCGATACGGAAACTGTGGCAAAGCTTCTTGACTGTTTCTACGAGGGAAATCCTCTTTCCACGATACAGCGTGTTCTGGACGAGATCGAAGGCTCTTACGCTCTCGGAATAATGTTTAAGGATTACCCCAACAGGATCTATGCGGTGAGAAAGGATTCTCCGCTTATCGTTGCATCGGGAGAAAACGAGGCGTTTATTGCGTCCGACGTTCCTGCTGTGCTTAAATATACGAAGAATTTCTATCTGCTTGAACAGGACGAGATAGCTGTTCTGGATAACGGCAGGGTGGAGTTTTACGACGATCACGGCGCACCGATAAGAAAAGAGATGCATATTGCCGATTTTGATATGGAGGCTGCCGAAAAGGGCGGATATGCGCATTTTATGCTCAAGGAAATACACGAGCAGCCCACCGCTGTCAGAACTACAGTCACACCGAGAATTTCCGACGGTATGCCTTGCCTTGAGGAATGCGGCATGACATACGACAGGCTTAAGAGCTATAATAATATATTTGTGGTTGCCTGCGGCACTGCAATGCACGCAGGACTTGTCGGCAAGTATGTTATTGAGAAGATCGCCAGGATCCCTGTGACAGTGGACGTTGCGTCGGAATTCAGGTATCGCAATCCGATCCTTTGCAGCGAGGATCTGGTCATACTTGTTTCGCAGTCCGGCGAGACTGCCGATACTCTTGAAGCGCTGAGACTTGCCAAAAGAAACGGCGCCGACACCCTTTCCATAGTTAATGTAAAGGGCTCATCAATAGCGAGAGAATCTGATATGGTTTTGTATACTCATGCAGGTCCCGAGATCTCCGTCGCTTCAACAAAGGCGTATATGGTACAGCTTTCCGTTTTTTATCTTATCGCATTCGCTCTTGCATATGCTGACGGTAAGATAAGCACGGAGGAATGTAAGCGCCTGACCTCCGAGCTTCAGACCGTTCCTGAGGTCATTGATAAAATACTGGAGAAGCCCGGGGACTGTCAGTATGTTGCCTCTCAGCTTGTCAATTCCGAAAATCTTCTGTATATAGGCAGAGGACTGGACTATGCGCTTTCAATGGAAGGATCTTTGAAGCTTAAGGAAATTTCATATATCCATTCCGAGTCATACGCTGCCGGAGAGCTTAAGCATGGAACTATTTCCCTTGTTACATCAGGTATGCCTGTAATTGCTGTAGCTACGCAAAGAGATCTGTTTGACAAAACGATCAGCAACGTTAAGGAAGTCAAAGCAAGAGGCGCCAAGGTCATTATGGTAACTCATGAAAACAGTGATGTTGACAGCGACGCTGCGGATATAGTAATAGGTCTGCCGACAATAGACGATCTGCTTATGCCTATGACGGCTGTTGTTCCGTTGCAGCTTATCGCATATTATACCTCCGTTCTCAGAGGAAACGACGTTGATAAGCCGAGAAATCTCGCAAAGTCGGTTACGGTGGAATAACTGTCAGCTTTATGCAAAAAAATAAAAATTCGGCGGCCGTTTACTGCGGCTGCCTGTTTTTACGGAGGCTTTAAATGAACAGGTACAAGGCTTACATTTTCGATTTTGATCTGACGCTTGCGGACTCGTCCGAGGGGATCCTTATTTGCTTTAAGCATGTTTTAAAAGAATTTGGTTACAGGATCCCGGACGACATGACGATATACAACACCATAGGCATGACCCTTGTGGACGCTTTTGATCTGCTTACTGGAATTCCATGTAATCCTGAACGGGAGGATATGCGAAAAGCTTATGTAAAAAAAGCTGACGAGGTAATGGTAAGCCACACTTATTTTTACGGCGATACAATAAGTATTATGCAGTCGCTGCGTGATTCGGGGGCAAAGGTGGGGATAGTTTCCACTAAGTTCCGCTACCGTATCGAGCAGACCTTTGAGGCTCAGGCACATACTCACCCTTACGATGCGATCGTCGGAGGGGAAGATGTCAGCGCTGCAAAGCCGGACCCTCAGGGACTCAGACTTATGCTTGAACGTTTAGGCATAAGCGAAAGCGATGCTCTTTATATCGGTGACAGCTATATCGACGCCGGGACGGCACAGAATGCATGTGTGGATTTTGCGGGAGTTTTAACAGGCCCCACAACACGAAGCGAGTTTAATGTTTATCCCAATATTTACATCGGAGAAAGCTTAAGAGATATATTAAGCAACATATGAATTATTTGTAAAAATAGTAATAAAACATTATGAAAAAACCTTGCCTATTTATAAGTTTAATGCTATAATATAAGGTAAATAATTATACGGATAAGCAATAAGCATGAAAGGATCTGCAAACTATGATAAAAAGTATGACCGGCTTCGGCCGAGAGCATATAGTTGCTAACGGACGGGAGATAATTGTAGAGATCCGTTCGGTAAATCACAGATATTACGAGTTCGCTGCCAGAACACCCAGAGCTTACGGATATCTTGACGAAAAGCTCAAGGGATTCCTTAAAAGCGGGATCTCCAGAGGCAAGGTGGAGGTCTCTGTTTCTATTTACAACCAGGAAGGTACTGACGCTGAGATCGAGCTTAACAAGTCGGTTGCGCTGGGATATCTTAACGCTCTCAGAAACGCTGCGGACGAGCTTGATCTGGACGATGATCTGGTGCTGTCAAACGTCATGAGACTCCCCGATGTTTTTACTGTTGTTAAAAAGACGGAGGACGAGGAAGTAATATGGAACGAGGTCAGAACCGTTGCTCAGACAGCTCTTGACAGATTTGTTGATATGAGAGTTGCCGAGGGAGAAAAAATGTACGATGACATAAGCGGCAGACTTGATTATATTGAGGAAACGGTGGGAAAGATCGAAAGCAGACAGCCTTCGGTCGTTCAGTCGTACAGTGACAGGCTTTATGCGAAAATTTCTGAAACTCTTGCGGATCTCGGTCTTGACAGCATAGATAAGCAAAGGATATTGACCGAAGTTGCAATATTTGCCGATAAGGTCGCTATCGACGAGGAAACCGTAAGACTCAGAAGTCATATTTCACAGTTCAGAGATCTTATAAATTCAGACGAGCCTGTGGGAAGAAAGCTCGATTTTCTCGTTCAGGAAGTCAACAGAGAGGTAAATACCATTGGCTCCAAGGCGAATGACCTGGAGATAACAAAAATGGTGGTTGACCTTAAGGCTGAGATCGAAAAAATAAGGGAACAGATCCAGAATATTGAATAGCTCGGAGGTATATTATGCAGCTTATTAACGTCGGCTTCGGAAACATGGTTTCCTCTTCACGGGTCGTGGCTATAGTTTCTCCGGATTCTGCGCCGATAAAAAGGATAATTCAGGAGGCCAAGGATAAGGGAACTCTTATTGATGCCACATACGGAAGAAGAACCAGGGCGGTCATCGTTATGGACAGCGATCATGTGGTGCTGTCGGCGGTCGCACCTGAAACGGTGGGCGGACGTGCCTGCGGCGAGGAGGATGATGAGATTGAGTGAAAACAATGCAAAGCTATTTGTGATTTCCGCTCCGTCAGGCTGTGGAAAGGGTACAGTGCTGGGAGAGGTGTTTAAAAACAGAGACGTTTTTTTTTCCGTATCCTGTACGACCAGAAAGCCCAGGTCAGGCGAGGTAAACGGCGTGCATTATCATTTTATCGATAATATTCAGTTTGAAAAAATGGCTGCCGAAGGAAAATTTCTGGAGCATGCCGGTTTTGTGGATCATTATTACGGTACGCCTAAGCTTCCGGTGACCGAAAATCTTGCCGCAGGCAGGGATGTCGTTCTGGAAATCGAGACAAACGGCGCATTCCAGGTAAAAAAAGCTATGCCGGAGGCGGTGCTGCTGTTTATACTTCCCCCTTCCGTCAAAGAGATAGACAGAAGGCTTCATAAGCGTGGTACAGAGGAGGAAGAGGTAATTTCCAAGCGTGTCAGCGAAGCGGCAGGAGAAATTGCCAAGGCGGTAGACTACGATTATGTTATTATGAACGACAGGCTTGAAGACGCTGTCGAGGATTTTATAACCGTAATGAACGGAGTAAAAAGCGGCGACGGCTCTGCCGAAAGGTTCAGATCAGATAACAGCGATACAAAGAAATTGATTGAAGAGGTGCTTAATAATGCTTAGACCAGCAATATGTCAGATCCTTAAAAATAATGAAAGCTATTACTCTTTGGTAATTGCAGTTGCAAAGAGAGCGAGACAAATAACCGACGAGGCTTTTGAAAATGAGAAATCTCTCGATGAAAAGCCGGTTAAAACCGCTGTTGACGAATTTGCGGGCGGCGAGTATAAAATAATCGAAGATCCCAGTCTCAGAGCATGATCGTCGGGAGGCGCAGACTATGCGGGGAGAATTTAAAGTTGCCAAAATAGCAATAAGCCGAGCCGCATACAGTTTTGACGCTGAATACAGCTATTCGGTCCCGGAAGATTTGCAGGATAAGGTTTATGCAGGGGTCAGAGTGTTGGTCCCATTTGGCAGAGGAAATAAAAAGTCAATAGGATTTGTCACCAGAACATATGCGGAATCGGAATATAACGAAAAGCTTAAACCGCTTTCCGCCGTTATAGACAGAGAAAGTCTCCTGACGGAAGAAATGATGAAGATCGTTTTCTGGCTTAAGGAGAATACCTTCTGCACATTTTACGACGCTTATAAAACAGTCGTTCCTACCGGTTTTTCTTATAGCTTTTCAAGACACTACAAGCTTGTCAACAGCTATATAGACATCGGTTCCCTGAACGGCGAGGAGCGGAGCATAGTTGAGTTTATGCAGGCGTCCTCCAATCAGCGGGAGGTTGACAATTTCCTTGACAGCCGTGGAGACGCATCAAAAAAACGTATAGTTGACGGTCTTATCGATAAGGGGATAATTGAAGAAAACGAGAGTCTTAAACGTAGGGTCGGGGACGAAAGCGTGAAAATGGTGGAGCTTTCCCGGGAATATCTAAGCGGCGAAAAAAGCTTTTCCTTTACGCCAAAACAGGCAATGGTAATAAAGCTGCTGGAGGAAAGCGGGAGCGCATCTGTTAAAGAGGTGTGCTATATGACCAATTGTACGCCTACCATAGTTAAAAGACTTTGCGAAAAAAAGATCCTCCATGAATATAAATATGAGGTCATGCGCAGCGCTGTCGGGGACGCTTGTGTGAACAAGGATCCCGGCGAAATTATTCTGAATACCGAGCAAAAGCAGGCTTACGACGGGATAATGTCTTTGATCCGGGCGCATAAGCCGGCAGGAGCTTTGCTTTACGGAGTTACAGGCAGCGGAAAGACGTCTGTATTTATAAAGCTTATAGATTCCGTGCTGAAAATGGGTAAAACGGCGATCCTGCTTGTTCCCGAGATCTCTCTTACTCCTCAGACAGTCACTAAATTCAAGACTCTGTTCGGCGATCTGATAGCTCTGTTGCATTCTTCTCTTTCGCTGGGACAGAGAACGGACGAGTTCAAGAGGATAAAGAATGGCGAGGCGAGAATAGTTATCGGAACACGCAGCGCAGTTTTTGCCCCTGTTTCAGATCTTGGAATTATAATTATGGACGAGGAGGGCGAGCAGTCTTACAAGTCGGATTCCTCGCCGAGGTATCATGCCAGAGACGTAGCAATACAGCGCTGCGGTCATCACGGCTGTGTACTTCTTATGGCTTCCGCCACACCGTCGCTGGAAAGCTTTTATTTCGCTCGTAATAACCGTTTCCGTTTATTTGAGCTTAAGCACAGATTTTCGGATGCGGAGCTTCCAAAGGTAGAGATAATAGATATGCAGAGAGAGGCGGCGGAGGGCAACGACAGCCTGCTTAGCAGAAAGCTTGCGGATAAGATCACCGAAACGCTTCAGAAAAAAGAGCAGACAATACTGCTGCTTAACAGACGGGGCTTTACCACGTATATTTCATGTGCCGATTGCAGGCAGCCGGTGGTTTGTCCTAATTGTAATATTCCTTTGACATACCATAAAAAAAATAACAGATATATGTGTCACTACTGCGGATACACGATGGATAACCGCAGCGTCTGCCCTTCCTGCGGGTCGGACAGGCTGAGATCGGCGGGAGTGGGTACTCAGCGTGTGGAGGACGAGATCGAAAGGATATATCCCGGAGCAAGAGTTCTCAGAATGGACGCCGATACGGCTTCATCAAGATATTCATATGAGGAAAATTTCAAGGCATTTGAAAATCATGAGTATGATATAATGCTTGGCACACAGATGATCGCTAAGGGTCTTAATTTCCCGGACGTGACTCTGGTGGGAGTTATCTCTTTGGACAAGGCATTGTTTACCGGTGATTTTAAAAGCTACGAGAGGACTTTTTCTCTTCTGACTCAGGTTGTCGGCAGAAGCGGAAGAGGCAGCAAGGCTGGCTATGCATATATACAGACGTTTGTTCCGGAGCATTATGTGCTTAACCTTGCATCGCAGCAAAATTACGACGAATTTTACAGCGAGGAGATCGCTTTGCGGCAATCGCTGATATATCCTCCGTTTTGCGATATATGCGTTATAGGCTTTTCGGCGGATATGGAAAGCAAGGCGATATCGGCTTCCAAATGGGTAACGGGGATCATAGGCGAATATATCAGAAATCATGAAATTAAATTTCCTCTGCGGGCTATCGGTCCTGCACCCTGCACGCTGGAAATGATAAACAATAAATACAGGTACAGGCTTATTCTTAAAACCCGTAATAATAAGGATTTTAGGAATATGATACGTTATGTGCTTGATGAATTTTATAAAAACAACGATTTCCGCAGCGTGCATATCTACGCTGATATTAACGGGGATATCGGACTTTAGAAAGGCTGGAATTTAAATGGCTATAAGAAATATACTTAATAAAAGCGATGAAACGCTTCATAAGGTCTGCAAGCCGGTGGAAAAATTTGATGAAAAGCTCTGGACATGGCTTGACGATATGGCGCAGACTCTTGAAAAGGCTCAGGGAGTCGGTCTTGCAGCTCCGCAGGTCGCAATACTCAGGCGCTTTTGCATAATTGACGTTGGAGACGGCGTTGTTCATGAGCTTATCAATCCGGAGATCACCTGGCAGTCTGAGGAAAAGCAGCGTGTTCTGGAAGGCTGTCTTTCCTGCCCTAACGAGTGGGGATATGTTACACGTCCTATGAAGGTCAGATTCAAGGCGCAGGACAGAAACGGAAATTGGTATGAGGAAGAGGCTTCGGGTCTGTATGCTCAGGCAGTGTGTCATGAAACGGCACATCTTGACGGACACCTCTTTACGGAGATTGTGGAAGAGTTTGTAGAGGTTAAGGAATAAATGAACATAGTATTTATGGGAACGCCGGATTTTGCCGTTCCGACGCTGAGTGCTTTATATAAGGCAGGACATAACGTTCAGGCGGTGTTTTGTCAGCCTGATAAGCCAAAGGGAAGAGGATATAAGCTGACTCCTCCTCCTGTAAAGTCTATGGCCTTGTCGCATAATACGCCGGTCTATCAGCCGCAGAGTCTGAAAAACAACGGCGAGGAATATATAGACATACTTAAAAAGCTTTCTCCCGACTGTATTGTTGTTGCGGCTTACGGAAAAATACTTCCGAAATCGGTTCTTGATCTTCCTAAGTATGGATGTGTCAATGTTCACGGTTCGCTTCTGCCTAAATACCGGGGAGCCGGTCCTATCCAATGGGCAGTGCTGAACGGTGAGGAAAAAACAGGAATAACCACAATGCTTATGGGAGAGGGTATTGACACCGGAGACATACTGCTTCAGAGAGAAACTTCTATCGGCGAAAATGAAACGGCTGCTGAGCTGTTTGACAGACTGGCAGTTATTGGTTCCGAACTTATGATAAACACTCTGGAGGAGCTTGAAAAAGGCGCAGTTACTCCTCTTCCTCAGAATGATAGTGAAGCAAGCTATGCTCCCATGCTTTCAAAGGATATGTGCGAACTGGATTTTTCTTTAGGTGTGAAGGAGATACACAAAAAAATCTGCGGATTGTCCGATTGGCCATGCGCTGTCACATATCTTAACGGAAAGCGTCTTAAGATATACAGGTCCGAAATTGTTTCGTTAAACAAGGTCAGCAGTCCTGTAGGTACAGTAGTGGATCCTGACAACTTTTCTGTTGCCTGTTCCGACGGTGTGATACGTTTTACCGAAGTACAGGCTGAAGGTTCTAAGCGCATGAAAACTGCTGATTACCTGAGAGGTAAGCCTGTATATAAGAATACTATGCTTGGAAAATGACAAGGTATATGACTTGTCAGATAATACAATGCTGTAAATGTTTTTAACTTTACATCTGGAGGAAACACTAATTGACTAATACACGAAAGCTTGTGGTCAGACTAATGACTAAGCTTGATGACGATTCCGCTTATTCAAATATTGCACTTGATAAGGCTTTGGAAAGGTGCGGACTGTCAGTTCAGGATAAGCGGTTTGCTTCTGCGCTGTTTTACGGAACGCTTGAGAGAAAGCTCACTTTAGACGCAATAATAAGCAGTCTCTCAAATAAACCTCAGAACAGTCTTAACCATACGGTACGCAATATTCTGAGAACAGGACTGTATCAGCTTAAATATATGGATTCGGTACCTGATAACGCCGCTGTTGACGAGGCTGTAAAGCTTGCCAAGAAAAACCGAAATCCCGCAGTACCCGGATTTGTCAATGGTATGCTGAGGGAGTTTATAAGGAACGGCAAAAAGCTTCCGGAAAGTGACAGCGAGGAAGAAAGACTGTCGGTTGAGTATTCATGTCCGCTGTGGCTTGTGAAAAAGTGGAATGAAGAATACGGCGGAGAGGTGTGCCGAGAGATGCTTGAGACTTCTCTGGGACGTGCCCCTACTTCAGTAAGGATCAACACGGTTTATCATTCTCTGGAAAGTACGCTGGAAATGTTCAGCGGGGAAGGGATCACGTTTGAAAAAAATAATTTTCTTCCCGATTCTTTCAATATTTATTTTGGCGGAAGCGTTGAATCGACAACGGCATACAGCTCCGGAAGATTTCATGTTCAGGATACGGCAAGTCAGCTTTGCTGCGCCGTACTTGATCCTCAGCCCGGGGAAACCGTGCTGGATATGTGCTCAGCTCCCGGAGGCAAGGCGTTTACAGCTGCGGAGCGTATGAAAAATGAGGGTAATATTTTTGCGTACGATCTTCACGATAATAGAGTGAGGCTTATCGCAGCGGGCGCCAGGCGTCTCGGTCTGGACTGTATCAGGGCGGGAGTGAATAACGCCAAGGAGTTTAACGGCAGCATTCCGGAAGCAGACCGGGTCTTGTGCGACGCTCCCTGCTCCGGACTGGGCGTTATCAGGCGCAAGCCGGAGATCAAATATAAGGCTCCGGAGGACTTTTGCAGGCTTCCCGAGATCCAGTACAATATTCTCCGAACATCGTCAAAGTATGTCAAGGTCGGAGGGGTACTTGTTTATTCTACCTGCACTCTTTCACGGGCGGAAAACGATGCCGTAGCCGACAGGTTTCTAATGGAAAACAGAAATTTTGGATCGGCGTCTATCGATAATATTCCCGGAGTGAACGCTGAAGACGGACGTCTGACGCTTACTCCCTCAAAGTTTAATTCTGACGGCTTTTTTATTGCTAAGTTTGTACGCCGGAGGTGACGTATGGTTATTTACGACGAACACGGTATGATAGATGTTTTAAGTCTTTTGCCGGAGGAGCTGGAAGAGCAGATATTGCTCATGAATGAAAAAAAATTCCGTGCAAAACAGATATTTGAATGGCTTCATGTAAAGCGGGCAGTTTCTTTTGACGAAATGACTAATCTATCTGTACAATTACGAGGCAAGCTAAAAGAAAAATTTTGTTTAAAATCACTATTTGTATCAAAAAAGCTTGAATCTGATACCGATAATACTGTAAAATATCTATATAGGCTGCCGGACGGAAATCATGTGGAGTCGGTCGTTATGGAATACAGCTACGGAAACACTGTCTGCGTTTCGACTCAGGTCGGCTGTAAGATGGGATGCAGATTCTGCGCTTCTACTATTGCAGGCTATAAAAGAGACCTTACCTCTTCAGAGATCCTTCTTCAGATCTATGAATCGGAGCGTAACAGCGGGAGAAAAATTTCCGGCGTGGTGCTTATGGGCATAGGCGAGCCTATGGATAATTTTGATAACGTTGTTGACTTTCTCAGACTGCTTTCCTGCAGCGAGGGGGCCAATATGTCGCTGAGGCACGTTTCTGTCTCAACCTGCGGTATTGTTCCCAGGATATATGAGCTTGCGGAGCTGAAGCTTGGTATAACGCTTTCGGTTTCCCTTCATGCTTCAAACAATAAGGCAAGAAGCGAAATAATGCCTGTCAACAACAGGTACGATATTGACGAGCTTATGACTGCGTGCCATTATTATTTTAAGGTTACAGGCAGAAGAATATCCTTTGAATACGCTTTGATAGACGGTCATAACGATTCAAAGGAGGACGCAAGGGAGCTTGCGGAACTGCTTGATGATTTTGTCTGTCACGTTAATATAATCCCGGTAAATAAGATCAAGGAAAGAAACTACAGGTCGGACAGAAGATCCGCTTACAGATTTCAGAAGTATCTTGAGGAGCTTGGCGTAAACGCTACGGTCCGCAGGACGCTGGGAGCGGATATAGACGCCGCCTGCGGGCAGCTGAGACGTGAATATGAAATTTAAAGAAAGGTGGTGAGCTGCTTGTTTCTGGCATCGGCTACGGATATAGGACAAAAGAGAAGCGAAAATCAGGACAGGGTACACGCTGAGTTTCTGGGCGAAAACATTTCGGTCGCAGTCGTATGTGACGGAATGGGAGGCGCTGCCTCCGGCGGGGTCGCCAGTCAGGTTGCGATAGATGCATTCATTCAGAGGATCAAAGAAAATTACAAATCCGATATGAACGCAAATTCCACACGGAACCTGCTTATGAACGCCGTTCATTACGCCAATACTCTTGTGTATACCAAGAGCCGTGAAAACATCGATAAAAACGGCATGGGAACTACCCTTGTAGCGGTTCTGGCAGTTGAAAAGCGTATATATATCGTCAATGTGGGCGACAGCCGTGCATATCTGCTAAACGATTCCGGGATACGGCAGATCACTACGGATCATACCTACGTCGAAATGCTTTTCCGAAGCGGTCAGATCACCCGTGAGGAAGCAATGGCTCACCCTATGAAAAATGTGATCACCAAAGCGGTGGGAGTTGAGCCGGACGTTGAGGTGGATTATTTTGAGCTGGAGGAAATTGGCAATTATTCCGTTCTGCTTTGCTCGGACGGCTTGTCAGGCTACTGTGATGATCAGTTTATATACGACACTGTTTATGAAAAAAATCTTAACGACGCAGTAACAAAGCTTATATGCTTTGCAAACGAAAGCGGCGGGCGGGATAATATTTCCGCAGCCGTGATCGCAAATTAGCCAACAATAAAACCTTTAAATATATAAAAAACATAGGAGTTGAATTAAATGGATTCTAACATCGGTAAGAAGCTTGACGGCAGATATGAAATTACCGAGCTTATAGGCGTAGGCGGAATGGCTGACGTTTATAAGGCGCATGATGTAATGGAGGATCGTACGGTAGCCGTTAAAATTCTTAAGCCTGAGTTTTCGCAGAATGAGGAATTTCTCAGAAGATTCAGAAATGAAAGCAAGGCGATCGCAGTGCTTTCACACCCGAACATCGTTAAGATTTACGACGTAGGATTTACTGATGAGATTCAGTTTATCGTAATGGAGTATATTGACGGCATTACCTTAAAAGAATTTATCGAGCAGCAGGGTGTACTGAAGTGGAAGGATGCGCTCCACTTTGTAACTCAGATCCTGAGAGCGCTTCAGCATGCTCATGACAAGGGTATTGTTCACAGGGATATAAAGCCGCAGAACATAATGCTGTTTACTGACGGAACAATAAAAGTAATGGATTTCGGCATTGCAAGATTTTCCAGGATCGACGGAAAAACCTTGTCTGACAAAACTATCGGCTCAGTTCACTATATTTCACCCGAGCAGGCAAGAGGGGATATGACAGACGAACGTTCGGATATCTATTCCGTTGGAGTAATGCTCTATGAAATGCTGACAGGCAGAAAGCCGTTTGACGGCGAAAATCCTGTTGCAATTGCTCTTAAGCATATGCAGGAGGACGCTGTCAATCCACGTGAGATAATGCCGTCTATCCCCGAGGCACTTGAAGAAATAGTTATACACGCTATGGAGAGAGAGCCTGCCCGCCGATATCAGTCTGCGGCTGAGATGATAAGGGATATTGACACGTTCAAGCTTAATCAGTCGGTAGTTTTTGGATATAAGGACAGTTCAGCAGCTCCTGTTCTGAATAACCCTTATTATACTCATAATGATCATAATGACGTTTATGACGATGAATATGACGAATATTCTCAGGATGACGATGAGGATGACGATTCCGATGACGAGGAAGAACCCAAGCGTTCCTATGTAGTGCCTATTCTGCTTGCCGTCACTGTGGCTGTGGTTATCATTGCCGCGTGCGTTATCGGCTGGACGGTCATAAAGGCGTTCGCCGGAAAGACCGGAATACACACAGGAACGGTCACTTTGCCTAACTTTGTAGGTAAGAATATCGTTCAGGTAGAGCAGGACTGGAAGGATAAGCTTAAATTTGAGCTTGTCAACGAGTATAACGACGAATACGATGAGGGAATCATTTTCTGGCAGAGCCAGTCTGCGGGCAAATCAGTCAAGGAAGGCTATACCCTTACATTCAAGGTAAGTAAGGGCAGACAGATGACTACTGTACCGGATATGAACGGAAATGAATCTGAGGTCGCTCAGAGTGAGCTTAAAGCCGCAGGATTTACGGTTGTACTCAGAGCTATGTTTGATGATAACGTAGCGGAGGGTCTTGTAATCAAGACCGAGCCTGCCGCAGGTAAAGAGCATCCTGTGGGCGGAACGATCACCGTATTTGTCAGCAAGGGACCGTTTGATACCCAGGTTAAGGTTCCCGATGTTATCGGAATGACCAAGGAAAAGGCTATAGACGCACTTAAGGAAAACAAGCTTAAGGCTAAGGTAGAGGAGATCGCTCATGAAGGCGACAAGGGCAAGGTAGTAGATCAGTCTATTGACGAAGGCAAAAAGGTAGACAGAGATACTGAGGTAACGATCTACGTATCTACCGGAGAGACAGATCCTGTCGATCTGACCATTTCGCTTCCTATGCCTAGGGGAATTCACGGTTCTTACTCGATCGAGGTCTATAAGAACGGAAACGTTGCATATACTCAGTCTATCGGAAACGGTGAGACGGTAGCGGGCGGAACGGTAAATATCGATATTACCGGTAAGAAGACGGAGACCCTTACCATTACGATCAGAAACGATGAGACCGGAAAAACTGTAAATTACGCAGTTTACGACATCGATTATGACGAGAAGACAATTAAGCTCAACGGTTCGCTCAATGAGTCAGGACTGCTGGATATCACTCCTACAACTACGGAGTCGACAACAACTACAACAACCACCACAACAACGAGTGAAGAACCGCCTGAGCCTCCTGCCTCAGAGCCTACGAGCGATCAGCCCGATCCGAACGGTACGGTCAATGACAATCCTGCCAACTGATTTATGGCGGCGGATCTGAATAGAAGGCTATATGAACGGTATTATAGTTAAAGCAATCGGAGGTCTCTACGTCGTAGAAACCTCCGACGGCGTTTTTGAATGTAAGGCAAGGGGAATTTTCAGAAAAAGGAAAATTTCTCCTGTATGCGGTGACAGAGTTACTGTTACTGAGGAAAAAGACGGTTCCTGCGTTATTGAGGAGATCATGGAAAGAAAATCCCTGCTTATAAGACCTCCTTTAGCTAATCTTGATATTCTTGCGTTTGTGTGCGCTACCTGCGAACCGAAGCCTAATCTGCTGCTTCTTGATAAATTTATTGCGATAGCCGAATATAAAAAGATCAAGCCTATGATCGTTTTTACGAAGGTAGACAGATGCGGGTGCAGTGATATCGCAGATATTTATATTCGTTCGGGAATTGAGATATATGAAGTTGACAATACAACAGGTGAAGGCAGCAGCGCAGTAAGATCTGCGCTCACGGGAAGCTTATCTGCATTTACGGGAAATACCGGAGTAGGAAAATCTTCTTTGCTTAACAATATGTTTCCCGAGCTTAAGCTCGAGACCGCCGAGATAAGCCGCAAGCTTGGCAGAGGAAAGCATACGACAAGGCACGTTCAGCTTTATAAGCTCAACGGCGGCGGTTATATTGCCGATACCCCGGGTTTTTCATCATTTGATACTAATCGTTATGATATTATCTTCAAGGACGAGCTTGCAGAGTGTTTTTGCGAGTTCAGAGAATATCTGGGTAAATGCAGATTCCCCAATTGCAGTCATACCAAGGAAAAAGGCTGTGCGATAATCGAAGCTGTTGATCAGGGGAAAATCCCAAAGTCAAGACACGAAAGCTATGTGGAAATGTATGAGCAGGCAAAGCAGCTTAAAGAGTGGGAGTATAAGGATGAATAAATGCACGATTTTTGCCGGCGGAGAGCCTGTTTCGGCTGAATGCGTTGATTTTTCATTTGTGAATGGATCCTATGTTATTTCTGCGGACAGAGGTTATGAGCTTGCACAGTCCCTGGGTATTTGTTCAGATCTTGCCATTGGCGACTTTGACTCTGTAAAGGAGCGTCCCTGCGGCGATAATGTAAAGGTTTTTCCTGTTAAGAAGGACGATACGGATCTCATGCTTGCCGTCAGAGCCGGGATAGATAAAGGCTGTGATAAATTTGTATTTTACGGCGCTGCCGGCGGAAGACTGGATCATATGCTCGGAAATATTCAGGCATTGAAATTCCTGCTGGATAACGGAGCAGCCGGAAGGATCGTTTCAGATAAAGAAACCATGGATCTGCTGTCTCCGGGAAGCTATGAATTTCCCCCTAAAAAGGGATTTTCCTTTTCATTGCTGTCATATTCTGAGAGCGTTGAGGGCCTTTCAATCACGGGGACAAAATATACTGCTCAAAATATTACCATTACAAATGGTTTTCCCATAGGAATTTCAAATGAGATAAAAAATGACGCTTTTGCTCAGGTTAAATTTACAAAGGGAACTCTGCTTGTGATACAGTCTCTTTTGGAATAATATGTATGTTATTCACCTATTTTGATTTTATGAATATTATAAACTATAACATTTCAGGAGGGATACTTATGAAGGTTGTTGTAGTTAAGAGCCCGAAATGCTTGTCGGGCATACTTAGAATGATTTTTAAAATAAAAAAGGATTGTGAATACTGATTTCCTTCGCTCCGTGCTTAATGCACGGGGCGAAATTTTGTATCGAATACTGTTGCAAAAAGAAGTAAAAAGTGTTATACTTATTAAAGACAATACAGACCAAAGATCATTTTATGGAGTTGTACAAAATGAAATATAAATTTGACATAGACAACTGGGGAGCGCAGTTCTGCGTTCCGGCAGTGGTTGCGAACGATTATCTTAAGCTCAGCGACGGAAATTACATAAAAGTCCTGCTTTGCGTTCTTGCGGGACAGCGTGTGACGACTACAGACGCAATTGCCGAAAAGACGGGGATCGCTCCCGGCGAAATAGACGATGCGATCATATATTGGCGTAATCTGGGCGTTATCAGTTTCGACGGCTCCGAAAACACCTCTGCGTCTGAGGCAAAGACTGCCGGCTTCAGTTCAAAAAATCAGCCTGTCTCGCAGGTGGAGGCGGTAAGAGCGTCCGCAGTTGCTGAAGATAAAAAAATCGTTGTGAATTATTCTCAGCGTGAGATAAAGGAAAAGGCTGAGAATGACAGTAATCTTAAGCAGCTTGTCAACGATATTCAAGGTATCCTTCAATTTTCAATTAACGGTAAGGAGCTTGGCAGGCTTGTGGAACTGTATGAGCTTTACCGTTTCGATGTTCCGACAATTCTTCTTACAGCAGATTATTGTAAAAATATAGGCAAAAGCAGCATTGCTTATTTGTATTCGGTAATGGTGAGGTGGTTTGAGTCAGGTATTATGAGTTATTCGGACGTGGAAAAGAAGATCATCAGCCAGAATGCTTTGCACGATTTTGAAAACAACGTTCTGAGAATATTCGGAATCGTTAATAAACCATCAAAAAAACAGAGAGACTATATTGAAAAGTGGAAAAATATTGGATTTTCCTACGAGCTGCTTGAAATTGCATACAACAAGTGTATGGATTCAAATTCAAAGCTTAACTTTGGATATATTGATAAAATATTGGAAAACTGGTCAAATAATGGGGTCGTCACCTCTGAGGACGTTAGGAAAAACGATGAGAATTTTAAAAGCAGATATGCCAAAAAAACGGAAGGCGAGTCGGAACGTGATACCTCCTATGATCTTGAGGAATTTGAAAACTTTGCGCTGAAATTCAGTCTCAGCGGCGGAAGAAAGGAAGGGTAACTAATGAAATATACAAAAAACGCCTTTGAACGTGCTGAAAATACCCTTACCGCAAGACGCATTAAGGCTAAGGAGGAGCGTGCCGAGAGAATTTCCCAGATAAAATTTGAAGCTCCCGAGATATATAAAATGCAGCAGTCCTTATCGTCAGCCGGATTTTCAATGATAAAATTTATTGGAGAAGGCAAAAAGAATATCGATGTAAGGAGCGAAGTCGCAAAAATCAGATCGAGGAATTTACAGACCAGGGAAACTATTGGCCGACTGTTGGTCTCATTTGGCTATCCCGAGGATTATTTGCAGTATCATTTCTATTGCCCCGTATGCAGCGATAGCGGATATCATGACGGCGTGCGCTGTCAGTGCTTAGATAAGCTGCTGGCAAAATATACAACGGAGGAGCTTAACAGTCAATGTTCTATTATGCTGCATGATTTCAGCGAATTCCGCATTGACTTTTATCCTGCTCAGACGGGGAATATAGCTGCCAGAGAACGTATGAGTACCGTTTATAACGATTGCCGTGCTTATGCGGACAATTTCAGCGATAGCTCGTCATCGCTTTTCTTTTTCGGAAAAACGGGTCTCGGAAAAACCTTTTTATCCTCATGTATCGCAAAACAGCTTCTGAGCGAGGGAAGAAACGTTTTTTTCGGTTCTATACTTAAGCTTTTCAGGCAGATCGAGGACGAACGGTTCAGGAGGCGTGAGGGAGACACTACTGAGATAATAATAGGGGCTGAGCTTGTTATCCTTGACGACCTGGGATCGGAGTTTCAGACCTCGTTTACCGACGCAGTTTTATACGAGATAATAAATGAGCGTCTTAATCTGGGACGTCCTACGATCATTTCCACAAACCTTTCCATGAAGGAGCTTGACAGAAAATACAACGACAGAATAGTTTCCAGACTTACCGGATGCTTTTTGCCGATCATGTTCATAGGAAGCGACGTAAGACAGGAAAAAAGGAAAATGGGGATATAGGGTGAAAAAATGAGAAAAATCAAATTTATGATATGTCAGATCCTTCTTGCGGCTTTTTTTAACTGTATAGCCTTGTGGAAGCTGACAGAGCTTTCAGTCCTGTTAAAAACGCTGATAATAATTTTTCTGGTTGTTTACTTTTTTGTTTTTCTCGTCAAAGCAGGCGGAAAGACAGATGAAAATAAAAAACTGAGCGGAATTTCAAAAGGTACATACACTATCGAAAGCGCAATTGTGTTGGCTGTGGCAGAAACGCTGCTGTTGATTTTTCTTGCTGTATATTCAGAGCTTAATGTGTGGAGACAGGTCATTAACGGAGTTTTTGCGTTTTTGCTCATCGGTCTGAGCGGATTTATCGGTATTGTCCGTACCGCTGTGAACTCCCGGCAGGTCAAGATCATCTGGTATATATTGCTGCTTTTTACATGGTATATTCCTATAGTTAATATTTTTGTCCTTGTTAAGATCTGTCGGATCTCCAAAAAGGAGTTCCGTTTTGAACAGGCAAAGCAGGATCTCGATAATATGCGTAAGGAAAATGAGATATGCAGGACAAAATATCCTATCCTTATGGTTCATGGGATCTTCTTCCGGGACTGGCAGCTTTTTAATTACTGGGGACGTGTTCCTAAGGAGCTTGTGAGAAACGGAGCGGAGATATACTACGGAAATCAGCAGTCGGCTAATCTTATAGAGGTCAGTGCAGGGGAGCTTAAGGAAAGCATACTGAAGATAATCGGGCAGACCGGTGCGGAAAAGGTTAATATAATCGCTCATTCCAAAGGCGGTCTTGATTCCCGTTATGCTATATCAAGACTGGGAATGGATAAATATGTGGCTTCGCTGACGACGATCAATACTCCTCATTATGGCTGTAAATTTGTGGACAGTATACTTTCAAAGGTCTCAGAGGGGCTTCTGAGCTTTGTGGATAAGAGATATAACAAGCTGTTTACGGTACTTGGCGATACTGCTCCCAGCTTCAGAAAGGGCTTGGGTGAGCTTACCTTTGCAAGCTGTGAAAGGTTCAACGAGGGGACTCCCGATTCGCCGGATGTTTATTATTATTCGGTCATGACAAAGATGAATTCGATCCGCTCGGCGGGATTTCCTCTTAATCTCGGCTATATGCTCAATAAGCCTTATGGTTCGGGTAACGACGGTCTGGTGACGGTAGAATCCGGACTCAGGGGTGACAATCAGCTTATGGTTGAACACAAAGGCAGGAGAGGAATATCCCACGGAGATGTGATCGATCTTTTCCGTGAAAATATAGATGGGTTTGATATCAGAGAGTTTTATGTTAATATTGTAAAAAATCTTAAAGAAAAGGGCTTTTAAATTAAGACGTGTTTTATATCAGGAGATTTGTGTGTAATGGATAATCGTGAGATTTTCAATATTGCAATGATGCAGTCAGCAATAGATATTAATTGTCAGCCAATGGATTTTCTGAAAAGCGAGAATGTAATTGTAAGAGCTGAAATAAGGGATAAGGCAAGGAAATATTACAAGGAGCCTGTTACTTGCAATATGGTGTCATATGGCAGCAATATCGTTGCATCCGTTAAGGATGAATACGTAGAGCTTATAAAAGAATATATCGGTAAATTTGAATTTTATCATTGTTTTGAAACTCCAAATATGCATTGGCTGAATGAGCGGTTCAGCGACATGGGTCATAAGATCTGTTTTATTGCGGAGTATTTTCTTCCTGATTTAAACAAGCTTCATGCTGCACATTGTGAATATGATATAAAGCTGTTACATCATGAGGATTTTGAAAAATTATATATACCCCAATGGAGCAATGCTCTTTGTGAAAAAAGAAAGGAGCTGGATGTCTTGGGAGTTGGCGCATATGACGGAAATAAATTGATTGGACTTGCCGCTTGTTCTGCTGATTGCGAGTTGATGTGGCAGATCGGCATAGATGTATTACCGGAATATCGTAAGCGAGGAATAGCCTCAGCACTCACAGGTAATCTTGCAATGGAGATCTTAAAGCTTGGAAAAGTACCATTTTACTGCTGTGCATGGTCTAATTTAAGATCTGCAAGAACTGCGATAAAAAGCGGATTTGTTCCTGCATGGGTTGAGATGACCGTTAAACCGGCAAGTATTGTGAATGAAATGAACGTATAGACAATAATATAACAATAAAAATACACCGGGAGGAACAAATTCTCACGGTGTATTGCTTTTATTAAATTATCAGTTACTGTTCGCAACCCGCCATATATTCCACAAACTGTTTTGCAACTCTGGGAGAACGTCCGCCTCTTGAGAGAGCGTATGCCTCGGCCTTGAGCATAAGCTCGTCTGTTGGAACAGTAAGCTCATACTGTTTTGCAAGCTTCTCCACAACGTCTAAATAAACCTTTTTGTCAGGCTTCTGGAAAGTCACCGTAAGGCCGAAGCGATTGGATAAGGACAGAAGCTCCTGCATTGTGTCCTTAAAGTGAATTTCGTCACCCTGGCGTGCGGAAAATGTCTCCCGTACAAGATGGCGTCTGTTGGAGGTGGCATATATAACCAGATTTGAAGCGGTCGAAGAAACGCTTCCCTCCAATATAGCCTTGAGTGCGGCAAAATCATCATCGTCCTCGGTAAATGACAGGTCGTCTATAAAAATTATGAATTTCAGAGGATTTTTGCTGATCGTCTCAACGATCGCCGGGATCTCGTGAAGCTGTTTCTTTTTCAGTTCTATAAGCCGCAGACCTTTGGTGTAATATTCGTTGGCAATTGCCTTTACAGTGGAGGATTTTCCGGTTCCGCAGTCGCCGTACAGCAGTACGTTGTTTGCAGGCTTGCCATTGATAAGAGCCATTGTGTTGGCGATGACCTGACTGCGCTCCGTCTCATAGTTATGAAGCTCACAAAGTCTTATGCTGTCAGGATATTCTACAGGGGTGATCTTTCCTTCTTTTATCACAAATACATGGTATTGAGAGTATATTCCGTAGCCGAATTCGCTGATCGAGTGTATTCTGTCGGCATATATTTTGGAGAAATCAGCCTGATATATGTTGTAGTGCGGAAGAAATCCCTTGAAGTCAAGCTTTGAAATTATGTCCTCACAGGGGATTTGAGAAATTTCCTGAAGGACTTCAAGCTCATTGGCAAGACATTCGTCAAGCAGTGTTCCGGTAGGCTTGTTTTCACCTTTTTTCAGTGTATACAGATTTTCGTCTTCCAGTACAAGTTTGAGAATGTATTCGGTGAGATTATCCGAATGACTGAAAAGCTCGAAAATAAAGTCGGAGTATGCTTCAACGGCATTTATTCTGTCGCCGATCATAATTTTTTCCAGTGCGTCGGTATATGTACGAAAAACAGGTTCAAACCGTAGATTTCTGAAAATTATCAGAGTTTTGGTTTGTTCAAGCAGAAGCTTTATATCATACATTTTATCAGATCCTTTACGTTTATTCCTTAATAATTATATAACTTTACACCGTTTTAGTCAAGGTGATTTTACACTATTAAAAGTTCTTTTGAAGAAAATTTTTGTTTTATATGCTTTATTGGTGTTTACAAGTTACTAAAAAGGTGGTATAATTAAATCAATAAAATAATAAGGAGTATGTATATGTGCGAAAAGTACAGATCTATTGTAAATCTTGGTGATATCGGCTATATGTCCGGAGTGTTCCAAAAAATAGAAAGTGAGAACAAGCTGGGTATAGTTTATCTTGGCGGTTCAATAACAATGGGCTGCAATGCCGATCCCGAAGAAAACCGTTATGTAAATTTATCGGCAAAGTGGTGGAACAAAAAGTTTCCCGGTTCGGAGATCACATTTTTCAATGCGGGAATAGGTGCAACGACTTCTCAGTTCGGAGCAGCACGGGTACAGAGAGACGTGCTGGATAAAGACCCCGATCTGGTATTTATAGAATTTTCGGTAAACGACGATGATGATCTCACATTCATGGAAACCTATGAAAGTCTTGTCCGCAGGATCCTGAAGCACAAAAGCGTCAAGGCTGTAATAATTATCAACAATTTGTTTTATGATACAGGAAAAAATGCGCAGGGAATACATAATGCTGTTGGTATTCATTACGGTTTGCCGATAGTAAGTATGCGTGATTATATTTATCCGCAGATACTTTCCGGCGATATTGACCGCAGTACCTATACTGATGATATGCTTCACCCTAAAAATATCGGTCATAAGACTATTGCGGAAATTATAGTGGATCTTCTGGAAACAGAGTATAAGTATTACAAATGCTCTGGCGGAAAGATCGGTAAGCCTGAGCTTGCCGAAAAGCTTACTCCATGCCGTTATGAAGACGCTGCAGTATTCCAGAATTTCAACTGTAAGCCTGTTCTTAAAGGCTTCACCGAAGATACCAATAAAATTGACAGATTTTCGGATCCCTTTAAAAACGGATGGATCTCCGGAAAAAAAGGGGACAGTATTATTTTTAATGCTCAGGGGAATATTATCATGCTTCAATGGAGACGCACGGTCGATAAGCCTGCGCCTATAGCGTGTGCTGTTATTGACGGCAACGAAAGCAACAGGATAATTCTTGACGCCAATTTTGAAGAAACATGGGGAGATCTGTGCTGCCTTACGACACTCTGTGAAAATGCCGGAAAGGGAAGTCATACCGTGGAGGTGAGGATAGAACAGGAGGGCAGAAGCGACAATCCGTTTATGCTTATCTCATTGATCACTGCGGATAACTGATCTGTAATTTGTAAAATATTTAAAATCATTGTGATTATTGCTTGACTTTTTTCAGGAATAATTGTATAATGTAAATAACATATTTTTAGGAGGTTTACTTATGAACGATTTAAATCAGTTTATGGACGGTCTTTACAAAAAGATCGAGCCATGGGTTAAGCTTGCATTCTTTGTAATGGTTTCTATTGGCGGAGGTTTGGGTATTGCTGCTATAAAAAATCAGCACATATTCAGCGGTGAAGGATTTTATATATTCCTGATGGTTATTTACTGGCTTGTGATCGGTATTTCTGCATTATGTATTTTGCTTAAGATCATTCAGAAGTTTGCTGGAAATACTTCCTCAAACAGTTATCCTCAGCAGAATATGGCAGCGGCTCAGAATTTTAACAGCAATATGAATAACGGTTTTGCAGCAATGCCTCAGAATAATACTGTTCCTCAGCCGGCAGCTGAGAAGTTCTGCACACATTGCGGAGCTAAGATACCCGATGGCAGTCAGTTCTGCACAAGCTGCGGAAACAAGGCGTAAGCTTTATTTAAGATAAAATATTTTCAGGGAGCGGATATTTTTCCGCTCCTATTTTATTAATATAATACAGCATAAAACCTCAGTAGGTGGTTGTGCGGTATCACATTAAATAGTTTGTTAAATAAAATAAAGCAGCGGATCATAAAATCCGCTGCCTGGTTTTAAATCGTATTATGTTTTCGGCTGATGTTTTTTGTAAAGGATCTTAACTTTCTTCCACAGTGTGTGCCAAGTTCCAGCATGGCAGTGTATTTATCAATAACAACTATAACATAGGACTCAGCATACTTGGGAAATTTAACAGTCAGCGGCCACATATGACGTTCGATCATATCTTTTTCACGTTTGCCAAGCTCAAAATATTGTTCGGCATTTTCAAGGGCAACTTTCGGGTGCTTCATACCGTGAGGAAGATCGCCTCTTTTTTTAGGCACTTCACGCCAGTCATAAAGGAACAGGTCGTGAAGCATTCCCGCCCTTGCTGCGGAACGTGAATTAAGTCCCAGCTTTCTGCATACAAGATAATTGTAGTATGAAACGTTAATGCAGTGCTGATAACGGGTAGTGCTGTAATGATGAGTAAAATTCTTCATCTGACTTACAACCTCGTCGTCCAGCAAGTCCTTTACAAATTCAAAATACTCCTTGCTTTCACTGCTTGTTTCAATGGAATATTTTGAACCTAACGCTTTTGACATTGGCATTACCTCATTTCATTTTTAACCGGTAATTGTTTATTATTTATAAGGAACAAATTCATAAATCATTCCTTAATAATATTATATCCGCTTTTTTTATGATTGTCAATGGTAATTGATAGTATAGTGCTTACTATATATTGTAAAAAAATATGCATGACGTTATAATATATAACTAAAAATATTTATAGTCGTAAAAATCAGGTATAAAGCATTCCTCTGCCGATGTTCTGTGCTGAAAAAATCCGTCAAATCCGCTCTTTTCGACCAGATCGCACACATAGTTATATTCAAAGGTCGATGTGCGTCGGCTAAGCTCTTTGTAATTGAATGCTTTGTATACAGGTGTATATTGGCTCATTACGCTGACAAGTATTTCGTCTTTTTCAAATGAGTGTACAAGCCATTCCATCAGCTTCTGCGAATCGTGACGGCATCCGGGCAGTACCATATGCCGTACAATTACTCCGGATCTTAGCATTCCGTTGTCGTCGTACTTTGGCTTTCCTGCAATTTCAACCATTTTGCGGATAGCGGAAGACGCTTTTTCAAAATAGTCTTCGGCAGATGAATATTTTTTCGAGATGCCGCTGTCAAAGTATTTTAAATCAGGGAGAAAAATGTCAATATTATCCTTAAGAATTTCAAGTGTTTCCGGAGTTTCATATCCTCCACAGTTGTAAACAATTGGTATCTTAAGCTCGTTTCCGGCAATATTAAGTGCAGAAATTATCTGAGGTACAAAGTGTGTAGGATTTACCAGATTGATGTTGTAAGCATTTTGTTCCTGAAGCGATAAAAAGACATCCGCAAGCTCTTCTTTGGTGACTTTAAATCCTTTCCCCTCAGAGGATATCTCATAATTCTGACAAAAGCAGCATTTGAGGCTGCATCCTGAAAAGAAAACCGCTCCAGATCCGTTTGTACCGCTTATGCAAGGCTCTTCCCAGTGATGAAGCTCTGCTCTTGCTATCCTTATATCAGATCCCTCACCGCAGAAACCCTTGCTTTTATACCTGTTTACACCGCATTTCCTTGGACAAAGCGAACAGTTTTCAAGTATTTTACTGTAAGGCATATGCTTATTCTTCCCCATTTGTTACATAAAAATAGTAAGATTCCGTATATTCGCTGTTACCGCCCATTGTTTCAAGTTCTATTATTTCGCTTTCGGCAGGGCAATATGTCATTACGAAAACAGAAACCGAATTATCCGAATTGAATATTTCGCTCAGCTCATCTTCCGGGATCGTGTAGGTCGAAATCAGATTTTCATACTTATCATAGCTTCGGCAACATATACTGTCAAAACCGATAAAGTCCGAATTATCTTCCGAAGAAATAGTGAATTTCGCTGAAATTCTGTACTGAGCGTCCGGATCCTGGGCAAACGCATATCCTTCATCGGTATTGGCATTGTTATGTTCGTCATTGGTCATTGTAAGGCATTCACGTTCGTCATCGGTCAGATCTGCCAATCTAACGCCCTTTACCATATAATAATCAAGTGACATTTTTTTATTGCCGCTTGTCTGCTCCTGGGGTACAAAGCTGTTATAATCAGGATATTTTTCGTGATCGATCACATAATTATAATCGGGGAAATACTGATATGGCTTATCGGTGTCATTATCGTAATCGTAATCATTATCGTTGTCATTTTCAATATCGGTATAGGTTTTGCTCTTTTCAGATGTGACTCTCTTGAATACCGTATAAATAGCAGGAACAACATTTGCGATAACTATAAGGGCTATTATAATTGCCAGAGGCTTTGCACAGCCGGGATTTTTATTTCTGTTTGCGAAATTAGCTGTTGTATTCCCCATATTGGATGAATACATATTGCCTACACGGCGGAACTGATTAACATTCTGACGTTGAAACGGCATGCCTCCGTATGTAGGGACATTGTTTCGGTAATTGTTGTAAACTCCGTTTCCAGACGGCGGAGTAAATTGTCTGTTCGCTTTTTCCTCGGCACGCTCTTTTGCTTCCAGCTTTGCCATTTTGCTTTTTCTTTCATCTTTGATTTCCTCCTGCAGGAAAGAATTTTCTTCCTGCTTGAAGATATCATTCTGTGAAAATACCGATGAATCTCTTGAATACCTGTCGTCAAAATATCCGTGACTGTGTTCATCGTCAGAATACTGACCGCAGGAGATGTCCTCCTCTCTTGCAGTAAGACATTCGGGACATATAGATTCATCTCTGTCCTTAAATACATATCCGCAGAATTTACATTTATTTCTCATAACAGTCACCTCTGTACAGAAATTAATTCATAACCGGCTCTAACCGGTTTGCATGATTTGCAGTAGCCGTATTCGCTTTTCAATTTATTCAACGCATTTTCAGCTTCCTTGTCATTATCGAAAACTCCGAAAACTGCCGATCCGCTTCCGGTCATTGCGCTGTTGTACGCTCCGCATTCCTTAAGTCTTCGCTTTGCTTCTTCGATCTCTGAAGACTCCGATGCGTATTCAAGTACATTGAACATATAAATGCACATTGAAAGGAGTTTGCCTGAGCCTAACGATTTAAGGAAGTAATCAAGCTGACATCGTTTAGGATTTACGATCGCATCGTATTTTTTGAATGCTTCCGGTGTTGAAATACTGATATCCGGCTTAACAACCAGAAAAGGGCATTCAGGGGAGGGGAGCTTATAGGTAATTTCTCCTGCGCCCTGACACAGCCTTGTTCCCCCAAGCACGCAGAACGGAACGTCAGCGCCCAGATCTGCACCGATCTCAGCCAGTTTATCGTCGTCTAGCAAGGTGCCGAACATAATATTCAGCGCATGAAGCATTGCTGCACAGTCGGAGCTTCCTCCTCCCATGCCTGCCATGGATGGAAGATTTTTTTCGACCCTTACGCTTAATTTTCCTCCAAAATCCGTCCCGGTATGCTTTTTGAATGCGTCCGCCGCTTTCCATATAAGGTTGCTTTTATCCAAAGGAAAGTCTTTTTTATCGCATATCAGTTCAAAACCGCTGCCTTCGGAAAGAGAAAGCTCCAGAACATCGAAAAGATCGACCGATTGCATAACGGTGTTAAGCATATGATATCCGTCTTTTCTTACGCCCACAACATCAAGCATAAGGTTCAGCTTTCCGAATGCCTTGACGTTAACGTTACTGTATATTGACATTTTTCAGTTCCTCTAAAAATTCTCCGATACGTTTGATCGCTTCTCTGAGATGATTGAGGGAATACGCATAGGAAACACGGATATATCCCTCTCCGCATTTTCCGAAAGCGTCTCCCGGCACAACGGCTACTTTTTTACTGAAAACAAGCTTTTCACAGAAATCCACGCTGGAAAGCCCTGTGCTTTTTATACATGGAAATACATAGAACGCACCCTGAGGAGCAAAGCATTCCAGACCCAGCTTGTTAAAGGCGTCAACAAGATACCTGCGGCGCATATTATATTCGTCACGCATTTTAGCGATATCCGATTCGCAGCTTTTTAAAGCAGTTATTGCAGCATACTGGCTTGTTGTCGGCGAGGACATAATTGCATACTGATGAAGCTTGAGTATCTGTGAAATTATTTCTTTCGGACCGGCTACGAAGCCGAGTCTCCAGCCTGTCATGGCAAAGCTCTTTGAAAAACCGTTTATGACGAGCGTCCTTTCACGCATACCGTCTATAGAGGCTATAGAGCAGTGTTTTCCGCTGTATGTAAGCTCAGAGTATATTTCGTCTGAAATGACCACAATGTTGGTATCCCTGAGAACTTCCGCTATTTCCTCCAGATCCTCCCTTCGCATGATCGCACCTGTAGGATTATTGGGATACGGGAGAATAAGCAGCTTGGTCTTATCGGTTATTTTTTCCTTAAGCTCCTTTGCCGTAAGTCTGAATTCGTCCTCCGCCTTTGTTTCGATAACAACGGTTTTGGCGCCGCAAATTTCGGCTAGCGGCTTATAGCATACAAACGACGGCTCCGTTATAAGCACTTCGTCTCCCTGTTCAATTATTGAACGTATACAAAGATCTATACCTTCCGAACCGCCCACAGTGACTATTATTTCCTTTTCGGGACTGTATCCCACACGGATCTTCCTTTGCAGATATGCAGAAATTTCCCGTCTGAGTTCCATCAGTCCGGCATTGGCGGTATAGCAGGTTTTTCCACGTTCCAACGTGGAGATCGCTTCTTGCCTGATAAGCCACGGCGTTTTGAAGTCCGGCTCGCCTACTCCAAGGGAAATAACTCCCTCAAGCTGCTGAGCTATATCAAAAAACTTGCGTATGCCGGAAGGCTTCATCTGTTTGATCTTGCCGGAAAGTATTTTATCGTAATCAATCATGGGAAAATCATACCTCTTTCATCGGTTTCGTCCCGATTGATGAGTATACCGTTATCTTTGTATTTTTTCAGAACGAAATGTGTTGTAGTGGACTGCACGCTGTCTATTGTTGCCAGTCTGTCGGATATAAAATAAGAAATATCACGGATATCGGAACCGATAACCGTAACCAGAATATCATAAGTACCCGACATAAGCATAACAGATTCGACCTGTTCGTAATTGGAGATCCGATTTGCTATCTCATCAAATCCTGACTGAGACTGCGGGGTGACGGTCAATTCTATCAAGGCTCTGACCGAGCCGGTATCATAAGCACTTTCGTCTATTATAGCAGAGTATCCGTTTATTACTCCATCACGTTCAAGCTTTGCTATATCGTCAGCAACCTCTTTTTCTGTTTTTCCCAGCATTACCGCAAGCTCCTCGTTGGATATCCTTGCATTGGTTTTCAGAAGATTAATTAGCTTATCCATTGAAAATACCTCCTTATATCGGTTGATCGTATAGGCAATATCGCACAACCATTGTGTGCGTATTGCGCATTCAGGCGGTGGTTGTGCGGTATTGCCTATAATCATTATATCACGTTTTGTTGAAAAAGGCAACGGCTTGAAAAAATATTCTTATGTAAAATAATGCAGTCCTGGGTGCAGCGCCGTGCCGCAAAATTTTCATAAGATCGCAGATATTTATAAGACCCCTGTAAACCTGAGATTTACAGGGGTCTTATTGTCAGTCTCCGAAGGAAACACCCAGATCCTTAGCGGTTTTAACCATCTGATCGTCCGCCGGAACAAATTTGGTTTTTCCGGCAACGTCTTCAAGCTTGTTTTCGGAAACGATCTCGTCGATCATTGCAACGGCATAGCCGTATTTTTCCTTTTCAATAAGCTCTGCTGCGTGTACGCCGAATTTTGTGGCAAGCACCCTGTCGTATGCGGAGGGACTTCCGCCTCTGAGCATATGACCGGGAATGCATACTCTTGTTTCGCAGCCTGTCATTTCCTCTATCTGCTTTGCAATTCTTGATGTTGCCGTGGTAAGTCCCTGTTCGGCACGGACTCTTGCACGTTCCTTCTTTTTCATTTTTGCTTCAGCCTTATCAAATGCGCCCTCTGCGACTGCCATTATAGAAAAGCCTTTTGATGCACGCTTTTCGCACGCTTCGGCAAGCTTTTCTATGTCGTATGGGATCTCAGGTATGACTATCATATCAGCTCCGCCGGCAACGCCTGAATAAAGCGTCAGCCAACCTGCTTTATTACCCATGATCTCCGCAACGAGTATCCTTCCGTGGGAGTTGGCGGTGGAATGAAGTCTGTCAATAACATCGGTAGCGGTATCCACAGCAGTATGGAATCCGAAGGTAACGCTTGTTCCCCAGATATCGTTGTCAATAGTTTTAGGGAGTCCGATAACGTTAAGCCCCTCCGTAGAAAGAAGATTTGCTGTTTTGTGTGTGCCGTTTCCTCCGAGAGTAAGCAGACAGTCAAGCTTCTGCTTTTTATATGTCTCTTTCATTGCCTTTACTTTATCAACATTATCCTCTTCAATGACCTGCATTTTTTTGAACGGCGTCCTTTTGGTTCCGAATATAGTTCCTCCGGTGGTAAGAATACCGGAAAAATCCGACTGCTTCATTTCCTTGCACATTCCGTTGATAAGTCCGTAATAGCCGTCGTTGATCCCGACTATTTCTGCATCGCTGCCGAATTTTTCATAGCACGCCTTTGCAACACCTCTTATAGTTGCGTTAAGTCCAGGGCAGTCGCCGCCGCTTGTGAGTATTCCTATTCTTCTTTTCATTTAAATCGGTCCTTTCTGTCGATCAGTATTTATCATTATCGTTATCTTCGATAAATTCGCTTACGTCGTCGCTGTTATAGTCTTCAAAATTATCCGGGCTGTCCTCGGGATCGGGCAGACTGTCGTAATCGTATTTGAATCTGCCTTTTTTTCTGGTTTCATCTCCGTTACTGAGCTTGAATCTTGCGATCATATTTTTAAGGATCAGGGACTGGCTTGACAGTTCCTCACTGGCTGAAGCAGTTCCGACAGATGATGATGTATTTGCCGATACAACAGCTGAGATCTGGTCAAGACCGGTATTGATCTGGACGATAGATTCTGTTTGATCCTCAGACGCTTCCGAAATGTTTTTAACAAGCCCTTGTATCTCGTTGGAGCTGTCAACTATAACTCTGAGGGAGGCCGCTGTTTTCTGTGCGATCTCGTTACCCTTGGAAACTGCAGCTACTGAATTTTCGATCAGTGCAGCCGTCTGCTTTGCCGCTTCTGCAGAACGTGACGCAAGACGTCTTACTTCGTCTGCAACAACGCCGAAGCCCTTTGAACCTTCTCTTGCCGCTTCGACCGCTGCGTTAAGAGCCAGAATGTTTGTCTGGAATGCTATCTCGTCAATGACCTTGATGATTTTTGAAATCTCTGATGAAGAAGTGTAGATGGCATTTATGGCTTTCAGCATATTATCCATATCATCGTTGCAGCTTCCGATAGCAGATGTATTTTCAGAAACTATGTTATAAGCGTTTCTTGCGTCGTCAGAATTCTGACTTACCTGTTTTGCAACATCGTTAAGAGTAACCGAAAGCTCTTCGATAGCCGAAGCCTGCTGGGTCGAGCCCTGCGAAACCTCCTGCGCTGAGTTTGATACCTGTATAGCGCCGGACGTTACCTGTTCGGCGGCAGTATTTATAGAAGCAAACGTATCGGAAAGACTGTCAAGGATATCGTTGAAGGTTGTTTTTATCTGCTGAAAATCTCCTTTAAAGGTTCCTTCCATTCGATGACATAAATTGCCTTCGGAGATCTGTTCCAAGGAAACTGTAATAAGATTTATGTACTGTCTGAGACAGACGATAGTTTCCTCAAGTGAATTGGTAAGGATTCCAAGCTCGTCCTTTGAATACCATACGTCTACCGGATCGGACAGATTTCCCTGTGCAAGAAGTCTGATACGTTTTGTGGCGGATATAATAGGTTTTGAGATCCTGCTTGCATAAAAAAGCGAAATGCCTATTGTGATTATCAGTATGGAAATGCCTATGATCAGTATGTTTGTCATCGCTACGGTCGTGGTGGAGTTAAAGTCCTTTACCACCAGCACGAGTATCAAAGTGCTGCCGAAATAATCTGTGGAGGAAAAGCCTGCGATGCATTTCTTGTCATCTATCGAATAGCTGCATGATCCATCCTCGGTACTGAGGATAGTTTTCATTGCATTGCTCAGTTCTTTATAATCCTCATTGTTTTTAGCTTCGTTGATCGGATTGAAATGGGTCAATGCCTTTGAGCTGTCCTTGTGAATAAGCACTGATCCTTCGTCGTCTACAAGATATCCGTAGCCGTTTTCACCGAAAGAATTGTCAAGAATAAGATTGTTAAGGACTTCCGCATTGATCGTTACGGCAGCAACGACCTTACGTCCGTTTGCGGTAGCTGACTGGAATATTGTAAAATAAATTTTATTGTTGAGCGGCATAAGGTCGGTAATAACGACCGATGATTTAGATGCCGCATCTTCAACTTCTTCCTGAGGTGTAAGCTCTGCAAGCTCCTTACTGTCCGTGACAAGTATGCTTCCGTCCTCTGCAAAAACTGTAAAGCTGCAATACTCGTTTATCCCGGAAGAAAAACCGGATTTTAAGATATTGAGCATATCATTTACATTTTCTTTTTCGGCAAATAAAGCTGATTTTGCGGAAGTGGAAAAATTTGTAGTGTACTGTCTCATGGTAGTATCAAAGCTTCTTGAAGCCTGTACTGTCAGAGGCTCGACCGAACTTCTCAGAGTTCCTTCGGTTGAGCGGTTGATAGAACGTATCGCTACGATGCTCAGCACAATGGTAATAACAAAAGTACTTGCGAGCATTATAAGCATCAGCTTTGCCCGTATTGTTTTCATAAGCATTCCTCCAGGATCAATTTGCTGTTTAATAATATGACCAAATAATTATTTTACTTAATAAAAAGTATATCACATTTGCACAAATATTTCAAGTGTAAAGTCTATATTTTTTGAAATTTTTTGATCGGACAGGAATATAATTAATATAAATATAATAAAACCGGAGGTAGATATATGTTCTGTACTTTAAGGATCAGATTGAAATTTATGCTCTGCTTTGCCGCAGCAGCGCTGATATGTATAGCTGCGTGCGTTTTTGGAGCATATGCGGATAAAGATCAGGAAAAAAATGAAGGTATTTTCGTTCCTATAATTATGTATCACAGCATACTTAAGGACGAATCGGCAACGGGCGAGTATGTTGTTACGCCAATGCAGGTGGAGCAGGATTTCCTTTATCTGGATCAGCATGGATATACTCCTGTTTTTATAAACGATCTGATAAGATATGTAAGATATGACGGAGAGCTTCCCGAGAAACCTGTAGTTATAACCTTTGACGACGGAAGCTATAATAATTTTACATATCTTATGCCGCTGCTGGAGAAATATGATTTCAAGGCTTCGGTCTCAGTGGTAGGAGAATACACCGTAACCGCTTCCGAGAGCGGAGAAGAACCTAATCCGGCTTATTCATACCTGCGTCTGAGCGATATCAACGAAATGAGGGACAGCGGATATGTTGAGATCTGCAACCATACATACGCAATGCACAGTATTGACGGCAGAAAGGGCGTTAAAAGAAATCCGGGAGAGAGTTATGAGGAATATCGTGGAATTTTTATAAACGATATTTTTGAGCTGCAGCAGCTTCTGGAAGAAAATTGCCGCTTCAGACCGAATGTTTTTACGTATCCCTTCGGATTTCATGATGAAAGCTCTGAAAGACTGGTCAAAAACTGTGGATTTGAAGCAAGCCTGGGAGTTGAGGAAAAGCCTAACTATATTATAAAGGGTGATGAGAAATGTCTTTTTGATCTTAACAGATATAACCGCTCCGGTTTTGCAGATACGGAGGATTTTATGAAAAAAGCTTTAGCTGAATGAAATATTTTCCTATAAGCCTTACACTTGACTTTGCGGGAAAAATATAATATAATTAACCCAAAGATCATAATTCTGTAAACAGTTTTATCTGCGGGAAGGTGAAAATGCATGAAGTTAAGAAAATTTATTTTTATTTTGCTTTCGGCTGCGATAATGATAGCTTTACCGGCTGTTACGGCATATGCAGCCAGCGAAATACAGTTAAATGCTCCCGCTGAAGCTGACGTGGGAGAAAATTTTGAGGTTTCTCTGGATTTTTACGCATCAGAAATCATAGGCAGCGTTCAGACTTCTGTAATTTATGATCCTGAAACGGTGGAATTCGTTTCAGGGGATATGGCATACGGCAGCGGGGGAGCTGTTACGGTGCAAGGCTCAGTAACGGACGGCAGCGACAAGCTTTCTGTTTCGCTGATATTTAAATGCATTGCTGCGGGAAGTGCGGAGCTTTACACTGAAAACAGCGTGATCTATTCGCAAGAGCAGGAGCTTATCGGATCGCCTGCCACAGCCTACGCTAATGTGGAGGTTTTTTCTTTGCCTGAAACCACGTCAGAGACAGCCGAACGGACTGATTCTGTTACGGATACGCCGCAAGAACCGCAAGCGTCTGAAAGCTATTCCGGGGACGGAATGCCGACTCAGGGAGTTCTTACGTCGCTGACGGTAGATCACGGTACGCTTACTCCTGATTTTAAATACGATATTTATGATTACACCGTTAATGTTGACTATTCGGTGGACAATGTGGAGATCGAAGGAGTTACTGCCAGCATAAACGATTATATATGGTACGAGGGCGTCAGCGAATGCAGTGTCGGCAGCAATGTCAGAAAAATTACCGTTACCGATGTTGACGGAAATTCCGTTACATATACTGTAACTATTGTAAGAGCGGAGCAAGGCGAAACGGTAACTGAACTGCAGGAAGGATCCTCACAGCCTAAAAAGGTAAAAAATTCTTCCTCTGAAAGCTCATTAAAAGCCTCTAACGGGATAGACAGGTACAAGCAGGTGCTTAATCCCGCTCTTGCTATCGTGCTTGTGGTGCTTATAGTAGCGCTTATCGCTGTTATAATATGGATAAGGGGCAGATTTTCCGAAATGAAAAAACGCTGAAAATATCTTGTTAAAATCCCTGCGGTATGCTATAATACTATCGGAGGGATTTTTATGACTGTAAAACATCTGCTTATGGCGGTGGAATTTTTTCTGCTGATATTGTTCCTTGTTCCGCTGCCTGTTATATGTTCGGGTAATATTGCCGGAATGTTGCTTTGCTTTGCACTTCTGGCGATAACTGCAAATTGGAAAGGCTTCTGCGGGATAGTCTCTTCCGTTTGGTCGCATTTGTGGGGTAAGATACTGCTTATTTTTATTGCCGCTGTTATCGCTGCGGGTATTGTTTATGTTTCGGTTCTGTCTGTTCTCATGTACAGAGCGCAGGAGAATACTCCCGACGAGCCTAATGTTATTGTTGTGCTGGGTTGTAAGGTCAAAGGTCAAAAACCTTCCAGAATGCTGCGCAGACGGCTTGAAGCTGCCTTTGACGCATTGAACAGGCATCCGGACGTTTTATGCATCGTTTCAGGCGGACAAGGCTCCAATGAGGAAATTTCCGAGGCGCTTGCAATGAAAAAATACCTGTGTGAAAAGGGAATAGACGAAAGCAGGATAATTATGGAGGACAGATCGACTTCTACCTATGAAAATATACAGTTTTCTCTCGATATCCTTGACAGTCTCGGAATGTCCCACGATATGACCCTTGTAACGGACGGATTTCATCAGTACAGAGCAAGTCTTATTGCAAGATCTCAGGGGGTGGAAAACGTAACAGCGTATTCAGCGTATACCGAGCCGAGATATATTTTTACTTATTGGGTAAGAGAGTGGCTTGGTCTTACTCACTTTTATGTTTTTGGAAATTAAGGCAATAATGTTTTATATAATATCCGTAAAAACGGTCATAAAAAACGGGCGAATGCTGTCTGCTCCTGCATTATCTGCGATTTTGGATCGCTGTGCAGGGAAACAGGTATTCGCCCGTTATGTTTTATATTCTGACCGACTTTAACGATCTGTCGGTTTGTGATGCCTTATTTATCGGAAAGAGCGTTGTTGATAGCAGATACAAGTGCTTTTATTGAGGAAACTATAATATCTGAGTTTCTTCCCACGCCCCAGTACATTTTATCCTTGCAGGAAATTCCTACATAGGATACCGCTTCGGATGTGGATTTCCTTTCCAGTGCGTGCTCAGCGTAGGTCTCAACTGTAAAATCGATCCCTACTTCTGTTTTAAGAGCGTTAGCCACAGCGTCAAGTCTGCCGTTTCCGTCAGCCGAACACTGTATTTTCTTGCCGTCGATCACAGCTGTTACATTAGAGCCGATGATACCCTCCGGCTTCTGTACATAATGTGCTTCTGCTATGTCTACGGGAGAGGTCTTATTAAAATATTCGTCTTTGAAAATGTGGTGGATCTCATTCGGCATAAGCTCCTTATGCTTGTGGTCGGAAACGCTCTTTACCTTGTAGCCGAAATCCTCTCTCATTTTCTTGGGGAGGTCGTAGCCGTACTGCTGCTGGAGAATAAATCCGATTCCGCCCTTGCCCGACTGGGAGTTGATCCTGATAACGTCTCCGTCGTATTCTCTTCCTACGTCGTGGGGATCTATGGGCAGATACGGGCAGGTCCATTCGGTGAGATTTTTTTCCTTTCTCCAGTTCATTCCCTTTGCGATAGCATCCTGGTGAGAGCCGCTGAATGCTGCAAATACCAGAGCGCCTGAATATGGTGAACGGTCGTAGACCTTCATTCTTGTTACTCTTTCATAAAGCTCTACCAAGGAAGGCATATCCGAGAAGTCAAGCTTCGGGTCAACGCCGTGGGTATACATATTCAATGCGATTGTCACAATATCGGCATTTCCTGTTCTTTCACCGTTGCCGAAGCAGGTACCCTCGATCCTGTCAGCACCTGCGAGCAGACCCATTTCGCAGTCTGCTACGGCGCATCCTCTGTCGTTGTGCGGGTGGAGTGAAACGATGATGTTTTCTCTGTTGTGGAGAGTCTCACACATATATTCGACCTGAGATGCGTAAACATGAGGCATAGACATTTCTACAGTAACAGGGAGATTTATGATCACCTTATTGTCAGGCGAGGGTTCCCATATGTCGATAACAGCATTGCAGATATCTCTTGCAAATTCAGGCTCCGTGCCGGTAAAGCTTTCTGGAGAATACTCAAAAACAATATTTTCAACCGAGGAACTTTTTTTGTATTCCTTGCAGAGAACTGCTCCGTCAGTGGCGATCTTGATGATCTCCTCCTTGGATTTCTTGAAAACCTGTTCTCTCTGAGCCACAGATGTTGAGTTATAGAGGTGGACAACTGCGTTCTTTGCGCCTTCGATAGCCTCAAAGGTCTTTTTGATTATATGTTCTCTTGACTGGGTCAGTACCTGAATGGTAACGTCGTCGGGTATCATGTTTTTTTCAATAAGTGTGCGGCAGAACTCATATTCTGTTTCAGATGCAGCGGGGAAGCCGATCTCGATCTCTTTAAAACCTATTTCCACCAGCTTTGTGAAAAACTCGAGCTTTTCCTCTAAACTCATAGGGATAATAAGAGCCTGATTACCGTCCCTAAGATCCACCGAGCACCATGCAGGAGCGTGATCAACATACTCCTTTTCTGCCCACTTCATACACCTTACCGGAGGCATATAATAGCCTCTTGAATACTTTTCTGTGTTTTTCATTTGAATTTCCTCCTTATAAATTACATATTTTACTTAAAAATACTTGATATACAATAAACATATTAACTTAGCTGATCCGGATTACCTGTTACATCAAGAAGATTATAGCAACAGCAATGATCAGACCTCCTATTATTGTAAAAGCTATTCCCCCGACAAGATTAGTGTTGTCATTTTCAATATAAGACTTTTTCGGATCGTAGGGATCATAGAAAATGGTAACAGTCTGTCCAACGTGATACTCATCTTTGTTTGATTTTGAATAGCTGTCATTACGGATAGTATGTGTTTCTCCGTTTGCATAAAACTCATAAACAGGTGCGTACATTGTTTTCCTGCCGTTTGAGGTCTGACGGACTATTGTTTTAATATCCACGATCTTTGCCTCTGCACTTGCGGTACAGGATGTCTTCCTTTTTTTGCAAATGCATAGAAGCAATATTCCTACAGCGAAAAAAACAGCGCCGAATATGATCAGAATTATTGCTAACTGAGTGTATTCTGACATATAAATTCCCCCTATAAAGTATTTTTATTTTACAGACCTGTATTTAAGGCAAGCTGAACACTGCACAAGAACAAGGTCTGCATACTCCTATAAATAACATTTTATTTTATACTTTTTTCTCCGATCAGGAACAATCGCTTAAACGGAAAAAGCACCTTGCCGTTGCTCTGTATCGGATATGTTTTCGCAATGTTTTTCAGCAGCTCGTCAAGAAAACATTTCCGTTCGCTCTCGTTCAAGATCTCAAAATGCGGACGTAATGCTGTACCGCTCAGAAAATCAACGATCTTACTGTGATCTTCCATTTCATGCACATAATCTGTTATCCATATGGAAATTTTATCTGTGCGTTTTGAAAGCATTTCATAATATTCCACCGCCGAATGCAGTACAAATTTGCTTTCGTCTATATTTTTCAGCTTACCGGCAAATTTTTTCTCTGTATCTATAAGACATTGATTTGCAGGCATTTCTCCGAATAAAGGAATCTGTGCGGCGAATATCCCGCCGTCATTCAGCATAGCAAATGAATTGTTAAAAAAATCCTCCTGGTTCGGAAGCCATTGTATAAAAGCGTTTGAGAATATCAAATCAAAATTACCCATATCCGAAAACGGTTTACTGCAATCCCTTTGTACAAAGGTAACAGAGGGCAGTGCCGCTCTTGCTTTTTGAAGCATTTCCTCTGACAGATCCGCTCCGATTATCTTGCTTTCTTTCCATACGGCGTATATTGAAGCGGTACTCATTCCTGTTCCGCAGCCGGCGTCTAAAATTCTGTCAAATTTTTTATGACCTATTCTGCTGACAAGATCAACAGAAGACTGTATTCTTTCTTTATTATAGCGGTTGTAAATATCAGCGTCCCACATAACATATTTCTCCTTTAGGACAGAAGCGAACTATTTGTTTTCGCAGCGCAGTATCGTTATTGATCCTGACTGTATTTTTACGGAAAGCACATAGTCGTTCATGTAACCGTTTCTGACTGATATAAAAAACGTTAGGTATAACGGCAACCATAGAGCGCACTTCCTTTCATAAAATGTTGCAGATATATATGGTTTAATAGCTGAAAATTTATTTATCATTGGAATTAAACTTTTTTTGATACGATTTTCTTATTTGAAATAAAGCAGTGCTGATTAATATCGGTAATGTTCCGAAATCGGCAGCCAGTCCTAAAAAACTTAGATACATATAAGATTCTGGAAGAATAAGAAAAAGACCGACAGTTAAGTTTATGCCGCCTATAAACGGTATTGATGAAGAGTGATAGTTTTTATCTTTAAGCCAGCATATAACGTGTGTCCAGTTTACTGCGGTGATCAGTCCGCCGAATATCAGAAGCAAGGTTCCTATGATCAGTTTTGCAGTCATAGTTTTTCACCCATAAAAAAATCGCCGCTCCCAAAACAGGAGAGACGAGAATACCCGTGTTACCACTCTCATTCGCACACGGATCACTCCGTATGCCTCAACCGCATCAAGCAATGCGTATCTCTGTAACGGGAGAACCCCGTGCACAATTACTCTGTTAACTGACAGATCAACTTTTTCACCGTACCGGCTCAAGGATGAGTTATTACCAGATCTGCATACCGTCTTGCACCGAACGACGGCTCTCTGAAAAGCTGAACGTGGTTTTTGTTCCTCTCAACGCCTTTAAATATTACTTTCATTATACGCACAAATCGTCGATTTGTCAATACCTGAATTGCTTATTTAACTTTTTGTTCACATTTGGAGTTCATAATTTGCTTTTTCGGTTCAAAATATTATATTGACTTTATGTTCATATTGTTATATAATTTATTAGGAAAGATTTTTCATTGAAAAGGGGATTGAAGTATGATCTATGACAGTATAAAAAAGCTTGTAACCTATGGACTGGAAACAGGGTTGATCTCACAGTCGGATAGGGTCTACATGACTAACAGGATACTTGAGGCTCTTTGTCTTGATGAATATGAGGATCCGGCAGAGGAATATTCAGATATCGATATTGAAACGGTACTCGGCGAGATCCTTGACTATGCCTGTGAAAAGGGCATATGTGAAAATTCCATAGCGTACAGGGATCTGTTCGACACTAAGCTCATGGGACTTCTTACTCCGAGACCTTCCGAGGTCGACGACAGATTTGCGGAGCTTTACGGCCGTTCTCCGTCGGAAGCTACCGATTGGTTTTACAAATTCTCTCAGGATACAAACTACATAAGACGTTACAGAATAAAAAAGGATATGCGGTGGAAAGCTCCGACAGAATACGGTGAGCTTGATATCACGATAAATCTTTCAAAACCGGAAAAGGATCCGAAGGCTATTGCAGCGGCTAAGCTTGCCAAACAGTCAGGATATCCCAAATGCCTGCTGTGCTACGAGAATGTCGGCTATGCGGGAAGAGTAAATTCTCCGGCGAGGCAGAATCACAGAATAATATCCCTGAAAATTGACGGTGCAGATTGGGGACTTCAGTATTCACCTTATGTTTATTATAATGAACACTGTATACTTTTCAACAAAAAGCATACTCCTATGGTAATAGATAAGTCGGCATTCAGCAAGCTGTTCTCATTCGTAGAACAGTTTCCCCATTATTTTATTGGTTCTAACGCCGATTTGCCTATCGTTGGCGGATCGATACTTTCACACGAACATTTTCAGGGCGGAAACTATGAATTTCCTATGGCTAAAGCGCCGATCGAACGTAAGCTCGTGTTTAAAGGGTATGAAAATGTAAATGCGGGAATTGTCCGCTGGCCAATGTCGGTGATCAGACTTAACGGAAAAAATAAAGAAGAATTGATCGGACTTGCCGATAAGATACTTACCGCATGGAGAGGATATACGGACGAACATGCGTTTATTTATTCCCGGACCGACGGAGAACCTCACAACACTATTACTCCCATCGCCAGAATGAGAGATGGTAATTACGAGCTTGATCTTGTACTTAGAAATAATATAACTACCGAAGAGCATCCCCTGGGAGTTTATCATCCTCATGCAGAGCTTCATCATATTAAAAAAGAAAATATAGGTCTTATCGAGGTCATGGGTCTTGCCGTTCTTCCGTCAAGGCTTAAAGACGAGATGAGACTGCTTGCCGACGCCCTTGTATCGGGCAAAGATCTCAGAAGTGATCCCACACTTGAAAAGCACGCCGACTGGGCAGAGGATTTTTCAGCAAGATATACGTTAACAGCTGAAAATGTTGACGGAATAATCCGTCATGAGATCGGAACGGTGTTTTCAAAGGTACTTGAACACGCAGGCGTGTACAAAAGGAATGAAAAGGGAGCCGAAGCGTTCGGAAGATTTGTCGATAATGTAAATTCGATCTAGGAACCTGTCTTCATAAGATTTGTGTGTGGATTTTCAAGCAAATTTTGCCGAGGGCATTGTCTGCGGACAAGGTGCAAAGCCGCAGGCTTACTGACGCAAGTCAAGGTTTTGCAACGCAGTCCCCGACAAAATTTGCCGAAAAGACGTGCGCAATATCTTGTTAAGACAGGTTCTAAGAAATTAAAGAGGACAAACGCCGTTTAATAAATCTCTCATACGGCGTTTTGTCCTCTTACTATTTTATATACATTTATAGATTTGCTCTGAAGCCCTGACCGATATTAACATTTTCATACGCAAGCTCCTTCATCTGGAGCATTACCGTATGAGGAGAGTCTCTCATGCCTCCTTTTGCCCAGTCAATAATTATCCCGCAGAAACCATGCGAATAGAAATCGGCGAAAAATTTAGCTTTGTCGCTTCGTTTTCTGGTGTTGGCAACTGCGTGATAAAAGAAACGCAGAAACAGTTGATGCATACTTTTAAAAAGATATTTTTCAAAAATTATTTCACTGCTTTTCAAGGTGTTTGAGTAAAATTTTTTATCCTTCCTGATGTTTTCCAGAAAACCTTCCAGCCTTTCGTACCAGTTATCGTAATTTACGCCTCGTGTGATATTTTTGAAGATCTCGTTAAAATATATGTATTCAAGCAGCTCGTATTTATCCTGAAAATGATAATAGAATGACTGACGGTTAAGTCCGCATTCGTTTGTTATATCGGATATGGATATTTTCTCAAACGGCTTTTGCTCACACAGTGTTTTAAGCGCCCCGCACAGTGCGCTTTTTGTTATAGCAGAACTGGACATTATTACTGTTCCCCCAACCAGCTATTGAATTTTCTGTACGCTCCGCACCGATAATAACGTGAGCGGAAAATTCATTTCGGATGATCCGTTTACGGACCCGTATGACGACCTGCGTCGTTTATCAGAAGCTGCAAGCGGTCATCTTACATATTAATTATATCACATTTGCAAAAAAAAGCAAGTGATTTTTCCGTTATCCGTATTTGTATTTAGTGGTAATGCTTATGCTTTCAGAACGAACCTAAGATCGACAGCATTATTTCCTCCGGTGAGCATACTGCTTCCGCTCCGTCACGCAGAAGCATTGCCTGTCCGGCGTAATCGGAACTGAAAATATCTCTTGGAGGTATTACGAAAATATCTTTACCTTGGTCAAGAGCGTGACCTACCGTGTTGAGAGCGCCGCTTTTGTTTCCAGCCTGTATCACAAGAACTCCGTCAGACAATGCTGCGATCAGCCTGTTACGCACCCTGAAATTATTGGGTGCGGGAGGTTCCAGCGGAGGATATTCGGAAAGTACCGCACCGTTTTGGGAAATAAGCTTTTTAAGCTCGCCTTTTCCGGAGGGATAGTCGTAATCTATCCCGCAGCCAAGGACTGAGAGAGTTTTTCCTCCTGCCGAGATCGCCGAAGTATGGGCGGCTGTATCCGTTCCGTTGGCAAATCCGCTTACGATCGTGAATCCGTTCTTTGCTGTAACGGAAGAAAAATATTCCGCAGCTCTTAGAGAATAACTGCTTGCTTTCCTCGCTCCTACCACCGCAAGCGACGGTCTGTTCATTGCATCGGAAAGCTCCCCCATGCAGTATATGAGAATGGGAGGACAGCATATCCTATTAAAGCATTCAGGATACTCTTTATCAAGAAATGTTAATATTTTAATGCCTCTATTTTCACAATATCCGATAATATCATTTACGATATCCATATTGAACCGTCTGATACCGGACATCAGATCAGGAGGCAATTCCGGCGCATTCGTTTTAAGGAGCCTTTGAAGCATTAGTTCAGGATCCTGAAAATGTGAATACATTTCAAAAAATCTTGGGTCTGCCGCAGGAAAAATAAGCGACATTGCAAGAATTGATGCTGTACGGCGGTACGTCATTGTGAAGCCTCCTTTTTTCGTTTTCTTTTATTATATCATATTCTTTTGTTTAATACAACAAATTTTTTTTACAACAGCGATTTGTTGTTGATGTTCTTGCAAATCCATGAAGTATATGTTATAATTATTATCATAATAAAATCACTGTACGGAGGGTTAATATGGTCAGTATAATGGATTTAAGCGGAGAATGGAAACTTGCCTTAGATAAGGAATGCAGGGGTGAAAACCTTGTTTACAGCGACAGCATAGTTCTTCCAAATACTACTTCCAACGCCCGGAAGGGAGAGTTTAATTCCGCCCGTGAAGAAGGATTTCTCACAGATACATATAAATTTGAAGGCTGGGCGTGGTTTTCAAGAAAGGCCGATCTCAGCGCTATAAAATGCAGCACACTTAAGCTGTTTCTGGAAAGAACAAGGATAACCGTTCTTTATATCGACGGTAAAAGGATCGGCAGGTGCGAGAGCTTGTGTACTCCGCACATTTACGATCTCAGCGGATATATAGGTACGGGCGAGCATGAAATAACTGTCTGCGTTTCAAATGTAGGCTATAAAACGGCAGGCGGACACCTTACATCTCCCGATACCCAGACCAACTGGAACGGCATTACGGGAAAAATTCAGCTGATCGGCTATGGAAAGGCATACTGCGAAAATGTTATGATCTACAGCGATATTCATTCCAAAACTATGCATATCACCGCAGACGTCAGGGGAGCGGACAGCGGTGAGGCTGTCGTAAGCGCCGAAAGCTTTAACTGCGAGACGCATCACAAGCCGGAGGTACAGAGTTTTTCCTTTGAGGGCGGAAAGCTGGATATCGTGTATAAAATGGGCGATGGCTGTCTGTTCTGGAGCGAGCATTCACCCGCTCTGTACCGTGTTAAGATCGACATCGGGGGAGATGTTTTCGAGCAGATCGTAGGCATGAGAGAATTCAAAACCGACGGCGGCAAGTTTACGATAAACGGTGTAAAAACATTTCTCAGAGGAAAGCATGACGGAATGATCTTCCCGAAGACCTCATTTGCACCATGCACGGTAGATGAATGGATGAGTGTTATGAAGATCTCCAGATCTTTCGGTATCAATCACTATCGTTTCCATACCTGCTGTCCGCCCGAGGCTGCATTTATTGCTGCGGATATTCTTGGCATTTATATGGAACCGCAGCTTCCGTTCTGGGGAACTATCTACACTGAGGGAGAAAAGGGATATAACAAGGACGAACTTGATTTTCTTATTTCTGAGGGTTATGCGGTTTTAAAGGCCTTCGGAAATCATCCCTCCTTCTGCATGATGTCCATGGGAAACGAGCTTTGGGGCTCAAAGGAAAAGCTTAATGAAATTATAGGCGGCTACAAGGCGTTTGACAGCAGACACCTTTATACTCAGGGTTCAAATAACTTCCAGTGGTTTCCTAACGTGATCGAAAACGACGATTTCTTCGTAGGCGTAAGGCTTGCCAAGGACAGGCTCATAAGAGGTTCCTACGCAATGTGCGACGCTCCTCTCGGTCATGTTCAGACTGAAAAGCCGGGTACGATGCATTGCTATGACAGCGTTATTAAACCGGACAGACACGCAAGTGCGGCTGACGTTTCTGAGGACGGCACCGTACAGATACAGTACGGAACGACTATGAAAACGGTCAAGGCAAGCGAAGCGGACGCTGATTTTATTCCGGACGTTCCCATTGTAACACACGAAATAGGGCAATATGAGACTTATCCCGATTTCAGGGAGATAGAAAAATATACCGGTTCTCTTAAGGCGAAAAACTTTGAGGTTTTCAGAGAAAGGCTTGCGGAAAAAGGCTTGCTGGATCTTGCGGAGGATTATTTCAAATGCTCCGGAGAGCTTGCAAAGGCATGCTATAAGGAGGAACTGGAGGCTGTTTTCCGTTCCAGACTGCTGGGCGGTTTTCAGATTCTTGACATTCAGGATTTCAGCGGGCAGGGGACTGCACTTGTGGGAATGCTTGACGCCTTTATGGACAATAAAGGAATAATTTCCGACAGCGAGTGGAGGGAATTCTGCAATGATGCCGTGCTTATGGCACGTTTTGACAGCTATGTATGCGAGTCAGGTTCAAATTTTGATGCGCAGGCAGAACTTTGCAGCTACAGACCTGGCTTAAAAGAAGGAAAGCTGATATGGAGCGTCAGCGACGAGAGCGGAGCTTTCAGAAAGGAAGGCGGATATGATTTCAGACTTGACGGCAATTACGCTGATATATGCAGGATCTCATTTGATCTGCCCGAGGTCGGAAATAACACAAAGCTTGTCCTCAGGCTTGAGATAGAGGGTACGGATATTAAAAATCATTATGAGCTGTGCATCGTTCCAAAGGTGGAACAGGTCGATCTGAGCGGGGCTTATATTTTCAGTAAGGTAGACAGCGAAGCTGAAAAGCTTCTGGAACAAGGAAAAACCGTGCTTATACTGCCAGAACTTGAAAAGCTCGAAAATTCGATCGAAGGTTTTTACTGCCAGGATTTCTGGTGCTATCATATGTTTGCGTTGATATCGAGAATGATGAAAAAACCTGAGCCTGTGGGAACAATGGGACTTCTTGTTGACAACACTCATCCCGCTCTTGCGGAATTTGCCAGTGAGAAATATTCTACTCCGATATGGTGGGATATTGTTGAAAACTCCCGCTCTGAGATCATAGACGACTGTGCGGACGGGAAAAGAGTGATAGTAAGAACTATCGACAACTTTGAACGTAATCACAATCTTGCGCTTATGTACGAGTACGACTGCAAAAACGGAAAAGTTGTTGTCTGCAACTGCGATTTTGATAAGCTTTCCGAAACTCCTGAGGGCAGGGCGTTTATAAGATCCGTAGTGGATTATGTCAAAAAATAATGTACGAATTGTAGTCTTGCACAAATATAATGCGTATAATTTGTGTGCTGTAACAAAAGTGCCTGTCCGTAAGCCATAAATTATGTACTTTATAAAAAATATGTGCTATAATTATACCAGTAATTTCTGAAAAGGGTGATTGATTATGGCTGAAACTCATAAGGTCAGGGTATATAAATATAAGAATATTGCGGCTGCCCTTGCTGTCGTCCTGCTTGTTGTGGTCGGTATCTCGACCTCCTGCAATTCAAACGGGAAAAAGCATGACGATAAGAAAAAGGATACCTCGTCATCGGCGTCTTCAAGCGTATCTGATAAATATAACAGCGACCACGATGCTTCCGACAGCGTTGTAAAGCTTACCAAAAATTACAGATACGACGAATACAAAAACGGAAGTTCCCTTAACAACGGGAGCCTTGTAATTGTAAATTCCGACCATCCCTTTACTGGAGAGGTTCCGGAAACTGACGGGGTTTATAATTATCTGTTCGACCGCAGCGGTAATCAGATAATGTTTGCCACAAGCACTCTTATAAACGGAAGCCGTGAAATGCTGGAAAGCTTTAACGCTATGGGCGTTGATTTCAGTAATGAAACAGGTCTTAAAACACTTATGGTTTCCGGTCTTATCCCTGAAAGCGGAGAAGAAGGCGATCCGAAAACAGACGAAGCATATTCTGGCGTTAAGGTCGAACTGATGCTTTACGATGCGGTAAACGGAACGTATCCTGAATTTACCGGTGAGGGAGATTACAGCTGGCTGAGCGAAAATTGTTACAGATACGGATTTGTCGGCAGAGACACAAACAGCTTCAGATACGTAGGAGTTCCGTATGCCGAATATATGCATGAAAACAGCCTTGGCTTTGAGGATTTTTCGGAGAAGGTAAAGGAATATACTTTTGAAAAGCCGTTGCTTTTTGATTCTCAGCAGGGTGTGAGATACGCAGTATATTTTGTTAAGGCTGATCTTGAAAGCACTGTTTCAAAGGTTCCCGTACCGCTGAGAGATGATAATACGGAATATAATTTCAGCGTTTCCGGAAACAATGTGGACGGTTATGTAGTTTGCGTTGACCTCACAGGCGAAGCTGCTTCTGACGGAAATGGATCTTCTCAGATCGGTTCGGATGACGGGTCAGGCACAGCGGAGGAAGTTCAGTAATATAAAAGAGGGTTAATATGATCAAGGAAACAATTGAGATAAAAGTAGATTATGAAAAGGCGGGGGTTTCTCCGTCCGGCTGTAAAGCTGTGCTGGATTGCTATTACAGCACTCTGACTCAGGAGATCGGGAGAAAAAAACACAGGGCAATGATCATTTGTCCCGGAGGAGGATACGATTATTGTTCGGAGAGGGAAGCCGAACCTGTAGCGTTTCGGTTCCTTGGTTACGGGATAAGCTGCTTTGTTCTGAGGTACAGCTGTCAGAAAAGGTTCCCTACAGATCTGCTGGAGTGCGCAGCGGCGATCAGATATGTAAGAGTAAATGCCGATAAATTCGACATTGATCCGGATAAAATAATTGTGGCAGGATTTTCTGCCGGAGGACATCTTGCTGCATCAGCCGCCAATCTGTGGAGCAGTGAGCTTGTAACAAATCCTCTTGGCTGTACGCCCGACGAAATAAAGGTAAACGGTTCAATGCTTTGCTATGCGGTGATTACAAGTGATCCTAAATATACTCACGAAGGCTCAATACTCAATCTTATCGGCGAGGATAACTCCGATACCCGGCTGCGTGATTTTATTTCCATGGAAAACAGGGTAAATGAAAATACTCCGCCTACTTTTCTGTGGCACTGCTCAGATGACGGCTGCGTAAGGGTGGAAAATTCACTGCTGTATATGTCGGCTCTGTCGGAGAAAAATGTCCCATTTGAGTCCCACATATATGAATACGGCGGTCACGGACTTTCTCTGTGCGACGAAACGTCGGCAACGTGGGAAGGACATATTCAGCCTGTGGCGGCAAACTGGGTAAACTCTGCGATCCGGTGGGCGCTCAGACTTTGATTTGAATTATATTATGCGGACGATGAAAACCGTCCGCTTTTTTATGGCAATACGTAAACTGTAATCGTCGTAAATACGGTATGTTTTTGTTTTATTTATGTTTGATGTTGCTTTTTTCTTGTTATTGTGTTATAATAAATAAAATGATTTTTTTGTATATTTTCAGGGAGATGATAAAAATGGCATTACCGGTCGTCGCCGTTGTGGGAAGACCTAACGTGGGCAAATCCACGCTTTTTAATAAACTGATAGGACAGAGACTTTCGATAGTAGAGGACACTCCCGGAGTTACGAGAGACCGTATCTACGGTAAGTGCGAATGGCTCGGGCATGAGTTTATGCTGATAGATACCGGGGGGATCGAGCCGGATTCGGACGATGTTATCCTGTCGCAGATGAGACGTCAGTCAGAAGTCGCCATTACCAGCGCTGATGTAATAATTTTCGTTACCGATATACGCTCGGGAGTTACCGCTTCCGATTCCGAGGTTGCGCAGATGCTTATAAAATCCGGAAAGCCTGTAGTATTGTGTGTAAATAAGGTCGATAATCTAGGCGAGCCTCCTATGGAGCTTTATGAATTTTACAATCTGGGATTGGGTGAGCCTTTCCCTGTGTCTTCCGTACACGGTCACGGAACGGGAGATATGCTGGACGAGGTACTCAGGTATCTTCCGGAGGAAACGACTGAGGAAGCGGAGGAAACCGCCGTCAGGGTAGCCGTCATCGGAAAACCCAATGTGGGGAAATCCTCAATTATCAATCGTATATGCGGCGAAGAAAGAGTAATTGTTTCCGATGTTGCAGGCACTACAAGAGACGCTACGGACACGGTAGTTGAAAACGGAGGAGAAAAATTTGTTTTGATTGATACTGCCGGAATACGCCGGAAGTCAAAGGTTCTTGAAGCTGTGGAAAAATATTCTGTGCTGAGAGCGTATATGGCTGTGGACAGGGCAGACGTGGCAGTTATCGTGATAGACGCCGTCGTAGGCTTTACCGAGCAGGATTCAAAGGTTGCGGGTTATGCCCATGAAAAGGGGAAAGCCTGCGTTGTTGCGGTCAATAAGTGGGACGCCATTGAAAAGGATACCAACACAATGAACGAGTACCGTAAGAAACTGGAAAACGACTTCAGCTTTATGAGCTATGTGCCCTTTGTGTTTATTTCTGCAAAAACAGGACTCAGATTGGATAAGCTTTTTGAAACTATAAGATATGTTGCCGAGCAGAATGCGGTAAGAATACCTACCGGCAGACTGAACGAGGTGCTTGCCTATGCGACCTCCAGGGTACAGCCGCCGTCAGACAAGGGCAGACGTCTTAAAATATATTATATGACTCAGGCATCAACCAAGCCGCCGACATTTGTATTTTTTGTGAACAGGGCGGAGCTTTTCCATTTTTCATATCAGAGATATATTGAAAATCAGATAAGAGAGACTTTCGGGCTTGACGGAACGCCTATAGTTTTTAAAATAAGAGAACGGGATAAGGACGACGTTAAATAATCATAGGGGGATATTCATGTGAATATTTTTTTCAGCCTTGCTTTTACAATAATTTTTTCTTATTTGTTCGGCAGTCTTAATTCTGCTATAATCGTATGCAAAATATGGAAGAAGAAAGACATCAGGGATTATGGCAGCAACAATGCGGGCTTGACGAATGTTCTGCGTGTTTTCGGGAAAGGTCCTGCGCTGGCAACCCTGCTCTGCGATCTGGCAAAGGGCGTTATAGCTGTTGTTTTGTGCCGTCACATTGTTTCGGGAGCGTTTGATACGGTATTTTTCGGAGACGATAAATTTATCGGCTATGTTGCGGGACTTTTTGTTATGCTTGGGCATATTTTTCCTGTGTTTTACGGATTTCACGGCGGAAAGGGTGTGCTTATCGCTGCAACGACCCTGCTGGCTATAGATCCTCTTACCTGCCTATTTTCGGTATCTGTTTTTGCGGTCCTGCTTGCTGCCACAAAATATGTTTCTGTCGGTTCAATATGCGCTGCGGTCTCATATCCGCTGTTTACGTTTATAGATCAGCATTTTCTTTACGGGAGCGGAGACGCTGTTCTTCCGAATACCCTTGTGGCGCTTTGCATAGGAATACTGATCATTTATATGCATAAGCCTAATATAAAAAGGCTTATGAACGGCACCGAAAATAAATTCGGTAAAAAGAAAAATGTATAGGAGGTAATCGTATGGCTGACATAATTGTTCTCGGCTCGGGAGGTTTCGGTCTTGCACTGGCTATCATGTGCGACAATGCTGGTCACAATGTAACGGTATGGTCAAAATTTCAGGATGAGATCGATACGATCAAAAGGACCGGGGAGCTTAAGGCAAAGCTTCCGGGAGTTCAGGTAAACAGATCAGTAAGGCTCACCACGGATATTTCCGAGGTAAGTGATAAGGATATGATAATTGTGGGTATTCCCACAAGCTTTGTCCGGGAGGTATGCACCGAGGCGTCAAAGTATGCCGACAGCCGTACGGTCGTTGTTAATACTGCGAAGGGACTGGAAAAGGGCAGCCTTAAAACAATGTGTCAGGTGTGCGGCGAGTGTTTTCACGATAATCCTGTGGCTGTTCTTACAGGACCCTCCCATGCGGAAGAGGTCGCAAGAGGTATTCCCACAACTGTGTGTACAGCTTCATCGGACAGAGAAATTTCCTATTATATACAGAACACTCTTTCAAATAAAACATTCAGAGTATACGTTAACGACGATGTTATCGGCTGCGAGATCGGCGGTTCCCTTAAAAACGTCATTGCACTTGCTGCGGGAGTATGTGACGGTCTGGGTCTGGGCGACAACACCAAGGCCGCTCTAATGACAAGAGGAATAAGAGAGATCTCCAGAATAGGAATCGCTATGGGCGGAGCTGCCGAGACCTTTGCCGGTCTCAGCGGAATAGGAGATCTTATCGTTACCTGCTGTTCCATGCACAGCCGCAACCGCCGTGCGGGAATACTAATCGGTCAGGGCGTTTCTCCAGAAGAAGCCGTAAGACGGGTCGGCACTGTGGAAGGCTATATCTGCACTAAAAACGCATATGAGCTTTCAAAGAAATTGGGTATAGAAATGCCGATAACCGAGCAGCTGGCAAAGGTCCTTTTCGAGGGTGAGCCAGCAGCTAATACTATCCGCAACCTTATGGGAAGACCTGCAAAAAATGAAACGGAAAACGACTTCCTGAGCTGAATCGGATGGTTTCGTTTATCAGTCGCTCGAATAATTATTGTTTGTGCGGCTTTCAGGCCGTGATACTCAAGAGTAAAATATTATTTCTGCCAAAAATAATTTGCGTTTCTTAAGAAATTTATAAAAATCTCTTTACTTTTTCGGCGAAATATTGTATAATTTTATATTGAGAAGACTGTTGTCTTCACCTACTATATTCAAGGAGTGTTTTGGGAATATGAGTGCGAAATATAAAAGGATATTACTTAAACTCAGCGGCGAAGCCCTCGCAGGGGATAAGAAGATCGGATTGGATTACGATGTCATTACAAATTTTGGTCAGAGTATCAAAAAATGCGTGGATGCAGGCGTTGAGGTCGGTATTGTCGTCGGAGGGGGCAATTTCTGGAGAGGACGATCCAGCGGAGCAATGGACAGAACAAGAGCCGACCACATCGGTATGCTTGCTACCGCTATGAATGCCCTTGCAGTAGCGGATGCTCTTGAAAACTGCGGTATGGAGGTAAGAGTACAGACCGCTATCACAATGCCTCAGGTCGCAGAGCCTTATATCAGAAATAAAGCTATGCGTCACTTTGAAAAGGGAAGGGTATGTATTTTCGGCTGCGGTACCGGAAATCCGTTCTTTTCAACGGATACCGCCGCCGCTCTGAGAGCTGCGGAGATCGAGGCGGATATTTTCCTGAAGGCTACTATGGTGGACGGAGTTTACGATAAGGATCCCCATAAGTATCCGGACGCTGTAAAGTATGAAACACTGACATTTGCCGACATACTTGAAAAGGAGCTTCAGGTAATGGATTCGACAGCGGCGGCTCTCTGTAAGGATAATAACATTCCCATTCTTGTGTTTGATCTGGCAAGACCCGATAACATTTACGACGCTTGTATGGGAGAAAATATCGGAACAATTGTAAAATAACTTTTGAAAGGACGTAACTACTATGCAGGAAATCAAAAATAATGCCAAGACCAAAATGGAAAAATCAATAAACGTCATGCTCTCCGATTTTGCGGCGATCCGTGCAGGAAGGGCTAACCCGGCTGTTCTCGACAGGATCAGAGTCGAATATTACGGCGCTCCGACACCGATCAACCAGATGGCGGCTATTTCAGTTGCAGAAGCAAGGATCCTTGTAATTACGCCTTGGGATAAGTCAACGCTCAGGCAGATCGAAAAGGCTATCCAGGCTTCCGATATTGGAATTAATCCTCAGAACGACGGACAGACTATCAGACTTATTTTCCCTCAGCTTACTGAGGACAGACGTAAAGAGATCGTAAAGGACGTCAAAAAGGGCGGCGAAGAGTGTAAGGTAGCTATCCGTTCGATAAGAAGAGATGCAATTGAAAAGATCAAGGCTAAGAAGAAAAACAACGAAATAACAGAGGACGAGCAGAAGGACGGCGAAGATGCTATTCAGAAGCTTACGGATAAGTTTGTCAAGGAGGTTGACGGTCACGTTGCCGACAAGGAAAAGGAAATCCTTTCTATCTGACCGGTGAGCAATATGGCTGACAATAATCTTATCCGTCCTGACGATAATATACAGATCCCGGTTCATGTGGGGGTCATAATGGACGGAAACGGCAGATGGGCAAAAAAACGCGGTTTGCCGAGAAAGTTCGGACACAGGGAGGGTGCGAAGAATTTTCGCACCATTACACGGCATGCAAAGTCTGTCGGAGTGAAGTATATTACATTTTACGCCTTTTCAACAGAAAACTGGAAACGCCCCAAAGACGAGGTCGACGCAATTATGGAGCTGTTTGAGAAATATCTTGACGAGGTCAGGGATTTTATCGACGAAAATATCCGTGTGCGTTTTATCGGAGACAGATCCGGGCTGAAGGAAACCTTACAGCGAAAAATGGCGTCGGTCGAAGAGGATTCAAAGGACTTTGATTCAATGACGCTGGTGCTTGCCATTAATTACGGCGGCAGGGATGAAATATGTCACAGCGTAAGGAAAATCGCCCGTATGGTAAAGGACGGGGAGCTTCAGCCGGAGGATATAACCCGGGATCTGATAGAGAAAAATCTCTATACCGAGGAAATACCTCCGCTTGATCTTGTCATACGTCCCAGCGGAGAGCAGCGGCTTTCCAATTTTATGATCTGGCAGGCGGCTTATGCCGAGTTTTACTATACAAATATTCTGTGGCCCGATTTCAGAAGCGAGGATTTTGACAGGGCTGTCATCGCATACAGCGAAAGAAACAGAAGATTCGGAGGAATTTAATATGTCAACCCGCATAAAGTCGGCGGCTGTGGCAATTGTTATTGCCATAATAGCTTTGATTTTGCATGGCACTTTCATTTTTAATATATTTATAGGCTTTATCACCGTAACGGCGATCTACGAAATTTTCAAGGCGACGGGAATGTCGATTCATAAAAATCAGGCGGTCGCCTGCTACATATTTGCAGCGCTTGACGCTGTGATGCCGGCATTTTATGCTCACGGTCTCCTGTATTTTTTCAGCTACAGGATCTACATGGGCGCCTATGTGCTTGCAATGTGTATACTTTATCTGCACGATCACAAGACCTTCAAGTATACCGATTTCTTTTTTATGCTGGGAGCTACGGTGCTTATAAGCTATTCTCTGGGAACCATTATCAGCATGGCTCAGATGGGCGGTACGGGAGTGTTCCTGATAGTGCTTACGCTTTGCGGTGCATGGCTTGCCGACAGCGGAGCTTATTTTGTCGGACGCAAGTTCGGAAAAACTCACCCATGGCCGGATATAAGCCCCAACAAGACGCTTGAAGGTCTTATCGGCGGAGTCGTTACAAACGGTGTGATACTGCTGATAGTAAGTTTTGTTTACGACGTTATTCTTAAGGGTGCATCGGTGCATTATGTTATAGTTTTCTTTGCCGGAATGGCTTGTGCGCTGATCGGTCTTGTGGGAGATCTTACAGCTTCCATGATAAAGCGGCAGACAGGTATAAAAGATTACGGAAACATAATGCCGGGTCACGGTGGAGTGATGGACAGGTTTGACAGCGTTCTGCTGGTTGCTCCGTTTATGTACTATCTTATAACTCAGGGACTTATTTTAAAATAATAAAGTAATCAGGGGCAGGCTTTCGGGCTTACCCCTTTGAGCATTTATACAAGAGGTTTTTATATGAAAGTAATCACAGTTTTAGGTTCTACGGGATCTATCGGAACACAAGCATTGGAGATAGCAAAAAAGCATAATATTATAGTAAAGGCTTTGGCTGCAAATTCCAACGCCAAGCTTCTGGCGGAACAGGCTTTGTCGTTTTCTGCCGAATACGTATGTATTTACGATGAAAGTAAAAAAGCGGAGCTTGAAGAGTATCTGCACGGCAGCGGAACCGAGATCATTACGGGAGCGGAGGGACTGAAAAGGATCGCTTCGCTTGATGGCGTGGATATAATGCTTAATTCCGTAGTGGGAATGGTGGGTCTTATTCCAACACTGACTGCAATTGAAAAGGGTACGGATATTGCTCTTGCAAACAAAGAAACTCTTGTTGCGGGAGGAAAGCTTGTTATTAATGCCGCTAAGGAAAACGGAGTTAAAATTTTTCCGGTAGACAGTGAGCATTCGGCGATTTTTCAGGCGCTGCAGGGGAACGATATGAACAGAATAAAAAGCATAATACTTACGGCGTCAGGCGGCCCTTTTTTCGGTAAAACAAAGAGGGAGCTTGAAAATGTAACTGTTAAAGAGGCTTTGGCACACCCTAACTGGTCTATGGGAAATAAGATAACCATTGATTCCGCTACTCTTATGAACAAGGGACTTGAGTTTATTGAAGCAATGTGGCTTTTCGACCTGAAACCGGAGCAGATCCAGATCGTCATACACAGAGAAAGCGTAGTTCATTCGGCTGTGGAATTTATGGACAATTCGGTCATTGCCCAGCTTGGTGTCCCGGATATGAAGATCCCGATACAGTATGCTTTATTGTATCCTCACCGTATCGATTCGCCCGCAGGACGGCTTTCACTTACGGATTATGCAAAGCTTTCATTTATGCAGCCGGATTACGGGACCTTTGATTGCCTTACAGCCTGCATAAAAGCGATCAAGCTTGGCGGGACCGTTCCAGCCGCTGTAAACGGCGCAAACGAGGAGGCTGTAGCTGCTTTTCTCAGCGGGAAAATAAAATTCCTGAGAATAGGCGAGCTTGTTTCAGAGGCACTTGAAAGCGCTCAGAAAAAGGAAATAACCTGCGTTGAAGATATTTTGCAGGCAGATAAAGCTGCCAGAGACTGTGTCAGAAACAGAATAAGCTGTTAGAAAGGTATTTTAATGAGTATTATTATTGCAATTTTAATTTTCGGTCTTATAATTTTATTGCATGAGCTAGGACATTTTCTTGCCGCTAAGGCTAACGGAGTAAAGGTCAACGAGTTTGCAATGGGCATGGGACCGGCAATTTTAAAAAAGCAGTGCGGTGAAACGCTGTATGCTTTGAGAGTCTTTCCTATTGGCGGATACTGCGCTATGGAAGGCGAGGATAACGGCAGCGAGGACGGAAGGGCGTTCTGCAACAAACCGGTCTGGCGGAGAATAGTGATCGTTTGTGCCGGCGTTTTCATGAACCTCGTGCTTGGACTTGTGATCCTTATGATCCATACCGCAACTCTGGATGCGATCACTACAACTACCATATCCAAATTTGAGGAGGATGCATTGAGTCATTCCACAGGGCTGGAGGTAGGAGATAAAATACTGCGTATAAACGGTATGCGTATTTTTACTTCAATGGATATGTCCTACCAGTTTACAAACGATAACGACGGCGTTTACGATATTGTGGTGGAGCGAGACGGGAAAAAGGTTGAGCTGGAAGATGTATCCCTTAAAATGGAAAACGATGTGATCCATTACGATTTCTGGGTCTATCCGGGAAAGATCACCTTCGGCTCGTGTATTTCTCAGGCGTTCAAGCAGGCAGTTACCGACGCACGGCTTATTTATATTTCTTTGGGAGATATGGTAAAGGGTAAATATTCCATAAAGGATATGAGCGGTCCCGTGGGAATTGTTGACTCGATAGATTCCGTCATTGACAGTGAGACCGATAAGGAGACCGGCAAGATCGATTGGGGATCTCTTATGGACACGATCCTGTCGTTGTCCGCTTTTATTACCATAAACGTAGGTATTTTCAATATACTTCCCCTGCCTGCGCTTGACGGCGGCAGACTGATCTTCCTTATTATCGAGGGAATAAGAGGAAAGCCCGTAAAGCCGGAGCATGAGGGAATGGTCCACACAGTAGGTCTGCTTGCGCTCTTTGCGCTGATGATCATTATAACTGTCAGCGATATTATTAAGATTGTTTAAGGGAGAATTTATATGAGAAGCATAAAGCCGGTTAAGGTGGGTAGTCTCACTCTTGATGGAAAGAAAATATATGTGCAGTCGATGCTCAGCGTGCCGTCTGACGATATCGAAGGCTCTGTGAAACAGGCGTTGGAGCTTGAAAAGGCAGGGTGCGAGATAATAAGAGCGGCTATACCCAATATGGAAGCGGTAAAGCTTATTCCTGCTATAAAGGAAAAGCTGTCTGTTCCTCTTGTGGCGGATATTCATTTTGATTATCGTCTCGCAGTTGCGTCCGCCGAAGCAGGAGTTGATAAAATCCGTATTAATCCCGGAAATATCGGAGATATGGACAGGGTGAGGGAGGTCGTAAAAATATGCCGAGAAAAGAAAATTCCCATAAGGATCGGCGTAAACGGCGGTTCACTTGAAAAAGAATTGCTGGCAAAATACGGCTCTCCCTGTGCGGAGGCTTTGGTCGAAAGCGCAATGAGGCACGTTAAGATACTTGAACAATGCGATTTTGACGACATAGTTATATCGATAAAATCCTCAGATGTGAACACAATGATAAATGGCTACAGACTCCTTGCCGGGCAGTGCGTCTATCCGCTGCATCTTGGCGTTACAGAAGCAGGGACCGAAAGAATGGGGATAATAAAATCAGCTGTCGGAATAGGTTCTCTGCTTTGTGACGGAATAGGAGAAACTATCAGGGTATCCCTTACCGACGATCCGGTTAAGGAGATCCTTGCCGCAAAGGACATACTTAAAGCCATTGGCAAAGGCAGCGGTGTTCAGATCGTGGCGTGTCCCACCTGCGGAAGAACAAGAATAGACCTTATCGGACTTGCAAAAAAAGTAGAGGAAGCGACTAAGGATATCGATAAGGATATCAAGGTCGCAGTTATGGGCTGCGTCGTTAACGGGATAGGCGAAGCAGGCGAGGCTGATATCGGCATTGCCGGAGGAGACGGCTGTGCCGTATTGTTCAAAAATGGACAGAAGCTGCGCAAGGTTAGTGAAGAAAACGCTCTGGCGGCGCTGCTTGAAGAAATAGATAAGCTTTAAAATAAGGGATCATGCAATGAACACATATACGATAGGTAGTTTTTTTGAGGATTTTAAGCAGCATATACCTGCTGAAATAGAAAACGGAAAAATACTTAAGCTGCTTTTCAGCAATGGTAATACCGAGCTTGAATGTATAGCGGCATTTGAGCAGACAGTCTCTTTTGACAGCGTAAAGCAGTTTGAACAGCGTATGAAAACTGCGCTTGGAGTAAAAGATTTTATTCTTACTCCCAAATTTACTCCGGATAAGCTTTGCACAGGGTATTTCAGCGATCTTTGCAAATTTTTAAAAAGCAGATTCCCCTTTGTCAACGGTTTTCTGGACAATGCAGAGGTCGGTTTTGATAACGGCGTTTTCAAGGTCGAGCTAAAGCACGGAGGTCTTGATCTGCTGGAAAAGGCAGGAATTTATTCTGCTTTTGGCTCGCTTACCGCGGAGCTTTTTTCTGTGTCCGCAAAAATTGAGTTTACAGGCAAGACTGTAACCGACATGGAGGAACATATGAAGGCTCAGGAGGAATTTCTGAAAAATCTTCCTGTACCGGAAATAGCTCCGGCGGAAATAAACCGAAGCTATACCGAAAATGCCGGTCAGCATCAGCCGGAAAACGAATTTCGCACTGCCAGCGTGGATTTTACAAGACTTTCTCTGCTTTGCGACAACGCACTTGTGCTTAAGGGCGCACCTATAAATTCGTCGGAAAAGGTCACAAGTATGGCTAATCTGCCTGTTGACAGCGACGGAGTTGAGAGCTTTAAAAATGCCGTTACCGTCTGGGGAGATATTTTCCAGATAGATACAAAGGAAACAAAGAGCGGTATGCTTATAGCAATACTGTATTTTACGGATTATACGGCTTCGTATTCGATAAAGCTGATAGGTTCGGCTAAATCGGGCAGATATGTAAAGCTTGCAAAGGCGCAGCTTGAGTCTATGCTGGAGCATATGAAGAAGGGCAAAACGATCCTTGTGCAGGGAGTTATCGAGGAGGACACCTTCGACGGTTCGATAAATATAAATCCGGAAAATATTATGCTTGTTAAGCGTGAGCTTGAAAAGGATACCTGCGATGAAAAGCGTGTGGAGCTTCACTGCCATACCAATATGTCTATGATGGACGCTCTTGCAGCTCCGGACAAGCTTGTCGAAAGGGCGTATTCATGGGGGCATAAAGCCCTTGCCATTACCGACCACGGCGTAGTTCAGGGTTATCCCGAGGCGGGTGGTCAGTGTGCCTCAATACGGAAAAACGGCGGAGATTTTAAAATTCTTTACGGCTGCGAAGCTTATGAGGTTAACAATGACGAGAAGATTTTCAAGGGCGTGGATAAGCGTGAGCTTACGGACGAGATCATAGTTTTCGATCTTGAAACCACAGGTACCAATCCTCAGAACGACCGTATAATCGAGATCGGAGCCGTTAAACTTAAAAATCTGGAGGTCACAGACAGATTTGATACCTTTGTCGATCCTGAATGTGAGATATCAGAATTTATAACAAATCTGACTAAAATTACAAACGATATGGTCAGAAATTCGCCGGACTGTAAAACGGCTTTGCAGAAATTCATTGAATTCTGCGGTGAAAGACCTGTGCTTGTGGCTCATAATGCCAATTTTGACACGGGATTTATTTCGGCAGCAGCTGAAAGATATAATATCAAATTTAAATTTTCCAGTATAGATACTGTGCCTATGTCCCAGATAATGCTCCCTCAGCTGGAAAAACACAAGCTTAATTTTGTGGCTGAGCATTTCGGATTTGGAGATTTCAATCATCATCGGGGTTGCGATGACGCCGAGGTGCTTGGAAAAATTTTTATAGAACTGGCAAAAATGCTTATCAATCAATTCCCCCTGCTGCTTATAACGGTAGATATGCTTAATTCGATTCTTGCCGACACCGCCGACGTCTGCGACGCAAAAACCCCTGTCTATCATCAGATAATACTTGTGCGGAATAATATAGGTCTGAAAAATCTGTACAGGCTTATTTCATATTCCAATTTAAATTATTTCAAGAGGAAACCAAGGATACCGAAGTCCGAGCTTGTTAAATACCGTGAGGGACTTATCCTGGGCAGCGCCTGCGAAAGGGGAGAGGTTATCCAGGCGTATCTGGAAGGCAGAAGCTATGAATACATTAAGCAGATAGCTTCGTTCTATGACTATCTGGAAATTCAGCCGGACGGTAATAATATGTTTATGCTTACCGCCGAAAAACCTCCCTACGACAGAATACGCACTGTTGAGGATGTCAGGGATATAAACAGATTTATCGTCCGTCTCGGCGATGATCTGGGAATACCTGTGTGCGCTACAGGAGACGTTCATTTTCTCAATAAAGGAGACGCTAAATTCAGGGCGATAATCCAGGCGTCCATGGGATTTACGGATTGCGATAATCAGGCGCCGCTTTATCTTAAAACAACAAATCAGATGCTGGAGGAGCTTTCCTACCTTGGAGAGGAAAAGGCAAGGGAGGTAGTCATAACCAATACAAACAATGTTGCCGATATGATCGATCCCGACCTAAAGGCTTTCCCCAACGGAACCTATACGCCGTTTATTGAAGGCGCAGTTTACGAGCTTCAGATAATATGCTGGAGAAAAGCCTGCTCCATTTACGGAGACTGTGATCCCATGACTATCGAAGTTCCCGAAGGCGAGGACGTTAAGGTAGACGAATATTTCAAGGGTCATATCCCGGATATTGTTTACAACAGACTTAAAAGAGAGCTTGACTCGATCATAAAGCACGGCTTTGCGGTGCTTTATATGATCTCGCAAAAGCTGGTTGCGAATTCCAATGAAAACGGATATCAGGTAGGATCAAGAGGTTCGGTAGGTTCCTCATTTGTTGCGTCCATGTCGGGTATTTCAGAGGTCAATCCGCTTGTACCTCATTACATATGCAATAAATGCCATCATTCGGAATTTTTTGAACACGGAGAGGTAGGCTCCGGCTTTGATCTTCCTCCTAAGAAGTGTCCCGAGTGCGGTGCGGAAATGCACCGTGACGGTCATGACATTCCTTTTGAAACGTTTCTGGGCTTTGACGGAGATAAGGCGCCTGATATCGACCTGAACTTCTCTGGAGATTATCAGTCCAAGGCGCATAAATATACCGAGGAGCTTTTCGGTCAGGATCACGTATTCAAAGCGGGAACTATAGGTAAGGTAGCAGATAAGACCGCCTACGGATATGTCGTCAAGTATATGGAGGAACGGGGAAAGACCGCTCACCGTGCAGAGATACAACGACTTATCAACGGATGCCTTGATATAAAAAGAACAACCTCCCAGCATCCGGGCGGAATGGTGGTTATACCCAGCGATTATGAGGTGTACGATTTCACTCCCGTACAGCACCCCGCCGAAAAGGTCGATTCCGATATGGTCACAACACATTTTGATTTCCATTCGCTTCACGATACTATCCTCAAGCTTGACGAGCTGGGACACGATGTGCCGACGATGTATAAATATCTTGAGGATATGACGGGACTCAATATCAACGAATGTCCTATGTCGGATCCTGCGGTATATTCCCTGTTTACTTCTCCGGAGGCTCTGGGCGTAACAGAGGAAGATATAATGTGCAAGACCGGCACTCTGGGTATCCCTGAAATGGGAACACCCTTTGTAAGACAGATGCTGCTTGACTGTCAGCCAAAAAACTTTTCTGATCTGCTCCAGATCTCGGGACTTTCTCACGGTACGGACGTATGGCTGGGCAATGCACAGGAGCTTATCGCAGATAAAACCTGTACAATTTCCGAGGTTATCGGAACCAGAGACAGTATTATGACCTATCTTCTTCATCACGGAGTCGAACCTAAGCTTTCGTTCAAGATCATGGAGATCACCCGTAAGGGTAAGGCTCCTAAACTGCTGACAGAGGATATGAAGCAGACTATGAGAGAGCATGATGTTCCTGAATGGTATATTAACAGCTGTCTGAAAATAAAGTATATGTTCCCTAAAGCGCACGCAGCGGCTTATGTAACAGCCGCTATCAGACTTTGCTGGTTCAAGGTCCATCAGCCGTTGGCTTTCTATGCCACATATTTTACCGTCCGTGGAGAGGATTTTGATGCGGAAACTGCCGTTAAGGGCGTTTATATGGTCAGAAACAAGATAGACGAGCTGAAAAACAGACCAAAGGACAAGCTTTCAGCCAAGGACAGCGGTGTGCTGGATATGCTTATGCTGACTAATGAGATGCTATCGAGAGGTTTTGAATTTCTGCCTATCGATATCAAGCGTTCTCACGCTTTTATCTACCGGATCGAGGATGGGAAGATCAGGCTGCCTTTCTGCTCTATAAACGGAGTTGGAATAAACGCCGCAATGAGTATTTATGAAAAAGCGCAGAAGGACGATTTTATTTCTATTGAAGAATTTCAGCAGCAAAGCGGAGTTTCCAAGACTGTTGTGGAAACTCTTGAAAATATAGGCGCATTCGGAGATATCCCTAAATCCAACCAGATCTCACTTTTTAATTTTTAATTCACAGTAATTTTACTGTTCGGACTTATTTCTGTACATTAAAAGGTTGACATTGAGACGGAAATATGTTAGTATTTATTTCATTGATACTATGATAATATGATACCACTTTACTATAATAAAGCGAAAGGAAATGTATATTGCAATGAAAAGATATGATCTTATCACTCCCGAGGGTACAAGGGATCTGCTGTTTGACGGCTGTCTTGCCAGACGCATGGTAGAAGACAGGCTTTCCAAGCTTTTTGAGGGCTTCGGATACAGCGAGGTCGTTACTCCCGGAATTGAATTTTACGATTTGTTTATGGGCAGCTCTAGGAATTTTCAGCAGGAAAGTCTGTATAAGCTGACGGATTCAAAGGGTAGGCTTATTGTCATGCGCCCTGATTCGACTATTCCAATAGCCAGACTCGCATCAACAAGACTTAAGGAGGCAAGTCTGCCTTTAAGATTGTATTACAATCAGAGCATATTTGAAAATAACGCTCTTCTTAAGGGTCGCTCCGACGAGATCGTTCAGGCAGGTATCGAACTTATTGGCGGGGTAAATTCCAAAAGGGCTGATTACGAAGCGATCTGCACTGCGGTCGAGGCTCTTTCGGAATTTGATAAGGAGAATTTCCGGCTGGAGATTGGTCATATCGGATATTTCAAGGAGCTTGTTGCAAAGCTCGAGGTCGATGACAGCGTTCGTGAGGAGATCAGAATGCTTATATCCACCAAAAACTATCCTGCCTTAAACGACCTTCTGGACGAGGTCGGCGAAAATCAGATCACCGCAGCCCTTAAACAGCTTCCTCGTCTTTTCGGCGGTATCGAGGTACTGGATAAAGCCGCTGATATTTATGCGGACGATAAGATAACAGGTATACTTTTCAATCTCAGAGAGGTTTTCACAAGGCTGTCAAGTCTTGGATACGAAGGAAAGATCTCTGTTGACTTGGGTATCGTCAGCCATACCGATTATTACACGGGGATCGTATTTAAGGGATATTTGTCCGAGGTCGGTCAGTCTGTGCTTAAGGGAGGAAGATACGACAGATTGTTGGGTGAATTCGGAAACGAGTGTCCTGCCGTCGGCTTTGGCATAAACGTGGATTCCGTTGCACGTCATATTGAAAAGATCGGCGGAGCGCCCAGGCTGAAAACTCCGGACGCAGTCGTTTACGGAGAAAAGGGCTTTGTGGTGGAAGCTATGGCTTATGCACAGAAGCTGGTAAGAGACGGTCTTACAGTTGAAAATTCACTGTTTAATACGGCAGAGGAAACCAGGATATACGCACAGGAAAAGGGAATAAGGAAGCTCATAATCGTCGGCAGCGACGTTAAAGAGCTTGACATATAAGAGCAGGAGGGACGGATCTTAAATGAATAAACCGCTTAGGATAGCTCTTACAAAGGGCAGGCTTGAAAAGGACACAGTCGGGTTGCTGGAGAAGATCGGCTACGACTGCACATCTATAAGAGAAAAGGGCAGGAAGCTTATTCTTCCCGTGCCGGACGGTAATCTGGAGGTCGTGCTTGCAAAAGCAAACGACGTTATTACTTATGTTGAACACGGCGTATGCGACATGGGCGTCGTGGGTAAGGATACTATCCAGGAGATGCAGGGAAAGTTTTTTGAACTGGTTGATCTTGGATTCGGAAGGTGTAAATTTGCCCTTGCCACTAAAAAAGGAAATTCTTTTTACGGAGGATATAACGTAAAAACCGTTGCGACCAAATACCCGAACATTACAAGAAAGCATTTTGAAAGCAAGGGTATGGACGTTGAAATAATTAAAATCGAAGGCTCTGTCGAGCTGGCGCCGCTTCTGGAGCTTGCAGACGGTATCGTAGATATAGTGGAGACCGGCACTACTTTAAAAGAAAACGGTCTGGAGGTCATTGAGGATATATGCGCTATTTCCGCAAGACTGATAGTAAACACCGTTAGCATGAAGCTAAGACAGCAGGAAATACAGGATTTTGTGGATCTGGTTGAGAAAAACCTTTGATATCATATTTGTGTTGCGTTAATTAAGGGCGGTGTTATTTTTTGAAAGCTGATATGTGCGTGCCCTGCGATGATGGGATCGTTAATATCCGTGCAGGTGCAATTATTATGAAAGACGGAAAGATACTGATGGTCGGCAATGAAAGATTTGATTATCTTTATTCCGTAGGCGGAAGGATAAAATTCGGTGAAACGGCAGAAGAAGCGGTTATTCGTGAGGTCGAGGAAGAAACAGGCGTCAGAATGGAAGTGGATCGGCTGGGATTTATCCATGAAAATTATTTTATAGGCGATTCGCCGTCCAATTCAGGTAAACTTGTATATGAGATCTCATTTTACTTTTATATGAAGGTCCCTGAAAATTTTTCACCTGAAAGCGAAAGCTTTACCGATTGCGGTGAAAAGGAATTCTTAAAATGGGTGTCTCCCGATGATGAAAACAAGAAATATCCGGATTTTTTTGAGACAGAGCTGCAAAACCCTGTAAATTATGTGCGGCATTTTGTTGAGGATGACCGTTAAATCTAGTAATTCAAGGAGGAAAATAAAAATGTCATTAATAAAAAAGATCTATGTAAACGGCAAGGACGAAGCCATATTTTTTAAACAGCTTGCCGAAAGGAACGGCGAGACAGATAAAAAGGTTTCTGCTGTGGTAAATGAAATTATTGAAACTGTAAGAAAAGGCGGAGACAGCGCTGTCAAGGCGTATACCGAGAAATTTGACGGCAGACTTCCTAAGTATTACGAGGTGCCGAGGGAGGTAATCAACGACGCTCTTACCGAGGCAGACCAGTCCTTTGTGGATGCTTTGCTTAATTCCATTGAGAATATCACCGATTTCCACCAGAGACAGAAATCCCAGAGCTTTGTGAATACAAAGGCGGACGGCTGTATTCTTGGACAGAAGGTGAGAGGACTGGATAAGGTAGGTCTGTATGTTCCCGGAGGTACTGCGGCTTACCCTTCGTCGGTGCTGATGAACGCTGTTCCTGCAAAAATAGCGGGAGTAAAGGAGATCATTATGGTCACTCCTCCCCTTAAGGACGGAACCCCCAACAAGGATATTTTAGTTGCGGCGGCTCTCTGCGGCGTGGACAGAATATTTATGAGCGGAGGAGCGCAGGCTATTGCGGCTCTAGCTTACGGCACGGAGGAGATACCAAAGGTCGATAAGATAGTAGGACCCGGAAACATTTATGTTGCCACCGCTAAAAAGCTTCTCTACGGCGTAGTGGATATAGACATGGTCGCAGGACCCAGCGAGATACTTGTTATGGCAGACGAAACGGCAGATCCCAAGTACGTTGCCGCAGATCTCATGTCTCAGGCGGAGCATGACAAGCTTGCTTCCGCAATACTAGTAACTACAAGTGAAAAGCTTGCGGACGAAACTATCGCAGAGCTTGAAAGACAAATGCAGGATCTGTCCAGAAAGGAAATTATCGAAAGCTCGCTTTCCGATTACGGTGCGATTATCATTTGCAATTCAAAAGACGAAGCATGTGAAATGGCGAACAGATTTGCTCCCGAGCACCTTGAGGTACTGTTTGAAGATCCTCTGGAATATGTGGGCAGACTTGACAATGCAGGCTCTATATTCTTAGGAAAGTACGCTCCCGAGCCTCTTGGCGACTACTATGCAGGACCTAACCACGTTCTTCCTACCAGCGGAACGGCAAGATTCTTCTCTCCGCTGTCGGTAAACAGCTTTGAAAAGCGTTCAAGCTTTATCTACTACACCGAGGACGCTCTCAGACAGGCTAAGGACGATATTATCCTTGTGGCGGAAAAAGAGGGTCTGACCGCTCATGCTAATGCTATTAAGGTGAGATTTTCAAAATGAACAATTTATATGAACTGGCTGCCGGTCATACAGCAAGATTTCCAAACGGAAACGAGCCTTATCAGATCGTGACACGAATACTGGAAGAATGCGGCGAGGTCGCAAGCGAGGTCAATCATTTTGAACGCAGCGGAATTAAAATTCAAAAACACGGCGAGCCGTCAAAGCAGCATCTGGCAGACGAGATAAAGCAGTCCCTTTGTGCTTTGATACAGCTTGCACAGTATTACGGAATTGAACCTGAACTGGAAATGTCAGTTCAGAATTCCATTGACAGGATACATAAAGAACGATCAGGAAAGTGACGGTAATAATATGAGAACAGCCGAAATCAAAAGAAAAACAAAGGAAACCGACATAGAGGTTTTCGTTAAGCTTGAAGGCAAGGGCAAGGTAAGTGTTAATACAGGTATCGGATTTTTTGACCATATGCTTACCGCCTTCGGCGTACACAGCGGAATAGATCTGGAAGTCGAATGCACAGGCGATCTTCACGTTGACGGACATCACACCGTTGAGGACGTGGGTATTGTGCTGGGTATGGCATTTGCAAAGGCTCTGGGAGATAAAGCCGGTATCGCAAGATACGGTACGGCTTTTGTCCCTATGGACGAGGCTCTTGCATTCTGTTCGCTGGATATAAGCGGGCGTCCTTTTCTTGCCTTTGACGGAGAATTCCATGACGACAGGATAGGCGGATACGATACCTGTCTTACCGAGGAATTTTTCAGAGCCTTTGCCTTTAATTCCGGCATCACTCTGCACATCAGAAAGGAGTACGGTAAAAACGATCATCATATTGCCGAGGCTATGTACAAGGCGGTAGCTCATGCCCTTAAGGACGCAATGAAGATCACCGGTACAGCCGTACTTTCAACAAAAGGAGTGCTTTAGATGATAGCGATAATCGATTACGGAGCAGGCAATATTTTTTCGGTAAAAAACGCCCTCGACTATCTCGGATTTGAAAATAAGCTGACCGATAAAAAAGCAGACATCGAAAAGGCGGATGCACTTATTCTCCCAGGAGTGGGAGCGTTTCCGTGGGCAATGAATATGCTTAAATTAAGCGGACTTACCGATACCATAAAGGAGCAAGCAAAGTTCAAGCCGTTTCTGGGAATATGTCTCGGTATGCAGCTTCTGTTTGAAAAAAGCTACGAGTTTGAGGAGTGCAAGGGCTTAGGACTTATCGGCGGCTATGTGGATAAGATAAACGAGCCCGATCTGGTCATTCCCCACATGGGCTGGAATAAGCTGGAGTATAATCACGACTGCCGCCTTTTCGACGGACTTACCGACAACGAGTACGTTTACTTTGTCCACTCATACAAGGCGTTCTGCGGAGACAGAAATCTGTATGCGTACTGTGAGTACGGCTCGAAAGTCCCTGCAGTAGTGTCCGACGGAAACAACGTGTTCGGCTGTCAGTTCCACCCCGAAAAGAGCGGCAAGACGGGACTTAAAATTCTCGAAAACTTTGCGAAAATGTCAGGCTGATCCGTTTTTTTCAGTAGAATAGGGGGGATATATCATATGTCTGATCTAAAAGCAAGCGAGCGGAAAAGTATCTTAAAAAACAATATCGGAGTTGTTTTTTGCATTCTTTTTAATATAGCGTTCTGGGGGATTGCGGAAATATTTAGAACACTTGGTTTTGACGGTGCGGCGTGGTATTTTTCAAGCTCTGCACAAAGACTTGTTTTCGGCATATCCGAACTTATGATATTCGTCAGGCTTTTTCGTAAAGAAAAGTGGACGAACGTTATCAATTTTAAGGGTTCTAAAAGCGCGCTGTTTGCAGGTGCGGGAATAATCGCTATTACGCTGCGTCATACTGCAGTTTTGATTTTCGGTGCGGCGGAGTTTATAGATACGACATTTGCTATAGTGTTTTCGCGTTTGTTTTGTCAGCAGATAACAACGGGATTATGGGAGGAGCTTACATGCCGTGCTTTTCTTCTGGAGGGTTATTTTAACGGCGAGCGTACTTGGAAAAGGCGGCTTGGCTACGCTTTACTTTCTTTTATGGTGTTCGGAGCATTACATCTTCCGGGCAGCGCAAGCATCGGAGATGCTCTGGACACATTTCTGTTTACGGGTACGATGGGATTAGCATACGCAGCTGTTTATATGCACTCTCACAACATTTTGATACCTATGCTCTTGCATTTTATTTATGACATTCCCGCAAATGCTTTTGATTTTGTAGACGGCTGGAATGACAACGCAGTGTTTAATTTTTTTATTAACGGTTATCTTCAATATGTATTATGGGGTGCAATATTCTTGTGGGCGGTCGTGTTTGTGATCAAAAAGGATAGGGAACAGGCTGAATATAGATCAGACTAAGTAATATAAGATTCCAGAGGAGGAAAAATCATGCTTGCAAAAAGAATTATACCCTGCCTTGACGTCCGCGACGGAAAGGTAGTAAAGGGAGTAAATTTCCAAGGTATCAAAGAGGTCGGAGACCCTGTTGAGTGCGCTTACGAGTACAATTTGCAGGGAGCTGACGAGATAGTTTTCTACGATATAACGGCGTCCCACGAAAACAGGGGAGTTATCCTCGACGTGGTGAGGGAGACTGCTAAAAAGGTGTTCGTTCCCCTGACCGTGGGCGGAGGTATAAAGTCCGTGGACGATATGAGAAATATTCTCCGTGCAGGTGCGGACAAGGTATCTGTTAATTCTCAGGCAGTCCAGAACCCCAATCTTATAAAAGAGGGTGCGGACATCTTCGGCTGTCAATGTATCTGCGTAGGAATTGACGCCAAAAAGGTTGCTGACAACAAGTGGACAGTATACATCAACGGCGGAAGGATCGATATGAAGATAGATCTTATTGACTGGGTCAAAAAGTGCGAACAGCTTGGTGCGGGAGAGATCTGTCTTAATTCCATAGACACCGACGGGGTGCGGGGAGGCTTTGATCTTCCCATGCTCAAAGCGGTATGCAGTGCGGTAAAGATACCTGTTATCGCCAGCGGAGGAGCCGGCAAGCTGTCCGACTTTGCGGAGGCTTTTATTGAAACGGACTGCTCGGCGGCTCTTGCGGCGTCGCTTTTCCACTTTAAGGAGCTTACAGTGGGAGATGTCAAGGCGGACTGCAAGTCCAAGGGCATACTTATCAGATAAATGGACGAACGTTATATAAGAAGTGTTTCTCTTGAAAATATTTCAGGGGACAATTCCTATCTGAGGAAACTCCCTGTTGTGAAAAATCTTGCGTCTGTGGGAGAGCTGGACTTTAACGACAAGGTCACGTTTTTTGTGGGTGAAAACGGCACGGGAAAATCCACTCTGCTCGAAGCTATCGCCGTTAATTTCGGGTTTAACGCCGAGGGCGGCACGCTTAACTTTTCCTTTTCCACGTTTGATTCCCATTCAACGCTGTACAGGTACATAAAGCTTGTCAAATGCTTTAAACGTCCTCGGGACGGATTTTTTCTCCGTGCCGAAAGTTTCTACAATGCGGCGAGCTATATTCAGGAGCTTGACGATATAATTGCGCCAAGTCCCAAGATAAGCGTAAGCTATGGAGGAAGATCTTTGCATGAGCAGTCTCACGGAGAAAGCTTTTTTGCTTTAATCACAAACCGTTTCAGCGGAAACGGTATCTATATTCTGGACGAACCCGAGGCGGCGCTGTCTCCTATGCGGCAGATGTCGCTGCTGGCGGAGATACATAAGCTTGTAAATAACGGCTCGCAGTTTATTATTGCAACTCATTCACCTATTCTGCTGGCGTATCCTAATGCAAGTATATATGAGCTGACGGCTGATGAGATCAGGCTTACTTCATACGAGCAGACCGAGACGTACAGGGTTACAAAGGGTTTCCTTGACGACCCTAAGAGAATGATAAGCTATCTTTTTGAAGAATAACTATGATGAAGTACCTTGTTGCAGACGGTAACATAAAGCGGGGGAGCAAGAATGATCATAATTTACATTTTATGTTTAATGCCTGTACCGTTTATAATGATAGGCGCAGGGTGGTTTATAAAAAAATATCCTCCGTCTGTTATAAATAACGCTTACGGATACCGCACGAAACGTGCTATGAAAAGTCTCCCTGCGTGGAAATTTGCGCAGGAAAACTGCGGACGTATCTTGATAAAAACCGGTAAGCTTATGATCCTGCCTTCTGCGGAAATTTGCGCAGTATGCTGTTATGCTCCCAGGATTGCAAAGGCAGGTATTCTTGCAGTTGTTCCGATCTTGCAGACCGCCGTTGTGCTTCTTTCTATTATTCCTATGGAGAAGCAGCTGAAAGCAAAATTTGATGAAAACGGGGAGGAAATAAAGTGACGGGTTCAGCCAAAAAATATATGAGAATACAAGGCAGGAAAACCGCCTACCGTACAGGTAAGCCCGTGGGAGTTTTTATACTCAACTGGAGAAGAATACGAGACGGGATTTACAGCAAAGAGGACGCCGAGCTTTATGACAGAACTCACAAATGGTTTCTGGAGAATTTGCCAGAGCCTCCGTTCTACGGGGATAATAACGATAATCCGCAGGGAGCCATAACCTATTTCAAAACCGAAGGCTTTGAGTTAATGCGTGAAAAAGTTGAGATACTTATGGAATTGCTCGACAAATATAAAGTGCCGTATGATATTGTGTACACTGATTATGTGGGAAAAATCATCTATGAGGACGAGTATCAGGTTGCTGTGATAGACGAATGAAGAAGCTGATATTTATCTGCGGAGCAAACGGTATAGGCAAAACTACGATAAGCAGACAGCTTTTATATAACATCGAGGATTCTGCTTATGTTGACTCAGACGCCTTGAGAATGATCAACCCGAACGTGCTTGATGACCGGACTATACCCTCTGTGAGATAACACACTTGACAGGCATATATACGGAGCTATAATTATGGAGGAAAAATTTTTTTACATTGACAATATCCCTGCGGTGCAATACGGCGATCCCAGCGGCAAGGTTTACATTTTTGTACACGGAAAAATGGGTCACAAAGAGGAGGCGTCGGATTTTGCGCAAATTGTATGTCCAAAGGGCTGGCAGGTACTGAGTATTGATTTGCCCGGGCACGGCGAACGCAAAAGTGAAATGACTTTCTTTGTACCGTGGAAAACTGTTCCAGAACTGCGAGCAGTGTTGAAGTACGCCAAATCCCGTTGGAGTACCGTTGCTCTGAGAGCCAACAGTATCGGAGCGTGGTTCAGTCTGCTGGCATACGGCGGAGAACGGCTTGAAAGATCGCTGTTTGTATCTCCTGTGCTTGATATGGTGCGGCTGATTGAAAATATGATGAAATGGTCCTCTGTTACCGCTGAGGAGCTGGAGAAACGAAAGACAATACCTACCGATTTCGGAGAAACTCTCGACTGGGATTACTATCAGTATGTCAAATCCAACGGAATATCCGTATGGAATTCCCCGACATCAATTTTGTATGCCGATAGGGACAATTTAACCGAACGGCATACCGTTGATGAGTTTGTCAAACATTTCGGCTGTGACTTAGCTGTTATGGAAAACGGCGAGCATTGGTTTCACACGCCAGAACAGTTGAAGTTTTTGAATAAATGGATATTGGAAAATTGCTGAAGGAGAAAAATTATGAGTAACATCAAAATCAACATTAACGATCTTGACAAATATTTTGAAAAAGGGGAGCTTATCCCTGCGATATGCTATGAGGTCGATACAAAAACAGTGCTTATGCTTGCCTATATGAATAAGGAGAGCCTAAGGCGTACCCTTGAAACAGGCTATACATGGTTCTGGAGCCGTTCAAGGCAGGAATACTGGAACAAGGGCGCAACCAGCGGACATCTGCAAAAGGTGGTTTCCATATATGCCGACTGCGACAACGATACCCTGCTTGTCAACGTCAGACAGACGGGAGTTGCCTGTCATACAGGCTCATATAGCTGTTTTTTCAATGAAATGTATAATGAAAATGAGGAGGAAAAATAAATGACAGTATATCAGGAAATTTTCGAGGTAATCAAACAGCGTAAGGCTGACTATGAAAACGGCGCAGCTCAGGAAAACAGCTACACCGCCTATCTTTTCGACAAGGGCGTGGACAAGATCTGCAAAAAGGTTGGCGAGGAAGCTGCCGAAACGATAATTGCCGCAAAAAACGGCGATAACGACGAGCTCATGAACGAAATAAACGATCTGCTTTATCACGTTATGGTGCTTGCGGCAAATCAGGGCCTTGACTGGTCAGAAGTTGAAAGAGTGCTTGATGAGAGAAACGAAAAGATCGGAAATCTGAAAAAATTTCATACAGTGGATAAAAACACTTGACAGTAAAATGCTTGGGTATTTAAATAGTTATGGATTTATCTCTGTTTCGCCTATGCGGATAAGAGATAAATTTTTTGCCGTTTTGCACACTTTTTTCTCCGGGTGAATATGATGTAGAGAAGTAAGAATACTTCCCAATTTAATTTACAGGAGGATTTATTATGAGCGAATTTAACTGCAAACCCGGCAGACCGTTTAAAGAAGCTGTTTGTGTGGACGCTATGAGAATTTTTGATTCATGCAGTTCTCAGGACTGTCTTGAGGACGTGGAGTTTTGCTTTGATCCGCAGGATCAGAATGCCATAAACAATGCGTCTTACATTAAAACAAAGTGCATAGACGTTACCGACGTAAGCTTTGCCGTTGCACCGGTTGCGTTTAATCAGGGTTTTTACGCCGTTGATGTAACATATTATTTCAGAGCACAGATCGAGGTTTATTGCAGCGAAAACGTGCCGCCGGTCATAGTTTTCGGAAAAGCTGCATTTACCAAAAAGGTTATACTTTTCGGCAGCGACGGCAGCACTCAGAGATTTGTTTCAGATGACTGCTGTCCGCCTAAGCAGGAAACGCCTGTGACAGGCTGCGCCGCCTGCTGCAATGGAGTTTCAACCCTTCCGACCGCAACTGCAAGTGTCGTTTCGCCTATGTGTCTCGATACGAAGCTTGTTAATTCCTGCACCTGCGCAGAAACTAAAAATGTGCTTATAACCATAGGTCTTTTTGCGATAGTTTCACTTCAGAGACCGGTGCCGATCATGATTCCGGTTTACGACTACTGCGTCCCCGAAAAGGAGTGTTCCACCAACAGCGACAGTCCCTGTGAGATGTTTGAAAAAATGTGTTTCCCCACGTCGGAATTTTTCCCGAAAAGTCTGAACGATTATCCGTGCGGCTGCAATGAAGCGGCGGAGTTGTCTGAGGAAACTTCCGAAGGCGATAGCTGATACGTTAAACGGTATTGAAGATTTATTAGTTAATAAAAGCGGACGGCGATCATTTGAACGCCGTCCGCCGAAATATAAGAACCTGTATCAGCTTCAACAAATACAGGTTCTTATTTATTATTCAAAATTAATACTGATTGTAAATGTTTTCGCCCAGGTAGCGGATATTTGTGTTGAAGTCGATACCAAGTACCGCCATTCCGCTTATTGTCAGGTTCCACCATGTGTTGTCTGCCGGAACTCTGCACTGGACTCTTTCATAACCCAGTAATGTGGGAGCGTCAAGAATAAGATCGAAGATCTCGTCACGCTGGATATTCGTGGTCACATTAGGCAGGATCTCATCCAGCAGATCGCCAAGCTCAGTAATGCTCAGATCATTCATCTTGCTGATGATCTGTTCAAGAACGGTTCTCTGACGCTCGGTCCTTCCGAAATCCGTACCAACGTATCTGATCCTTGAGTATGCCAGCGCCTGAGCACCGTTTAGCGTATAATCTCCGCCTCCGGAAAGCTTGTAAGAGTTGGCGTTGTTTCCTTCCAGATTGTTTATTCCGGTAAGATACTGGTTAAGATATTTTACTTCCTCGTCTGTAACGCTTATGTCAACTCCGCCTACAGTGTCCACAACCTTTATAAACGAGTAAAAATTGACCTGTACATAGTTATGGATCGGAACCTTGAAATTACTTTCAAGCGTTTCAATAAGCAGATCCGGACCTCCGTAAGCATAAGCGTGATTGAGTCTCGTATTAGAAACGTTTGGAATGTAAAGATAAATATCTCTCAGGAAAGATGTCATTATTACCTTTTCGGTAGATCTGTTTATGGAAACAAGGATCATGCTGTCAGAACGTCCTCTGGAATTTTTATCTCTTGCGTCGGTACCGATAAGCAGAACATTGTATACGTTTGGATCGTCGAAATCATAATTGTAAGTCTCTGTGTATTCGACCTGATAGTTTGTTTCGTTATCGTTAGTTTTGACCTCAGTCTTACTGCTGTTTTTATTATCTTTTTTATCAGTATTTTCTATATTCTGCTTTATCTGTTCGTCGATCTTGTCGATCTCCTCCTGGGGAGAATCCGGTTCGGAGGTTATATCGTCATCAGGTTCTATTGAGTCAAGTATCTCGTACTTACTGGTTTCATCTACAATATTGACCTTGTCAATGTAATGATAAATTACCCCGACGCCAACTGCAACCGCAATACCGGTAAGAACAAGAATAATAAGAAGGATTATCAGAAAGATCCTGAGCTTATTGGTTTTTTTTCTGGGCTTCTGATTTTTACCCGAAGGATTTTCATCCTTCTGTTCTGCAAGCTTTCCGTCCGGATCGTTAAGATCGTAAAGCTTTTCTCCGGATTTTGATTTATCCATGGTGTCTGAAATTATCTTTTCTATTGAATCGTTTTTGTTATCAGCCATAATTTACCTCCAATGATAAACTCCGATTACAGATATACAAATTAATTATAAACCATTTTACCGAATAAATCAAGAGAAATCCTCAAATTTTGTACTATTTATTGTATTTCAAATAACGCTGTAACAATATTATAGTAAAAAGCACAAGAATTACAGTAAAATTGCAAAAAGTTATAAATTCTATTGACTAATTAAAAGAAAAATGGTATGATATATTATATATTTAATGAACAATTCAATCGGAAAGAGGAAGAATTGGCGATGAAAAAACCATTTATTACAAAACAGCAGGCTGAGGAAATATCAGCTAAATATCCTACACCCTTTCATATTTATGATGAAAAGGGAATAAGGAAGAATGCCAGAGATCTATATAAGGCGTTCAGTTGGAATAAGGGTTACAGAGAGTATTTTGCTGTAAAAGCGACTCCGAATCCCTACATACTTAAAATTTTACAGGAAGAAGGCTGCGGAGTAGATTGTTCGTCCCTTACTGAACTTATGATGAGCGAATGCTGCGGTTTTTCCGGCAGCGATATTATGTTTTCTTCCAATGTTACGCCGCAGGAGGATTATCTTAAAGCGAGGGAGCTTGGAGCGTATATAAATCTGGACGATTTCACGCATATTGAATATCTTGACAAGCTCTGTGGTATTCCCGAAACAATTTGCTGCCGTTTTAATCCCGGCGGACATTTCTCTATAGAAAACCAGATCATGGACAACCCCGGCGAGGCAAAGTACGGCTTCACAAAAGAGCAGCTTATCGAGGGCTTTAAGCTCCTTAAAAGCAAGGGTGCAAAGTATTTCGGCTTACACGCTTTTCTTGCTTCAAATACCGTTTCAAATGCGTATTATCCGAAGCTTGCACGAATCCTTTTTGAACTTGCCGTTGAGCTTAAGGAGAAAACCGGTGCTGACATTAAATTTATCAATCTTTCCGGAGGAATAGGAATTTCATACGAGCCTGATAAGCCGCAGAATGATATTTTTGCCATCGGTGAAGGCGTGCATAAGGCGTTTGACGATATACTTGTTCCTGCGGGAATGGGGGACGTTGCTATTTTTACCGAGCTTGGCAGATATATGCTTGCTCCTTACGGACATCTTGTGACCACCTGTGTTCATCAGAAACACATATACAAGGAATATATAGGCGTAGACGCCTGCGCCTGCAACCTTATGAGACCTGCGATGTACGGCGCTTATCATCATATTACGGTTCTTGGCAAGGAAAATGCGCCATGTGACCATAAATATGACGTGACCGGAAGTCTTTGCGAAAACAACGATAAATTTGCAATTGACAGAATGCTTCCTGAGATCAATATAGGGGATATTCTTGTTATTCACGATACAGGAGCGCACGGATTTTCTATGGGATATAATTACAACGGAAGACTTCGCTCTGCCGAGCTTCTGCTTTGCGAGGACGGAACAGTAAAGCTTATCAGACGTGCGGAAACTCCCGCCGACTATTTCGCTACATTTGATTTTACTGGAATCATGGACAAGTACCTCGATAAAAACGGTAAATAGGCATACTTTAAAATCCGCAGTTAAGGTTATCTGCGGATTTTTTTGTTTATTAATAAAAATTACCGCCGAAATACTTGCAATCTGCATGAAAATGTTGTATAATATTATATTGAGTTGGTATGCTTAAACATACCCGAATAATCGGAAAGGTAAGGAATATTATGGATACTAATTTGGTGAAATATCTTGCCGAGCTTGGAAAGCTTGAATTTTCCAGTGAAGAGCTTGAAAAGACTGCGGAGGAAATGACAGATATTATTGCCCTTATGGATACCGTCAAGGAAATTGACATAACCTACGATGATCTGAAGGACAACCATAACGTTTATCTTGACAATCTGAGAACGGACGAGCCTAAGGCTTCCATGCCTACCTCCAAGGTGCTTCAGAACGCTGAGAATACAAATAACTGCTTTGTCGTTCCAAAGGTAGTTGAATAATTTAAACAGAAGGGTAGTGTGTGATTTGGACATTTCTTCAATGAAGCTGAGAGATATGCGCAGGGCGTTAGACGAAAAGAAGATCTCTGCGCCCGAGCTTGCAAAGGAATACCTTGAAAATATAAACAAATACGATGAAAAGCTTGAATGCTATATAACAGTAACTGCCGATAAGGCTGCGGCACAGGCAGAAAAGGCTCAGGAAATTATTAATAAAGGAGAGGCTAAGGCTCTTACGGGAATCCCTCTTGCAATAAAGGACAATATCTGTACGGAGGGCGTAAGGACTACCTGCGCTTCAAGGATCCTTGAGAACTTCGTTCCGCCTTATAATGCAACGGTTATGGAAAAGCTGGAACATCAGAATATTGTCATGCTTGGTAAAACATCAATGGACGAGTTTGCCATGGGCGGTTCTACTCAGACATCGGCATTTAAAAAGACAAAAAATCCATATAACGTTAATTGCGTTCCCGGAGGATCTTCCGGAGGTTCAGCTGCGGTCGTTGCGGCGGATCTTGCTCCGGCTGCTCTCGGTTCCGATACCGGAGGTTCTATCAGGCAGCCCTCGGCGTTCTGCGGAGTGACGGGTATAAAACCAACATACAGCCGTGTGTCACGTTACGGTTTGGTAGCCTTCGCTTCTTCGCTGGATCAGATCGGACCTATCGCCAAGGATTCACACGACTGTGCGATCCTCCTTAATGCGATCTGCGGTTTCGATCCCCACGACGGTACAAGCTCTGTAAACGAGGTCCCTGATTTTACGGCAAAAATCGGGAAACCGGTAAAGGGTATGAAGATTGCATTGCCCAAGGAGTTCTTTGCGGATGGTATCGACAGCGAAGTCAGAGATGCTGTCTTAAAGGCTGCCGACGAATACAAGGCTATGGGAGCCGAGCTGGTGGAATGTTCCATGCCGTCACTTAAATATGCCGTCCCATGTTATTATCTGCTTGCCTGCGCTGAAGCCGCTTCCAATCTTTCAAGATATGACGGTATTAAGTACGGCCACAGAGCCAAGGGTGCCGACAGCTATGAGGAGCTGGTGATCAGATCACGCTCCGAGGGCTTCGGCGAAGAGGTAAAAAGAAGGATACTTTTAGGAAACTATTGTCTTTCCAGCGGATATTACGACGCTTATTACAGAAAGGCTCTTGCTCTGCGCCAGCTCATAAGAAAAGAATATGACGATATTTTTGAGAACTGCGATGTGATCCTTACGCCCACGACCCCGACGGTAGCTTACAGTCCTGAAATAACTGCCGATCCGGTACAGATGTATCAGGCGGATATCTGCACTGTCACAGTAAACATAGCAGGTCTTCCCGCAGTGTCAACACCCTGCGGATACGATAAAAACGGAATGCCCATAGGACTTTCAATAATCGGAAGAAAGTTTGACGAGCAGACCGTTCTTCAGATTTCAGATGCCTACGAGCAGGGATTCACTCCCGTTGCGCCGAAGCTTTAAAGGAGGAAAAGACAAATGGAAAAATGGAAAACCGTCATCGGTCTTGAAATCCATGCCGAGCTGCTTACAAAATCAAAAATTTTCTGCACCTGCTCTGCCGAATTCGGAGGAAAACAGAACACAAGATGCTGTCCTGTTTGTACAGGTATGCCGGGTACGCTTCCTGTTATAAACCAGACTGCCGTTGAATATGCGGTAAAAGCGGGATATGCTCTTAACTGCGAAATAAACAAGTTTTCGGTATTTGACAGAAAGAACTACTTCTATCCCGATCTTCCCAAAGCGTATCAGATCTCACAGCTTTACAGACCTATTGTCGGTGCAGGATATGTGCCGATCAACGTAAACGGAGAGAAAAAAAATATAAGGATAAATCACATTCATCTTGAGGAAGACGCAGGAAAGCTTGTTCACGATGATTTCAACGGTATATCCATGGCGGATTATAACCGCTGCGGAATTCCCCTTATTGAGATAGTTACCGAGCCTGACATTTCCTCTGCGGAGGAGGCTATGGCGTTTGTTGAGCAGATCTCTCTGCTTTTGCAGTATGCTGGAGTGTGCGATTGTAAAATGGAACAAGGCTCACTGAGATGTGACGTTAACATTTCCCTTATGAGACCTGACGCAAAGGAGTTTGGTACAAGAGCTGAGATAAAAAACATTAACTCCATAAAATCAGTGGGAAGGGCTATAAAGTACGAGGAAAAGCGTCAGGCTCTTTTACTTGAAGCCGGTAAAAAGGTCGTTCAGGAGACCAGACGTTACAATGCCAACAGAGATAAGACTACCTCGATGCGTACAAAGGAAAACGCTAACGATTACCGTTATTTCCCGGAGCCTGATATCCTTCAGGTAAATCTTACTGACAGTCAGCTGGAGGAGATAAGGGCAAAGCTCCCCGAAATGCCTGCTAAGAGAAAGCAAAAGTATATGGATTATGGTATTTCTGAGGTCGATGCTAATATTCTTATACAGTCCAAGGTCATATCCGACTTTTTCGAGTCCGTTGTTAAATCATACAATAATCCGAAAAGCATTGCAGTTTTTGTGCTGGGCGAATTTATGAGACGTGTAAATCTGGGTGAAATAGATGTCAATAACATCACCTTTACACCGGAGGATTTTGCTTCGCTTGTTGAAATGGCTGACACTGAAAAGGTTTCTAAAAATGACGCCAAGGCGATTTTCAGAGAAATGGTCGAAAGCGGCGGAAAACCTATGGATATCGCTTCAAATAAGGGTATGCTCATCACTGTGGATACCACAAAGGTAGAAACGGGGATTTGCGAGATTCTTGAGAAAAATGCGGCTCAGGTCGCACAGTATAAAAACGGTGAGAAAAAAGTATTCGGATTCATTATGGGGCAGTGTACAAAAGCCCTTAAGGGCATAGCTACTCCCAAGATCATAAAAGAGATCCTTGAAAGCAAGCTGGAGGAAGCGTCTGTCGAGACTGAGGAAAAGACCGGAAACGCCGCAGCTGAGAGCAGCGTTATCGACGCTTCAAGGCTGACGAAGTATGAAAACACCGACAAATATACTCCTGCTGCTGATGGAGATATGCTTATGATCGGTACTGATACCCTTAAGAAGGAATTTACTCTGGAGCAGGCTGTAAGCAGCATGGGCAAGGACGTTGAATTTTCCGGCTGTGTTCATAAGATCAAAAAAATGGGAAGTATTTCCTTCATACTGATAAGAACATCAAGAAACGTTTTCCAGACTGTTTATTCTGCTGACAAGTGTAGTGATTCCATTGAGGGTCTACGAGAAGGATTTTTCGTAAATGTAAAGGGTACTGTCAATAAAAATGACAGGGAATTTACAGGTGTTGAGATCGTGCTTAAATCCATTAAGCTTATTTCAACTTCCGCAGCAGAAACTCCTTTAAAGATCTCTCAGGGCAAGCTTAACTGCACTATTGAGGTAAACCTTGACAATAGAGCGACTTCTCTCAGAAATCCCTATGAGCGTGCTATTTTCAAGCTTCAGGAGGGTCTTGTTCAGGGTATGCATAGATTTATGCAGGCTAATAATTTTACAGAGATACATTCTCCGAAGATCGTTGCTCAGGGTGCAGAGGGCGGAGCTAACATATTTGCTCTTGACTATTTTGGAAAGCATGCTTTCCTCAATCAGTCTCCTCAGTTTTATAAACAGACAGCAGTGGCATTCTTTGACAGGGTCTATGAGATAGCTCCAGTTTACAGAGCGGAAAAGCACGCAACTTCACGTCATATCAATGAATATATTGGTCTTGATTTTGAAATGGGATATATAGACAGTATGTATGACGTAATGGCGATGGAGATCGCAATGCTCAAATCAATGTTCTCATATATCAAAGAAAATTATCAGAATGAGATCAGGATACTTGAGGCTGATATTCCCGAGATCGGTGAGGTTCCGTCTGTCAAGTTTGCAGACGCTATCAGGCTTCTCAGAGGAGGAGAGAGCAGCGGAAAGAAGTTTGATCTTGATCCTGAGGATGAAGTCAACCTTGGAAAATATGCAAAGGAAAAGTATAATTCCGACTTTATATTCGTTACACACTTCCCGTCGTCAAAGCCGCCTTTCTACGCAATGAATTCAAGAGAGGATCCAAGGGAAGCGTACAAGTTCGATCTTCTTTTCAGAGGTCTTGAGATCACCTCGGGCGGACAGCGTATTCACGATTACGATGAACAGGTAGCTAAGATGAAAGCTCAGGGACTTGATCCTGATGATTTCAAAAATTATCTTGAGGCTCACAAGTACGGCTTGCCGCCACACGGAGGTCTTGGCATAGGACTTGAAAGACTGCTTATGAAGCTGCTTAATAAGAACAACATCCGTGAGACTTCTATGTTCCCGAGAGATATTAACAGACTTATACCATAAAATTTAAGACCGGGCGTATTTTGCGCTCGGTCTTTATACGTCAAGTTACAGTAAAGGCAGAGTTTTAACGCTCTGCCTTTATTTACTATAATAAGTTGTTTCTGATATATTCAATATAATTTTTTCTTCGTATCAAGTCTTTGTTATTCTTATACCACTTATAGGAGTGTGACAATCCGTCGGATAAATCCTTGGTATCAGACATTATAGCTAGTTGTTTTGAAACATCGAGCATATAAGCATAGTTACGGAAAGGAAAGTACTCATATATTGGAATACTTTCATTAACATATGTTAATTCAGGACATTTTCCTAAAACCGTGTAACACAGCTTTACCCATTGTTCTGTACTTATTGTATGAGGATTTCCCACATTGAAAATACGCTGTTCAGGTTGTTTTTCAAGTATTATTTCAATAAATCTGCATAAATCGTTTATGTGGAAAAATTGCAGGGGTAATTTACCGTCCTCAGGAAGGAAAAAAGGCATATCATTTTCTGCACATTCAAACACAAATGCCTCACGGTAAAGATTATTCATCTCGCCGTACAGATAGGGCGGTCTGAGCACATAAGCATTTGGTACTTTATTCAACAGATAATTTTCCGCCGCAAGCTTGTTTATTCCATATTCTCCCCAGTACAAATTAGGACCGCAGATCTGCTTCTCATTAAATGGCTGTGGAAGTGTTTCAGGATAAACTGCACTGGAGCTTATCAAAATATAATTTTTAAACTTTTCCAGAGCATTAATAAGCGTTTCAACATCATATTTTGTATATGCGGTAATATCCAAAACAGCGTCAAATTCATATTTTTTCAGAATATTTCTAAGGTTATGTCTATCGCATTGAATGAGTGTTACACCCTTTGATTGAGGACGTGTTCCTCTATTTAAAACATAGACATTGTGACCTTTTTTGGAAAAATATTCTGCAGTATAACGGCTGGCAAAAACTGTTCCGCCTGTTATTAATAAATTCATAGAAACTAACTCCTATTATTTGATTACAGAAACAATTCTGTGTTACAAAGGATTTTACAGCAGTAAAATGAAATTGCGCCCTCGATTTTCTCCACAAAGGAGAAGGTTATCTCTTTTAGAAAACCTTTGAAAGCTTTTCTATTCATTATTTATTGCTTATCCTCCAGTCGATAGGCGGAATTCCGTTATCAGTCAAGAATTTATTCACCAGTGAGAAGTGATGGCAGCCGAAAAATCCGTTGTAAGCAGACAGGGGAGACGGATGCGCCGCCTTGAAGATCCCGTGAATTGGATTGGTTATAAGGGGAGCTTTCGCTTTTGCATTTCCGCCCCACAGCATGAACGCTATCGGCTTGTCACGCTCGTTGAGCTTTCTTATTATCTCGTCTGTGAGAATCTCCCAGCCTTTGCCCTTGTGAGAATTTGCCATACCCTCACGTACAGTAAGTACGCTGTTGAGCATAAGGACGCCCTGATTTGCCCAGTCTGTAAGCTCTCCGTTGTTCGGCGGATCAATTCCCAGATCTGATTTCAGTTCTTTAAAAATATTCTGCAGTGACGGTGGCGGAGCAACCCCCGCTTTAACAGAGAAGCACAGTCCGTGAGCCTGTCCCGGGCCATGATATGGATCCTGACCTATGATGACTGCTTTGACTTTTTCGTATGGCGCATATTTCAGGGAGTTAAAAATATCATACATATTGGGATAAACGTTATAATTTGCATACTCCCGCTTTAAAAACTCCCTCAGATCAAGATAGTATTCTTTCTTAAACTCTTCCGCTAAGATATCGTCCCAGCTGTTTCCTATGTGTACCATTATACTGCAAGCACCGCCCCTACTACTATTCCAAGCACCATTACAGCACATATTGCAACAACAAAAATGCGCATAAGCAGCGGTTTCTCTTTCTCAATTGGGGCAAAAGCCTTTTTCTGAGAAGTGTTCTGCATTGCTTCGACAGAAACGTCAGGTTTGTTTACGTTAGTTTTTTTTCTGTGATTAGAGTTTGATCTCTTTTTTTTTGCCATTTTGATCAGATCCTTTCTATAATTAATATAAGCATTGAATAAACTTTGCAAAGAAGCTGTTAAATTCTGAAAGTGCAGGTGCAACTATTTCATCTGAGATAAACTTCATTGTTTTTTCAGCCTTTTCAGCGTCTTGCTGAGTTATACCGTCATCGCTCAGATGAGCCTTTACTGCAATTTCACAAAATTCGGTAAGACGGTCGTCAAGCTCGTTGATATGTTTTTCATGACATTTTTCCAACAAAACGCCGCACATCTGCATATCGGACAGATTAAGCTCGGTGCTTATTCCCAGCAATGAAAGATATTTCATTGTGTATCTGAAAATTTCCAATACCCGCTTGTTTACATCCGGTTGAGTGCATTTTTCATTCATTATTTTCAGTCTGCGCTTTCGGTTCAGAATAACCGCAACTGCTGCCGCTGCAATACCCAACAGCATTATAAGCAGGGATTTTACGATAGGAGGTATTTTAAACGGCTTGTCTGATCTGTCGGTTCTGACGGCGCTGACTTTTTTGGTCGTGCCGACTCCTCCCTGCGAGTTTCCTCCGCTGCCAACGGTAGTCACCTTTCCGACATTTACGGAGCCTGTTTTATCGGTGGATCTTCCGCCTGTTCCCGTGTTGTTCTTATTTCCGTTATTTAATGCCGTTGTAGATGATTTGTTGTCAGATCCGGTAACGGAAGCTGTTGTCGTTGTGACTGTGGTTGAAGTGATATCAGGATCCTTTTCCTTTTCAGTAAGATTGGGATTGTCATTGTCATAGCCCGGAGTAAATTCCGCAGGCATCCAGCCGCAGCCGTCTATAAATACCTCTGCCCATGCGTGAGCGCATTTATCCGGAACAGTGATCTCATACTTTCCCTCAGAATCGGGAGAGCTGCCTTTCTGCGAAGGAAGGATCATGTATCCTTCAACATATCTTGCCGGATATCCGAACATTCTCAGCAGCTGCGTGCCTACCGTTGCATAATAGGTGCAATATCCTTCTTTCTGTACCGTAAGGAAATAGTCTATGAAATCCTCACCTCTCGGGGTCGCTCCGGGAGTAAGCTCGTAGGTAAAATTATTGTCGGAAAAATAATACTTTATGGCTCTGTATATCTCATCATAGCTATATCCTTCAGCTGAACCGTCAAAATAAGTGTCAACAATTTCATCATATACGGCTTTAAGGGAATCTATATCCGCAGCTTCCGTATAGCTGTTATAAACATACGATTCATATTCATATAAAGCATTATCGGCTTCAGTAGTATTAATTACAGGAGTATTTCCGATTTCATATATTTTGTCCAGCCAACCGGAGCCTCCTACGTTTGAAAGATTAAGATATTCAAAGCTGTATTTTGTATTATTCTTTTTTGTTTTTACATATGACTCGTTAAACGGAGTCATTTCGTCGTCATCTATATTTTCCGCAATGGTATAGTGAGCACCATAAGGAGCGTATACAAATTTTTTGCAGGCGCCTTTTACCGTTATATCAATATTCTGAATATCTTTTTCACCAAGCTTTGATAAAAGGGTCATATACCCGTGATCCTGAGGCCACAGACCGTTATCCTCAAACAGGTCGGTAAAGCTCTCCGATCCCTTATTTTTGGGAAATGCCGTCCATGTGTTATTTTCATATCTGCCCGCAACATATCCCCTGAGATACATGGTGTAGTCAAATCCGCCGGTTTTGATCTTAAGAGCGGTTACTCCGTTGAAGCTTATACCGTTGCTGGTTCCCAGATTTCCTCCGTTGGTTCCGCCTACGGTCGTAATTCCGTAAAGATCGGCTCCTCCCTCGATGTCAGACATGATCTCATCAAGATTTGTGATATCGAAATTAGTAAGAGTATGATGCAGATTAGTCCTCATAGCGTCAAAGGACTGAGGACGCACAAATCCTGTCAGGGCAGAAAAAAGGATGATCACCGTAAATACGATAGCAGTCATGACGCTTACAAATGTCATAAATACCGGATAAAACGCCGCCTTTGCGTTTGCTGAGGTAAAAAAGAAGGATCTTGAACGCTCATGGACTGCAAAGGTATTTTTTCGTCCCGCTTTATTGGTGGTATGGTTAATGATATGCATAGCAAGAACAGTTATCCAGCAGATAAACAGTCCGACTACAGAAATTGTCGAAGCCTCCATGCCCTGATACATACCAATCTCGAAAATCGGAAAAGTAAATATAAACAGCAGCGGGAAATCGATCCTGTAGACGCAGGCAATAGAAGTACCTATAGCTATAATAAGAATCAGCGCCATAAAAAAGTAAAACATATACTGGGGATCTGTTCGGTCTATGCTGCTAGTATAAGTTCCCCAGGCGCCCCATGGTATATTTGCCTTGGTCATATAATTTCCAACGGCAATAAAAAAACCGTATCTGACTTCATCAAACATGACCGCCAGCGTTGAAAGATAAATTGCCGTGACAATGCCGGCGCATATCTTGATTATTGCATATTTTGATTTAAAAAGACATAGGGCTGCGGTTGCTACAATGCTGTGAAACAAAATAACAGTAGACATTACTCCGCCGCCGATAAAACGGCTGCCCATAAGCGCCGTGCAGAATGTGGCAATAAAAGCCAGAACGGTTCGCAGTATAAGATATCTGCCCGGACTATGCTCATGCTCACAGTTAAGAAGAATATCGCCGTCTATGCATATTCCGCTTCCGCTGACAAGTCCTATATCCTTATTGATTTCTTTTTTCATTTTGTCACCTTTAATTTAAAAACACATATCCTGTACCGATTCAGCAACTCTGCCCGGTACAATTGGAACAATATCGGCAAACTCATCGTAAATATACGTTTTCTGAGGATCTACAAGCATATAGGAATATTTGTACGACAAGTCGCCGTCGTTCATCAGTGCGGTAAGATTTTCATTATATACTGAGGAAAAATACATAAGATGACCGCATTTGGCTCTTTCGGTCTCATTTATATAATTTATCATCGAAAGATCCCTGTCCTTGTATAGCGGAGCCTGAAGCAGCATACTTACAAGTACACTGTGCGTTTCCTCGTCATAAACATTTACCGTTACAAGCTGAGATTTATCCGAATCGAACCATATTACTTTATGGGGAGTATCGTTGATCGTAAGATAATTTGAGATCGTAGCGGCAGTCTCGATAATAGTGTCGTATCTATTAAGATAATCGGCTTCATTTATATCGATGTTGAGATCTATCATGAGTATTATGGAATTTGAAATGGGCAGCGAATAATCCTTTACCATAGTTTTATCCTGCTTAGCCGAAAGCTTCCAGTGTATGCGGCTGATCTTATCACCGTCCACATACTCGTGAATATCGAATATCTCCGACGGATCGTCGCCCTTTGAAGTCTTTGAATACTCGTTGGTCTCCAATCCCATTTCCGAGTAATTTGCAATTTTATTTTCTATAGGCAGATAATCGGGAACGATCGTAAATGTGCTTTCCTTAAAAATCTCTTCCGATCTGGGATACCTTACCTTGAATTTGAAAAGCCTGAGAATATCCACTATCCTGCATCTTTTTATACGCATTTTTACCGTGCCGTAATGCATACCGGAAATATGCAGCGTAAGATACTGGGTTTCCTGGGGAAAAACAGGCGTGTTGATCTTCATAAGATTTTTTTTGCTGTCAAGCGAATTAAAGTATTCTATTTCAATGATCATATTTGCAACCGGCAGTCTGGTTTCATTGGTGATCTTCACCACCAAAGGTATTTTCGATGCTCTGCCCGCCGCTTTCTGCACCGTAACGAATCTTACCCTTACACGCTTTGCAGTATACTTACCCATAACAAAAAGAACTATGGGTGCGATAAGCAGAAATGCGAAAAGATAAAAGGAAAACGCCGGCTCATACAATATATAGAACAGTACTGACGTTATAAAAAGAATAATGTAAAGAATCAGCATTGGCAGTTATCCTCTGTTACTTGTTTATTCTGGGGATCTGCACTGATGCAATAATGTCCTTAAGGACCTGCTCGCCCGAAACCCCATTGATCTTGGCTTTGGAGCTGAGGATGATCCTGTGGAGAACGACATCGTTGAAAGAATAAATAACGTCGTCGGGAATAACGTAGTCCCTGCCCTTAAGTAAAGCGGTCGCTTTGGTCATACGCAGCAGAGCGATAGTTCCTCTTGGCGAAAGTCCCAGCTTTATGTACTGGTGATTTCTGGTGGATTCTGCCAGCATTGCAATATAACTGAAAACCTGATCGGCTACAAAAATATTATCTGTCTCCCGCCTTGCATCAATAATATCCTTTGCGTTTGCGACAGGATTAACGCTGTCCACCGGAACAAGGCTCTGTTTCGATTTAAGCATTGTTATTTCGTTTTCAATGCTGGGATAACCCATAGTCAGGCGGACAATAAATCTATCCATCTGAGACTCGGGGAGCATTTGCGTACCTATAGAACCTATTGGATTCTGCGTTGCAATTACAATATAAGGGTCCGGAGCCTTATAAGTAACTCCGTCTACCGTTACCTTACCCTCCTCCATGATCTCCAGCAGAGCGGACTGTGTTTTGGACGACGTTCTGTTGATCTCATCCGCAAGAAAAAGGTTTGTAAGTGCTGCGCCCTGCTTGTACTCAAATTTCTGCGTATGCTTGTTAAGTATCGTAAAGCCGGTAACGTCTGTAGGAAGTACGTCAGGCGTAAACTGCAGTCTTTTATAGTCCAGCGAAAGCGCTTTGGACAACGCAACCGCAAGAGTGGTTTTTCCTACGCCGGGAATGTCCTCGATAAGAACATGTCCGCCTGCCAGAATAGACAAAAGCACCTTTATTATGATGTCATCCTTACCGATTATGACCTTCTTGACCTCTCGTATAATATTCTGGGACATATTAAGAACCTTGATCTGTTCTTCAGTTAAATTTGTTCTCATTTTTATATCTCCTTTTCTTTTATGTTACATATATCAATAATTATATCATATATTTTAATTTATTTCAAGGCAGCTTACTGGTTTTTTTGCACAATTTTGCATAAAAAAATATGTGTTTATTAACTATTGACAGAACATCTCATGATCCTGTCTTTATAGTGGATAGCATAATCAACGGACAAGCGGCATATTTATAGATCAGGACAGGAAAACGGAGGAATGCTTATGAACACAAAATTCCAAAATGCGCTGGGACTTTTTCCGCCTCGGCTCGCATACGCTTTGACAGAGGCAAAAAAACAATGCTGCCATGATATATATGAAATAAGAATGCGTCTTGGCAGGAATTTTACCGTTACCGATGCGGTCGGAGAAAAGGAACTTGGGGAAACCGGCATATATTTTACAAGGGAACGTAAGATACGGATATCATCGTCTGATATTGAAACAGTGATTTCCAGAGCTTTCAGAAATTCGGTTTTCAGCTATAAAAGGGAGCTTGCCAGCGGATACATGACCTGCGATGGCGGCTGTAGGGTAGGTTTCTGCGGAACGGCAGCCGTAAACCACAGTGAAGGAGACCGTATCGAAAGCGTAAAAAATATTTCTTCCGTGAATGTGCGTATTTCAGCGGAGATCACAGGCTGTGCGGACGAGCTTTTTTCAAGAGTTTATTCGGACGGATTAAAGGGTCTGCTGATCGCAGGCGCACCCTCAAGCGGCAAAACAACGATCCTGCGGGATCTTACAAGGCAGCTAGGAAATATATACAAGGTATCTCTTATTGATGAGCGTGGAGAGATTGCCGCCAGCTCAGATGGAATACCTCAGAACGACGTTGGCAGCTTTACAGACGTTTTTGACGCCTATGGAAAATATCAGGGAATAATGACTGCTGTCAGGGTCATGTCTCCGAAAATTATAGTATGCGATGAGATAGGTTCACATGAGGATCTGAAGGCGCTTGATTACGCTATTAATTCCGGAGTGAAACTTTTAGCCTCATGTCATGCCGAAAGCTTAGAGGAGCTGAAAAATAAAAGGGAAATATACACCCTTCTGAAATCAGGAGCCTTTGATCGCTGCGCATTCTTGAAGGACTGCGGAAGGATCGTAAAAATATCCGATCTGAGGAATGAAAAATGCTTGTCCTTGCAGGGTGTATAATGCTTCTAGCTGCCGGAACGGGAGCCGGTTTTTATAAAGCGGATAAGCTTAAGGCTCAGGCAGATTATCTGAGAGACATTTTAAATATGGCTGAAAAAATCAAGATATATGTCGCCTCAGATTATATGACCTCCGAAGAAATATTTCAAAGGCTTGCCGACGATGAAAGTCTTTGCGGACTTGAATTCCTTCGCTGCGGTTTTTCAAGGGATATAACAGACGATCTTAGGAAAAGCGTCGGTTCGGACGAATGCGAGTATCTTCTGTGCATAAAAAATAAACTCATGGAGTACTTTGGAAGCTTCGGAAAAACAGATATGCAAGGACAGCTTGCAAGGACCGAAACACTTCGGCGTGACGCAGAGGAGCTGTGGAAGTTTCATCAGGACAGATATAATAAGTACGCACGGCTTTACCGTGTAATTGGTTTTCTTGGCGGACTGCTTGCAGCCGTAGTGCTTATATGACAGCAGACATACTGACTATGTCAAGGAGGATCATGGTAATATGACGGAAAGATATGCAGCGTTTGATCAAGATCAAGCGCCGCAAGACGAACGCAAAGCCGTCAGGCGGCGGTTGTACAGTTTTGCTTTAAGGACGGTGCGCAGCTTAAATGGATATAGATTTTATTTTCAAAATTGCGGCGATAGGAATAATTGTTGCAGTGCTTAACCAGCTGCTTAAACGTGCCGAACGTGACGAGCAGGCTATGATGACAACTCTTGCAGGACTTATTGTCGTACTCATGATGATCGTAAATCAGATAGGAAATCTGTTTGAGACCATCAAAAGTATTTTCGGTCTGTATTAATGGATATAATTGTAATTATTGGCTTTTGTATAGTATCAACAGTAATATGCAAAACGGTCGAAAAGGAAAGCGGAGAAATAAAGATCCTGCTTATGCTGGCTGCTGTGTGCGTTGTTTTTATTAAGACAGCAGACACGTTGGGTGCGGTTTTCGCCCAGATCAGATCTCTTTTTTATCAGGCTGAAATTGACAGCCAATACATAAAGATCCTTTTTAAAGGTCTGGGAATATGCTATATAACCCGTCTTGCCTGTGATTTCTGTAAAGACTGCGGAGAAAATGCACTGGCAGGACAAGCTGAACTGGCTGGAAAAATTTCGCTTCTTATTATTTCCCTCCCACTGTTCAATGCGCTTATTGAAATTGTAAAATCTCTGCTGATATGAGGAAATTTATGAAAAAAATTATTATGACGATCTTTACTGTCCTTTATGTATTATTATTTTTTCCGGCGGGATATATATCTGTATCGGCGCAGGATCAGCAGGATATTACTGCGGAAGAAATTAATGAGGAGCTTTCCGATATTACCGATGAAATAAACGGCGAGCTGAGAGATGCGCTTGACGAGCAATCGGAAGATCTATGGGAACAGCAGAATTTTTCCGCCGGAGATCCCGACAGTATAACGGGAATAAAGCCACAGAGCGTTTTTAAAAAGCTGCTCTCATATTTTACCGATGTGATAAAGGAACCTGTTGTCATGCTGGGAAAGATCCTGGCGGTTTCCATAGTTTATGCGGCATTGAAAAGTATGTACCTTGAAAGCGGTCCGGCTGAACGCACATACGGAGTCATATGCGTTTTATGTATAATAATTGTTATGTCAGATACTGTATCCGGCAGCTTTGAATCCTTAAGGGACGGAATAGAGAGCATAAACCGTTTTATGACCGCATATATTCCTGTATTTGCGGCATCGGCAGCGGCTGGCGGACACGCTGCTGCCGCAGGCTGTTACAGCGCATCAACGCTTTTTGTATGCGAAGGGGCGGCGCTTGTTTCATCGAAGCTGCTTTTGCCATTCCTGTCTGCTGTTATGGCTGTAACAGTAGTCAGCGCCGTAAATCCGAGATTGAAATTTGCCGGAGTGGCGGATTCTGTGAAAAAGCTTACAACATGGCTTCTGGCAACGCTTATGATAATTTTTGTAGGACTTATGGCGCTTCAGGGAGTTACCGGTTCTGCAGCGGACAATCTTACATACAGGACTCTCAGATTTGCCGCTGCAAGCTTTATACCGGTAATAGGAAATTCGGTATCCGAGGCTTTTCTTGCCGTAAAGGGAGGCATGGGAGTGATCAGCTCGACTACCGGAGCGATAGGTGTTATCGTTGTTTTTGTGACCGCAGTAAAGCCGTTCCTTTCGCTGCTGGCGATTAAGCTGTGCATATGGCTGGGAAGGATATCAAACGATCTGCTGGGTATTACAGAGACCTCTGAATTTCTGAGAAACACTAATTCGGTGCTTTCGATAGGTCTGAGTATACTCATAGCATTTTCATCGGCTTTTATTATCTCGACGGCTGTGGTAATGGCTTCGGCGGGAGGCATTTAAAATGGAAACTGTAAAAAACGTGATATTCATAGCCTGTGCATTGGGGATAGTAAGTACGCTCCTTGATATTTCCGCACCCGAGGGAAGCGCTAAAAATCAGCTTTTGGTCATAGCAGGAATAATAACTCTGCTTTGCGTGATCTCACCGTTTACAGGCGGCGGGTTCAAGCTTGCAGTAGATGAATTTTCCCTTGAGGAAAAGACGGAATATTACAGCGGAAAGCTTGATGAAAAAACAAGGGAAGCAGTGCTTTCATCGGCACGGGAGCAATACGAGGAATATTTTATAAATAAGCTTAATAGTAATAATATAGAAACCGAATATGTCAGCATATTGTTAAATATATCCGCAAATAATCAGGTAAATGCGGATAAGCTTACGGTAAAGCTGTCCGACCCGGAACAGTCGCAGGAAGCGGAACGTCTGATAAAGCAGGATCTGCCGCTGATACAAATTGTTTTTGTAACGGAGGATAATAATGAAGCTGAAGCTTGACAGGGATTTTTTTAAACGGCTGTTATCCAAAGACAACCGTATGCGGATCATAGCTGCGATGGGCATTATTGGAATTATTTTGATAATGCTTTCGGAAATGATACCGCAGACGGAGGATAAAAAAGCTCCGGCAAAAGAAGATCAGAGCGTATCCGGCGACGATACCGAGCTGTTCAGAAAACAGACGGAAAAGGAGCTTAAAGCTCTGCTTGAGCAGATCAACGGCGTAGGCGAATGCAGCGTAATGGTAACAGTCGAAGGCACTACCGAGTATGTTTATGCTGAAAATATCAGCAGGGACACTGACAACGATACGGACAGAACCAGCGACAGATATGAAAACGACATAGTTTTTACGGAAAAGGACGGTGAAAAGCAGGCGCTTGTAAAGAAGATCATAAAACCGAAAATCAACGGAGTCGTGGTGGTATGTAAGGGGGGAGGAAACATAAGGATCAGCGAAAGAGTGATAAAGGCTGTTTCAACAGCGCTTGACCTGTCCTCAGGCAGCATCTGCGTTGAGGAAAAAATATAATAATTTTGAAAGAGGTATTTTAAATGAAAAAACCAAGCTTTATAATCGGAAAAAAACAGATCCTTCTGGCGGGTATGACTCTTGCGCTGGGTATTGCAATTTACATAAACTACGCTGTCTCCTCGTCCGGAAATGAGATTAAATCCACGAAAAAGGTAGAAAATCAAAGCGTTAATTACGGCGACGCAGAGCTTGTAAACGCTGAGCAGGGAGAGGACTATTTTGCTCAGGCAAGGATAGACAGAATGACCGCAAGGGATGAAGCGGAGGAGACCCTTAAAAGCATTATAGGCGGAGGAGATTCCACCGAAGAAGAAAAAACTGTCGCTTCTGAAGAAGCCGCAGCAATGACAGGTCTTATAGAGTCTGAATCCAAGATAGAAACCCTTGTAAAGGCGGCGGGCTTTGCAGACTGCGTATGCTATCTTGACGGAGATAATGCCAATATCGTGGTAAAATCAGGTTCCGAAGGACTTGTGGCAAGCGAGGCTGCTCAGATAAAGGATATTCTTCTCAGCGAGGTTTCCGTTCCTGCTGAAAATATCAGGATATTCGACGTTACCTGAAAAAAATAGACCTTTCCAAAAAATCCTGAAAAAAGTACTTGTAAGTACGAGTAAAATATGTTATAATATAAATAATTATACAAGGCGGACTTTGTCTTGCCGGCAAAGTCCTTTCAGGATAGCATTTGGAGGTTTTACTATGTCTGAGGTTTCCAGAAAAATTGAAAAAAGTCTGCATATTAGTCAGGACGTTGTTGCACAGATAATCACCAACTGCGTGGCTGAGATAGACGGGGTATATTCTATAGCTCCGGTCATGAAAACTCCGCGTCAGATCTGGCTGAGACAGGAGAGCTTCGGTAATATCAGGATAGGGCTTGTCGATGACGTTCTGTCAGTTTCAATAGGCATAATTCTTGAAAGCGGGACCAAGGCGGTCTCCGTATCCGAAAAGATCCAGGAAAAGGTAAAATCTTCGGTTCAGACAATGCTGGGACTGACCGTGGCAAAAGTCAACGTTACTGTTTGCGGCGTACATTTTGAGGAAAGCTGACTTGCGTTATTCGCAGGTCGGCTTTGCGCCGTTTAATTATAAATAACAGAATTATATTAAGGAAGTGTTAATGTGGCTGCAAGAAGAGAAGTAAGACAGGCTGCGCTTATTATATCGTTTGAAAAGCTTTTCCTGAACGACGCTCTGGAGGATATTTTCAATACTGCCGAGGAATCGGGAGAGATACTTGTTGATGACGAGGTAAGAAACATTGTAACGAGCATATTTGAGAGACAGGAAGAGATCGACGGTATTATCGGAAAATTTTCCGATAAAAGAGCGGTAAGCCGTATACCTAAAATCGATCTGGCAATACTCAGACTTGCAATTTACGAGGCTCTTTACGATGATAAGGTTCCTGTTAACGTAGCTATCAGCGAGGCTGTTGCGCTTACGGAAAAATACGCTCTGGACGCTGATATTTCCTTTGTCAACGGCGTGCTTGGCTCGTTTGCAAAAAAGCTTTCAGGCAAGGAAGCAAGTAAACAATGAGCTTGTTTCTGGGGATAGATACGAGTAATTATACGACCTCCTGCGCCCTGTACGACAGTGAAACAGGTGATGTAAGATCACGCAGAAGACTTCTGCCGGTTAAAAAAGGCGAAAGGGGACTGAGGCAGTCCGAAGCTGTTTTTCATCATACAAAACAGCTTCATGTGCTGATCAAGGATCTGCTCTCTCCGACTGTAAAAATAGAGGCTGCCGCATATTCCTTTGCTCCGAGACTTGCCGAGGGTTCGTATATGCCCTGCTTTCTTGTAGGAGAAAGCGTAGGCGAATCTATTGCCGCTGCAATGGGAATATCCGTTTTCCGGACGTCTCATCAGATCGGACATATTCTTGCAGCGCTGTATTCCTGCGGGAGACTTGATTTTTTAAAAAATAAGCAGCGCTTTCTGGCATATCATGTCAGCGGAGGAACTACCGATCTGCTGCTGTGTGAGCCGGGAGAAGAAAATATTCTTGATATTACCCGCATAGGCGGTTCAAAGGATCTAAAAGCGGGACAGTGCATTGACCGGATAGGTGTAAAGCTGGGGCTTGATTTTCCATGCGGATCACAGCTGGAAAAACTGGCGGTGAAAAGCGATGGGAATTTTAAAATAAAGCCTTGCGTAAACGGCTTGGACTGCTGCCTTTCGGGAGTTGAAAATCTTTGCATAAAAATGCTTGATAACAGCGAAAAGCCGGAGAATACAGCTAGATTCTGTCTTGATTATATAGGCGAGTCTATCTGTCTGACAGTAAAAAACGCTATAAAAAAATACGGAAACCTGCCTGTGGTCTTTGCGGGGGGAGTTATGTCAGATCTGATTATCCGCCGCCGTCTGGAATGTGAGTTCTACAGCTTTTTTGCCAAGCCGGAATTTTCAAGCGATAATGCAGCGGGTATTGCTGTTTATGCCGCCAAAATGAAAGGAATGATCTAATGAGTTCCGTTCTTACGGTTTCTCAGCTTAACAATTATATATCGTTTAAACTCAGATCGGATCTTAAGCTTAAAGGGATAGCCGTCAAAGGCGAGATCTCGAATTTTACTGTACATTATAAATCCAAACACGCATATTTCACAGTAAAGGACGAGAACAGCGCCGTTAAAGCCATAATGTTTTCAAGTAACTTTTCCAGGCTTAAATTTATGCCTGAAAACGGTATGAGCGTACTTGTTATCGGCAATGTGGAGGTTTATGAACGTGACGGAATCTATCAGATAATCGCTACGGAGATCACCCCTCTGGGAGCAGGACTACTGCACACACAGATAGAGCTTGTTAAGGAAAAATTGCGAAAAAGCGGAGTCTTTGATATTTCCAGGAAAAAAGCAATACCGCTTGTTCCGAAAAAAATTGCTGTCGTGACTTCTCTTACCGGGGCGGCTTTGCAGGATATCCTGCACATAGTGCAGCGACGTTATCCGTTGTGTACTGTTGATATTTTTCCGGCGCAGGTACAGGGAAGCTGCGCCGTGGATTCGATCTGTCAGGCGTTGTCCGAAGCAGACAGAGACGGGGCGGATACAATTATTCTTGCCAGGGGAGGAGGATCGCCTGAGGATCTGATGCCGTTCAATTCGGAAAAGGTTGTCCTTGCGGTAGCTAACTGCAATACGCCTCTGATCTCCGCCGTTGGACATGAAACTGATACCTCGCTGTGCGATTACGCCGCAGACAAGCGGGCGCCTACGCCTTCCGCAGCCGCTGAACTTGCGACGCCGGACAAGCAGGAAATGGTAAACTCAGTTATACTTTTGAAAAACAAGCTTGACAGAGCCGTTAAAAGGATCATAGAAAGCCGATTGGAACAAATAAATTCGGTTGACAGTAAACTTAATATACTTTCTCCTGACAAAAAACTTGCAGAATCGATCAAGCGGGCAGACGAGCTTCGTGTCAGGCTTGATACGCTTATGGACAGGAAGCTTGAGATACTGTCGCTTAATCTTGATTCCGCAGTTTCACAGCTTCAGATACTGAGTCCTCTTAACGTTCTCGAACGAGGTTATTCCATAACGCAAAAGAACGGAAGAACGATTTCCAGCGTAAATGAAATTTCATCCGGCGACAGGCTGACTATACGGCTTTCAGACGGTTGTTTACAGGCTGACGTAATTGATACTCAAATAAATCCGAAAGGCTGATATATATGACTTTTGAAGAAAAAATGACGAGACTTAACGAGATCGTTGCTATGCTGGAAAAGGACGGACTTCCACTGGACAAGTCTCTGGACTTTTACAGGGAAGGCATTGATCTGTCTGTTGACTGCAAGAAAATGCTTGAAAATGCAAAGCTTACGGTCAGGACTATGAATGGAGAAGGTGAAGATGAACAAAAGCAATAAACTTATCCTTGACGCATATATTGAAAAGATCGAGCAGCAGCTTATATCATTTACTGCGGACAAGCCGGAGCTTCAGGGCATCGTGCTGGAGGCTATGGAATATTCGCTCACTGCCGGGGGAAAAAGGCTGAGACCTGTGCTTGTGCTTGAATTTTACCGTATGTGCGGAGGAAAGGATCTTGACAGTATACTTGATGTGGCGTGTTCCGTGGAGCTTATACACACCTATTCGCTTATTCACGACGATCTTCCCTGCATGGATAACGATGACTACCGCAGAGGAAAGCCTTCCTGTCATAAAGCGTTCCCGGAAAATATTGCATTGCTTGCAGGAGACGCTCTTAATACTCTTGCGTTCGAGGTTATTTCAAACGCCGCTATCGAAGGGAGGATTTCTGCCAAGAACGCTGTCATGCTTATTTCTGTCCTTGCAAAGGCGATCGGCACAGAGGGTATGATCGGCGGTCAGGTCATAGATCTGCAAACTGAAAATGAGACGGTGGACGTTGAGACCCTCAACACCCTTCAAAGCTGCAAGACAGGTGCTCTTATAGAAGCGTCATGTGTTATGGGTGTTATCCTTGCGGGAAAATTTGATATGATCCCGATAGCTGCGGATTATGCCATGACTATGGGCAGAGCTTTTCAGATAGTTGACGATATTCTTGACGTTACAGGCACCTTTGAAGAGCTTGGAAAGCCCATAGGCAGCGATAAAGAGCAGAATAAAAACACCTATGTTACCGTTATGGGGATAGAAAAATCAAAACGTATGGCAAGGCAGCTCACCGTTCAGGCTATGGCAGCTTTAAGGTACTTTGAAAACAACGAATTAATGCAGGAGCTTACAGGTGATTTGCTCGAAAGGCGTTCATAAAGCGGCGCATACGCCGCCAGATTGGAGATATTGGTCAGATGTCAGAAAAAAACACCGATTTATATAAATTGAATTTACCGTCGGATCTGAAAAAGCTATCCTTAAAGCAGTGTGATAAGCTTTGCGGTGATATCCGCAGACTGCTTATAACCACCGTTTCAAAAAACGGAGGTCATCTTGCGTCAAATCTTGGTACAGTGGAGCTTACTATGGCTCTGCACAGGGTTTTTGATTCACCGGCGGATAAAATTGTGTGGGACGTAGGTCATCAGGCATATACACACAAAATCCTGACGGGCAGGCTTAAGGATTTTAATACGCTGAGGCAAGAGGGCGGGATATCAGGCTTCTGCCGCCCTGACGAGTCGGAACATGACGCTTTTATAAGCGGACACAGCTCCACTTCTATTTCCGTTGCGCTTGGAATTGCCTCTGCCATGAAGCTCAATGGGGACAGTCACCACGCTATTGCCGTTATGGGCGATGGAGCGTTTACCGGCGGAATGATCTATGAAGGACTTAACAATGCCGGAAAAAGCGATACCAATATAATTGTAATACTTAATTATAATGAGATGTCAATATCAAAAAATGTGGGAGGTATGGCAAAATACCTCTCGACCATGCGTACAAAAGAATCCTATAAGAAAACAAAAACGGTCGTTCAGCGTATGCTTGATGTTACACCGCTGGTCGGAAAGCCTATAAAAAATGCGGTGAGAGAATCCAAAAATGCATTTAAAGGGGCTATCCTTCACAGTACAATGTTTGAGGAACTGGGTTTTGAGTATATCGGACCGCTGAACGGTCACAATCTTGAGGAGCTTGAGGCCGGTCTTAAAGCGGCAAAGGCGATAAACAAACCGGTATTTGTTCATGTCAATACTGTCAAGGGAAAGGGTTACGCTCCCGCAGAGGAAAACCCGGGAGAATACCACGGCGTCGGATCCTTTGAAATTTCCACAGGAAATCCCGATGTAGTGCTTGCCGACAGCTTTTCATCGGTAATGGGAAAAGAGCTTTGTCGGTTGGGGAGGAAAAACAAAAAACTGTGCGCAGTTACCGCTGCAATGAAATACGGCACGGGCTTGCAGTATTTTGCTAAAAGCTTTCCTGAAAGATTTTTTGATGTCGGCATTGCAGAGGAGCATGCGGTTACTTTTTGCGGAGGTCTTGCTTCAATGGGTTATACGCCTGTTTTCGCAGTTTATTCCACCTTTTTGCAGCGTTCGTATGATCAGCTTATACATGATCTTGCTATCAGCAGGATACACGCAGTTCTATGCGTGGACAGAGCGGGCGTGGTAGGCAGCGACGGAGAAACGCATCAGGGTCTTTTCGATATTGCTTTTCTGACGTCCGTTCCGTCTGCGGTCATATTTTCTCCGTCAAATTATGAAGAACTTAAGCTTTGTCTGCACCGTGCAGCAGAAACCGAAAAGGGTATTGCGGCTGTAAGGTATCCAAGGGGAGCGGACAAATCAGTTTATTCAAAAGCCGATGCAAATACCGATTATATACATAAAAAAAACGGAGGGAAAATACTGATCGTTACCTACGGACGTCTGTATAATAATGTTTATTCGGCCATAGAAATACTTAAAAACCACGATATTATATGCGATACCCTTAAGCTTGTTAAGGTCTTTCCGATTGAAAATAAAATCATTCAGATCATAAACAAATACGACAGTGTTTTTTTCTTTGAAGAATCATATAAGTACGGTTCAATATCTGAAAAATATTCTGCGGTGTGCAAAAATATAAATTCGTATACTATAGACAAATTTGTTACTCACGGAGAATGTGACGATCTTTTAGATGAGCTGGGATTTTCGTCAGAAAAAATTGCCCGGACGGTAGGGGAAAATATAAAAAATGAGACTTGATTCGTACCTTGTGGAAACAGCTCTTGTAAAAAGCCGGGAAAGGGCAAAGAAACTTATTAAAGACGGATGCGTTTCAGTAAACGGAGAGATAAGGCTAAAGCCTGCCTTTGATGTCGGTGGCAATGATACTGTTTATGTTGATGACAGCAGTCCCGATTACGTCGGCAGAGGGCGCTTCAAGCTGGAAGAAGCGTTTCAAGCATTTGACCTTGACATTTACGATAAGGTGTGTGCAGACATTGGCGCTTCAACAGGAGGTTTTACACAATGTATGCTCAGCCGTGGAGCAAGGCTTGTTTACGCTGTGGACGTAGGTCACGGGCAGCTTGACGAAAAAATAGCAGAAGATTCCAGAGTCGTAAACTGTGAAGGCGTAAATGCAAGATACTTGACAGCTGACTTTTTTGAATATCCTCCTGAATTTATAAGTATAGATCTTTCCTTTATATCGCTTTCTCTGGTAATTCCGGCAATTTCTGAATGTCTGGCGTGTAACGGCGAAATCGCCGTGCTTATCAAGCCTCAGTTTGAAGCCGGAAAATCTGCGCTTAATAAAAAGGGGATCGTAAAAAGTAAAAAGGATCATATAAGAGTGCTTGAAAATGTATTCGCACTTTTTAAAAGCTGCGGACTCACGCTTATAGGAGCGGTTTCGTCACCTATAATGGGAGGAGACGGAAATATTGAATATCTGGCGTATGTCAGAAAACGTGGTGTAAAGTCAGATAGCTTTACAGTAAATATTCTTCCGGAAAAGCTTGTTGATACCGCATTTTCTTTATTTGATAAAAAAGGATGACTGTAATGAACGTTTATTTATTTCCTAACCTAAGCAAAACAAATTGCATGGAATATACCGAAGTTGCCTGCAAAATCTTAAATTCCAGCGGGATAGGCATTTTTGCAAGCGAGATATACAAGGAAAGTTTAAAAGACATAAAAAATATTAAATTCGCTACTGAGGAAAACTGCATACAAAACTGCGATATAATAATTGCAGTCGGCGGTGACGGAACTATTCTTAAATGCTCGGTGAAGGCCGCAAGGTTTCACAAGTCCATACTCGGAATAAACTGCGGCAGACTGGGTTTTATGGCATCGCTGGAGCATTCCCAGCTTGAACGTCTCAGAAAGCTTTCTGCGGAGGATTACACCCTGAGCAAACGAATGATGCTTGAGGTATCTGTGGGTAAGCCGGGAAAAGAAACCGTAAAGCTTTCTGCGCTGAACGACGTTGTGGTCGCCCGCAGCGATGACTGCAAGATAGCAGATTTTGAGGTGTCAAAGAACGGTCAGAAAATCTCTTCACTGAGAGCGGACGGGGTTATTTTTTCTACCGCCACCGGAGCTACCGCATACTCTATGTCGGCCGGAGGTCCTATAATAGAGCCTGAAATGGAATGTATTGAATTTACGCAGATATGTCCTCATTCCCTATTTGCCAGGTCTATGATACTTTCTGCACAAAGCAGGATTGATGTTAAATGTCATACCTATGAGGGATGTCATATCCGTCTCAGCGTTGACGGAAACAGCGTCTACACGCTTTCCGACGGCGATGTGGTCACTGTTACGAAATCTGAAGAATATGTGAATATAATCGATATTAACGGCGGCAGCTTTTTTTCGTCTGTCAACAGCAAGCTCATGCAGCCGCTTAAAGACGACCCGGAGGATTCAAAAAAATGAAGGAACAGCGGCAGAAGCTGATTTTGCAGCTTGTAAACGAAGAATTTATCGGAACTCAGGAATCCCTGCAGAAAGCGCTTGAAAAACACGGCATGAACGTAACTCAGGCTACGCTTTCCAGGGATATAAGAGAGCTTTCGCTTATCAAGTCGGCTATCGGTACCGGCGAATACAAATACAGCGTTCCTCAGCTTGGCAGAGAAAAGCTTAAAAAGGACAGCAGCTCTGTACTTTCACTTATTGCAGACGCAGTTATTTCGGTGGATTACGCCTTAAATACTGTTGCGGTAAAATGTCATACCGGAATGGCTCAGGCAGTATGTGCAAAGCTTGACAAAACGGGCATTGAAAACGTGGTCGGAACTCTTGCGGGAGATGATACGATTTTTATTCTTATGAGAACGGTTCAGGATGCAGATAGGCTTACAAGAGAGCTTAACTCAATTATTGCAGGATAACGGGAGCGGATCAGGAATGTTAAAAGAGCTTTATATTGAAAATCTGGCTGTTATCGAAAAAGCGTCTATTGATTTTACCGGAAGCTTCAATGCTTTTACCGGCGAAACCGGTGCGGGTAAATCAATACTTATTAACGGTATCAATGCTATTCTCGGGCAGCGTGTTACCAAGGATATTGTAAGAACCGGCGAAAGCAAGGCGGTAATATCTGCACTGTTTACTGATCTTGGAAAAAATGTGACTGACAAGCTTGCGGAGCTTGGTATAAACGCAGAGGAGGGACAGCTTGTCCTTACCCGTGAGATCAGATCGGATGGGGGCAGCGTTGCAAGAATAAATCAGAGGGCTGTCAATGTGTCGGTGCTTCGTGAAATAGGGGAGCAGCTGGTAAATATCCACGGTCAGCATGATAATCAGATACTTATGTCTCCTGAAAAACATATTCAGATTCTGGATGCCTACGGAGAATCAGAACCGCTTCTTGAGGATTACCGCAAATCCTTCAGGGAGCTTCAGAAAATAGCAAAGAAAATAAATACTGTCAGAGCCGATAACAGCAGAAAGGAATTCCGGATCGCAGATCTGAACGAGATCATTAAAGAGATCGGGGTTCTCGATATTACAAACCCTGAGGAGGATATAGAAATTTCGGCTGAATTAGAGCTTTCAAAAAATGCTGTAGCTATTTCCGAGGCGCTTTATGCGGCAAAAATGATCCTTTCGGGAGATGACGATAGCTCGGGAGCGGAAGAAATGGTTTCAGATGCGGCATCGAGACTCGAGGGATATACCGAGATCATGCAGGAGCTTTTGCCGGTTTACGAGCGCCTTAATTCTGCGGCAATTGAACTGGAGGACATATCTGAGGAAATTTCATCTCTGCTTGACGGGCTGGACGTCGATCCACAAAGGTTTGAATGGCTGAATCAGCGTTATGACAGTCTTAAACGTGTTTGCAGGAAGTACGGTCCTGAACTTTCTGACGTCATAAAAACATATGAAACTTCATTGAAAGAGCTGGAAGAGCTTGAAGGAAGCGAACAAAACCTTGCTGCTCTGTGCGAAGAAAAGAATAAACTGCTTACCGAGGTATCACTTAAGGCAAAAGCACTTTCGGAACACAGACGCAGATCAGGAGATAGATTTGTAAAGCAGGTTACATCGGAGCTTGAATTTCTCAATATGCCGAACGTCAGACTTGTAGTAAGCTTTAATCCGGGAAAGCTGACGATAAACGGAATGGACAGCATTGAATTTTTAATTTCTGCAAATTTAGGGGAAGAACCTAAGCCAATTGCTAAAATCGCATCCGGTGGAGAGCTTTCAAGGATCATGCTTGCGCTAAAAAATGTTATTGCAGAAAAGGATTCCATTGCAACGCTTATTTTCGATGAGATCGATACGGGCGTAAGCGGCAGGGCGGCTCAGAAGATCGGACTTAAACTGAAACAGATATCCGGGCTGAGACAGGTACTTTGCGTTACACATCTTGCTCAGATCGCCGTTATGGCGGACAATCATTTGCTTATTGAAAAAAATATTGTCGGAGACAGGACATCTACTACTGTAAAAAAACTTGATTTTGAAGGCAGAAAACAGGAAATTGCAAGAATTATGGGGGGCGACAATATCTCAGAGCTGACTCTGGAAAATGCTGAGGAAATGCTTAATTCTGTAAAGGATCCGTTCCAGGAAAATGCTGATTAAAGTGTCTCTCCCCAGCCGAAAGCGGGGGAAAGACGCACCTGAATGCGTTATCTTCGACACAGTGAATTGTTCAGTGTTTCCCTAGTTTTTATTATGTAAAACGGTATGCAGAACCTTACTTTTTATGGAAAACAATATAAATAATTATATTTTGTAAAAAAAATATGAACTACTTGACAATGGGTAAAATAAATGATATAATATTTAGGTCAATGGTATTAAGTTATTGACTGCTGCATAGAACTACTGTCTGAACTAAGGATGATGGGCTTCTATGAGCCATAATTTTTAGTTTGGAAGGGGGTTTTACTGATGAGAGAGGGTATTCATCCTGCATACGAGGAGACAACTATTACTTGCGCTTGCGGTAATGTTATAAACACTCGTTCTACAAAGAAGAATATCAAGGTTGAAATCTGCTCGAAGTGTCATCCGTTCTACACGGGAAAGCAGAAGCTTGTTGACTCAGGCGGACGTGTTGACAGATTCAAGAAGAGATTTAAGCTTGACTGATCATGATTTAAAAGGAGCGGAGCTTGTTTCCGCTCCTTTTTTATTTTTAGGAGAATTGCTATGAGCTACATAACAGTAAGCGGTTTTGCAAGAGACAGCTTTGTCGAAAAAAAGTCCGAATTTATCGGAAGTATCGCTCCTGTAAGAACTTCCGAGGAGGCAATGGAATTTATCAATAAAATAAAGGCTGAAAACCGCAAGGCAAGGCACAACGTTTTCGCATATGTTCTGAGGGAGGGCAATGTTTCACGCTATTCCGATGACGGCGAACCGCAGGGAACAGGCGGAGTGCCGGTTCTGGACGTTATAAAAAAAGCAGGGCTTACCGATGTCTGCGTCGTTGTCACGAGATATTTTGGCGGCATCCTTCTGGGTGCAAGCGGACTTGTCAGGGCTTATTCTCAGGGCTGTTCTCTGGCAGTCAGCGCCGCAAAAAAAATGGTTATGTGCGAATGTTCACGAATTTCATTTTCCTGCGATTACAGTCTGTACGGAAAAATTTCTTATGTTTTGCCTGAGTTTGAAATACTCACGGAAAAAGAAGATTTTGCAGACTCTGTAAATATATCGGTACTTGTAAAAAACGAAAAGCTTGAAGGTTTAAGAAACAAACTTACGGATATTTCCAACGGAAAGCTTGAATTGTCAGAAGAAACAAATCTTTGGGCGGATTTCTCTTGAATGTTATATAAAATGATGAAATAATGAGGCCTTTATGATAAAATAAAGGCTTTTTTAAGGTTTTCAAGGTATTATATTATAGGGGTTAAAATAAGTAGTCATTTGCTTGGAGGGATCTTACCGTGCTTCCCAGAGAACGTTACGAATATTATGAAAAGCAAATCCTTTGCAGCTATGCCTGTCTGTCAAGCGAGACAAAGGGCAGACTTCGTCAAGCCGAAAAATGTGATCTTCGTACAGAATTCCAAAGGGACAGAGACAAGATCCTTCATTGTAATTCCTTCAGACGGCTGAAGCATAAAACTCAGGTTTTTCTTTCTCCGGCGGGGGATCATTACAGGACCAGATTAACGCATACATTAGAGGTCAGCCAGATCGCCAGAACGATCGCAAGGGCTTTGCAGCTTAACGAGGATCTTACTGAGGCTATAGCGTTGGGTCACGATCTGGGTCATACTCCCTTCGGACACGCAGGCGAGAGAATGCTCAATCAGCTTAATCCCGACGGCTTTCATCATTACGAGCAAAGTCTTCGTGTGGTGGACTGTCTTGAAAACGACGGCAGGGGACTTAATCTCACAGCCGAGGTGAGGGACGGTATTTTAAAGCATACAAATTCCATTGCCGATACGCTTGAGGGCTATGCTGTACGGTATGCGGACGTTATTGCGTACATAAATCACGATATCGACGATTCTATCCGTGCGGGTATCATTACGGAAAACGATATTCCCTCGGAAATAACAAATATTTTGGGGCATTCAAAATCACAGCGCATCACTACTCTGGTGACTTCTATAGTGGAGTCCGGGATTACTCCGTGTAACGGAGAACCCGGATACGAGGGGCATAAGGTAACGCTGAAAATGCAGTCCGAGGTCGACAAAGCATATAAAAAACTGCACAAATATATGTTTGACAGCGTTTATACCAACCCTAAGTGTAAATCGGAGGAGTCTAAGGCGCAGGAGATGATCGGGAATCTTTACAATTATTATGTCGATCATTTGGAAAATCTGCCGTCAATGTATATCAACCTGGCATATAAATACGGTATTGACAGAGCGGTCTGCGATTATATTTCAGGCATGACTGACGGATTTGCCATTCAGACCTTTAAGGAATTGTTTATTCCCGAGGGCTGGACTAAATACTGATATGAGTTCAAGTAATACGTTTGATATGACGGAGGTTTCTAAAGAAGAACTTCCGGAAGGCTTTATAGATTCGTTTTCATTTTTCGATAATGAAAAAACCGGCAAAAATATCTGCTGCTTTGACGTTTCCGAAAACAGTGATATCATTGTTAGCTTTACTGATAATTCTGTTAATGTATATAATCAGACGCTTGAATTTGAGTATGGCTTTACATTCAGGATCAACGGTACTGCAAGAGCTTTTTGGCACAATGGATATCCTGCGGTATACCTTGATAAAAGCGATATGCTTGCGGTCGTTGAGCCTAAGGGAGAAATAATTCAAGCTTATTCGGTGGAGAACAGTGTAGAAAATTCTAAGATTTACAGAGAAATCATTCAAAAGTCTGAATTTCAGAATGGGAATTATTTTTACTGTCTTGAATTTTCAAGCATATTTACAAAATTATTCAGTCCCAATTATACCTGTTTGGTTAGGAAAGAATTGAATACGGACATTGAAAAGACGGTATATGAAAATCATAACGCTGATCTTTCTCTTGGTATATCTATGACCTTGATAATAGCTTTTATTGCTTGTGTGGTCAAATTTGGATTTATTAACGGAATAAAAAAACGTAGAAACTAAATGCTATAGGTAAAAGGAGGGATATGCAATGGCTTTGCCTGTGGAATTTATAGAGCGTCTTAAGGCTGCAAATCCCATAGCGGAGGTTATGGGCAGTTACGTTACATTGAAAAGAACAGGCAGAGATTATATTTGCCTTTGTCCCTTTCATAATGAAAAGACCCCCTCCTGTCATGTACACCCGGATAAGGAATATTTTCATTGCTTTGGCTGCGGAGCAGGCGGGGACGTTATCACATTCGTGATGAAGTATAACAATCTGGATTATTGGGAGGCTGTTAAGCAGCTGGCGGAAAGGGGAGGATTACCTCTTCCCGAGGATAACGGCTATAATTCGGGACGAAGTGACCTAAGGAAAAGAATGTATGAGATGAACAAGACTGCGGCCAGATTTTTTTACAGCCAGCTTAAGACTCCGCAGGGTCGGGAATGTCTCGATTATCTTATAAATAAAAGGCACTTGTCTGTGGATACAATTAAGAAATACGGAATGGGGTACGCCCCGAACAGCTGGAGCGCTCTTAAAAGCTATATGCTGGGAGAGGGTTATACTGAGGCGGAGCTTGAATCAGGCTCGCTTATCTCACGTTCCCAGAGAAATACAAGAAATACTTTTGATTTTTTTGTAAACCGGGCTATGTTTCCGTTTATTGATCTTTCAGGACATATAGTCGGGTTCGGCGGACGTGCTCTTTCCTCCGACGATAAAAGGAAATATCTTAATTCAAAGGATACTGCGTGCTATTCAAAAAACAAGTTCCTGTTTTCAATGAATATTGCAAAAAATGCCGCAGTAAAGGACAGAACCATACTTCTTTGCGAGGGAAATCTTGACGTGATCTCACTCAATCAGGCGGGCTTTGAAAATGCGGTAGCATCATGCGGAACTGCGCTTACGCCGGAACAGGCTAAAATTATTTCCAACTATGCCGACAAAGCCGTTATATGCTATGATTCGGACGGAGCGGGACAAAAAGCAACTTCAAGAGCGATCCCTATCCTCAGTAAGGCGGGTCTGAAGGTCAGCGTTATAAAAATGTCGGGCGCTAAGGATCCGGACGAGTATATTGTAAAATTCGGGGCAGATCATTTCAGAAATCTTATAAATAATTCTGACGGAGCTATTAATTTTGAGCTTGGCAAGTGCCGAGAGGGTATAGATACTGACAGTGAGCAGGGAAAAATAGACTATCTGAAAAAAGCATATGTAGTGATCGCCGGGATAAATTCACCAATGGAACGGGATGTTTATATTTCCAGGCTTTCTTCTGAAACCGGAGTCAGCAAAACCGCAATAGAACAGGAAATAGCCGCTCTCATTCGTAAGCAGCGGTATTCATACAACAAAAGGGACTGGACCAGAACGGTAACTTTTGCAAACCGACCTAAGGACGAGATCAACCCGGAAGCAGACCGTCACCCAAGAGAAGCTCAGGCTGAAAGCGGGATCATTTATTATCTGTACAATAATCCGGACACTTGTGCAGGTATAGTCTCAAGGCTCAAGGGAGATGATTTTGTTACTGAGTTTAACCGACGGGTCTTTGAAAGCCTGACTGCAAAAATTCAAAATTTTGAAGATTACTCAATTTCCTCGTTTAACGGTGAATTTTCTCCCGATGAAGTGGGCAAAATAACCGGGATTATTGAAAAGTTCGACAAGCTTGCGGTCAATATAGATGTGGTGAACGACTATATTTCCGTTCTGCTTGATTATAAAAATAAACAAAAAAGGACTGACTATCAGTCCGATGATGATTTTCTCACGGAAATAGCCAGATTGAGGAATGAAAAAGGTAAAATGTAAGGAGAGTTATTATGACGGAAAAAAAATCAATTATGGATACTCTTATGGAACACGGAAAGCAAACCGGAAAGCTTACCACAAAGGAAATCACAGACGCACTGGAAAAGCTTGATTTTGACGTTGAGCAGATGGATAATTTCTATGATACCTGCGCAAGCCTGAACATAGAGATCATAGACGATGTAGTTGTTGACGATTCTCTTGATTTTGTAAATCCTGAGGACGAGCTTGAACCGGACGGAGTTGATATTTCTCTCTCCACCGACGGGATCGCTATAGATGACCCTGTAAAAATTTATCTTAAGGAGATAGGAAGGGTTCCGCTGCTTACCTCTGAGGAGGAGATCCAGCTGGCTGAAAAAATGTCCGGCGATAATGAAAAAGAAGCCTCTAAGGCAAGGAAAAGACTTGCGGAAGCTAATCTGCGTCTTGTTGTATCTATCGCAAAGAGATATGTCGGCAGAGGAATGAGCTTTTTGGATCTTATCCAGGAAGGAAATATGGGACTTATCAAGGCTGTGGAAAAGTTTGATTACAAAAAGGGATTTAAATTTTCTACCTACGCTACATGGTGGATAAGACAGGCAATTACAAGAGCAATTGCCGATCAGGCAAGAACTATCAGGATCCCTGTTCACATGGTCGAGACGATCACAAAGGTAAAAAAGGTTTCTTCTCAGCTGCTTCACAAAAACGGTCACGATCCGTCTCCCGAGGAGATAGCGGAGGAGCTTGACATGAGCGTTGAGAGAGTCAGGGAAATTATGAGAATAGCTCAGGATCCCGTTTCACTTGAAACTCCGATAGGTGAGGAGGAGGATTCTCACCTTGGCGATTTTATTCCCGACGACGATGCACCGGCTCCCGCAGAGGCGGCTTCTCTTGTGCTGCTTAAGGAACAGATCAATCAGGTGCTTTCAACTCTTACCGAAAGGGAGGAAAAGGTTCTCCGTCTTCGTTTCGGACTTGAGGACGGAAGGTCACGTACTCTTGAGGAGGTTGGTCAGGAATTCAAGGTGACAAGAGAAAGAATCCGTCAGATTGAGGCAAAGGCGCTGAGAAAGCTGCGTCATCCCAACAGAAGCAACAAGGTAAGAGATTATCTTGACTAACGGAGGATCAGATGTTTATAACGCTCGAAACCGACTACGCTGTCAGGATCGTTGCCTTAATGTGCAAGGAACAGGTAAAACTGGATGCCAGGACGATTTCCGAAAGAGCGTGCGTTACCCTACGCTTTGCGTTAAAAATATTGCGCAAGCTGGTAGCCTCCGGTATTGTCAGATCCTATAAGGGGACTCAGGGCGGATACGAAATAAATATGTCTCCACGGGATATAACACTTAAGATGGTTGTTGAATCTATCGAGGGTACATACTGCTTTTCAAGATGCCTTGCTCCGGACGGAGTATGTAACAGAAATGCATCGGGGAAATGCAGCTATCAAAGAGCATTTTATGAAATATCAAAGTCTGTCAGAGATAAAATGGATGAATATACCTTTGACAGACTCATTCCCGATTTGGAGGAAAATATCTAAGCAATGTCATTACTATTTCATCGGCGGAGCGGAAAAAAGAAGAAATTCAGACTTGATAAGGAAGCTGTAAGGAAAATCGAAGCGGAGTATGACGATTGTGACGAATTTGCTGAAGCGGACGTCTACGAAGAAAAGCCTAAACACAGGCGGCTGCGCAGAATTGTGTTCAAGCTGGTTTTGTTTTGTTTGCTTATTATGCTTATTAATGTTGGAATTCTGCTTTTTACCGGACGTCTTTGGTTTAACGAACCCAGAAAACGCGACTATCCTATCAGAGGTCCGGTGGTGAGCGAAAGCATGGGAAATGTTCAGTGGGAGCGTTTTTCAAAGCAGAATATTCAAATGGTATATATCCGTGCAACCAAAAGCACAGCTTACGATGATAAAAATTTTAAGAAAAATAAAAAAGGTGTAAACGGTACGGAACTGCCGGCAGGTGCGCTGCACATTTTTGATTTGAGTATGGACGGCAAAGAGCAGGCAGAGCATTTTGCCAAAACAGCCGGAAAAATGTCCGGCTGGCTGATACCGGCAGTGGAAGTAAAGATTGCAGATCTATATAGGGCGATCACTGTAGATTATGACAAGGCAAGTGTAAGGCTCCTTGAATATGTGGAAACAATAAAAGAAAAATACGGGGTTTGCCCGGTAATCAAATGCGATAAAAGAACCTATGAAAACATAGTTTCCCGAGAGGAGTTTGAAGACTGTCCCATATGGTATGAAAGCCGTTTTTCAGAGCCGGATGAAAGCATAGACTGGGATTTCTGGGGTTACAGCAACAGAGTGAAGTTTGATTATTACGAAAGCGAAGACTATTTGGAAATGACATTGTTTAACGGAAACAAGGAAAAATTTACGGATATGTTCATATAAACAATAAAAGGACGTAAAAATGCGTCCTTTTATTGTTTATATTTTTATTTCGGCATATGTCAAAGTTCTAATTGCTATGTACAAGCATATAAATAAAGTAAAAGCAGGGCAAGCAGCAAGCCTGTCCTGCACTTACAATGTAATCATGTTTTTAATTACTTATTGCCTTTGATCTCAGCAATACAGTTAGCACAAATAGATTTACCCTTATAGTCAACAAGATTTTCAGCTTCTCCGCAGAAAATACATGTCCTCTGGAATTTTTTAAGGATAATCTTATCGTCATCTGTATAAATTTCAACAGAATCCTTAACCGCTAACTCATAAGTTCTTCTAAGCTCGATAGGAAGTACTATTCTTCCAAGCTCATCAACTTTTCTTACAATACCTGTAGATTTCATAAAATCAATCCCCTTTTAAGTTTTACTTAGGCTGAGTATATAATCAACCATTATAAATCTTATTATTACAAAACTTATTATAACAGTAATATCGTTTTTTGTCAAGCAATTTCACCAATTTTTCACACAAAACAGAAGTGAAAACTATTAATTGATCATAATTTAACAAAAAGTTTACAATTTGGAGGAGCAAAAATGCTGGGTATTTTGATTGTAATTCTTACAATGCTGTCGATCGTTTTCGGCATTAAAAACGGAACTCTCGGAGAGGTTTCGGCAGCTTCTATAGATTCCTGCACCAAAGCGGTAGAGCTTACTGTATATCTTGCCGGATCAATGGCTTTATGGGGAGGATTAATGCGTGTGGCTGAAAAAAGCGGAATCACCGCTGTTATCGAACGTCTTATCATGCCTGTGGCAAAGCGTATCTTCAAGGGACTGGACAGAAATCCGAAAGCGGCAAAGGCCGTGTGTATGAATATAACCGCAAATCTTCTGGGATTGGGGAACGCTTCTACACCGCTTGGAATAGAAGCTGCAAAAGCACTGAGCAATCCGTCGTCGGACAGAAATTCAAAAAGGAACATTGCAATGCTGGTTGTACTTAACACTACGTCTATTCAGTTAATTCCCGCAACAGTTGGTGCAATGAGAATGTCTCACGGTGCGGCAAGTCCATTTGATATAACTTTGCCGGTTCTGATAGTGTCGATCCTTTCAGCCGCAGCCGGCTGTATAACAGTATATGCACTGTATATTACAGGAGCGAAGAAAAATGAGATTTAGCGATATCCTTATTCCCGCAATAATTGCTTTTATACTTTTATGCGGAGCAGTTAAACGTGTAAATATTACTGAAGAATTTGCTGCGGGAGCAGGAGAAAATCTGAAAACCGCAGTTGCTATTCTTCCGTCGCTTATACTTCTTATGACGTCAGTGGGAATGTTTATAGCATCAGGGGCTGCGGACTGTATAGCTGATATCATCTCTCCTTTAATTTCATTTCTGGGATTCCCAAAGGAATGTGTTTCTCTCGCACTTATCCGTCCGGTTTCAGGAAGCGGAGCGCTTGCCGCATTGGAAAATATATTCAGTTATGTTTCTCCCGACAGCTATCCGGGAAGAGTTGCAAGCGTACTTATGTCGTCTACAGAAACCACATTTTACACTATAACCGTATATTCCGGAGCATTGAAAAAAAAGCCTGACAGCCGCATATTCATTGCGGCTGCCGCAGCTGATCTGACAGGATTTGTACTTTCCTCATTGACGGTAAGACTTTTTTTCGGATAGGTCAGTCTCCGTTAAGAGCCTCAAATTTTGCTGCCATTGTCGGACTGTTCTTGGTTAGTTTTTTTATGTTGAGCTGCTGATCTGCCTTATCGTTGGCAAGCCTTAGATTACGTTCGGACGAAAGCAGATTTTCCTTGATCTTATTAAGGTGATCGATCGATTTGTCGATCTCCTCTATCGCAGTCTGGAACTGTCTGCTTGCAAGCTCAAAATTTCTGGCAAATCCCTTTTTGAAATTATTGATGTTTTCCTCAAAATTTGAAATGTCCAGATTTTCATTTCGCACTCTCGCCAGCTCTTTCTTGTAAGACATTGAATTCAGCGCTGCGTTTCTGAGAATAGTAATTATAGGTATGAAGCACTGGGGTCTTATAACGTACATTTTTTCATATCTGAAAGAAACGTCCACAATGCCGGCATTATAATATTCACTGTCAGGCTCCAGTAAAGAAACCAGAACAGCATATTCACAGTGCTTTTCATTTCTGTCCTTGTCAAGCTCCTTGAAAAAGTGCTCATTTTTCTTCTTGGTTGCAGTGGTTTCCTGTTCGTTTTTCATTTCAAACATGACAGACAGTATCTCATTGCCTTCGTTATCTTCCTCACGGTAAATAAAATCGCCCTTGCTGCCTGTCCTGGCGTCGTTATCCTTATCAAAATACGCATTTGGAAAAGCAGCCATGCGTATTTTATTAAACTCGGTAAGGCAGTGCTGCTCCAGACTTTCTCCTACCATTTTGGTGGAAAGCTGAGTTTTGAAGTCCTTGTAGTAATCGACCTCTGCCTGAAGCTTTGCGATCTGAGTGTTTTTACTGTTTTCAACAACGGCAACAGCGTTTTTCAGTTCAAGTTCTTTTTCAGTTTCTTTAAGTCTTATATCTCCGTTCAGCTTTGCGATCTCGGATTCCTTATTCGCAAGCTGCTGTTCAAGATCTTTTTTCTGAACCTCAAATTCTTTTTCTGCCGAATTTAAAGCCTGACTTACTGCAAGCTGCCTTTCGATTTCCTTGTTGTTCGCCTGAGCGTTAAGCTCGGCGATCTTTTTTTCGCTTTCTGCGATCTTCGCTTTCAATTCTTCTATTTCCGAGTCGTGCTTTACGTTTACTTCTTCAAGTGCGCTCCTGATAGCAAGATTTTTTTCATTTTCATGATTCTCTGCCGAAGATCTCAGCTTCTGGATCTCCATATCCTTTTGTGAAACGGTATCGCTCAGTTTTTTTTCAAAATCCAGCTGAGCTATCTGCAGAGCCTGTTTTTTTTCATCGTCAGCTTTTTTTTCAAGTTCTTTTTCAAATTCCGCATTACGCACCTGTGCTACAATAGCGGCATAGCCCTGTTCGTCAACTGTAAAAACCGTTCCGCAGTTGGGGCATTTAATTTCCGGCATAACGATACCTCCCGTATTTAATTATTTTAAGGCGATCTTACGAAAAATCTGACTGCGCAATGCACACACAATGGTTGTGTGGTATTGCCTTAAGCCTTGATTTTTCTGTATTCACCCGGTGTGACATTTTCATACTTTTTGAATACGACAGAAAAATATGAGCTGTCCTGAAATCCGGTTTCCTCGCATATTTCTCCTATAGATTTTTCAGAATATACCAGCAGATCCTTGGCATGTGCAATTCTTACCTGAGCCAGGTATTCCATTGGTCTCAGCTGAAAGTTTTTCTTAAATAGCCTGCAAAGATGCTGCTCTGTAAAACCGGCGACCTGCGCTAAGTCGCTTAATTTGATCTGTGACGAATAGTGTTCCTCGATAAATTGAAGCACGTCTGCCAGAGCAATTGAATGAGCGGTGTAGAAGGAGGAAAGTCTGTTGTCTGCAATTTTTCTGTATTCTATAAGCAGATCGTAAAGCTGTGCAGACGCATAATGATTTCCGTAAAGGCGGTCGCTTTTTATCGTGTAGTAGGTGCGGTTCATTATCCTGTGAAGACGTTCTGCGTCGCAGTTTGGGAAATACATAAATTTGTTCAGTTTCCACTTATCAAGAAGCGGTATAACCTCGCTGCCGCTCATACATATCCAATTAAGAGTCCATGATTCTGTCAGTGCATGATAAGAGTGGGGGCAATGCGGCGGTATGTAAAATACGCAGCCCTTTGGAAGCTTATAAGTCGATCCGTCTATCGTGATCTCGCCTTCTCCGTCACGGGAAATAAAAAGCTGCGGATATTCGTAACCGTCAGGACGTTTTACCGGATATTGCCAGCACTCGATGCCTATTCCTATAACATAAAAAGGCAGATCTTTTTCATCGCCTATTACTGGATAAATTTGTTTTAACATTTCATATTCCCCCAAATCGCAGAATGTTAATATATATAATAATACCATTTTCTGTTCGTTTTGTCAAGAAATTTTAAAATAAATAGAAATTATTTACCTCCCATGCGTTTGCCCATATAACGGAATATTCGCTTTTTAAGCTTTAGGTGTTAAGATGAAAAACAGGCAAACGTTACTGCGCTGTATCAGCCGGTATATGTATGTCCCAATGGAATATTTAAAAAATCCGGACAAAATTTTGTCCGGAAAAAAATTCGATTTTTTATTTACCGTGCTTGTAAACAACCTTTTCTTTTACGTCTACCTGATTGTAGGTCAATCTGAATCCTATCCAGCCGGAGATAAGATACAGCAGCGGAAAAAGTCCTGTCATTATAAACGTCAGGTTTGACATCTCAGAAACCTTTGCCGAATGTGCTGCAATATCAATGAACGGAAAGTAGCAGGCGTTAAGGATCTTATATGCCGGCAGGAAATTTCCGACCGCACCTGCCTTGGACAATACGAGAACAAGCATGGTAATATAACTGGGTATCATTGCGACGCCTCCGATCGCAAGACCAAAGCTTTCCTTTACATCGTCGCCGTGAAGTCTTGCACGTTCTCTGGCGATCTCTCCTTGCTTCATAGCATAATCAGCCATAATGCATACCACGCACATGAGTCCTGTAAACCCGAATATGATATTTGCGAAAAGTCCCATTGCTTTTGCCACTGCCCAGAAAAACAGCATGACAAAGATCCCGAAAAATTCAGTCTGAAGCGCTTTTAACAACGAGAAAAGCAAGACCTTCTTTTTATTGTATTCCATAAAACGATCTCCCTAAAAAATTATAGATACATTATATCACAAAAAAAAAATGATTTCAACCGTTATGTATAATTTTCATCTTTCAAACACAAAATAACATAGCCGGTATATTTGTAATAACGGCAGAAGGTTCTAAAAAACGGAAAGGAATACGGTTATGAATAATTCTTTCTACCCTCATGGAATTACTCCCAATAACGGTGACGGAACAAAAATTTATCTACCCACGGGACAGCAGTACACGCTTGGAGAGTATCTTGCCAAACTAAACGACGAGACAAAGGATTCAGACGATAGCGGAACAAACATGGGAAATATTATCGGCTGACAGGTTGAAAAAATTATCCTCCTATGATATAATATTGCTGAAAGATAACAGACGGCTCCGGAAAATTCCGACCGGGTCGAAAGGAAGGATAATATGAAAAAAACAGCCTTGGTAACAGGCGGTTCGGGAGGAATAGGCAGTGAGATCTGCGTTAAGCTTGCAGCAGACGGCTGGAATACGGCAGTATGCTACAACTCGTCAAGGGGATCGGCAGAGGAGACTGTAAAAAGGATCTCAGAATTCGGAGGCTGCGCAAAGTCATTTCACTGCGATATTTCTTCCAACAACAGCATTAAACGCTGCGTTTCTCAGGTAAAAGAGGAATACGGCGATATTTCGCTGCTTGTCAATAACGGAGGCATCGCAGATATTGACCTTTTTACTCACATTACCGATGAAAGAATGTGCGAGCTTATAAATGTAAACCTTCTGGGTGCAATGCGCCTTAGCAGGGAAGTCCTGCCGTCAATGATCTATTGTCACAGCGGAGCGATAATTAATATTTCCTCAGTATGGGGAGAGTGCGGAGCTTCATGTGAGGTGGCATATTCTGCTGCAAAGGCGGGGATCATAGGATTTACAAAAGCACTTGCCAGAGAGGTAGCTCCAAGCGGGATACGTGTGAACTGCGTTTCCTGCGGACTTATCGACACAAAAATGAATTCAGAGCTTTCAGCGGAAGAATTGAACGCCGTCATTGAGGATATCCCTGCAGGCCGTATGGGTACCCCATCCGACGCTGCGGAGGCTGTCCGATTTCTGGCGAGTGAAAACTCAGCCTACATACAGGGACAGGTTTTGCGGGTAGACGGATGCTGGATATAAGAGAACGTCCCGCAAATCATATCTATCAGTTTTATGTGTTTGCCGTACTAGCGTTCACACTCAAGCTTTATCGGCACAGGATTTCCTACGGTAAGACTTTCGCCTGTGACGTTGCAGTCGAAGCATAGGATCTTTACGCCTTTTTTCTTTGCTTCCTTAAGCTTTTCTCCAAATTCGGGATGAGTTTTGTAATTTGGAGAAAAATACTTTACGTTGTTCATTTGGATCAGCATAAGGATTGCCGCTTCAGATCCTGCTTCAGTGCATTTTATTAGCTCGTCAAGATGCTTTATGCCACGCAGAGTGGGAGCGTCCGGAAAATATACTGCGCCGTTTTCCTCAAGCGTACACCCTTTGACCTCCAGAAACAGTTTTCTGTCCGTTTTATTGGACTTAAGTAAGAAATCCAGTCTTGAATTGCCGTATGTAAATTCGGGATAGATCTCCATATCTTCTCCGAACGGTTTTACAGCCTCCAGCCACTCCCTTACAGCTTTGTTAGGAGCCTGACTGTCTATATTTATCAGCTTTTCACCCTTTTGTACTGCTATCAGGTCATATTCGGTCTTTCTCAGGGGATTATCTGACCGTTCAAGATAAACAGTGCTTCCTTTTATCAGAAGCTCCTTGCATCTTCCGGTATTTTTGACATGACATACATGTATTTCTCCGTTAATCTCAACATTGGCGATAAAACGGTTAGGGCGGTCGATAAATATTCCTCTGCTTATATTTTTGTACTTCATTCTTAATCCCTCACACTTGTCGTGAATTTTATTTATATTATATCACGTTAAAGCGCAAGATTTTTTATTAATTTTTTAGCTTTTTGTTTCCTCAATTTGTACAAAAAATATAAATCATTTTTGTTTTTGTTAATATTTTCGTTATTAAGTACATTGACGAATGCTTTCAGTTATGATAAAATATCAGTAAAGCTCAAAAGGCTTGATTATGAACCGTCAATAAACAGGTTCTAAGAAATGAGGTAATTTTCCAATGAAAAAAATAACAGCAATAATCTGTTCGCTGATCATGACCTGCACTGTGTTGGCTTCATGTTCAAATTCAGCTGAAAGCAATAAGGATTCAAGTTCTTCCAAGACAACATCCTCAGCAGTTTCAGCAGACGAAGATTCAAAATCCGAAGACGGCGAATCTAAGGACAGCAAATCGGAGGACGGAGAACAGTCCTCAGGCAGCTATGCAGAGGCTTATACCCAAAAGCTCAGAGATAAGAATTTTTCGCTTGTAATGACAATCGAGTCCGATCTGGCAGGCAAAAACACTATGACAATGGAATACGGCGGCGAAAATTATCATATGTGTCTTACCAGCGGTGATTATGTTGTGGATACATATCTTGTAGACAGCAAGATGTACATTCTTGACAGCGAAAATAAAGCATATTCCGTACTCGATTATTCCAGGGATCTTTATGGAGAAGAGGATCCGGCAGTATCAAGTTTCGGAATACAGGAAGATTTTGAGTTCGTAGGCTCTGAAGAGACAGAGGACGGTCTTGTATGTGAAACATATAAATATGTTGATCCGGTCACTGAAGATCCAGGCTCTGAGGATTCTTCATCAGGAGACGTCGGCGCTATCGAGTACAAATATTATTTTGATAAGGAATCCGGAGATCTTAAAAAGATAGATGTATCGGATACGGGAATAACTCAGACTGTTACTGTCGATTCATTTACGGTAGGTTCTACAGAGGTGGCTCTTCCCGATCTGACAGGATGGACCGAGGAATCCATGTTCAACGCCGACACACTGACTGACGAGGGAACAGAGTCGGCAGAATAAATAGGGAGGTATTACGCAGTGCGATTAAAAAAATTTTTTGCGTGTGCGGCTGCCGTTGTAATTGCTGCATCATTTGCAGCCTGCGGCAACAGCGATGACAGCAGCAAAAACGAAGGCTCCAAATCAAGTGTTTCAGACAGCGAGATCTCATCTGCAGCAGAAAAGACGGAAAATACAGACTCTGACAGTGTCGGAGCAAGTTCCGACGTTGCGTCAAAAACCGAAAATCCAGAAGACTCCGCATCATCTGACGCTGCTGATACAGAGGATAAAACAGAGACAGGCAGCGGTTCATCATCAGAAGAAGATACCGATAAAAACAACGGAGAAAGCGCTGAGCTTTACGATGTCAAGGAAGGAGAAAGACAGTACGATAAGCTTTTTGAGACATATGCGAACAGCTACACTATAGAGCTTACTGCTGAGCTTTCCGGTCAGGAATGTGAGATGAATTTCACCAAGAGCGGTGATCAGGCTTATAATTCCGTAGTAATAAGCGGAATGAAGTCATACACCGTGCTTCCCGGAGACGGAATTGTGTACAGCGTTTCCGAGGCTACTACTACATACACAACGGCTGATGAAACAGAGCAAATGCTTGTTTCCGCTGATTTTCTGTTCGGTACACCGGGCGAGTTCATAGGTGCCGAGAAGGATGAAAAATCGGGTGAGGTATCCGAGCATTTCGCCTTGAATATGGATATTTTCGATTCAGAGGGTGAGATCGTATTTGTTTTCAGCGGTGATAAAAACGAGCTTACCAAAGTCATCGTCAGCGCCGAAGGTGTTGAAACGAATTATACCGTTAAAAGCTTGTCTAAGGCAGACGAATCTCTTGTAGCAATGCCTGACCTTTCGGCATATACAGATGCTACCGCTTAATTAAAACGTTTATATGGGACTGTTCAGCCGAACAGTCCTTTTTTATTTGAAACATCACATAGTTTTCCGGTATTGTAAAATGCGTTTATGTATGATATAATTTACTTAAGGCAATATTCACACAATAGTTGTTCGGTATTGACTTAAGAAATAATTAAGAATTATCACCGCTGTAATTTAAGTATTTGACATTATAATTTAAGCGTGTAAGAAAGGAATGTACATATATGGAAAATCTCACCCCGAATATCCTTGTTGTTGATGATGACAGGGATATAGTAAGAGCAATAGCTAAGCTGCTGGAAATGGAGGGCTACAATACTGTCAAAGCGTATGACGGGATCGATGCTCTTGAAAAGCTTAGTGGGAACAGCATACAGCTTATTCTTATCGACGTTATGATGCCCAAGCTTGACGGGCTTTCGGCTATGATGAAGATAAGAGCGACTAAAAATATACCTATCCTGGTGCTGTCGGCTAAATCGGAGGATACAGACAAAATTCTGGGACTTTCCATGGGTGCAGACGATTATATAACCAAACCTTACAATCCTATGGAGCTTGTTGCACGGGTAAAAAGCAATCTTCGCAGGTATATGCAGCTGGGTTCGATCGACACAAAAGACAAAACGGACGTTATAAAAATAGGCGGACTTGAGCTTGACGTGGAGGCAAAGCTTCTTATGGCAGACGGCGAACCTGTCAAGCTCACCGCTACTGAACTTAAGATCCTTGAACTGCTTATGAGAAACGCAGGAAGAATTTTTTCTGCTGAGGAGATCTATCAGAGAGTGTGGAACGAAGACGCCTACGCTGTGGAGAACACAGTTATGGTACATATCAGGCATATAAGGGAAAAGATAGAAATAAATCCCAAGGAGCCGAGATATCTTAAGGTGGTGTGGGGAATTGGGTATAAAATTGAAAAAATCTGATAAAAAAACCTCGCTTATATGGAAGAAAATATTCGTCAGGCCTCTGAGGTTCGCTGCGCTGGTACTTGCCTGCGTCTTTGCGGGAATTTCGATCACAAGCTATAAGTATGCCGAGTCCATAGGCATTGACGACTTTGAGCCCGATTATCTGATATCCGATGAATACAGCCGTCAGAAAACAGAAATGTACGAGCAGCTGTGTGTGCTGTCCGCCTGCTATCTGAGCAATGTGGACAACGAATGGAACTTTGTTGGCGAAAAAAATCTGTTGTCCGATTTTCTGTACTATATGGACTACAATAACTATAAGTATATGAAAACGGATAACGGGATACTGCCGGTATCCTCTATGTTTGATTACTATGTATCCTACGATAACGGCGGGAGCGAGGTACGTTATGTCACCAATATCGGCAACAGCCATACGCTGGAGAATATGAGCGAGGACGAACGTATCGAGTACTTCAAGAAAAACTATAGTAGTTATCTCCTGAGAAGAAACGGCGTGGTAACAAGCGACATAGCGTCCTCGGGGAACATTCGCTATTACCAGTATATCAATGCAGAAACAGGCTTTTACGGCGGATATTACGGCGACTATAATGATTATTATTACGGCTTTGAACCCTATGAAGAGACCTATCCCCGTGAATTTGTCCCCATAGGAAGCTGGTACTATGACAACTACGGCAGATATTTTTACTGCTTCGGAAACGAAGAGCCAATAAGGTTTTTCATATATCCCAAGAATACCGAAAAGGGACGGATCGCCCGGGAAGGACTGGTGAACGTTCTTACCAATGAAAATACCGGGAGGGAAATTTCCAACGAATGGGACGGTATCCTCAACGTTGACGAGGTACCGGAAGATGAAGAAGGAAAGGAAACAAATACAGTCGTATATGAGGTGTTTCTCGAAGAAACCGAAAGATATGAAGCTACTCCGGGAGACGACGCTCCTATAACCGTTTTTATAAGTCCAAAGGCGGACGTGCTTGAAGCTGCGGCGGCAAGCTATAAAAGCATAGTGAGTGTTTACAAGAATACAAAGCTTTTATTTATAGTAAGTATAGTGCTTATGGCATTGTGTGCTGTATACCTGTTGGCTTCCTGCGGGTTTGAGGAGGTCACCGAGGAGGGTATCAGATGGAGCAAGCCTGCGTTTTTCGGCAAACGGTCGGTACTGCTTTACTGCACTGTGGGACTTTTTTATTTACAGCTTTGCGGTACACTGCTGTTTAGGTATTATAATGATATAACCTACTATGTAAATTCCCTATTAAGCGGAAAGTATGTGGGCTATATATTTTTCGGCCTTCTGTGCAGCGTTTTATCTTTCCCTGTTTTCTTTATTGCAATGCAGCTTGCCGAAAAGGTCAAGACCCGTACGATCAAGGACGGTTTACTTACTCTTCGCATTTTCAGGAAAATAAAAAATGTATATCTTAACAGTGAATTATATGCAAATTATCAGAAACAGTCAATGGGAGATAAGCTGAAACACCGTTCGTTAAAGGTCATAGGCGTATGCGTATTTGTGGGATTGTCGTTTTTCTTTTCGATCGCTGTCGGAAATGACGTGGAGATCTTCTTTGTCTGCGCCATTTTGGGATTTATAGCGGTAATGTACCTTGAAATAAAGAATATTCTCAGTTACAGGGATCTGTCCAAGATCAGCAGACAGATAAAGCTTATCGGTACAGACGAGCCGTTTGAGGAGAAAATTTCCGAGAGATCGGCAGTTTATAACGACAGCTTAACGCTTACTCAGATCTCAGAAAAGGTAAAAAAATCGGTTGAGGAGCAGATCAAGTCGGAGAGAATGAAAATAGAGCTTGTGGCGAATGTTTCCCACGATCTGAAAACGCCGCTGACATCAATTATCGGCTATGTTGATCTGCTGAAAAAGCTGGAGCTTGACGATGAGGCAAGCAGCTATGTTCAGATACTTGATAAAAAAGCCCAGAAGCTGAAAGGTATTGTTTCTGACGTATTTTCACTTGCAAAGGCAACCAGCGGTATTGAAGTAAACCTGGCAAAGCTTGATTTTGTAATGCTGTTTAATCAGGCTTTTGCCGACGCTGACGATAAGATCAAGGCAAGCGGAAAAATAATAAAAACCGATATTTATGAACCCACTGCAATGGTAATGGCTGACGGAGACAAAATGTACAGGGTTTTTCAGAACCTTCTTGACAACGCTCTGAATTATTCTCTGGAGGGTTCGAGGATCTTCCTTGAGATAAGAAAATCCGGAGACAGTATAAAATTTATTACGAAAAATATATCGTCATCTCCTATTGATTTTACCGCTGAGGAAATTGTTGAACGTTTTGTCCGTGGGGATAAATCACGTACCGACGGCGGAAACGGACTCGGACTTTCCATTGCAAAAAGCTTTACCGAAGCCTGCGGAGGAGAATTTGAGATCCGTCTTGACGGAGATATGTTCAAAACGATAGTTTCACTGCCGATATATAAAGAGGAGCAGGAAGATAAAGAAAAGCAGGTAGAAACGGATATCCAGGCTGTAATATCGGATTCATAAAAGCCAAAGATGACAGGCTGTAAGGAGACGCAAAATGAAAAGAAAAAGAATTGTCCGCAGTATTTTTCTGTGGGTATTGATAGCTATGCTTATTTTTACGGTAGGGATGCTGATTTTACGTCCCGATTTCAGATTTACCGCAAAACAGACGCTGGCTTCTATCGCTGCAAATGAAAAGCCTGAGGAGATTTCCTCAGATCGTCTGACGTTAAATAAAATCCCGACAGACGATCTGTCAGGATTCACTGTAGATCAGAGCCTTATGCTTGTAAACAGGGAAAACATTCTTCCGGATGATTTCAGCGCTGACATTGTTGAGTATAAGGACAGCGGCGTTGAAATGAACCGATGCATAACAGACAGCTATTCAGAGCTTTCAAAGGCTGTGGCTGATAACTTCGGTGAAAATTTATATATTATTTCTTCCTACAGGACTGCCGAGGAGCAGAACGAGATCGAGGACGAGCAGGGGAGCGATACGGCAATGCCTTCAGGCTCCAGCGAACATCAGACTGGACTTGCGCTGGACGTATATGTTGACAAGTATGCGGGAAAAGCTTTTATTAAATCCGAAGCAGGAAGATTTGTAAACGAAAATTGCTGGAAATACGGTTTTATTATCCGTTATCCTGCGGCAAAAAAATCTGTGACCGGTATAGACTACGAGCCTTGGCATATACGCTATGTAGGCTCTCCTCATGCGGAGCTTATTTCAAAGGGCTGTGTAACACTTGAGGAATATTACGAGGAACTGGAGTACGGAAAATTTTATAAATACGACGGTTACATAATCACCAGACAGAATGGAGAATTTCTTGAGATCCCTCAAGGTAAAAACTGCGTTATATCTTCCGACAATATGGGAGGATATGTTATCACGGTAAAGGAATAACTAAAAACTTTTGTAAGTATGTTGCTTCCCACTTGAAATACTAAATGTGTTATGGTATAATAATATCAGAAAATATGGTTATCGGAGGTTTAAATATGACTTACAAGGAAGAATTCATTAAATTCATGGTTGACAGCGGTGTACTTACCTTTGGTGATTTCACCCTCAAAAGCGGAAGAAAAGCCCCTTATTTCATTAACTGCGGAAATTATAAAACCGGTTCTCAGCTTGCAAAGCTGGGCGGATTTTATGCAGATTGCATTGCGGATAATAAGATCCCCGTGGAAACCCTGTTCGGACCTGCGTATAAGGGAATCCCTCTTGCCGTATCGGCAGTAACAGCTCTTGCTACAAAGTACGGTATCGACGCTTCCTATTGCTTTGACAGAAAAGAGGTAAAGGACCATGGCGAGGGCGGTATGTTTGTCGGTAAAAAGCTTGAGGATAATGAAAAGGTGATCATTATCGACGATGTAATGACCTCGGGCAAGGCTCTGAGAGAATCCATGCCAAAGCTTAAATCGGCGGCGGACGTTGATGTTACTGCAATGGTCATTACAGTTGACAGAATGGAAAAGGCTCTCGATACTGAGCTTTCGGCAGTACAGCAGGCTTATGCTGACTTCGGCGTTAAGGTTTATTCGATCGTAAACATCAACGATATTATCAAGGCTATCGAGGACGGCGTTGTGGAAGGCAAGGAGTATCTTGGAAAAATGCGTGAATACCGTGAAAAATATGGTGTGGAAGCATAATTTCCAATAGTTACATTTTGAAATCTTTTGTAATATTATTGTAGCAATATGTAATATATCTGTTCTTGAAAAATTTTCGTTACAGTATTATAATGTTAACTGTAGAACAGAGAAAGAAAAAGAATGTAAACACTAAGATATAACTCTTAGCTCGTTTCATCCTCTCCAAAATTTTTACACAAGCAGGAGGCAGTCAATAGACTGCCTTTTTGTTTTTTTAGCATAAAAAAAGGACGGTTTGAAGCCGTCCTTTAATATTGCCGTGTACACCTTTACTGGATCCCGCACTCGTCGTAATCCTTCCATTTTTCGTAATAGGCTTTATCCTCAAAATATTTGTATACGAACAGAGCCGTTGAAGCTACCACAAGAATAAGCGCACCCATAACTGCCCAGAAGGACTTTCTCTGTGAATTCTTTGACATACCGAAACATCCTTTCATTTTTACTTGTAAATATTATACTACACATATTCTTCAAAGTCAATGATTTCACAGAATTTTCATTGAGGAAATATATTTATCGGAATAAAAATGAAGAAACTCCTCGAAGCAGATTCCGCTGCCGTTTATTATCTTTGCTGCTTCTGTTCCGACATATCTGTAATGCCACGGCTCAAAATCTATACCGGTTATCTGTTCCTTAAGTCGCGGATATCTGAGAATGAAACCGTATTCGGCAGCATACCTGCTTAACCAGCGTCCCTGAGGCGTACGGTGGAAATTATCCTCTACATCGTCTGCACTTTCAGTTCCAAGATCCGCCGCCAGACCGGTGTTATGTTCGCTTGAACCGGGGAGAGCAAGAGTTCTTCCTACCTTTTTCACAGCCTCATCATAGCTGAGTCCTCCCCACATTTCACAGGAAATACTGCGTTCCCACAGCAGCTGCTGGTAGTCAGGTGAACGGTAGCCTGATATCACCTTTATAGATATGCCCTGACCAAGAGCGCTGTCGATCATTTTTTTCAGCTGATCTCCCGCTTGCTTTTCCATAAGTATTCCCTGAACCTGACAAAATTCTGTTTTATCCGCATAATCGGGCGGTACGGTGTTGAATTTGTCTACTAAAATGAGATAATCCATAGAAATTCCTCCCCCTGTGTAAAAGTTCCTTTTCCCATTATAATTATATGCAGAAGGCATAGCTTTAGTGCGGAATATTAAGGCATGTCCCGAATATAATTTACTGAGGGGTGAGTTAAATGGATTTAAAGCAGGCTTGTCTGAGATCGCTGGCAGTCTTTTCAGCTGTGTTTATTATTCCGATGGGCATTTTTTATTACAGTAAAAATAACGGACGTTTTTCGGCATATGCGGCAGTATCTGCGGGATTGATCCTTGGTATGGAAGAGAAAAACGACAGCGGAGCAGAAACTGACAGTTTTCCCAGAGGTACTGAGCTTTCACGTCAGACCTGCTGGGATATAGATATGGCGAGAGAGGAAACAGAACCTCCTGCAACGACATCTGAAATACCAAGTCCGCTTCCTGCGGAAGACGTATCCGATGAGATACCATATCCAAGCTCTCTTGAAAACCAAGACGGAGTGATCGAGAGCTTTACCTACGGATATTACGATGGTACCCAGTATTTCGATCTGGACGGCGGAGGACAGGTAAGAAATTGCACTGAGATCTCCAACGATGATCTTTACAAAATAAGTAAAAATAAACTGCCATTTGCTCTCGAAAAATATTCCGAAGAACCTCAGATATTGATATATCACACTCATGCAACGGAAAGCTTTGAGCCGAGAGAAAGAGATTGGTACGACAGCTCCTTTACCTGCAAAACAACTGAGCGTGATAAAAATATAATTTCCGTCGGAGACAAGATCTGCGAGCAGCTTGACCAGGCGGGGGTCGCATATATACACGATACTCTTGTTCACGATTATCCCAGCTATGACGGATCTTATCAGTCCAGCAGGATAGCGGTGCAGGAAATACTTGAAAAATATCCTTCAATAAAGATCTGTCTTGATATTCACAGGGACGGCATTGAGCGTGAAGACGGAACAAGGATTGCTCCGGTTACGGAGATCAACGGAAAAAAAGCAGCTCAGATCATGATAATTTCATGCTGTGATGACGGAAGCGGCAGCATACCAAATTATCTTGAAAATTTTACCTTTGCATCTCATTTACAGTCGGCTCTTGAAAGTGACTGGCAGGGACTTACACGTCCCGTACTGTTTGACTGCCGCTTCTATAATCAGGATCTTACCTCCGGTTCGCTTCTTATAGAGGTAGGAAGCCATGGAAATTCATTGGAACAGGCACAGTATTCTGGGGAGCTTATAGGAAAAACTCTTGCGGAATTTTTCTGAAAAATGCTCAAAAAGTCAAGCATAGTAACAAAGTATATGCTATAATATAATTACAGTAACGTTACTAATTGCAAAAGGATGATAGTATGAACAGTTCGGACTATAAAAAAAGAGGTTCAGGCTTTGCAGTATTTACCGCAGCTCTGGAATATATGGAAGATAATCTTTGCGAAGATTTCACACAGGACGAGGTCGCTGCCGCCTGCTGCTGTTCGCTGTCATCACTGCAAAAAATATGGAGATATTCCACTCACACCAGTATTAAGGAATACGTCACAAAGAGAAGACTGACTCTTGCAGGCAGGGATCTGCTTAGTACGAATATGACCGTACTGGACATTGCCGTTAAATACGGTTATAATTCCCATGAAACATTTACAAGAGCCTTTACAAAGGTGTGGGGAATGTCACCTACAAGCTTTAAAATAAACTGGAATGGAAACTGTGGACTTTATCCCAAACTTAATCCACAGTATATTGAAGGAGTTGAATTAAACATGAAAAAATTTGACATTACTGAACTTTTTGATTATATGCATGACAGGATCGGTACATATGTGCTTTGCTTTGACATTCGTGGTCTTCATGCCGTAAACTGCGAAATAGGCAGAGATGCGGGAGACAAAATGATACTGGAAAGCCTTAAGCGTATTACAGATGTCTGCACCGAAGACATGATAGCTATGCGTATTGGCGGAGATGAATTTGTTATCGTCACTGGTTTAAGCGATGCTGACGAAGTTGAAAAGCTTGGCAGATCTGTTTTGGAGCATAACGGAGAAAAAATTAAATATCCAGGTGGGGAACTGCCTTTGTCCCTTACAGCGGGAGCGTTTAAAATATGCCGTCCTCTGAAATATTCGGGACTTTGCTCTGATTTTAAAATTGTGACCGATAAGGCAAAAAGCACGGGTAAATTAGAGTTTGCATAACAGATATGTTTAATATTCATATCAGCCACTAAATTTGCAGATACAGGCTTGTCTGTATATTCTCACTACCTATAAAATGGTTCATGTATTCTTTAAAACTTATTTGATCTGCTAAATAAGCAGACAACAAAAGCCTCTTTTGCCATGAAAGACAAAAGAGGCTTAATTTATGGCGGAGAGTCAGGGA
>JAGAJO010000016.1 GCA_017626015.1 Ruminococcus sp.
GACCTACACCATAAAGGCAAGGAACATTGCAAACTGCGATATCGAGCTTGCCCAGAGCAAATATTATTTCACAGGCGCAAGAGTCAGACCGGCGGTCAAGTCCGTAAAGATAGGCGACACCGAGCTTTACAGCGGAAATTATAAGATAGTTTCCTATACGGACAATCTTTCCGCAGGAACGGCAAAGATCGTGATAGAGGGTAAAAATAACCTCACCGGCACAGTCACAAAGACCTTTAAAATAAACCCACGTTCCGTTGCGACCTGCGATGTAAAGCTGACGAAGAATCCGTCAAATAAGTACAAGCCGACAGTTGCAGTATCTTATTTTGACCGTGAGATCTATAACGGAAACTACACCGTTTCTTATGTTACATCAGCCGATAAGAAGACCGTAAAGGTAACTCTCACCGGTAAAAACAATCTTTCAGGCAAGATCACAAAAACATATACCGTCAGCTGATATTTGCTTCGGCTCTCCGCCCGGACTTTTGTCCGGGCGTTTTTCGTTGCGTGTAAAGTTTTTTGTTCAAAAAACTCTTGTTAAAACCGAAAAATTATGATATAATGTTCTAAACGGTCTTATGCCGCCGCAATGCGTATAATGAAAATAATGGATCGGACTTTTCATAAATATTCCACAATTTTTCATAAAGATCACACAAGCTGTTAAGCGGGATTTCAATTTATCAATTTATAATATACGAAAGAAATACGAAAAGTTTACTTAATAGACCTCCGGAGAGGTCTAATATGATCAGAAAGGGGAGTACTGCGTGGGAGCTGTTCAGCAGGTATTTAAAAGGGTAGAAAAAAAATATATTATCGACGATAAAACATACAGTAAGCTTATGGACAGGCTAAACGGACATATGCAGGTTGACAGATACGGAGAGACTGTCGTCCGCAATATTTATTACGACACCCCGGATCACCGTCTTATCAGAGCGTCTCTTGAAAAGCCTGTTTACAAGGAAAAGTTAAGGGTAAGGAGCTACGGCGTTCCGAACAGGGACAGCAAGGTTTTTGTGGAGCTTAAGAAAAAATATAAGGGCGTAGTTTACAAACGACGGATCGATATGTCCCTTGCACATTCCGACAGGTTTATTTCAGGAGAATATTCCCCCGAGAAAAATCATCAGATAGAAAACGAGATACGGTATTTTCTTAAATATTATAAAGGTATTGCGCCCGCAATGTTTCTGAGCTATCATAGGATAGCACTGTATGGAACGGAAAATCCCGAGCTGCGCCTGACCTTCGACTGGGATATAACCTACCGTGAGGAGGAGCTGGAGCTTGACGGCGGAGAGTGGGGGAAAAAGCTTATGTCCGACGGAATTAAGGTCATGGAGATCAAGATACCCGGAGCAATGCCCCTGTGGCTGTCGGATATACTGGACGAGCTTAAAATATTTCCCGCTTCATTCTCCAAATACGGTGAAGCCTATAAAAAAGAGTATTTTAATAAATCTAAGCAAGGAAAGGTGAATTGCTGTGCATAATATTACTGTTCTTACTTCCGCTGCGAGCGTTACCTCCGCAGCCGCTATTACAATGGGTACTTTTCTTCTGTGTACCCTGACCTCTCTTGCGCTGGGAGCTGTTATTGCTTTTTGTTTCAGCATAAAGCAGCGCAAAAGCAAAAGCTTTATGATGACGTTGGCTCTGCTGCCTGTTATCGTTCAAGTGGTCATAATGCTTGTAAACGGTAATCTCGGTACAGGCGTTGCCGTCATGGGAGCATTCAGTCTGGTGAGATTCCGTTCCATTCCGGGAAATGCAAGGGATATATGCGCTATTTTCCTTGCAATGGCAGTTGGACTTGCCACCGGTACAGATCATATTCTGCTTGCGCTTATTTTCTCGGGGATAGTTTGTGCGGTGTGCCTTGTTTATACCCTTTCCCCCTTCGGAACGGCGGGCAGCTCCGAAAAGACCCTTAATGTCACTATTCCCGAAAGCCTTGATTATACCGAGGTATTCGATGATATTTTTGAAAAGTATACCAAGCGGTGGGAGCTTGTTTCGGTAAAGACCACGAATATGGGAAGCCTTTTCAAGCTGAGCTATGAGATCACCCTCAAGCCGGGAGCAAGCGAAAAGAAGCTTATTGACGATATGCGTTGCAGGAACGGCAATCTTGAGATCATGTGTTCCAGAAGAGTTACTCCGCAGGAACAGTTATAATGAAAACTTACCCGACGGACGGGTATTCCGCTGTCGGGTAATAATATCCGTTAAATTGCAGTAAATATTTTAATTTATACAAAAGGAGGAAATAATCATGAGGCTTAGCGTCAGAAAACTTGCCGTATTTGCGGCGGCTCTGATAACTGTATCCGCCTGCGGCTGTACAGACGGTTCGGTAACTGATAATTCGTCGGAAAATAAAGCAGAAACTTCCGCAGTAAAAGATACCGATATGCAGATCGGCGCAGAGGATCTTGATATCAGTTATGAGAAGACCGGATCAACTTCGGTGCGCTTTGACGGCGGATCTGCCGATATCGACGGTCAGGGAGCGGCTGCCGACGGCGGGGTCGTTACGGTCTCCCAGGCGGGAACATATATTTTTTCAGGAAACACCGACAATGGAAGAATAATAGTTGACGCAGGGAAGGACTCGGAGGTAAAGCTGGTTTTTGACGGCGTAAGCGTCAGCTGTGCGGACAATGCACCGGTGCTTGTAAAAAGTGCGGACAAGGCGTTTATAATTCTTGAGGACGGAAGCGAGAATACGGTTTCCGACGGAGAAAGCTATTCGTTGGAAGAAGGCGAAAACACCGACGCAGCAATATTTTCAAAGGCAGATCTGAATATCAGCGGCGGCGGAAGCCTTACTGTAAACGCAAGCTTCAAGCACGGTATCGTTTCTAAAGACGATCTGATCGTTACGGGAGGAAAAATTGCGGTCTCATCTGCGTCTACCGCTCTTGAGGGTAAGGACAGTGTGAAGATATCAGGCGGCGAATTTATTGTTTCCGCCGGTACCAACGGTATCAGATCCACCAATACCGAGGACGAAACAAAGGGCTTTATCAGCATAACAGGCGGCAGATTCGATATAACGTCAGGCGGTGACGGGATCGATGCTGAGACTCAGCTTTCGATAGAGGACGGCGAATTTGAAATAACTACCGGCGGCGGAAGCGCTAACGCTTCTATGAGATCCGACGGTACGCCCAACGGAGACTGGCATCGGGATATGCAGGGCGGAGGGATGATGGACCCCGGCCGCCGACCTGACGGTGTGCCCGGTGGCGATATGGCTCCTGCGGCGGATAATAGGGGAGACCTTATTATTGAAAATACCGCAAATACGCAGGATACTTCCTCGGGCGAAACATCATCAAAGGCTTTAAAGGCAGGAAAATTCATTTCGATATCCGGAGGGGTGATAAATATTGATTCCGCCGATGACAGCGTTCACAGCAACGGCGATATCAGCGTCAGCGGCGGTACTCTTACGGCAGGATCAGGCGATGACGGTTTCCATTCCGACGGAGATCTGACGATCTCAGACGGAAGCGTTGAGATCACAAAAAGCTATGAGGGCATAGAGGGTCTGACTGTTACAATAAGCGGAGGAACTCTCTCTGTCACCGCTTCCGACGACGGAATAAACTGTGCAGGAGGCAGCGATACAGGCTCTGAGGACAGAATGGGCAGGGATATGTTCACGGCACAGGAGGGAGTATTTCTCCGCATAACAGGCGGAGAGCTTAAGATCAACTCCGGTGGTGACGGCCTTGACTCAAACGGAGATCTTTATATGGAGGGCGGAACCGTTTATGTAAGCGGCCCCGAAAACAGCGGCAACGGAGCGCTGGATTACAACGGGACAGCAGAGGTAACAGGCGGGACCATTGTCGCCAGCGGTGCTGTGGGAATGGAGGAGTGCTTCGGAGAAAGCTCCGAACAATGCGCCGTACTGCACGATTTTTCGTCTGCTATTGCCGGAGGAACAGAATTTACGGTATCCGACAGCGATGGAAACGTTATTTTAAGCTTTACCAACGAAAAAACATGGCAGGGAGTAGTTTTTTCGTCCCCGGAGCTTAAGCAGGGCAAGACCTACACCGTTTCCGCAGGTACGCAGTCGGAGCAGATAACAATAGATTCCGTAATAACCTCCAATTCACTGGGAGGAGGCTTCGGAGGAGGCTTTGGCGGAAACCGGGGCGGCAGAGGTTTTTAAGACAATTTCACTCTGTATAAAGAAGCCTATTGGGAAATTAAATCGCAGGGTCAAGTACGGCGTCAGAGCGCTTGCAGGAGTTCCGCACAGGGTAGAGGGGTATGTCCTGCAACAGAGGGCTGCCCCTTATATGCTTTGTGTGGAGTTATTCGACAGTCTGACATTGTCAACTTAAATTTTAAATTTGGGTTGACAATGTCTTTTTTATATGCTATAATGAGTGTATTAAATTAAAAAGGAATGACTGAAATGAATGACAAAAAGAAAAACGCAACGGAAAAAATCGTGCTTACAGGCTTAATGGCAGCTATAATAGCAGTGCTTTCGCAGCTTGCGATACCGCTGCCTACTCATGTTCCCATTACACTGCAAACCTTTGCGATCGCTCTGGCAGGATATTTTCTGGGCGTTAAGGGCGGTACGGCTGCGGCTGCGGTGTATGTGCTGCTGGGAGCAGTCGGAGTGCCTGTGTTTGCAAACTGGTCGGGCGGCTTCAGTGTAATTGCAGGGTATACCGGAGGCTTTATTTACGGCTTTATTATAATGGCTTTCCTGTGCGGACTGGGAGCAAAGCTTTGTTCAAAAAAGCTTTTGGATAAGGCTGTTGCTATTGCCCTGGGTATTGCAGGTCTTGCCTGTGATCATCTGCTGGGCGCTGTCCAGTATGCCGTCATTGCCGACATCTCTCTTGGAAAATCACTGCTGATAGTTTCCGTACCTTATATTGTAAAGGATGTAATTTCCGTAGTCTGCGCATACCTTATCAGTATCGAGGTAGTGAGCCGTCTGGCAAAGCTTGGCTGTTATTCCTATAAGAAAGCGTAGATGCATGGAAATGTTAAAGGAATATAATCTGAGATTTCATCATCTTCTTTGTCTGCCGCTTTTCATCGGAGAGGGCTACAGCGACGATTTTTCGGCTAATATGCAGTATGTAAAAAAGTTCGTCGAAACGGAAGATCCCCGTCTGAGATTTATATGCAAGGGCGATATGATATGCGAAAACTGCCCGAACCGCAGACCGGGCGGCTGCGCTCTTGACAGCACGGACAGCACAGTTGCGGATAAGGACAGGCGTGTTTCGGAGATTTTAAGGCTCGTGATATCTGACGGGGTTAGTTATTCAAAGGCTTTGCAGGCAGCACACAGCTTAATTGACAAGAGGAGCTTTGAGGATCTGTGCGGAGACTGCCGCTGGTTCAGGCAGGGGCTTTGCAGCTATGAAAAATGGGAGGAAAACGCAGCATGGACTGTGTACAGCTTATCGCATAAAACAAAATAGACGCAAAAACAGGCGGACGCTTTAAAACTGAGTCCGCCTCATTTTTTGGAAAAGTCCTTTGGGAAATTAAAGCGCAGGCTCTAGCGCCGCATCGGGTGAATTTTCAAACGGCCCGGTGGACTGTTTGAAAAGAGGGGCAAGCCCTGCGATAGATGGCTGCCCCTTGTTTGCGCTGTGTATAGTTTTTTTACAGCCCCCTGCCTGATTTTCAGATAAAGATATATCCGTGTTAATTCTCTGCAAAATTTCCGGTGTAGAGACTGTAGTATTTGCCTTTTTTATCTATCAGCTCATCGTGAGTTCCACGCTCGATGATACGTCCCTGTTCAAGTACCATGATGCAGTCGGAATTTCTTACCGTCGAGAGTCTGTGAGCAATGACAAAGGTCGTTCTGCCGTGCATAAGAGCGTCCATTCCCGACTGAACAAGACGTTCGGTCCTTGTGTCGATAGAAGACGTAGCTTCGTCAAGGATAAGCACAGGAGGATCCGCTACCGCCGCTCTTGCAATTGAGAGAAGCTGTCGCTGTCCCTGACTGAGATTTGCGCCGTCCCCTGTAAGTACCGTGTCGTATCCCTCCGGCAGTCTTTCTATGAAGCCGTCGGCATTTGCAAGTCTTGCGGCGGCTTTGCATTCCTCGTCTGAAGCGTCAAGGTTTCCGTATCTTATATTTTCCATTACGGTACCTGTGAAAAGATGTGTGTCCTGCAAAACTATGCCGAGGGTTTTTCTCAGAGCGGATTTTTTGATCTTGGTGATATTTATTCCGTCATAACGTATCTTGCCGTCCTGTATGTCGTAGAAACGGTTTATAAGATTGGTTATGGTGGTTTTTCCTGCACCTGTTGAACCTACAAAGGCGATCTTCTGACCAGGGTGTGCAAACAGCTTTACATCGTGAAGGACGATCTTCTCGTCGTTGTAGCCGAAGTCCACCCCGTCGAATACGATCTCTCCCTCCATTTTTTTGTAGGATACGCTGCCGTCTGCCTGATGGGGGTGCTTCCATGCCCATGTGCCTGTTCTTTCGCTGCACTCCTCAAGCTCTCCGTTTATATTGTATTTTGCGTTGACAAATTCGACATATCCCTCGTCCTTTTCCTTTTCTGCGTCCATAAGGTCGAAGACTCTTCCTGCGCCTGCGGTCGCCATGATGATAAAGGTCATCTGCTGGCTTATCTGGGTTATAGGCTGATTGAAGTTCTTGTTAAGGCTGAGGAACGCCACGATAGCGCCGAGGGTAACTCCTTTGACTCCGCCTATCATCATTACAGCGCCGAGTATAGAGCAGACAACAAAGCTTATGTGTCCGATATTTCCGTTTACCGGCATCATTATGTTTGCATATTTGTTCGCCTTGTATGCGCTGGTGCGGAGGTCGTTGTTAAGCTTTACAAAGTCATCGATAGCCTGCTGCTCGTGGCAGAATACCTTGACTACCTTCTGTCCGTCCAGCATCTCCTCGATGAAGCCGTCCACAGCGCCGAGATCCTTCTGCTGTGATGCAAAATATTTTCCTGAGCGTGCCGAGATCTTTTTTGTGACGAACATCATAATGCAAGCCATAAGGACCGACATAACCGTCATGGGGATATTAAGAGTTATCATAGATACAAAGGTGGATATAAGAGTTACCGACGAGTTTATGACCTGCGGTATACTCTGGCAGATAAACTGTCTGAGCGTATCTACGTCGTTGGTGTAAACGGACATGATATCACCGTGTGGGTGGGTGTCAAAATACTTTATCGGGAGCGTTTCCATATTGTCAAAAAGCGCATTCCTGATATTTCTCAGCGTTCCCTGTCCTACGTTTACCATTATTCTGTTGTAGGCGTAGGCTGAAATAAGTCCTGCTGCGTAAAGAGCGATCAGCCTGAACAGTGCGCCTGCAAGGGGAGCGTAGTCGGTGCTTCCGTTTTCTACCATCGGCGTGATATAGTCGTCAACCAGGGATCTTATAAACAGCATTCCGAAAAGTGTTGTGACAGCCTGGATAATAATGCATACAACAACGATAATAAAACGGAATTTGTAGTCCTTGAGCATGAATCTGAGCGCTCTTCCCAGAACCTTCATGCTGCCCTTTTTCATGGGAGGTCTTACGCCTCTGGGAGGCCGCATATTTCTGTTCTGAGCCATTATGCATTCTCCTTTCCGTCGTTATCTGCCTTGGGACTGTCGAAATCTCCGCCGCCCTTGGTCTGGGATTCATATATCTCTTTGTAGATCTCGTTGCTTTCCTTAAGCTCGTCATGGGTTCCGATACCGCTGATCGTGCCGTCGTCAAGCACAAGTATCCTGTCCGCATGCTCAACGCTGGATATACGCTGGGCAATGATGATCTTGGTCGTTCCCGGGATCTTTCTGGAAAATTCACTGCGGATCTTTGCGTCTGTTGCGGTATCCACGGCGCTGGTGGAATCGTCAAGGATAAGCACCTTCGGCTTTTTGAGCAGCGCTCTGGCTATGCAGAGTCTCTGCTTCTGACCGCCCGAGACGTTAGAGCCTCCCTGTGTTATATAGGTGTTGTATTTATCCGGGAAATGCTGGATAAATTCGTCTGCGCAGGCGGCTCTGCAAGCCTCTATGCACTCCTCGTCGGTTGCGTTTTCGTTGCCCCAGCGCAGGTTGTCAAGGATCGTTCCCGAGAAAAGCACGTTTTTCTGAAGCACTACGGAAACCTGATTTCTCAGAAATTCCATATCGTATTCTCTAACGTCCCTTCCTCCGACACATACGGAGCCGCCTGAAACGTCGTAAAGCCTGCTTATAAGATTGACAAGCGAGGTCTTTCCGCAGCCGGTAGGACCTATAATGCCTATTGTTTCGCCGGATCTGATATGCAGATCGATATTTTTAAGGACGTTTTTGTTCTTGTGATATGCAAAGGTAACGTCGTTGAAATCAATAGAACCGTCCTTCATTTCCGTTACCGGAGCTTCCGGGTTATTAAGATCGGGTACCTCCGTAAGTACCTCGCCGATACGTTTTATACTTGCCGTTGACATGGTGATCATTACAAAGATCATAGAAAGCATCATGAGAGACATAAATGCACTCATAACATATGTAAACAGCGACGTAAGCTCACCGGTGCCGAGACTGCCGCCTACAACGAGATGTGCGCCGAACCAGCTTATGGCGATAATTGCGCCGTAGCTTACAAACATCATAACAGGGTTGTTGAAGGCAAGTATACCCTCAGCCTTGCAGAAAAGGCTGTAGATGTTACCGGATGCCCTTCTGAATTTTTCCTTTTCGTAATCCTCTCTTACATACGCCTTTACGACCCTTATAGCAGAAATGTTTTCCTGAACGCTTGCGTTAAGGTCGTCGTATTTCTTGAACGCCTCCTGGAAAAGCTTCATTGCTCTTAGCATTATCGACGCCAGAACTACCGCCAGGAAAACCAGGGCAATGAGAAACAGCAGGCTCATTTTTGGACTTACAACAAAGCTCATGAACATACTGCTTATGAGCATCAGAGGCGCTCTTACGGCTATCCTTATACACATCTGATAGGCGTTCTGGACGTTGGTCACATCGGTAGTCATCCTTGTTACAAGTCCTGCGGTGGAAAATTTGTCTATATTTGAGAACGAATATTTCTGTATCCTGCGGTAGATCGCCTCACGGAGATTGCAGGCAAGTCCCGAGGACGCAGACGCTGCGTATTTTCCTGCCATGATGCCGGAGAGAAGGCTTACAGCCGCCGCAGCCACCATGAGACCGCCGTAAATGTACACCGACGACATATCGCTCTTTTTGATACCCTCGTCGATGATCTTTGCCATTAAGAACGGCAGCAGGACCTCCATAAAAACCTCCAGCGCAGAAAATGCGGGAGTTAGAAGGGAATCTTTTTTGTACTGCTTTACCTGTTTCAGAATTTCTTTCATGTAACTCATATTCCTCCCTTTTTTATGTTGTTGATATTTTTAGCCATTTTACCCATAAGTCTGTGCAGCTCCTCAAGCTCCTCCTGAGAAAAGTCCGAAAAAACCACATCCTCAATATCGCTCATACACCTGTCGATCTCAGCCTTGTGTTCTATTGCCTTTTGTGTCACAACGATCTTTTTGTGCCGTTCATCCTTTTCGCAGCCCTCGAAGGTTATATATCCGTTGGCACACAGCTTTTTTATCAGTCCGGAAACGGTTGCTCTCGATATGTTCAGCCGTCTGTGGATATCCGATGAAAATGCATCGCCGCTTTTCATAAGGCACATAAGCACATGGCTCTGCGCAGCGGTAAGATCCCTGTTTGAAAGCATTGCGGTTATTGCGGCGTCTATTTTACAGTGTACATACTTTGACGCCTTTATAATATCGCTTCTCATTTCTTCGGACAATGATACCGACCCCCTGACATAAATTAATTTTGCACGAACAATGTTAGCTGATTAATTGTTAGCATGCTAACATTGCTGCTGTGAAAAACATTATACAACAATAAAAAATAAATGTCAAGGGATATTATGACGGATTTACCGTGATACAGACAAACTGTTTTTGTAAAAATTCACAAAAAATCATTCTAAAAAATGTTACCGATACTTTACTCTGATTTGACATTCGTATTCTTGTGTGCTACAATTGTTTTATCGATCATTTTACGGGGTGACATTATGAGCAAAAGTACAGAAAAGATAAAACAGATCTTCCATTCAATGTTCAGCCTGAGAAACGATATGGCTTCCTATGACGAAATAGAAAATACCATTGTTTCCGGCGCAAAGCTTCAGGGAACAAATGCCTGCATACTTATTCTGGCGATACTGGTCGCATCTGTGGGACTTAATATGAACTCCACTGCGGTCATCATCGGCGCAATGCTGATATCGCCTCTGATGGGCGGTATCACATCGATAGCCTACGGCTTCGCAACAAACAATCTGGGGCTTGCCAAATGGTCTGCGTTCAGGCTCGGGATACAGGTGTGCATAAGCATTCTTACCTCCTGCGTGTATTTTTCGGTATCGCCGATCACAGAAGCTTCCGGCGAGCTGCTTGCAAGAACGAGTCCTACGGTATGGGACGTTATCATTGCCATATGCGGAGGACTTGCGGGGATCATAGGTCAGACCAGAAAAGAAAAGAGCAACGTTATACCCGGAGTGGCGATCGCCACTGCTCTTATGCCGCCTCTCTGCACGGCGGGCTACGGTCTTGCTCATATGGAGTTTTCATATTTCTTCGGTGCGCTGTATCTGTTTTTCATAAACGGATTTTTTATATGCGTTACGGCAATACTGGTGCTGAAATATCTGCGTGTTCCGCAGTTCAAGGAGCTTGGCAGAAAAGCTCTTTCACGGATACACAGGTATATGTTCATCATAGCGATCATCACAATGATACCCAGTATTTACCTTGCCTATGACATAGTTGCCGACAGCATAGAGACCAACAACGCTGAAAGCTACATAAAAAAGGAATTTGTTTTTGACGGCACACAGATCATGCAGAAAAATATTGACACCGACACCGACTGCATAGAGATCTCCCTTCTCGGCAGGGATATAGGCTCTGCAAAGCGTCGGGAGCTAAAGGACAAGCTTAAGGATTACGGTTTAGGACATTATAAGCTTAAGCTGACCCAGACAAATATCGACAGCGGAGTTTCGGCGGACGAGGTGAGAAAGCTTGTTTCCGACATGGAGGAAACTGAGGATCAGCCGAATGTGGAGGAAATACTGACTCAGAAGGAGAACGAGGATCTCAGGGCTGAAAACGAAGAGCTTCAGCAGGATAAGGAGAAGCTTAAGGAGGAGCTTGAGGCAGAGCGTTCAAAGGTCATCGACGTAAAGCAGATCTCCGGCGAGCTGAACGCCATAAACGGAAAGATAGACGGAGCGGCAGCAGTTTATGCCGATGTATATCTCCCGGGGGAGAATAATGGAAGCGGCGGTATCATAATCAACCTTCTGGTCTCTGAAGAGCTTTCTCAGAAGGAGCTTGACGTAGTTCATGGCTGGCTGGAAAAACGCCTTGACAGCAGCGAGATAGCGATCTTCCAGCAGAAGACCTCCGTGTTCAAGGGAGAGGAGCAGACGGAGGATAAAAAGAAGGATACCTCCTCCGAAAAGAAAAATTCAGACAGCTCCAAGGCAGATGGCTGACGATATTATATGAAAAAAGCGGGCGAACATTTTTACTGTTCGCCCGTATGTTTGTTGATATCATATTGATCGGATCGGTCCGGTATATGCCTGCCGGCATTCAGAATGTGTCCGAGTATAGTACCTTGCTCAGGTCCTTTATTGACGAGCAGCTCATTCCGGCATCGGTAAATGTGTACAGCTTTCCGTTGAGGAAAAGCGTTCCTGTGTACCTCGGATTGCTTTCGTCACCCAGTGCGTTGTAGCCTTTTAATGCGCTTGACCTGCCCAAAAGCTCGGTTTCAAGGGTCTTCGGGTCGTATCTGATAGCGATAACGGATACCTGGTAACTGCTGCCGATAAGCTTTTTGTATTTTATTTTGTTGCTTTCATCAGTGTATTCTATCAGCGATTCGGGATCGGCGCTTAAAGTCTCGTTTGCGCTGATCTCTTCGATTTCTCTTTCCGTTTTGTAAACGGGTATATATATCATATTGTTCTGCACGTCCGCATAGCACTGCGTGTCGAAGTATTCTGTGACATTGTCGACTTCCTTAAACTCTGCGACATCCGTTCTGTTTATTTCTCCTAGCTCCTTGCATTTAAATTCCTTGCCCGCAATGCTCGTGCCTGTTTCGTCAAAGTCAATGCCTTTATATGTTATTACCTTGCTGTCTGAGGGGTCGGTGCTGTATACCGCAAGCTGCATCGTTGTTGATTTATCTTCGGCATTGTAGATACTATCCACACCCGCCGCAGCTTTTCCTCCCAGGGAAGTTTTATCCGCTGTGTATATTACAGGTGCGTCCTTCGGATCGTTTATATATGTCTCTTTGGGATCCTTCGGGTCGGCGAGGTCGGTTATCAGTACGCATTTTTCAACGATAAAGCCATTATCCCTTGAGATCAGATCATAGGTATACGCTTTTGTGCCGGAGATAAGCGTGTTCGTGCTGATATACGCAGGATCGTAAAAGTCGGAAGGTAATTTGTCTATATCATATAAATAGCTGCTGACATATTTCAGATCTCTGTCAAGTATCAATACTTTCGAAGAGTCCACAAGATAGTAATAGCCGTTTACGGCTTCAAAGTCGGACAGGATTGAAATGATATTGGATTGCGTGTTTTCCTGCGAACGTGATAAATAGCTTGCCGCCGAGATCCTGACCTCGCCGTCAAAGGTTATTTTCATAACATGAGTCGTATCCTTCTGTTCCACATAGTTTCCATTGATATCCTCATCGACATAATATTCTGCAAGGATAAGCTCGCTGTCCGTAAGGGCGTAGCCGTTATTGACCGATGCAGTGACGGTGAGGGAACCTGTTTTTTCTGCACTGTCCGAGCAATCAAAGGCGCTTACCATGCAAAGCACGCCTTGTTCAGATTTGTTTGCGATGTAAATTTTATCCTCGCTGATGGGGACTTCTTCTCCGTTTTCATAGGTGCTTGGGAGAAAATCGGGATATCCCTCACTGTACCTGCAGTACTCAGTCGCCTTGTCCGCCTCGTCAAGCTGGGAAAGCATTATCAGTTTTCCCTGCTCGGTAAGCTTAAGGGAAGCCAGATAGCCCGGCTGTTCATACTCGTAGACTAAGGAAATATTATCAATATCCGAAACGTCGTATATGCAGAATCCGCAGTATTCGTTCATAAGTATGATGTCGTTGTATTCTTCGGGTAAGTGAAAGTCAAACGCTACAGCAAGCTTATTGTCGAATAAACAGGTATTCACGATATACGCTTTAAAAGTATGTTTTTTCTCTTCAAATATCGGATCGTCGGCAAGAGTGTTCATAAGGAATGTCTGCGACCAGAAGTCATAATCCACTCTGGCTGTTTGTTCTCCCTGCATTTTGTAGGCGTAAATATCCGTATATGATGCGGCAAATGCCGAGGCACCGTTTTGCTGTATCAGTACGCTTTCCTGATCCTGTATTGTTTCAGTTCCGCATACGATCTTCTGACTCGGATCAAAGACATTGTCCGTGTCTGCCGCTGCGCATACGTTATAGTTCTCAAAAACGGATCTGAACATTTCTGCTACACTGTCGTCTCCTTCAGACATATCTCCGTCAGGCATATACGCATACATATCGTCGATAGGGGAGTATTGGTACTCTTCGTCCTCCGAATCGGAAAGAAAATTGTAAAGCGATCTGTAGGATCCGCCTCTCAGACCCGTCAGACCTTCTGTATCGGCAACCTGCGGCGTTGGCGTTTTAGGGTGCGTTTTAACGGCCTTTTCTCCTCCGAATTTAAAGACCGCCAGTCCTCCTATCGCCAAGACGAAGACCGCCGCTATTGCCAGGCTTTTCAGTATACCTCCCCGGTTGCTGTTAAGCTTTATCTCAGACTGCCTTTCGTTTCCGATGACCGGCTTTACCATACTCAGCTCGTCCAGCATATCTTTTATTTTCTGCGGTGCGAGCCGTTCGGGAACTTTATTTTTCTTTTCAAGCCTATTGGTAATATTCCTGCGTCTCATTAAGTCACCTCCTTACAGTTAAGATTAAGTTTTGCACGCATTTTCAGTCTTCCCCGTGAAATATATGTTCTCACGGTGGAAGCCTTGATGCCGGTGATCTCCGATATCTCGCTGCATCGGTATCCGGCTATGCTGTTAAGGGTTATGCAAAGACGTTCGTTTTCACTCAGGGCGGCAAATTCCTCGAGGATCTCGCACTGCTCGAAACTGCAGCTTTCCTTTATGATCGCGGCGCTTTCATTAATATCCCAAAGTTCCGCTGCTCTTTCGGCGTACTCCTTTTGTTTTTGCTTGATCTTTGATGAAAGAATTTTGAACATCCAGCTGTCGAAGGCAGAGGCTTTTTTCAGCTTTGCAATTTCTGAAAAAGCGTCAAGTACAGCGTCCTGTACAGCGTCGGCAGCGTCCTCGCTGCTGCGAAGATTTGACAGCGCATAAAAGTAAAGCTGCTTGTATATCTCTCCGTACAGCTCGGAAAATGCCTGAGTATCTCCCTGAGAAGCCTTTGCAGCCAGCTTGGCTTTCCTGAATCTGTCCAAAATTCCTCACCTCCTTCAAGGCAACACCGCACAATCTTAGTGCGGTGTTGCCTTAACGTCCGTCATAATATAAGTGTCTTAAAACCGACCTTTTGTTGCAGAGGTTTTTTCATGATCTAATATTTTGTATATCTGCACAAAATATCCGTTGCTTTTTATATATTGTGACTATATTCCGGAAATAACATACGGGCGGACATTATAAGCGTCCGCCCGTTTGTCATTATTATTTTTACTGTAAATTTTCCGGATTGAGACAGTCGGTGAGGTTAAGCTCGTACATATTGTTGTATGTGGGCTGCTGAACAGGCTGTCCGGCAAATCTGTAAAATTCCTCCGAGCCGTACTTTTTGATGAAGTCGGTGGTATGACAGTTTATGGTCAGCTCGGCAAGCATCTTCTTCATTACGCTGCTTTCTCCGCCGTATGACGCTTCGATAAAGCGGAACATATTCTTAAGTCCCACCATCGACTGATTTGTGACGTTCTTTGCGCCGCTGAGAAGATTGTTGAATGCATTCTGAATGATAAGGGTACATCTCTGCTTGTTGTCTCTGCCCTCGTTGGTGCATTTGTCAACGTATGCCTCAAGATTGTGAATGATCCAGTGCTGTATCTTCTTGTTGGAGGGAGAGATGATCCTTGCTCTTACAGCCTTATCCAGATTTTTCTGAGTCTCCATAATATGCTCGGAAAGCACCTGACGGCAGGAAAGTCCCGTGTTTATCTTGATAAGCGAATCCTCCAGCTTGGGGTGAATGTTTCTTATCATTTTTTCCATCTGTATGCAGGTCCTCATGGAGTATGTAACGCCGTCCATCAGCAGATTGAGCAGTGCCATAGCCTCCTCAACGTCCGCCTGAGCAGCTCTGTTTACAGCCTCCTGAGTGATCTGTCCGTCCAAGATACCCTCGGGATCGTAGATCTCACGGAACTGGTTGAACTTGCAGTAGAAGTTAAAGAAACCGGCGCTTACGTCTGGATCCTGAAGATACTGACCTACCAGCTCATGGGTAACGGGTATGCCTAACTCCTCGTAGATCTGGAGCATTTCAGAAAGATCCTCCCACGCTCTTGCCGTTACGAGCTTGAAGTTGTGGTTGTCCCTTACGTCGATCCTGTAATAATGATCGGGGTGAAGCTCAAGATATGCGATGATAGAAGGGGAAACGCCCGCATAGTATGCATATTCCTTCCATACGCCGAAATCAGGCTCACAGGATACCTTCTTGAAACGGTCCCATGTGGCGGCGTCAAATTCGGTAACGGATCTGTTGAACTCCGGAGGGTTACCCGCCGTGACCAGTACCCATCCGGGAGGTACCTGATGCATACCGAAGATCTTGTACTGCAAAAACTGGAGCATTATGGGAGCAAGCGAGCTGGATACGCAGTTGATCTCATCCAGAAACAGTATACCCTCTCTGATGCCGGTCGCCTCCATGGTGTTGTAGATGTTGGCTATGATCTCACTCATGGTGTACTCTGAGACCTGTACGTCTGCACCTATGAAGTTTCTTGTCACGATAACGGGAAGTCCCATAGCCGTTTCTCTCGTCTGGTGAGCCATTGAGTAGGATATAAGGTTTATACCCATTTCCTGAGAGATCTGCTCCATAATAGCAGTTTTTCCTATACCCGGAGCCCCCAGCAGGAATACAGGTCTCTGGTGTTCGATGCTGATCCTGTAATCGCCGAACTCGTCCTTTACCAGATAGGACTTTATCGCATTCAGGATCTGCTGCTTTGCGTCTTTAATCGTCATTATATAAAACCCCTTACGGAACGCTATCCAAGCATGAATAAACTGTTCCCAAAATTATTTATTTATTATTATACACTATATCCAAAATTATGTCAATAGAAAAGCGAAGTTTTGTAAATTTGCCTTAATTTAATTAATTCAATATATGCAAATTGCGACAAAAATAATGACAAAGGGAAAACTTTTAACTTATTTGTGACGTGGTACGTTCCTGACGGTCTGTACGCAGACAGAAAACATCGGACCGATTAAAGCTTTGTCAGACTGCTCACTGCATCTGTCAGCTGTCATATGTGTATTCTGTTTTTATCAGAGAGAAACTCTTCCAATACTTCACAATGAAAACCTTTACATTAAAATAATCGGCTTAATAGCCAAAAAACCCGGATCTTATTTGTGAATGTTTTTTTGGTGTTATCCTTGCAAAATTAACTTTATTATGTTAAAATATTAATATTGCAAGTAATTTTGCACGATATTAAGCTAATAATTAATATCAATTAATAAAAAGCTAACATAAATATAGGGAGCGAATTTAACCTTATGAAAACGAGCAATATGTCATCTGAAAATTCCTTTGTAAAAAGCATGAACAGAAGCATGAAGCGCAAGAAGATCACGCTTATCGTTCTGCTTGTGCTGCTGGCGGCAATAATTGTCCTGTGCGTTACAGTCGGTGTGCGCATAAGAAAGAACAACAGGATAGCCAAGGCAAAATCTGTCATTACCCAGCTGGATATAAAAAGCACTTATAAGGAACCGGAATTTGACGATGACGGTGACTGGGACGGAGACGGTCTGAACAACGGCAGGGAGGAAGAAGCGAAAACCGATATACAGAACGAGGATACCGACGGCGACGGTATGAACGACGGTGACGAGATCGCCTACGGCACCGACCCCTCCAATCCCGATACCGACGGCGACGGTCTGCTTGACGGCTATGAGATCATAGCCGGAACCAATCCCAGAATGACCCGTACTGACGGAGAAACTGACGACGCCCAGAGGATCCTCACTGTGGAAAAAAGTGACGGCGACTGTACCGTAAGGCTGACGGGCAACGCCAATATTGCCGACGTGACCATTGAGGAGCTGGATCTTTTCGGCATAAAGTCCAATCCCAGCGTTATTTCGGGGGCTTACGATACCTATTGCGATTACGATTTTGAAACGGCTGAACTAACATTTAAAATAAACGAATCCAAAATGAAAAAGCGGGGCTGCTCCTATAAGGATCTTACGGTGCTTAAATTCGACCCAAGCACGCTGGAATATACAAAGATAGATTCCACTGCCGATAAGTCCAAAAAGACGGTTTCTGCGAAGGTGACGGAGCTTGGCACATATGTGGTGGGCGTTGAGGAGACGGTAAACGCTCCCTCCGTTACAAGGGTATGCTTCCTTATAGACAATTCGGGATCCATGTATCCTAAAGAGCTTTGCCCGACGTCCTCCGAGAATGACGTGGATTTCAAGCGTCTTGATTTTACGCAGTCCCTTATAGATAAATTCGACAAGGATTACCTTGTGGGCATCTGCAAGTTCACAGGCACATATTCAAAAATGCTTGATTTTACAGACGACCGCAAGGCGCTTTCAAACGCTCTTGAGTCAATTAAGAAAGAGGACGAGATCTTTAACGGAACATATAACCAGACTGCTCTGAAAAAGTGTATAGGGGAATTTAAAGCCTCCGGCGACGGCAAGTACAGGAATATCATCGTTATGCTTTCTGACGGCGAGTCTGACGAGGAAAATCCTGAGGCGGCGGAGCAGCTGACAAAGCTTGCGGACGAAAAGTCCGTTATCGTGCTGACAGTCGGTCTCGGACGTGACATCGACCGACAGTGGTTACAGGATATTGCCTATTCCACAGGAGGAAAGTATTATTCCGCCTCCGACGCCAATGCGCTGGAGGACGTTTACAAGCAGATAGTCACCACTCTCAATTACGACATTGTAAGCTATTCCGACTCTGACGACGAGGTCTCCGGCTACGATCTTTACAATACCGGCTTTGAGCCTTCGAGAAACGGATTCTCCTTTAAGAATTTCAGGACCACGACTACCGCCAGCGTTGACTTCGGCATGGCTGTGATGGCAAGGGACTGGTATATGGGAAATCTTCAGACGTCCCTGGGAGGTATCGAGCCTGCGGACGAAAGCAAGCTCAAGGTCAGTGCGGAAGGCTACGATCTCAGCGGTACGGACGCAGGAACGGCTTATGAGGAACGGAAAAACCTGAGCTCCGTATCTACGGAGATATTCAGCGGCAAGTATGCCAACGTAAAGGAATATCTCGATTACGATCAGGAGGGCGGAAACCTCCGTGTCAAGAAGAATTACAAGTACGACGCTCAGAACCGCGGCTGGGAGATAGCCAAAACCAAGATAGACGCAGGAAATCTCAGCTGGCATTATGTCGAACTGCTTGATCTTGATATCGCAGGCTCTCTTAAGAAGATCGAGGGAGGCTACAATAAGAGCGATGCTCAGCTTGTAAGCGCACTTTACAGGCTCAACGTCCTGCAATGGGACGACAGCGGCGACGAGTTCAAGCTGGCGGGCGGAGACGAGTGCTTTGAAAAGCTTGAAGAGCTGCTGAGTCTTGGAGTGCCTGTGGTGACTACCATTGACGACACCCATACCGTCAATACTATCGGGCTTATAAGGGATTCCGAGTGTCACAGAAAGTATATCCTGAGAATTTACGACAACAATTATCCCGGAAAGGTCAAGGAACTGTATATAGAAAAGAAGCCGGCGTGTACGCTGGAGATCGACGGCGATAATGTCAAGGTCACCGATACCGGCTTTACATACAGCGCAACTTACGAGGGCAAACAGGTAGGAGTTTCGTTCTCGGACGTAGGCACACACTGACGAATAACGCTCTGTCGGAAATATCCGGCGGAGCGTGTTTTATTGCGATAAAAAGTTTGATATGTACAAAAAAGGAGAAAATGTAAACGTTATCCGTGTAAATGCACAAAAATCATGTTTAATAATCGTGAAATAATTTAACATTAATTTGAAATTTCCTTACAAAAGTTCTTGATTTTTGGCAGTAAACCTGTTATAATTTAAAGTAAGGATAAATAATGGTACATAATCCTGAAAATCAAAAAATGGAGGAGATAAATTATGAAAATTTCTAAGATCTTAGCCGGTATGTCGGCAATGGCTATCGCTGCCACTATGGCTATTTCCGCAGGCGCAGAGACCAGTATTCCTATTGAGAACGGTTCCGAAGAGGCTTGGGCAGGCGGATTAGGCTCTCTTGACGGCGGAAACGATTATATTGACGCAAGGACGTTTACAAGAGATCAGGATATGCACGTCAAGGTAGATATTGCCTACAGCGATACATGGCTTGGCATGATAGACGAGGGAATAGTTGAAGAGGATCAGATTTATGTGGTATGCGGCCCCTGCTTTGCAAACGGCTGGGATAAGTTCGGCAAGGACGGCGGCGTAGGAATCACAACGGATTATCCTCAGGTAAACAATCTTCCTGATGGAAGCGAGTGGACGGTTGACGGCGAGGTTCTCACAAACGCTGACGGAAAGCACCCGGATGTCTTTGTAAAGGCCGACGGATTTGTCCAGATAAGAAATACCGATTTGACAAGCTTCGAGTTCGATCTCAGCGCAGACGTTGTTAATACTATGATAGACAATGCGACTGCCGAGGACGGATTTGACGGTATTCTCTTCCAGGTAGGCGGAAACTTCCATATCACAAACGTTACGGTTTCTCAGGACGGAGTAAAGCTGGCGTCTCAGTATATCGCTGAAAACGGAGATTCTTCCAATTCAAGCTCAAGCTCCAATTCATCGGGCAGCTCTTCGTCGAGCAGTTCTTCTTCCAGCAGCTCGTCATCATCTTCTAAGAGCAGCTCGTCTTCCAAGACCGGTTCTGCAAACAACGGCGGAACGACCACCAAGACTTCTTCCGCAGCAGCTGCTTCTTCCAAGGCTTCCGACGATACAAACGCAGGCACAGGCGCAACCGCAGGTATCGCACTTGCAGGTCTTGCTCTCGCAGGCGCAGCTATCGTAGTTGCCAAGAGAAAGTAATTTCTGAGGGCGGCTCTAAAGGTAGTTTTTCAGGCTCCCGATTTTTATCGGGAGCCTTTGTTTAACGGAAAATGTAAACGTTATCTGTGCAAATGTACAAATTTTTCGAGAAAAGATTGTGAAAAAATTGAGCTGAATATGAAGAATACTTTCATAAAAGGACTTGATTTTTTGAGATAATTCTGTTATAATGTGAGTTAAGAATAAACAGCAATACATAATGTATTACATTCTTAATTAAATTTAAATATTTGGAGGAGATCAAAAATGAAAATTTCTAAGATTTTTGCAGGCATGTCAGCTCTGGCAATGGCTGCAACAATGGCAATGTCAGCCAGCGCAGCTACAACGTTCCCTATAGAGAACGGTCCTACAGATGATTGGGGTAACGCTTTCCCTAAGTGGACAAATGCTGAAGGCAAAGAAGTCGACGATTTCATCGACGCTAAGTCCCTTACAGCAGGCACAGCTCTTGATGTAAAGGTAGACTTTAACTGGGCAGATGTCGGCGTAACAAACGGCTACTGTCTCATTGGACCCGCTTTTGCTAACGGCTGGGCTAAGTTCGCTACTACCGACGGTTATGTTTCTAACATCGGCAAGAAGTCTGAGCTTACACAGGACGAGGAAACAGGTAAGTATAAGGACGCTGACGGCAACGAGTACGATTATGTTATGCAGGATGACGGATTTATCGTAACCGGTATCCAGGAGTGCACATCTGTATCGTTTACTCTTTCTGCTGATTGTGTAGACGCTATGATCGCTAATGCCAATGCAGAAAACGGCTGGGACGGTATCATATTCCAGATTTCAGGCGTACAGGTAACAGGTGTTGAGCTTTCACAGGACGGCGTTAAGCTGAATTCACAAATGACAACCGGAGATGACACTTCAAGCAGCAATTCAAGCAACGACTCAGGCAACAGCTCCAATACATCGAGCAATTCTTCGTCAAGCAGTTCATCTTCCAGCAGCTCTTCATCATCTTCTAAGAGCAGCTCGTCTTCTAAGACCAACACAACAAATACAAATACTACAAAGACATCTTCTACGGCAGCTACTTCTTCTAAGGCTTCCGATGATACAAATGCAAGCACAGGCGCAACAGCAGGCATCGCTCTTGCAGGTCTTGCTCTTGCAGGCGCAGCAGCTGTAGTATCTAAGAGAAAGTAAATTCAGAGCAATTTAAGCAATAATTATTTCGGAGGCTTTCGCTTGAGGGCCTCCGATTTTTGCCATTCACAATAAATTAATAAAAAATTTTCAAAGTGGTAATGTGTTGTCCTGTAAATCAAGTATAATTAAAGAAGGAATAATTGAATATTGTTCAATCAAATTTGGGAGGTAAAAACAATGAAAATATCAAAGATTTTTGCGGGTATGTCTGCACTTGCAATGGCAGCAACAATGGCTATGTCTGTAAGCGCTGCATCAACAGAATTTATTGTACCGGATGAAATTAAGCAGGTTGCTGACTGCCAGAAGACAGATTCGATCGCATTCTATTTTAAGGGTGACCCTGCAACAAATACTATTGTTCCTGACGAGGTTGACGTTACTAAGATATACGGCGCGGCTTTCACTATCAAGGTTGATAATGAAGTATGGAACACAACAGGTGCAGGCGGTTCACTTAACTGGAACGCTACTTCATGTGGCTGGCAGCAGGCTGAATGGGCAGGCGGCTCATGGGTTGATGATGCGGCTCTTAAGGACGCTGTAAGCTATACTACCTCAGAGGCTGATGTATATGTAATCTACTATTTGAGCGAGACACCTTTGTTTACTGCTGATGATATGTCTGAAGATGCATATGCCGCTGTTGGCTTCTCTAACTGGGCAGATCCGACAAACACTATTGAGATCCTCGGCGCAAGAATGCTTGGTGAGGGTGACTCTGTAGTTTACGAGGCAGGAACAAATTACGATAAGGTTGATATTCAGAAGAAGCCTGTAGCTGACGAAAGCTCAACAACCGGCGGAGATACATCTTCTAATGTTGATACATCTAAGACTGACTCTAAGACAGATTCTAAGACAGATTCTAAGACTGACTCTAAGACAGATTCTAAGTCAAGCTCATCTTCTAAGTCAGGCTCAACAGGTACAGCAGGCACAACAAAGACAACTTCAACAGCAGCTGCTTCTTCTAAGGCTTCCGATGATACAAATGCAAGCACAGGTGCAACCGCAGGTATCGCTCTTGCAGGTCTTGCTCTTGCAGGCGCAGCAGTTGTAGTATCAAAGAGAAAGTAAATTTTTCTTAGAAAAAGTAATTTCAGATCAATTTAAGCAATACTTATTTCGGAGGCTTTCGATAGAGAGCCTCCGATTTTTTATCATTCACAATAATTTAATAAAAAATTTTCAAGTCTGTAACGTGTTGTACTGTAAATCAAGTATAATTAAAGAAGGAATAATTGAAAATTGTTCAATTAAATTAGGGAGGAAAAAGTAATGAAAATATCAAAGATCTTTGCGGGTATGTCAGCGCTTGCAATGGCAGCTACAATGGTAGTATCTGCTTCTGCGGCAAGTGATTATCTCTATTACACCGGAGGAGGAACATCGTGGACCGGTAAGGCTTCTACCGACACTGAGGAAGGCGTAGTAAAGTTCGGTTATAACGAGGACGGAACGCAGAAGACAGCTAAGGGCGCTTGCGAATTTAACCAGTGGGATACCGGCGACACCAAGTACAACGGTCACTGGGCGCAGTATATTCTTACAAGCGACGATCTCTCATCGGTAACTATCGAATTCGTTATCGAAACTACCGAGAATTCTACCTGGGAGTACCATGAGACAGATCCTGAAAAGCCTGAGGAGGATTCTTATCAGTATTTCCTGACTCTCGGCAGAACTGAGACGGTTCTTCATGATGATATCAACGCCACGGTAGTTGAGGAAAATCCGGCTGATAATGATTTAGTTCACGCTGCTCCTATATCCAAGACATATACCTATACGGTTGATGACATTCAGCCTGCTATCGATGACGGCAAGGCTAAGCTTATGGAAAACGGAGACGGTACATACACTCTCGGCTTCAACATTCAGGTAGGTCATGTTGCTAATGCTCTTGTAACAGGTACTATCACAGCAGATAACCTTTACACCGGCGCTACTGACAATTCAAGCAACAGCTCAAACAGCAGCACAGGAAGCAGTTCTTCTTCCAGCAGTTCTTCTTCCAGCAGTTCGTCATCATCTTCTAAGAGCAGTTCTTCTTCCAAGGGCGGTTCTACAAACAATGGCGGAACAACCACTAAGACATCTTCCACAGCTGCTTCTTCTTCCAAGGCTTCAGATGATACAAACGCAGGCACAGGCGCAACCGCAGGTATCGCACTTGCAGGTCTTGCTCTTGCAGGCGCAGCTATCGTAGTATCAAAGAGAAAATAAATTTCTCTCTGAGAAAGTAATTTCAGGTGTTTAAACATAATTGAAAAAAATGATTCCAAGGGTCTTCCGTTTAAGGAGGACTCTTGTTTTGTATATTTTATACGATAAAGTAAACGTTTTCTGTACAAAATAGACGAAAAAGTACGTCAATATTGTGCAAATGTGATATTGAAAATGTTTTCAAGTTATGATATAATACAGAGGTAAAATGTAAGTCGAGGGCGCAGCACGGGGCTTTTCCTTGCTGTAACGCCGAATTGCTAAAATGGAGGCTATAAAAATGAAAAAAATTCTTGCATCAGCGCTTGCGCTGACTATGACTGCTGCAATGCTCACAGCATGCGGCGACGCTGAGGATTCTTCATCCAAGAAGGATGCAGCAACTTCTTCCACGACAACAACCACTACGACCACTGCTGCTACTGAAACAGAGGCAACTACTTCTGCCGCTGAATCTGCAGCTGATACTTCCGCAGCTGATTCTTCTGCCGAGGGCGGAGATACAAGCGCTACTGACGGCGAGGGTCCTAAGGACATTTCCGAGATGCCCGCAACTCTTAAGAACTACGATAACGCTTCCGTATACTTCAATGCAGATATGGATGTCGCTTCTTTCGTTGCTCCTATGGCTGAAAAGAACTTCGAGAATGACGAGTCCAACGTTGAGCTTACCGTTGAGGAGCTGGCAGGCATTCCTATGCTGAGAGTTCAGACTCTTGACCTTCAGGAGTCAGGCGAAGCCTATAAGATTCCTAAGATCAGATTCAACGTTTCCAAGATCTTCGAGGGACACGAGGCTGACATGGAGAAGATCTTCACCGTTAAGGCTGACGTTGTGACCAAGGCTGTAGGAAACTTTGTAAACCCTGACGACGGCTCAGAGGCTCTTGTTCCCGGTAACTTCATGGGCGCTTTCTGCACACAGACAGGCGCTGATCCTGCAAAGCTTTCATGGAACGACCTTTATGACTGGGGCGAGGCTGAGTGGACAAGCGAGTGGGGTTCCTACGAGCTGGTTATGAGACCCGGTATCAAGGACGGCGCAGGCTTTGTTAATACAACGACTGAGCAGTATGTAACAATGATGAAGTGGTCTATCCCCAACCAGGCTGATTTCTATGTTGCCGATCTCGTATTTGAGGACGAGGACGGAAACGTACTTGCTTGCGCAGGCTTCGAGAAGAAGTAATAAGCAGTACATAAAAAATCAGTGTTTAACGCTGTATAAAAGTATTAAAAAGCCGTTTCTGATGCTATGTCAGAAACGGCTTTGCGGTTTTTCAGCAGATTTCATTTGAATTTAACTGTAAGATTACGGGAAATTTCAAGGGAAACAAGCTCGTTGTTTTTGACAACGGCGGTAAAATCCTCTCCGTTGACTATTCCTTTTTCGGTAACCGTTTTTCCGTCTGACGTGCAGGAGACGTCTCTGCCTGCGATCACATCGTCAACGGATCCCGTCACAAGCGGCATTATTCCGTACTGAGGTATGCAGTCCCTTGATGTCGTATAGGTAAGTCCCTGGAAATCCATTCGGCAATCCTCACCCGAGCAGGTGAGCTTAAGACCCTCTATGGTTTCGGGATAGGTAAATTCGCATTCCCAGACGTCCGCTCCGCCCCTTTTGAAGTTGGCGGCGTATTTTTTACCGTCAAGGGTGATCTCAGCCGTTTTTTGAAAGTCCTCCGACAGACCGACCGGCTTTTCGGCTTTTCTGGAATTTCCGCACGATGCAAAGGAAAGAGTCAGTATCAGCAGCGAAGCAGCTGCGCAAAGTATTTTTCCGGGGTTTTTGGTTTTCTTTATCATGTCCGCCTCCAATAAAAATGGCTTTCCTCGCAGTATTATCCGTGAAGAAAGCCTTGATTTTATCGGTGTTCCGTTCTCCCGCATCTTATTCCTCAGTATCCTCAAGCTTTTTGAGAAAATAAGGAAGCGCATTGATTATGTCATGTGCCAGTATTCCTCTGCAGGATCGTTCCTCGCTGAGCATTTCAGCCGTTTTACCCATGATATAACAGCCAAGCAGCGCATTGTTGGCAGCATTTCCGGGAGCCTGCGCCGTCAGTGAGGAAATTATCCCCGCAAGCATATCGCCTGAGCCGCCCTTGGCAAGGGCAGTGTTTCCCACACAGATAAGCCGGGTTATTCCGCCGCTGCAGATCATGGTCTCCGCTCCCTTTGACACGACGGTTACGCCGTATTTTTTTGAAAGCTCCGACGCATAACGATATCTGTCCGAAAGTATCTCGTGCAACGTGACTCCGCAGAGACGTGCAAGCTCCGCAGGGTGGGGAGTCAGGATCACCGTTTCAGATCTTCTCTTCAACAGTACATCTATATTCGGACAAAGTGAATTTATTCCGTCTGCATCGATAATAATGGGGATCTCGGCGTTTTCCGCAAGCTCCGCCGTAAGGCGTTCCGTTTCAAAGGTGTGCCCCAGTCCGCAGCCTATGAGCAGACACTGCGACGAACGGCATTTTTCCAGTATTCTTTCAGCATTTTCCGAGGTCATAAAGCCTTCGCTGTCGTTTTTCATGGCAGAGTAAACACACTCCGGAATATTGGAAGAAAGAGAACCTATGACCGCTTTCGGAGTACAGAGATCCACAAGTCCGACGCCTGTGCGGAGAGCCGAAATGGCGGATATCCCCGCCGCACCCACATAGCTCTCGGAGCCGCATACGCTTATCAGCTTGCCGAATGTGCCTTTATGCCCCCACGGTTCACGCTCGGGGAGGAGACTGCGCATATGCCTCATGCCGTCCTGTAATGTTATAACCTCTGCAAGCCGGGGATCGCCGAGAAGCTCTTCTGTTTCGGGAATACCTATTTTGCATACAATGATATTTCCGCAAAAATATTTTCCCGGTGACAGTACCATTCCCGTTTTTTTGCAGTGGAATGTCACGGTCGTATCCGCTTTTACCGAGCCTTGGCTGACCTCTCCACTGCGTGCGTTTACACCCGAAGGGATATCGCAGGCTATTTTAAATGCGTTCGACGCTTCAATATTCTCAAAAAGGGGACGCATACCGTCTCTTATTTCTCCGGCGAAGCCTGTTCCGAAAATGCAGTCTGCTATTATATCCGTCTGCTTGATGAGACCGCTGTGGGTCTCGGGAGCGTATTCGGCTTTCACGATGTCTTTATGAAGCCTTTTATATGCAGCTTTTGAAAGATCTGTCGCAGGCATACCGCAGCAAAGCAGCACCGTAGGTGTTACTCCGCTTTCATACAGAATGTTCGCCGCAACAAGTCCGTCTCCGCCGTTGTTGCCTTTTCCCGCAAGGATAACGACATTTTTCGTCATTTTTTCCTTGCACACGCTGAGAATATGCTCTGCCAGCCTTTCTCCTGCGTTGTCCATGAGCTGAGCCAGAGAAACTCCCGTTTCCGCCGACTTCTGCTCGCAGAACTTCATTTGATCTACCGTGAGGATCCTTTCCATACTGCCGCTCCGATCCAGGGTGTGTTGACACTATCCGAAATGCCCGCAAGACAGACGTTGAGCGGTAGTGTCAACACACCCTAATGATTATTGTCCTGATAACTTTTTTTATACGCTATTACCGTTGCCGTAGCGTATTCCTTTGTGTGAGAGATCGAGACCGAAAATTCCAGTCCCTTCTCTTCGGCTATCCTCGCCGCCCGCCCTGTCAGCTCAAGATACGGACAGCCTGATGCGTCCCGTAGACATGAGACCTCCGTAAGCTCAAAACCTCTTACTCCCGTCCCGAGGCTTTTTCCGAATGCCTCTTTTGCCGCCCAGTTGCCCGCCATGGATTCCCAGGGAGCTTTTTTAGAAGAAAAAAAGTCACGCTCCTTTTCGGAGTAGACTCTTTCCCTGAAGCGCTGTCTCTGACAGCATTCTTTTATTCTTGCGACCTCGACAATGTCGGTCCCGATGCCGATATTTCCCATAGCTCATTCCTCTGACGTTTTTTTAACGTCCGGCAGACTTGTTCTCAACGTTCTGGGAAGATGAGTTTTTATAAGTCTGAGCATATCGTCGTCAGCTGTGATGATGATAGAGATATCCCCAAGGTTTTTGTGGGTCACGTCGAAATAATAGTCCGTAAGCTCCGGGTCGCAGGCGCTTGCATATACCAGAGTTCTGCCGTCGTCCACAGAATAGCTGTCATCGACTACCCCTGCTGCGGTCACACTGCCCACGTTTATCGAGACAAGACGTTTTCTGCTGCGCTGGGCGATTATCTTGTCGATATCGAGATCGCCGTTGGTGAATATGTATTCATATTCCACGTTCAGCGACTGGATAATATAGTATCCTCCGTAGATGCTGAGACAGGCGAGAAAGATCCCGATGACTGCGATCCTGGGAAATGCCAGTACAATAAAAATTATAGAAAAAGCAAGAGCAACGCTGGCTATCATTATAAGCAGCTTTTTGACGGAGTCGTTGTGCGTCTTTTGCTTTTTGACGATCTGTTCCTTGAAACTGTCCATTTTAAGTCCTCCAGTTGGTCTTTATGATCAGACCTCCTCGGAAGCTCGCGAAGCGCCATCTTCCTTGTCTGTTTTGCCCGTTGCTTTGAGCCGGACAAAACATTCTGCACAATCCGGCACTTCTCCAGTTTCTAAGAAAGTCTATTATACATTATAGCATATTTTACGGTCTATTGCAAGTGAAAATGTGTGAGAAGTAAATGAAAATTAGTCAGATTTGTTGAAAAATCGGGACGATTGTGTTATAATAAATATAGGCAATACCGCACAACCACCGCCTGACGGCTTTGTGTACGTCTTGCGGCGTTTGGTCTTGATCAAACGCTGCGGCTATTCCGTCATATTACCCAAATTCTCCTTGACATACGTTAGTATGTCTGCGTCGAATTTAGGAAATCTGACTGCGCAATACGCACACAATGGTTGTGCGGTATTGCCTATAATTACAGTAAATTCAGACAGGAAAGAGATGCGTTAAAAAATGGTGATCGATTTTCACGTTCATGCCTTTAATCCAAAGATCGCACAAAGGGCAGTGGAAAAGCTTGAGAAAATATCCGGGCTTACTCCGTTCACCCACGGACTGACCGAGGAGACTGAAGCGGTGTTTGACAGCTGGGGCGTTGACAGGGGAGTGCTGCTGCCTATCGCCACAAAGCCCTCGCAGCAGACGGTCATAAATGACTGGGCTGCGCAGCAGGACGGCGGACGCTTCATAAGCTTCGGCAGCGTTCACCCGGAGGCTGAGGATCTGTGCGAAGAGCTGGACAGGATAAAGTCTCTTGGACTTCACGGTATAAAATTCCACCCGGATTATCAGGATTTTATGGTGGAGGAGGAGCGGATGGATGCTATATATGACGAGATAGAAAAGCGTGATCTGCCCGTTGTCTTTCACGCCGGCTGGGACTGTGTGTCGCCGGATCTTGTTCACTGTACTCCCGACGGTTCGGTGGAAATGCTGAAAAAGCATCCTCATCTTAAGGTCGTGCTTGCTCATCTGGGAGCAAATATGATGTGGCAGGAGGTTTATGACAAGCTTGCGGGACTGGATTGCGAGGTCTATTTCGATACGGCGTTTTCTTCCAACTGTCCGGACGATATGATGAAAAAAATAATCAGAAAGCACGGAGCCGACAGGATCCTTTTTGCAAGCGACTGTCCGTGGGACAATTCTCTTGAGATAAAGAAAAAAATCGAAAGGCTTGGTCTTACGGACTCGGAAACCGAAAAGATCCTCGGGCTTAATGCAAAGAGACTTCTTGGCTTATGATCGGGTGATGATTTATGTGTAAAATTTTAAGAGGGAAGATATTTGCGGCGGCAGCTTCGGCAGCGCTGCTTTGCTCCTGCGGTGCGGTAGATAAATGGATAGCTCCGCAGACGGAAAGCGAAACATCGGCAACGACAGTTACTTCGGGACGGCGGGACAAGGAAACAACAAAGACCGCAGTTTACAATCCGCAGGGTGACGACGGTGATTTTGAGAATTTTACGTCGCTTACAACAGTTACCGGAGGATCGCTGGAGAATGATTACAGCCGTCCGGATCTGTATGACGACGATATCAGAGCGACAATGAGAACTACGGTAAAAACTCTGTACACCCTGCCCGGCGGCAGCGGAGTGACGGCGGAGGATAACAGCTCCGAGAAAACCTCCGGAACGACTAAAAAAACCACGTCTGAAACGGTATCGTCGTCCACGGAATTTAAAGCTGACGCACTATACGCTCCAAGCGGGGATATGGAATATTCTTCGGCAGTGAAGTATAAGGTGGTTTCCGATACAACTTATCTTAATCTGCGGTTCGGCCCATCGAAAAGCTATGACGTCCAGCTGAGGATACCTGACGGCTCCTATGTGTACGGAAAAGCCGAGACCTCAGATACGCTTGGAAATGTCTGGGTATATACCTCATACGACGGGGTTTCCGGCTGGGTCATGAGGGAGCTGCTTAAATAACGGTGTCAGCGGACTTCCCGTGACCGTGCAGATCTTATTGACAGATCGTAACAGTATCTGATGTTTTTTGCCAAACGTCATTTAAAGGTGTTGACATATGGCGAAAATTGTTGTATACTAAATTGTGTCTGATAATATTGTCAGAAAACGTTTAATGCGTTTTGCACCGTTCTATATAATTTGAAATAAAGGTGGAGTTTCTGGATATGGAAATGAATGTAAAGGACATAGTGAATCTTTTACTCAGCAGGATAAAGCTTATACTGCTTATTACCGTGCTTTGTACAGCGGCAGGCTTTTGCTTCGCAAAGTTCGTTCTTCCGCTGAAGTATACCTCCAGCATAAAAATATACGTAAAAAGCACCAACAGCGCTGCGGCTACGGAGGGCATAAGCTACAGCGAGATAACTGCGGCCAAGAGCCTGGCATCGACCTATATCGTTATCCTCGATGACCGTTCGGTCTATGAGGAGGTCTCAAAAAGGCTTATTCAGGACTACGATACCAAGGATCTGGCAAACTATTTTACAATTAAAAAGGACGATGACGGCAACGAATATATTCCCGAGGGTCAGCTTCAGAGCATAGTGAATATTTCTTCGGTCAACGATACGGAGGTGCTTCAGGTATCCTGTACCAGCGAGGTGCCTAAGTTTGCGGCGGATATATGCACATATATATCCGATCTTGCTCCTGATCTTATCAAGAGAGTTACGCAGGCGGGTTCCGTTGAGACGGTGTCTCCCGCAAAGGTCCCTGTATCTCCCAGCGGACCTAATCTCAAGCTTATAACTATGGTAGGCTGCCTTGCGGGACTTGTCATTTCCATAGCGCTTGTCATCATAATGGATTACTTTGATAATGCTGTTACCGGCGGTGAGGAGATCAAGGCCAGGTTCAATGTGCCTATCCTTGCTGAAATACCAGATATATTTATGGACGAGAAGGGAGCGGGAAAGTATGCCAAGTATAGCAAGTAAGAAAAATTCAAATGCTCCTCAGCGTTCAAAAAGAAGAACTCTGCTGGATCCCAATATTGCTTTCCAGGTAACCGAGGCTTATAAAAACCTCAGGACCAACCTAACCTTTGCGCTTTCTACCAAGCAGAATAAGATCATAGCGGTCTCCAGCTCGCTTGCCTCTGAGGGAAAGTCCACGGTTGCGGCAAATATCGCTATCACGCTGGCTCAGACAAGCTCGAAGGTGCTGCTTGTGGACTGCGATCTGAGAAAGCCTGTTCAGCATAAAATATTCAAGGTCAAAAATACAAAGGGACTTTCTACCCTTATGGGCGGGATCCACTCCTTCAAGGAAGTTGTGAACGAACAGGTAATAGATTCGCTTGACGTCGTGACCTGCGGTCCGATACCTCCCAATCCTTCTGAAATGCTTGCTTCGGATAATATGAAGGTGCTGCTGGAGGAGCTTTCAAAGTATTACGATTATATCATTCTGGATACTCCTCCGATAAACGTTGTTACCGACGCTCTGACACTTGTGAACAGCATAGCGGGAATACTTCTTGTGGCAAAACAGGGTCAGTCTACCTATGACGCTCTGGGTGAGGCTATCGACGCTATAAAGTTTGCTAACGGCTCGATCCTCGGTGTCGTAGTGAACAACGTCAATATAACAGGCGGAAAATATAACTATAAAAACAAGTATAAGTACAAGTATAACTATGCATACGGCGAAAACGCATCGACTCAGTCGCTTAAGGATAAGTAGACGGTGTGTAAAGGGCAGTCAGGATCACGGCTGCCTTTTTTATTTGATCTGCAAAGAAAATTCTGACAGAAATCATGAAGAAAGTCCGTATCATGTACGAATACTGCACACAAATATTTTGCAGGAAATAAAAATTACACTAAACCTATTGACATAGTAGGAATAATGTGATATATTATATATAGGCAAACAACTGGAAAATAAAAATGATAATGCTGATATGAAAGGAAGGATTTGTATGTCTAAAATTTACAAAAATATAGGAGAGCTTATAGGTAAAACACCTCTTATGGAGGCGGCGAGGTTCTCAGAGGCAGCGGGGGCAGAAGCGGATATACTGGTCAAGCTGGAATATTTTAATCCGGCAGGAAGCGTCAAGGACAGAGTTGCGCTGAATATGATCCTTGAAGCAGAACGCAGCGGGGTACTTAAGCCCGGCGCTACGATCATAGAGCCTACCTCGGGAAATACCGGTATTGGTCTGGCAGCTGTGGGAGTGTCAAAGGGTTACAGGGTCATCCTTACTATGCCCGAAACAATGAGCGTTGAGCGGAGAAATCTTCTTAAGGCGTATGGCGCACAGATCGTTCTTACCGAAGGCGCCAAGGGCATGAGCGGAGCGATAGCAAAGGCTGACGAGCTTAAAAGCGAAATTGAGGGAGCGGTGATACTCGGTCAGTTTGTAAATCCCGCAAATCCTGCCGCACACGTTGCATCTACAGGTCCCGAGATATGGGAGGATACTGACGGTAAGGTGGATATTTTTGTTGCCGGCGTAGGTACTGGAGGAACTGTTACCGGCGTGGGAAAGTATCTTAAATCCCAAAATCCAGATGTCAAGATCGTTGCGGTGGAGCCTGCTTCTTCGCCGGTGCTTTCTCAGGGAAAGTCAGGACCTCATAAGATCCAGGGTATCGGAGCGGGATTTGTTCCCGATGTGCTTGATACTGAAGTTTACGACGAGGTTCTTCCCGTTTCAAATGAGGACGCCTTTGCTGCCGGCAACAGATTTGCCAAGACTGAGGGCATACTGGTGGGAATATCCTCCGGCGCAGCTCTTTATGCGGCTGTCCGGCTTTCAAAGAGGCCTGAAAACAAGGGTAAGGTCATAGTTGCGCTTCTCCCTGATACCGGTGAGAGATATCTGTCTACCACTCTGTTTGACTAATGAAGCGATGATCAAACCGCTGTTTTAAATTCTAGCAGACAACGAATTTAGGTGTATCTCTCCTCATCTAAGACGGTGAGACTCAGTAAAAAATAACGGTTAGATATTCTCAGCAGCTCTCTGCCTGAATATCTGACCGTTTTATTTTTAGAACCTGTCTTCATAAGATTTGTGTGCGGATTTTCGAGCAAATTTTGCCGAGGGCAAGGCGCAAAGCCGCAGGCTTACTGACGTAAGTCAAGGTTTTGCAACGCAGTCCTCGGGAGAATTTGCCGAAAAGACGTGTGCAATATCTTGTGAAGACAGGTTCTTATATGTCGCTATCTGTGGTCTCCCATAAAGAACAGCGCAAGCGTTCCCGGACCGGAGTGCGAACCGATCACAGGACCGGTGTAACACATAAGAACTTTAGTTCCTTTACCAAAAATGCCTTTCATAAGCCTTGCAGCGTATTCGGCGTCCTCAATGCAGTCGCCGTGGCAAATAGCGACAGTTGGGTTCTCATAACCTCCCACACGCTCCTTTATCATGTCCGCAAGCCTGTTTATGGACTGCTTCCTGCCCCTTACCTTAGCAAGCGGTATGAGATGACCCTCGTTATCCACATGGAGAACAGGCTTAATACCAAGAATAGAGCCTGCTACAGCCGCAGTTTTTGAGACCCTGCCGCCTCGGTGGAGATATTTCAGATCGTCCACGGTAAAAACATGGCAGAGGTGCAGCTTGTTTTCTTCAAGCCATGAAGTAAGCTCGTCAATGCCCATTCCTGCCCGCTTTTTTTCGTCGGCATAATAAAGAAGCAGACCCTCGCCGGTGGAAGCGCACAGCGAATCCACACAGATTATTTTAGCCTCGGGATATTTTTCCGTCAGGGAATCCCTGGCTATTACGGAGCTTGCGTAGCTGCCGCTGAGACCTGAGGAAAATGCCAGATAAAGTATGTCGTATCCGTTTTTTATATCCTCCTCAAACGCCTGCTCGTAGACCGACGGCGGGATCTGAGCGGTTTTTGTAACTGCATCGGCACGCATTTTCCCATAAAATTCAGGCATAGACATTTCTTCGGCGGTATACTTCTTTCCGTCTACCTCAAATTGGAGCTGAAGCAGTGTGACCTCCATTTTATTGAGTATCTCCTTGGAAAGGTCGCAGGTAGAATCTGAATACAGCTTGTATGGTTTTGTATTTTCCAATGAAAAACCTCCCGACATTAGACCTCCTCGGAAGCTTCCGAAGCACCATCTTCCTTGTCTCTTTTGCCCTGTGCTTTGTGACTCTCCCTTGAAATACATACAGTATTCCTGCGGTCGAGCCGCTTTGCACAGAACAAAATATCCTGCGGAATCTGGCACTCCTACAGTTCCGAGGAGGTCTATTGATTATCTTTTTGTTAATTATATCATAAAATCGTGCATTTGTCTACTCTATTATATGAGTTTGATTGTAAATTTTTCCGTTTCTGCCCGATTTAACTACGTTTCGAGTGAGCGTTGGTAGAGAATATAAGCGTGAATGCCACTTTTTTTCTACCATTTTTCTACCAAAATCACACGTTTTTTGATTTCTTTTTCTTGATTCCACTTTCGTTGATTATATTCTATAATGTTGACATCTGCGATTCTCCCGTGCCTTCTGGATTATCGCTTTTCTTTTTTCTACCGCCAGTCTTTTTGGGCGGTGTTTTACTTGCTGCCTTTGACGTTGACTTTCTTCTTGTGGTCTTTTTCTTTTCGGCAGGCTTTTCAGCTTCGGATTTATCCTCTGACTTACCGCCGAGAACCCTTGCGATCGTTTCCGCCGAGTTGACCTTAGCATTGTATTCCAAATGACTATAAAGATTTGCCGTGATAGAAAAATTACTATGTCCGAGCCACTCCTGAATAGCCTTCATCGGAACATCATGAGCAAGCAATAAACTCGCACAAGAATGACGTAAATCATGGAAACGCAGATGCTTCAAACCGTTTCGGGTAATGATGTAGTGGAAGTGCTGTGTCACATATCCTGGCGAGATCATATTGCCGTAGTTGTCCCGGCAGATAAATCCGTCAAATTCCTTGTTGTAGCTCTTTCCGCAAGCCTTTTTGAACTTGACTTCCATTTTCTTCTTTTCAAGAAGCATCTCCTCGATGTGAGGTATCAGCGGAAGTGTTCTTCTTGTGGAATTGGTTTTCAGCCTGGTCTCTACAAAGATCTTTATCTCACCGTTATCATCGTAGTCGCTTACTATCTTACGCTGAATGGTGATGGTCTTGTTCTTGAAGTCGATCGCATCCCACCTCAGACCAAGTATCTCACATCTTCTCAGACCATAATACGCTGCGATGTTCACCACAAGCTCCAGTTTGTCTCCTTTGAAAACCTCAAACAGTTCATTCAGCTCATCAGCATTGTAGAAGGTAGCTTCATGCCTTTCAGCTCTCGGTACTACTAACTTGTCCATAGGGTGCTTTGGTATCAGTTCCATTTTTACAGCGTAAGCAAATGCAGAATGCAATGCGAGATAATACTGCTTTGCGGTACTGCCCTTGCAGCCACTA
>JAGAJO010000023.1 GCA_017626015.1 Ruminococcus sp.
GCCATCTGCTTGCATTATTTTCCGTCATATCGCACAGAAACTCCTTGAAATACGACAGTATTCCTGTGTCGTTTCTGTACAATCTGACGAAAAATCTGACTGCGCATCTGTCGCACAATCTTTGTGCGGTGCTGCCTTAAATATTTTTCGGGAGCTTATATATGAGTATAAAAAATACACTGACCGTCTGGTTCGGAAAGCTTATGGTAAAAGCGCTTCATCTGCTGGGTAAGGACGCCGGCAACGCTCCGGGACTTATCCTGTGGGAGCTTAACAAGGACTGCCTGAAGGCTTTCAAGGTAGACTGTCCTATCATTGCAGTAACGGGTACCAACGGAAAGACATCGGTCACAAACTATCTCAACCACATTTTTGAAAGCACAGGGAAAAAAATAATCACCAACAAGCAGGGAAACAATCTTGATACAGGCATATGCTCGCTGCTGCTGAACAACTGCGATATGCACGGCAGAGTAAAAGCCGATTATCTGGTGCTGGAAATAGACGAATCACACGTTCCTGTCATTTTTTCAAAACTTAAGCTGGAGACTCTTGTGCTGCTTAACTTTTTCCGTGACCAGCTGGACAGGAACGGAGAAGTCGAAACGCTGATACTAAAGGTGAAAAAATTTCTTGAGACCTTTAAGGGAAATGTTGTGCTTAACGCCGACGATCCCAACGTTTCAAGGCTGGGGCTTGCAAATCCGGATAACAAAAATATTTTCTACTACAGCGTAGAAAAATATGCGGGAGCAACAAAAGAGCCTTACGAGGTGGGCGAGGGAAAATTCTGTCCGCTGTGCGGTACGGAGCTTGAATATGAGTATTATCAGTATTCTCATGTGGGAAAATTCCGCTGCCCGAAATGCGGCTTCGGAGAGGTCGAACCGTATGTTACCGCAAAAAACGTGGATCTGGAGGCTCCGTCGGCTGATTTTGAAGGCGAGACCTATAAGATCAGCCACAACAGCATCTACTACGTTTACAATCTTTCTGCGGTATATGCTGCTGCAAGCCTGTATCATTTTGACAGATCGGTGCTTCACGATACATTTGAAAACTTTGAAGTAAACAACGGCAGACTGGAGAAATTTGAGGTGGACGGAAGCGATCTGCTTGTAAACCTTGCCAAAAATCCGGTGGGAGCAAATATGACTCTCAGGGTCATGAACGAGCATAAGGGTGAAAAGGAGCTGCTTTTTGTCCTTAACGACAATCTTGCGGACGGTCACGACGTTTCATGGATCTGGGATATAAACTTTTCGGTCTTCAATGACGTGACCAGAGTCGTCACAAGCGGAACAAGAGCTTATGATATCGCTATAAGGATAAAATGCAGCGGCTACGACCCGGACAGGATCACTGTAAGACCCGATCTAGATGACGCTATGGAAACGTTCTTCTCGGTAAGATCGGACAAGTTTGCAATTGCAAATTACACGGCTATCCAGCCCACAAGGGCAGCTATAAAGCGCTATAAGGCTATAAAGGAGGGCGGCGCAGATGCACAGTCTTAAAATTCTTCATATGTATCCCGCAATGCTCGACCTTTACGGAGACAGCGGAAATGTGGAGATACTCGGCTACCGCTGCAAAAAAAGAGGTATTTCTCTGGAGGTATTCAAGCACGATCTCGGAGACAGAGAAACGGATTTTACCGATTACGACATAATATATCTCGGCGGAGGAGCTGATTTTGAACAGCAGCTTCTGGCTGACGATCTGCTATGCCTTAAAGACAAGATCAGAGCAGCATACGAGAACGGGACCTACTTTCTTATGATATGCGGCGGTTATCAGCTTATGGGGCAGTATTACAAGGACTCAAACGGCAAGAAGATCCCCGGACTGGGTCTGTTTGACTACTACACTGCCGCCTCCACAAACAAGCGGTGCAGATGTATAGGGAATATTGTTGTTGAAACTGAGCTTGACGGCGAAAAATACAAGGTCATAGGCTTTGAAAACCACGGCGGACAGACGACAAACGTTTCGTCGCCTTTCGGAACAGTGCTTGCGGGCAACGGCAACGAGTTTGAAAGCAAGACCGAAGGCTACTGCGAAAAAAACGTAACGGCAACGTATCTTCACGGTCCGCTGCTGTCTAAAAATCCGAAACTGGCGGATCATATCATTTCTTACTGTATGACAAGAAAGCTGGGAGAAAAATACACACCCGCCGAGATGGACGACAGACTTGAAAACGAATGCCGCAGTTTGCTGTTCAAACGTCTGATAGGATAAGGAGGACAGCATATGCTGGGGATATTCAAAAGGAAAAAAGCCGAAGCCGACGATCCTCCGCTGAAAAAGGTCGTAAAGGATCTTAAGTGCCGGAAGATAAACTATGTGGACGAGGACTTTGAGGATCTGTGCCGCCGTATGAAAAACGACCCCTCGGTCATAACAGGACTTAAGCCCGTAAACTATTACGCCATAAAAACAAAATACATTATGGGATTGATATATTCTAAGGAGGACTTTTCCGAAAACTACGTTCAGTTTCTTCATTTTGAATCGGAACGTCAAACGGGTAAAAGCGATATTTATCCCATGAACGCAGAGCTGACTGTCAGAGCCTTGGCAAAGGTCGGCATTATGATCGACCTGAAAAAGCTTCGGGAGGAAAACGGATAGCTCATCTGCAGCAAATCATTGACAAACACTGAACCGGACGGTATTTTATCTACCGTCCGGTTATTTTCTTCCTTAATGATCTAAAGCTGAAATTCCATGCCTATTCCCAGCTTGAATGAATAAATATAGCTGCTTTTTACCCTTTCGCCGTAAATAAGCTCAAAAGCCGCTTTGTAAAGAGCAAGCTGGGTGCCATACTTTTTCATATCCTCCGGACTTTGAAAATTGTCCGTCTTGTAATCCACAAGTACCCAGCCGCCGTCCTCTCTGAAAATACAGTCGGCTACGCCCTGTATCATTCCGTCGCCTCCGGTTAAGTCCTTAAGGCTGTCGGGAAGATCCAGATCTCTGACGGCAGCTAAGAATTTCTGTTCCCGTCTGAGATCGGGCGATGAGACCATACGCTTGAAAAAATCCGATCCGACAAAGCTTTCAAGTCTGTCAACATAAACTCCCTGAGCCTCCTTGGGAGTGAAAAAACCCTGCTCCACAAGACGATTAAGCTCCTCCCTGACGCTTTTCTGCGCCCTGCCGTAATCGGCGAGCTGCATGAATTTATGGGTAAACGTTCCCTTTTCCGCCGCCGTAAGCTTATCAAGCTCATCGTTAAGTCTGGGCAGATTGGGAAAGAACTCAGGATTTTTTTCTCCCAGCATTTTTTCCTTTTCAGCCTGAACTATCTCGGTAACTGTCAGCTTTGCAGGCAGACGTGAGCGCTCTCTGTCATATTCAAAGGCGTATTTCTGCCTTAAGCGGATCACTGTATTCAGATCGGCGGCAGGATATGGCTGTTCCTCATCTGCGGCAGTATCTTCACCGCAGGGACTGTACGGAGCCGTTTTATATTCTATCGGAACATTCTCTCCGGAGCGGTCGGCGGTGATGAAGCTCAGATCCATACCCAGCCAGTTTTCCAGCGGTTCTCTGTCGGGATGCTTTGCCAGCGCCATGACCACCCAGTAAAGCACAGACGGCTGCGCAGCTATGATCTCAGGCGGGATCCTTTCATATCCGCTTATGTCCCTGACCGCATTTTTAAGATCTTCCCTCATTTTTTCATACCCGGACGAGTTTTGCTTCCTAAATGCCAGAACGAGCGTCAGCTTTTCCTTAGCTCTTGTGCAGCCGACATAGAAAAGCCGCATTTTTTCGCTTTTCTGCTCCTCGTCACAGATATTTTTCAGATATCTTCCGTAAAGATTTTCACGCTTGACGTTAAGCCTTTTGTCCTGAAAATCAAAAGCATATCCCAGCTCGCCGTGAGTCATGATCTTAGGCTCATACTGCTTTTCGGGAAGCATATTGCTGTCAAGACAGCACAGAAAAACATAGGGATATTCCAGTCCCTTTGAGCTGTGATAGGTCTTGACGTTTACCGAATCCGCTCCCGACGTAACGGAGACCGCATTCTTAAACGCCTTATCGTTATCCGAAACGGAATCTATAAAACGAAGGAATCCCGTTACTCCGTCCTTTCCGTTCTGCTCGTAGGAGCTTGCATATTCAAGCAGCAGCCTGAGATTTGCACGTTTTCTGTCCGAATCAAGATATAAAGAGGTTATAGCCATAAGATCCGTAACGTCAAATATCCTCCGCACAAGTCTTTCAAGACTCATGCTCATAGCGTTATATCTCAGTGTTTCCACAAGACGGTATGCCTCTGCGCACTTTGTCTGAAGCACGGGATCTCCCATATCCTCATATCTTCCGTAGCTTTCCGACTCCCCTTCCTGTCTCGCTGCGGAGCTTAATATCTGATAAATATGCTTAAGCTCCCTTGAATTTTGTATCCTGCACTTCCGGCGTACTGCGGCAGCCTCGTCCGGAGAAAATCCCATTATGGGTGAAAGCATTACGGCAGTCAGAGCTATGTCGTTCATAGGATTATCCACCACTCTGAGCATATCCAGAGCAAGAGATATCTCACGAGATCGTATGTAACCCTCCGTATCCTCACAGAATGCTTTTAGCCCAACAGTCTCCAGCGCCCTTGACATCTGACGGATGTCCTCGTTCCTGATAACAAGCACGCAGAAATCCGAAGGGCGGCAGGGTCTGTCTTTGCCGTTTTCACATACCGGCGCCTTGCTGTCTATGAGTTCCCTTATCCTGCGGGAAACAGCAAGAAGTTCCTGGGAATAGCCCTCGTGCGACGTTTTGAAATCGTCCGTCTGTTCCACAAGAAGCACCTCAGCGGGACAGCTCCTTTCAGTATATTCAGCGCCAAGCTCCAGACTTTCCTCCGGAGTATATTCCACCTCTCCGCAGCGTTCGCTCATAATATTGCGGAAAATGAAATTTGACAGATCCAGTACCTCTCTGCGGCTGCGGAAATTTTTTCTCAGCGATATGTGTCTCAGAAGCTCTCCGTATCCGCCTTCCTTAGCCTGACGTATGCATCTTTTGAAAAGCCTGGGATTTGTAAGACGGAAGCTGTATATTGCCTGCTTCACATCTCCTACAAGAAAAGTATTCTTTCCCATAATATCAAGATCGTCCGTATCGGACACCGCCTTGAACACGATCTCCTGAAGATCGTTTACATCCTGATACTCGTCTATCATAATGATCCTGTACATTCCGCTACTGCGTATTTCCTCCGCAAGCCCGGTGCGTTTGAAACCGTCTTCCGTCTCCTGCACGAGCAGCTGCTTTGCCATAAGCTCTATGTCGCCGAAATCCACTGCGTTTTTTTCCAGCTTTGTCTCATATGCGATCTCCTCGGCACGTTCTTCAACCTTGCACAGCGCCGAAAATATTTCGTTGGATCTTAGCATATTTTTTCGGTAATGCTCTCTTGAAAGCCTGAACGGAGCTGAGATCTCCGAAAGACAGCCGTAAAGGCTGTCAAACAGCCGTTTGGAATCTGCACCTGCGTCCTTTATGACGGCTTCAACGTCCTCGGGCATTTTACCGCTCTTTCGCATTGCGCCGAATTTTTTTGCGGGCAGCTTTCCCAGCCTGTCCCAGTCACGGTGATCCGCCGCAAGGCTGACATAGCTGTAATATTCCTCGCAGGCAGACATATTTCCCTCGAAAGCCTTGAAGTGCTTTTTCACCGCATATTCGCAGCCGCCTGCCGAAGCGGTATAGTTATAATTGAAACGTATCCTCTCTAAGATCCTGTATGCGGACTCCAGACCTGTTTTAACATTACGGAAAAGGAACTCCTCAAGCTCGGCGAACCTCTCTTCGGACGAATAATTATGTACGGCGTTTTCTATCCACCTGTCCCGGTAACAGATCTTTCTGAAAAAATCGTAAAGCCTGCTTACCATGTTTTCCGCATTTTCAATTCCTACAGAGTTATCAAGAAGCTCGTAGGTCTCGCGGGAATCCCTGCAAAGCTCCTCCATCGCCTGGGTTATGCCGGCTTTCAGGATATTCTCTCTCTCGGCGTCCTCAAGTATTTTAAGTCCGCCCTGAAAATCGAACATATTGAGATTTTCCTTTACCAGATCCAGGCAGAATGAATCTATCGTTGATATTTTTGCCAGCTGCACAAGATCCTGTTGCTGCAAAAGCCACTCGTCGTCAGGCGATGCAGATATTCTTTTCTCTATCGCCGCATTGAGCTTGTCACGCATCTGCGCTGCTGCGTCGTTTGTAAATGTTACCGCAAGGAGAGTATCCGCCGGGATCTTATTTTTTTTGTCGCACAGCAGCCTGATGATCCTTTCTATCAGAACAGCAGTCTTTCCGCTGCCTGCCGCCGCCGATACCACTATTCCCCTGCCACGCTCCTCTATGGCGGCTTTCTGGTCTTCTGTCCAGTTTACTCCCATTATTCGTCATCTCCCTTCAAGCTTGTCTGTCCGGCTATCTCCCTGAGCTTTTCCTCCATGAGTCTGCCGTATGACGGATCGGACGGATTCACTGCGCCGTCGGGGAAAGCCTGTCCGCAGATATTCTGAAAATCACAGTATGCGCAGGAGCCTTCCAAGGGCTTAGCTGCGATTTTTCCGTTCAGCAGACTGTCTCCGTATTCTCTGACCTTAAGCTTTGCAAATTCCCTCATGGCAGTAAACATACCGTCATTCATCTTCTCGTCTCTGCCACGGGCTGCTCCCATAGCCTTGTCTACCTCAGGGATATCGGCAGCCTTTCCCAGACGCTTGAAGCCGTTGATACGCTTTTCACAGGCAGCCTCGTAAAGCTCCGCATCATCGGCTTCGCTGTCCTCGTCGGGAGAGATACGCTGCCTGAAGCTCAGATAGAAAACTCCCGCCTGTTTCAGACTGCCGCAGTTTATTTCGTTTTCCGTCTCCAACAATGTCGAGAGATAGACCAGCATCTGTAAATTAAGTCCGTTATAAAGCCCGCTTAGCTTGAAATCTATATTTCCTGTTTTGTAGTCTATTATGCGTACATATTTCTCTCCGTTTTCGCCGGTATATATGTCTGCCCTGTCTATCGTACCGGTAAGTACGATCTTTCTCCCGTCGCTGAGACTGATCTCCAGAGAAGATCCGTTTTCATTACGGCTGATCTTATGCTCCAGCAGTACAGGTCTGAAGCTTGTCCCGGCAAGCTCTCTTCGGACATACTTCACAACGCTGAGAGCACGTTCCTTAAGCCTTGCGTATCTGTAAGCAAATGATGGCTTCTTTCCGAAATCGCCGCAAAATTCCTGACGGTAATAGCGTTCAAAATATTCGTCTATGTATTCCGTCAGCTCTATGTCGGACATGGTAAGAAACCTTTCGCTGAACATTCCCTCACCCTCGGGAGCGTCCGGCTCTCTCAGAATGCTTTCCAGCAGTCCGTGGATGATGTTGCCTGTATTCAGTCCGTTTATCTCCACCTTTTCCGCTTTTTTCAGCTTTAATCCGTATGAGCAGAAATACTTAAAGGGACAGTGATAATAAACGTCCAGCTTTGTTGGAGAGACCTCCGTAACTCCTTCATGAAAAAACAGCTTCCCCGCCGTTTCACCCGAAACGCCGTATACGGCTCTGGCGTTGGTCTTTCTCAGATTGACCAGCTTTCCGTAATATGCTCCCGAACCCATAACGGATTCGTAAATGCTCTGCATTTCTGACGTCCTGTCCTTTGAGCGCTGGGTATACTTGCTGTAAGCGGTTTTGTATGAAGTACAGAAAAACTCCGCAGGAAAAGAGTTTATATTTTTAGGTCTTATCCCCAGTATCTGCATGACCTCCTTGACAAGCATGGAGGGACGCTTTTCATTTCCGAGAAGATCCGAACGGGTATATGTCAGATACAATTTGTCCGTCGGAGCAGTAAGGGCGCAGTATGCCGTAAGGCGTTCGTTCTGAAAATCGTTCAGGGAATTTGCGTCTATTACAATGTTTTCCTTTAGCCGCAGAAGCTCCTTTTCATGCTGTGTAACAAGCCCTCCCTGCTTTACCTGCGCCGGAAATATACCGTCGTTTACCTCCGCTGCAAACATTACACGCACTCCGTCGGTCCTTGAACGTGAGGCATCGGTTATCCTTACACAGTCAAGCTTCTGCGGAGGATTTGATGCTTTCATCTGCGAAAGCATTATCCTGTAAAGCTCATAATACTGTCTGAGAGAGATCTTCTCGTCCCCAAGACATTCGTAGATAGCCTTGACTGCCGACAGACTCATGCTCCACAGCTGCTTAAGACCCCGTGCAAGCTCCGTCTGAGTTTCATTGTCTGCCGCCGCTGCACGCCTGACCACAGAATAGATCTGCTCGGAAAGCCTTATATCTCCAAGCAATCTGTAAAAAGCCTCGCAGATCTCCTTTGCGCTTGCGTCACGGCAGGATTTTTTAAAGCTTTCCAGAGGATCTATTATCTGACTGCGTAGGATATTTATTTTTTCAAGCTTATCTCCGCTGCCGCCTGCGGTAAACGGTGAAAGCCACATATCACCGTCCACGCCCCATTTTATGCAGTAGTCCTCAAGATCGGTGACATCGTAGTTGAGTATGCCGAAAAGCGGAGATTTTATAAGTCTCATAATATTGTCCGTGCGGAATTTTTTTGTGAGCGCCGTTTTAAAGACGGCATTTATGTAATGCACTATCGCCGACGCCGCAATACTGTCTCTGCGGTCGGTAAAATAGGGAATATCGTACCTTTCCATCATGCCCTCTATTACCGGCGCAAATTCCTCCAGACTGCGTACCGTCACGGCGATATCTCCGAAAGTGCAGTCCTCCTCCCTGACAAGGCGGCAGATCTCAGCGCAGATAAATTCCGCTTCTTCGTACATATCGTCGGCGGAAAATATCTTTACGCTGCCGTCCGGCTCCACGTCCGTACTGCGTCTGAAATTAAACAGCGATGTGCCGAGACGTGCTATATCCTTAGAGCGGAAGCTGCTTTCGGAGCCGTCGATAACACACGGATTTTTGCTGTACAGCTTAGCCAGATCGGTCAGAAACTGCTGGGTTTTCACCGTGACGGCAAAGGGATGGCTGTGATGATCCCTCACGCAGCGGGAGTCCAGCAGGAGGGAAACGGTAAGTCCCGCTCCCTGCCTGACCGCCAGTTCAAGCATTTTTTTCTCATCGTATGTAAAGCTGTTAAAGGAGGAAACAAACAGACTTACGCCTTTGAAAAAGTTGTTTTTTTCCGCAAGCCTTACGCTTTCCGACATTGCAGAGAGGGAATCCTTCATATTGGCTCTGTTCAGCTCCTCTATATAGCTGCGGTAGATCTTCGCAATATCAAGAAGCTTGAGACTTACAGAGCCTTCAAGACGTTCTGCGGCAAGCTGAAGTCCGTCGGGGGTAACGCCGCTTTCACGCAGCTGACCGATAAGCTCGATAAGCTCGGTTATAAAGCCGCCCTTGTCTGAGCTCTTTTTATAGAACCTTAACCCGCCCTCGCTTACAAGACGTCTTACCGCACGGTACATAAGAATGATTTTTGCGTTATCTCCGGCGGAATCTCTGGAATAGCCGCCGCTGCTTTCGGCAATTATTTCAGCAAGACGGTTAAAGCCGGCTGTACGTATACTGTTGAAAAGCCTTGCTCCAAGAACGAAGTAAAGCTTTTTTTCATATTCAAAGGAAAACTGATCAGGAATAATTACCAGAACGTCTTCGCCGTTCAGTACGCTCTGCCTGATCCTTTCCACAAAAATATCCTCACGACTGCTGTTTGAGCCGCCGGTGACTATTGTTACCATATTTTCCGCCTCCCCGTATAATTCCATAGCATACCCGCATAAGAATGCTATTCACGCCATTTCTCCTGCTGTTTTACGGCAGGAGAAGGCACAAAATATTTCAACGCCATTATGTGAACTCGCATTAAAACAAGTATAACACCTGAAAAGGATTTTGTCAACGCATACCAGTACAAAAAAACGTACAATTAATCAAAAATATCCCGCAGTATTTCCCACAGACGGAATCCGAATTTCACATCGCTCTTATCTCCTATGACCGTGATCCCGCCGGGGGTATCAGACTTTGAGTCATTTTCCTTCACGGAAACAGCGGCAGAAGGGAAAAACACAGAAAAGCTCTGAGGCTTTATTTCTCCTGCCTCCGCACCTGTCAGAACCGTGAACGCAAACGCAATAATGATACTTTTTTTCAATCTGCTCATAAAAGATCCTCCCATTAGCTTTTTCTTTCAGCTTAAGTATGGGAGGATTTTCCGTTCTTATTCAATTCAAAGTCAATTTCCGAAGACTTCTTTTGCAATATCCACCGACTGCTTTGCGTCCTTGGAATAGTAATCCGCTCCGATCTGTCTTGCGTATTCGGGAGTTACCACCGCTCCGCCGACCATTATTTTACAGTCCACATTATTTTCACGGAGCAGCTTTACAGTGTTCTCCATGCTCACCAGCGTTGTGGTCATCAGTGCGGAAAGTCCCACAAGATGAACATCGTTTTCGATCGCACAGTCCACAACCGTCTGATAATCCACGTCCTTACCCAGATCTATTACATCGTAGCCGTAGTTTTCCAGCAGGACCTTTACAATATTCTTGCCGATATCGTGAATATCGCCTTTGACGGTGGCAAGAATGATCTTCCCCTTGGACACGCTTTTCTGTCCGGAGCTGAGTATCTTCTGCTTTATTACTTCAAAGCACGCCTGAGCCGTTCCCGCAGTCTGTATAAGCTGAGGAAGAAAGATCTTTCCCTTTTCAAATTCTTCTCCCGCTTTATCCAGAGCCGGCACGAGCATTTCGTTTACAACTGTCATGGGATCTTCGCTTTCAAGCAGCTTTGCGGTAAGCTCCGCACCCTCTTTTTTCAATCCGTTTTCAATAGCGGAGGCAAGATCCATATCCTTTTTTTTCTCAGTCTTTTTTACGGCGATATCCCCAGATCCGGCATAGCAGGCAATGAAATCCGCCGAATTTCTGTCTATATTAGTCAGCAGCTTATATGCTCTGACTGTGCCTGTCATTGACTCCATATTAGGGTTCATGATAGGCAGATCCAGGCCCTTGGAAAGACACATCATAAGAAAGCTGCGGTTTACAAGCTCACGGTTCGGAAGTCCGAAGCTGATATTTGAAACTCCCAGAACGGTTTTAAGTCCAAGCTCGTTTTTAACCCTCTCAACAGCCTTTACCGTTTCCATTACATTTTCCTGCTCGGCGGAAGCGGTCAGGGTAAGGCAGTCGATATAAACGTCCTCTTTTCTTATTCCGTATTCAATTGCACGGTCGAGGATCCTTTTGGCTATGGCAAATCTCTCCTCGCAGGTCTTTGGTATCCCATTTTCGTCCAGAGTAAGCCCCACAACCGCCGCACCGTACTTTTTAACAAGCGGCAAAACCGTACTCAGCGACTTTTCCTCTCCGTTGACAGAGTTTACGATAGGCTTTCCGCTGTATACTCTAAGCGCAGCTTCGAGGACCTCGGGGATAGTTGAATCTATCTGTAACGGTGCGCTGCAAACTCCCTGCAATGCCTTTACCGTGCGAACCATTACAGCCTTTTCGTCTATCGAAGGAAGTCCGACGTTTACGTCCAGGATATCCGCCCCTGCCTGAAGCTGCTCAACAGCCTGTCCGAGAATATAGTCTATATCTCCCGTAAGCAAAGCTTCCTTAAAACGCTTTTTTCCTGTTGGATTGATCCTCTCGCCGATGATCCTGGGCTGGTCTATAACAACGGTATTTGACGACGAACAGCACGCCGCAGAAATATTTACCTTGCGCTGCACATATTTTTTATCCTTAAGCATTTCCTTAAGCCTTACAATATACTCCGGGTTTGTTCCGCAGCAGCCTCCGATAAACTTTACGCCTAATGGGACAAGCTTTTCGGCATAGGCTGAAAACTCCTCAGGAGTACAATCGTAAAGATCAGTGACCGGATCAGGCAGACCTGCGTTGGGCTTTACTATCACCGGCAGCGTAGTCCACCTGCATATCTGCTCTACTACAGGATAAAGCTCCTTCGGTCCGAGAGAGCAGTTTACTCCCAGTGCGTCAACACCCAGACCCTCCAGCGTCAAACACATTGAGCTTATGTCACAGCCTGTGAAGGTCCTCATATTTTCCTCAAAGGTCATTGTACACATGATCGGCAGAGAACTGTTTTCCCTGGCAGCAAGCACGGCTGCCTTAAGCTCGTACAGATCTGTCATAGTCTCGAAAACCATAACGTCCGCTCCGCTTCCCGCAAGCACAAGCTCCTTAAAAATATCGTAAGCCTCCTCAAAGGTCAGCGTTCCCGTAGGCTCAAGCATCTGACCTATGGGACCTATATCCAGAGCGACAAGCACGTCCGTTCCCTCGCACGCCTTACGGGCGTTGGATATCGCAGCCTTTACTGTACGCTCAACGCTGTATCCGCACTTTGCAAGCTTATATCTGTTTGCGCCGAAGGTGTTTGCATAAATAATGTCCGCACCCGCCTCGACATACTGTCTGTGGATATCTATAAGCCAATCTGCCTTTTCGATATTCAGAGCCTCGGGAGTTTCACCCATTTTCATACCCTTTGCCTGGAGCATTGTTCCCATAGCTCCGTCAAGTATTATAAAGTCCTTTTTCATCAACTGTTTAAGATCCACAATGTTCGCCTCTTTTTCTGTATTGACAGACATCCCTGACAGAGCATATCGCACAGCCCCGTCTGCCCTTTGATATTTCATTTTCCGACAGTCCTATCACAGCGGTAACAGACTTTCTGGGGGTAAGGATATTATCCTCCGTAACATTAAGTCCGATACGTTTGGGAGCGTCCAGAGCTGCAAGGAAATCCTTCTGGACTGCGATAGGCAGATCTCCGTAACCGGGAGAGAACCTCCACGTCTGAAAATACCCTGTCATCTGCTCTTTAACTATTTCGTCAACGCCGTCGCATACCTGTTCGACAGCGGCACTGGCAAGGAAATCCGTTATAACGGCTTTCGTCATATCCTCCGCCTCGAGTCTGCGTATGACCATGTCCGCATCGAAGGACAAAGTCGCAGCAAAAAGAGCGCATTTGGTGCAGCCGTTAAGGTGTGCAGTTATATCCTTACCCTCAAGAACAAGAGTACAGCCGTCAACATATACCCGGTCTGTCCCGACGGATATATCGAATATCTTATATATAAACCTCGGTCTGATAACCTCCAGAAGCATTTTTTCACACTCATCTATCAGCTGTGAAATTTTTTCATCAGGCTTATTGCCGCCGTAGCCCATATATCTCAGGGCTTCGCCTCTGTTTATTTTTTTTATTTTACCCGCCGTCAAGCGCATCGCCTCCTAACCTAAAGAATATTATACCACATTCCTGCAGATTTTACAATAGCCGTACAATCATTTGCATTTTACGCTTAAATACGCTATCTGCAAGGCAATGAATCTTAAAGCATTGATCTGATCAACGCTTCCTTAACGGAAGCTTATACGGTATATCGGTCATAGACAACCTAAAGGATTTCATAGAATTGTAAAAACAAAGAAAGGCGGCGCAGCCATGCTTGAGATCATAATGAATTTCATAAGCTCCAACTTTTTATTTTTCGCATTACACTTTGACAGTCAGAGCGTTTTCCCAAAGCCGTTATCGGCTAAGCAGGAACGTGAGTATTTTGAAAAAATGTCAGCCGGAGACAGATCCGCGCGGGACAAATTGATTGAGCACAACCTGCGGCTTGTGGCGCATATCATAAAAAAATATTATTCGGCATCGTCCGATCAGGAGGATCTTATATCGATCGGAACGATAGGGCTTATAAAAGCAGTCTCCACATTTGACTATACAAAGGGCTGCCGGTTTGCGACCTACGGAAGCAGATGTGTTGAAAATGAGATCCTCATGCACTTCCGTTCACTGAAAAAAACCGCTTCGGACGTTTATTTTGAGGAACCGGTGGAAGCGGACAAGGACGGCAACAGTCTTTGTCTGATCGATATAATTTCAGACGGTCAGGACGTAGGCGATAAGATCGAGCTTATTATAAAGTCTGAACAGCTCTACAAATTTATCAGCGAATTTCTCGATGAGCGTGAACGAAAAATCATTTCAATGCGTTACGGACTTTATAACGGAGTTCCCCTTACACAGCGGGAGGTAGCAAAAAAACTTGATATTTCAAGGTCATATGTCTTGAATATAGCTTATTATAAATGAATGGTATTACATAAAAAGTAAATGCAGCCATTCATTTTTTTATTTTATAACATTGGACAAGCCTTTGTCAAGTGCTTGTGTTTAACTGTGGCTTTACAGCCTAAAACTGTGTGTTTGCGGTATATAATGAATGGTGCATAATGAAAGGATTTTGAAAATGAATACCGTTATGACACTATACTATAATACTTTTTGTGAAAACGCAAAGAATGCAACCTATCCGCACAAAATTGAAGTACACAGTACAGAGGACTTGAAAAATGTCGTGATGTATGACCACGTTTGTGCCGAATACAAGGACTGTTACCGAAAAAACAGCAATTTTATTCATTCGGACTGCAATATGTTTGATGTTGACAATACTGAAAGCGACAATCCCGAGGAATGGATTTATCCTTTTGACATACAAAAGGCATTTCCGAATGTTCCGTTTTATGTGTCCTATTCACGAAATCATATGAAACCCAAAGGGGGTAAATCACCTCGTCCGAAATTTCATGTGTATTTTCCAGATGTTACGATAACCGACTGTAATGAATACAAGAAACACAAAGAAGCTGTTTGCGGATATTTCCCAAAGTTTGACCCTAATGCAAAAGACCCTTCACGATTTTTCTTCGGTGTAAAAAGTCCGCTTGTTGAGTTTTTTTCGGGTGATGTTCTTTTGCATGAATTTATGAAAACTGTTAGTGTTGATACTGATAAAAAATCAATTGAAGAACGCTCCGAAACAAACACCAATATCATACCGCAGGGACAACGCAACACCACCTTACACCGTTTTGCTCTCCGTTTCCTGACAAGATATGGGGATAGTGACAATACGGCGTATCGTGCATTTATCAAGGAATCTGAAAGGTGCAGTCCTCCGCTTGAAAATGCGGAGCTTAACACCATTTGGAACGGTGCTGTTTCGTATTACAATCAAACAATTCGGACAAGCTCCGATTATGTTTCTCCGCAGAAATACAATCACGCACAGCAAAATAACAGCTTTGAACTGCAAGTAGTTGATTCAAATGCACTTATGCAGTTATGTGCAGGCGACCGCAACAACAGAAAGTTTGATATTTCTGTTGCACGACTTTTTCTTCGTGCTTTCGGACTGTCAATCAGATTGAATGATATGAATAATCATATTGAAGTTGAGGGTCTGCCGTCAAAATTCAGTACCGCTAACGCTTATGAAATACTTGAAACGCTTATAGCCGATACTGCAAGCAAGCTTTTCTACAAAAGAATACAAAATTCCGTTATACACAGTGTTTTATATGTCATTGCAAATGAAAATCACTATCACCCTGTAATAAAATTGCTTAATTCCGCACCGTGGGACGGCATAGACAGGCTGACAGAGATATACAGCATTATGGGCATTTCTGATGATTTTCATAAGTCCCTAGTAAGGAAATGGGCTTTGCAGACAATAGCGGTACTCTACAACAGCAATGAAAATCCCATAGCGACACAAGGTCTGTTAGTTCTACAAGGTGAACAAGGTATCGGAAAAACACAGCTTTTCAGACATCTTGCTATAAAAGAACAATTCTTCAAGGGCGGTGCTGTGCTTGATATGAGAAACAAAGACACTTTAATGTCAGCTACAAAAGTATGGATTTGCGAATTAGGCGAGATCGACAGCACTACTAAAAAGGAACAGTCCGCAGTTAAGGCTTTTCTGACTGAACAGACAGACCGTTTCCGTGAGCCTTATGCCCGCAATGAGATAATACGTCCACGGCGGACTTCATTTTGCGGTACGGTTAATCCAAAAGCATTTCTGTGTGACGAAACGGGCAACAGACGTTACTGGACTATCCCAATTGACAGCATAGATATTCGTAAAATCTTTGAATACGACAGCGAGTGGTACGCACAGTTCTGGCGGCAGATTCACACCGAATATACGGAAAATCCCAAGGGTTATCTGCTGACAAAATCTGAACAGGACATAGTTAACCGTAGCAACGAAGAATTTGAAACTCTCCTTAACGGAGAAGACGAGTTTCTGACGTTGTTTGACACAGAAGAAAATCAATCGGAATGGATTCCAATGACCGCCGCACAGATAGCTGATGTTCTAAACGAACAATTCCACGGACTGAACATAAGCAGTGTAAATGTAGGAAAACAGCTTATCCCAAGAATTGAAAAGCGAATCGGGAAAGTCTTTAAACGAGCGAAAAGCAACGGAAAGCGAGTTATATACTGTCCGCCGTTTTCGACTGATAAATACTAAAGGACAGGCAGGGACAGTTAAATACAATTTATTTTGAAAAAGTATTATTTATACTATTATAGAGAAATTACATACCCTACCCGTCCCCGAGAATAATAAAAAGCCATTGACTTCTGAACGAAAGTTAATGGCTTTTTTATATCAACTCACAGAGATTTCCTATTTCATTGTTCTGAGTAAATCAGCGTCAGATTTTTGCCATAGAACCACTCCTTTGTTTTGGTATCGGTTATATATAAGGTTTTGGTGTTTTTTAAACGGTTATCTGTCGGGATTTTTAAAGCATTGTATCACATCAAGCACGGCTGAAACCTGTTTTTCCGTAAGTCCTTTAATTGAAATCGTCGAGGTGTCCTCCATGCCTAAAAGGTAATCGGTTGACACACTAAATGTCTTTGCCAGTTCGACAACATACTGTGTTGACGGAATGGACAGTCCCATTTCCCATGCGTTTACTCCCGACCGTGACAAGCCTAATATTCTTGCAAGTTCAGCTTGGGTCATTCCTACACTTTCCCGCAGAAGTTTTATTTTATCCGCTAATGTAAACAACTCTTTTGACATAGTGTATCACCTCATATTAAGATAATACTATAATCAAATAGATATTTCATTATCATTATGATATTTACACTTGACATCAATAGAATTATAGTGTATAATATATATAAATTACTTAGAAAGAGGAGTTTTTATGTCGAAAACAACTAAAATCAATTTGTCTGAATCCGCTCAAAGCTTTTTGTGGTATTCATATTTTTCTGAAAGTTATGAAAGTGTATGTGAAGATACAAACAAAGCATTGAACATTTGTGCAAATAGAGCATATCTTGATTTATGCATAACCCTGTCTTTTATTAAAGAACATCCTGATTTTTGTAGCAAAGGTTGCGAACTTCTACAAAATAAAATTAGCGAAAAGATTTTAAACTGTAAAAAGTCTGATTTTGACAAAAACCATAATGAAATTTGCGACGCTATTGTTAAAGCTTGTAATGACAAAGAAGTTTTAGAAAAAAACTTTACCTATGGGCAGGCTCAGAAGTGGCTCAATATGACTTTGAAATATATGCTTATAATGGGATTTTGGAATGATGAATTAAAAGATATTATTGGCGTTATGCACGTTCCTGTTGACAGCTATATAATTGAGGCTGTTTGGAAAGACGAAAACATTAAGCTGCCAATGAAATCTAACAAAACTCGTGGTAAATATAACAGCGAAAAGGTTGAACCTTGGAGTAAATGGAATAAAGATATGTATACAGCTTTCCAAACATCATTGCGTGAGTCTGAAATTTTGAATGGTGAAGCACCTATTGACTGGGAAAGTCGTGCTTGGATAAATATTGCAGAAAACTGATCATAGCGACTTCCTATTAAGGAGATGAACAAAAAATGATTATGACTATCACCTTACCTCAGCAAATCAGCCAATCTGCATTCAGGACAGTTGAGACAAGCAAATGCCAGACGTTCAAACAGATTTTCGTGGAAAGAACGCCTGTTGAAACGATAGCAGAACTCGTCAAGATAAAGC
>JAGAJO010000010.1 GCA_017626015.1 Ruminococcus sp.
CGCACTGGCGAACCTTTATCTGGCTGACAAGAAAAACTTGCTGGCTTGATAAAGTGCGCCCTGCGGAACTAAAATATGTGAGGTATGTCTCTTTGACGATATGCCTCGTTTTAGAAGGGCATTGTGCGGTGTTGCCCTAAGTATTTAAAACTTGAAGAAACAAAGAGTGCTGTAAATATTATGTTACTAATCCCAACTTCCATCTAATACTCCGCCTACTGTTATCTTATTAATAATATCATAAGACAAATAATTTTCACTTGTATAATTTACCTCATAGACAGAGATGTCCTGAACACCAATATGTGAAACATCTTCAGAATATTCTAAAACACAAAGAAGTAAAATCTCATAACTTTTTCCACTGTCTGTCTTAATTCCAACTATGTCACTAAAACCTGTTCGTCGAATTGTTTCTCCATCCCTTCTTGTTCCACCCGTTTCCTCTGAATTAATTTTTTCGTATGAAATAATATTTCCGTCAATAAAATCAAATGCATTTTGTATTTCATCATTCAAATTATGAGAATCGGAAACGTTTTTACAGAAAATATTTTTAATAGTTTCAATATCATCGTTAATAAAAGCATCTATAGTTGTTTGACCATAATCATTAAGCCCAATATTTTTATTAAAAGAAGACTTACTTATTTCAGAAATGTCATTACTACATGCAGAAAAAATAAATAACAACATCAGCACACAAAATATAGACAAACATTTTCTTAATGTCATTATTCGATTCCTCCCCAATATACCCATACAATCCTATTTGTATCATCAAAAATAAAATGCTTATCTAGGTTGTTTTGATATACATATGTTTTTAAAGAGCTATACATTTTTGCACAATCAAGTTTCTCAGTGACATTTGAAAAATCAACACTACCTACCATAAACAATCTATCGACACTAGGGTTCATGTATTCAAGATTAAATCCAGTTATCCACCACTGAGAATTTTCAGGTGCCCAATTAAAAACAGATTGTATATTAATCAAACTATGTTTATATAAACTAAGCGTCATAGGTAATTCAAAATCAACTGAGAACCAATGACCGTTATCTGATAACCAGCTTAATGCAGGAGAGAACAATGACGGCATATCTGTATCGTTTTCGTTATATTTCTGATAAATTCCCATTTCTGCTCCTGCGCCAAGGTTCAGATAATCACCTCGCCAAATCCATAGAACATATTCATTATTCCCATCGTTAAATAGAAATTTTTCCTTATCCATATTATTTTTGTACCCCATTTAAAAACTTCGTCATAAAAGTCGTTATAACCAAATGCTTTCTGCCATGTATCCAGTTTCTGATAAAAAAGCGAAAATCGTAATTGGGGATATTATTTTGAACTAAAATATTATCAATATATTCTACCATATCAGCAGTTGTTTGTGAATGTAATACTGTACCGTTCTCATCCAACCTAAACATTAGTAACAACGATCCTAATGAAGTAAACCCTTTTTGCCTTATGAATTTTGGAAATAAATCATTAACAATCTTTTTCCCTCTGTCAATTTGCGAATCAAGATCGTAATTGTCAGTTGCATATTCACTAAAAAACTTTTTAGAGTGTCCTTATCCTCATTTTCAAAGCATTTCATTATTTCGGTTTGCATTTCTTCGGCTTGTTGGGTAGGAGTTTTGTACTCTCCGCTGCCGCAGCTACATAATGTGCTAAAAGCCATAATGGTGACAATTAAAATAATAATTGCTTTTTCATTTTGTTGCTCCTTAATTTTGTCTGTACTAATTAATCTTCTTCGCCGATATTAATATCATATTTTGCAGGGTTTTCATCTATTTCTTTTTGGGTAGCTGTTTTCATTAGAGTTTCATTACGAATGCCAATTAATATGACTCCAATTTCATCAGAATCTTTATTATTTGTAAGCCAGCCTTTAAATCCAATGCTATATTCTGTCCCTTTATCAGTTTTTATATTGGAAGTTTCTGCGCCATAAGCTTTTCTCTCGCTGCTGCCATCAGCCCTTCCAAATGGTTCATCATAAGAAACAATTTTACCATCGATAAAATCAAACGCTTCATCAATTTGAGAATCAAGATCATAATTGTCAGTCGCATATTCACTAAAAAAACTTTTTAGAGTGTCCTTATCCTCATTTTCAAAGCATTTCATTATTTCGGTTTGCATTTCTTTGGCTTGTTGGGTAGGAGTTTTGTACTCTCCGCTGCCGCAGCTGCACAATGTGCTAAAAGCCATAATGGTGACCATTAAAATTGTAATTACTTTTTTCATTTTGTCGCTCCTTAATTTTGTCTTCACCACAATTTAAACCTTTAGGTTCCATTTTTTACAGCTAAAACATATACGCCTATTTTCCGGCTTTTTAGTAAGCCAAGCCTTGATCGCATTGCATTACTTGCTGTAGCTGCTTTCTGAGTCTGCCTGGATTTCCGTATCGTATTTTATAGGTTCGTTTTCAAGACCGGGATCGTTGGATTCTTCACAGCGCTGGGTAACGTCGTCTACTATACGCTTGAAGACCTTGAAGCTTTTGTCATAATTCTCCTGAGATTCTTCTTTGGACAGATCCATAGTTTTTACAGGATATCTTATGGACATATGAACGTCGTTTGGCATATATTCGTATTTAAGTTCATCTGCCATTAATCTGGAATTAAAGCTGAAACCAAGATCGTCTATATATTTATTTCCCGGGAAACGTTCTTCGAGAGTTGAGTCCATAAGGGATTTGTAATCATCTTTTGTGTTTGAGTCGGTAATTACGATCATGCCTTCTCCAGTTTGCAGCTGTGCAAAAAACTTGGAGCTGTATGCGTCGGCGGTCTGATAGTCATTATTCGGACTCATCGGAATATTAATGACTGCTACATGAACATATCCGTTCCCGTCTAAATCATCGGTATATTTTTCAAAAAATTCCTCAAGCTCGGTCTGTCTTTGAGAGAGGCCGTTATCAGCTATCATCATAACGGTAAGATCGGGACGTTCTCTTGTGATCTCACTGTAAAAGAGGAAGATAACTACCGCTGCGGTCAATAATGAAAAAATTATCACGTACTTATAATGATACCAGAAGTTTGACAGCCATGCCTTTCCCGTAAGCTTGACGGCTTCCTGATGCTCCTCCCTGATCGTGGCGTCATCCTCGTTTATAACGCCGTTTTTCAGCTGCAGCAGCTCCAGCTTTTCTTTGGCTATCTGCTTTTCACGTTCTTTTTCCGCCTGCCTGATACGTCGTTTCTGCTCATTTTCGGCTTCGGCTTGCTTTTTTTCGTATTCCTTTATGCGCTCACGTTCTTTATCCGCCAGAAGCTTTTCATACTCATAATCGTCTTGGTTTATAAGATTCGGGCTATCGTTTGATATTTTATTCTTAGCATCTTTTGACATAGGAATTTGCCTTTCTATATAAAATATAATTGCATTATAGTATACATTATATTTATTAACTCCGTATTAACAAAAGATAAGGCGTTTTTTTATACAAAATTGCTATATACTTTTTTGCTTTTTTTGTATATAATAAAATAAAGAATTATTTGAGGAGATGATTTTATGCTGGAATGTATAGAACAGAAAAAAACTAAAAAAACAGAGGTACAGGGGGAAATTGATTCTTTGAGGAAAGAGCTGTCATCGCTTGCAAACGTTGTCAAGTCAAAAAAGCTCCCTGTAATAATTACCTTTGACGGCTGGTCGGCTGCGGGAAAGGGTTCTCAGATATCCAAGCTTATAAAAAATCTTGACCCCAGATTTTATAAGGTCGTCTCTATACGTACTCCCGATGAAAAAGAGAAGAGGAAGCCGTGGCTTCACAGGTATTGGGAGGTGCTGCCCAAAAAAGGGGAGTTCCTGATCCTTGACCGCAGCTGGTATCGTGATACTGTAAATGCGTATATGTTCGGTGAGATCAGTAAAAGCGAATATAAACGGCGTCTTGAAGATATAAATATTCTTGAAAGACAGCTTTCCGATGACGGATATCTTATCATCAAATTTTTCCTTCATATAACCAAAAAGGAACAGAGGGAACGAATAGAAAAGCTTGCTTCCTCGGATATAACAGACTGGCGTGTTGACAGGCACGATATTATAAATATGGAAAGCTATGAGAAATTTATGCGGCTGTATGACAAGATGATCGTGTCAACTAACACAAAGTCTGCGGTATGGCATATTGTTCCGGCGAATGATAAGGTCACAGCAGAGTTTTCTGAGCTTGTGACTGTGACCAATTCCATTAAGGGCGCAGTCGCTGCGGAGGAAAGTAAAACGCAGTTCTCTGAAAAGCCGGAGCTTCCGTTGGCAGAGATAAAGCCGTGCATATTCAAAACAGCAGATCAACCCAAGCTTGCGGATATCGATATGAATAGATCCATTACCGATGAGGAATACGAAAAGAAACTTAAAAAATATCAGGACAAGCTTTTTAAGCTTCAGAATTTATGTTATCAGAAAAGGATTCCTGTTATAATAGCGTATGAAGGCTGGGACGCAGGAGGAAAGGGAGGCAACATCAAGCGTGTTGCAGCTGCTCTTGATCCGAGAGGCTATGAGGTCAAGCCTATAGCTGCGCCTGAACCCTCGGAGCTTGCAAGGCACTATTTGTGGAGATTCTGGACAAGACTGGAAAATGACGGACATTTCACTATATTCGACAGAACATGGTACGGCAGAGTCATGGTTGAGCCTATTGAAAAAATAACTCCGACAGAACGTGCTGAAATGGCTTATAGGGAGATAAACGAATTTGAGAAGCAGCTGACCGATTGGGGAGCAGTGGTCATAAAGTTCTGGATAAATATCAGCAAGGACGAGCAGTACCGCCGTTTCAAGGAAAGAGAGAATACTCCTGAAAAGCGTTGGAAAATCACCGACGAGGACTGGCGCAACCGTGAGAAGTGGGATGAGTATGAAACCGCAGTAAATAAAATGATAAAGCGCACCTCGACAGATTTTGCACCGTGGACGGTTATAGAGGGCAACGACAAAAAGTATGCACGCATAAAGGCGCTGAAAATTATTTGCAGACGGTTAGAGGAAAGGCTTGAAAAGGACTAGGTAAATGCTGATTAATGTATCTGCGGGGCAGTGAATTTCAAAGCAGCGATTTAACCGGTGTTTCCCCGGCACATTGACTGAGGCAGATATAAATATTAAAGTCCTCCGGAAAGGCGAAAACAGTCTTCCCGGAGGACCTTTTGTGTTTTATTTTAAATGTTTATTTAGATATAAGTGCCAGAGTATCTCTTGCTATCAGAAGCTCCTCATTGGTAGGTATAACGTAAACCTTTACCTTTGAGTCATCCTCGGAAATTTCCTTGGTTATGCCTCTGCAAAGGTTCTTTTCTGCGTCGATCTTGATCCCAAGGAAATCAAGATTCGAGCAAGCCGCAGCTCTTACCTCGGGAGCATTTTCTCCGATTCCTCCGGTGAAGATGATACCGTCGATACCGTTCATAGCAGCAGCGTAGGAACCAATGAATTTTTTGATCTGGTATGCAAATATCTCACTTACGATAAGCGCTCTTTCATTTCCGTCCTGAGCGGCAGCCTGAATATCCCTGTTGTCGGAGCCTATGCCGGAAAGTCCCAGAAATCCTGATTTTTTATTCATATATTCCGTCATCTGATCAGGAGTAAATCCCATTTTCTTCTCAACATAGTCTACTGCGGACGGATCTACAGAGCCGCAGCGTGTTCCCATTACAAGACCGTCCAGCGGGGTAAAGCCCATAGACGTATCTACAGATTTTCCGCCGTTGATCGCTGTGATCGACGATCCGTTTCCAAGGTGGCAGGACACGATCTTGAGATCTTCAATAGGCTTGCCCATTATCTTTGCCATTTCGCCGGAAACATATCTGTGAGATGTACCGTGGAATCCGTATTTTCTGACGTGAAGATCAGTATAGCATTCGTAGGGAAGTCCGTAGAGGAAAGCTTTTCTGGGCATTGTGGAATGGAAAGCCGTATCGAACACTACTACCTGAGGAGTTCCTTCCGGGAGTACCGCATTGCAGGCTCTCAGAGCAAGAGCGTGAGGGTGATTATGTACCGGAGCAAGCTCTGCAAGAGCGTCTATCTTGTCGATTACCTCGTCGGTCACAAGACAGGTTTCCTTGAATTCCTCAGCGCCCTGAACGATCCTGTGACCTACTGCGGAAATTTCCGACATGGAGTCGATAACCTTTGTTTCTCCGCTTGTAAGTACTTCGACCAGTTTTTCAAAGGCTTCTGTGTGGGTAGGGAAGCTGCATTCAGCCTCGTATGTTCTGCCGTCGCCTGTTTTGGCGCTTACATGACCGTCTATGCCGATACGGTCGCAGTTGCCCTTTGCAATAACGGATTCGTCCGTCATATCGAGCAGCTGATATTTAAGAGATGATGAACCTGCGTTTACAACTAAGATTTTCATAAAAATTTCCTCCAGATCTAAATTGTAATATTATTGGACTTGACTTTAAGCCTATAATATCATATACTAATAGTATATCAAATTTCATTATGAATTTCAAGTGGATTTGATCCGAATTTACATATTGCACAATTTTTTACGGCTTTTTTTGGCAGCCGATCTTTGCTCATTGGGAGGACCGACATGGTAACTGCGGGAATTATAGCTGAGTACAATCCGTTCCATAACGGTCACAAATATCATATAGAGGAGACCCGTCGGGCAGGGGCTACTCATATTGCGGTCGTAATGAGCGGTACGGCGGTTCAGCGCGGAGACATCGCTGTCATGTCAAAATATTTGAGAGCGGAGCAGGCAGTAAAGTACGGGGCGGATCTGGTTATAGAACTGCCTGCACCGTATTCCTGTTCCGGTGGAGAGATATTTGCCAGTGCGGCTGTAAAACTGCTTGCAGGATTGGGAGAGGGCGTTGTGAATATGCTCTCCTTCGGCAGCGAGTGCAGCGATATTGTTTGTCTGAAGGCTGCTGCTGATATTTCTGATTCTCTTGCTTCTTCGGACGAAGTCAAACGGCTTGTTTCCTCAGGTATGTCTTATCCTGCCGCTGTGGCGGCAGCGGCAGGACATGAAGCGGGCGGCGTCTTTTCTTCTCCAAACAATGTTCTTGCGGTGGAGTATATAAAATCCATAAAAAAACACGCCCCGTGGATCTCTCCGTACGCCATATGCCGCAATGGTGCGCAGCATGACAGCTTTGAGCATGGAAAAGACTTTGCCAGTGCGACATATATCCGTGATCTGATATTTAAAGGCGAGGATCATTCTTCCTTTGTTCCGGAAGCTGTTGCATTTGATCCGTCATTTCTTGAATACGCAGATAAAATAATAATGTATTCGGTAATGACGGCGGATAAGGACGTTCTGCTGAGAACGCCGGATATTTCCGAAAATCTTGCCAACAGATTTATCAAAGCAAGAAACGGCTGCCGAAGCGCTGCGGAATTTCTTGCTGCTTTAAAGAGCAAAAATGTTACCCTTGCCAGAATACGCAGGGCATTGATCTGCCTTGTGCTGGGCATACAAAAAGAGGATCTTCAGCCGCCTCCTTACGGCAGGATACTTGCGTTCAACCGCCGTGGACAGGAAATACTTGCACTTTCAAAAAACAGAACAGTTGCTTACGGAACCTCGCTCAAGCGTCTTGAGGAGCTTTCCGTTTTTGCGGCGAGAATATCGGAGATCGAGCGCAGGGCTGTTGTTCTCCGAGATCTGTGTGTTAAAAAAAAGCCTGATTTCACCAATGAATACACCGTAAAGATCAAGTTGACGCAATAAGCGTATGTCTGTCAGACAACGCTGTTTCAATATACAGGGGGATTGTAAAATGAAAAAATGCAGACGGGCTATGTCTATTATGATCTCGGCAGTCATGTGCTGCACCGCACTGCCGATACCGGTCTCATCGAAAAAAAACGAAGCGGTTCTTGGAACGCTTGATATTTCCTTTTCCGATAATGCAATGGAATACACCATTGAGCAGCCGGAGGAAGGTTCGTTAAAAAGCAAAACATACAGATACGATAATACCGGCATTTCCGAAGATACGGATGTACTGCCGGAGAAGTACAGCGCTGCGGACTGCGGAGTCGTTACGCCGGTAAAAGATCAGAAAAGCTCGACAGCCTGCTGGGCATTTTCAGCAGCTGCCTGCGCAGAGCATTACCTTGTTTCAAACGGAATGGAAAACAATACCGTCGATCTTTCCGAAGCGGCTCTTACATGGTTTTCTCTTAACACCGCAATAGGCGGAAGCGAGGGAACTGTTTATGACGACGCTTTTCGTGAGGGCGGAAACTGGATCATATCAGCGCTTGCAATGTCAAGGCTTTCCGGAATTGAATATGAAGATTTTGAACCGTTTAATGACGGCAAAAGGGAAAGCATCGATATTTCGGATCTTCAGAGAGACGTTTGCGAATACCAGCTTAAATCTGTAAGATCTATTCCTGCGGATAACAGCGGCGATATCAAAAAAGCAGTAATGGAAAACGGAGGAGTTTCCGTATCATATAATACTAACGATGAATATTTTTCAGCCGATAATGAAAGCTATTTCAATCCGGACGGCGTAAAAATCAACCATACCGTAACGATCATCGGCTGGGATGACAGCTATTCAAGATACAACTTCGATCCTGCCCATATTCCGGATAAGGACGGAGCATGGCTCGTAAAAGGCTCTTGGGGAAATTTTTCACATGACGGATGTTACTTTATTTCCTATGAAGAGCCTGAGCTGAAATATTTTTGCGCATATGAGCTGGAGGACAATTCGTGTGCGGACAGCGTATATACCCATACCTACGGTACCGGAATGGTAGCGACATATGCGGAAAGCGGGATCAAGGGCGGAAATATTTTCACTGCCGAAAAAGATGAGATACTGAAAAAGGTCTCATTTCTGATAATGAATACCAAAGGAGAAGACGTTTCGTACTCTGTTGACATGTATAAATCCCCTTCCGATACGTCACCTGAAAATTCTCAGCGTATTGCGGGAGCACGGGGTACAGTAAGCTGCGACGGTTACTATTCAGTGGGGCTTGACAGCAATCCGGAAATAAAAGCCGGCGAGAAATTTTCGGTTGTTCTGACGCTTGATTATTCCGGCAAATACAGCTATATTATTTGCGAGGGAGGCAAAAATTCCTCCAGCAGCAAGGGAGAAAGCTTTATCGAAAGCAACGGCATATGGTATGACTGCAAAACATCGGGATATAACAACATTTACATAAACGCATATACTTCAAACACCGAGCCTGCCGATAAAAGCGGACTTGAGGAGCTTATAGGACAGTATGAAAATACGCCCGGTTTGTTTAAAGAAACAGAAAATGCAAGAACGGTCATTTCAGATGAAAATGCGTCAGTATGTGATATAAGAAACGCATACCTGCTGTTAAGATCGGCTGCGGAAAAAGCAGGCTCAGCTCTGGTTATTTCAGATTACAGCGGCTGGTGCAGCTTTGCACAAAGGGTAAACGCCGGAGAAAGCTTCAGCGGAAAAAATGTGCTTCTTGAAAGCAACATTGATTTTGAAGGCAAGGAATTTATCCCGGCAGGTATCGGCGAAAACGGATTTGAGGGTTGCTTCGACGGTAACGGATTTATTTTCAGCAATATAAACTATGAAGATCCGTTGAAAAACGCAGGCGTCTTTGGAAGGGTCACAGGAAGCGGCTGTATAAAAAACCTCACAGTGACCAACAGCTGTTTTTCCGGTATCCGTGCAGGAGGTATCGCTGCTGATTTTGAAGGAGACAGTATCGTAGGTTGCGTTTTCAACGGAACCGTCATCGGTGAAAATACCTGTGGAACTATTGCTGCGGATCTTGCAGGCGGATACGTACAGTCCTGTTACATAAATGAAAAATGCGGAGCGTTCGGAGAGGGTCCTAACGGAATGGTATATAACCTGTATTCCGGTTCGGATATGGGATACGGAGCGTATATGCTCAACACCTCAGGGGGCGTTCAGAAGGACAGCCGTAAATGGACTTCAAACGACAACGCTGTATTTCAATGCAGGTACGGAAGCGAGCCTGCGCATAAAATAGTGTTCAATGCTGCCGACGCAGTTTACGAGTCTTTTTCCGATGAAAACGGACTTGCTGAATTTCCCGTACCCGAGATTCCTGAGGATTACACTTTAAGGTGGTATAAAAACGGAGAAGAGATCACGTCAGAGCATAGGTTCACCGAGAATTGCGAGGTGTCGTCAAAGCTTGTAATAAAGGGAAGCTTTGCAGTCAAGTACGAGCTTGACGGAGGTGACAATGCTCCGGAAAATCCGGAGTTCATACTTCCCGAGGAAACGGCTGAGCTGTTTGATCCGCAAAAGGAGGATAATATTTTTGCCGGCTGGTATACCGACAGTGAATTTGCCGGAGAGCCCGTTACTCAGCTTGCAAACGTATCATCTGATGTCGTTTTATATGCAAAGTGGGATGCGATAACGTACAAGGTCACTTTCCTTGACGCATACGGAAATGAGATAGATGTACAGAGCGTTAAGAAAGGGGAGTCTGCAAAAGCGCCGAAAGCTCCTGATGTAAAAGGATTGATATTTGCCGGCTGGGACGGCGGTTTTGACAGTGTTACCAATGATATAACGGTCAGTGCGGTTTATACTGTGGGTGCGGCTGATATTTCACTCTGCACCGTTTCTGGAATTGAAGAGTGTGTATACGACGGAGATCATCAGATGCAGGATAATATCTCTGTAAGTATCGGAAACGTTCGTCTGACAGAGGGTGTGCATTATGCTATCTCCTATGCGAATAACGTTTCTGCGGGCAGTGCATTTGTTATTGTCAGGGGTATAGGCAAGTGCTTCGGAGTCAGATCTGTCATGTTTAAAATAACGCCTGCCGAGGTAACGGACGCTTCCATAGGTTCCATATTTACCCGTACATATACAGGTAAGGCTATCTGCCCTTCTGTAAAGCTGAACAGCGTTGAAAGAACCTATGAGTACGGCAAAGATTATACCGTTGAATACAGTAATAACATAAATGCGGGAGAAGCGGTCGTTAAGGTCATTTTTAAAGGAAATTACAAGGGAGAGATCTCTAAGAATTTCTATATACTCCCCGAATCTTCAAAAGATCTGAGTTATGACAGCGATCCGTCGTTTGTTTACAGCGGAAATGAGATCATGCCGGAGGTAACTATCCTTGATGACGGCGTACCTGTCATTCAGGACAGGGATTATGATGTACGCTATGTTGACAATCTGGAAACAGGTCTTGCAAGGGCTTTCCTTACATTTAAAGGCAACTATCAGGGCGTGAGGATCGTTTATTTCACTATCCTTCCACAGCGGACTAAACTCGTTTATGCTGAAGGCAGCGGGAACGGGGAACTTTCAGCACATTGGGAGAAGCTTGAAAGCGTAAACGGATATCAGATCGTTTATGCCGAAAGTCCGGATTTCAAGGGTATGAAGTACAAAACCTTTGCAGGCTCAGATATAGATTCAGGAAAAATTACCGGTCTGGAAAGCGGAAAAACATATTATGTAAAGGTAAGAGCGTATACTCAGCTAAATGAAAGAGTAAAGGGCTTCGGAGAGTATTCAGATGCAATGACAGTCACAGTTTAGCTTGTTAATAGAATATTTATAAATAAAGCTATTGGCAAATTCATATTGTTGTGGTATAATGAATAGGTTAAAGCGGCGTCAGCCGTGTATTTCCATAAACGGAAGGAAGGTATATATAATGAGAGCGGTAGTTACAGTTATAGGCAAGGACGCAGTCGGCATTCTTGCAAAGGTAAGCACGAAATGTGCAGAATATAATGCGAATGTGGTCGAGGTGACCCAGTCGGTGCTTCAGGAGCTTTTCGCTATGATCATGCTTGTGGATATTTCAAAGCTTAATTCGGATTTTTCAACGCTTTCCGATGATCTGACAGCTCTTGGAGAAAAAATGGGAGTAAAGATCCATACCATGCATGAGGATATTTTCAACTGCATGCACCATATTTAACGAGAGGATTTCTGACAGATGATAAACGCATATGATATTCTTGAGACCATTCGTATGATTCAGGACGACTGTCTTGATATCCGTACTATAACAATGGGTATTTCGCTGCTTGACTGTATTGACAGCGATATAGATAAGGCCTGCGAAAAGGTATATAATAAGATAACAACAAAGGCTGCGCATCTTGTGGAGGTCGGTGAACAGATAGAGAAGGAGCTTGGAATACCGATCATCAATAAGAGAATTTCCGTTACGCCTATTGCTATTATCTCAGCTGCCTGCAAATGCTCGCCTGTAAAGTTTGCTCACGCTATGGACAGAGCTGCAAAGGACGTTGGAGTAAACCTTATCGGAGGGTACACTGCGTTGGTGCAGAAGGGTTTTTCAGCAGGAGATACAGAGCTGATCAATTCAATTCCGGAAGCGCTGGCATCTACGGAAAGGGTTTGCTCCTCGGTAAATATCGGTTCCACCAAGACCGGTATCAATCTGGACGCCTGTAAGCTTATGGGCAGGATCATTAGGGAATGTGCCGAAAAAACTGTGGACTCTGCCTGCTTCGGTGCGGCAAAGCTCGTTGTATTCTGCAATGCCGTTGATGATAATCCGTTTATGGCAGGAGCCTTTCACGGAGTCGGTGAGCCTGACTGCATGATCAATGTGGGCGTATCCGGTCCGGGAGTTGTACGTTCTGCGCTTACAAAATATCCTGACGCTGACATTACCAAGATTTCAGACGTTATAAAGGAAATTTCATATAAGATAACAAGGGTAGGTCAGCTTGTAGGAACCATTGCTTCCCAAAGACTTGGTGTTCCTTTCGGTATTGTGGATCTGTCTCTTGCTCCTACTCCCGCCGTTGGAGATTCCGTGGCGCATATACTTGAGGAGATCGGTCTTGAAAAATGCGGTACACACGGTACTACAGCAACGCTTGCACTGCTCAACGATGCGGTTAAAAAGGGCGGTGTAATGGCTTGCTCCAGAATAGGCGGACTTTCAGGCGCATTTATACCCGTATCGGAGGACGCCGGAATGATAGACGCAGCAAAGAGCGGAGCGCTTTGCATTGAAAAGCTTGAGGCTATGACTGCGGTATGCTCCGTAGGACTTGATATGATCGTTGTTCCCGGAGATACTCCTGCAGATACTCTTTCGGCGATAATCGCAGACGAGGCGGCAATAGGAATGGTAAACTGTAAGACTACCGCCGTAAGGATCATTCCCGCTATCGGAAAAGATGTCGGCGACGAGCTTGATTGGGGCGGACTGTTCGGCTGCGGTCCCGTTATGCCTCTAAAGAAGGAATCGCCTTCTAAATTTATTAACAGAGGCGGACAGATCCCTGCGCCGCTGCATTCGCTTAAAAACTGATATTGAAGCGGGAAAGGTCTGCTGATAAAGCATTCTTTTCCCGTTTTTTTGAGGAGATTTTTATGAAGCTTAATATGTACGCCGATTTTACGTTTAAGATACCTTTTGAGGAACGGCTAATGCTTATAAAGAATAACGGTTTTGACGGTGTAATGCTGGGATTTTCCGAAGGACTTATGTACACTCAGTATGATATTGTGCGCAGCTTCGGACTGGATATCGAAAACGTTCATTCTCCGTTTGACAGAATGAATTCTCTCTGGGAGGTCACGCCTGTGAGCGAATATATTCTCAACCGTACTCTGGAATGTATAGATGTGTGCGAAAGAAACGGCATAAAAAAGGTTGTGATACACCCTACTGACGGAATGACTGCTCCCGGGATCTCAAAATTCGGACTTGAAAATTTCGCCCGTATCGTTGACAGGGGAGAGAAAAGGGGAGTCGAGCTGCTGTTTGAAAATATCCAGATCCCGAAGTTTTTGAATGTGATTTTTGATAATTTCGGAAGCAGCCCGTATGTTAGGTTCTGCTATGATCTTGGTCATGAAAACTGCTTTTCCGTAGGCAGCGAATGTCTGAGATCCTTCGGAGACAGGCTTTCAGGACTTCATGTGCATGATAACGACGGAAAAACCGACGGTCATCTTGTTCCATACGACGGGAATAGTGATTTTGACAGGTTCCTCAGTGAGCTTAAAAAGCTTGATTACGACGGTGCCATGTCGCTGGAGGTCTATATGGGCAAATCGTCTTTGTATGAGAGTGTATCCAGTGAAAGCTTTGTGGCTAAGGCTGCAAGAGCCGGGCGCTTTCTTGCAGAAAAATATCGCATGACGGAGGCTGATTAAATGAGCGGAATTTTGTTGGATATGCATTCGCACAGCAGCTTTTCACCTGACGCGAACGACAGTTTAGAGAAAATGTATATCAGAGCGGCTGAACTGGGTTTTTCAGCCTATGCCGTTACAGAACACTGTGACTGTAACTTCTGGTATCCTGCTGAGCATTATTTTGACGACGTTTCACTTGCGTCAGATCCTGTAATGTACGGTTCGGGGGACTATGCAAAAACAAGTATTTCCGAGCAGACAAGATTAAGAGAATGTTTTGAGGGTAAATTGGATATTTCCGTAGGAATAGAGCTGGGGCAGCCGCTTCAGGATATTTCTCATGCCGAGGAAATTGTTAAGGATCCCCGTATCGATTTTGTTATCGGCTCGCATCATCAGAATGCGGGTATTAATGATTTTTATTATCTTAAATACGATGAAATGTGTACAGATGAAATATATCGTTTGTTGGAGGAGTATTTTTTGCAAATGCTCGATATGTGCAAATGGGGTAAATTTGACGTTCTTGGTCATCTTACCTATCCGCTGAGATATATCTGCGGGGACTACGGCATAGGAATAGATATCAGCCGCTTTGACGGGATAATAGAGATCATATTCAAAACTCTTGCTGAAAACGGTAAGGGAATTGAAATAAATACATCGGGATTAAGACAAAAGTATGGAAGAACCTTTCCGGAGCCTTATTATGTACAGCTGTACAGGCAGCTTGGAGGCGAGATCATAACGGTAGGCTCTGACGCACACTGCACTGCGGATCTTGGAAAGGGGATACCTGAAGGAATTGAAATTATCCGGAATGCGGGCTTTAAATATATATGTTGGTTTAAAAACAGAAAACCTGAGTTCATAAAGATCCGGTAAATAACAAGGAAAATTATTCCGCTTAAAATAATGTATACATATTTACTGCACAGGTAATAATTATAGTATCAAATATACAGGAGATACCTATGCAGTATAATAAAGTCGAAATAAGCGGAGTAAATACCGGTGAGCTGAAGGTTCTTACCGAGGCTCAGAAGCATGATCTGCTGATAAAGGCACACAGCGGGGATAAGGCTGCAAGGGAGGAGCTTATAAAAGGCAACCTTCGTCTTGTTCTCAGTGTGCTTCAGCGTTTTACGGGAAGAACAGATTCCTCTGACGATCTGTTTCAGGTAGGAGTCGTAGGACTTATAAAAGCAATTGATAATTTTGACGTTAATCTCAATGTAAAGCTAAGCACCTATGCGGTGCCGTTGATCTCGGGGGAAATCAAAAGATATCTTAGAGACTACCGGGCTATGAGGGTCAGTCGCTCTCTCAGGGATATGGCTTATAAAGCAATGCAGGCAAAGGAGTCGTATATCAGCCGTATGCAGAAGGAACCGACGGTGGACGAAATTGCTGAGATGATAGGAGAAAAACGTTCCGATGTTGTGACAGCTATGGAGTCTGTGACAGAACCGATGTCCCTTTACGAGCCGGTTTATTCCGACGCCGGGGACGCTCTGTATATACTGGATCAGATCGGGGATAATTACGATGATAAATCATGGCTGGACGAGCTGACCGTCAAGGATGCTATAAAAAGTCTTATGCCACGAGAAAAAAATATTCTCTATCTCAGATTTTTTCGAGGGAAAACCCAGGTGGAAGTCGCAAAGGAAATAGGGATCTCTCAGGCACAGGTTTCACGACTTGAAAAAAGTGCGCTTGAAAGGATAAAATCTCAGCTTTGATCCGATAATACGACATTTATTGACTTTATTAAAATATTCGATAAATAAATTATGAATATTTAATGTATTAAGTATAAATAAGCACGATCGGAATTGTGTAAGATGTAATAATTTGTTATAATGTAAAGGGAAAATGACATCAATGTAAGGACTTGCGACTATGAATTCAGATTATTTAATTTTGCTTGCAAGAAATAAAGAGGAACAGTATAAACAGCTTGCCGAAACACTTTCAGACTACAATATTTCATTGCTTTACTGCAAAAATAATGGTATAGATCTAAGACTTAACGTCATTAGGCATAAACCCTTTGCTGTTATATTTGACAGCAGCGAGCTTGGTATGCAGGATATCATTGATGTTATTGAGGAATGCAGAGATCCCAATGGATTGCCGATTTTCTACAATATATACACTTACGAGGACGGTGAGCGTATAAAGCAGCTGGAAGAATCCGGCGTCCATTTCAATGTGCCGACGCCTTATAACAGCAGTGCGATCGCAGGTCACCTCAAACTTCTGTGTGAAAACACTCCTGTTGACGAAAGGGAATTTTGCGATAATATCCGCAGCGAAATATATGACATTATGCTGGAGCTTTGTATTTCGCCTTCAAGGACAAGCTGGAATTATATTATGGAGAGCATAATGTGCCTTTTGTTTTCCGGCGGCGGAAGATTTACCGTATGCAGATCGGTTTATGAGTCGGTAGCTTCAAAGCTTGACGTCAGCATAAGCAGTATGGAAAGAACCATAAGAACAGCTGTTGAAGGTTCATGGAAAAATGCGCCGGAAGACGTAAAGCAAAAGTATTTTCCCGAATTTTATCTGACAGCAGGAAAACCAAAGAATATGGATTTCATATATAGACTCGCTGAGTATGTATATCGTCAGCACAAAGGACTTTTTAACAAATATTATGACTCACAATGTAATTAAACAAGCCCTCCCCGCAGTATAATATACGGTAGAATCAAATTCCTGTGATGTGTGACAGCTTAAAAGCTTACGGAACAGGTTTCAAGGGATACCGTGATCAATACTGCGGGGAGGCGTAATTATGATATGCAGTTTTTCAAATTTGAGAAACAAGGAGATCGTAAATATCAAAACGGGACTTAAGATCGGATATGCCGATGATATCGAGCTTGATACTGCAAATAGCAGCGTTGTTTCAATTGTGGTATACGGCAAGGCGAGGGCATTCGGAATAATGGGACGTGACGATGATATCGTGATCAAATGCAGTAATATCCAGCTTATCGGAGAGGATACTATTCTTGTAAGCTTTGACGATTCGGCAAAATGCACCAAGAATATAAGTTGTAAAATTGATAATTTGTTGAAATAGACGAATAAAAAAGCTTGCAAAAAATACTGAAATATGGTATAATATTAAAGCAATTCGCACGGACGGTTTTTGCCGTTGGTCCCGAGCGCTCATGCAGGGTGAAGGCAATTAAAGCTGTCCGGAGGATAAGTGATCCGTGCTATACGGAAATTTAAAACCAAAACAGGAGGTTACTACAATGGGAGTAGTATCAATGAAGCAGCTTCTTGAAGCGGGCGTTCACTTCGGACACCAGACAAGAAGATGGAATCCGAAAATGGCTCCGTACATTTTCACAGAGAGAAACGGAATTTACATCATCGATCTGCAGAAGACGGTTAAAAAGCTTGAAGAAGCTTATATGTTTATCCGTGACATTTCTGCCAACGGAGAAGAGGTTCTTTTCGTAGGAACAAAGAAGCAGGCGGGTGATTCCGTAAAGGAAGAAGCTCTCAGAGCTAACGCACATTATGTAAACGCAAGATGGCTCGGTGGAATGATGACGAATTTCAAGACCATTGAGCAGAGAATAAAGAGACTTGAGCAGCTTCACGCTATGGAAGAGGACGGCACATTTGAGCTTCTTCCCAAGAAGGAAGTTACAAAGCTCAAGCTTGAAATTGAAAAGCTTGAGAAGTTCATGGGCGGTATCAAGAACATGAAGAAGCTTCCCGGAGCACTGTTTGTAGTTGACCCGAGAAAGGAAAAAATTGCAGTTGCCGAGGCTAAGAAGCTCGGTATCCCTGTTGTAGCTATTGTTGATACAAACTGCGATCCTGACGATGTAGACTACGTGATCCCCGGCAACGATGACGCTATCAGAGCAGTTAAGCTTATTGCCGGCTGCATGGCTAACGCTATTATCGAGGGCAGACAGGGGGAGGACGCTGAGGCTTCAGCTGAAGAGGCTGAAAAGGTTGAGGAGTCCGACGAGGCTGCTGAGTAATATTGAATTTTCAAGGCAGACATTTGATAAAATTTGTCTGCCTTATCTTAAATGATTTGGAGGAATAAATAATGGGTAAGGTATCCGTACAGGAAATAAAAGAGTTGATGACAGCTACCGGCGTTGGCATGATGGACTGCAAAAAGGCGCTTGTTGCAGCTGACGGCGATATGGACAAGGCTATTGAGCTTCTCAGAGAAAAAGGACTTGCTACTCAGGCTAAAAAGAGCGGCAGAGCTGCTGCAGAGGGTATTGTTGAGGCAGTCGTAAAGGACAAGGTCGGCGTTCTTCTTGAGGTAAACACAGAGACTGACTTTGCTGCAAATACAGATGATTTCAAGGCGTTCGTTGCTGCTGTTGCAGATACGATCATTGAAAAGAATCCCGCAGACGTTGAGGCTCTTAAGGCTGAGACGATCAGCGGCGGAAGCGTTACTGTTGACGCTGCTCTTACAGAGCTTGCCGGAATGAAGATAAGAGAGAACATCGTTATCCGCAGATTTACAAGACTTGAGGGTACACTTGCTTCATACGTTCATAACGGCGGAAGCATCGGCGTGCTTGTAAAGCTTGATACAGACATTGCGTCTGATGAAGTTTTTACAGTAGGAAAGGACGTTGCTATGCAGTCTGCGGCGCTTAATCCCGCATATCTTAACAGAGAGCAGGTACCTGCTGAGGTCATTGAAAAGGAAAAGGAGATTATGCTCGCTCAGATGTCCGAGGATCCTAAAATGGCTAACAAGCCTGAGCAGGTAAGAGTTAAGATCGTTGAAGGCAAGGTCGGAAAGTATTATAAGGAAAATTGTCTCCTTGAGCAGGCTTTCGTTAAGGACGATAAGGTTTCGGTACAGAGCTATGTAAATGCTGAGGCTAAGAGACTTGGCGGCACTATCACCGTTTCTGACGTTATCCGTTATGAGCGCGGCGAAGGTGTTGAGAAGAAGGAAGAAAACTTTGCTGACGAAATTGCTTCTATGATAAAGTGATCGATTATTGATAATAATTAAGGCTGTGCGGTTCACACGGACCGCACAGCCTTTTTATATTTACTTATACTGTGTCAACACCTCGCAAGCCCAGTTTTTATTCGGTTTGGGTAAAATGCCCTTTTTTATGCATTCTGATAAAACTGCATCGTACAGCGCTGTAAAGACTCCGTGGCAAAGTCTTTGTGCATCATCGTTAAGATGCTTCGGGAAAAGTTTTTTTGACCCGGCTATAAATTTTTTTACACATTCTGAATATTCAGACATGATCGGGCTGAATATTTTGTCGGTAATTTCATCAAAACGTTTTTTGTTTTCTTTGGAGAATGCCGGGATCGTTACCATAAGATCACCGTTTTCATTTCTTTTTAAATATCCGTTTTTTATTGCTATTGCGACACTTTCTTCATCGCTTATCTCGGCTCCGGACAAAATATCCTCACAGACGTTTATATAATTGTCATACATCAGTTCTGCAAATTTAAAGCCGCTTAATCCCCAGTCATTGTACATGAAAGTGCCTCTGGAGCCTCGGTTTGCGCTGCATCTGCGTCCTATGATTATTGGGTGGTATTTTCCGCTTTCCATATTTGCAATATAACGCCACCTGCTGCCGTCGTAATTTTCGGGGATCTTGGGATAATCTATATCGCTGTACTTACCGTCGAGATATTCAAACGCCATTATGCCGTAAAGATACCTCAGTTCGTTTTCGCTTTTTTCACCGCGGTAAAAATCGATTTTGTCAGCTTCCGAGTAAAGCTTTTCAAGTGCAGAGACAAGTCTATCCATAACCGGCATAAGTGCTACAGACGCATTTTCTTCGTAATATTTTCCGTATTTGTCCGTCAGGATCAGGAAATCCGCCTGATATTTTCCTTTGACAGGCTGTATGACGGCGCATCGTTTTACCAGATTATCTATCCTGTCCTCGATATAAAATGCGGGAACTCCGCAAAGCTTTGCCAGATCTTCAATATTGCGGGGAGTATCATAGCAATAGTACAGTATATTCTGTGAAAGTGCGTCGTTGATATACTGACCCGGGAAAGGGATCGTATCTCCGTTGTAATTTCCTTCTCCGTATATACTTATGCCCATTTTTATCGGTCTTAATGTAGTTTCATTCATATTACAGCACTCCTTTTTTAATTTTCGTCTGGCTTCCGAAAGTCTCCATGTTACCGTGCCTTCAGGTATTTCCAGACGTCCTGCGATTTCTTTTGTTGAAAGCTCGTCATAGTAGTAGAGTATGATGATATCACGATAGATCTTGGACAGCATTGTTATCTTTTTATGAAGCATAGCGTAAAGCTCTTCATCGGAATCTGTAAGACCGTCTGTTTCAAATATTATGTCCGGAGCATCATAAACATACATCGCGCGCTGTCTGCTCATATTTCTCCTGAATTTTTTTGAAACATTTGAGGCTAAGGACCATAGCCATGGTTCAAACCGTTCCTCGTTTCTCAGTTGTGAAAGACCTGATATCGCCGTAAGCAGAATTTCCTGAGATAACTCCTCGGCTTCCTCTGATGAAAATGTTTTGCTTAATGCAAATGTGTAAATTTTTTCGGTGTAGTTAGTAATTACCGACTTATCCATTGCTTCACCGCCCTTGACTGCTTTCATATATAAAGTGCGTGAATTACACGATCCATTGGGTACTTTTCTAAAAATATTTTAAGGTCACCTCTAAAAACCACCGGCTATCGCCTTATCACCTCATCTGCTTGCATATCTTTCCGTCATATTGCACCAAAACTCCTTGACTTACGTCAGTAAGCCTGCGTCGTTTTAGTACAATCTGACGAAAGATCTGACTACGCATCTGAGGCACTATGGTTTTCAGAGGTGACCTTAAAAAGATCAGCCCTATTCGGACTGATCTTTGTTTACATTACTGTCTTTATTTTTGAGTGCATCGTATTTTCGTTCATAGTAAACATTCATGATTGAAGTTACTATCGCAAGTATGCATAGGATCAGCAGCAGCTTGTTGGAAGCTTTTCTGCCTGTGAAATTCATTACAGGATTTATTATGTCAAGTATCCAGAAAACTATGAACATTCCCGCAAGAATAATTGTCATGTGAGGTAAAATTCTGTTAAAACGTTTCATGTCAGCCTCCGATATAAATGATGTCGCTTATGTCACGTCCTCCGCCGTCGGGCTTATTGACGATCTCGCCGTCAAAATACATCATCGCCGATTTTCCTCCGTCGATATTATAAGCGTATTTGCAGCCTTCATCTGCCATGATCGCCGCAAGCTCACTGAGGGTAGCTCCCTTGGAATAACCCTCCATACGTCCGTCGACGGTGGCAAAAATATAATGTCCCGGAGCTATATATCCCACTGCTGAACGTGGATTTTGGCTGTTAAGGTAGGTAGTAGTGTTAAAATCGGAAAGTATATTTCCCTGACCGTCAAGAAGCTCCGGACCGAAGCACCATGCCTGCCACGCTCCCTGAGAAACGACCAGATCGGTATCAAATTCGTCTGCAGTATATGTCTGCATCGTTCCGTCTGTAAAAAGCACGCAGATATCTGCGTCGTTAAGATTGTCACGGTATTTTACTCCATTGCGGATAACGATGCCTTCCTCTGAATTTCCGTAAAAGTCGCCGTTTACCGCCCAGATGGCATTATGCTCCTGAGCCATCTGACTAACGCTTGCTTTGATATTTTTTCCGTAGGTCTCATTGGCAAACGCAGTTTGTATTACTCCCGCATTGGTGACATATGCATCTAAAACATAGTAAGTGATCTTGTCGTTTCCTTCTCCGACGGATTTTTTATAGAGAGTGATATCGGAAACATCGTTTGCAAAATGGTTCAGCTCTTCGCTTGAGATCTGTGCATTTGTTATACTGCTTATTGCGTTCTGATCTGCCGCATAATCGTCTGTTCCTGTGTTATCGTACCAGTTTGCGGTTGTCCTTTTGGGCTTTTTCTCCTGCTTTGGAGCTGTAGTTACCGCAGGAGTTGTTTTTTCTGTCTGACTTTCAGCAGAGCTTATCGAAGAATTGCCCCCTTGCGCCGAACTGTTTTCTTCGGATCTGCCTTTTTCTGACGGCAGTGCAAATGTATTTTCCGCACTGCTGTCCACTTGCGCAACTACTGTTCCTTTATTGTTTCCGGCATGAGGCATAACGTAGTCGAAAAGCATAAAAACTCCCACTGACGCCGCCATAAGCAGAGTATCTGTGACTATCATAGCCCATACGGGCATACGCTTATTTTTTTTGTTCATTTACATGAACCGTTCCTTTCTTTTTGACAAATACAAATTTTTTCTGTACTATCCAGCTTATGAAAAACAGCAGGATCTCAATAAGGATCTTTGCAATAAATTTATTTTTGATCAAATATTCCGTGCAAAGCTTCAGAAGCAGCGTGTTGGCGGCAAGAATACAAGCGGCAAGCAGAAAATATTTTCCTGCCGTTTTTGTAAGCTTGTCCTTATTATTGAAAACGAACTTTTTGTTCATAGCAAAGTTGAAGACCGAGCTTACGACTCTTGCGCATACATTGGAAATGGTTGTGCTGTCGGAAATAATAATCAACAGCGAATATAAGGCATAGTCAACCAGAAAGCTTGCAAAGGACGAAAAAGAGAATTTAAGTATATCCTTATAAATTCTGAACGAGTCCTTAATAGGGTTAAAATGAGAGCTTTCGTTTTTGCCTATGTAAACTGTTTCAATAGGAACTTCAAAGAACGTTATTCCTTCCCTTGCACATTCCAGCAGCATATTCATTTCAAATTCATAGCGGTCGCCTTTGACAGCCAGCATAAATGGAATATGTTCCGAAGAAAATCCACGGAGTCCTGTTTGTGTATCGCTCACTTTAACGCCGGATGCCATGGCAAAAACAAGCTTTGTGACATTGTTTCCGAATTTGCTCCTTGCAGGTATTTTTCCTGTGAATTTCCGGCAGCCCATTATAAGACTGTCGGGATTTTTATTCAAGGCTTCAGCTACTCTTTTTACATCTTCGACCTTGTGCTGTCCGTCTGCGTCTACAATGATGATGCCGGATGCAGACGGTAAATTATCTTTTATATACTTAAGCGCAGTTTTTATTCCGGCGCCTTTACCCATATTGACCGTATGAGTAAGTACCTGCGCATTTTCAGATGCCCGTTTAAAAAGCGGTTCCTTATCCTTTCCGCTTCCGTCGTTCACGACGATTATGCTATAGTCGGTCTGCTTTGTGATACTGTCAATGACATCAAGCATTTTTTCGTCCGGCTCATAGGCGGGAATGATAATAAAAATATTTTTAAAAGTCATAGCCGATTGTCAGCCCCTTTTTATTCGGATTGTTATTCTACCAGATAATTATACCACAGTTATTTCAAAATTACAATAAAAATTATAAAAAAACTCATCAAAAAGCGGAACGGTATCTGTGAACCGTTCCGCTGTCCCGATCAGCATATTTTTTCAAGGTTTGCCTTTATAGACTTGATTATGCGTTTTTCCAATCTTGAGATATATGATTGGGATATTCCTACCGTGTCTGCGACCTGCTTCTGAGTCATTTCCTTACCGGTAACGAGACCGAAACGCATTTGCATTATTTGTTTTTCCCGATCCTCCAGCTTGTCGATCTCACGCTTCAGAAGCTGTTTTTCTACCTCGCACTCTATCCCCCTGTTGACTGTGTCCTCGTCTGTTCCCAGGATATCGGACAAAAGCAGCTCGTTTCCGTCCCAATCTATATTGAGAGGTTCGTCTATAGATATTTCATTTCTGTACTGTGACGATTTACGCAAAAACATAAGGATCTCGTTTTCAATGCACCTTGAAGCATAGGTTGCAAGCTTGATATTTTTCTCCGGGCAAAAGGTCTTTACCGCTTTGATCAATCCTATGGAACCTATCGATATCAGATCCTCCATGCCTATGCCGGTAGCTTCAAATTTTTTTGCTATGTATACCACAAGACGCAGATTATGGACAATAAGCAGTTCTCTGGCTTTTTTCTCATCGGTTTTGAAAAGCTCGAATGCTCTGCGTTCTTCTTCTTTAGTAAGTGGCGGCGGGAGCGAATCTGCGCCGTTTATATAATCCACAGTGTCGGCTGAGCCGTTATGTGAGAGCCTCGCAAGTATATTTGAAAGCTCTGATGTAATATGTTCTAAAATGTTCATTTTTTTGTCTCCTTTGTCATTCTATAAGCAGCGGGTTAAAAATTGCCCGTGATTTTCCGTTTTCAGCCTTCATAACGCCTGCATAGCATCTGACGTCAGTTTTGCAGCCTTTATCATCGATAATAGTGACTTTTCCCTTTGGAGTAACCGCTATCAGACCGCTTCCTCCCACTGAGTTGAAAGGAACATACCGAAATCCTCCGCCCACACACATTTCGGGACGCTGAAGATTGTAGTGATAGTACATTTCGCTGCAATAAAAAATGACAACAGGCATTCCCGTAAAGCTGTCACACAGCTTGTTGCCGCTGTCTGCAACGGCAGGCAGCGTAAGTTCATATGTGCCGTTGCTGTACACCGCTTTGTAGCCCTCAGAGCGTCCGTGAAATCGTCTGATAATAAATTCATATACGCAAAGCATGATATAGGCGCTTATTACTGCTATCAGCAATTTTATCAGCGATATGTCAAAGTAAGCCGTGTAATTTCTCACGTAAATTCTCTTACTGTCCGACAACTGCCAATAAATAAGTATCATTCCGGTATAAGCGGCTCGGATCGCTATGTATATAAGGAAGTTTTTTAAAAACTGCCATAGGTTTTTGAACCCCGAGGCGATGAGCAGCGTAACAGCCATGCATACCCATTTTATAATTGTTATTATGATCGCCTGTACAAAGCTTTCACCGTTAAAAATTAAAATGAGAGAGAAAAAACCTCCTGCCAGAGCCGCAAGTCCAAGACGGACGTTCTCGATCTTTCTGTGAATTATTTTAGCGAATGTCTCCAGATAAATCAGATTCAAAATGCTGTTGGTAATTATGAGAATATCTATATAGATCTTCATCGGTACACCTCCGATGATCCTATTATATATCACCCCCCGAAAAAAAATTGTCGCTTATAGTATAGTTTAAAAAAATTCCCGGCGAAAGTTTTTTCGTCGGGGAAATACATTAGACCTCCTCGGAAACCGGTGCGTCGGAAGTTTCCGAGGAGGCTATTATCAGTCTGCAAAAAATACGGAAAAAGCTTTATAAGCCATATAGGTATCAAGCTTTGAGGTCACTTCGAACGGAGCGTGCATTGAAAGCACCGGTACTCCTACGTCGATAACGTCAAGGTCGAGGTTAGCTATATACTGTGCAACGGTTCCTCCTCCTCCGCCGTCTACCTTGCCAAGCTCACCGGTCTGCCAGATAACGTTATTTTTATCGAAAAGCCGTCTTATGCGTCCCACAAACTCAGCGGACGCATCTGAGGTCCCTGACTTTCCTCTGGAACCGGTAAATTTTGTTGCAACGACCCCGTAGTTGATCTGCGAAGCGTTTCTTATCTCAAAAGGTTCACTGAAGGTAGGGTCCACAGCAGCGTTTACATCTGCCGAGAGACATTCTGATGCGGACATAACGTTTCTGCCTTCAAGTCCGTATACTGCCGCAAGGTTTGAAATGAAGTAGGGGAGATATGAGCTGTTAAGTCCGGTGTTGCCGTCGCTGCCCGTTTCCTCCTTGTCGGTGAGTACCGTCATGCAGGTGTTTTCAGGATCCTTGCAGTCAAGTATCGCCTTGAGCGCTGTGTATGCGCATACCCTGTCGTCCTGACCGTAAGAGCCTACCATGCTCCTGTCAAAGCCTATGTCTCTTGCCTTAAATGCAGGAACCGCTTCAAGCTCAGCGGAAATGAAATCGTCCTCGACGATGTCGTATTTTTCATTTAGAATTGCCATGATGCTGAGCTTTACCTTGTTGGAGATCTTATCGTCCTTAAAAGGTCTTGAACCGATAAGCAGATTAAGCTCCTCGCCCTTGACAAGCTGCGGTGCCGGTCTTTTCATCTGTGCATCCGCCAGATGAGGAAGCAGATCCGTAACACAGAATACAGGATCCTCGGGATCTTCGCCGATATTTACCGTAATCTTTTCTCCGTTACTCTTGACGATAACTCCGTGCAGCGACATAGGAACCGTTGTCCACTGGTATTTTTTTATTCCTCCGTAGTAGTGCGTCTTGAACAGGCAAAGCTCCTTATCCTCATAAAGAGGGTTCTGCTTAAGATCAAGACGGGGAGAGTCTATATGAGCCGCAGCCAGTCTTATACCGCTGCCGAGATCTTTTTTACCCATAACGGTAAGTATTACCGCCTTGTCTCTGTTGACAAAGTAGAATTTGTCTCCGGCAGAGTATTTTTTACCCTCTTCAAATCTTTCAAAGCCTGCTTTTTCAGCCATAGCAGTCGAGAGACTGACCGCCTCACGTTCCGTTTTGGCTTTGTCAAGAAAATACTTGTAATCCTCGCAGAATTTGTCGGCAGCATCAAGCTCCTCTCCGGAAATTCTCAGAACGCCGTTCTTTTTGTCGGATAACAGTTTTTCCGTAAGCAGCTCAGCAGGGGATTTCTCCTTGTTGTTTTCCATAAAAAATTCCTCCTAAATTTATATATTACCGGTCAATGTCGGAAGCGTCGGAGCTTTCCAGCACCTCCTTGTAGCCGTTGTAAGCTTTCATTATTTTGTTGACATAGTGCGAGGTCTGGTCGTTTTCTTCGGGAATATCCTTAACGTCGAAATTTTCGGCGTCGATCGTACCGTCCTCCAGCCAGCCGTCCACCAGTCCCATACCGCAGTGATATGCGGCGGCGGTAAGCTCTATAGAACCGTCGTATTTTTCCATAAGGTAGCTTAAATAATAGCATCCGTACTGTATATTCAGCTCGGGATCGTACATAGCGTCGTAGGAGTGTTCCCGTTCATCTCCGATCCTGAATTTTACCCAGTCGTATGCGTCGCTCATAAGCTGCATAAGCCCTCTTGCTCCGGCGTCAGATTCGGCGTCAGGATCAAAATTGCTTTCCACCTTTATGACAGCGAAAACCAACGTAGCGTCAATTTCATATTCCTTGCTGTATTTTACCACATATTCTTCATACTGAGTCGGATATGTAAAACCGTTGGGAGTGTAGTCATCCACCTTTTCCTTTAACCCGCCGAGTCCATTTATAAGTGCGTTTCTGAAAAAGTAACCGACGGTAAGAATAAGAAGAATAACGATCAGTATCGCCAGAATTATCGCTCCGCTGTTGTATTTTTTATTTTTCCTTTTTTTTGCTTTGGTTTTAGCCATTTAACTTTCCTTTATCATACCTATGATTTTTTCAGCCTGTTCTGCGGCAGACTCCGCTTCACCGTTGTTGTATATTACATAATCGCATTTTTCTTTAAAGAAATCCGCTGAATGCTGTGAGGAAAAACGCTTTTTTGCAAGCGTTTCGCTGATGCCGTCACGCTGCATTATTCTTTCGAGCCTGATCTCCGGATCTGCCAGAACAGCGATCTTTATACTGCAAAGCTTATCGGCACCAGCCTCAAAAAGTGTTGGAGCGTCAAGGAGAATATAGTCATATTCTCCGGAAAGACGCAAAATTTCCTTTTCTATAAGCTTTGTAATGTATGGGTAGATTATCGTTCCAAGTATCTTATTTTTATCAGGATCTCCGAAAACCTCCCGGGAAAGCGCTTTTCTGTCCAGCATAAAATTTTCGTCAAAGCAGTCCGGGAAAAATTCTGCCAGCTGCTTGTTGCATTCGCTGCCGTTCTCGGTGGCTTTTCTGGCGATAAGATCGCAGTTTATTACTCCGAACCCGTTTTTTGCAAATATCTCGGAAACTGTCGTTTTCCCTGCGCCGCTTTGTCCCGTAAGACCTATTATCTTTGTCATAGCTTTATCACCCTGAAAGCTGCCGCTCTGAGCAGTCTGTTATATACTGCAAGTCCTACTCCGCTTTTGGAAGGACATCTTGCAAAAGCCTGCTTTACACCGATATTGTCAAGCTCTCTCAGCACGTCGAAAAGATTTCTTGCCTGCTCCTCGTCCGTTTTTCCGCAGCAAAGCGCAGGGAAGTCAATCCCTTCGGCGTCCGACTTTTCAAAAATCATAAGTGCTGTATCAGTATTCCCGTTTTTTATTGCATAATTCCTGAATTTTTCCAAATCACCGTCTATTATGGTGATCTCCGCTTTCGGAGCGTAGTGCTTGTACTTCATTCCCGGAGACCGAACCTTTGCGTCAGCGCCGAGCGATTCCGTCACGCCCTTGTCGATTATTACGTTTTCCGTTATTTCTCTGAGATCCTCAGGCGAAACAAATCCCGGACGAAGCAGACGTATCCCATCGGTACCCTCAAATGAAATGACAGTTGATTCAACTCCGACTCCGCAGAAACCTCCGTCAATGATTGCGGGAATACGTCCGTTCATATCCTTGAAAACGTGCTGAGCCGTAGTGGGAGAAGGACTTCCCGAAAGATTGGCGGAAGGGGCGGCAAGCGGAAATCCGCAGGCGGAAATAAGACGTCCGGCAGTTTTGTCGGAGGGCATTCTGATCCCCACCGTATCAAGTCCTCCGCTAGTAGTGTCGGGTATCTTATCCGACTTAGGCATTATCATTGTAAGCGGACCGGGCCAGAAAGCCTTAGCGCATTTTACAGCGAGAGCAGGTATTTCCGTAACAAGTCCGTCAAGCTGTTCAAATCCCGAAATATGCACGATAAGAGGATTATCTCCCGGTCTTCCCTTAGCCTGAAATATTTTTTTTACTGCACTGCCGTCAAAAGCGTTGGCGCCCAGTCCGTAAACGGTTTCGGTAGGGAATCCCACAACCTCCCCGTCTTTAAGAAGCCGAGCTGCCAGCATTATGCTTTCTTCGCTGCTGTCTAGCAATTTAGTGTCATACATTTTCATTCTTCTTCCTGTTTTGCAAGCTTTGCCGCCTGATCTGCGGTAGCAAGTGCGTCTATGACCTCGTCCAGATTTCCGTTAAGTATCTGCTCAAGGCGGTAGATCGTAAGACCTATTCTATGGTCGGAGATCCTTCCCTCAGGGTAATTGTACGTCCTTATTCTCTCTGATCTGTCTCCGGTACCTACCTGTGAGCGGCGGTCAGCGGCGATCGCATCAGTCTGCGCACGCTGCTTCTGATCCAAAAGGCGTGAGCGCAGTACCTTAAGCGCCTTATCTTTGTTTTTAAACTGGGAACGCTCATCCTGACATTCAACGACCATTCCTGTGGGAATATGCGTAATGCGTATTGCCGAGGATGTTTTATTGATGTGCTGTCCGCCTGCGCCTGAGGAGCGGAAAACATCTATTTTAAGATCCTTTTCTTCATTCAGATCAAGCTCTACCTCGTCAGCTTCCGGGAGAACGGCTACCGTGACCGTAGACGTGTGTACCCGTCCCTGAGATTCCGTTTCGGGAACACGCTGGACCCTGTGAACTCCGCTTTCGTACTTGAATCTGGAATATGCGCCGTCTCCGGAAACGCTGAAGGTTATTTCCTTGTATCCGCCCAGCTCGGTCTCGTTGGCGTTCATTACCTCGATAGTCCATTTTTTCTGAGCTGCATACATAGAGTACATTCTGTAAAGCGTACCGGCAAACAGTGCCGCTTCCTCGCCGCCTGCTCCTCCTCTGATCTCGATTATAACGTTCCTGTCATCATTAGGGTCTTTGGGGAGCAGCATAAGCTTAAGCTCCTCCTCAAGCTCTGCCATTTTCTCCTTGGATTCGTCATACTGAGCCTGAACCATTTCTTTGAATTCTTTATCCAGACCGCCGCCCTCTGTAAGCTCTACAGCTTCGTCGAAAGCATTTTTGGCTGATCTGTATTCAACAAGCTTTGACACAATAGGTTCCAGCGTTTTATATTCCTTCATAAGTTCGGTATACTGTTTAGCGTCGTTTACGACATCAGGCTGCATTAGTCTTTCGTTTATTTCGTTGAATTTATCTTCAAGCGCTTTTAACTTTTCAAACATGATTTTTCTCCTTTGCGTTTGCGGTTTAAGAATTTTTAATTTCCGTCAAAAAACATACGCCGCTATGATTCAGCCTCACGGATCACATTTTTGACGTTTTTTTCCGCCTTGCTCCTTGCGATCATAAATTCTCTGCCGCAGCCTTCGCAGCGCAGTCTGAAATCCATTCCGGAACGCAGCACCAGCATTCGGTTGCTGCCGCAGGGATGCTTCTTTTTCATAACAAGAACATCATCTTTCTGAATATCCAAAGCTCCTCGCTCCTTTCAGTTTTTTTAAAAAATTCCTATACATTATACCACATTTTTTTACTTATGGCAATACCTTTTACTGAGTGTTCTGAAAATTTCACTTCATCTGTATAAATCGGACGATTTAGTACTTTAAAAAAACGCTTTTTATCGGTTGACAAATTTGCGGAAAGGTTATATAATTAAATAGTATGCAAGTTTCTTTGGAAACGTCAGATTATGTTGAAATGAGGATTTTAATGGCAGAAAATCAACGTACTCCGCAGGAATGTCTGCTTGCATGGTCGGAGGATTACAAAATACGCAGCGGTCACAGACCGTTGGCGTATATCCACTCCTACGGCTGCCAGCAGAATGTCAGTGACGGTGAAAAAATAAAGGGATCGCTATCGAAGATCGGATATGATTTTACAGATAATACTGATGAAGCTCAGCTTATATTGCTTAACACCTGCGCTGTCAGAGAAAATGCCGAGGACAGGGTCTTTGGCAATATCGGCGGAATGAAACATCTTAAAGAGAAGAACAGAGAGCTTGTTATCGGCGTATGCGGCTGTATGGCTCAGCAGAAGCATATTGCAGATAAGATCAAGGATGCTTACAGACAGGTCGATCTTGTTTTTGGTACCTTTGCCTATAACGATCTGTATGCTATGCTGTGGGAGGTCATTTCCAAACGAATACGCATTTTCAATCTGTCGGAAAACAGTTTTGAGATCAGTGAGGATTTTCTACAGCTGCGTGATGATAAGATCAGAGCTTTTATACCTATTATGTACGGCTGCAATAATTTCTGCACCTACTGTATAGTGCCATATGTCCGTGGACGTGAGCGAAGCCGCAGACCGGAGGCGGTCATAAACGAGGTCAAAGCCCTTGTTGACCGTGGTTATAAGGAGATCACGCTGCTGGGACAGAATGTAAATTCATACAGCTACGGTTTTCCTGCACTTTTAAGAAAGCTCAATGAGATCCCGGGAAATTTTCGTATAAGGTTTATGTCAAGCCACCCCAAGGATGCTACAGAGGAGCTTATCGATACTATCATTGAATGTGAAAAGGTATGTACTCATCTTCATCTTCCAGTTCAAGCGGGATCTGACAGGATACTTAAGGCTATGAACCGCAGATATACAACGGCGGATTATCTTAAAATTATTGAATATGCCAGGAGCAAGGATCCGGATTTTTCATTTACTACCGACCTTATTGTAGGTTTTCCCGGAGAAACCTATGAGGAATTCTGCATGACCAAGGAGCTTATAAAAAAGGTAAAGTACGACAATATCTATTCCTTTGTATATTCCCGCAGAAAAGGTACCAGGGCGGCGGAAATGGAAGATAATATTTCCGATAAGCAGAAGGGACTGTGGCTCAGGGAGCTTTTGCTTGAGCAGAGAGAAATTACCTCAGAATGGCTGGGAAGATTTGTTGGAAAAACGGTTACAATATTAGCAGAAGGAGAGGGAAGGACCGCTCCGGACTATATAACGGGCAAGACTGATGAGAACATAATAGTCGAGGTCAAGGCCGATAAAAAATATATAGGAGAGTTTATAAAGGTTCGCATTACAAAGGCAATGAACTGGGCTTTGGAGGGCGAGCTTGAAAATAATTTGTAAGGAGAATAATTTTATGAACGTTATTGAAATGACAAGAGAGCTTGGAAAGGCTATCCAGCAGGACGAAAGATATAAAAAATATATGGCGGCGTGTGCTGAAAACGATACGAACACTGAGATCCAGAACAAGATCGGTAAGTTCAATCAGCTTCGTTCGCAGCTCAGCGTAGAAATGCAGAAGCCGGATAAGAATGCAGATGCTCTTACCTCCCTTGACAGAGAGATCAAAGAGCTTTATGATGAAATCATGGCTATGCCGTCTATGGTAAGATTCAACGAGTCAAAGGCGGAAATGGACGCTCTTATCAATTCGGTAAACTATATCATTACCTCAGCGGCAAACGGTGAGGATCCGGAAACCTGCCCTGCGGAGCCTCCTCAGTCATGCAGCGGAAGCTGCGCTACCTGCGGCGGCTGTCACTGATTACAAAAGACCTGAACAGGAGTGAGTTTAAGTGGAAACCAAGGATATTGATTTCTCAAAGCTGTCGCCGATGATGCAGCAGTATTTTGAGGTCAAGAAAAAATATAAAAATCATATTCTGTTTTACAGACTGGGAGATTTTTACGAAATGTTTTTCGATGACGCTATAACGGCGTCACGAGAGCTTGAGCTCACCCTGACCGGCAGGGACTGCGGTTTGCCGGAGCGTGCCCCTATGTGCGGCGTTCCTCACCATGCGTGCGACATATATCTGAAAAAGCTTATTGAAAAAGGTTATATGGTCGCTATCTGCGAACAGACTATGGATCCCGCCAAATGCAAGGGTATCGTACCCAGGGAGGTCATAAGGGTCGTTACTCCCGGAACGCTTATTGAAAGCAGTATGCTGGACGAAACCTCCAACAATTACATATGCGCTCTCTACATAAAAGGAAAAGAAAGCGCTCTGTGCCTTGCGGATATTTCTACCGGAGAGGTGCATCTGTTTGAATTTTCGGGAAAGGAAATGCAGACGTCTGTCATAAACGAGCTTTCAAGATTTTCTCCTGTTGAAGTGCTTATCAATGACGCCGTACTTTCATGCAAGGATATTTCCCAGTTCGTCCGTCAGAAGCTTAAGGCGGCTGTCCAGCTGCTGGACGAAAAGGACTTTTCTCCGCTTATCCATACGGATGAGGTGCTGAGTCAATTTTCCGTCGCAAGTCTCGATTCTCTGGGTGTAAATGCCGAAGATCTTTCAGCGTGTGCCGTGTGCGGACTTTTTTACTATATTCATGATACTCAAAAGGCGCTTGTAGGAAGGTTTTCCTCGATAATCAAGCATGACTGTGATCCCATAATGACTATCGGATTTACCGCCAGACGTAATCTGGAGCTTACCGAAACACTCAGGAATAAAGAGAAAAAAGGCTCGCTTCTGTGGGTGCTTGACAATACGAAAACTTCCATGGGAAAGCGTATGCTCAAATCGTGGCTGGAGCAGCCGCTTATCAAGCCCGCAGCTATTATAGACAGACTTAACGCAGTGGAACAGCTTACGGAAAATCCGGTCCTGCTGGGAGAGCTAAAGGATACGCTTAACGGCGTTTACGATCTTGAAAGACTTATGACCAGGGTAATGTATAAAACTGCAAGTCCGAGGGATCTTAAGTCGCTTTCTCTTACGGCGCTCAGGCTTCCGGAGATCAAGGACACTTTAAACCAATTCACATCTAAGCTCATTTCTCAGTGCAACGGCAGGATATCCACACTGGAGGCAGTTTCAAATCTTATTGAAAACGCTTTGGTTGACGAACCGCCTGTAAATGTGAAGGACGGGGGAGTTATCAAGGACGGATTTAACGAGCAGCTTGACGGATTGAGAAATATTATTTCCGGCGGTAAGGGCATTATTGAAGACATTGAATCGCGTGAGCGTGAAAAGACAGGCATAAAGAATCTGAAGATCGGATATAACAGGGTTTTCGGATATTACATAGAGGTCACAAAATCATATTACGATCTAGTGCCGGAAAATTATATAAGAAAACAAACGCTTGCAAATTGCGAGAGATTTATCACCGATGAGCTTAAGGTCGCAGAAAACACGATTTTAGGAGCAAGTGATAAGATAATTTCCTTGGAGCAGGAAATTTTTACGGAAGTAAGGGATTTTATCGCAACTCAGCTAAGACTTGTGCAGGAAACTGCTACGGCGGTTGCCGAAATTGACGTACTGTGTTCATTTGCGTCGGCTTCAGTCAAGAATAATTATACCAAGCCGGAGATCGCCATTGACGGTATTATCGATATTAAAAACGGCAGACATCCGGTAGTGGAGCTTATGCAGACGGAGGAGGTGTTTGTTCCCAACGATACCTACCTTGATCTTACCGACAACAGAATGTCTGTTATCACGGGACCTAATATGTCGGGTAAATCCACATATATGCGTCAGGTGGCGCTTATAACTCTTATGGCGCAGATCGGCTGCTTTGTACCTGCTGACTACGCTAAGATCTCGGTGGTGGATCAGATATTCACAAGAATAGGAGCTTCCGACGATCTGACAGCGGGACAATCGACTTTTATGGTTGAAATGAGCGAGGTTGCGGACATTGTAAAGCACGCTACCAAAAACAGTCTTGTAATTCTCGACGAGGTTGGAAGAGGTACGTCTACCTTTGACGGAATATCAATTGCGAGAGCTGTTTCTGAGTATATTTCCACTTCGAGATCACTCGGCTGCAAAACGCTGTTTGCAACTCATTATCATGAGCTTATCTGTCTTGAAAACGAGCTTACAGGTGTGAGAAATTACTCCGTTGCGGTCAAACGTCAGGGAGACGGCATTAAATTCCTTCGTAAGATCGTAAGGGGAGGAGTTGACGAAAGCTACGGTATCGAGGTAGCAAAGCTGGCGGGACTCCCCAATAAAATAATTTCACGGGCACGATCTCTTCTTGCTCAGTTTGAGGAGGAAAATACAAGGGCTAAGGAGGCTCTTGAAAAAAGCGACGAAAATCAGATCTCTTTTGATAAGATCAGTGAAAGCGTCGTAACGGACAAGCTGAGAAAAACCAATATCGACGAGATGGACGATACGGAACTCAGGGAGTTTGTCAGGGAGCTTCTGAGGTATGTTTGATTTTATATGAAAAACATTTTTATTATAAGCGGCACAATGTGAGTAGGAAAAACTACTGTGTGTCAGAGTCTGAAAACAGTGCTTGATAACAGCGCTTTTCTTGACGGCGACTGGTGCTGGGATATGCATCCGTTTCAGGTCAATAAAGAAACCAAGGAAATAGTCATTGAAAATATCTGCTTTTTGCTTAATAATTTTATCAGATGTTCTGTCTTTAAAAATGTTATTTTCTGTTGGGTAATGGACAGACAGGAAATAATTGACAGCATAGCTTCAAGGCTGGATCTGTCGGCGTGCAGAATGTATTCCGTTTCGCTTGTGTGCAGTCCCGAGACTTTGAAAAAACGGCTGCACGGGGATATTGAAAAACAGCTTCGTACATCTGATATTATTGCTCGAAGTCTGGAAAGACTTCCGCATTATGAGCAGCTTGATACAGTTAAGATCGACGTTTCCGATAAGAACGTCGGACAAATCGTTAACGAAATTTTAAATCTGAAAAAGATTTGACTGTTTAAAACAGTGCGTAGAAAAGGATAATCAAATGTCAGAAATCAAAGTTTTAAGCAAGGAGGTCTCCGAGCTTATTGCTGCCGGAGAGGTTATTGACAGACCTGCTTCGATCGTCAAGGAACTTCTTGAAAACGCTATTGATGCCGGAGCAAACGTTATAACCGTTGAAATAAAAAACGGCGGACGAACCTATATAAGAGTTACCGACAACGGAAAAGGCATATCCTCAGACGATCTGCCTACTGCGTTCCTTCGTCACGCAACCAGCAAGATCTCCCGAAAAAACGATCTTGACAGCATTATGACCCTTGGCTTCAGGGGCGAGGCGCTTGCGTCCATATGTGCGGTCGCAAAGGTGGAGGTGCTTACAAAGCGGTTGGAGGACAGCTACGGTTCTCATTTCGTTATAGAAGGCGCCCAGCAAAAATGCTGCGAGCAGTGCGGCTGTCCTGACGGTACAACCTTTGTTGTCAGAGATATTTTTTATAACGTTCCCGCAAGACTTAAGTTTCTTAAAAAGGATTCATCGGAGGGAAACCATGTTGCCGAGCTGGTGACTAAGCTTACGCTTTCCCACCCTGAGATCTCCTTTAAATTTATAAGGGATAATAGGGTGGAGACGCTTACTGCCGGCGACGGGAAAATTTATTCTGCCGTGTATTCGGTTTACGGCAGGGAGTTTGCCAATTCTCTTCTGAGCGTTGACTACACCTGGCAGAATATCCATGTAGGCGGTTTTACCGTCAAGCCGCTTTGTTCAAAGCCAAACAGAAAATTTCAGAATTTTTTTGTGAACAGAAGATATGTTAAGTCCAAGGCGTGCGCTGCCGCATTGGAGGAAGCGTACAGAAACGTTATAATGACGGGAAAATTTCCAGCCTGTGTGCTTTATATCGATATTCCGCCGAATACTATAGATGTAAACGTTCATCCCACCAAGATCGAGGTAAGATTTTCAGATGAAAAGCTTATGCATGAAGCGGTTTATTTCGCAGTGAAAAACGCTCTTATGGAAAGGGACGAGCCTAACCGTATGTCTCTTGAAAAACGTAAGAATTTTACGCATCATGAGCTTTTTGATTTTCCCAAAGAGGATAAAAGCGTTCAGATGCAGTTTTCTGTGGAGGATACGTACGGCAGGGCGGCGGAGAGCGCTGTAAATTCGCAAAAAAATGTTTATGCGGAAGATGAGGTATCTTATTCCTCTAATATTCCGATCCCAGAAGAACCGCCGGAGGTCAAGGCTTTTTCACCGGTAGTTACAAGAGTGGAAAATCTTCCGGTAAGCGAGGAGGATAGAAAGTCAGGCGAGGATCTGTTCCTGGCGGCTTTGAACGATCCCCAGCCCGCACGATCTCACAGCGGATCCGAAAAGCCGCACGAAAAAATCACGGTGGAGGAAATAAACCGCATAGTCGGCGAGATCCCGATTCCGGAGGAGCCTGATCCGGAAGAAAAGCAGGGATATCAGTTCATAGACAAAAACAGCTTTGTGAAAAGATCTGTGGTAGTGGAGAAAAGCCTTGAGCCTGAAAAACCAAAGCCTGTAGTGATCGGCGAACTTTTTAAGACTTATGTGGTCGCTCAGTGCGGAGACGAAATGCTTTTAATGGATAAACATGCCGCTCACGAGCGTTACATATTTGAGAAAATAAAGAACGACGCCAGCGAACTTGAAACGCAGATGCTGTTAGAGCCTGTTATGGTACTGCTTTCCTACGACGAATTTGACGCTCTTTCCGCCAATACAGAAACTGTGAGGAAGCTTGGCTTCGAGATCGAGCCTGACGTTGCGCCGACTGTTGCCGTAAAGGGAGTACCGATCATTCTCGGTGAAGATAATCCTACTGATATAGTTTCGGATCTGGCTAAGAATTTTATTGATTCAAAGCTTGATCCTCAGCTGGAGATCTTCGACGATCTGTATCATTCCATAGCCTGTAAAGCGGCGATAAAGGCAAATGATAAAAACGATATACTGGAGCTTCAGGCGCTGCTTAATGCGGTTTACGGCAATGAAAATATCAGATACTGTCCTCACGGCAGACCTGTGCTTATAACACTGTCAAAAAAGGATATTGAAAAACAGTTTAAACGAGTTTTATAACAAGAGGTGCAGATTTGGAAGGATCCATGACAAAAATACCGCTGCTGGTCATTGCTGGACCTACGGCTTCCGGAAAAACCGCTTTATCGGTAGAACTTGCAAAGATCTATGGCGGTGAGGTAGTTTCAGCCGACTCAATGCAGATATATAAGGGTCTGAGCATTGCAACGGCAAAGCCTACCGAGGAGGAAATGCAGGGAATACCTCATCATCTTATAGATTTTCTTACGCCTGACAAGCCGTTCAGCGTTGCAGATTATGTGTCGCTTGCAGGAAAAACCGTAAGAGATATTTACTCCCAGGGCAAGCTGCCGATCGTCTGCGGGGGTACCGGACTTTATATAAGCTCACTGATAAATAATATTATTTTCGACGATACCGGTTCGGATCCGTCCGTAAGAGCCAGGCTTGAAGGGATAGCCGGATCAGAGGGAAATCACGCCTTATGGCTCAGACTTGAGAAAATCGATCCTGAGACGGCGCAGAAGGTACACGAAAATAACCTTCCCAGAGTTATACGTGCGCTGGAGGTTTTTGAGACTACGGGAGTTCCGTTGTCCCGTCATAAGATCAACAGCAGGAGAGAGGGCTCTCCCTATGACGCCTGCATTATCGGTCTTACGGCTTCGGACAGGCAGTTTTTGTACGACAGAATAAACAAACGTGTGGATATAATGATCGAAAAAGGTCTCGTAGAGGAATGCCGTAGCGTATATTTGAATGGTACGCTTGCAACAGCCTGTCAGGCTATAGGCTATAAGGAGCTTATACCATATTTTGAAGAAAAGTGCAGCCTTGAGGCTTGCATAGACAAAATCAAGCAGGAAACCCGTCATTATGCTAAAAGACAGCTTACCTGGTTTAGACGAGTTGACAATATTTCATGGGTTGAAATTGATAAATTTGACGATTTGAAAAAAATTATTGAAAATGTTCAAAATACAGTAGCCAAATCGAAAATTATGTGCTATAATATAAGTTAACGAATATTTTCGGTTCAAGGACTTTTTCAGTGTAAAAACAAGGAGTGTTTAATTATGAACAAAAATCTTAATCTTCAGGACGTTTTCCTTAATCAGGCAAGAAAGGATAAAATGCTCGTTACCATGATACTTATGAACGGATATCAGTTCAAAGGTGTTGTAAAGGGTTTTGACAGCTATATCGTTATTCTTGACTGTGAGGGAAAGCAGAATGTAGTTTATAAGCACGCAATTTCTACGATAGTGCCTGCACGTCCCATTAATATTCTTGATGCGGAAGCAAATTCGGACTTCTGAGAAAGAAGCAGTTTATGAATTCATTGACCGTAAAAATACTTGCGGCTCTGGTTTCCGTGCTGATGATCACCACCATATGCTCTCAGATATATTACTTTCTTCACGATAGGCATGATACTGAAGAGGCGGTTCTTGTTACGATAAACGAGGATATCGTTTTCGACGGTATCATCGTCAGGGATGAAAAAGTAATAACCTACGGCGGAGGCGGAGTTCTTGATTACGAGCATCCGGACGGAAGCAAGCTTTCGGTGAACAATACCATTGCCGAGGTATATTCTTCTGAGGACGCTATTGCGGCTAAAGACAAAATTGCTCTGATAGATGACGAAATTGCCGATCTGGAGCGTGCGCAGAATCCCGGAACAACAAATTATGTGGAGCCGGAGGCGATACGATCCAGGATAGATAGCCGCTATAACGAGCTGCTGTCTCTTACAGCAACAAAGGATTTCTCACGTCTTGCCGAGGTCAAGTCTGAGCTTTCGCTGGTTATGAATATTTATAATATCGTTACCAATACCGAAACGGATTTTAACGATAAGATAAACCGGCTTAAGGAGGAGCGTAACAGTCTTAAGGCTGTGGCAGGATCTCCCGATGACGTTATCAAAGCGTCTGAAACCGGATATTTTGTTTCATATGCGGACGGCTATGAGGACATTTTATCTATGGATAAGGTGGATACCCTTACGGAAAAGGATATAAAGAGGGTTTTCGACGGGGACGCTCAGCCGCCTGATAATGCTGTGGGAAAGATGTTCAGCAGCTATTCCTGTAAAATTGTCGGAATAGCGGATACCGATTCGAGAATAACAGAGGACGCCGAGCTTTCGCTTATGCTTAATACCTCCAAAAATGTTTATGACGTTACGGTTGAATCGGTAAAGGTTTACGGCGACGAAGAGGAAAAAATGCTGGTGGTGCTTGACTGCGATCGGCTTGATAAAAATCTTGTGGAGAGCAGAGCTTTATCCGCAAAACTGATATTCGATGAGTATCAGGGTATTAAAGTACCGAGGAGCGCTATACGGTTCAACGATAAAAATGAAAAGGGAGTATATGTGATCCTTGGCAATGATACGCAGTTCAAGAAGATAAATGTTATTTACGAAGGAGACGGTTTTGTACTGTCCGAGAACACTTCGGACGAAAATTATCTTCTCCTTTACGACCAAATTCTGCTAGAGGTGGTATCAAATAAAGATGTGTCAGCAAGCAGCAAATCAAATGGCGCAGAATCAGACGGATCCGGTTGAATATCCGGATGTGCTTGAAAATATTAAGGAAATATGCTATAATGTAGAAAATGCAAAAGCGAAATACAGAAAAAGCGGAGATGAAGTCCGCATTATGGCGGTTACAAAAACCGTTCCTGCCGAGAAGATAAATTTTGCGGTAAAAAACGGTTTTACCCTGCTGGGCGAGAACAGAGTTCAGGAATATCTTTCCAAAAAAGATTTATACGACAAAACGGCGGAGGTCCAGTTTATAGGACATCTGCAAACCAATAAGGTAAAATATATCGTTGACGAGGTCTCTCTTATTCAATCGGTGGACAGCCTTAAGCTTGCAGCGGAAATAGACAGGCTTGCAGGTAAAAAAGGTAGGATAATGAATGTGCTGGCAGAAATAAATATCGGCGGAGAGCTTAGCAAGAGCGGAGTTTCCGTTGAAGGACTTGAAGAGCTTATTTACGGTATTTCCGGGATGAACAACATTTCTTTGAAGGGACTCATGGCAATACCGCCGGTAGGCTCAGGGGAGGAAGTCTTCGATAAAATGCATGGTATTTTTCTGAGTGTAAAGGAAAAATCCATTCCGAATGTTTCTATGGATATACTCTCAATGGGTATGTCTGGAGATTACGAGACGGCAATAAAGCACGGCTCTAATCTTGTACGTATAGGAACACGGCTTTTTGGAGCAAGAAAATATTTGGAGGGTTAAAAATGGGTATTATGAAGGGATTAAAAAATCTGTTCGTCGGCGAAGACGATTCGGATCAGGTAGAGTTTCAGCCTAATTATGACAGTTCTTACGAGTACAGCCGTGAAAATTCCGGAGCAAGACGAAATTACAGCGAAGATTTCGGAAATTACAGCAGCAGAAGCGGTTCCGGATACGGAAATTACAATGATTACAGCAGCTATTCAGCTCAGAGAAATGAAAATCAGGAGAGTGAACGTCAGATGAACGTAGAACAGACAAAGACATTGCAGATCGTCCTTGCAAGACCGGAGGATTTTTCGGAGGTAAGGGATATCGGAGACGATATAAACGCACTTAAGACAGTTATTCTTAATCTTGAAATGGTCAAGAGTGACGACGCAAAGAGAATACTTGATTTTCTTTCCGGCGTTGCATATGCAAATAAAGCGCAGATAAAGATGATGGCTCAGAAAACTTTTGCCATTATGGCGAAAAACGTTGAATTTGACGGTAAGGATCTTATGACAGAGCTCGAAAACAACGGTTACAGCTTCTGAGATCGATGAAACAGAGAAATTTCTCTTTTTTGCAGAATATTACCGATGACGACAGGATCATGCTGTCCCGGACTCTTGATTGGGCAGAAATGTCGGAAGAAAGGTATGTTACCAAATACTCTTTTTTCCTGGACGAAAGGCAATGTGAGCTTAATGAAAAGATCCTTGCGTCTGTAAAATTTGAAAACTATTTGCTGTGGGGCGGATATGAAAATGCAGAGCGGAAAATACTTTGCGTTGCTGCGCCTTACAGTGATATAGATAAAAAGGATTTTCCTGTTGTTCCCATCACTTTTACATACAGAGACGAGGACAGGCTGTCACACAGGGATTTTCTGGGGTCACTTATGTCTCTGAAGATTTCCAGAGATTCTGTAGGGGATATTTTGGTCGGAACAGGAAAAACATCGGTTTTCCTAAGGGATTCGATCGTTCACGATGTAATTGATAATATCAGTAAAATAGGGAGAACAGGTGTAAAAAGTTCTGTCGGATTTGATGAAACGCTTGTTGTTGAACGTGAGTTCAGTGAGATCTCCGGAACAGTTGCGTCCCTACGTCTTGACAGTGTGATCTCATTAGCGCTTAAGATCTCTCGTGAAAAAGCTTCTGCGCTCATTCGCAGCGGTTTGGCTGAGGTAAATCACACGACGGCAGATTCGCCCAAAAAGCTTATTTGCGAGGGCGATAAATTTTCTGTACGAGGTTTCGGAAAATTTCTTTTTAAGTCAGTGAACGGAGCTACTAAAAAAGACAGGTTACATATAACTGTTTGTAAATATATTTAGGAGGATGTAGTTATGATCAAACCAAGCAATATTAAAGGCAAGACCTTTGAGACAACAAAAAACGGATATAATCAATCCGCTGTAGATTCATTTCTTTCAGAGGTCGCAGCTGATTATGCTGAAGCAATTGCGGCGAATCAGGAAAATGAAGATAAAATAATGAAACTTGTTGAAAAGATCAACGAGTACCGTGAGGACGAGGATGCTATAAAAATGGCGCTGCTTTCTGCACAGAAGGAAGCTAATAAGATCCTTGCCGACGCTAAGGCCAGGGCTAAGGATATTATTGAAAGCGCAAAGAGCGAGCAGATGAAGCTTGCCGAGCAGAGCGCTTCCGAGTGTGAAAAAATCGTGAGGGAGCATAAGGAAAGATGCGCTCAGCTTATAAAGGAAAATACTGAGATCACAGAGAAGAAAATCACTGCTCTCAGGGAGGCTTATAACGATGAAAAGGCTGCTTATGACGAGCTGAGAGCCGAGGTTACATATTTTAAGGCTAATCTTACAGGTCTTTATAACGAGCAGATCAAGCTTATAATGCAGCTTCCCACCCTGACAGATGAGGAGCTTGAGGCTTACGAACAGGGTTATATCGATGAGGAGACTTCAGAAGAGGAGTATTATGAGGAAGAAACAGAAGGCGAGTATTATGATGATGAGCCTGCTTCCGAAGAAGAATATGAAGAAGCTCCCGAAGAAGAGACCTCAGAGGAAAAGATCACCGAGCAGTCTGAAATTGACAAGGTCCTCAATACGGGTTCATTTGAACCTGTGATACCCAAGTCCTCCTTCAGCGATCTGAAGTTTGGAAAGAATAACTGATTCCAGCGTTATAGGCTCTGTACCGGCAGAGCCTATAACGGCGTAAAGCCATAGTGTTTTCCGCAGCACACCCTATGGTTATTATCTTGCTGCGGAGAACAGGGGACAGAGTGTTTGCTTTTTCTTTAGCGCTTGCAGCGGTATTGACGGCTATTGATCAGATCATAAAATTTGCGGTAAACGATCGTATCGGTCTCGGCGAAATCATTGAAGTGATAAAGTTCGGAGACGTAAAGATATTTAGCCTTACCCATATAAGAAATGCAGGAGCGGCATGGAGTATGATGGAAGGAAAAACATGGTTCCTTGTTTTACTTCCTGTTGCAGTCTGTATTGTCGGGATATTTTATATGTACAAGATCAGAAATGAGTCCCGGTTGGAGCTTATCTCCATTGCGATGATAATTGCCGGAGGAGTCGGGAACCTTATTGACAGGATAAGGCTCAAAGAGGTCATAGACTATATCCGGTTCGAGCCTGTTGATTTTCCGATCTTTAACTTTGCTGATATATGCGTTGTTATCGGTGCGTTTATTTTCTGCGGTTCTATGATTTTTTCTGATATGAAGGCTTCCGGTAAAGATAAGAAGATCAAAGAGGCTGAAAATGAGTAGCTATTCATATAAAGCCGATTTAGAGATCTCAGGAATAAGAATAGATAAGTTTCTATCAGAACAGGACATAGGCGTTACAAGATCTGCCGTTCAAAAGCTTATAGACGGCGGTTTTGTTCGGGTAAACGGGAATATTGTTGAAAAGAATTACAAGCTAAAAAACGGCGATATGATCGTTGTTGAAGTCCCTGAGCCTGAGGAGCTTGACGTAAAACCGCAGAATATTCCTATCGAAATTGTATATGAGGACGACAGCCTGCTCGTTGTCAACAAACCAAAGGGTATGGTCGTGCATCCTGCGGCTGGGAATCCCGACGGTACTTTGGTAAACGCTTTGCTTTATCACTGCAAGGGTCGGCTTTCTTCGATAAACGGCGTAATACGTCCCGGAATAGTCCATAGAATAGATAAAAATACCAGCGGATTGCTTATGGTCGCTAAAACGGATAAAGCTCATAACAGTCTTGCCGCTCAGATAAAGGAGCATAGCTTCACAAGAGAGTATCAAGCAATTTTACTTGGCAGACTTAAAGAGCATGAAGGAGTTATTGACGCACCGATCGGCAGAAGCAGATTTGACCGTAAGAAAATGTGTGTAACGGAGCTGAATTCAAAGAATGCAGTTACCCATTATAACGTGCTTGATGAATTTGGTCAGTATTCTCTGGTTCAATTCAGACTTGAGACCGGCAGAACTCATCAGATAAGGGTACACAGCGCTTACCTCGGACACCCGGTGCTTGGGGATGACGTTTACGGAAAACCCTTTAAGGGCTTGGATGGTCAGTGCCTTCATGCCAAGAAGATCGGTTTTGTTCATCCGGAAACGGAAAAATATATGGAATTTGACAGCGAGCTGCCGGAGTATTTTAAATCAGTGCTGAAAAAGCTCATGAAAGGATAGCTATATGTTTGAAGATATAAACAAGGTTCTTCTTATCACGGATATGGACGGAACTTTTCTTCCCAAAAGCAAGATCCCGGGAGTTAATTCGCTGAAAGCTATTGCGGATTTTCAATCAAGGGGCGGAAAATTTTCCATTGCAACAGGCAGAGCAATTCAGGCTGCCAGGCAGTATTTTAATTCTTTTTCTGTAAATTGTCCCATAATAATGTGCAACGGCGGAATGGTTTATGATTTAAACAATAAAAAGCAGATCTACGATGTGTTTGTTCCCGAATACACAAGGGAAATAGTTAAGGCTGTTTTATCCGATAATCCCGATGTTGGCTGTGAAGTTCTAACGCTTGACAATGTGTATGTTCCGCAGATGACGGAGATGGAGGCCGTGCATAATGAAATCTGCATGGTCGATCCTGTAATCTGTACTGTGGATGAGATTCCGCCTGATTGGTATAAGGTGTTGTTTGCAATAGAACCTGAGAACATGGAACGCCTTATAAGCTCTGTAAAGGGTAAGAACTGGACAGGCGTGGAATTTGTTCGTTCCAGCAGCGAATATTATGAGATACTGCCGATGAATATTTCAAAGGGCTATGCTCTAAAAAAAATGCGTGAAATATGCTCTTTGGAGGATTTTACAATTGTCGCTATGGGAGATTACAACAACGATCTGGAAATGCTTAAGGTAGCCGATTTTTCAATTTGCCCTTCAAATGCTGTTGACGAGATCAAAGCGGTGTCAGATCTGATACTTCCGGTCTCCTGCGAGGAAGACGCAGTATGTGCTGCAATCAAATATATATATAAACAGTTAAAAAATTAATAAATTATGGAGGTTTTTTATGGACTCTACATTAAAAAAACAGCTGCAAATCACTGCCTGTAAGGTCAGGCTGGGAATTCTTGAAGGCGTTTTCAATGCAAAATCCGGACATCCGGGCGGTTCGCTTTCTATTGCAGATCTGCTCACATATCTGTATTTTGCAAAGATGAACGTATATCCTGACAAGCCTGACGAGCCTTCAAGGGACAGATTGGTGCTTTCCAAGGGACATACCGCTCCCGCACTTTACTCAACTCTTGCTCAGAAGGGATTTTTCCCGGAAGAGGAACTTAAGAGCCTCAGACATATAGGCGCTCTTTTGCAGGGACATCCATGCATTCACATTCCCGGTGTGGATATGTCTTCCGGTTCGTTGGGACAGGGAATTTCCGTTGCCTGCGGAATGGCTCTTTCGGGAAAGATCTCTGACAGCACGTATAAGGTATACACAATTCTCGGAGACGGCGAAATAGAAGAGGGTCAGGTGTGGGAGGCTGCAATGTTTGCGGCTCACTATAAGCTTGATAATCTTGTTGCCATTGTCGACAATAACGGACTCCAGATCGACGGAAAGATCGAAGACGTTATGTCCCCCTATCCGATCACAGATAAATTCAGCGCTTTCGGCTGGCATGTGATCGAAGCGGACGCACATGATTTCGACTCGCTCGAAAAAGCGTTTGACGAAGCTGAGACCATTGCAAATCAACCTGTTTGTATTGTTATGAAGAGCGTTAAGGGCAAGGGTGTTTCCTTTATGGAGAATAATGTTTCATGGCATGGTTCCGCCCCGAATGCCGAGCAGTATGCACAGGCAGTTTCTGAGCTTACGGCGCAGCTTAAAGAATTGGAGGGTTGAAAAAATGGCTGATGTAAAGAAGATTGCTACCAGAGAAAGCTACGGCAATGCGCTTGCCGAGCTTGGTGATAAATACGAAAATCTTTATGTTTTGGACGCTGACCTTGCAGCAGCTACCAAGACGGGTATATTCAAGAAAAAATTCCCTGACAGATTTTTTGACTGCGGAATTGCCGAGGGCAATATGATGGGCGTTGCCGCCGGACTTGCGGCAACGGGTAAGATCCCTTTTGCCTCAACCTTTGCGATGTTTGCATCCGGAAGGGCTTTTGAGCAGGTAAGGAATTCTATAGGATACCCGCATTTAAACGTTAAGATCGGTGCTACTCACGCAGGAATTTCCGTGGGTGAGGACGGTGCGACTCACCAGTGCAACGAGGATATAGCTCTTATGAGAACTATTCCGGGAATGACGATCATCAACCCTGCGGACGATATTGAAGCCAAGGCTGCCGTTGAAGCTGCGATCCTTCATGACGGACCTGTTTACATGAGATTCGGAAGACTTGCCGCTCCTGTATTCAACGATCCTGCGACATATAAATTTGAGTTGGGAAAGGGTATACAGCTAAGGGAAGGCAGTGACATTACAATAATTGCCACTGGTCTTATGGTTGCCGAGGCTATTGAGGCGGCTAAGACGCTTTCTGCTGACGGTATCGACGCTGCGGTTGTAAACATTCACACGATAAAACCGATAGATGAGGAGATCATTGTCAACGCAGCAAAGAAAACAGGACTTATTCTTACGGTGGAGGAGCATAGCGTGATCGGCGGACTGGGCTCTGCAGTTGCGGATGTTCTGGCGCAGAATTACCCTGCAAAGCTGATAAAGATAGGCGTTAACGACGAGTTCGGACATTCGGGTCCGGCGGTTGATCTGCTTAAGGAATTCGGACTTTGTGCAGAAAATATTGTTTCAGTAGCAAGCAAAGCAGTTAGATCCAAGTGATAAAAGCGGCATTCGGGATATGAACTTCCGAATGCCGTTTAATATTTAATGAGTTTTTATTTTACCTTCTGCGATCGCTATGGAAACGCTGTAAAACGAGACAGAGTTTGATTTTCACATTTTTTTTGTGTTGCCGTATAATAATTTATGATTGGACGGTGATATAATGAGCGCATACAGATCAACAGTGAAATGCAAGTTCTCATATCTTGTTTTGTGCATACTGACCGCCTTATGTCTTGTGATCGTTTCTTTCTTTTCTCAGCTGGGACGTCATATTGAAGAGATAGGAGAATACAAAGGCAGAGAAGCGGCAAACAGCGTTATTTCAAGAGCTGTTGAAAAAAGCCTTAAAGACTTTTCCAATACCGAATTTATTACTGTTTGCAGAGACAGCGAGGGAAAAATCATTTCGGCGGACGTAAACTCGGCGGAGGTAAACGGTATACAGAACGCTCTGGCAAGAGAGATCAACTTACAGTTAAAAAATCTTGACGATGAGAAGGAAAGTATTCCTATCGGTACTCTTACAGGAATTACATATCTTTCGGGAAAGGGTTTTGACGTCGGACTGAGATTTCATCAGCTGGGAGCTGCAAATTATGAAATGAAAAGCAGTTTTGAAGGTGCTGGAATAAATCAGACCAAATTCAGGCTTTATATCCATGTTGATACTGAAATAAAGTCTGTTCTCCCCGGAAAATCTTCCGAAGTGACGGTAAGTGCAGATTATCTTGTTGCTGAAACCGTTATAATCGGCGAGGTTCCGGAAATGTATCTGTCAAAGTAAAAAATACTTGTAATTTACAATAAAATATGGTATAATAAATTATATTATTGTTTTTGAAAGGCAGAAATAAAATTATGGATGAAAGCTCGGCAAAAAAGCGTATTGACGAATTGGTGGAAACACTCAATTATCATGCGCATCTCTACTATGTTGAGGACAGAAATGAGATTTCGGACTATGAATACGATATGCTCCAGCAGGAGCTTAAGAAGCTTGAGGAGCAGTTTCCGCAGTATCTGAGAAATGACTCGCCTACTCAGCGAGTAGGCGGAGAGGCCGTCTCCGTTTTTGAAAAGGTAACTCATACCGTTCAAATGGGTTCGCTTCAGGATGTTTTTTCCTTTGAGCAGGTTAGAAGCTTTGTAGATAACGTAAAAAAAACAGTTGAAGATCCCAGATTTGTTGTGGAGCCTAAGATCGACGGGCTTTCCGTTTCGCTTGAATACCATGACGGAGAGCTGTCAATAGGCTCTACGAGAGGCGACGGATTTGTGGGAGAAAACGTGACCGAAAATTTGAAAACGGTGCGCTCGATACCTGTGACGATCTCCGAAAAGCTGCCGCTGCTCGAAGTAAGAGGCGAGGTTTATATGCCGAGAAATATTTTCCTTAAGCTTGTCAGCGAGCAGGAGGATAACGGCGAACAGCCTTTTAAAAACCCCAGAAATGCTGCGGCAGGCTCTCTGCGTCAGAAAAATCCTAAAATTGCCGCTAAACGCAGGCTTGATATATTCGTCTTTAACATTCAGCAGATAGAGGGAAAGGAAATTACTTCTCACAAGCAGTCTCTCGATTATGTAAAGTCACTGGGGTTTAAAACGATCCCGGACTATAAGCTTGTGGAAACTGCCGACGAGATAATTCAGAGGATCAACGAGATAGGGGAGTCGAGGTTTGATCTGCCGTTCGATATTGACGGAGTAGTCGTCAAGGTGGATAGCTTTTCTCAGCGTGAGATACTTGGCTCAACGGCGAAAGTGCCGAAGTGGGCGGTAGCTTATAAATTTCCTCCTGAGGAAAAAAGTTCAAAGCTGCTTGATATTGAGCTTAACGTTGGCAGAACGGGAGCGGTAACTCCAGTGGCTGTTTTTGAGCCTGTATTTCTTGCAGGAACAAGCGTGTCAAGGGCAACGCTGCATAATCAGGATTTTATTGAAGAAAAGAATATCTCTGTTGGCGATATAATAAAAGTGCGCAAGGCAGGCGATATTATTCCGGAGGTTCTCGGAACTGTGGAAAAGCACAGTCAGGGAGCGTTTACTCTTCCGAAGGAATGTCCTGTATGCGGAGCTGTGCTGGTGAGATCCGAAGACGAGGCGGCTGTCCGCTGCCCCAATGTGGAATGTCCGGCGCAGATTTTCAGAAGCATTGTGCATTTTGCGTCAAAGGGAGCTATGAATATTGACGGTCTTGGTCCGCAGATCGTTAGAGCGCTGCTTGACAGCGGACTGATACAGTCTGTTGCCGATCTGTACACTCTGACAATGGACAAGCTGCTGGATCTTGAAAACTTTAAGGAAAAATCAGCGGGAAATCTTATATCTGCCATCGAAGATTCAAAATCCAATTCACTTGACAGACTTATTTTCGGTCTGGGAATAAGAAATATAGGTCAGGCTTCGGCAAAGCTGCTGTGCGAACGTTTCGGAGATCTTGGAAATATCATGAAGGCTTCTCCGGAAGAGATATCGGAGATCGACGGCTTCGGAGAGGTCATGGCACGGTCGGTACACAAGGCGTTTCATGAAGAGCATATGCTTAAGCTCATAGAACGGCTCGAGAGCTGCGGTGTCAACACCGGATATGAAAGCGCCAGAGTAGATTCCAGATTTGAAGGAATGACCTTTGTTCTGACGGGTACACTGCCTACCATGAAACGCAGCGAGGCTAAGGAGCTTGTGGAAAAATTCGGAGGTAAGGCAAGCAGCTCGGTATCTAAGAAAACAAGCTACGTTCTTGCCGGAGAGGAAGCGGGCAGTAAGCTGACAAAGGCTCAGGAGCTTGGGATACCGATAATTAACGAGGAACAGTTCCTGGAAATGATAAAATAAACGGGGTATATGTATGTGTGCCGTTTGCATAGGCACAGATATTTTCAAAAAGTATGAAATGGGAGTGATACTGCATGGAGCCGTTATTTACATTAAAAACAACCATAACAGAGGAACAGTACCGCAGGGGAGTAGGCTCGGGAATAAACAGGATACGGTTTAATATACTTTCTGTTTTTTTTGTCGGAGTAGCTATATTTTATGCGTATCAGACCTATTCTCTGATCGCTATGCGGGGCGTTTATGCCGACGATGCAGAGATCTATATTCTTAACGGATTTATCTCGGCAATGTCCGTATATTTTGCGGTAAAATTTTTGAGGCTTCCTAAAAAGGTCATTCAGAATGCGGTAAATCAGGTGGCAGTAAAAACCGGCTCCACAACGCTGAAAAGCGACCTGTTTTTTTACGAAAATGAGATCGTAAATAAAGCTGAAAATTCTCAGAATGAAGGTCATGTATCTTATGCCGATGTATCGGAGATAAGGGATTTCGGGGATTTTCTGCTGTTTCAGAGCATAAGGAATGTCGCAGTTTATCTTAATAAAAATCAGGTCCCTGATTATCAGGGCTTTCAGCAGTTTATTATTCAGAAATGTCCCGCTGCAAAGTGGAAAACTATATATTAGGAGGAATGTAAAATGAACATTGACATCAGACACATTGCCAAGCTGGCAAGGCTCCGTATTGAGGACGACCAGCTTGAAAAGTTTGAATCTGAAATGCAGAATATCGTCAATATGGTAGAAAAGCTTCCCGATATCGACGATGAAATGACGCTGGACGAAAACAATCCCATGAAGCTTCGTGAGGACGTCATTTGTGAGGAAAAGCTTACCAGACAGGAGCTTATGCAGAATGCCCCTAAGGTAAAAGCAGGCTGTCTTGTCGTGCCTAAAACAGTAGAGTAAGGAGTGTTGAATTTGGAACTTTATGAGAAAAATGCATGGGAGCTTTCCGAAATGCTTAAATCAAAGGAGATCAGCTCCGCAGAGCTTACAAGATCTGTTTTTGACAGAATAAAGTCAGTGGAGGATAAGGTCGATGCTTACCTTACTCTGAACGAGGAAAACGCAATCGAGACAGCTTCGGAGATCGATAAAAAACGCTTGGCCGGGGATCAGCTTTCCGATCTTGCAGGTATTCCTGTGGGAATTAAGGACAATATTTCTACAAAGGGTCTGAGAACGACCTGCGCCTCAAAAATGCTGGAAAATTATGTTCCGCCATTTAACGCAACTGTCATGGATAAAATGACCAATGCGGGAGCTGTTATAACAGGAAAGCTTAATATGGATGAATTTGCTATGGGCTCCTCAACGGAAAATTCATACTTCAAGCCGACCAGAAATCCGTTTGATACGGAAAGAATACCGGGAGGATCGTCCGGCGGTTCTGCCGCATCTGTTGCGGCGTGCGAAGCGGTGGTATCACTTGGCTCCGATACCGGCGGATCTATCAGGCAGCCGGCTTCATACTGCGGAGTCGTTGGTTTAAAGCCTACCTACGGTTCGGTATCAAGATACGGACTTGTTGCGTTTGCTTCCTCTTTGGATCAGATCGGACCTTTGGGCAGGTGCGTTAAGGACGTTGCAATGGTACAGTCTGTTATTGCAGGTCATGACGGTATGGACGCAACCTCCGCTTACAGGGAGTATCCGGATTACGCTGCGGCTCTTAACGCAGATATTGATGGACTGAGGATCGGTCTTCCTAAGGAGTATTTCGGCGAAGGCATAGATCCGTTTGTAAAGCAGTCCGTACTTAACGCAGTAAAGGAAATGGAAAAGCAGGGCGCTGTAGTCAAGGAGATCTCGCTGCCTTCAACGGACTATGCGCTGTCTTCATATTACATTATTTCCTCAGCCGAGGCATCTTCAAACCTTGCAAGATACGACGGAGTAAGATACGGCTTCAGAGCTGAGAATTACGACGGACTTGTGGATATGTATGAGAGAACACGTTCAGAGGGATTCGGAGATGAGGTCAAAAGAAGGATCATGCTCGGTACCTTCGTTCTGAGTTCCGGCTTCTATGACGCATATTATAAGAAAGCAAAGCTTTTGCAGAGACGGATACTCGGGGAATTTACAAGTCAGTTCCGGGATGTTGATGTGATCGCAACGCCTACCGTTCCCACGACTGCATTTAAGATAGGTGAAAACACCGATGATCCGCTGAAGATGTATGCCACGGATATATGTACCGTTACGGTCAATATTGCAGGACTTCCCGCAATAAGCGTACCCTGCGCATATGATGAAAAGGGACTGCCCGCAGGACTTCAGCTTATCGGAAACAAATTCACCGAGCAGACTCTTCTTAACGCCGCTTACGCATATGAATGTATTTCAGGCGGATTCAGAAAGCCTGAGCTTTAAGACAGGAGGGCTAGAAAAATGGTTAAAGGTTATGAAGTTGTTATAGGTCTCGAGGTTCATGCGGAGCTTAACACCGATTCAAAAATATATTGCAGCTGCAAAAATCAGTTCGGTCTGGAGGTAAACTCTCAGGTATGTCCGATTTGTATGGGTATGCCCGGAACTCTTCCTACGCTGAATAAAAAAGTCGTCGATTACGCTATAAGAATGGGACATGCTCTTAACTGTTCTATAAACAGGGTGTGCAAGCAGGATAGAAAAAATTATTTCTATCCCGATCTTCCCAAGGCGTACCAGATCTCCCAGGCGGAGGTACCGCTTTGCGAAAACGGATATGTTGATATTCTTGTGGACGGCGAGGAGAGAAGAATAGGCGTCACAAGGATCCATATTGAGGAGGACGCAGGAAAGCTGCTCCATTCGGATAAATTTGACGGCGTTTCGCTGGTAGATCTTAACCGCTGCGGAGTACCGCTTATAGAAATTGTTTCCGAGCCTGATATGAGATCATCTAAGGAAGCACACGTTTATCTGGAGACGCTAAAGTCTATTTTGCAGTATCTGGGAATATGTGACTGCAAAATGCAGGAGGGTTCTATACGCTGCGATGTCAACGTGTCGGTTCACAAGCCGGGCGAGCCTATGGGAACACGTTCGGAGATGAAGAACGTAAACAGCTTTTCCGCTGCGGTAAGAGGTATCGACTACGAGGTGGAAAGACAGATCTCCGTTCTTGAAGCAGGCGGAACGATCGTGCAGGAAACACGCCGCTGGGACGATGTCAAGGGCATAAGCACTTCTATGCGTTCAAAGGAGGACGCTCAGGATTACAGATATTTCCCTGAGCCTGATCTGCTTACCATTGTTGTTGAGCAGGAGAGGGTAGACGAGCTTAAGGCTACGATACCTGAGCTTCCTAATATAAAGATACTGAGATACGTCAAGGAGTTCGGTCTTAATATCAAAGACGCTACATTTATTGCCGAGTCGGTGGAGCTGGCGGGATTTTTTGACGCTTGTATGGCAAAGGGCAGATTCGGAGCTAAATGCTATACAACATGGATACTCGGGGAGCTTGTCAAGTTTATGAACGAAACAGGCAAGACACTTGCAGACACAAAGCTTACTCCTGAAAATCTTACCGACCTTGCAGAGGTCATTGAGAATAAGACGATCTCCAATGCGGGAGGAAAGAAAGTATTTGCGGTCATTCTGAACGAGGATAAGCCTGTTGCTGAGATCATAAAGGAGCAGGGACTGGCTCAGGTATCTGACGACAGTGTTCTTGAAAAGATCGCTGACGAAGTTCTTGCAGCAAATGAAAAGTCTGTAAACGACTATAAGGGCGGAAAGACCAATGCGCTTGGATATCTTGTTGGACAGTGCATGAAAGCGTCCAAGGGCAAGGCAAATCCGGGAAAAATGAAAGAGATCATACTGAAAAAGATCGGAGAATAATATACATCTGAAATAAGCTGCTTCCTGTGCGGAGTTGTGATGTCATCATTAAAAATCAGGAGAAGTAAATTCCGGCTTATCGTATGAATACTTCTACAGAAGGAAATATAAGTTAAGGGAGGTGATGTTATATGAAAAAAATTCATATTCATCCCTCCCTTTTGGCTTTTTTATCTGTTGCACTTATGATGCTTTATCTGCATTTGACCAGACCCGATAAATGGTTTCATGACGGATTAATGAATCACAGTCTGAAAGAGATACGTCTGTTTTTGATCTTAAGGCTGTTAGCACTTATTCCGTTGTCAGCTTTTTATTTTTATTCCTGTGTGAAGTTTGCACGGTGCGTTCAGTCATACAGCGAAAAATGGGCTTCCGATCCTGTCTGGCGGGCTGCGAGTATAAAAAGAAAGCAAACTTCATATCTTGGAAAGGGGGCAGTCCCTGTTTACTTTTTCATGATATGGTTTTTTCTTTGCTTTTGTGGCAGCGGAATGTACAAACCGGTTCTTTCTTATTATTCTACGCCGTTCTCAGATATTTCCGCTGTTATCAATATAACCAAGGATCTCAATGCCGAGCCGCAAGAAGTTCGGTGCAGCAGCTGTTGGGGTGGCAGAGCACTTTTTCCTTATACAGCTGAATCGGGACAATTGTATGATCAATATCTGAACGGATTGAAAGGGGATCGTGAATATCTGGAGTCGGTATCCGAAGAAATGACGATTTTGCAGCATAGAAATAACTGTATGGTAATTGTGTACTATCCCAATTCAAGAATTATTAAAGACGTATTTATTGAGGATACAGCAAGCACTGCACTGAAAACGGCAGACGGAAAATGAACCGTCTGCCGTTTTTTATAATGTAGTCAATACCGAACAACCATTGTGTGCGGTATTGCCTTATAATTTATATCGGATCTGTAGCTTATTTCAGTTCCACTATAGTAACTCCGTCCTCTCCTTCGCCGTATACTCCTGGACGGTATGATTTTACAGAGGGGTGACGCTTAAGGTGCGATCTAATTGCATTTTTCAGTACGCCCGTACCTCTTCCGTGAATTACGGTAAGCATCGTTATGCCTGACATGACTGCATTGTCAATAAAGCTGTCGACCTCGTGTACTCCCTCGTCAGAAGCATATCCCCGTATGTCAAGCTCGGTGGAAAAACGGCGGGTCATTCTGCTTTCAACGCCCTTTGTAGAAACACCCTTATTCTGAGGTTTTTTCTTCTGAGGTGCTTTTCCCGGCTGTTCTTTTTCGACTAAACGCAGCTTTTTCACATCAATTTTCGCTTTCATTACGCCTGTCTGCACAAAGCACATACCCTTGTCGTCCGGGGGAGAAACAACGATACCACGGCGCTTGGTGTCAGTGATTAACACGCTGTCGCCTTTCTTTAACGCCCTTGGAAGCACATATCCGTCATCATGCTGTTCTGATACCGGATTTGCTTCAAGATAAAGCTTGTTCATTGTTGATCTCTGCTTGTGCTTTGCGTCAATAGCTCTCTGAGCAAAGGATTCTTTTTCTTTCTCCTTCCGCAGACTGTCAAGCTCGTCCACCAAAGCTTGTGACTGACGCTGGACACGGCTTACAATGCTGCTTGCCTCACGTCTTGCTTTTTCAAGCTCGGCTTCCTTTTGCTCATAAAGCTTTTCACGCTCTGAGGCAAGCTCGTTTCTGAGCCGTTCAGCTTCAGAACGGTATTTCTCTGCGAGACGGTTATTTTCCTCAAGCTCTGTTCTTGCCTTTTCAAGATTGTCTATAATAGTTTCAAAACGTCTGTTTTCAGCGGAAATAAGTGACTTTGCATAGCTGATGATCTCGCTGTCGATCCCCAGACTTGCGGAAATAGCAAAAGCGTTGGATTTTCCCGGAGAACCTATGATAAGCCTGTATGTGGGCTTCAGAGTGTTAACGTCAAATTCGCAGGAGGCATTCTCCACTCCTGCGGTGTCAAGAGCGTACATCTTAAGCTCCTGATAATGAGTAGTGGTCACAAGAGTTGCACCAAGCTGCCTGAGTCTCTCAATGATCGAAACAGCCAGAGCAGCGCCTTCTACAGGATCGGTGCCTGAACCAAGCTCATCTATAAGTACGAGACTTTGGAAATCCGCCGTATCAAGAATGTCTTTGACTCTGTTTATGTGCGAGGAAAATGTTGACAGATTATGTTCTATAGATTGTCTGTCTCCTATGTCCACAAGGATATTCTGATAAACGGAGATCCTGCTACCGTCGGATGCGGGAATAAGCATTCCGCACATTGTCATAAGGGTGAGAAGTCCCACAGTTTTAAGCGTAACTGTTTTTCCGCCTGTGTTAGGACCTGTAATTATAAGCGCCGAATAGCTTTCGCCTACGGAAAAGTTAATAGGTACAGCTTTTTTTTCATCAAGAAGAGGATGCCGTGCCTTATTTAATATTATCACTCCGTCATCGGAAATTTCGGGAGGCATTGCCTTCATTTTTGCTCCCAGATTGGCCTTTGCAAAGTATAAATTAAGCTTCACGGCAGCGTCATAGCTTGAAATGATCTGTTCCCGCATTTCTGCGCACTCTCTTGAAAATTCTGCAAGTATGCGGCGTATCTCGTCCTGCTCCCTGCCTTGAAGAATGCGTATATCGTTGTTTGCCTCTACCACTGAAATAGGCTCGATAAACAGCGTAGAGCCCGTCTGTGATGTGTCATGTACAAGTCCGTTTACATTGCCTTTGAATTCGGTTTTTACCGGTAGTACAAAACGTCCGTCACGCATGGTTATAATAGATTCCTGCAAATACTTCTGCGTTGATGGAGATTTTATCATTTTATCAAGGGTTTCTCTGATTTTAAGTCCCGAACGCATAATTTTTTGTCTTATTGACCTCAGTTCGGGGCTTGCGTCATCTGAAAGATTTTCATCGTCCAGAATAGCATTTTCAAGCTTCTGCCACAGCTGCTTGTCAGGGAAGAGACTTTCAAACAGATATGATAGGGAAGTTTCTTTCCTGTCCGTTTGTTCATACCAGCGTGAAAGCTCATAGGTCTGACCAAGAACCTTTTTTATTTCCAGAAGCTCCGGCAATGACAAAACCCCTCCGGAGTGCGCTCTGTTCAGAGAAGCGGTAACGTTGTGTATACTGTAAAATCCGGGAGTACCGTATTTTACCGACAGATCAAAAGCATCGGCTGTTTTGCCTACCTCCTGTCTGACAGTATACAGATCACAGCTCGGTTCGATCGCAAGCGCAGCCTGTCTGCTGTCCTCGCTGGAGCATTCAGCCGCAAGCATTTGCAGTACCTTGTCAAGCTCCAGTATTTCATAATTTTTATTATTCATATTATTATATCCCTTAATTTATTCAGGAATTTTCTCCTTTCGGTATCTTTAGATCTTTCTGTAAAAATCAAGAGCGGAAAAATCGCTGTTCAGATGACAGCCTACGAAGCGTTCAGTAAACAGCGTAAGCTTTTTCTGATATTTTGAGCTTATTTTAAAGGAAAAAAGACGATCAAACTCTGTCAGAGCGATAAAACGGATTATGTAAAGCATAGTTTTATCCATGACAAAATCGTTTATATCGTCATTACCGTCATAGCAGTCGCTGCAAAGCAGATTATTATCGTGAAAGCTGAAATGCATCTGATCGGATTCATAAGCAAAGCAGTTTGAACATCCCACAAGCTCCGGACGAAGACCTATTTCACAAAGCAGTCTGAGTTCAAACACTGATTTCAGCAATTCCATATCCCTTTCGCCCTTGTTGAGATAATAGAAGGTATTGAGCGCAAGACGCATGATCTCGCTGCAATTTTCGTTTTCTGTTCCTGTATATATAAGTAGCTGAGAAAAATACGAAGCCAGCGCCAGACGTTTTGCGTCAAGCCTTATATTATAAAACAGCTTGACAGGCTCGCTGCTGTTTAAAAAGTAGCTGACCTGTCCTAAGGCGTTTTTCTTTTCTTCAAGACATAGCGCCGAATATGTGAACGACTGAGTTGACGAAGCAGTTTTGGAGCTTTTCTTTCCTCCTCTGATAAAAACATATATAACGCCCTTTTCGGCAGTCAGAACACATATGGATTTGCTTGCTTCGCCCCTGTCGCTTTCCTTAAGTATCAGACCCTTTAAGGTTGTCATTTTCCGCTACCTCTTTTTCATAACGTGTGTAATTGATGTAATCTATGATCTTACCGCTCATATAAAACCTGTCCCAAAGACTCATTAAGTCCACCGCCTTTCAAAGCTATTATTTGCCCTTGAAAATAAAAATATAAGCGGTAAATTTTTCGTTCGGTTATGAAAGACCGAAATTCTTTATCATTCCCTCACGGTTTCTCCAGCCCTCTTTGACCTTTACCCAGCACTGAAGATTGACCTTTATACGGAAAAAGTCCTCAAGATCCGCTCTTGCGTCCTGTCCTATCTTTCTGAGCATAGAGCCTCCCTTACCTATGACGATACCCTTGTGCGATTCTCGTTCGCAGAAAATAGTAGCTGTTATGTCCAGAATGGGAGTCCCGCTTCTGTCTTCACGCTCATTAAGGCTTTCGATAGTTACGGCTATTCCGTGGGGGACCTCCTCGTTAAGATTCATAAGCGCCTTTTCACGAATGATCTCCGACATAATGACTTTTTCAGGCTGATCTGTAAATTTGTCATCCGGAAAATAATGCGGACCGTTTCCGGCGTATTTCTCAAGGATCTCCATAAGCAGATCCAGCCCCTCGCCGTTCAGGACGCTTACAGGGATAATTTCCTCAAAATCGTAAAGTCCTGAATATTCCGCAAGCTTTTCTATAAGCCTGTCCTTATTTTCCAGCAGATCTATCTTGTTGAGCAGAAGTATTACCTTTGACTTTTCGCCGCTGATGTTTTTTATAAGATCAGTTTCGTTCTCAGATATTTTTTTCGTACAGTCGCACATCAGTAAAATTACGTCAACACCGGTTACTGTTTCACTGACAGTGTTGATCATATGCTCGGAAAGCTTATTCCTTGCCCTGTGCATTCCCGGAGTATCCATAAAAACATACTGGATCTCGCCCTTTGTAAGAACTCCGGTGATTTTTGTGCGGGTAGTCTGAGGCTTGTCGCTTACCGCTGCGATTTTCTCTCCTACAAGCGCATTAAGCAAAGAAGATTTTCCTGCATTGGCACGACCTGCGATAGTAACAAATAAATTTTTTTTGTTTGTGTTCATAATCCATTCCTTAATTATTTATTTTATCCTTTTTTATGGCAAAGACCCATACCAGCCATACTGCGCAGAAAATTGCCATTATTACGGCAAGATAAGGCTTTTCGTAAATAAGACATTTAAGAGCGTTGATTGAGTTTTTTCTGAGAAATAATATTCCTCCAACGCAAAGCGAAATTACAGCAGCACACAGTACTCCTCCGGCAGCACAGTCCTTTGCAGCTTTTGCAACGGGGGATCTTTTCTCGCCGCATATCAGATCAACGGCATATTCCACTGCCGTGTTTATACATTCCATTGCCAGAACGGCTCCGATAGACAAAAATACTGCGCATTTTTCCGCAGCTGTAAGACCGCACGCAAAGGAAAGGAACGCAGCAATGATCGCTGCGCCTGTATGAAATCTCATATTACGCTGAGTTTTTACGCAGCAGATCATTCCGTTCCATGCAAAACGAAATCCGTTCAGAAAGCTTTTGATCTCAGTTTTTATGCTCATGCTCGCCGACAAAGGTTTCGTCTCTGGAAATACCCAGACTGCCGAGGATAGCCTCTTCCTTTTCTCTCATGATACGCTCCTGAAGGCTGCTTTCTTCATGGTCGTAGCCCAGCAGATGAAGCATGGAGTGAACAGTCAGGAACCCGACCTCACGCTCCAGCGAGTGACCGTAAATTTCCGCCTGTCTGCACGCCGTTTCAAGACTGATTACTATATCCCCAAGAAGCTTTGCGCCAGTTTCATGATTTATATCGTATTCACCGTTTTCACCCAACGGGAAGCTCAGAACGTCTGTAGCCCTGTCTATGTCTCTGTGCTGCAAGTTAAGCTCATGAATTGTTTTATCGTTTACAAATGAGACCGATACCTCGAAATCATCGTCAAAGCCTTCGTATTCTGTAACGGCATGGCAGCATCTTCTTACAAGCATTCTTATGCCCACAGGAATTTTTATTTCAGTCTGATTATTTGAAATCATTACCTTAACCTTGCCCATTGTTTTTCCCACTCCTTTTTGAATATTTTTCATATGCGAGAATTATATCCTGCACAAGCTTGTGCCTTACAACGTCCTTATCGGAAAAACGGTTAACGGCAATTCCGTCGATATCCTTCAATATGTGCGTTGCCTGTATCAGTCCGGATTTTTTTCTGTCAGGAAGATCTATCTGGGTTATATCGCCTGTTATAACTATTTTTGAGTTGAAACCAAGACGGGTCAGGAACATTTTCATCTGCTCGTGGGTAGTATTCTGTGCCTCGTCCAGAATTATAAATGCATCATCAAGCGTTCTTCCTCTCATGTACGCTAAAGGAGCGACTTCGATACATCCACGCTCCTGCTGTCTTGCAAAGGATTCGGGACCAAGCATTTCAAATAATGCGTCATAAAGCGGCCTCAGATAAGGGTCGACCTTGTTCTGCAGGTCGCCGGGAAGAAATCCAAGCTTTTCACCGGCTTCTACCGCAGGGCGTGTGAGAATTATTTTTTCGACCTCATGCGCTTTGAACGCCTTCACTGCCATTGCAACCGCAAGATAGGTCTTTCCTGTTCCAGCCGGTCCGACTCCTAATACTATGGTATTTTTCTTTATTAACTCAACATAGCGTTTTTGTCCAAGAGTCTTGGGCTTGACTATTTTGCCGGAAGCCGTAACGCAGATACCGTCGTCGCTCATGTTTTTAAGCTCATACTGTCTGCCTTCTTTTACGAGGGTAAAAACATATCTGACGACCTGTTCGTCGATCTTTTCACCCTTTTCTATCAAGGAAACAAGACCGTCTACCGCCTGTGAGGCATTAAAAACCTCTTCCTCACCGCCGGTTATCCTTATTTCTCCGCCCCTTGCCAGGATCGTTACATTATATTCCCGCTGAATAAGGTTTACATTTTCATCATAGTTGCCGAACAGATTTGCAACAGTTTCCATTCTGTCAACGCTGATATTTTTTTCTGCCATTAATTTACCATCCCGTCCGATAAGAATTTATTTCATTAATACAGAATTATTATATCACATTTCCGTAAAAAAAGCAATATATTCAGCAATATTTACATAATTATTTCATTTTGGTATAAAAAATTCAGACTCCTTGCTTATTACGCCGTAAAGTGTGTAAGTAACGGTAAGCTCCACGCCATTGTCGGTAATTTCGGTATTACATTTTCTGTCCTTAAGTTCGTAATCCTTAAGAAAATTCTGTTCGTACGTGTACGCCTTGTCTCCTGCAAGTCCGACTGCTTCATTTTCGGAAAGCTTTTTTGTGATATAATCGTATTCCCTCAGATCAAGATCAGTTATTCCTATAGGAAGCTTCCAGCCGAAGATCCTTGGTACGCTTACACTTTCGCTGCTTGTAAAATAGCCCTTTGGCATATGGGTAAAAAGAGGAATATCTGCGCTGAAGAAATTGAGATATCTTACGGTTTCTTCACGCCCGGTAGATATCCTCACCCTTTCCTCAAAAGGCTGACTGAAGGTCACGACACGTTCAAATGTACCGTATACTTTACCTATGCTCCTGGCGTATGTCGTTTTTGTTTCCACGACTTCTTTCCCGTCTACCCAGCTTGATTTAGAGGTTATTATTTCTCCTCCTACAATTATATCTCCCTTTGTGACCCCGCTTCCCGTGCATATTTTCACCTGTCCGTCCAGAATATCCAGCTTTTCTATAACACCGTTTTCACAAGCTATAAGATTACTTGGGAGCCTTGAGGTAAAGCCTTTTGGTTTGGGTATATTTTCAATAACGTCTACCGTAAGGCGGTTGCCATCCTGGGAGATACCTATCCACGAAACCTCGCTTACACGTTTCATGACCTCACGTTCTACCACCGGGTAGTTTATATCAGGGATATATGTTCCCGGAGAAACTCCCTCGACCTCCAGCGCCTGAATGATTTCTTTTTGTAACTCTCTGTCCTCTGTCTGTATATCCAGACGCATGACCGTATTGGAATAATATGTGCAAAGCGCTGCCGCTGCTGCTGCTCCTGCTATCAGTCCCGGACGTTTTTTCAGTGTCCGGAAAAGCTTCAGCATTCCGTTGTGTTTTAAAATATCGGCGGTGCAGTTGCATTCATTACATATCTTTTCAAATTTTCTTTGGTATTCATAAGAAAGTCTGAGGTAAAGACAGCCGTCTTTTTCGTGTATGCGCTCTGCCGGGATTTTGTCCTTGATCAGTCTTCTGTAAAGTCTTGGTATTCCGCTGCCTTCTATTTTATAGTCAACGCTTCCGAAAATCATGATTCACGCTCCCTTATCCGCCTGGAGGTCAGCTTTATCTGCTCGATAGTGCCGTGTATTTCCACACATTCTTCGGTGTAATTGGAAAGCATCAGTTCCGCCCCCCATATCTCCACCTCAAAGGATCCGGTCATCACTCTTACGCAAACGTCCGTGCATTCGCAGATCTGTTTGCAGTTTTCCACGATCGCTTCGGTGTTGTCGGCTATCCGTATATAGGACTTAAGATAGGCAAGCTCTCCTGTAAGCCCGAAAAAGCTCAGAATAGGTATTTTTTTCAATGTCTTGTCCTCCAGATGTTTTTTGTATAATTATATTATTGATCTTTGCGGCATATACATTGGACAAGGAGGAATAACTATGTGCAGTAAAACAGGAATAATTTTAAAACGACTTGAAATATTTTTTTTCGCCTTACTTATATTGCTTTTGTGCGCCTCGCTAATATTGTTTGCCCCGTCTGTGGGAAATGCGTCGACGCTGGCTGTTGAAAGATGTCTTAACATAATAATACCGTCGCTGTTTGCATTTATGGCTGTCTCTCAGATCGTTATCAGCAGCGGCGTATATAAATATATTTCAATGCCTTTTTATCCGATAGCAAAATATGTCACGGCAATACCGCCGGAGCTTTTTTTTGTTTTTCTTATGGGGAGTCTGGCGGGATATCCGGTCGGGATAAAGCTGTTGGGAGATATGAAAAGCAAAGGAACGGTTTCAGATAAAACTGCGGAAATAATGTCGGTATTCTGCTGCTGCGGAGGACCTGCTTTTTATTCTGGAACAGTGGGACTTGCCGTATTCGGCAGTCAGAAGATCGGAATGCTGATCTTTGTGTCTGTACTGGGAGCAAATTTTCTTTCCGCATGTCTGATTTGCAGGATAAAAAAGCCGGAGGGAGTTTGCAGAGCTACAAGGATAAAATTCAGCGCAGAAACGATTACCAGTGGAGTACGATCCGCCGGAAGCTCTCTTTTTACGATCTGCGCTATGATAATTTTTTGTTCGGCTCTGTTGGCTGTTATCGATTCACTGGGACTGTTCAGATATATACAAAGCCTTTTCGGATTGTCCGATAACGAAATCACACTGATAAGATCCTGTCTGGAAATTACTAATCTGACGCAAATACAGGGTATGCCTTACAATTTGTTGCCGTATATAGCCGCAGTGTGTTCTTTCGGCGGCTTTTGCGTTATCGCCCAGATCCTAGCGCTGAACGGGGCAGCGTTCAGCCTGAAATATTTTATTCTTAGCCGACCGTTTAATGCGGCATTAAGTGCGCTTATTTGTTACTTATGTAAACCTTTGTTTTTACCTGACGCTGTAGAAGCTGCTGTTTATAAAAAGGTTTTAGTCAATTTCAACAATTTTGTGCCTTCAATATGTTTAATATTAATGATTTTATTGCTGAATTTAAAAAAAAGTCTAGTATTTTCAAAAAAATTATGATATAATAACTTTAAAACAATGTATATATTATTTCGCAAAAGGAGTTGCATATAAAATGGCAAAGAAAAACTATTTCGGTAATAAGATCTCGCCCTCATGCTCTTACTGTATGTTCGGCAACCGTTCTAAGGAAGGAAATAAGGTGCTTTGCGAGAAGCAGGGACTTGTTGACGCCGACTATAACTGCAAGAAGTGGGTTTACGATCCCATAAAGCGTATTCCTAAAAAGCAGCTTAATATCCCCAATCAGGAAGACGATATTATTTAAGACGCTGCGTGTTAAAAATTTTATAAGCTATAACGGGCGGATAATTTCCGCTTCTGTACGGCATACAGCGTATACAGGAGCGAACGGTGTCCGCCCGTTTTTTGTTGATAGTAAGACGTATAAAAAGCCGTCAGGCGGTGGTTTTAGTGAAAGGAATTGATGAAAATGAGTGAGATCCGTGACGAGAGTCTCTGGGAAAGCGGAAAAAGAAAAATAGAATGGGTACGTCAGAATATGTGCCTGCTCAGGGATCTTGAGGATAGATTTACCCGTGAAAAGCCTTTCAGCGGACTTAAGGTAGCGCTGTCGGTACATTTGGAGGCTAAAACGGCGTATTTGTGCAAAACTCTTGCCGCAGGCGGAGCAGAAATGTATATTACCGGCAGCAATCCGCTGTCAACTCAGGACGATGTGGCTGCCGCACTTGTCCATGACGGACTAAATGTATATGCATGGCACGGAGCAACCGAGGAAGAATATCACAGACATATCTCAAAGGTAGTAGAAGCAGGTCCCAATATAATTATAGATGACGGTGGAGACCTGGTAAATCTTATACACAACGAATATCCGCAGCTTATTCCGGGAGTTATTGGAGGCTGTGAGGAAACAACTACCGGTATAATCAGACTTATTGCTATGAATAAAGCAAAACAGCTCAGATTTCCTATGGTTTTGGTTAATAATGCAAGATGCAAATATCTTTTCGATAACCGCTACGGAACCGGACAGTCTGTGTGGGACGGTATAAACAGGACTACAAATCTGATCGTAGCAGGAAAGAATGTCGTGGTTGCCGGATACGGCTGGTGCGGAAAAGGCGTTGCTATGAGAGCCAAAGGCTTCGGCGCAAGCGTTATAATAACCGAGGTCGATCCCGTAAAAGCTATGGAGGCTGTAATGGACGGCTTCAAGGTAATGAAAATGGAAGAGGCTGCAAAGATCGGCGATCTTTTCGTAACAGTAACAGGCTGTAAGGACGTTATTACAGAAAATTCATTTATGAATATGAAGGACGGGGCTATACTCTGCAATGCGGGACATTTCGACTGCGAGGTAGATGTTGCGGGACTCAGGAAAATAGCTGTAGAGACAAAGCTTGCGAGAAACAATATCGACGGCTACCGCCTTGAAAACGGAAACTGGCTGTATGTTATCGGTGAGGGCAGACTTGTAAATCTTGCCGCAGGAGACGGACATCCGGCGGAAATAATGGATATGTCCTTTGCTATTCAGGCACTTTCGGCTGTATATCTTGTGAAGAATAAGGACAGGCTTTCGGAAAAAATAATTTATGTTCCCGAAGAGATTGACAACGAGGTCGCTGAGGCGAAGCTAAGGTATTGGGGTCTTGAAATCGATAGGCTTACACCAGAGCAGGAAAAATACCTCAACAGCTGGGAGGTCTGACCGGAAGAATGGTTGATTTTGATATCGTCAAGAGGGAAGTTGACGCCCTTGACGCTGCGGGTCTTTTAAAGCTGGGCGCTCCGCAGGACGAATACGACGGAGAGTCCCGGCGTATTGCAAAGATTCTCATAGTTTCAATGACGGCGGAGCAGGCGGCTTTTGCTATGTGCCGTGTGTTTTCCAACAGTTTCGGAGAGCATTATGAGGAAAAAATCTTTGTTAAAGCGGCAGAAAATATCCTTGCCGTATGCAGAGAAAGCGGATATAGTATGAAAAATAATTTTCCAGAAAATATTTTTTCTCAACGGTTTTAAAATCATGCAAACTGTGCATTTTATTATTAGAGCAGTCGCAAAGAGTGACGGCTAAAATAATTAAGAGGTGATAAAATGCCGTTTCAATCAACAAAAATACTTACCGTTTTTACTGTGGGAGCTTTGTGCTACGGACTTATGGAGATCCTTTGCCGTGGGTTTACACACATTACCATGGGGTTACTTGGTGGATCTGCATTTCTTGTGATCCACACTCTTAACAGCGACAGGCGGGACGGAAAAATAAGACTGTTGCCAATATTATTTATTTCTGCATTTTTCATTACCTCTATCGAATTTCTTTCTGGAGAGATACTCAACCGTACTTTGGGTATGAATATATGGAGCTACAGCGAAATACCATTTAATCTTGACGGACAGATATGCGTTCCGTTTGCAGTTATTTGGTTCGGAGTTTCTTTGATCGGAGTTGCAGCAGACGATTATCTGAGAAAATTTATATTTCATGAGAAATTAATCTGCCGCCGTGTTCCTGCGGTTGAACCTCAGGGCGCTATTGCATAAAATTAACAGCAACAGTCCGCACATTAAAAAATGTGCGGACTGTTTATCTGTCAGCCTTCAATCGGGTGAACGAGCTGAGGATATTTTTCTGCAAAATATTTTGTTGATTCCTGTGTCAGATCGTATCTGTACCAGCTTTTATCCTCCTGAGTCTGCATCCATACCATTACGCCCTGCCAGTTGTTGTCATAAGCCGCCTGATATTTTTCCGATGGACTGTAACCGCACTGATCGCCGTCATCGTTGGAGGTCTCGCCCACTAGACAGGGTTTGTTCGCTTCAAGTCCGAAGGCCTCGGGAGTTCCGTCAAATGGATATCCAAAACTGGATTTCATCCACATATAGTAATGAGTGCTGTAAAAATCAACATAAGCATTATCATTTCCCGTAAGCTCTTTAAGGTATTCGTCAGAGATCTTATTACCCTCGTATTTGTCGGAATTATACTTGATGATACCCATGCCTACGGTTACAAGGATATCTGAATTTTCATGGATCGTCGCAGCGCATTTACCGAAGAAATACGAGAGGTTTTCCCAGGGTATCTGTCCGCATTCTTCATTTTCGTAAACCCAGTCGGGTTCATTCATAATATCAATGGAGAAAAGATATTCACAGTCTTTGTATCTTTCACAGAATTTTTTGACATACTTATCTGCAAAATCGTCAACCGAGGTTTTGCTTTTCATGAGCGCTCTCCAACGCTCCGGACTTCCTGTTTCGCCCTTGCAATGGTCAAAGGAGGTAAGCGTTGCCATTACATATACCTTGTGCTTTTCTGCAATTTCAAAGAGTTTATCCAAATCGCTCCAATGTTCCTCTTTTATTGTTTTGATCTCGCCCGTACTTTTCAGTCGTATAATGCTTTCTCCTGCACAGTTTACCCATATTCTTGTACAGTTGACGCCGTCTGCCGCAAGCTGTTCAAAGGTCTTGTCCCAGAAGTCGTAGTCCATACTGCCTGTGAAATCGTTCCAGTTGTTCCATGGAGTATTTACACCGTTTATCCACAGATCCTTGCCGTCCACTTTGAATTTTGTTCCGTCAACTGTTATTCTTGCAGAGACAGCAGGAACGTCATCAATTTTTGCTTTTGAACTATCATCCTGTGATTTTCCGCATCCGGATGCACATACTGCAATTATAACTGACATAATAAGCGCCGTGGCTTTTTTTATACAAACATTCATAGAACGACCTCCAGAAGTTAATTTTTTATAATTATATCAGATAAAATAGCAGAATGTCAAGACTTAATTTGAACATTTTATGTTAAAATATTAATATCATAGGTGCGATGCAAAAGGGTTATTGCAAAATATATTTTCTATGTACTTCAAACCTTATAATTGTATTTATACCAAAATACACAAAAGCCTCTTTTGCCTTGAAAGACAAAAGAGGCTTAATTCTATAGAAAATTAATCTGTAACTGCATTCTTTGCGATAACATCGGCAACAAGATTTGCAGGAAGCGGCTCGTATCTGACCTTTTCAAAGTTAAATGAACCTCTGCCCTGTGTCATTTGTCTCAGCGTCATTGTAAAGTCCGCCATTTCAGCCATGGGTACCTCCGCTACAATTTCTGTGAGACCGTGCTTTTCTGTGGGGTTCATGCCCAGAACTCTGCCTCTTCTTTTATTAAGTTCGCCCATCATATCTCCTGTATTTTCGTCCGGAACTATAACATTAAGCGCACCGATAGGTTCAAGGAGAATAGGCTCAGCTTGTCTGAGTCCCTCTTTATATGCAATGGACGCTGCCATTTTAAACGCCATCTCGGAGCTGTCAACAGGGTGATAGGATCCGTCTACAAGAATAGCTTTAAGACCTACAACAGGGAAGCCGGCAAGTACGCCCTTTCTGACGCTTTCCTGAAGTCCCTTTTCAACTGCGGGGAAAAAGTTTTTAGGAACTGCTCCGCCAAATACCTTTTCTTCAAAAACAAGCTCATCGGAAAGACAGGGTTCAAACTCGATCCATACATCGCCGTACTGACCGTGACCTCCTGACTGCTTCTTGTGTCTGCCCTGTACCTTGACTTTTTTACGGATCGTTTCACGGTATGAGATCTTGGGAACGGACGTCTGAACGTCTACACCGAAATCGTTCTTAAGTCTGCCGACAACAGAATCCAGATGAAGTCCGCCCAGAGTGCTTAATATCATCTCATTGGTAGAGGTATCAAGACCGTAAGCAAGAGTAAGATCCTCCTCCAGAAGTCTTGAAACAGCTGCTGAAATCTTGCTTTCGTCTCCCTGCTTTTTAGCCTTGACCGCCATTTTATAGCAAGGCTTGGGAAATTCTATAGCAGGAAGCTTTACAACTCTTGAGCTGTCGCATATCGTATCGTTTGTATTGACGTTCATCTTCATTGCAACTACAATATCGCCTGCGCCCGCTTCGGGAACATCGATCTGCTTTTTGCCCTGAAGAGTAACAAGTTTTCCTGTTTTTTCCGTGCTGCCGGAGGAGGCATTTACGACCTCCTTATTGGGTGTTATAGCTCCCGAAAAAACTTTCATATATGACATTTTGCCAACAAACGGGTCGGCAACGGTTTTAAATACGAACGCAGCCAGCGGATCGCTTTCACAGCAGGCGACTTCCACCGGTTCGCCGTTGGGAGCTTCTCCAACAAGCGCATCCTTTTCTGACGGAGGAGGAAGCAGCAGATCAATTTCTTTAAGAAGCATATCTACGCCGGACAGATCTGTGGAGGAAACGCAGGTTACAGGCGTGATGATACCTTCGTTCATGCCCTTATGTATGCCGTCAATAAGCTCTTTCTGAGTGAATGCTTCGCCTGAGAAAAATTTCTCGAACAGCTCCTCGTCGGTTTCCGCAACGGCCTCGGATACAGCCTCAATAAGTCCGTCTATACGGTATTCCATTTTTTCGGATATCTCTGCGGTGGGCATATCCGTTTCAACAGCCTTGCCGTTTTCATACTTATAAGCTTTCATTTCAATTAAATTTACATATGAAACGATTTTTCTGTCGGCAATTACCGGAACGACAACGGGGCAAACCGTAGGTCCGAACTCCGATTTAAGCTGTGTGAGGACGTTATTGAAATTTGCATTGTCATCGTCAAGCTTTGTAACAACGAACATTGTGGGTTTTCCGAATTTTTTGGCGCAGTCGTATGCTTTATGAGTGCCGACCTTAACGCCGGATTTTCCCGAAACGGTTATCATAACGCAGCCGCTGGCGTATATTCCCTCAACCATTCCGCTTTCATAATCGAAAAGTCCGGGAGTATCCAGAAGATTTATCTTATATTCGCCCGTTTCCATAACGGAAAGGGAAGTATAAACCGAACATTTTCTTTTTATTTCGTCCGCAGTGTAGTCGGAAACGGTAGTACCGTCAAGAACCTTGCCAAGTCTGTCAGTTGCGCCGCTTTTATATAAAAGAGCCTCTGTCAGCGAGGTTTTACCCGAGCCCGCATGACCTGCAACGGCTATATTTTTGATTTTTGTACTGTCGAATTTTTTCAAGATAGTTCGCTCCAATCTGAGACTGTAAATTGTCTTTATTTATTTGCGGAAGCAGCAATTGTTAATATACACAAAAACATTCAACCGCATACATTAATTATATACTATTTCGCCTAAAATAGCAATAGCAGGACGCAAATTTTTTTTCGTTATTATGAACAAATTTAAACAGAAATATTTTACACATAAAACTAAGAGTCAGCATATATTGTACAAGGAAATATTTTTATCGATAAGGCTAAAATACGGAAACAGCGGGAGGTAAACGTATGAAAAAAAGAGCTTTTCTTTGCGTGGGAGGAGATTCGAGGCAGACATATATGAGCAAAGCGCTGTGTGCGGCAGGAGAAGTTTACACCTGCGGTGTCGGATACAGCGGCGGAAGTGAGATACCTCTTGCAAGCATTGACGATATGCCGCAAAAAGCCGACGTTCTTGTGCTTCCTATAATGAACGGAGAAGGCCTGGAAATTCCCGGTGCCGGAGGAAAAAAGATATTCTGCACAGAGCTTGCGGATAAGCTTTGTCACGGAGCGCTGGTAACGGGCGGAAGATTGAGCGTCAAACAGATAGAATATTTTTCTGCGTTAGGCTTTGACGTTGCCGATTACTGGTGCCGTGAGGCTCTGGTTATCAGAAACTGTATCCCAACGGCTGAGGGAGCTTTGCAGATCGCTATGACTGAGACCGGCATAACCGTTTTCGGAAGCCGTGTACTCATTACTGGCTACGGCAGGACCGCAAAGGCGTGCGCAAGACTTTTCAAGGCTGCGGGAGCGCATTGCTCGGTCGCCGCGAGGCGATCCGCAGCTATAGCCGACGCCGTAAACTGCGGACTTGACGCTTTCGATTTTAACGAACTTTACGGTCATATTCCGGGCTTCGATATTATAATAAATACGGTTCCGGCAATGATTTTTGACAGGCATTTTCTCGAGGCTGTATCAAAGGATACGCTTATTATAGATCTGGCTTCCAAGCCGGGAGGCGTGGACTTTGATGCTGCAAGAGAGCTTAACAGGCGGGTCGTGCATGCGCTTTCGCTCCCCGGAAAGGTAGCGCCGATCAGCAGCGGCAAAATCATAGCGGAGACCGTGAGAGAGATTTTGCTTGAAAGGGGAAAATAAAATGTCTTTGGAGGGAGTTAAAATAGGCTACGGCTTATCAGGCTCGTTCTGCACCTTTGAAAAAAGCTTTGAGGCGGCAAAAAGACTGTTACAGGCGGGCGCTGAGCTTATACCTATAATGTCGTTCAATGCCGCGGGACTTTCCACAAGGTTTGGTACGGCGGAGGAAAACATACAAAAGCTGGAGGATATTTCAAGCCGCAAGGTCATAAAAACAATAGAGGACGCAGAACCGATAGGACCTAATAAGCTGTGCGACATAATGGTCGCTGCGCCCTGTACGGCAAATACGCTGGCAAAGCTCGCATTGGGTATCACGGATACTCCTCTCACCATGGCGATAAAAAGTCATCTCAGGAACGGAAGACCTGTTGTGATTGCGGTATCTACCAATGACGCACTTGCAGGGTGTGCAAAAAATATAGGTATTCTTCAAAATTACTGGCATTATTTTTTCGTGCCTTATGCTCAGGATAATTTTGAAAAAAAGCCTAATTCTATAGTTGCTGATTTCACACTTATGGAACAGACCGTAGAGCTGGCTCTTAAAGGCATTCAGCTCCAGCCGGTGATCAGACAGATATAGCGTTTACGGACGGAGAATTTTTTCTCCGTCCTGTTTTGTGTATTGGCTGCACACAATAGTCGTGCGGTGCTGCCTATATGTAAATTTGCCTTAAAAACTTGCTTGAAATGGTTGACGGTTAGAATAAAAAATGTTATAATATTCATGTAATATTAAACGCCTGCATTCATAGGATATTTTTTATGTATTTCATGTGAATTTTGCTGACAACTGCTTTTAAATTACATAGTTCCCACAAAATTGCATAAAATGCACATAGGTCTTCTGAATATAGGACTTTAAATTTATAAGTATGATTACGGAAGGGAAATTTGCTATGAAAAGAGTATTGTTTGCTTCTTCAGAGGTTGTACCGTTTATTAAAACAGGCGGACTTGCGGACGTTGTCGGTTCGCTGCCCAAGTGTTTTGATAAAAGGTACTACGATGTCAGGGTAATTCTGCCTAAGTACGCCTGCATGGCTCAGAAATGGAAGGATATGCTTAAGTATAAGACCCATTTTTATATGGATTTTGCCGGTGAAAGCAGATATGTTGGAATTATGGAAACACAGCTTGACGGCGTAACGTTCTATTTTGTAGATAATGAGCATTATTTCAGCGGAGAAAAGCCTTATGTAGAGCATCACTGGGATATTGAAAAATTTATGTTCTTTGACAGAGCCGTGCTTTCCGCACTGCCGCTTTTGGATTTCCGCCCCGATATTATCCATTGTCACGACTGGCAGACAGGACTTATTCCGGTATATCTTCATGACAGTTTTCAGGGAGGGGAGTTCTTCCGTGGCATAAAGACCGTTATGACTATTCATAATCTTAAATTCCAGGGTAACGATAACGCTGAGACCTTTATGGCTCTTTCGGGACTTTCCGGTTATTACATGACCTATGATAAGCTAAAGACCGGAGTTGACGGAAATATGCTCAAGGGCGGTCTTGTTTACGCTGACGCTATTACTACTGTTTCCGATTCTTATGCCGAAGAGATCAAGACCGAGTTTTACGGCGAGGGATTGGACGGGCTTATGAGGGCGAGAAAGAACGATCTTCGAGGCATTGTAAACGGCATTGACTATGATGACTACAATCCCGATACCGATAAGATGATAGCCTGCAATTACAACAAGGACAATGTTCTGCAAAAGAAAATTGAGAATAAGAGAGCATTGCAGAGAGAGCTTGGTCTTGTTCAGGATGACAATAAATTTATGATAGGAGTTGTAAGCCGCCTTACCGACCAGAAGGGCTTTGATCTTATCGCATACATGATGGAAAAAATGTGTCAGCAGGATATGCAGATAGTTGTTCTTGGAACGGGTGAACAGAAATACGAGGATATGTTCAGATACTTTGCATGGAAATATCCGGATAAGGTTTCCGCAAATATTTATTACAGCGAAGCAATGTCACATAAGATCTATGCCGCAAGTGACGCATTCCTCATGCCTTCTTTATTTGAGCCATGCGGACTTTCACAGCTTATGTCGCTGAGATACGGAACACTGCCTATAGTCCGTGAGACCGGCGGACTCAGGGATACCGTTCAGCCTTTTAATCAGTTTGACGGCAGCGGTACGGGCTTCAGCTTTAAAAACTACAACGCCCATGAAATGTACAACACCTTAATGTTTGCTCATTACATCTATGTTGACAGACGAAATGACTGGAACAAGATCATCGATTCTGCCATGAGTAAGGATTTCTCCTGGCAGGCATCAGCCAGAAAGTATCAGGATATGTACGACTGGCTTATAGGATAAATAATAACAGACGGAATTTCCCGTATCAAGGAAATTCCGTCTGTTTTTATTCTGGTTTAAATTCTGAGTTTTATCAGTCGTTTTTCTTCTTTGAAACAACTATTGCCGCACCTGCTGCTGCGATCACTGCAAATGTAACTGCCGCTCCGGTGGAGGGATTTGCTGTAGAGGAGTTGGACGCCGCCTTTGATGACGACGAAGCCTTTGAAGAGCTGCTTGAATCAGCCTTACTGCTTGATGAGCTGGTGCCTTCTGAAGATGAAGTCTCAGAGCTTGACGCTTCTGAAGAACTGCTTTCCGGCATGGAAGAAGAATCGGGAATAACGGGATCGGGGATCGTTACCTTGGGGATATCATAATCTTCTTCGGCAGAAATGGCTCTTACCATTCCATCGATAATGTCCTGCTGAGTGGTTTCATAAGTATTTCTGTTGAAAACTGCCAGACCGTTGTCTCCGTTCCAGCCGTTGTCCCAGTATACGGGAATGCATCCGTTTTCCTTTGCGGATTTTACAACGCATTCAGCCCAGTATCTTCTGAATTCATTGTTAGCGCTGTTTCTTCTGCTCTTGTCAACAGAGCCGAATTCGCCGATGATCACCGGATAACCGTTGCTTACAAATTTATCGTTAAGAACGGACATTTGCTGTTCAAGATAATCCTCCTGTCCCCAGTTGTCTGCTTTTCCGCTTTCCGCATACTGTCCCCACTGGGTTTTAGATGTGTTTGACTCGTTAAGTACAAATCCGTAAGGATCGTAATAATGAACGGAAACTGCGATCCTGTTTGAATCCGATTCGCAGAGAGTATCCTCGGGGATCTCAAATCCGTAATCTCCGGCTGTGTAATTGATATTGGTATTCCAGCCAGGGATCAGGAGCCATCTTTTTGCATTATTTGAACCGGTTCCTCTTACTGTCTCCACAAAGATACGGTTGTAATCATTGATGTTATCATAAGCGTAGTCAACAGGATCGTGATATTCTCCGTCAAATTCCTCGTTCATGGATTCAAAAATAAGATGTTCGTCGTAATCCTTGAATCTGTCGGCAATCTGCGTCCATACGGATCTGTATTTTGCTTTGATCTCAACCTGCTCCTCGTCGGAAGCGTCGCAGAAAAGCCATCCGCCGTCAACAGTGTGATAACCGTCTCCGTGCATATTCACAATTACATACATATCGCTTTCTACGCAGTAATCAACGACTTCCTGTACTCTGTCAAGCCAGTCGCTGTCAACAGTGTAGTCAGGACCATCTCCGATCTTTGAAAGATAGGAAACCGGAAGGCGTATAGAGCTGAAGCCCTGAGCCTTAACGGCGTCGATAAGGTCCTTGGTGATTTTGGGATTTCCCCAGGCGGTTTCGGAAGGAACTTTATTGGATGACGCTTCCAGCTGATTACCGCAGTTCCAGCCAAGTCCCATAGCCTTTGTGAACTCGGCCTGATCAAGCTCGTCCCATGTATCAGATTCCTCTGCGCTTATTCCTGCTATTCCTAAGGAACAGGCAAGAACGCAGGCAGCTGCCCCTGAAAATATTTTTCTGACAATTGCTTTCATTTGGATTCTCTCCTTAAATAAAAAATGATTTAAACGTTTACATCAAGCAGCAAGGCTGCTATTGCACTTTAATTATAACACATCAGCGTTCAATTTGCAATAGGTTATTATCATGTTTTTTTATTTGTATACGAATATTCTATAAGGATTTGAACATTTTGTTTGTTTCAGAATAACCTGTATCAACGTTGAATAAAATTATACCGAGGGGGGACTTGTCTTGAAATTAAAAATCGTATCATTTTTGATAGCCATCGTATCGGCAGTTCAAGTTATTATGCCGCTGAATGCAAAAGCCGACGGCGGAAATTACATTTCTGCCGATACCGTATCTATTGAAAAAATGCTTGAGGAAATTCCTGCCGATGAAATTATTGTTACGGAATGTCATACAGGAAAAATACTGTTTGAAAAAAATTCTGTTCAGGAGAGGGAGATCTCTCACCTTACAAAGCTGATGACTTTACTTATTGCAGCCGAAAAGCTGGAAAGCGGAGAGATAAGTCTTGACGATAAGGTTACTGTTTCGGCTAATGCGAACTCAATGGAGGGTTCTCAGATATGGCTTGATAAAGGAGAAAAGATACGTCTGGAGGAGCTTATCAAGTCTATATCTATCGGTAACGCCAACGATGCCTGCGTTGCGCTGGCAGAACATATTTCCGGAAGCGAAAAGGACTTTACGGATGAAATGAACAGTAAGGCAAAATTACTTGACATGGCTGGTACGCATTTTGCAGACTGCACAGGAATGAGCGATCAAAGCAGATCGAACGCCGCAGATATGGCTCTGCTTGCCGCAGAGATTGTCAAGTACAAAAGCCTTGCAGGATATTTGACCGTATGGAGAGACTTTGTGCGTGACGGGAAAGCGGAGCTGGTCAGCCAGAACAGGCTTGTAAGGACATACAACGGGATCACAGGTATGAAAGCTTGCTCGTCAAGATCGGCAGGAGAATGTTCGGTTGTGACTGCTGAAAAAAACGGTATGTGCATATGCGTTGTCATTCTTGGCTGCGAATCCTCGGAAGCCAGAGAATCGGCAAGTAAAAAGCTCCTTGACATGAGCTTTGATGCGTTTCAAATATATTCTCCCGAGATAGCAAAGGATATGCTTAAAGATATTCCCGTTACAGGTGGAGAATATCACAAAATAAAGGTCGAATTCGGGACAATAACTCCTGTGATAATACCAAGAGGATCATATAACTTGGTTGAAGTTCGCTTTGAGAAAAAAGAAGAGATCGCAGCTCCGGTCAAGAAAAATGAAACTGTAGGAAAACTCAGCTGTGTTCTTAATAATGAAACGATCCTTAAGACAGAACTCAGATCAGCCGAAAGCGTTAAAAAAATGAATTTCAAATTTGGCTTTTTAAAACTTTTGTATAATTTGATAGGATAAGCATTGCGATTGTTGTAAAAAATGCACAAAAGTGACAAGTCGGAAGGAAATCTCTTGCAAAGTCCGAAAAAATATTGTATAATAAAATAAATAATCGGGAAAGGATTGAAATACAGTGTCTGTTACGTTAAGAACTAATTATTTATCAAATTTTATAAGCGAGCATGAGTATAAGGCTATGGCTCCTGCCGTTACTGCCGCTCATAATACTCTTGTTGCAAAAAACGGTCTCGGAAATGATTTTCTGGGCTGGGTTGACCTTCCTGTCAATTATGATAAGGAGGAGTTTGCGAGAATAAAAGCTGCTGCCGAAAGGATCAAGTCCAAAGCGGATGTTCTTGTTGTCATCGGCATAGGCGGTTCCTACCTCGGAGCAAGAGCCGCTATCGAGCTTCTTAAATCGCCTTATTACAATAATCTTAAGAAGGATACGCCCGACATTTATTTTGTCGGCAACAATATCAGCCCTACATATCTTAATGAAATTCTTTCGATCTGTGAGGGAAAAGATATCTGTGTCAACGTAATTTCAAAATCCGGTACTACTACCGAGCCTGCGCTTGCTTTCAGAGTTTTCAAAAAGCTTCTGGAGGACAAATACGGCAAGGAGGAGGCGAAGGAGAGGATCTTTGCAACTACCGACAAGTCCAAGGGTACTCTTAAGGAGCTTTCTGATGAAATGGGTTATGAGACGTTTGTTGTTCCGGACGACGTAGGCGGAAGATTTTCCGTACTTACAGCTGTCGGACTGCTTCCTATAGCCGTTGCAGGCTGCGATATTGACGCAATTATGAATGGTGCGGCTTCGGCTATGAGGAAATATTCCGAGGATGACGGAAACGACTGTTATAAATATGCTGCGATCAGAAATATCCTTTACAGAAAGGGTATGAAGGTCGAAATGCTCGTTTCCTACGATCCTTCATTTACTTTGATGGGCGAGTGGTTCAAGCAGCTTTTCGGAGAGAGCGAAGGCAAGGACGGAAAGGGAATTTTCCCGTCTTCGGCAACATTCTCTACGGATCTTCACTCATTGGGTCAGTTTATTCAGGACGGTTCAAACATTATTTTTGAAACAGTTATGAACATCAAGGAACCAAAGCAGGATTTCTTCCTCGAGTCTGATCCCGAGAACAGAGACGGACTAAATTTCCTTGCAAATCAGAATATGTCGGTAGTCAACCGTAAAGCTTTCGAGGGTACGATACTGGCTCACACAGAGGGCGGCGTTCCCAATATCGTTCTTGATGTGGACAGGCTTGACGAGGAAAATTTCGGAGAAATGGTTTATTTCTTTGAAAAAGCCTGTGCTGTTTCCGGCTATATGCTGGGTGTAAATCCCTTTAATCAGCCGGGAGTTGAAAGCTACAAAAAGAATATGTTTGCGCTTTTAGGAAAACCGGGATATGAAGCGCAGAAAGCTGAGCTCGAGGCAAAGCTTGGCTGATATTCCGGGAAAATCAAGGAAAACAGAGCCTCCGGCTCGTTTTGCACAGCCGGTACCGCTCTTAAAATATATGCTTTATAGCAGAACGGAGAGGTTTTATGATTAATTTAATTCCAGGAAAAAAAGGTACGGGCAAGACTAAGATTCTTGTTGACGCTATTAAAAAGGCTGCTGAAAAGGCAACAGGCAATGTTGTTTGCATCGAAAGAGGAATGCAGCTCACATACGATCTGCCCCACAACGTAAGACTTGCTGATGCAGAGGCATACGGAATCACAAGCTATGACGCTTTCTACGGCTTTGTTGCTGGACTTCTTGCAGGAAATTATGACATTCAGGAGGTCTTTGTTGATGGTATCCTTAAGATCGGCGGAAGAGATTATGATGAATTCGGAGCTATGATCGAAAAGCTTGCTGTTCTTGCAAAGGACATTAACATCGTATTTACCGTATCAGCCGCCCCTGAGGAGCTTCCTGCGAAAGTAAAGGCATTTATAAAGTAATGCAAAAAAACTATTGACAAATTCTTATTTTCGGTTTATAATGGAATTTGTGATGTTTGAGGTGTAATATGAAAATACAACTGAAGGAACTCTTTGATATAGTAGGCGAGGCTAAAAAGATCGACTATGAGATCGACGGAGCCGTGCTTGGAGAGTATTCGTCGTATTCTTTTGCAGCACCGATAGCAGTCAAGGGTCTGGCTGAAAACCGTGCAGGCGTTGTTACGCTGAAAATAAACGTTTCATCGACTATGAACCTTGTCTGCGACAGATGTCTTGACGAGTTCACCAGAGATTACGTTTTTTCCTTCGAGCATACTCTTGTCAGAAGCGTAAGCGGAGACAATGATGAATATGTCGTATGTAAAAACAATATTTTAGATTTGGACGAATTGGTCATGTCTGATTTTATCCTTCAGCTCCCTACAAAAATACTTTGCAGGGAGGAGTGCAGAGGCTTATGCAGCATCTGCGGACAAAATCTGAACAAGGGCAGCTGTGAATGCTCCGGAGAGTGATTTTCGGGGATTATCAACAAAAAGGTTGTTTACTATTACCGAAGAGGAGGTGCCAGAATGGCAGTACCAAAGAGAAAAGTATCCAAAGCCAGACGTGACAAGAGACGTTCGGCTGTATGGAAGCTTAACGCACCTGCACTGTGTAAGTGTTCTAACTGCGGTGAACTTACTTCACCTCACAGAGTTTGCAAGAATTGCGGATATTATAAGGGCGTAGAAGTTATCAAGAAGGAAGCTTGATGTTTTCGCTTTTATGCGCCTGTCTGAAGCAGAGGAGGATCAGCCTTCTCTGCTTTTTATTTTGCATGATATCGGAGCTTTTTCCGGATTAAAAGGTTACAAAGTTAAAATATCTATTGATTTTTTCGTTTCTGTGTGATATAATGTTTATAATAAATTGAATTTTCTGACTGCGAATATACCTGTAAGGTCGTATTCCGTTGGCGACGATTTATAATTTTCAGAACGATCCGTCAATCGGATCAAAAAATATAGTTTAAGGAGATTGCTGTTTGAAGAAGAACAACGCTTTTGTGATTGTAAGCTGACCGGGAGGTTTGCGTTACAATAATCACACACAAGCCTCCCGTAGCATCAGGATCATGTTGATACTATCAGGAGGTCTTACAATAATGAATAGGGAAAATAAACGAAAAACATTTGAAAAAGGTTACTATAAAACTCATGCCTGCAATGATAGCTTTACATGCAGGGTCTGCGGCAGACCCGTTGTACCTGAGGGTGCGGGCAGCAATCACAGAAATCATTGTCCGAATTGCCTGATCAGCTTGCATGTAGATATTGAACCCGGCGATCGTGCGTCGGATTGCGGCGGTCGTATGGATCCAATCTCCGTATGGGTAAGGAAAAACGGTGAATGGGCGATAATTCATAGATGCAGGAGATGTGGTGCGTTGAGCTCAAACCGTGTCGCAGCAGACGATAATCCGATAAAGCTTATGTCTATTGCAATGAAACCTCTTGCCAGTCCTCCTTTTCCGATTGAAAGGATCGAGGAAATGACAAAGCTTATGGGCGGTGACGGTCGTATAGAATAAAAAAAGTGACCTTTTTAAATTATGCGATCGGAAATCATCAAAAGGAAAATATTTTTTGTCTTTGCCTATTGTAAAAATCAAAATTATATGTTATAATAGCCTTGCAGAAAGAGGGGAGATGATTTTATGACAACTGCAACGATGTACATAATTATATGGGCATTGGCTTTTGTTTTTTTCGTTGTTATCGAGGTGGCGAACGGTTCTGCGCTTATTTCCATCTGGTTTGCGATTGCTGCGCTCATTGCTATGTTCTGCGCTATTGCAAAGCTTTCGTTGCTGATGCAGCTGATCGTATTTGTGATAAGCTCGATAATTCTGCTTATACTTACAAAATCAATTGTAAAAAAAGTTCAGAATAAGGTCGTTCCTACAAATTTTGAGCTCGACGTCGGTAAAACTGCAATGGTTATAGAACGTATCGACAACTCAGTTAACAAGGGTAGGGTTCGCCTTGACGGTACCGATTGGGCTGCAAGATCTCAGGACGGTTCTGCTATTGAGGAAGGCGTGCCTGTTACGGTTGTCAAGGTCGACAGCGCAAAGCTTGTAGTTACAAAAAATTAATTTTTTCAGGGAGGTATGTATTATGGGTCTGGGTCCATATATTCTTTTGATTGTGATCATTTTTATCATTGTAGTTATTATTGCCAATATTAAGATCGTTCCTCAGGCATACGTTTTTGTAGTTGAAAGACTTGGCGCTTTCCATGCGGCATGGGGTACCGGTCTGCATGTTAAAGTGCCATTTATTGACAGGGTAGCAAAGCGCGTTTCAATCAAGGAACAGGTCGTTGATTTCAAGCCTCAGTCGGTTATCACCAAGGATAACGTTACAATGCAGATCGATACGGTAGTTTTCTTCCAGATCACAGATGCGATGCAGTTTACCTATGGTGTTGAAAGACCTATTTCAGCTATCGAAAATCTTACGGCTACAACGCTCCGTAACATTGTCGGTGATCTTGATCTTGAAGCGACTCTTACTTCGAGAGATATTATCAATACAAGGATAACAGCTATTCTTGATGAAGCGACAGACCGTTGGGGAATCAAGGTCCAGCGTGTTGAATTGAAAAATATCCTCCCGCCGAGAGAGATACAGGATGCCATGGAACGTCAGATGAAGGCTGACCGTGAAAGACGTGAGAAAGTCATTCAGGCTGAGGCTGAGAAGAAATCTCAGATCCTGGTCGCAGAGGGTGAGAAGGAGTCTAAGATACTTCGTGCTCAGGCTGATAAAGAGTCTCAGATCCTTGCAGCAGAGGCCGAAAAACAGTCCATGATCCTTCGTGCAGACGCTGTTAAGGAACAGAAGATCCTTGAAGCTCAAGGTGAAGCGCAGGCTATTGATATGGTTCAGAAGGCGGTTGCGGAGAGCATTATAAAGCTTAATGCCGCTAATCCTAACGACGCAGTTATCCAGCTGAAAAGCCTTGAAGCGTTTGGAAAGGCTGCCGACGGAAAGGCTACCAAAATTATCATTCCAAGCGAAATACAGGGACTTGCAGGTCTTGCTGCCGGTTTGAAGGAATCTGCATTTGATAAGTAAAAAAATTTAATTACATAACAAAACGGTGCTGCAAAACAGTACCGTTTTGTGTGTATAAAAATCTATATAAAATGCAATTCTATTTTGTATAGCATATTTTCAGATCAACAGTTTGAGTTTACATTTTTTGTATATGGATTTTCTAAAAATTACTCTTATTTTGATAAAAGATGTATTAATTCCATTGACTAATTAATTACTTTATGTTATAATATAAATGTTTAGGGTCTTGTCTGTAGATTTTTGCAATTCCGCCAATCTGTATTATTCTGAAGTAAACATAAGCAAATGTAAAGGAACATTGACATTCAGGTAAAGCTTGGTTGGTTGAATAAATTCTTTAAACGAAGTATAATAACTGTATGGATTTTAGGAATATTTTTAAAACGGAATTTTTTAAAGTTTCAGCAGATAAAAGTGAAATAGGGAGTGTGTAAAATTGGTTGGTTTTAATATTGACCTTACCGGAAAAACAGTTTTAGTCACGGGTTCCTCCGGATTTATCGGTTCGTATCTTTGCAGAGCTCTCCTTGATAATATAAACGGTATCAAGGTCGTGGGTCTCGATAATATGAACGATTATTACGATGTAAGCCTGAAAGAGTACAGGCTTGCAGAGTTGAGGAAATATCCGGACTATATTTTTATAAAAGGAGATATTTCGGATAAACAGCTGGTTGAATCTGTTTTTGAAAAGTACAAGCCGCAGATAGTTGTCAATCTTGCAGCTCAGGCAGGAGTGCGTTATTCCATAACCAATCCTGATGCATATATACAATCAAATCTTGTGGGATTTTTCAATATTCTCGAGGGATGCCGTAATTATCCTGTGGAGCATCTGGTATATGCGTCAAGCTCTTCTGTTTACGGAAGTAATAAGAAAATACCTTATTCTACCGACGATAAGGTGGATAACCCCGTTTCTCTGTATGCGGCAACGAAAAAATCCAACGAGCTTATGGCTCACGCATATTCAAAGCTTTACGGTATACCGTCAACGGGATTGAGATTTTTCACCGTTTACGGTCCCGCAGGCCGTCCCGATATGGCTTATTTCGGATTCACCAATAAGCTGAGAGCGGGGGACGTTATACAGATCTTCAACTACGGTAATTGCAAGAGGGATTTCACTTATATTGACGATATTATTACCGGAGTGGTAAATGTTATGAAAAAAGCTCCCGACGCCAATGCTGACGGAGTAAGATACAAGGTTTACAATATAGGAAATAATCAGCCGGAAAATCTTCTGGATTTTGTCGATATCCTTCAGCAGGAGCTTGTAAGTGCAGGTGTTCTGCCGCAGGATTATGACTTTGAGTCTCATAAGGAGCTTGTGCCTATGCAGCCCGGAGATGTGGAAATGACATATGCTGATGTTGACGAGCTTGTCAGAGATTTTGACTTCAAGCCCTGCACACCGCTGAGAGACGGGCTGAGAGCCTTTGCTCAGTGGTACAAGAAATTTTATATGTAATTTTTCGGAGGAAGAGTATATGAACAAAAAGGATTTGGTTATTGCCGTCGCCGGTACCGGTTATGTGGGATTGTCAATAGCGACCCTGCTCTCTCAGCATCATAAGGTCTATGCTGTGGATATCGTTCCGGAAAAGGTCGATCTTATAAATAAACGCAAATCGCCTATCGCAGACAAGGAGATAGAGGAGTATCTTGCCAATAAGGAGCTGGATCTTACAGCCACCTTGGATGGAGAGACGGCTTACAGTAAGGCGGATTATGTCGTAATAGCCGCTCCTACCAATTACGATGCTAAGAAAAATTTCTTTGATACATCAGCTGTCGAGGCTGTAATAGAGCTTGTAATGAAGTGTAATCCTAACGCTGTCATGGTTATCAAATCTACAGTTCCGGTAGGCTACACACGTTCTATAAGAGAAAAGACCGGCAGCAGAAACATTATTTTCAGTCCTGAATTTCTCAGGGAAAGCAAAGCTCTTTATGATAACCTGTATCCGAGCCGTATAATTGTTGGAACGGATAACAATGACGAAAAGCTTACCGATGCGGCTCATGTTTTTGCAGAGCTTTTGCAGGAGGGCGCCATAAAAGAAAATATAGATACTCTTTTTATGGGCTTTACCGAGGCGGAGGCTGTCAAGCTTTTTGCCAATACATATCTTGCGTTGAGGGTAAGCTATTTTAACGAGCTTGATACCTATGCTGAGATGAAAGGTCTTGACACAAAGCAGATAATCGATGGAGTTTGTCTGGATCCGAGAATAGGCTCTCACTATAATAACCCGTCATTCGGCTACGGCGGATACTGTCTGCCTAAGGATACAAAACAGCTTCTTGCCAATTACAAGGATGTCCCCGAAAAGCTTATCAAGGCAATTGTTGATTCCAACGCAACCAGAAAGGATTATATTTCGGACAGGGTGCTGGAGCTTGCCTGTGGAGAAAACTGGGACGCCTCTGCTGTGAAAAACGGGATCGTAGGAGTTTACAGACTCACAATGAAATCAAATTCCGATAACTTCCGTCAAAGCAGTATTCAGGGCGTTATGAAGAGGATAAAGGCTGAGGGAGTTACTGTTGTGATATATGAGCCTACTCTCGAGGACGGAGAGACCTTCTACGGCAGCGTTGTTGTCAATGATCTTGAGAAGTTCAAGAAAATGTGCAATGCTGTTATTGCCAACAGGTACGATCCGTGTCTGGACGACATAAAGGATAAGGTTTATACAAGAGATATTTTCTGCAGAGACTGACGCTGTAATAAAATGAAAGGTAGTAATAACTGATGAATAAACGAAAGATCTGGCTTGTAAGAACAGGCGAGATTCTTCCGATTGACGAAGAATCTCCAAGATTGTTCAGAATGGGTCTTATAGGTCAAATTTGCGCTTCAAATCCTGATAACGAAGTAGTTTGGTGGTGTTCTACGCTCAACCATTTCAAAAAGGAATTCAGACGTGAAAGGGACTGCAAGAAAAAAATCGCTCCCAATTACGATCTGTTTATGATACACGGACCCGGATACAGCAAGAATATGTCTGTTCGCAGACTCTATCACCAGTTTTACGAAGGAAAACATTTTATGGCTCTTGCTGAAAGGGAAGAACAGCCCGATGTAATTCTCTGTTCGATGCCTACTCCGGAGCTTGCTTATTATGTATCAAAATATGCTAAAAAACACAATATTCCCGTTTTTGCCGATATAAGAGATACTTTCCCGGATATGTATGTCGATTTTTGCAGCGACAGACTTCGTCCGTTTATGAAGGTGGGAATTATTCCATATAAAATAATGCTTTCAAAAGCATTGAAACGCTGCACGGGAATAATTGCAACCTCTGAAAAATTTCTCGATTGGGGACTTAATTATGCAAAGCGGGGGATAAAGGATACAGACCGTGCCTACTATGTTTCATATCCTGACAATAATGTGGAGCTTACCGATGCAGACCGTAAATTCTGGTACGATATGGGTATAGAAAAAGACGATTTTGTCTGCTGCTTTTTTGGACAGTTCGGCTTTACCGTGGATCTTGAAACGGTCATGAAAGCGGCTGTTATTACAGCTAAGAAAAATCCCAAGGTCAAGTATGTTATATGCGGCGTGGGAGAAAAGCTTTCTGAATACAAGGAGATCGTAAAGGGCTGTGATAATGTTATTTTCCCAGGTTGGGTAGACAGAGTTCAGATATGCTCCTTGGGGGAGATTTCCAGCGCAGGACTTCTTTCATACCGCCCCGGAAAAAATTATGAAAATTCGATGCCAAATAAATTTTGTGAGTATCTTGCTCTTAAGCTTGCTTTGCTTATCCAGCCGGAGGGTATGATGCTTGATTTTGCAGAAAAATATCAGTGCGGAGTGCATTATTCCAACGAAGAGCAGCTTGCTGAACAGATCCTTATGCTGGCTGACAACAGAGAAAAAACAGCTTCTATGAAAGAAAACGCAAGAAATCTGTATGAGGAAAAATTCTGCGCTGAAAAAGTTTATGCGGATATGGTAAAATTCCTTGAAGATAATTCTTTAAAAAATAATATATAAGGAGCTATTGCTTGATGAAGGTAAAATATGTGGTTGTCGGCGCAGGTCTTGCCGGACTTACCATGGCGGAAAGAATTGCAAACGAATTAAACGAAAAGGTTCTTATAATTGAAAAAAGACCTCATATTGCGGGCAACGTTTACGACAGCTATAATGATGACGGAATTCTTATACACAATTACGGTCCGCACACATTCCATACGAATGATAAAGAGGTTTTTGAATATGTTCTGAAGTTTACCGAGTGGAACGATTATCAGCATCGTGTGCTTTCCTATGTAAACGGTAATTTTGTTCCGATGCCGATCTCGCTGGAAACTATAAATCAGCTTTACAACCTTAATCTTTCTGAGGACGAAATGGACGAGTTCATCGCCGGAAGGAGAGAGCAGATCGATGAAATAAAAACCAGCGAGGACGTTGTATTAAGTCAGGGCGGAAGGGATATATACGAGAAATTTTTCAAGTATTTTACCATAAAGCAGTGGGGGGTTTCTCCTGCCGAGCTTGACAAGACGGTTATTTCGAGAATACCTTTCAGAAAGAACCGTGATACCAGGTATTTTACGGATAAATATCAGGGAAATCCTAAGCATGGTTATACCAAAATGTGTGAAAAGATGCTTGAAAGCAAAAATATAATGATCATGCTCAATACCGATTATAAGGATGTTATAGACGATATCGAGTATGAAAAGCTTATATACACAGGTCCGATAGACTATTTCTATGATTATGAATTCGGAAAGCTCCTTTACAGAAGTATCCGATTCCAGTTTGAAACGTATGATAAGGAGTCCTATCAGCCTACTGCGTCATCAAGGTATCCTATGGATTACGATTATACCAGAATTACCGAGTTCAAGAAGATGACCGGTCAGAAGCATGAAAAAACAACTATTCTTAAAGAATTTCCTTGCTTCGGGGGAGAGCCATACTATCCTTATCCTACTGAAGAATGGAAGGTTCTGGCGTCTAAGTACAGAGAGAAAGCAGCCAAAGAAAAGAATGTTATTTTTCTTGGCAGACTTGCTGAGTATAAATATTACGATATGGATGATGTTATCAGGAGAGCGCTTGACTGCTTTGAGGAGTTCAGGAGGGAAGTAAATGCCTAAGCACAAGATCGGACTTGTGGGTTACCTTGGATATTCTGTGGATAATCCTATAATCGGCGGTCAGATGAGTAAAACAAGGGGCATATACGACCAGTTAAAAAAGCAGTTCGGGGATAATTCCGTACTTGCAGTAGATACATCTAATTGGAAAAAAGAAAAGCTTAAGCTTGTGATTTCCTGTTTCAAGATCGCATTCAGCTGTAGAACCGTTATAATTATGCCAAACAAAAACGGAATTAAGTTCATACTTCCTTTTTTCAGTATGTTTAAGGGGATCATGAACTATAAACTGGCATATCCGGTCGTTGGCGGCTGGCTTACGGAGCTTTTGAAAAAGCACGGATATCTTGCAAAAAGCATAAAAAATGTAGACTTTATTCTTCCGGAGACCAAAGCTCTGAAAAATGAGCTTAAGGAGTTTAACCGCAGGAGAATAGAGGTTATGCCAATATTCTCCACACGCACTCCGATAAAAGTATCCGATTTAGCAGATATTAATACAGAACCTTTTACGTTCTGCACTTTTTCCCGTGTCACACCGGAAAAAGGTATAGATGAGGCTGCAAAGGCTGTTGAAGCTGTTAATAAAAAGGCTGGAAGATGCGTGTGTAGGCTTGACGTCTGGGGTCCTGTAGATAAGGATCATGAGGCGCATTATAAAAAGTTTTTTTCAAAATATTCGGAGTTTGTCACATATAAGGGAGTTTTGGACGGTAACGACAGTCTTAAAACGCTTTCCGGATATTATATGCTGCTGTTTCCCACGTTTTATCCCGGTGAGGGATTTCCAACTACAGTATGCGAAAGCTTTATGTCTGGACTTCCTGTGATCGCTTCGGACTGGCGTTTTAACGGTGAGCTTGTAAACAATGGGGAGACAGGATATCTTGTTCCCGTACACAACGTCGAAGCGCTCAGAGATGCTATAACCAAAGCGGTTTCTGACAGTAAGTCTGTAGCTGAGATGCGTATTAAGTGTCTGAAGAAAAGTGAGGATTATCAGCCGGAGAGAGTTATGAAAAGCCTTTCAGGCTGGATAAGAAAATATAACGTTTAACGTTTTTGGGGGAATATCAATGTCCAATCCTTTAAAATATATACCGCCTCGCCTTCGTGAGGAACTGCTTCTTGCAAGAGGACTTGTTAAGAATTTGGGTTCGGATACCGCAAAACGTTTAAAAAAATCGGCGGCGAAGGACGATCCGACATTTTACGCTGCACCCAGGGATATCAAGCTTTGGTCTGATGCCTTTAAAAAGCTGTCACTAGCGACAGATAAAAGAGGCTTTGAGCTTGCTGAGGAATTTTATTCTCAGCCGCTTGAAATTATATCTGAAAATTATTTCCCCCGAAAGCAGGAGCTTGTGCTTATTTGTCCCGCAAAGGATGAACTGGAGAATCTTAAGCGTATTTACAGTCATTACAAAAGGCTTGGCGTCAAGGCTTTTGCTTTTATTGATAACGGTTCCAGCGATGGAACAGCGGAGTATTTTTCTGATTTTAGAGATGTTAACGTATATCTGGCAACAGAAAAATATACCAGTCTGAGAAGACAGGCATGGATCAACAGAGTTATGGCAAGGTACGGCTTCGGTAAGTGGTATCTTGTGGTGGATTCAGACGAATATCTGGATTATAACGGTTCTGAAAACAGATCGATTTATGATATAGCAAATTATTGTGACAAAAAGGGTATAAAGCGGGTCAAGGCGCTTATGCTCGATATGTATCCTGAAAAAATAAACTTTGACGGCAGAGAGGTTGATTTTCTTAAGGAATACTGCTATTTTGATAAAAGCGGATATACTCAGATATCCGGCAGGGACGAGCTGTTGATAAAAGGCTTTCAGGGAGGAGTCAGAGCAAGAATTTTTGCCGAAAATGAAAATGACAAAAAACCCTGGCTTACTAAATATCCTCTTATTTATCTTCAGCCCGGAGATATACAGTTTCAGTCGCATATGTCTTATCCTTTTTACAAGAATTTCAACTCTGATACGTTTATGGTCCTGCGGCACTATAAGTTCCTTCCGTCAGATTACGAAAAATATAAGCTCAGAGCGGCGGACGGTAATTTCTCCGCCGGCAGCCGTGAGTATCAGCAATACGTGCAGATGATGAAAAAGGGAAGTATATCCTTTTACGATAACAAAGTTTCGGCTAAGCTTGAGGACAGCAGCTCTGTATATCAGATCGATATTATGTCTGAGTTCAACTGGGAGTAATTAGAAAGGTAATGCTTTTGCATTAGATGTATTATGATCAATTCAAATGTAAAAAATGGGAAAAGTATAATTGGAGATCTTTTACTTTTTATACTGGCTTTTGCAATTCCTGCTGAGCCGTTTGTACCTGATATTGTAAAATATGTCTGCATAGGATTTTTATTTGCTTTGGTCATTGTGAAGTACGGTAAAATTTATCTTTCTTCATTTATGATGTGGGTCGTCGTATTTTTGCTGTATATGTGTATTTCATTGTGTTATACGCCGACCGGATCGCAGGGCTTAAGCACAATTATGATGATGTTCGGTTCTGTTTTGCATTCTTTTTCAATAATAATGTACCTTCATTTCAGATATGATGATTTTGAGGAAGGTTTTATTAAGGTTATGAACGGATTCACGGCAGGAACAGTTGCTATAGTGCTTTTTACAATTTTTGTTGAACGTGCTAATCTTCTTTCCGGATACTGGCGTCTTGGTAAGGTAGTATTTGAAAATTACGGTACATTTATGATCCTGTCGTACAGTATAATTATTTGTTTGATGTGGTCGCTTTATGCGCTTTTTGAAAAGCATTTTAAAGCTTATATTCCCATAATGATCCTGATGATTTTAGCTGCTGCGCTTTCCGGAACCAAAAAGACTGTGGTTGCTATAATTATGGCTATGCCCATTTATTTCTTCTTTAAATACAGAAAAAAAGCATTTAAGTTGGTGCTTATTATGCTGCTGGTTTTATTGGCTATTTATTTAATGTATATTATTGTTATGAATGTTGACATTCTGTACCGGACGATCGGTAACAGAATTGAAATATACATTCGCACGATAATGGGAGAGACCGGAGGTTCAGCGTCAATTGTAGAGCGTAGGGATATGAGAAACTGCGCAATTAAATGGTTTACCGAAAATCCTGTATTCGGAAAAGGCGTTTCAGCTTTCAGAGCGTTATATTCCATGAAAACAGGTAAGTATCTGTATTCTCACTGCAATTACACCGAGATACTTTGCAATCACGGAATGGTTGGTTTTATCCTTTATTATGGATTTTTACTTTTCCTGCTGTTTAAATCAATTTTTGAGTATATAAAAACCAACTCAACCATTCATCTTTTTTCTATAGTCTTTCTTTTCGTCGTCATGATCCTTGATTACGGTCAGGTTTCGTATTACCGTGTTCACTATTTGCTCATTTATCAGCTTATTGCTGCTACCGTTTCACGGACGGAAAAAAACACTGAGGTTTCAGTTGTAAAATCCGAAGTAAATGTAACGAATGTTCTTGGGGATAATGGCGCTCAACAATTAACATAGCGGTGGTAGTAAATGATTTATATTCTTACAGTTTATGACAGTCTTAATTACGGAAGTTATTTTCAAGCGTATGCCTTAAAAGAGATCCTGAAAAAATATGATGATACGGCTTTTTTGGATATAAAGCATCAATCTACAATAAAACAAACTCTGAAAAAGGCTGCAGGTCATATATATCATGGCAGATTCCCGGGGGTTTTATTTGAATTCAAGAGATATTTTATATTCAGCAAATTGAAAAAGCAGTTTCCCATCGTTAAGCTGCCAGATGCAAAGGACGGAAGTATCTATGTATTCGGCAGCGATGAGATCTGGAATATCAACAGAGAAAAGTTTCTTAACAGTCCGGAATTTTTTGGCGTCGGTTTGAAAGGGGGAGGGAAAATAGCATATGCTCCTTCCGTAAATACCGTTAAAGCAAAGGATTTTAGTGCGCATATGGAGCTTATTGACAGTATTCGCAGCTTTGACAGTATTGCCGTTCGTGACGAATATTCACGCAGTGTATTAAAACAGTTTGTTGATGATCCGATAGATGTTGTTACCGACCCGACAATATTATACGGAGTTGAAAATTTCCGTAAGCTTCAGGATAATGTCGGTGAGACGGAGGATTTTGCCGTTATTTATACCTACGGCAAAATGTGCAGAACAAAATCTCAGATCGACAGTATAAAAAAAGCTGTGTCAAAGAGGGGACTTAAGCTTATTTCCGTCGGAAGATATCTGAAGTGGTGCGATAAGTCTGTTATGGCGTCTCCTGCGGAGTTTCTTGGATATATCGACAAGGCAAAGCTTGTCATTACCGATACTTTCCATGGAACGGTATTTTCCGTTCTGTATAGGAAAAATCTTGTAGTAGTAAATCCTGCTCAAAAGATCAAGGATATGCTCAGCGAATTTTCACTGAACGAAATCGTCGCTGAAAAAACGGAGAATATCGATCAGATCATTGACAAGAATACCGATTACAGCAACGCTGAAACGGCGCAGCTTGAAAAGGTAAAAAGCTCCCGGGATTATCTTGAAAGATCCTTGGCAAAGCTTATGGGCAAATAAGGAGAGCTAATCAATAATGAGCAGAGAAAGTAATTTAATAAAAAATACAGCTATATTAGGCATAGGAACCTTTTTCCCGAAGCTGGTAAATATCGTAACGCTGCCTATATTAACAGGTTATCTTACCAAAAAGGAATTTGGTTCCTACGACCTTATAATTACTCTTGTTTCTCTTTTCCTGCCGATCGTAACGCTTCAGATACAGTCGGCGGCTTTTCGTTTTTTAATTGAAAGACGAGACAACAGGGATCAGGTAGATTCAATTATAACCAATATTCTGGTATTTACTTTGCCTATCTCCGTTATTTCTTTGGTTGTGCTGTACTTTTTTATTCCCGGTATTTCAGGCATCGGACGTTTTTTGATCTGTGTATATTATTTTTTTGATATTTCATATGTTACCTTTCAGCAGATAACCAGAGGTCTTTCTTATAATCTGATTTACTCCATAAGTTCGATCGTAATTTCAACCGCCAATCTTATACTGATCGTACTCCTTGTGTGGAAATTCAAGAACGGATTGTACGGCGTTCTTATCGCAATGGCTGTTGCTTATGCTCTGGGATCGTTTTATCTGGCATATAAAATAAAAGATAAATGGAGTTTCCGAATGGAAACCGTTTCAAAAAAATATATAGGAGAGATGCTTAATTATTCGTGGCCGATGGTTCCGAACAATCTTTCAGGCTGGGTTCTTAGACTTTCCGACAGACTTATTCTCACCGCTTTTCTGGGAATAGAAGCAAATGCTATGTATGCAGTCGCTAATAAGATCCCTAATATTTACAGTGCAGTTCACGTTACATTAAATAACGCATGGGTAGAAAACGCATCTATAGCTTCAAAGGATGATGATAAGTCTGCATACTATTCGTCTATGTGCGATAATTATTTCCGTATTCTTGTAGCTTTAATGGCGGGACTTATGATGTGTTCCCCGCTTTTGTTCCGTTTCCTTATAAAGGGAGATTACGACGAAGCTTACTATCAGATGCCTGTTCTGTATTTCGGAATGCTGTTTTTAAGTATGTCATCTGTAGTCGGCGGAATTTACATTGCATTTAAAAAGACACGAAGCGTTGGTATAACCACCATACTTGCAGCGGTGCTTAATCTTGTCATAGATCTGATTCTTGTTAAAAAGATAGGAATATGGGCGGCGTCTCTTTCCACAATGATAAGCTATGCTGTTCTGTTTGTATACAGAATGATCGGAGTTCAGAGATTTCAAAAGGTAAAATTCAACGTACCGGTCCTGGTTCTTGGCGTTGCCTTCCTTACGCTTATGTCAGTGCTTAATTATCAGAAAAATTTAATATGCGATCTTATCAATGTTGCCGTATTCTGCCTTACGATCTTTATTCTTGACCGTAAAATGATAAAGAGCATTTATATGGCAATAATGAAAAAGTTCAAGAGACTGACAAATAAATTTTCCTCGGGGGATTAAAATGATCGGAAAAATCAAGACATTATTTAAAAAGGCTGTTTATCCGAATTGCTACAGCTCCGAAGCACTGATCGGTTATATGAGAAAAAAGGGTGCTGTTATAGGAAAAAATACGCATATTTATTCATCTGCCAAGCACAGAATTGATGTTGAACATTCACGGTTTATAGAAATAGGAGATAATTGTCTCATTACTAACGGAGTTGTTATTCTTGCGCATGATTATTCATATGCCGTACTTGTAAACGCTTATCATGAGCTTGTGAGAAAGCAGAGGATCACAAAGATCGGAAACAATGTCTTTATAGGAATGAACGCAATTATTCTTATGGGAGCGGAAATAGGTGACAACACTATTATCGGTGCAGGAAGCGTTGTTTCAGGAAAGCTGGAGGGTAATGCGGTATACGCTGGAAATCCCGCAAAAAGGATCTGTTCTCTTGATGAATACCGTCAGAAGATGAATGCTGATTATGAAAACAGTGCAAGGATATGCGCATCAAAATGCAGCAAACCGGAGCAGCTTGAGATTTATCGTTCGCTCTTTGAGGACAGAGAAAGCTTTATGGAATATTTCAGATCTATGAATTTCAGAGGGATCGATCCGGACGTTTTAAATGATCTGAAATTTGAGTCACCGCACTGGGATTGGAATAATATTTCACATTTATAATTTTTACATTAAGGCAACACCGAACAACTATTGTGTGCGGATTGCGCAGTCAGATTTTTCGTCAGATTGCATAAATCCGACGCAGGAATACTGACGTATTTCAAGAAGGATTTGTGTGATATGACGGAAAATCTGCAAGCAAGACGTATACAAAGCCGTTAGGCGGTAGTTGTACGGTGTTGCCTTAAAAAAAAGCGGAGGTTTTGTATGAAGGTATTGACAAATGAATCGCTTAGTAGCTATACAACATTTTGTATGGGCGGAATATGTAAAAATATGTACTTCCCTCAGAATAAGCAGGAGCTTATACAGCTTGCGCTTGAAAAAAAGGATTGCAGATTTATCGGGGGAGGTTCAAATCTGCTGATAAATGATTCAAAGGAATTTGACAATGTTATCTGCCTCAGAGAGCTTTCTCAGGAGCTTGATATCAGTGATGACGGCTTTGTAACGGCATCGGCGTCGGTGAGACTTCAGAAGCTTATTAATTTTATTAATAAGAACGGCATGGGCGGTATAGAATATCTTTTTTCCGTCCCGGGGCTTGTAGGCGGAGCAATTTATATGAATGCCGGCAGAGGAAAAGCTTTTAATTGTACTATTGCAGATCATATTGTCAGCGTAGAAGTGTTGTGTCTTGAGGATACAAAGTTCGGCGGCAGGGGAGAGGTAGCTGAGCTTTCTAAGGAGGACTGCTGTTTTGGTTACCGTAATTCAATTTTTCACAGCAACAGTTTTCTGATACTTTCGGCTAAGTTTAGATTTCCTGAAATGTCTGCGGAGGAATCTGCAAAGAGGCGCAAGGAACGTCTTGATCTTTGCAGGGAAAAACAGGATAATTTAAAGCCTAATTTCGGTTCTGTATTCTGCGAGGCAAATCCGAAGCTGATGAAGCTTGTAAGAAAGCTGCAGCTTGGAGATAAGGACGGAGTGCATTTTTCCGGAAAGACTAATAACTGGCTTCTTAACAGTAAAGGTAAAAAATCAGAAAAAGGAAGCTTCGATAAGGCGCTCAAGCTGATCGAAAAGGTCAAAATGCTCCATAAGCTTTTTAGAAAGCCATGCAAGCCGGAAGTTATTATCTGGAAATAGGATAGCATATATTTTAGCTAAAATTACACAGTTAAATTAAAACGGACGAGAGCTGTTGCATTTGACATTTGCAGCAGAATTCGTCCGTTTTTTGTTAATTAACCGCCTGAATTGAATTAAGAATGTCATGGCTAATTTAACAAAAATTATAGAGTTAATATAGTTGAGAACTTCAATGAATATTTTATGCGATTTTACAAAATTTTTTGTATTTAAATTGATCTGCCGAACAGCAACTCCTGCGGATCGATTAATTATTCTTTTTGTCGGACTTCTGAATTACTTTACTTAATGGGTTCGCATTCATAGCTTCTTTAACCTTTTCATTTGACAGATGTGTATAGATTTCCGTAGTTGCAATGCTCTTATGACCAAGGACATCTTTTATCACCAGCGTATCCACGTTTCCGTATTGATACATAAGCGTTGCAGCAGTATGACGAAGCTTGTGTACAGATACTCCGGTATTGGATAACCCGGCTTTTTGCAGACATTCTTCAATTATTTCCTCCACACGCCTACGGGATATCCTTTTTTTCCGTGACGAAAGAAAGAGAGCGTCAGACTGTGTGCCGGTTGTATTTCTTACGTTGAAATAGTCCTTTAAAGCGTCTGTACATGCCTGATTAAGATAAACTATCCTTTCCTTTCCGCCCTTTCCCAACAGGCGGACAGTTCGTTCCTCAAGGTTTACATCGGTGAGATCTAACCCGCAAAGCTCCGAAAGTCTCATGCCGCAGTTTAAAAACAGCGTTATAATGCAATAGTCCCTTTCTGTATTTTTTGTTTCAATGCTTTTTAAAAGCTGCATACTTTCTTCAAGAGTAAGATATTTAGGCAGAGTCTTTTTCAGAGAGGCGGTTTCAAGCCCTGAAACAGGGTTAAACTTAAGCAATCCTTTTTTCTTATAGAGATAATTATAAAATTCCTTAAGAGAAGTGACCTTTCGTGCTCTTGTTAACGCTGAATTTTTTCTGATATCCGACAGCCATTTCAGATAAACATACGAATCGTTCTGCGAAAAGCTTTCCAGATAATCAATGGGAGTATCTGAGATGCTGATGCCTTCCCAAGAGTCGCTGCTTTTGACAAGCTTGTGCTTTATTTTAAGATAGCGAAGAAAACAGCGCAGATCAACATAGTATGCTTCAACGGTCCGATCGCTAAGCCCCTTTACAACAGAAATGTAATTTAAGAAGTCCAGAAGATAATAAGGACAGTCATCATAATAAGCTTGTTTTATACATATTCCTCCTTTTTAGATTTGATATTTATTTTACACTTATTTTAATTTTATTTCAATATTTTTTTGTAAATATTCCTCAAAATTATAGTATATTTTTAATTTAATATGTGGATTTAAATTAATATTTTAGTTAATTTTCCCATAATAATTAAGAGTTTTCACTAATTTTCTGCTTAATAATTTGTTTATATATACAAACTTTTTCTTGAAAACGTTTAACAAATCAGATTAATGTTGACTTAATAAAAAATATATGATAAGATTAAGTTAATCAATAAAGCAGTGCAAAATATAAGCTTTATTTTATTGGAATTTCAAATAATTTATTTGAGCGTAGGAGGTTAATTTAATGAAAAAAGTATTGAGCAAGTCAGCGGCAATGGCGTCGGCAGCAGCTGTAATGCTGACATTGATGCCGTACTGTGAATTCGGATCAATGTCAGCAAAAGCAGCCGGATCGGTTCCCGAAGGATTCGTTTATACGGAAGGCACAAAGTTTATGTGTGACGACGCTCCCTATTACTACGGAGGAACAAACTGCTATTATCTGACTTACAAGTCGCAGTATTCTGTTGACAGCGTAATGAAGGACTGTAAGGATATGGGACTTAACGTTATAAGAATATGGGGAAATCTTGACGCTGGTACCAGAGTAACAGAAGCAAGCGGCGGAAAATCCGCAACCTTTGTAAACAGCGTTGACGGTCCTGGTGAAAAGGACGGCGTTTATTTTCAGTATTTTGATTCGGAGCTGAACAGACCCGTAATAAATGAAGGCGCAGACGGCTTAAGGCGTCTGGATTATGTTATAACTCAGGCTGAAAAGAATAATATCAAGCTTATTATTACTTTCACAAATTACTGGGAAGCTTTCGGCGGAATGGATCAGTACATAAAGTGGTGCAGTGAAGCAGGTCTGGGAGATAATCTCAGCAGAGACGATTTTTACACCAATGAAACCTGCAAGCAGTGGTATAAGGATTATGTTTACGGTCTGCTTAATCACACTAACTATTACACCGGTGAAAAGCTTATGGATTCAGAATCCGTATTTGCCTGGGAGCTTGCCAATGAGCCTAGATGTGAGAAGAATGATGCATACTGCAAAAATAATATTCTTTATAATTGGGCAAAGGAAATGTCCGCATATGTTAAGAGCATAGACCCTTACCACATGGTTGCGGTAGGAGACGAAGGATTTTACAACTTTGACAGACAGTCCGAGCCGTATAAGTCTACTGTAGACTCAGATTATGCTTTTTCCGGAAATTGCGGTGTGGACTTTGATAAGCTTATCAGTATAGATACTATTGATTTCGGTACGCCTCATTTTTATTGCGATTCATGGAGTCTCAAAATCGACGGTGTAGGTAAAAACGGCGGTGATGACGATATAGACTGGCTCAAGCTTCATGCAAAGTCAGCACAGGCTGCCAATAAGCCGGTAATACTTGAGGAGTTCGGACTCAAAGACCGTACTATCCGTGATGACAAGTATCAGGAATGGATGGATCTTATCATTGACAATGAGGAATATGAATTCCAGGGCTTCAACTACTGGATGATCGCTTCATGGGTAGACGACAACAAGCAGGCTGCTTTTGGAGACGGAAAATATTTCTACACCGACTACGATCAGTACACAGTATACGGTCCTGCTGAGATCGAAGCAGTTGAAGGAACACCTAATGCGAGACAGATCCTTATTGATGCAACTGCTAAGATGAATAAAAGGAATATAACAAACTATTTCTCGCCTGCATCGATAGATTACGATCTTGCAAAAAGCGGCGATGTAAAAATAAAGCTCAATACTCAGAAGGGAAGCCTTAATTCCATTACTCTTGACGGTAAAGCTCTGAAAAACGGAACTGATTATACATATACCGATATGGGTCAGAACGGCGACGTTTCTGTTGCAGAAATCACGGTCAAAGCTTCTGTTCTCAACAGTCTTGAGCTCTGCAACCATAAGCTTAAAGCCGTAATGTCAGCGGGTGCAAGTCCGGAATGTATAATTGCTGTTGACGATAGCAGGATAATCCCTGCAACAGTGGAAATGTCAACCACTGAGGTCGATAAGAACCAAAAGTATCCTACAGATCTTTCAGCATCTGTTGAAATGAACGGAAATAGTCTCAATGGTATTTCTATTAACGGAAATGCTCTTACAGAAAATTCCGATTATGTAATTTCGGGAAACACCGTAACATTTACTCCTTCATTTGTAAAATCTCTTCCCGATGAAACCGCAGTTCTGAATTTTGATTTTACTCCCTGCAAGGACGTTGAGGTCGTTCTTACGATAAAGGATACGACAGGGGAGGATGTACTGGACGATTTTGATAGCTACGGTTCTTCCGACGATGTCTGGGGAGCATATTCAAGAAATGACGGCGGTAACGAAGTATCTCTCGATGTCGTTGACAAAAACGGATCTAAGGCTTTGTATTACGGTTACAACATCGACAATCCCAGCTATTGCGGAATTATGAAAAATATAGGAGTCAGAAATTTCTCTGCATTTAAAGGAATATCTCTCTGGATTCAGGGCGATGGTTCGGGAAATGAGATAACAATCCAGTTGCGTGATGCGAACGGTAACTACTGGGAAAGCTATGTAAAGCTTGATTCTACTACCGGAAAGACAGTTCAGCTTCCTTTCTCTGAATTTAAAGAGCCTTCTTGGCAGTCTTCCGGATCTAAAATGGATACCTCCAAGCTTAACGAATTTGCAATCTATGCAGGCGGAAACTCATCTGTTAAGAGCGGCGTAGTATATATGGACGATATCTGTGCATATAAGGACACGCCTGTATCAGATAACAGCATAGATTCATGCAGCATAACCCTTGCACAGTCGGATTATACATATGACGGCACAGCAAAGAAGCCTGCATTAACAGTTAAGGACGGAAGCAATGTTCTTAAAAACGGTGTTGATTATACAGTATCCTATAAAAATAATACAAATGCAGGAAAAGCGACTGTTACAGTAAGCGGTATTGGCAGCTATAAGGGCTCTGTATCCAAGAACTTCACAATTTCCGCAGCAAGCCTTGATGACTGTACGATCACTCTCGGCGCAAGCACAAACTACTTCAGAGGTACACGAGTAAAGCCTGTTGTAACCGTAAAAATGAACGGCAAAACAGTAGATGCAAGCAATTTCAGTCTCAGCTACACCGACAATCTTTTTGTTGGTACAGGAAAGGTTACGATCACTGGTAAAAATAATTTCACAGGAAAGACTGTAAAAACATTTGAAATTATCCAGCGCTCTATTAATAACTGCAACATCGTACTCGACCCCGCAACAGCTGAGTTTGACGGCTCAAGGATCAAGCCGGGCGTATCAGTAATATGCAACGGTACAACACTATACAGCGGAAATTATTCTGTTACTTACAGTAACAATCTAAGCGTGGGAACAGCAACTGTTAAGATCACAGGAAAGAAAAATCTTAAAGGAACTGTTACAAAGACTTTCAAGATCACCCAGAGGGATATCAAGAACTGCGAAGTGGTATTAAGTAAAAATGCAGCAGACGCTGGTAAGCCGACAGTAACTGTAAAGGCTAACGGTAATGAGATCTACAAGGGTAATTACACGGTTAAGTACACTTCAGCGGGAAGCGGAAAGGTGACTGTAACAATTACCGGTAAAAACAACCTTAAGGGTGTAAATACCTACACTTATTCATATTAATTTAACTCATTTAATTGCCGGGACATACTGATATGTTCCGGCAATTGCTTTGCAGATAAATAAGTAAAAACATTTACTTATTTTTTTTTATTTTTGAAAGGGGATTAGCGTCAGCGGCTTCTTTCAGCTGTTCATCAGCCAGATGCGTATAAATTTCGGTGGTAGCAATGCTTTCATGTCCTAAAATATCCTTAAGCACCAACGTATCCACATTTCCGTGCTGATACATAAGAGTTGCGGCTGTATGACGCAGCTTATGTGTTGTTATTCCAAGCTCGGAAAGTCCCGCACGTTCAAGCATTTCCTCGACAATTTGCTGAACACGCCGTTTAGATATCCTTTTTTTATTTGCGGACAGAAATATTGCTTCTTCATCGGTATCCGGTCTCACTGATATATAATTATCCAACGCAGAAATACACGCAGGATTAAGTGAAACGATCCGTTCCTTACTGCCTTTACCGAAAAGCTTAAGTGTTTGATTTTCCTTACTATAATCAGAAAGATTAAGTGCAACCAGCTCTGAAAGTCTCATTCCGCAGTTGAGGAAAAGGGTTATTATACAATAATCCCTTTGAGTATGGTTGGATTCTATATTTTGCAAAAGCTGTAGACTTTGGTTCAATGTAAGGTATTTGGGCAGGGTCTGACGTGGTTTAGGCGTTTCAAGTTCATCGATTGGATCAGAATTTATAAGCTTTGCTTTACTGTAAAGATAATTGTAGAACTGCCTGAGCGCCGAGGTTTTTCTTGCTCTGGTTTTAGCGGAGTTACTCCGCACGTCTTTCAGATATTTTAAATAAGTATATGCGTCATTCAAGGTAAAGCTTTCAATCCATTCGATTGGCGTTTCTGAAATTTTTATACAATTCCATTCCTGGTCTGATCCAGCAGATCCATGTTTTATATTCAGGTACCTTAAAAAGGTTCTTATATCTATGTAATAAGCTTCTTCTGTTCTGTCAGCACGATCTTTAACGATTTTCAGATGTGTAAGAAAATCTTCAAGATAATATGGACAGTCGTCATGATATTCCTGTTTCATGTTCATAGCCTCCATATCAATATAAAGTTGCACTAAATTATGATTTAATGCGGTTTTATTCTTTCTTTCATTTTACCACTTCTCTGAGATTTTGTCAAGAGAAATTATAACAGCTATAGCTAAAGAGCGCCGATTTTATATCTCAGCGCTCTTTGAACTATCTTTTTATTCTTATAATTGAATTATGCGGAAAATTTTCTTCAGATACGATCGAAAATTTCATAGCGGCATGATTAGCTGTTTCTATTTCATTATCAGACTCATCATACATTTTCTGGACGGTTAGCGCAGCAGGCGCTTTATTTTCAGGAGTTAAAATCTCCACTTCGTCACCCACATTGAATTTATTGCGCTGTACGGCATAGATCCTTCCTCCGGCGCATCTGTCAACTATTGCAACGACATCGTATTCTCTTATATATCCGCCGGTCTCGTAATACTGACTTTCTTTTGGATGGCCAAAGAAAAATCCTGTGCAATACGCTCTGTGACTTACCTTGAAAACCTCGTCCTTAAGCCACTGAGGCAGTGTGAAATTTTTAGGATTTTCCTTATAAATATCCATTGCTTTTCTGTATGCATTGGTGATAACGGAAACATAATATGAAGATTTTGCCCGTCCCTCTATTTTGAAGCTGTCAACTCCGGCCTCGGCAAGCTTGTCAAGGTGATTTATCATGCACATATCCTTAGCGTTTAAAATGTATGTCCCGTTTTCATCTTCAAATACCGGATAAAATTCTCCGTCCCTTTTTTCTTCCATTAAATGATATCCCCAGCGGCAGGGCTGAGCGCATTCTCCCCTGTTGGCGTCTCTGTTCACCAGATATTGCGATAAAAGGCATCTTCCCGAAAAGCTTACACACATCGCACCGTGTACAAAGCATTCTATTTCAAGTTCCTTGGGAGTTTTAGCACGTATTTCGGATATTTCCTCCAGAGAAAGCTCTCTTGCCAGCACTACCCTTTTGGCACCCATATTGTAAAATTCGTTCGCAGTTACAAAATTCACAATACCGGCTTGTGTAGAAATATGTATTTCCATATCAGGAGCATATTTCTTTATAAGAGACAGAACGCCGATATCGTTTGCGATCAATGCATCTACCTTTGCCGAAACAGCATCCTGCAAAAATTCCTCAAAATGGATAATTTCATTGTTCCTTGGCAGCGTATTGCAGGTCAGGTATACTTTTTTACCTCTTTGGTGAGACATTTCACACGCTTTCTTCAACAATTCTGCATCAAAATTAGCAGATGCCGCTCTCATTCCGAAAGCTGTTCCTCCCAGGTAAACTGCGTCTGCACCGTAATCAAGAGCTGCGTTTAAACATTCCATATCGCCCGCAGGTGAAAGTATTTCCAAAATATCAGACATTTGATCTTACATTCCTTTATGTTAAATATTATAAAAAACATATGAAAACCTGTCTTTGCTTTTTAAGATCATTGATCCGACAAAGACAGGCTTGGATATATCCTTATTCCTTTTCCTCCTCGGCAAGACCTGCCTTGACAAGATTATTTTCATGCTCCTTCAGCGTCTTTGCGTAGAAGGATTCACCTGTTTCAAGGTTATTGCAGAAGAAGTAATAATCTGTATCTTCGGGATAAAGTACAGCCATTATAGCATCAAGTCCCGGATTGCATATAGGTCCGGCAGGCAGTCCTTTGCACTGATATGTGTCGTAATAATCTGTATAGTGGTCTATTGTGGACTGATTTTCTGTCTGTTTTGAAATAACATTTTTAATATATTTGTCCGTTGTATCCGATTCAAGCCTTGGATATGTATCCGGATCGTTAAGTCTGTTAAGGAAAACAGACGCAACTGTAGGCATTTCATCAACACTGTTTGCCTCCAGCTGTACGATCGAGGCAAGTGTCATAACCTGATTGAGATCAAGTCCGAGCTTGTCCATACGGGTATACATTTTTTCCGTAAGCTGTTTTTCAAAATGCTCTCTGACTATCTTTGTGATGTTATATGCAGTATCGCCAACATAGAATTCGTATGTATCCGGGAAGAAATATCCTTCTCTTGCATAGAATGCGTTTTCAGTATCGGTCAGATCGCTCTCAAAGGAATAATTCTGATTTTTGTTGAATTCAAACAGGAAATCGGAAGCTGTACATACTCCGTTTTCCTCAAGCTTTGCAGCTATGTCAACAAGCGTTTCTCCTTCCGTAAAGGTTATTTTTACCGATTCGTAGGATTCTCTCATGACCTTAAGAGCCTCGATAACATCCGCATAACCCATTGATGGCTGGAGAGTTATGTCTCCGGGATAAATAACATCGGGCTTGTGGATCTTAAGAGCTATAAGGAAAAGCTTTTTGTTTTTGATTATTCCGTTTTCAACCAGAAGGTCCGCAATTTTATCGTTTGAAGATCCTTCGGGAATATTAAATGAGATATCGTTATCGCTTTTGCCGATACCGTAATATTCCATTCCTATTGAAATACCCTCAACAGCGATCAGCATTGATACGGTAAGAATGATCGTTACTATAATAATTCCGCCGAAAATAGAACCGTTAAAACGCACTTTTTTCTTTTTGGATTTTTTCTTTTTTTTGCCTTTAGTATCCTTGGCTGCGGCTTTACTCTTTTTTTCCTTGCTTTGTGTCGTCTTTTCGGTTTCGTCTGCACCTCCGAAATGCAGCTTAAGGCTGTTTTCAGGTTTTTCTTGATTTTTCTCATGCAGATGAGTATCTCCTGGCGTATTGTCTATATGTAAGTCCTTATCATCACTCACCCGCTCTTTTTCCATAACTGCGGAAGAAGATTTTGCATTCTCAACGTCGCTTTTCTGAGGAACGTCATCTTCTTTTAATTCTGAATTATTATTTGCAGCGACCGATTCTTTCTTAAAAGAAATGTCCAGATCGTCCAGATTAAGGTCTGAGGACTTTCCCTTTTTGCCGCTGTATTCACTTAGGATTTCGTCAAGGTTTAGATCCTTACCCATTAATTCTATCATCCTTTCTTTTGATTGAATCTTACAGTTCTTTTTTCGGTAATAAGCATATCTGCTTTTATGTCATATATTTCATGCGGTAAAGCCGGAACCGTGCAGCAATCATAGCATAAAACTGCTTTTACTCCGGAAAATCCGGTCAAAAATCTGTCATAGAAGCCTTTTCCGAAGCCCAGTCTATAGCCCTCGCTGTCGCAGGATAATGCAGGTATCACGCACATTGCATTTTTAAATTTCTCAGATCTTTCACAGCTGTTCTTAGGTTCCAGTATGTCGTATTCTCCACGTTCAAGGCTGTCAAAGCCTGATATTCTGTAAAAATGCATGATATTTGTTCCCCTTACGCATTTAGGACAGAAAACTCTTTTTTCTCCAAGTGCCTTACCGATTATCTTTAACGTATCTGCCTCTATACATCCGGAAACATATATAAGCAGATCACTGCAGCATTTATATTCCTCAGATGCTGTAAGATTTATATATATCCCGTTATCCAGCAATTCCTTTTCATGCGGCTGAAAACCGCTTCTGATTTCCTTGAAATGCTTTCTCAGCTGTTTTTTATCTGTCATTTTCCGCACTGGAGGTTTGCTTCAAGGCTTTCAGCCTTATCTCTTGAGCAAAGCAATTCAACAAGCTTTAAACCGAATTTTATGCTGCACCCAGCACCTTTTGCGGTAATATATTTCCCGTCGACAGCTACCTGTCTTGTTGAAATAAGCGCACCCTTAAGATCTTTTTCAAAGCCCGGGAAGCATACAGCATATCTGCCTTCAAGCAAGCCCTTATGACCAAGTATTGAAGGCGCAGCGCAAATTGCGGCAATATACCGGTTATTATCTGCACAGTAATCAACAGCAGCAAGAACCTCTGTATTTGACTCAAGATTGATCGTTCCGGGCATTCCGCCGGGAAGTACGATCATATCAAGACTATCGTCAAGCACGATATTATCCACGGTTATATCCGCCGTGACAGGAATTTTATGAGAGCCCGTCACAATTTCGGATCCTACTCCCACAGTTTTTACCTCGACCCCTGCACGTCTTAAAATATCCACAGGGGCAAGAGCTTCCATTTCCTCAAAACCCTCTGCAAGAAATACATATACCATTTAAAGAACTCCTTTCGGTTTATTTAAAAAACACTGTATATTTGTCAAGTAGGAATACGGGTCTGTATGACAGCTTTGACTTTCTCAATCCTTCAATTCCCAGATCCTCTTCCCTGTTGATATAAGTAAGCTCTGAGGCGTTTTTTTTTGCAAACTGGCTGCAAAGCATTGGATATGCGCCTTGAACATCGCTTCTTGCTTTTTCGATGTGTACCACAAACGTGTCGGAATTGAGCCGCTCTCCTATTGTTACTCCTACCGTATCTTTACCGCATTTAAGCAATGCGCCTGTGAGTCCCAGGTACTCCATTTCGGTAAGGAACAGATTTATAGCATACTGCTCTATCACCGATGAATGATCCGAAGCGCTGACGGAGTTATAGAAATTTGTGGCAAACACAATACATTCCTCGGTATTAGCGGGACATATTGGCTCAAAGGACCAATTGTTTTCCATAAAACGCCTTATGTGATTTCTCTTGGCGTGATATTTTTTTCCCGGAAAGTTTATAAGGTCAGAGGAATTATAAATATAGTCCGAATAATCACGGTCAGATCCGTAAGTGACCGAGTCTCCGTAATATTCCCTTATCCATTGTAAATTTTCCTCTGTCACCGAAGATACAATGAGTTTTTTTCCTTGATCTTCAAAAAACTTTTTAAGAGCGGAAAAAAGATATATATATTTTTCTTTCCCGGCTTCATCTGTTTTTACTCCCGCAGGGAATGTGATATAAGGATCGTTACCGTCCCATGAGCAGCATATATAAAAATCCCTGTACAAGCATATAAGCGTATTGTTTAACCTCTGCCATGCCATATTGTTGGCAAAGGAATACTCGCAGCCTCTGAAATCTGAAACCGCAAGTCTTTCGTTTACGGCGTCACGGTCACGAAGCTGAATTTTTCTGAATTCAAACATAAATCACACTGCTTTACAAATTTTCGATACACCCCAGCAACTCCCCGAAAATTTCATCGACAGATCTTGGTTTCCCCTTCCTGCTGCATTCTATGATCTTCCAGTTTTGCTTACTTGCAGTAAAAAGCGCCGCTCTTCTGCACGAATGAAGATATCTTACGTCTGATTCGTGAATGTCTTTTTTTGATTCGTCGCCGCCGTATCTTGCTGTCATAAGCTGTTGGGAGATCTCAACCGGCATATCGAGAAAAATAACAAGATCCGGTCTTGGAAGTCCAAGCTTTATATATTCGTAATCCTCAAGCCATTCAAGATACGCTCTCCACTGAGCGTCAGGAAGCTTGGTCATCTGATAAATGCAGTTTGAGGTAACATACCTTGCCGCAAGTATCATACTTCCCTCTTTATAATCCTTCTCCCAGAATTTTTTGTAGCTGACATATCTGTCTGCGGCATAAAAGCTGGAAGCCGCATATGCGTTGACATCCTCTGCATTTTCGGAAATTTCTCCCGACAGATACATTTTTACCAGTGTTGAAGAACGCTCGTTATAATCGGGAAAGCTTATTGGTTTTATTTTGACGCCTTTTTTATTTAAATATTCAGTAAGTCTGACAAACTGTGTGGATTTTCCACTGCCGTCAAGACCCTCTATAACGATCAGACGAGACTTATTCATTATTCATTTCCTCATAGCGTTTCATTACGTTTTTCATTTTACCGCAGGACATTTTTCCCTCCGGACATTTTCCGGAAGCAACACAGGAAGGACCTGCGTTTTTAAAAACGTTTGGGGCAGTCTGTTTACAAAGCCTGAGCATTTCATCGGCAACCGCTCTTATTTCCCACTGCGCACGGTTGCAGCAGCGATGTCTGAAAAAGTTGAACAGACTCCTCACATTCATCGTTACAACTATTTTGGTTTCACACGCATTGGGCAGCACAAACCTTGCATCTTCATAAGCTTTTTTCTTAGCTTTTTTCAAAGCCTCTGATTTTTCCATGCCCTCGTTCTCCATAGCTGCGGCGTGTTTTTGCGTAAGAATCTCTGCAATTTTTTCATAACTCTCGGCAATGCTTTTCATCTGCTTGTCAAACTCCGACTTTGCTTCGGGACATTTCGTTATTTCAGGCGGAGTTACATATTCAAAGCCGTTCTCGTTCACATACCGCTGACTTTTCTGAGAATATGAAGCTATCCTGTGTCTTACCAGCTGATGAGAACACGCTCTTGAAATACCCTCAATCCCAAAGGTAAAGGAAACGTGTTCCATAGGACTTTCGTGACCGATCGAAGCAAGCATATTTATAAAGCTTTCAGTTTTTTCCTCCGTAAGCCCGTCCTTTAGCGAACCTATATCGCTGCTTGAATAGCACAGCTTAGCAGCCGTAGCGATAACCTTTTCCGGCTCGGGAGTATGAGAAATAAGAGTTACCTTCATAAAGTCACAGATCCTTTCTGGAAATAATAATAATTACACTTATAATATATTATAACATCATTTATGCTTTTAGTCAACAAATTTTTGCTCATATTTAATTATCTCCATTCATATTTTTTTTACAATATGAAATAACAAAAAAATCTTCAAAAATACTTGATTTTTTTGTTACCATATGATATAATGTTTTTATTGTGTAATGGAGAGTTGTCCGAGTGGTCGAAGGTGCAGCACTCGAAATGCTGTGTGGGGTAAAACTCACCCAGGGTTCGAATCCCTGACTCTCCGCCATA
>JAGAJO010000024.1 GCA_017626015.1 Ruminococcus sp.
ATACTTGATTTTTTTGTTACCATATGATATAATGTTTTTATTGTGTAATGGAGAGTTGTCCGAGTGGTCGAAGGTGCAGCACTCGAAATGCTGTGTGGGGTAAAACTCACCCAGGGTTCGAATCCCTGACTCTCCGCCATATACACAAAAAGTCGCCATTTTAGGCGGCTTTTTTATTTTGTACACGTTTTTTACACGAATTATTCCGTGTCGGTATCGTTCAGAGTGATATTATCAAGTATACTTAATGCTCTTTCTGATTCGCTGGGGTAAAGGTGGGAGTACGTCCCGAGAGTAATGGATACGTCGGAATGTCCGAGCCTTTTAGCAATTTCTTGAATATTGATCCCCTCGTGAACAAGCAGTGAGGCGTGCGAGTGACGGTAATCATGTATACGGATAGATTTCACACCCGCAAGTTCCGCAAACATATCGTTCATATTCTTGACGGACGTGTCCCTCAAAGCCCTTTCACCGCCGCAGATATGATAATCCTCCGTAAAATTCGGAACTTGTTCCCAGCGGCTGCGGTGCTGTCTTAGGACATCTTTGAGGGGCTGCGGGATCTGTACATTTCGAATCGAACTGCGGTTCTTGGGCGGAGTGATCCTGTCTTCGCCCTTTAGTTTTTGGTTCAGACTTTTGGTTACGCTGATGTGGTTTTCCTTAATATCCGTCCAGTTAAGGGCATTGATCTCCCCTTTTCTCATTCCGGTGTAAAATGCAATGCAGAAAAATACATAGTAATTCCACTCAAACAGGCTGCCTTTATCCTCGCATTTACGGCAGTAGTCACGTGCGGCTGTAATGAATTTCTTAAATTCTTCGGGAGTATAAAAGTCCATTTCCTTTTTCAACTCCAGCGGAGCTTTGAAATTACCGACCTTAAGCAGCGGATTTTTCTGTAGATATTCCATTTTCACACCGTAGTTTAGCAGCGCACGAAACTCTCCGTAAATGTTCTTGCGAGTGATTATTCCCAGTCCCAGTTCTTCGATCGACTGCTTCCATTCCTGCAAAACAGGGGTTGTAAGCTTGTCAAGCTTTTTGTTTTTCAGGCTTCCGAGTACGTACCTATTAAGGATCCTCTGAGTTTTATCTATAGAAGACTCTCTGACCTCAAATCTTTTAGCCCTTATATACTCGTCATAAAGAGCCTGTACAGTCAGCTTGGCGGCAGGTTTTTCCTGCTTTATCTGATAATTAAGCTCACGTTCAAGCTGCTTGGCTTCCTCCGAGCCATATGCAACACGCTCGATCTGGCGTGGCTTGCCGAGATTGTCTACATAGTTTATCCTCACCCGGTATTTTTGCTTACCGTCACGCTTACCGTCCATTTTGTAGATCGGCATAATATTTTCCTCCTATCGTTGACAACCCCTGCGGATTGTGCTATAATAAAAGGGCAGAATTCGCCCTTGTTGGTTGTTGGGTGGTTCGGTTGCCCCTGAGTATTTGTGGTACTCAGGGGCAGTTTTTATGTTCGTGATAAGGACAATGCTTTTTTACTACTATCATCTTTGTTGATAACTCAAAATTTCAACATATCATAAAAAACATTTTCAGGAATGATATCAATTTCCTGACCTTCTAATTTATACTTTTCTGCTTTTTTCTGTTTAGAACTTTTTCCGTCTTTAATTCTTGAGCAGTAGTCGTTATTTCCCAATATCAGATAATTTGTCCTTTTAGTGACTTTATCTTCACAAATTCCGCCATGATCTAAAACGATCTGCATAGCTTCCCGACGTGTCATTCTTTCTAATGCTCCGGTAAATACACATGATTTACCATAGAGAATGTGGGATTCGTCAAAATTCTCAGTTGTTGCAGAAAGATCATTAGCAGATAACGTCTTTTTAGCAAAGAGTCTGAAAAAAGCGTTTTCATCAGAATATCTATTTACAGCTTCCTTATGCATAATTTCAAGGCACTTGCTTGTCATTTCCGAATCGGCAAGGGCACGGTGAAAGACAGAAGGAGCCACATTCAGTTTTTTACTACATCTTCTAAACGGTGGTGGGACATTTCAGGATAAAGCTTTTTTGCAATTCTCAGTGTATCTACATAGCTATTTGAAAGAGAAGCTTCACTGGCAGCCAACAATGCTTCGCATATAAAGTTGATATCAAAAGAAACGTTATATCCCACAAGGATATTTTCGCCGACAAAGAGCCTGAATTTTTGGATAACCTCGTTTATTTTCGGCGCTGACGATACCATATCATTTGTAATACCTGTCAGATTGGAAATGAAATCACTTATAGATACATCGGGTTTTACAAGGGACTGAAATGTATCCGTTATCTCTCCTTTATGTACTTTAACAGCTCCTACTTCAATTATCTCATCATATTGCGGGGACAATCCTGTTGTTTCAAGGTCAAATGAAACATAGTCATCGGGGAAACATATTATACTTTTCCCCTTATTTCTTTCAGCGGTTTTCATTCAAAATCCTCCTTAGTAATTAATTTTATCGTCCGCCATATGAGCGGGTATTTTTACTTATGGTTCTATATTTTCAATGTGCTTGGTTACCATTAACAAAACATGAGCTACAAGGTTTTACTATATTCCCGTATAATTCTGCATTCAGTAACTTTGGATTTTTTTATAATAATTAAAGGCAGTTTTTAAATATTCCGTCCAATCCCTGTATCTGGTGCGCTGTTTTACAATGCGGTCTAATTCCGATACATCTGTCATCATAAACTGTTCCGGCGACATATCGCCAAGAGACGAAAGAAATTCATCCAATGTTGAGCAGTCTGCCGTTTTGCTGATAAAGTCATCAGAGAACAGATCGTCAAACGATATGATCCTGTCTGTTCCTGATCCGCCTAATTCACTCAATGCAACTACAACATTCAAGCTTTCGGAAACAGTAATGTAAATTCCTTTTCCCGGCGGGAATTTATATTCCTTTATAAGCATATTACGAAAAAGATTAGCAGTAGCCAGGGCATCAGCCATTGCCCTGTGAGCGTCATAAAAAATATCATAGTGGCTGCACAATGTACTCAACTTATAATTATATACATCATACCCGCCAAAATAATACGTAAAATCTTTTTTGGCTTCCCTACTGTCAAACCTCACCAAAACATCTTTTGCCATTTCACAAGTGTCATAGTACTTTCGTTGACATTGAGTGAAGTCATACCCATACTTATAAAGGAATTTCAGATCAAACATCAGATTATGTCCCAGCAGATCAGACGTGCCTATAAACTCACTCAGTGCGGGAACGATAGATTTAAATGTCGGTTTGCCTGCAACCATTGAATCAGTTATATTATTGATTTTAGTTGCTTCGGGAGGTATAGGTACTTGCGGATCTATCAAAGTTACAAATGCACTGGTAGGTCTGAAATTTGTAAAACGTATCGCCGATACTTCAACAATGCGGCTTTTCGTTACAACTGTTCCAGTGGTCTCGATGTCTATTGCCACAAAATCAGAAAAATCATAAGGCTGTTTTAGATCCGGCTTTGTTATCTCGACCTTTGACTGCATTTCAGTAAGTTTACCATTAGATATCTTTTCATTTGAAATAGTGACGGGAACAACAGGTATGTTCTCCAAGGTATTCATAAACGCAGAACGCAGCAGCTTTTCCCGTTCTTCCAAAGCTTCTTTTCTTTTAATGCGTTCCTTCTCAATTTCTTCTTGTTTTACTTCATAATCGTGTATAATGCGTTTCTTTACCCAGTATCTCCAGAATGCGATTAGTACAGCGATACACGCTGCTTTATAACAAAAGGACTTCGTTGATTCGCTGAACAGACCAAGGAACATTCCTGCTAAAACACAAACTATAGCTATAAAGGTCGACCAAGCAATACGATCAAATTCACGACTGAGTTTCTCACGGGTTTCATAATCATACTTATCATTCAATTTTATCATCCCATTATTAATTTTTATATAATTATACCACAATTCGGCAGAATGTCAATGATTACTACACAAATTGTTATATGTAAAAAACGTCGAAATATGTCGTTGAAAGATAAAATATTCAAATCAGTTCTTTTTAGTAAATGATCTGGTAAGATTAAATAATTTCGTACTATATTCAAATAATAATAAGGGTGATAATCATGATATACCAAACCAGATTAAAAGAACTGCGGAAATCAAGGGGTTTAACAATACGTCAGCTTGCCGAGCTGTCTGGAGTGAGCCGCAGCGCAATAAGCGAGATTGAACGAAATGAGATAGATTTAAAAGTTTCCACTTTAGTCAATTTAGCTAAATTTTTCAATTGTAATTTAGAAGATATCATAAATTATTGATTTTTGTGTCCGTCTTACCGGACAAGTTCGTCCGTTTTCGACATTTTAGGTATTTAAGTGTATGAAAGAGAAATCTTTATACAAAATAAGGAGGATACTTAAATGAATGTGAGAAAGCTTGAACTGTTAGTAGAACTTTTAAAAAGCATGAACGATCTACAGGATAGCCGTAAGAAGAAAAAAAGGGGGAATACCCCCAATTCTTCCGGCTTGCCTAATGATCCTCACGCCACCTCAGATACTGTACATACTTTATAACTTCAATCAAGGTTTCTTCCTCCAGTGAGGATAACAGTCTTTGCACCTCGTTTAAAAGCGAGGTGTTTTTTTCGTCGTCAATACCGAATATATAATCGGTTGTTACACCAAAAAAATCGGCTATTTTTATAAATAGATCTGTTTTAGGTTCTCGGAGTTCCTTTTCATACTTACTAATCGAGTTCTGAGTACAACGATATTGTTCTCCATATTTATCTCCTAAAGCGTTAGCAAATTCAAGTTGAGATAAATTCATTCCTTCCCGAAGCTCTTTGATACGTTGCCCGTACATTATTTTCACCTTCTTTCCGTATATCATTATAGTACAAAATGTATTGATTGTCAATTGTAGTAAGTACAATTCGGCAATATACACAAAAAAACTTATTCCGTTTTGTATTATATTATATGCCGATTCGTATTGACAAATAGTACAAAACGGAGTATAATATAATCAATCCAAACGAGAGGGGGCGAAAAAATGGCTAATGAGTGCAAATTAAAAAACCTTGAAATACTCAGAAAAGCGCATAATATGACAGTTGATGAACTTATGACAAAAATAGGAAAGGAGAACAGCAGAAGTACATACTACACTTGGCTGAAAACCGGACAGATCAAAGTTTGCGACATTAAAAAGCTTCATGCTCTTTTCAATGTTACCTCTGATTGCATTCTGGACATTGTTCCAATTAAGATTTGCTAAACAGTGAAAAAATAATTTGAGGGAGATGATATCAATGAAGGATAAAGACAAAAAGGAAGCTGCCGAGTTTGTTAAGCTTATAAAGAAGCTTAACGATCAGCAGAAAGCGGGCTTACTGCTAACGCTTCAGGGCTTAAAGATAATGAAGGACGGTAAAAAGAAAAAGCGGTGAATCAATCGCCGCTTTCGTTCATAACTTTTTCAACCGATTTTTGCAGGAACTCCATAAGGTCGCCACGCATATTCTCCGGCAGGGCAAGGTAATTGTCGAGTATCTCCTTTTCAAGAGCCGACATATTGAACTGACTTGCCAAACTGTCGATCGGTTCGGGTTCCCCGGTGTCTCGACCGAGGAGATAATCAGTGGTTACACCGTAGAAGTCGGCGAGCTTGGAAACTGTTTCAAGGTCAGGTTCTCTTCTGCCATATTCATAATTTTTATAAGTTGAACTATTAACGTTTATACCGTCTGCAACATCTTGTTGTGTAAGCTTTTTATTTTCACGCAGCTTCTTTAACATATCAGCTATCATTGCAGCACCTCCTTAATACAATTCTATTATAAGCCATTTTGAAACTTTTGTCAAGCTCAATTTTTATATCTGAGTTCATTTTGACATAATAAACAATAAATTTGGTTTCGATTTGTCTAACTTGCATATTGACTTTAGTGTCATTTTGGCTTATAATATAATCACAGCAAGGGACAAAACGAAACCGAGCAAACCAAAAATCTAAATTTGAAAAGGAGAAATCACTATGAAAAACACAATGAAGAGAACAGGTGCAGATCTGGAGAGATACTACGCAGAGAGAAGAGCGGCAGACGTTAAGGCGGCTGCAGAAAGAATGACCGATATCCCCGACGGCGAGGTTGAAAGCAACGAGAGAGCCGCACATATTATAATGTCCGTACTGAGAGATGTAAAAGAGCAGATCGAGAGCGGAGCTATCGAGGGCTTTATCAAGGATAAGACGGCAGACGCTATCTGCGGAACACTGGATATCATCACAGAGGTGTACGAATGCAGAGACGAGAAGTACGACATTTACGACCGTGATTTTGAGGACGGTCGTGCAGTTGACGATCTTGCGGGTCACATTGCCCACAGGATAGAAATGATGTCGAGAGACATCTAAAAAAGGGAGGGTAATTTAATGAACGAAGAAACCAAAAAATTCATAACGCTTTTGCATAAGCTCGGCGGTGAAGAGCAGATAAGACTGCTGTATATGATCATGGGCGCTAGGCTGGTCGCACAAAGCATTTAACCCATTCGGAACAGCATGAGCGGGCTTTATGGGAAGGGGTGAGAAAATGAATGAGAACACAACTGCCAATGATTTCAAGCGTTTTGAGAATGTTTTGCTTGAATTTATAGAGCGTGTTTCAAAAGGGAACGCAGCTCCGGAAGAGATTGCGGCTCTTCCGGAGGTTGCTAAGGTTTGGCTTACGGCACAAAGAATTAATCTTGACTGCATTCCACATCTATATCATTATGTTCAAGCTCGTTAATATTTGATATGTAAACAGCTTGCGCACAATGCATCAAAGAACCAGCTTGATTCAGATATCCGACAGCTGCAATTTCATTAGGCATTTCTGAAAAAAGAATATCATCAACTGATTTTGCACAAATTATTGCTCTTTTAACCAATAACTTCATTTGATCTACAAGAATATAAAACTTATCATCCATTGAGTTAACCTCCTTTCCTATGTAAGATATATCCATTATATCACGCATAAAAAGGAATAGCAAGGACTTTTTTGCTTATAAGTAAGAGTATTTGAGCGGACTTTTAAGGGAAAGAGAACGAGAGCATAAAAAGCAAACCCACATAGGAACTAATAGGATATGTCAAACGGGAGGAGGTGTAAAAATGAAACAACCCGATCTGATAACCGCAATCAGGCTCTACTACGAAAAGTCGGAGCTTGGGACGCAGGACATAATCAAACTTTTTGATGTAAGCAATTCCGGGGCAGCTAAGATGAAAAAGAAGGTTCGGCAGGCAATGGCTGAAAAAAATGTCAAGTCGTTTTATCCCCACAGCATAAATACCGAGGTAGCCTATGAACTGTGGGGGATCGATATTGAAAAATGCGAAGCACGGCTGAAAAGGCTCAGAAGTCTTAAGCTTGCGGAATAGAAAGGACGTAGAGATGAAACTAACCGATGAAACAAAAGCAAGCATAGTATGCGCAGCGGCGCTGGGCGTATTTCTCGGAATGGTCTTAGCCAATCATGAAAAGCTTGCGGCGGCATTTATGATCGGAAGTCTCGGGTTTCTGGCAATAGCGGTGTTCTGGGACTGCCATAGCAAAAATATTTCCGCAAAACGTGCGGGACAGCGTTCCCGAAGGCTGATAGAAAATCAGTTCATAAGAGAAATGACAAGGCTGGAGAACGACAATGATTAAAATAATAACTCTGCTCTTTGCCTGCGCTGTAGTTGCATTTTTCAAGGGCAGGGACGACAGATAGGAGGTCAAAAATGAAAGGGTATAAAGGATTTGAGAAAGGTCTAGTGTGCAGGGGCAAACAGTACGCCGAAAACACGGTCTTTGAAGAAGATACCGCTGAAATATGTGAAAGCGGAATGCACTTCTGCGAATTGCCGCACGCAGTATTTGAATATTACGCAGCAGGAAACAATAACGAATTTACAGAGGTCGAGGCGCTTGATGAAGCTATTACAGATGACGATCGCAAGTATTGCACTAAAAAGCTTAGGATCGGAGCCAAGGTCAGCGTGTTTGACATCTGTAAGCTTAGTGTAAATGCATTCTTTTCGAAATTCGATTTTCACAAGAAAATAGCAGACATACCAAAAGAGTCAGCCGCAAACGCTGGTAACCAGGGAGCCGCAAACGCTGGTGACTGGGGAGCTGCAAACGCTGGTGACCAGGGAGCTGCAAACGCTGGTGACTGGGGAGCTGCAAACGCTGGTAACTGTGGAGCTGCAAACGCTGGTGACTGGGGAGCTGCAAACGCTGGTAACTGTGGAGCTGCAAACGCTGGTGACCAGGGAGCTGCAAACGCTGGTAACCGGGGATCCGCAAACGCTGGTGACCAGGGAGCTGCAAACGCTGGTAACCGGGGATCCGCAAACGCTGGTGACTGGGGAGCTGCAAACGCTGGTAACCGGGGAACCGCAAACGCTGGTAACTGTGGAGCTGCAAACGCTGGTGACTGGGGAGCTGCAAACGCTGGTAACTGTGGAGCTGCAAACGCTGGTGACTGGGGAGCTGCAAACGCTGGTAACCGGGGATCCGCAAACGCCGGTGACTGGGGAGCTGCAAACGCCGGTGACTGGGGAGCTGCAAACGCTGGTAACTGGGGAGCTGCAAACGCTGGTGACTATGGAGTCGCAATAGCAAGAAGAGAAGGCAATACATCTGTTGGCAAAAACGGCATTGCAGTTATTCTTGGAAACAGAGGCAGGGTCAAAGGTGATATAGGAGCTTTGCTGGTTCTGACCGTTCTCGATGATAATTTTAATATCATTGACGCTGAAACTGCGATAGTGGACGGCAAAAGCATTAAGCCAAACACATGGTATATGCTCGAAAGTGGCGAATTTGTTGAAGTAAAGGAGGACACCCCATGAACCTGACAAGAGAACAGACGATAGAGGCGTTGGAAGCGTGCCTTGACGATGTCGAGGGAAAAACTTGTGACGGTTGTCCGTTAAAAAATACGTTTAATTGTTTTTCCATTTTGAAGGAAACATATTGCAGATACATAAAAGAAAACGAGCCTGCACCGTCTGCAAACGATACAAGCTCAGAAGCCGAAAGCACGGCTAATATTTCACAATCTAAGAATAACACAGTTCTTGAAATCTGTCAAGAGCTTGACAAGCGTATAAACGGAGCGTTCCTGATCGCATACAATAAGCTTGACAAGGCAGGTCAGCTGGCGTTTGATATGGGGCGGGATTGCGAGCGTTTTATGAACAGGGGGAAGAAATGATAAAATTTCAGAATGACTGTGCTGGAGTTCTTCAAGAGGCGTTACATAAAATTGAGGAGGAAGCTTGGAATGAATAAAAAGAAGTTGATGCAGCTAAGGTCCTACGCTTCGCAGGAGTATACGGTGGAAGAAATTGCAGCTAGGCTGGGCATGAATGAGTCTGATGTGGAGTGTGCCATTATACAGATGGGATACCGTCTTAAATATGCTTCCGGCAAGGCTGGTCGTCAGAGAATCACTAAGGCTGACGAGGGTCAGATACATAGCGCAGACTGTGGAGACACGGCAGAGGACAAGCTGTATTCAATGCTTAAGGAAGGCTTCAAAAGCGGGTGCAGATTAACATTGACCTATGCAACGGCGTGCCGCCCAGTTACAGAGAGAAGAGCTTTTCGTGACGTAAAAACATTACTTAAAAAGATAAGGGACGAATATCCGGAGTGCCAGTATATCTATGTAATAGAAATAAAGGATTTCGAGGTCATGGCAATTCATATTGATCTGTCGATGACCGAAAGCATTGAAAAGCTTAACCTTCTGTGGAAATACGGATTTGCGGGAAGCTACATGACCTTGAAGGGGTTTGACAAAGAGGCTCTGAAATGTCATGCGGAATTTTTACGAAGTAAAGGGAGAGTAGTTTATTCCAGGGGGTTAGAAAAAATAAATAATCAGAATAATGAAAAGTCTGTTGGAAAGCCCCGCAAACTTACTGATGATGAACGCAGCACGATCATCACGTTATACAAAAGCGGGTCTTCCATAGGCAGCATATGCAGGACAGTAAAAAGGTCGTACACAGCTGTGCGGGCAGTCATTTACAGATGGGAGGGACTAAAGACATGACGAAGAACAAATTCAGGTGCAGATCTTTTTTATCCTGCGAGTATGCAAAGTGGGACTGTACAAATGAGGACGGTTTCTCATGCATGAACAACGGCAATTGTGACTACTGCGAATACAAAAAGGACCTTTACATATGCCGTCAGTGTACAAAATTCAAGGAGGAACTGACTGATGAATGCAAGGATAGCTAACAACATGGATTTTCCATCGGCGGAATACATTGAAAATGTAAAAAAGTATGTCAGGCAAAAGCTTGTTTTTTCCGGGATCAGCCATCCAGCCGAGGTCAGATACGGATACTCGATCTGTGTCGGGGAGTATGTTGAAATAGCCATAACGGCAAATGGACACAACTTTGTCAAAAGCACATCTGCGCTTGACATGACTGAACTATTTAAGAATATAAACAAATTGGTGCGTAATATCTCAGACGAAATATGTGCCAGTGAGAAGTCAAGCGGTGATTAAAATGGATTGTTTTACTTGTATAAATGCCGGAACATGTGTATATCACAACGTGGGAGACGGATGTGAGAACGAGAACGGAAAAACGTGCATCAACTATGGCAAGTGCGGCTACTGCGTTAATTGCAATGAAGAGATATGCTGTGAGGACTGTCAATTCAAGGAGCCAGCAAATGAAGCAAAAGGCAGGCAGATAAAAATAATACGCGTTGATAAAAGCATATTCACCAAGGGAGAACCAAAAGGTTTCCCGCCTACAGGCTACAAGATCAATATCAGTCACCCTGCCATATCGCCTTTTTATGACGCCTTTCATAAAAATCACAATATACCGAAGATATACCCTCTAAGCGATCAGGAGCGCTTTCGCTTTGAGAAAATTATTTTCAAGATGATAGAAGCGGGAATAATAGTAGTATCTGATGAAAATAGTTGTTTTGCAGATGACTTCAAAAACAAAGGAAGTAGTGACAATGAACGGATATTATGATTTTCTTAAATCCAAAATGGCAATAGCCAAAGACAGCGGGTTTGAAATATCCCCCGACAAGAGGAAAAGAGTGATATGACAGTATGGCAATAAACATTGGATATTTAACCGCCAACAGGACAAGTGCAGGAGATGAGGTCTATACGCCTTACTATGCGGTAGAGCCTTTGACGGAGTTCCTGCCGAAAGACAAGATTATCTGGTGTCCGTTCGATGAGGAATGGAGTGCCTTCTATAATTATCTTTCCGAAAAGGGATATAAGGTAGTGCGGAGCAGTCTGAGCGAGGGAAAGGATTTCTTTAAGTATGAGCCTGAGCATTGGGACATTCTTGTATCAAATCCACCATTCTCCAAAAAAGATGAAGTCCTGAAAAGAGCTTTTTCTTTTGAGAAGCCTTTCGCTCTGCTTCTGCCCGTAAACAGCATACAGGGCAAAAAGAGGTATAAGATATTCAAAAATCAGATACAAATGCTTGTCTTTGACGGACGTGTAGATTATCATACTCGGAATAATATGCAGGAAACCACGAAAGGCAATCATCTCGGCTCGGTATACTTTTCCCGTGACCTACTTCCCACAAAACTTGAACTAAGGCAGCTTAAAAAATATGACAGACCATTACTACCCCCAAGCGTGGGTTACTGCAAGGCAGAAGAAGATAAGATCGATATGCCTACTTTATTTGATTTTATGGACAATGGGACGGCGTGAAAAAACCGCCCATTGCTGAGCGGCTACATTTATGATTTAAAAATTTTTATTACCAAATCAGCGATTTTATTGCCATTATTTATCGCTGTAACAATAAAAGTTAAAGCACCTCCTATTGTTCCTAAGAATATTCCAACTTTCTTACAAACTTTTTTTAATGTAACATCTGATTTTTTTATCTTACTAGCTGTAAAGTTATATATTCTATAAAATAATTTAAAGAAATATGTGATTGTTATTATACTCGCCATCAAAGCAGGTATATCTAGAATGATAAAGGAAATTTTAGTTTGTATCACTGTTAAATAATAGGATATTGCAAATAACGATATTATTAAATATATAAAAATTTGCAAACATTCTTTATAAATAGCATTCCTAATCTCATAAGGTATTTTAGGAAATAATGCGATTGCCGATCCAATCATTATAGACGAATAGATATTGTAAGAATATATCTCTGTATATCTATAAACCCAAATAAGAAAAATAGAAAAAATAAGCATAGCTACACATACTATTGTAAGATTTGGGTCTGTAAGCCAACCATTTATTTTCTTTTTCAAACTAATTTTTTCTTTTTTGTTATCTTTTTTCACATAATCACCTCAAGCAAATTATACGACAAAATTTTACAAATATCAATTAGTTTTTATCCCAATTACATAATGCAGAATTTAGTAATTCTGCACAAATCATTTTAAGGAGCATTACAATATGACAAACCAAAAATTCAAAGGTGCAAGCAAAAACATAGCTGCACACCTTGTAATAAATGCAAACGCTGAAATGCTTGCAATACTTATACTTGTGCTTAACAAGCATTATCCCAAACAGCTTTATCCAAAGCGGGTTTTGGAGTACATAAATTCACACGGCGAGACCGTTAAAGAGATGGACGAGTTTACAGACGACGGTATTTTTGATTACAAGTCGGACAAGCTGGGCGAACGCTATAACATTTCTGATGATGTATGTAAAAGCATTATAAAATATCAGATCGTCAGCAAGTACAAAAGGACAGATCCCGTTGTAGCTAATAACCTGATCGTTTTGTATAAAAATCTTAAATTTATGCTGATAACACTCTGTTCTGAATTTGGCTTCGGAGCAGAACGCACAAGGCAGGTCATAGGATATCTGAGGTCAGAAAAATTTGAAAATCCGCTTGGCCTTGTAAAGGCGAGGTTCGATATCGACCTGTCAGTTCCGATCGAAGCGGTTGATTACCGTAAATTTAAACCTAAAAAACAGCGTAAGGCAACCTATAGCGAGGGAGTACAAGCACAAAGGAACATGGCAGCTTTAAAAGCTTATCAGGATGAGATTTTAAAAGGAGTGCAGAACAGTGAAACAGCCTAAGAAACCTACTGCAAAGCAGAAAAAGATCATATCAGAATACCGTCTCCAGCCTAAAAACTGGTTCGTTACATCAGAGGATAAAGAAACACTGGAAATCGTACATCGGCACACAGACACAAAGAAGATATTGAAAAAGAATATTACATAAAAATAAGGGGCTTTTCAGCCCCCCAGATCTACTCCCCCCCCGGGACCGTCTCTGCGTTCCCGCTTGTCGGACTTGGATTTCTGGTGCGAAGAAGTCCACTGGTTGTTTCCTGCGGATTTCTTCTTGCCGTTACAGTTGCAATTTTTATCAGACATGGCAATACCTCCTTTGCGGGTAGTGTGTGCGGGTGGAGGGGGAAATATTCTAAGAGGAGGAAGTAATGAACATATTAGACTACATAAAACCCACATACACGTTCAAAGAGATCAACGACTATATGAAAAATCTTCCGCTGGAGGTCAAGGAGCAGATATCTGTCGAGGTCATAAGACAGGCTCTGAGCAAGAGCAGACACACGATCGCCATAGCATTTTCAGGCGGTAAGGACAGTCAGGTAGTCGCAGACCTGATAGAGCGTAATTCCCCCGAAGATTTCAGCCGTGTGCATTGCATTTTCGGCAATACGGGAATCGAATTTCCAGAAAGCCTGAGATTTGCAAGGAAGTACGGAAAGGAGCATTTCGGGGACAGATTTCACGAAACCATGCTGCTTGAATTGCAGGAGGACGAACTCAGATACGATTTCGCCCGTCAGATAGTCGATCAGTTGGAGGACGAAAATGCTCTAGAGGAAATACTCAAGCCCGACGGTAAGTTGAAAGGTCAGAAAGCTCTTGTCAGCGCAGCTCTTAAACGAGGCTATACGCTCGACCGAACAAACTGTTTTTTCAAAGGACATAAGATGAATTTTGCTTACTGTGTTGAACAGTACGGAGTTCCGCTTCTGGGCAAGGCAACTTCAAAGCTTGACGCTCACAGAATAAACATCGAGTGCTTTTTAAAGTACTCGCAGACCGACAGCAAAAAGGACGAGCTGAAGGAGTATTACAGCATTCTCCGGGAGTGCAAGTTCTCGCAGCATTGCTGTAAGCTGCTGAAAAAAGCTCCGTCGGAAAAACTTCAGGCAGAGCTTGATGTTGATATGATCTTCAAGGGACTTATGGCAAGCGAAAGCCACAGCAGAATGACGAGCATTTCCACCAGAGGACACATTTTCGCAAGCAGCAGACCGCACATCACGGACGGCGCATTTTATCATGTCAACCCCATAGCTTTATGGACAGATGACGATGTGTGGGCTTACATTCACAAATATGACATGGAATATTCTCCGCTTTACGATATCACTTACATTGCGGAGGACGGTACAGAGCAGCACATCAAGCGAAACGGCTGTATTATGTGCGGAACGGATATTCAGTTTAAAGATAATCACTTAGCGGTACTCAGGCAGACCCACCCGACAGCATGGCGTTCCTGCATGGAAGCGTTCGGCTACCGAGATCAGCTGTACAAGCTGTTCCGTCTGAAAAAGGATAAGAATATTTTATCATCGTTTACCGACGACGGCACGAAAGCACGGCTGATAGACCGTTTCGGAGGAGTTGAAACTCTGTTACACGCAAAGCCCTGTGCGTATGATGATTTCGGAGAACTGGTAGATCTTACGGGTACAGGACTTGAAAGAGAGTATGATGCTGAGGTGCTGGAAATGGAAGACGGACAGTTGAAGATCATTTGATGATTTGGAGGGAGCTATGAAAATCGGTTTATGGAGCGACAGCCATAATTTCCCCAGCCTGCCGTTAATGAAACTGTCTGCATATCACAAATCTATCGGCGATACGGTTGAAACGCTGGACTATTTAACACACTACGATCTTGTTTATGCAAGCAAGGTTTTCAGTTTTACAAAGGACATTGAGGACGACTGCATTGTTCAGGCGGACGAAATACGCAGAGGCGGCACGGGTTACTGCATATCGGTAATCGACGGCAAAGAGGTATTTGACAAATCAAAGGACACGCCGCTGCCGAAAGAGATCGAGCATATCTATCCCGATTACAGCATTTTCCCGAAATACGAATATGCAACGGGATTTCTGACAAGGGGCTGTCCCCGAAACTGCGGATTTTGCATAGTCGGAAAGAAAGAGGGCTTATGCTCCCGTCAGGTGGCGGACTTGTCCGAGTTCTGGAGAGGACAAAAGGAAATAAAGCTGCTTGACCCCAATTTACTGGCTTGCAAGGAACACGAAAGTATTTTGAAACAGCTTGCGGAAAGCGGCGCAAAGGTTGATTTCACACAGGGAATTGACATTCGTCTGACAAATCCCGATAATATATCCCTGCTCAACAAAGTCAAAACAAGTATGATACATTTTGCATGGGATGATCCGAAACAAGATCTGACAGAATGTTTCAAACTGTTTGCAGAGCATACAAGCATAAAGTCCGATCGGAACAAGGCGGTATATGTACTGACGAATTTCAACAGCACGATTGACGAAGATCTGTACCGCATATACACCTTGCGTGATCTGGGTTACAGCCCCTACGTTATGATCTATCAAAAGGAGACAGCAGACAAAACGCACAAACGATTACAACGCTGGGTAAATTGCAGATGGATTTTTCACAGCGTGGAAAGATTTGAGGAATATAAATGACATTCATAGATTTTTTCGCAGGGACAGGAGGCTTCCGGCGAGGAATGGAGCTTGCCGGACATAAATGCCTAGGCTTCTGCGAGTACGATAAATTTGCGGTGCAGTCGTACCGCGCAATGCACGACACGGAGGGAGAATGGTATGCAAAGGATATACGAGAAGTCAGGGCAGCTGACGTTCCTCGAGCCGACGTCTGGTGCGCAGGATTCCCCTGTCAGGACGTCAGCATCGCGGGGAAATGCCTCGGGTTCAAAGGAAAGCGTTCAAGCCTGTTTTTTGCAGTTACAGGACTTGTTAGAGACCTCGGGGAAAAAGATCGACCCTCTTACCTGTTATTTGAGAACGTTAAAAATCTACTTAGCGTTAACGGAGGGTTTGACTTCGCCCGCATTCTCGTTGAGCTGGACGAGATCGGGTACGATGTCGAATGGCAGCTTATCAACTCTGCCGAAGTCGTCCCTCAGAACAGGGAAAGAGTGTTTATTGTCGGACGTATTAGAAGCAAACACGGACGAAAAGTATTTCCTGTCGGAGAAAGCGTTGAAATTCATAACAGACCCGAAACGGCTGGGAAAATACACGGAGATAAAGTAATGACATTAACTGCAAAAGGTCAGTCCAACTGGACTGGAACATTTATTAAGCAGATATGCAACGTCAGCCCTACAAAAACAAGGTCAAATCCCAATCAGGGCAGAGTGTACGACACAAGCGGAATTGCACCCTGTCTGAACTGTATGGGCGGCGGAGGGCTTGAACCTAAGATAGCAATACCTATTTCTATGACGCAGAAAAAAATAAAACCGTGTGAATTAGCACCGACTTTGACAGCAGCCGGACCTTCCAGAGGCAGAGGTAACAGCAGTCCTGTCGGCGGAGTAATGATAAAAACCGCAATACCATGTATTACACCTGACCGCATAAACAAACGGCAGAACGGACGGCGTTTCAAAAATAATAACGATCCGATGTTTACTCTTACGGCGCAGGACAGACACGGGGTTATAATTTACAGTGGTGAAAAATATTTTATCCGCAAGCTCACGCCCCTTGAATGCTGGAGATTACAGGGCTGGGAGGACGAATATTTCTTCCGCGCGTTTTTCCTGGACAAGGACTTGGCGCATAAATTCAATAACGCCTACCAGCGGCATAAAAGCAACCCCGTCCGCCTTATGCGCTGGGCGTTCGGACATCAGAAAATGTCAGACAGTCAGCTGTACAAACAGGCGGGCAACGGGGTTACAGTGACGGTTATCCGGCGTATAGCCGAAAAATTCAGATCGGAGGAATGAAAAATGAAAAGATTAACAACGGACAACCCTAAGAACAATATCGAAACGCTAATGAATTACTGCACGGCAGATAAAGACGGCTGGGCAGTCCTGAAATATGCGTGCGGAGAAGAAAACATAAAGCTGCACGAATACACAGCGAGGTGCTGTCGGGAACACGGCTGTAAAAATATAACCGCTGATTTTGTGGCAGAGGACGGGTTATTTGACTGCTGCGATTGCCCTGTCGCAATTATGTACTACTGCGGATCTCAGGCGGCGGAAAATAACGCACAGTTTTCTGCTTATGAGGACACTGGGTTTACGCCGGAGGAGATCAAGAAACTGAAATCTGAAAACGCCAAGCTCCGTGAACTGCTGAAATCGGCGTTGGAGGATATGAAAAAATTGCTGATAAGATCAGATCTATGACAGACGAGGAACTTGCAGACAGAAGAATAGGAGAAATCAATGGAGTAGCTCCCTGTGCTGTGTGGATAGCTCTTGATGTGCCGGATAAGGTGTTTTTGAGTAAATCCGAAGCATTGAAATGCGAACCTAAATATTTGCAGAGGAGTGAAGAAAAATGAAAGCATGGATTGCAGGCGTAAAAGATGAATTCGGTAAAACAGTTGTTTTTTCCGAAACGCGCGGCAAAGCTAAGTCTATTGCGTTAACAACTGACGTTTGCGAAGATGCGGATTATTGCGACATCGAGGTTCACAGATTGCCACAAGCTGATCATTGTTACAAAAACGGCAAAACCGAAATGGATTGGAACGATCCCGCTGACCGCTTGATTTTAGTCAGGGATTTTGGATTCTATTGCGAATATGTTGACCCTGACAAATGCAAACATTGCTGTGCAAGGGAATTTTGCGAAGAGTATCAAATTAAAATTTAAAATGGAGCGTGAAAACAATGGAGGATAGAGAAATTTTGTTCAGAGGAAAAATCGGTAACGGCTGGGCTTACGGAGATTTAAGGCATTTTAAAAATTCAGTCGCAATATTCAGACAGGGGTATACATTTCCGTATCTCGTTATCCCCTCGACCGTCGGTCAGTATACAGGATTGACCGACCAGAACGGCGTGAAGATTTTTGAGGGGGATATTATTGAAACGACTAGTGGAAATAGAGGGTATGTTGTGTTTGAAAATGGCGCATTTATGAAATCATGTAATCCCAAAGATATGCCGTTTCTGATTGCAGATGTTGTGAATACAGTCATCGGCAATATCCACGACAACCCCGAGCTGCTCAGAGGTGACAACAATGCCTGAAAAATCCGACGATATGACTATCATAGAACTACTGAGGGCGATACTGAGAGGTGAACGTTAATGTCCGGGACATACGACAAATATGACAGATACAAAGAACTACACAGATGTTATGACTGCGGAAAGCCGACAGAACCTAAGTCAAACGGCGGATATTACGTCCGCTGTAAGGCTTGCAGAACGAAGTCGGCTGAATATCAATTTGAAAGGAGGCACGCTGATGAACGGTAAAGTTCCTGAACATGCAGAGCAGGCAGCTCTTTTCTGCTGGACTGATTTTGCAACTCATGACAGACGAATAACACAAGTAGTTGTTTTTGGAGAAAAAATGTCGGTGCTTGATTTTCTTCATGCAATACCTAATGGAGGATACCGTAACAAGACTACTGCGGCAAAACTAAAAGCAGAAGGTGTAAAGCCGGGAGTGCCGGATATTTGTCTCCCCTACCCTGTGGGAGAATTCCACGGACTGTATATTGAAATGAAGCGGGAATCAGGCGGCAGATTAAGTGACCGTCAGAAAATATGGATTGCTTATTTACAGTCACAGAATTATGCGGCATGCGTTTGTAATGGATTTGAAGAAGCACGTGACGTTTTACTTGCATATTTGTCCGGACGATTTAAAAATATAAACTTAAAGTCAAACGCAAAGAAACCGTAGAAAGGGGATAATGTAATGAAAATACCGGCAATATTATCTGTTATGAAGAAAAAGAAGTCTCTCGGAATATGCAGGATAGGTACAGAGGAGCAATATGTAACTGACGGACAAGCTGCTTACAATATAAGCTGCCTTCCGTTTGTAAGCCCCGAACAGCTATTGTCAATGATGGGTATTCCCGAGGGGAAAATGAGTGATTATTACATAGAATTTAAACCCGACTTGGAAAAGATTATTACAGGGGGTTTCAGTAACGGATATACTGATCAGATGATCGAAAGAAGCAAAATATGCATTATGTATATGGGCGGTATTTATGAGCCGCTTGAATTTTCCTGCGGCACAGTTTTTGTGGACTGCAAATTTTTAAAACCCTTTGACGGTATGGAGTACGATCTTTACGAAAGGCACAGCGAAACTGACAATACTAGCATTATTGCAGTGAAAGCGGGATTTCTGCTTCTTGGATTAATTATCCCAACAAATATTTCTTCCGAGGATTTATGCAAATCTCTTATGGTTATCACTAATTCCATAAAAAAAGAATGTAACTACGATCAGAAATTTGAGCAGCAAAGTTTTGATTCTGATTAGGCAATTTTTTTGAAGTAAAACAATCAGCACAAATCTGTATATATTATATATAGTATAAAACAGATGTTTGAATTTTCCCGCAGACTGTCTGCGGGAAGCGGGCTTGTAATGGGTATTAACAAATCAACCAGAAAGAAGGACCAGCTATGAGGACATACAGCAGGAAACGATATAGAGAACAGAAATTCTCTTATAGTAACTATATGGAAGTGAATTTATATCCTGTTTATGAATTTCCGAGAGCGGGTAGAAGAAAGACAGTCAGGAAGCCTTCTAAGGAAGTTCAAGTAAAACTAAATCAGAAGCATGCTGAGCGGAGGCTGGCAAGACTGATCGCCAATAACTTCACCAGTGACGATTACAAGCTAGAGCTTACATATTCAGATAAATTCTATCCCGACAGTCTTGAAAGAGCGAAAAGAGATATTCAGAATTTTTTCCGCAGACTGAACAGGGTAAGAGAAAAGCAGGGACTTTCACCAACAAAGTATATTTATTCCATAGAAGCAGGAACAAGAGGCGGACGTATTCATTTCCATCTTATCCTGACAGGCGGTCTGAGTCTGAAAGAGATACAGAAAATATGGGGAAAAGGATATGTTGACGCTGTTTTACCGCTGATGTTTGACGAAACAGGTGTACAGGGCATTGCTAAATATTTCTGCAAGCAGAAGTTAGATGAAAACGGGAATATAGACGGCAAGTATGCCAAGAGATACCAGCGTTCCCGAAACTGCGTTGAACCGGAACCTAAGACAAACGATTACAGGTTCAGCAAGAAGAAAGTCAGAGAAATTGCAGAGGACAGTGAGAACCGGCGAATGGTAGAAAACTATTATCCGGATTTTTTCTGTGCGGAATGCAAGCCTTTTTGGAATGATAATAACGGTGAATTTTACATAACAATTATGCTTTATCGAAAAGATACCGTGCTAGATCTGAAAAGGAGGTGATAACAACGAAAATCAAGCCTGAACATATTTTTCCGCTGATCCTGATAGTTCTTGATATTCTGGCGGCTTTTATTCATGTTTATCACAAGAATTATAAAATGGCTGTTTATTGGCTGGCGGCGGCTGTTTTAAATATTACAGTAACCTTTTAATTTTTTGAAGTGAGGTGACAGATATGAGCAATGAAGAATTTGCGGTTTGTTTTGAAGAGTTTAAGAAAAGTAAGGCATCTGAAAACGCTGACGAGGAGATAGTGTCATATCACTGTGACAGATCGGGTATATATATGACATTCTGGGGAGAGCCTGAAGATGACAAGCTGGAGAGAGAATGTCGTAGGACGTGTCCGTTTTTTCAGACGTTAAGGAGGTAGCATATGACCCTGAGTGAGAAGATCGAAAGATTAAAACAAATCCCTAAAAGGATCGCCGAGATTGAGGAGGACAGAAGGAGATTTTTAGAAGCAAGTAGCTGCACGGGAGAAAGTTCAGCGCATACAGATGAAAATTCTACGGAAAACAAGATGATAAAATATTCTGACGGCGGCAAGGACATTGATATGCTCAAAAAAGAGCGCCAACAGCTTATCTTTGAAGTCGCTACGGAGATCGATGAACGAATCAGCGGTGATGGGGCTGTTGCTGTAGATACAAGACGGATCCTTAAAGCAAGATTTATTGACGGAGAAAAGCTCAAGACTATAAGTCAGAAAGTAGTTTTTCGCAATTACACAACGGTCAGGAGACTTTTTGACGAGGGCTGTACAAAGCTGGGGCTATAAAAATTTCACTGAATTTTACTCAATTGCACTGAATTGTACTCGATTTCACTTGAAATAATCTGAAAAGTATGATATTATTATAATACAGAAGTTTGCAAAAAGACATTAACAGCTCTGCCGATGTCACAGCAGATCATTTCAGATTTTTTGCAGATTTTTAGCGTGTCAGATGACTGTTTTTTATTACATACTGAAAAGCAGCTAATATTTCAGGCTGCTTTTTTTACGGTAATTTTTTTGAAGGGAGTCGGTCGGATATGCCAAGAAAGCCAAAGCGCCCTTGCAGCTTTCCAGGTTGTCCTGAATTAGTGGACGGAAGATTTTGCGAAAAGCACGCAAAAAAAGTCGGTCAGGATTACGAGAAATACGGGCGCCCTTACAAGTCGTCGGAAAGATACGGCAAGGAATGGCGGAAGATAAGATCGAGATTTATTGCTATACACCCTCTTTGTCAGGACTGTTTAGAGTACGGTATCACTCCGGTGAGAAAATCAGAAGAAGTCCACCACATCAAGCCGCTGGCAGAGGGCGGAACGAATGATTTTTCAAATCTGCGGGCGTTATGCAAGATCTGTCACAGCAAGCGGACAGTAAAAGAAAATAACCGCTGGGGAAGGACTAAAAACAAGAGCCAATAAAAACGACGGTTTACCACCGCCGTTTTTTTGTAGCCCATTATGCTTTTTTGTTGCGGATTTTAGGATCTGAGCAGATCAATAAATTGCTGTTCGTTGATAATGGTTATATTATAACCGTCAGCGATAAGTTTTTCGGCTTTTAAGAGCTTTTCGGATTTCTCCCCTTTAGGTGCATTGAAATCCTCATAGCTTCCCAGAACGAGAATATCTGTTTTTCTGGAAACTTTTTCAGTGACCTTTCCGCCGGCTGCTTTAACGGCTTTTTTAGCGGTCTCTCTGGATCTTTTAAGGCTTCCGGAAAAAACTACTACTGAATTTTTCAAGGTAAGCGGGGTAACGTCAGTTTTTGGATCTTCTGCGGGGGTTGACGGCTGGGCGTTATCAATTTTTTCTGTCGGCTGCAGAAGCTTTACAAGCCATTCGGCATTTTTACGGAAACTTCTTGCTTCTCTTGTATGGTAATTAAACTTGTGCTCGTCCTCTTTCAGCTCGTGAAGCATTTTATCCTGTTCCGGGGTCAATCTGGCATCGGGGCGGGTCTTGCGGAATTTTTCTATTGAATTTACAACTTTATCGTATTTTTCAGCATTTTCCCGCAGCAGCTCTGCTGATTTTTCGTTCTGATCTGCTGAATCGTTCAGATAGTCGATCAGATTTTTGACGTCTTCAGGGGTGCAGCCGTTTTTTATATCGGTAGCTAAAATTTTCAGATTTTTTATAGTTGTCGGAAAAAATTCAGGCAAACAAAGCTCGATCTGTCTTGAACCGTTCTTGATTTTTAGGGCTTTCGGGAAAGTTTTTTTGACTGTCGGAATATCTGAAATTTTATCGGAAATTCTTTCAGAGGGTTCCGAATCGGTTACAGTTGCCGGAGTTTCGGCGGTTGTAACGGGTCCGGAGCTTTCCGGCAATCCGTCCGGCTTATCGTCGGACGGGTCCGGGGTTTCGGGATCCAGCATATTCAGGATATATTCGGCGGCTTTTTGCGCACGGCTGGCAGCGTACACGATCATGTGCTTATCGTTTTTTAACGCCCTGAGCCACGACTGAATATAGGCGGCTGAATTTTTCAGCGTCGATGCGGTTTCCATACCGGAAGCGCTACACAGAAAAGCGGCTCCCATTTCGGCTATAAGCTCCTCACGGCTGTAAACTTCTGAGCCGAAAGGATGATACGAGGCGGCATTAACGCCCTCACGGTCAAGGCGTGTTTTGTGTCCGGTCGAATGCGTCAGTTCGTGAAATGCCGTGGAATAATATGCTTCCGCTGTTTTGTATTGGCTTATGTCGGGGATTTTTACGGCGTCAACGATCGGGCTGTAATATGCCTTTTCGGAAATGCCGGAGAAGAACATTATACCGGATTTTTTTACATAGTCGGCTATGATCTTTTCAGCAGATACAGATCTTGCCGGGGGGATCGGTGCAGGCTTTGCGGTCACGCCTTCAACGTCGCTTTCGTGGAATACGGCGAAACGTCTTAGAACGGGGTAGCCGATGACGATCTTTTCGCCGTTCTCGTCCAGCTCGTCAGTCTCTTTTTTCTGGGTTTTGTAGAAATAGATATAATCAGCTTTTGCACCCTTGCGGATCTTGGCGCCCGATTCTGTCCACTGTTTGAAAGTGGCATAGCAGCCGGAGCGGTTGAGGATCATTTGATTGATAAAACTGTACGGCTTGCCGCTGAAATAGTTCCGTGCCGCTGCCGGGTCCCCGCTCCAGGGTTTTTCCCATGGAATAATGCCGGCGCTCAACTGCTCTGTGATCTTTGCGGTGATCGTTTCGTAAATGTCAGGCTTGGACTTTTTAGCCGTCTCGCTGCTCTTGCGGGTCTTGTCGGCGATGGTGATCGTCTGGATCCTTCCTATGTAGTCTGAATTTGTTGCGTTTTTCATGGTGTTTTCCTCCTGATTTTTAAAATTTTATGGGATCGGGTTTTATGGATAAACCCGTCAAAACCGAAATATTTTGTTTTGCTTTGCACCCCGAAGGGAGAAGAGGGTTGACCGCCTTTTTTATCCTCGCAGATCCTCGTCGGTGGGTTCTTCACTGTGAATGAAATACGCCTCGCCGGTTCTTTTGCCGTCCTCAGTGACCCAGTAAAAACCCTTGCAGTCGCTGTCTTCTTTAAATTTAACGTCGTGATCCATCAGCCAATCTTCAAAACTGTAAACGCCGTCCGTTATGATGCTGTCCAGCTCCTCAGGGAAATTGTTGTTCGGGATAGCTTCGTCGTAATTATCCGTGTACCTAAAATTAATTCTTGTGTTCATAAAATCCTCCTTGCCCTGTTGGGCGGTTTGTGTTCGGCGTGTGCCGTGTTGTTTGGTATGTCTGCATTGTACACGATAATTCGTGCAATGTCAATACTTTCTTTTCAATTTTGGAACTTTGCACAAAAATTCGTGCAAAGTTTGTGAATATTGCACGATTGAACGTGCAGCCATTCTGTGTTATAATATATATAATATAAAAACATAGGTGGTGTATTAAATGCTACGGTACAAATGCGACATTATGCAAAAACTGAAAAATGCAGGATACAACACGAACAACATCCGCAAAAACAGGCTGCTAGGTCAATCTGAATTGCAAAAAATCCGAAAAAATCAGCCCGTAGGAATAACGGCGTTGTCACGGCTCTGCTCACTCCTGAACTGTCAGCCGGGCGATCTGCTGGAATACGTCCCCGACAACAACGATCCGCCGGGTCCCGGTGCAGATCAGGCATAAACGCCAGTACAAAAACACATACTTTCAGCCCCGCAAGGGTTGCAGACCTGAAACGATCTGCAGCTCGGCGGGGTTTTGCTATGCCGACCGGATATTATTCAGATCAACCGAAAAACAAAATATATCAAGATATAATACAATACCGCACGCACATACACAGGCGCACGTGTGCGGAATTGTATTATATCTTGATATACACGCACGTACGCCCGTCCTTGGGGGTTAGGGTATGGGGTAGGGGGTATTCGAAAAGACAGAGCCGCCCCCCTGACAACGGTTGCGCACTATCACACAAAAAAATCGGTTTTCAAGGGGGGTATTAACCTTTAGGTATTATTTTTAAAATATTAGATGTAGGGAGAGTGAGATTTTATGGCTAAAGACGGCACTCAGAGGGGCGGTACACGAGTAAATTCGGGTAGAAAATCGAAAAAACTGGACAGCAAGCTGCTTGACGGAAAAAATGCTGTCGCCTTGCCGGTACCTGCGGATATGAAAGGTACAGATATGCCGTCTGTAAAGAACTATTTACGAACAAAGCAAGCAAGCGGCAAACAGTTCCGGGCAAAGGAAGTTTATTTGGAAACATATAACTGGCTTCAATCATTCGGCTGTGAAAATCTTGTAAGCCGTCAAATGATCGAACAATATGCTATTTGCGTTGCCAGATGGATAGCTTGTGAAGAGTTTATTTCGGAAACGGGATTTCTGGCTAAACACCCTACGACAGGGGCAGCAATAAAATCCCCTTATGTCGATATGAGTCTAACTTATATGAAACAAGCAAATCAGCTCTGGTTTCAAATTTATCAAGTTGTAAAAGAAAACAGCAGCGAGAATGTCAGCGGGTTTGTCACTCAGACAGATACTATGGAAATGCTTCTGATAAAGGGACGTCCTAAATAAAACTATTACTGATCTGCATTATGTGAAAGTACAGATATTCTTAAACTGACTATAAGCATGAACATCGGCAACCGATTCTATACGTGGGAGGAAAATGAAATGTACTCAGAAAAGGAATTTCTTTTAATGCTTGAAAAATACAAACCCGTGATTTCGTTTGTCGCATATATACAGGCAAAGAGTGCGGCGGAACATGGATATGTTTCAGCAGCATACAGCATTCTGAGAAATGAGATAATGCAGAAAAACAAACTAAACCGTTAGCGCTTCGCAGGAGGCGCTTTATTTATGCTCACATGATCCATGCGGCGGAGGCAAAGCCGGGAGGGAAAAGAAGATGCCTGCCAAAAAAGCGGGAATGAGAAAGCTGAAAAATTATAAGCCTACCAGATTTAAGGCAAAAACCTCAGTATACAACAAGGCTTATGCAGACTATGCCGTTGCCTTTATTGAGAACCTGTGCCACACCAAAGGTATCTGGGCGGGGAAAAAATTTGAACTTATCGACTGGCAGGAGCAAATCATAAGAGACCTTTTCGGAATAGTAAAGAAAAACGGGTACAGACAATTCAACTTTGCATATATCGAGATTCCAAAGAAACAAGGCAAGAGCGAGATCGCCGCAGCTATTTCTTTGCTGCTCACCTGCGGTGACTGTGAACAAAGAGCCGAGGTCTACGGCTGCGCTGCTGACAGACAGCAAGCTTCAATAGTTTTTGAGGTTGCCGCCGATATGGTGAGAATGTGTCCTGCCCTCGCAAGACGTACAAAGATACTTGACTCTCAGAAGAGGATCATATTCCTTCCGACAAACAGCTTTTATCAGGTTCTTTCGGCGGAAGCCTATTCAAAGCACGGTTTTAACGTTCACGGAGTCATATTTGACGAGCTGCACACTCAGCCCAACCGAAAGCTTTATGACGTTATGACAAAGGGTTCAGGCGACGCAAGAACCCAGCCGCTGTATTTTCTCATAACAACAGCGGGAACTGACACGAACAGTATATGCTACGAAGTACATCAAAAAGCCAAGGATATTCTTGAAGGAAGAAAAAAAGATCCGACATTTTATCCTGTAATATACGGTGCAAACGAGGATGACGATTGGACAGACCCTGAGGTCTGGGCTAAGGCAAATCCGTCATTGGGGATAACCGTCAGTATCGATAAGGTTCAGGACGCCTGCAACTCGGCAAAAGAAACACCGTCGGAAGAAAACGCTTTCAGACAGCTGAGACTCAATCAATGGGTAAAACAGGCGGTGCGCTGGATGCCTATGGACAAATGGGACTCCTGCGCCTTCCCTCTTGATCTGGAAGCTCTGAAAGGACGTGTTTGTTATGGAGGTCTGGATCTTTCGCAGACTACGGATATAACCGCATTTGTACTTGTTTTCCCTCCCCTTGATGAAGATGACAAATATCAGATACTGCCTTTTATGTGGATACCGGAAGAATGCATGGATCTGAGAGTAAGAAGAGACCATGTTCCCTATGACGAATGGCACAAGCAGGGATTTCTTGAAACGACAGAGGGAAACGTTATCCATTATGGGTACATTGAGGAGTTTATTGAAGAGCTGGGGAAAATATATAACATCAGGGAAATCGCATTTGATCGCTGGGGAGCTGTGCAGATGGCGCAGAATCTTGAAGATATTGGTTTCAAGGTCGTACCCTTCGGTCAGGGCTTCAAAGATATGTCCCCGCCTACCAAGGAGCTGATGAACCTTACGCTAGATCAGAAGATAGCTCATGGGGGACATCCTGTGCTTCGCTGGATGATGGACAACGTTTTTGTAAGAAGAGACCCGGCAGGAAATATAAAAATGGACAAAGAAAAATCCACCGAAAAGATCGACGGAGCCGTTGCCACGGTTATGGCGCTTGACAGGGCTATTCGATGTGGAAACGGAAGCGTATCCATATATGATGACAGAGGGCTGCTGATAATGTAATAAACGGCAGCGATAAAAAAGTGAAAGGAAGGATAAGCCATGATGGCGACAATAGCAGAAAAACTAAAGCAGTTTGCATTTCGGTCGAGAGACAGACCCAAAGACGAAACGGAAGGAAGCAGATTCAGACCGTTCTTCGGAGCAAGCACCTCAAATAAGCGGGTATCAGAAAAAACAGCAATGCAGCTTACAGCTGTATACGCTTGTATCAAGGTGCTTTCAGAGTCGGTAGCGCAGCTCCCCCTCCACCTTTACATAAATACCGATGAAAAGGGCAAGCGGCTTAAAGCGACAGAACACCCTTTGTACTTTCTTCTGCATGACGAGCCAAACCCCGAAATGAGTTCTTTTGTTTTCAGAGAAGTTATGATGACACATTTGCTTGTCTGGGGAAATGCTTACGCTCAAATAATCCGAAACGGAAAGAATGAGGTAACGGCGTTGTACCCATTAATGGCGGACAGAATAACGGTAAGCCGTAACGACAAAGGACTTATAGAATATCAGTACACTACTTCCAACATTGAGTCAGGTAAAGGCGGCGGAAAAACTGTCACTCTTCCCGCAGACCAGGTATTTCATTTACCGGCAATGGGATTTGACGGGCTTGTGGGATATTCTCCGCTTGCTATGGCTAAAAATGCCGTAGGAACTGCCATTGCCTGTGAGGAGTACGGTTCAAAGTTTTTCACAAATGCAGCAGCACCCAGCGGCGTACTGGAACACCCAGGAACGCTGAAAAACCCTGACAAGCTAAGAGAAAGCTGGAATGCGCTGTACAGAGGTTCGGCAAACTCCAGCAAAGTGGCAGTTCTTGAAGAAGGTATGACCTACAAGCCTATATCAATAACCCCGGAACAGGTACAGTTTCTTGAAACAAGAAAGTTCCAGACCGGAGAGATAGCAAGGATATACAGAGTACCCGGACACATGATAGGTGACCTGGAATGGACTACCTATGCAAACATTGAGCAGCAGTCGCTTGAATTTGTAAAATACACGCTGGATCCCTGGCTGGTGAGATGGGAACAGGAGATAAAGCGCAAACTGCTGACAGGAGATGAAAAGAAAAACTACTACGCCAAGTTCAATGTTGACGGTCTTTTGAGAGGAGACTACGCTAGCAGAATGCAGGGATACGCTCTCGGAAGGCAGAACGGCTGGTACAGTGCAAACGACATACGGAACTATGAAAATATGGAACTTATACCCGAGGAAGAGGGCGGAGATCTGTATCTCATAAACGGAAACATGACGAAGATAAAAGATGCAGGTATTTTTGCCGGAAACAGCGGCACGACGCAAGGAGGTGAGTAAATGAAAAAATTCTGGAGATGGGAAAACCGGGTCACGAACAGCGAGGAAGGCACGAAGGAAGAAAACATTTTGTATTTCGACGGGACTATTGCAGAGGAAAGCTGGTATGATGATGAAATAAGCCCGCAAATCTTCAAGGAGGAACTGGCTCAGTGCAACGGAGATATTACAATATGGATAAATTCTCCCGGAGGCGACTGCATAGCCGCAGCGCAGATCTACAATATGCTGAGGGAATTTCCTCACAGTGTTACAGCAAAGATAGACGGTCTGGCAGCTTCGGCGGCGACTGTTGTCGCTATGGCTGCGGATAAGGTGTGCATATCGCCTGTATCAATGTTTATGATACACAATCCGTCCACCATTGCCTGGGGCGACACGCAGGAAATGCGAAAGACAATTGATATGCTCGACCAGGTGAAGGAGTCCATAATGAACGCTTATGAGCTTAAAACGGGGCTTGACAGGAAGAAGCTTGCCAAGCTTATGGACGAAGAAACGTGGATGAATGCATACAAGGCGATAGAGCTGGGATTTGCGGACGAGATAACTCAGCGCAGAGAGGATCCTCCGCAGTCAGCAGAATCAATGGCATACTCACAAGCGGCAGTGACAAATTGTCTGAAGGAAAAGATCATGGCAAAGAGCGGAATACCCGCAACAAAATCAAAAAATGAAGAACCGGCAGACGCTTTTTATGAGCGTCTTAACAAACTGAAAGAACTGTAATAAAAAGAAAGGCGGAATAACTATGACTATTCAGGAACTTATTGACAAGAGAGTAAAGGCGTGGCAGGCTGCAAAGGATTTTCTCGACAGCCACCTTACCGAAAAAGGAACGCTGAGCGCAGAGGACAGCCAGACGTATGACAAGATGGAAAAAGACATTACGGATCTCGGAAAGGAGATCGACAGAATGAGAAAGCTTGCTGATTTTGAGAACGAAATGAGAAAGCCTACGTCTGATCCGATCCTCGGCAATCCGGGAGCAGGAAACCCCGGCAGTGAAAAAAGCGGAAGAGCCTCAGCCGAATATAAAGAGGCGATGATGTCGGCACTTCGTTCCAACTTCCGTAATGTGAGCAATGTTCTTCAGGAGGGCGTAGACGCAGACGGCGGATATCTCGTGCCGGAGGAAATGGACAACAGGATCATTGAAGGGCTTGAAGAAGAAAACTTTATGCGACCTCTTGCCACAATTATTACCACGGTAGGCGAACGCAAGATAAATATTGCCGCTTCAATGCCTGCGGCGGCGTGGATAGATGAGGGAGAAGCCCTCAGTTTCGGTGAGGGCAAATTCAAGCAGATGATCCTCGACGCCCACAAGCTGTATGTTGCCATCAAGGTAACTGAGGAACTGCTTTATGACAGCGGGTTTGATCTTAACGGCTACATAACCAGAAAATTTACATCTGCAATTGCCAACGCTGAGGAGGAAGCTTTCCTCACAGGAGACGGCAACGGAAAGCCTGCGGGAATTTTTGATCCCACGGCAGGAGGCGAAATAACCGAAGAACTTACCGCAGCTATCAAGTCTGACAATGTTATAGATCTTGTTTACTCCCTTAAAAGAGCCTACCGTAAAAATGCCGTATTTATCCTCAACGATAAAACGGTAGCCACCCTCAGAAAGCTTAAGGACAACAACGGTGCGTATATCTGGCAGCCGTCATACAAGGAAGACGAGCCTGACAAGCTACTTGGTTACAGACTTTACACCTCCAGCTACGCACCGGAGGGTTCAATCGCTTTTGGCGATATGAGCTACTACAATATCGGTGACAGAGGCACACGTTCTCTTGCAGAGCTTAAGGAGCTGTTTGCCGGAAATGGAATGGTAGGCTACATTGCCAAAGAGAGAGTTGACGGCAAGCTTGTACTTCCAGAGGCAGTAAAGATCATTAAGACGAAATCAGAATAAATATATAAACCCGGTAAAGGCTGTTGTCGGATATCCGGCAGCAGCCTCAGAATAAGGGGCGTTGCGAGGTGGTTATATGCAGATCATCACCATGGAGGAAGCCAAAGCATATCTGAGAGTGGACAGCGATGACGATGACAGCATCATAATGATACTTATAGATACTGCTGAAAAGATATGTATAGACGTAGCAAGAATGGCGGACGATGAATTTTTTATGTTAGGAGATTACGTTAAAACGCCGGTGCTGTATGCCTTGGCATATCTCTTTGAACACAGAGAGGAAGCCGATCACGACGGACTTAAAAAGACTCTAAGGAGTCTGATGTCCGATATAAGGAAGCAGGTGTTCTGATGAACATTGCATCAATGAAGGAAAATATAATCATTCAGAAACTTGAATCTCAAAAAGACGAAAGGGGGAACCCTGTCGAGACATGGACGGAAGTATACAGGTGCAGGGCATGCGCCAGTGTTCCGTCAGGTTCGGAAGTGTATTCAAGACATGACAACTCGTCCACTTCCAGCGGATATGAAGGATCAGAGTTCTACGGTGCCAGACAGACGTTGCTTGAAAACAAAATAAAATTCAGCGTAAGGTATACCAAAAAGCTGAAAGATCTGAACACGACTCTTTACCGTTGTATCTGGAATGGCAGAGAGTACAACATACTTTCTGTGGATAATGTCAGATACAAAAATAATATCATTACCATCACGGCGATATGCAAGGACGGAAACATGACGATTACGGAGGGAAGTGCCGAAAATGGCTGATAATACAGGTCCCGGGGTTTATAAACAGCTGGAAGAATATTTTGAGACTCAATGCAAAAATATCTTAAAAGGCGTAAAAAAAATAACAAAAGCTCACGCCAGAAACTGCAAGGAAAACATAAAGCGGGACAGCCCGGTAAACACTGCTGACGACGGCAAGACGCACAGAGTATACAAAAACGGCTGGAGGGTATCGACCTACGAAAATCCTTTTTCTATACAGTGTGAGGTGCATCAGTATCGCCGTCCGTATCTGACGTGGCTGCTGGAGGACGGACATCTGCTGCCTGACGGAAGCAGGACGAAGGCACAACCCCATATCAGAAAAAACGGAGAAAAGGAGCTTGACGAATGGTTTCTGGAGTTAAGCAGTCTTGAATTTCTTGACGGAAAAGATCTTTGGTAAAGGAGCGGGTTTTATGACGCCGGAGAAATTGTATCTGCTGTTATCCACAAAATTCCCGACAGCAGAAACAGATTGGACGGGACATGAGAGAGTCCCCGAGCCACCGTTTGCGGTATATCTTTTCAGAGGGATAGACAACATTTGCGCAGATAACAGGGTTTATGCGTCCGAGAACAGATACACCGTTGAACTTTATGTAAGGAAGCGGGATTATCATTCGGAAAAGAAGTTGGAAGATCTTTTTGATAAAAATGATATATTCTGGAACAAGGATAAAATATGGAACAGGGAGCTTGGACTGTTTCAAGTAATTTATGAAATTTAGACAGGAGGAATAATACATGAAAGCAAAGGTAAACAAAGTAAAATTCGGACTGAAAAACGTAATGATGGCTGCCATCGAAAATATTGATAATACTAAGACAGACGGCACGGGATATGAATACGGAGAAATATTTGCTGTACCGGGAGCGCAGTCGCTTAATCTTGCCAATCAGTTTGCTTCTCAGAGTATAGCCGCAGATGACGATCCCGATTATGTGACTATGTCTCAGAACAACGGGTATGACGGAACGCTCCAGATCGTGAACATTCCGAAAGAATTTGAGGAAAACATTCTTTGTATGAAAAACGGCATTGAGAACGCCGATACGAAGATGAAAGACTTCGCAATAATCTGCGAATTTGACGGGGACGAGAATAGAGCAAGGATATGCCTGTGGCACTGCGTTATTACCAAAAAGCCTGATATTGTACATAACACAAAGGACGGTAACCTCTCGGTGGACAATGACACGCTCAGTATCAAGGTCGTAAAGAGAAAGGACACAGCAGATCTGCGGGGAAAAGCATATGCGGATTGGAGCGTATATGACAAAATGCTTACGGCTATTCCAAAGCCCTCCGACTTTATCGATCCCGACAGCACAGAAAGCGGAACAGGCGATCAGGAAACGGCATAAGGCTCTTCAAGCGGTATGAAAATGGCAAAAAGAAATTATAACTGTGGGTATAAAAACTTTCATTATTCCGTAAGGACGGCAGAGGGCGCTTCACCTCCCCTGCCGTTGCCGGGAGCTATAAAACTGTCGTTTGTTCCACAAACGTCTGAAAGATCTGTGCTTGTCAGGAAAAGAGACGGCAGTATTTCGTCTTTTACGGAAAAAGCCGAAGAGACAGGTAAACGGGCAGAGCTTGAAATACTAAGCTTGCCCGTTTATTTTCTTAAAGATGTACTTGGGTACACACAAGATGAAAACGGTGTTCTCATTGAAAGAACTCACCCTGCTGTACATGTTTCTCTGCTATATGAAACGAAATACGGAGAAGAAAGGGTTAGGCATGAGCTTATAGACTGCGTTTTCTCAAAGCCAAGCTTTGATGTATCCACTATAGCCATGACCCCGGCAGCAGATACCAGAAAGATGGACGTAATATTAAACAGGGATCCGGCAAGCGGAGGATATGAAAAGAGTATCAGTGAAAGTGATAATGCCGAAATATTCAACGGCTGGTTTAATTCAGTATACTAGGAGGTAACCGAAAATGGAAAGAACAGTCGAAATTGGCGGTATCAAAGTAAGGCTAAGAGCTTCAGCCGGAACACTTATAATATATAAAGAACAGTTTGGAACGGACTATATTACGGATATGGGTGCGGCAAAAGAAAATCCTGCTGCATTGGAGACAGGCTGCAGACTTCTGTGGTCTATGGCAAGATCTGCCGATAATTCGATCCCTCCTCCCGAACAGTGGTTTGAAGGATTGGGGAGCTTTGACATTGAAAAGGCGTTTTGCTTTGCCGGCAAGCTCTTTGAGGAGTCATGTCCGGAACTGTCTGAGGAAAGCAGTCAAGGCGATCCTCTTACTGCTGAAAATCTTGCAGCCAGTGCATTGGTGTGCGGATTGTCGCTTGAAGAGCTTAACAGAATTTCTCTAGGAATGACACTTAAGATCATGAACGAATACTGCGAAATGAAGAGCGGCGAAGAAAAAGCCGTACCGGCAACGCAGGACGATTTTGATAATTTCTGAAAAGGAGCAAACAATGGCAACTTGGAGAAGTATTGGAAAATCAAAGGGCATCAGCGTATATTTTACCGCAGATGTAACGGCTATGGGAAAAGCCATCAGAAAAATAGACACCGAGGTAAAAGAGCTTGATGCTGACTTAAAGGAAGTAAACAAAGGACTGAAGCTTGACCCGACAAACACAGACCTTATGGCAAAGAAACTGAAACTGCTTGTTGACGAGTCCGAAAGAGTAAATGCACGGCTTGCCGAGCTAAAGTCTATGAAGGAGCAGATGGACAAGGTCAAGGTAAATGAATTGTCTTATGACGACAGAGTAACGTACGAAGAACAGTTCGCCAGTCTGAACAGAGAGATACAGACAACGGAAAACAAGGTCGCAAATTTCAGGCGTGAGATAAAGAATACCGGCGAAGCGATACGCAATGAGCTTATAAACGGCTTCAATCAACTAAGAGACTCTGCGGCAACTGCGTTTAAGGTTATAGCGGCGGGAGAAGCCGCACTTACCGCTCTTGCCGTTGCCGCTACAAAAACGGGGGCGGAATTTGACGCTGTAATGTCCAAGGTAGCCGCTACGCTGAATATCACAAAAGATTCATACGATTTTACAAGACTCAGAGATACGGCAATAGAAATGGGGCGTACCACAACATACACGGCGACTGACGCAGCCGAAGCGCTTAACTTCCTTGCGCTGGCAGGATTTAATGCAGAAAAATCCATGGAAACGCTGCCTAAAGTCCTTACTCTGGCAAAGGCGGGATCTATGGATCTGGGAAACGCCGCAAACATGGTGGTCGCTGCCATATCTGCTCTGGGTCTTAGCTCGGAGGACACCGACAAGCTGATAGATCAGATGGCGAGGACGTCTCAAAAGTCCAAGACCACAGTAGAGGAGATGGGAGAGACCATACTTAAATCTGCTGCCGCATTCAACATTGCAGGACAATCCACCGAAACAATGTCCGCTATCATCGGAACGCTGGCAAACAGATTTGAGGACATTTCCGCACAGGGCAACACGCTCAGAACAGCCCTCACAAAAATAATGACAAACGCTGACAAGCTGGCAGAAATAGGAGTAACCATAAAGGACAGCTCCGGTCAGGTGCGTGATTTCATTGACATCTTCACAGATCTGCGTAAGGCACTTGAAACAAAAAGTCCCGACGAGCAGGCTTCAATGCTTACGAGCATATTCGGGACCAGAGGCTATTCCTATGTCAAGTATCTCATGGATTCCACAAAGGGTGAGATACAAGGTCTGAGATCTATGATCGTAGATTCATCAGGAGCTGCGACTGCTATGGCAGACACTATGACGGATAATCTCCAGGGAGATCTCATTATATTGAAATCTGCCACAGAAAGCTTGCAGATAGCCATATCGGACAAGCTTACGCCTTCATTCAGGGAAACCACGCAGGAGGGCGCAAGGCTTGTCAACGGTCTGACCCGTGATGTAAGACGTGGAGAGCTGGGCGAAATACTAGAAGATTTCGGAAATAAGCTGAATGAATTTATCGAAAACGGGGTAACATCGCTTATCGAAGTTCTGCCCACTATAATCAAGTATCTTGAAAAAATAATGGAACACGGAGATATTATTGCAGGATTGCTTGTAGGACTTGCCATAGATAAATTTGCAAGCAATGCTGTTTCAGGAATATTGCACGTATTTAAAGCACTCTATGACCTTAAGGCACTTCTAGTAGAAGCATCAACAGCGGCGGCGCTACTTAAAGCTGTTTTCAGCGTAAACGGTATAGGAGCTATTGCAACGGTGATCGGACTTGGCACCGGAGCTTTTGCGGCATACAAAACGTCCGTTGCGCTGGCGACCGAACAGACCGAGGAGTTCTCAAAAGAAACACAGAATGCGCTTGACAAAGCACAGGAAATGTCGGAAGCTATTGAGGATTCAAAGAAAACATTTGAGGAATCGACAGGCTCGATCGAGAATAACTACGACAGCCTTGATATACTTGTGGACAAGCTTTATGCAATAGCGGACGGACAGGAAACCACAAGTGCAAAAATGCGAGCGGCAAGCTCACTTGTGGACGAGCTTAATTCAAAAATACCGGATCTCAACTTAAATTATGACTCTACGACCAACAGCCTTTCAAAACAGCGTGGGGAGCTTGAAAAGATCATAGAACTGCGAAAGCAGGAGGCTATGCAGGAAGCCTATGCTGACAGGGCAAACGTGATCGCAGGTGAGATCGTTGATGCAGAAGATACGAGGGACACGCTCCTTGAACGAAAGGCGGCAGAAGAAAAAGCCCGTCGAAAAGCAAAAGCGGAGCGGGACAGAATACAATCCGAGATCGACGCAAATAAGGAAAAATATAAGAACGATGAAACAGCCTTGCAACAGGCAAACGGCGTAATAGTCGGAACAAGCAAGGCGACCGGAGAGACCGGATATGACGCTCCCGGAAGAAATTCATCGGGTCTTTATTATGAACTTTATAAGGCGAATACAGAATATGAAAAGCGAAAAAGAGCTGTTGAAGATCTGGGCATTAAAGCCTTTGATCTCAAATCTGATATTGAAAATCTGAACAGACAGCTTGAAAGATACACTTCTTACGGAAGCTTTGACGAGGAAGTATACGGACCTTCCTTTGAGGGATCTGAAAATTTTGTGGGTCCGATCAAAGAAGCCACAGAGTCGTATGAAGATCTCAACGAAGAGCAAAAGAAAGCACTGAATACAGTTATAGAGCTTTCGGAAGCGGAAGAAGACAACAGCGATCAGATAGCTAGGCTTATAGAACAAAATCCGGAGCTGGAAGAAGCTTTAGAAGAGCTGGGGTATGACGTCAGCGATCTGACCTCCAGCACGTCTGCTCTTTCGGAAGAGGAAGAGACCTTGGCAGATAAGCTGGAAAAGGCTAATACTGCTGTGACGAACAGCCGCACTGCTCTGACGGAATACATAGATCTGTTAAAACAGGTAAGCGAAGGAACAGCGTTCTCTACCTCTCAAATGCTCGAGCTTATCGAAAAATATCCCGAACTTGCAGGCGCAATACAGCTTACGAGAAACGGATATATCCTGGAGAAGGAAGCGGTCGAGGAGCTTGTAAAAGCAAAAGCCGACAAGCTGAAACAGGATTCTTTCGAGGCGTTGCAGCTTGCAGAGCAGCAATACTGGGAAGTGGCAAGGAGCGGTCATGCCACAAGCGAAGATGAAAACGAAGCATATCAGGCATGGAGACGAGCCAAGGGCTACTACGACGAAACAAGCAGGATAACCGCAACCATAAAGGAAGGTCATATCATTTACAGCGTGCCGGAGGAAACCGGGGGTTCGGACAATTACGGCTACGCAGACGGAACACCCTCAGATACCACCGACTACTGGAAACAGGCGGCTGAAAGCGAGATATCCGAAGCTGAACATCTTTACAATATGGGCGAGATCTCCGCAGAGGATTACTATAACAGGCTTGCGGACATAAACCGCAGGTACTATGAGAGCAAGGCTGAATACCTGAATGAGTACAACGACCTTGCGGAAAAGGTGTACAGCGGGCTTAAGGAAGCGCAGGAAGATGATCTGAGCAATGCAAAGGAGCTTGAAGAACGTATCCGCAGTGTGACAGAGGCGGAAAACAAGCTGAAAAACGCAGACAAGCAGGAGGTAAGCGTATACTCCTCCGCAGCGGGATTTCACAGTGAAAAGAATACGTCCGCAATATCGGAAGCACAGCAGGATCTTCATGATGCAAGGTACAGCCTTGCGCAGACGCTGCTTAAGCTTGGCAAGTTTGACGGTTCGGGTATTTCGGCACAGCTGGGCAGTCTGAATATAGGCAAGCTGAAAAATATGCTCCCCGACCTGTCCAAGCTGTCTGTACCCATATCATCATCAAGCGCAGCGGTGCAGTCCGGTACATCAGCTAAGTCCTTCAACATAACGGTGAATTATACGGGCGGCGATATTATCCTGCAAGGCAAAGTGGACGAAGTAACTGTGGCAAGAGTAAAGCGGCTTATGGAAACTGAGTTCAAGGAGCTTTTCTTGAAATGCCTTAACGATTATCTGAATCAGCTGGACCTTGACAGAATGACAGGAGGTTGAATATGAGATCAAGCTTAAGAACGCCTACGGAGATCTCTCTTGCGAACGCCGTAGGCGACGCAGTACACAAAAACATAGGGCTGAGCTTTCGGGTAAACTGCGACAGCCTTTCCTGGGTCGTTGTTGTCTACCGTGACAACGAAACGGGAGAACAGTTCGGCTGGTACTACCCGAAAGGCGGCGAAATGCTGGCAAGGCATAACGGGGAAATATGGCGGGGAACCTTCGGACCCAACGACTGGATGACGGCGGGACATGATTACACAGCGCAGATGACCATATTCCAGAACTACCCCCAAAGCGTGGAAAAACCATTAAACACAGGCGAGGGAAAATACGACGTATATATGGGCGCAGGCAAGATACAGCAGGACAGCTCCGGCACGACAGAAGCATATCTCGACAAAGATATTACAAGTATACGGAACCCGGAGAGATTCGATGGACGGCTGATAGGCGGCTGTATGCTGAAAACAGGCACAGAGACGGTGTTGATAGAAAGCTACAACAGATATACCGGAAAAGCAGTGCTGGCAAGCGGACTTTCTTCTGCGCCCAAGGCGGGAGACGAATACAAGCTCATAAGCAATTACATTGACTGTGAGCCGTTCGTGTTCTACTGCCGAAGCGATCCGGAGTGCGAGCTGACGGTGAAAAGAACAGAAGAGGGACTGACAGTGTCGGGGATCTACTCTCAGGCGGAGGAAGTCGCAATGCAGTCCTATCAGTTCACGCTGATGGGAAGCACGGTGGAGCTTGAAAAGTCCGGAAAAAAGTTTACGTACACATTCGAGCATACTTTCCCGTTCAACGACTGCAAAAGGGCGGGCAAGCGTGTCAAATGCATTGTTACCACACAGGACAATTTCAGCAAGGAATTTTACACCGGCTATATATCCGAAGAGATATCAGAGGGAGGTATAACAAACGTCACCGCCGTTCAGCATGAGACGGCATATGCAGTGATACGGTTTGAAACTGCGTCTTCGGGTACGTTCAGCATTTTCCGTGAGGACGAAAACGGAAACGATGTTTTTATCAAAAACATCACCAACGCCCACAGCGGAGTGCATTACGCACAGGACTACACGGCAGGAAGTAATCAGACATACATTTACACGGTCTGCGCCTGCATAGACGGAGCCGTTTACTGCGCACGTTCAGAGCCTGTGCGTTTTACCGACGGCAGGAGCTGTCTTGTAAAGCTGACGGATAAGACGGACGTTCTTGGCAGAAGGCGTTTCGGGGCGGGGAAAGCGTTTGTATTTGAGTGTGATACGGACAACGGCGCTATATCCACAGTATTGGGTAATACATACGATCTGACAAACAGCCCGACACCGAAGCTCATAAGCGGCGGGAACAAATTCGATACGGGAACGTTCACAGCCGTACTCGAGACTATAGACAGTACGGGACTTATGCTGACAAGCGGATATGCACGGATACGGGCATGGACTGATTTCATATCGCAGCCGGGACTTTTCCTGTATAAGAACGGAGACGGCGATGTAAAGGTAGTTGCTATTACGGGCAACCCATCCCGTACATACGGAGCTGACGCAGCCAGTCTTGGCATTACCGGAATAAGCTACGAGTGGACGGAAGTGACCGACATCGGCATGACGATAATCGAATAGAGGTCAGCGCAATGGAATACTACAACATAATAAACCAAGCATATCTTGACGCTGTGGGAAAACCCGACAGCAGGATAGTGTACAAGCTTCAGCCGCTGGATCACTGGGAAAATGCCGTCGGAGAAATAACCGCAGACATTGACGGAAGTACAAGCAGCACGATTAGCGTTAACGCACAGAACGGCGTAAGACGTGGCTGCTCGCTGTCACTGATAAACGAAAATGATAAATACACGCCGTCAAGAGACGGATACTTCTGGTACAACAGAAAGTTCAGGATCGCTGCGGGGATCGAAGGTGCAGACACTTATTGGCACCCTCAGGGGGTTTTCATCTGCACAGGCAGTGAAGAAAGCGGCGGCACAGTAACGCTGAAAGGCACAGACAAGTTCGGGATCTTAAGCGGAGAGCTGAATGTGGGAAAATGTACAAAAGAATTTTCCACCGATATCGGTTCAGGAGATATTTATGTCGCCGAAATTATCCGCATGACCCTTATGCGGGATATGGGAAACGGTATGCCTCTCGATCCGATACAGCCGCAGATAGATCCTTACTTCGAGACTGCGAAGCTATATGCCGATATGACCCTAAGTGTGGGACAGTATTACGGCGAGATCATTATTACGCTTGCAAATATGTACGGAGCCGACACCTATTACGATCCTGACGGAAGGCTGATATTCCGCAGAAAAGCTACATACAACATTCCGTCCTGGTATTGTCATCAGGGGTATTTGTGGCGGTTTCCGGAAAATGACCCGAATATATTTGCCGGTGCGGCAGTTTCAAGAAGTCTTGACGGGATAAACGCCGTAACGGTATCTACCGACAATGCAAACGGCGAAATTTTCAGCTATACAGCTAAAAACCGGAATGCCGAAAGTCCGATAAACGTCAAGGCAATAGGTGAAAGATATCCCGACGATCCTGTCGTATACATATCTGTCGGAGACACTACAAGAGAAACAGCGGAAGAAAAATGCAGGCAGTATGCGGAGTATCTGCTTTTGCAGTCAACCTCAAACAGTGTGGCTGAGACCTTCACTTCCCCGTTTGTCCCGCACTTTGACGTGGACAGGGTGATAGCATACAAAGATTCGGACTATCTGATAAAAAGTCTCACTTTAGACCTGACGGCGAAGCGAATGCAGGTGAGAGCCTGCAATGTAGCATTCCTGCCGTCAAATCAAAATATATCGGAATAGGTGTGTGAAAATGAACAACAGACTTTTAGATATCATGGATAGATTTTTCGACAGGAAATTTAAAGAAAAGCAGATCCCGCAGAGAGAAGCCGCTGTGGTAGTTTCGGTAAGCGAGGGCTGCAAGCGGGCGGTAGTAAGGCTTGCCGGCGACGCAAGTCTGGAATTGCTCAATAAAAGCGGTGAAAAGCTGTACGAAGGAGACAGCGTGTGGATAGAATACAGAACTGCGCCATCCGGCGGGTATATAGCCATGCGAAACGGAGAGGCGGATCCTTTAGGCTCGGGCGCAGCATTCATCATAGAAAACGCCGCAGTGCTGACGGCAGATGAGGGGCAGGAGCTGACGGCGGAGCAGGAGATCGTCAACGTTGATACGGCAAGCAGGACGACCACCGTGTACGGCAACCCCAAAAATACCGTTATCGTCGGAGGAAACCGCTGGCTGTTCTGCGCCGACACTGCGGAATTGAAGCTCCGTGCGTCGCCCGAGGACGCAGTTACGGACGCAGAATTTTACATTAACGACACAGCATGGAGCTATATGACAAGGCTGTCCTCAATGGCTAAAACTGCGGAGGGCTTCAGCTGGACGGTGGGTCTGTGGCGGCGAAAAAGCGGCAGTACGGACAACTGGGGAAACATAGCAAATCTCACCGTTACGGAAGAACCCGCCTCCTTCGGGATAGTCTGCCGTGCGCAGTCAATGTCCGAAAATACTACCTGCAGATATGGTTCGACCACATATCAGACCCCCAACGGCTATGTGCTGGGCAGAATGAATATTGCCGCATTTTCCGCAGACGGTTCGGTCATTTCGGTCTCGGAGATCACAAGCAACGTGGTGTCATGGCAGCGATTTTCCTCCGCCGCAGAGCGTGACTACGCATTTGCGGTGACAACACGCTCCGAGATATCCGAGGTGACTGAAAATGTATGATCTGCCGATAAAAATAGTCAGAGGTACAAGGCTCAGAGGGCGTAAAAACGCCGTTAAGCACACCTACGGATATACTACAGAGGAAACAGCGAAAAAAGCCCCGGAGCTTTGCTATTCGTTCTCCCAGGGGGTGAATTACGCCATGCTTGCGGAGAACAGCGAAGAAACCATTGCACCGATAATGTGGGAGCCTGTCGGAGGAGGACTTGAGGTGCTGTCATATCTGTGCCGGCTGAGCAGCGGCGAGCTGTCATACGGACGGGTATCTTCCGAGCTGATGGGTTCTGACAACGATCCGCCCGAAAGCCGGTTCTGGAAGGTCTGGATCAAATCCGGCGGGAGCGTAACGCAGATGATCCTGAATGAATACCGGGGGATCCGTAAGCCTCCCAAGTTCGGACTTAGCGCACCCAGAATAAAATACGACCCGGCAAACGACTGCTATTACACCGACGGAACGACCCTGAGCGTAACTATTTCCGACGATACCATAACCACCAAATCGGTGGGCGCCGCAGTTGTAAGACCTGTTACCGCAGCAGGCTCCGACATCAAAGTGAACGTAGTACAGACCTCGCAGGACGAGGTGGTTTAGGAAAACAAAGGAGGACATATGACAGAATTCAAATCGGTAATACTAGCCTGTATAGGCGCAATAGGAGGGGGTATAGCCTCATTGTTCGGAGGCTGGACATCTGCAATGACAACGCTGATAATTTTTATGATGATCGACTATATCACGGGACTTGTTGTGGCAGGGGTATTCAGGAAATCGAAGAAATCGGAAAGCGGCGCCCTTGAAAGCCGTGCGGGATTTAAGGGGCTGTGCCGCAAGGGAATGATATTGCTTATCCTGCTTGTGGCTTGTCGGCTTGACCTCGCCCTTGGGACAACATACATAAAAGACGCCGTATGCATAGCGTTTGTGGTAAACGAAGCGTTGTCTATCGTGGAAAATGCCGGACTTATGGGCGTTCCCATACCAAAAGCGATAACTAAAGCGATCGACGTTCTGAAATCCAAGGAGGACTGATCATGCTAATCAAGCTGAAGCAAAGCTATTACGCCGACGTTTCCGAGACCGTTATCGGCTACGTGGGCGAGACCAACGCCCGCACAATTACGTTTTCGGGGTTGGAAACGGACAGCGCACAGGCGTACAAAATGCGGCTGAAATATCCGGACGGCGTCGTGTACGATGTGGATATCACAGGCGGAAAGTACACGGTGGACGGTTCTGTCCTGCGTATGCCATGCAATGTCCATGCGCAGATCTTCGCCTATGCTGCGGAGGGCGAAACGTATACGATTGTAAAAAAATCGCAGATATTTACGCTGGCGATAAAAGAGTCGCTGGACGATGAGCCTGCACCCATACCCACCTACGAGCAGTCTTTAGATGCGCTGGAAAAAGTCCTGTCGGCGGAGATAAGGGCGCAGGAGTGTATTGAAGTTGCTCAGTCCGCCAAAGCTGACACCGAGTCTGCACAGAAGTCCGCTGAAACAGCGAGAAACGCCGCACAGTTGGCTGCACAGTCGGCGGAGGAAAGTTACGCAGGTGCAGACAGATCCGCCCAAAACGCCGCACAATCGGCTCTGACGGCGGAGGAAAGTGCGGATATCGCCAAGAAGTCCGAACAGGCTGTTTTGTCCGCAAAGTCCGAAATAGACAGCGTTGCGGAGGAGATATCCGCAGCGGCGCAGGAGATTTCGCAGACTGCCGAAAGGGTCGCAGCCGACAAAACAGCAGCCGAAACCGCAAAGGATATCGCAGTGGAAAAGTCCCGGGAGATATCCGGAAGTGCCGAACAGATACGGCGGAATACCGACGATATCGCAGAATTGAAGTCGGACGTAGGTCTTGTGCATGATCTTCTGGGCGGCGTTGCGGTCGAAAGCTGGGCGGACGTTCAGAAGATAGTCCGTGCAGGACAAGCCGCAAAATATTTTTCCGTAGGAGATCAGCTTGTGTGCGAAAAAGCCAAGTCCGACGGCACGTCCGAAAGGCTGGTGTGGGACGTTATCGGCATAGACCATGACACGCCCAGCGATCCGCAGTTTACGCATTCGCTGACATTGCAGCTTCACGAACTGTATCAGAATATGCAGTTTGACAGTCCCGAAGCAATGTGTTACTGCGAGACGGGATTGCCCGCAGGAACGTATAATTTTACCCTGCCCGACGGCTACGACACGGAACACGGCGGAGGTAAAACATATAGTTTTACGATCACAAAACCCGTTCCCGCAGCGGGACAGATAATGTTCCCGTGGGGATCTAATCAGCAGGCAAGCGCAACGAAAATTTCGACGTATGTGGACAACACAACATCAGCCGCCCTTGAAGCAGTACCCGTTGTCGAGGGTTCGGAGGGTACATATCTCGGCACGGCTGACGGTAAGAGCGCAAATATGAACAACGTTTACCGTATCTGCTACGGCTCGAATAACTGGATCAAATCCGATATACGAATGCGGCTGAACAGTGACGCACCTAAAGGGGATATTTCTTGGAGAGCCACCACAAAATTCGCCCGCAAGCCCTCATGGGTCAAGACCGAAGCAGGATTCCTCAATGGCATTGACGCCGATTTCTTAGCCGTCCTCGGGAACGTCAAAAAGGTCACGGCACGCAATAAAATTACAGACGGCGGAGGCTCGGAAGAAAGCGACGAGTTGATTTTTCTGCTTTCCCGCCCGGAGGTTTTTGCGGGCAAAGAAAACAACATTGACGAGGGTGTGCCCTATCCGTATTATGCCGACAATTCCGACCTGCCGTCAGCGGGTACGGGCAGCGATACGAACCGAATCAAATATACTCGTAGCGGTGCGCCGTTCTATTGTTATCTGCGGTCGCCGTTCCCAAACGACGCCGATCGTGTGAGGGGTGTGGATCCGTCTGGAGCTTTGACCGGTCTCCATGCAGACACAATTCTCGGCTTCTCCCCGGCTTGTTGCATTATCTGAATCGGAGGTGCAGAGATGTTTAAGTATATACCTATAGCCAAACAAATGATAAAGGAACGTGCAAAAAACGTCCGTAATGCACAGGAAAACGCCCGGAATGCGGCTAATATCGATTATCTGGCGATGATGTGCGGCGTGGAGCTTTCGGATAATGAAGCGGAGGAGGCGGTCGGCGATGAGTAAAAAATTCAGCAAGGTCAAGGAGTATTATGACAAGGGCTTCTGGTCGGCGGAAATGGTGCAAAATGCAGTCGGCAAGTGGATAACCGCAGAAGAAGCGGACATTATTTTGAAAACGGAGGAATAACTATGGCAATTACATACGACGAATTTATCAAGAACCACAAAGGCAAAGCCTGCGACACCGACGGCGTTGCGGGGGCGCAGTGTGTAGACCTTGCCGTCGCGTACATGGACGAGGTCTTCGGCAGCGGGATCAAAAATTTCTGGTTCGACGCACATCATTTCTACGATAATTTCGACTCCAATGCGTGGCTGAAAAAGAACTTCACCCGCATTGCAAACACGCCCAGCTTCGTCCCGCAAAAGGGCGATATCTGCGTGTGGAAGTCCTCTCTTAGCTCGGGCGGCTGGGGACATATCTCCATTGCAACGGGCGAGGGAAACACGTCATATTTCTACAGCTACGACCAGAACTGGACAGGCAAACACGACCCCTGCGCCAAAGTACGGCACAATTACAGCCACTTTGCGGGAGTCCTCCGCCCCAAAGATCAGTCGAAGATAAATCCGCCGAAACCGAAGGTCCTCGACAGCTCGGGGTTCAAGAAAGGCAATAAGTCCGACGGAGTCCTTGCGGTGAAGCAGCTGCTCATGCTGGCGGGGTACAAGCTGGACAACAACGGCATTTTCGGCGCTGGCACGCAGAAGGCTGTCAATGCCCTGCTCAAAAAGTGGGGGTATGAGCAGAACGGCGTTGCGGGGACGAGGTTTATTAAGAGGCTGTCGGAGGGTATTAAGTAGGTATGATTATAGCCGTCCTGGGGGTGTTCCGGGGCGGCTGAATTTTATTTCAGATAGACAAATACGCATTGAGCATAATGTACATAAATAGCCTGTTAGATTTATAACAATGTATAAATTTCTAGATTCGTGTAAATAAATTTACACGAACTATTGACAATGTAAATTATTCGTGCTATAATAAGAACATAGAAAAACAACATCAAAAAACGGAGAGAGGTTGGTAATATGAAAAAGACCAATGAACTAAAAGCAAAATTACACGAAACATTTTCAAACAGAAATAATTGGAATAGGGAGGTTACGATTGACGGAGAAGTGTATATTTACATTTCTGCCACAAATGAAATCCGCAGAATAGTTAAACAGCCTTGCGAAACAATAGCGCAATTAGTTGCTTGTTTAGTATGCAATTTTCAGGTCATTGTGTGGTGCTGTTAAATAAACGCCCTGAGGAGTCTTTGAAAATTAAGACGAAACGCTGTAAAGCGTCGGTGTAAGCTAATCGAAATAGGGGGAAAAATCAATGAAATACGACATAACATATTCTTGCGGACACACAGGTACAGTTGAACTGTTTGGAAAATCAGATGACAGACACCGCCGCTTAGAATGGCTGAAAGAGAACGCATTGTGTCCAGAGTGTTACAAAGAGCAGCACAAGGACGACCCAGTTGTTGTTAAAGTAACACCATTCGGGAGTGTAAAAGGCACAGGTGAGCCTGTGTTTCTGACAGAAATTTGTGGAAACACAAGACCCCACAAAGGGGCTATAAAAAATATAGGTTTTGAGTGGGACGGTATCTGCTGGCACAGAAAATTATATATGTCTCAGCTAGACGATTTCGAGAACGCTGTAATGCAGATCGGTAACGTGAAACTGGACGATAGTTACGTTAATATCCGCCGTGAAATGGAAAATCTGCCGGACGAAGCGAAAGAGTTGCTGGCAAAGTTCCACGCAGAGTGGGACGAAAAGAAAAAGGGATATGTTGTTCCGGAAAAGCCGGCACTGCTTTCTTCGGGCAAAAGGTGGAACGGCAAAGTATACGGAAAATCAGGCAACTTTTCGGTATATCTTGATGGCGAAAAGGTCAACGTGTCGGACGCTGAAGCTGATGATCTGCGCAGATACCTGACTGCAAAGGGAGAAAGCGAAGACATTCACGAAGAAATGAAAGGCGTATTAATTATGCCGGCGGTGAGAGGATGATAAAATGGCTTGCGAAGATCTTATAGGACATAAATTCGGGGAATTGGAGGTACTAGAAAAGTTATCCTGGAAAAGCAGCAGAGGTTATTTCTGTTGGAAATGTCGTTGTAACGTCTGCGGAAAAATCGTTGAACGTGATACAAAACAATTACACAGCAAAAGCATTCGTAGTTGCGGCTGCACAGTCAAACAAAAGAATTTAAAAAAATGTGTCTATTGTGGCAAGAAATTTTCATGTTCCCCATCATCTAAAAGGGTAACGTGTTCCAAAGAATGCAGCAGCTTATGGCGGAGCAATTTTCAAAAAGGAAAGAAAATGTCATCTGACCAAAAGAAAAAAATTTCTGAAACACACAAAAAAATAAGTGCAGAAAATGAAGAAATAAAATTGAAATGGCAGACATGCGCAAAAAAAGCTTCAGACGCCGCTAAAAAATCGCCTAACTCTGGTAGATTTGTTACACATCACGCCGCAAAAGTATGGACGGTTATATATCTTCCGACGCAAGAAGAGTTTACATTTACAAATCTGTCCTTGTGGGTCAGAGAAAATATTGAAAGATTTGATTGTGAATTGACTGATAAAAATGTTGCAAGGATAGTACATGGATTTTACACAATAAAACGAAACGCAAAGCAAGGGAAAAACTGTATTACATACAGGGAATGGCAAGTAATTGCGTGGGGAGACGATTTAAGAAACAGGGAAAAAGCATCTACAGAACAGGAGGAAAAGTAGAATGGAATTAAGAGATCAGGTATACAATTTAGGTCAGATCTATGCTCGGCTGTGCAAGGCGGCAAATATGAACAGCCTCAACAATCCGCAGAGCTACGAGAGGGCCTGCCGTCAGCCAATGAGAGAGATCACGATAATTTATATTCAAAAACTGAGGGGAAGGCTGTCAAAGGAAGATAATGAATATGTGGGCATTCGTTTTAATGACATCGACGCAGACAACGATCTACTGTTCGGAGGGGCATTGCCGATAGAGCTGCAAGGCGTTTTTCAGTTGGGATATCACCACTCACAAGAGGAAAAGACCGTAAAGGAACTGATCGTCCGCACTGGATATAACCAGATTGAAATCGCCGAAAAACTGGGCGTAACACCTACTACGGTAAGTCGCTGGGCGTCAGGCAGCGTTAAAATTTCACAAGAAAACATCTATAAGATTGAACGTTTGAGGAAACCCTGATAAGATCTTCGTGCGTGGAATTTTACCTCTATAAATATTTATATTGAATCTTTTACAAGGTGCATTGACATATCGCTCCAGTTATGGTAAAATGAATACATGAATCATGTCAAATGGAGTCGAAACAATGAGATACAGTGTGTTTTTACCGCAGGAAAAAGGCGGCTATAAGGTCGGCGAGGATAACGATCTGGTGACAATTCTGTGCCTGTGCCACGAGCAGAGCCGCATACATCAGACAACGTGCATAGTCTACGACAGCAAGCTGAAAACCACGGATCTGAATGTTATACTTAAAAAGAAGCTTTACGACGATTATCACCCAACTTCTTCGGACGATATGATGGATCAGCTGGAGAAGTACGGACGGTATAGTTCGAGTTAAGTTTTTCATACACGTTTTATCCACGTTTTCTGTAAATTTCAAAAAATACGGTCAGCAAGTCCAAACATATTGTTAAGCGAAAAGCACGTAAAACCGCACTTTTTTGAATGTGCGTATATACTCATGCATTAAAAGAAACAGGGAATATAACTCCCTGACTCTCCGCCATAAATTAAGCCTCTTTTGTCTTTCATGGCAAAAGAGGCTTTTGTTGTCTGCTTATTTAGCAGATCAAATAAGTTTTAAAGAATACATGAACCATTTTATAGGTAGTGAGAATATACAGACAAGC
>JAGAJO010000011.1 GCA_017626015.1 Ruminococcus sp.
CCTATGCGGAGCTCCTGCGTATGGGGATTTCGCTCCTGCGGGAGCGACGAGGTGGCGCTGCCCCCTCGACCCCCGCAAGCGCTCTAGCGCCGCGCTTGAGCCTGCGCTTTAATTTCCCAATGGGGTTTCTCGACAACCTGACGGACGGATATTTTCCGTCCGTTTTTTTCGTAAATATCTACGCATTACGCTCACCGACAGAGTTTGCTGCGACTAAAAATGTTCATAGAATATTTCAAATCAATGTGTTGACAAATCTCATAAAATGATGTATATTTATATGAATAATATTATAGTAAGTTTATGAAGTGAAATGCGGGAGGTTAAAATTATGCTTGAAACTAATGCAAACAACAAATTTGTGAAAGAGGGATTAACGTTCGACGACGTTCTGCTTATCCCCGGCGAGTCCGACTGTACACCCGATATGGTCGACATTCATACCCACCTGACTAAGGATATTGTACTTAATACACCTATTATGACTTCTGCTATGGATACCGTTACCGAATCGAAAATGGCAATTGCCATTGCAAGAGAGGGCGGTATCGGAATCATTCACAAAAACATGACTATTGCTCAGCAGGCTGAGGAGGTAGACAAGGTAAAGCGTTCCGAAAACGGCGTTATTGTAAATCCTTTCTCCCTGACAGCTGACAAGACCGTCGCCGAGGCTGACAAGCTTATGGGAAAATATAAGATCTCCGGCGTGCCGATCGTTGACAAAAACGGAAGACTGGAGGGTATCCTCACCAACCGTGACCTTAGATTTATCACCGACTTTGACGGCATTAAGATCTCCGACGTTATGACAAAGGAAAATCTCGTTACCGCTCCCGTAGATACCGATCTGGCAGGCGCACAGAAAATACTTATGAAGCATAAGATCGAAAAGCTCCCCCTTGTGGATAAGGACGGAATACTTAAGGGACTTATAACTATCAAGGATATTGAAAAGGCTGTCCAGTACCCCAACTCGGCAAGGGACAAAAAGGGCAGACTTCTCTGCGGCGCAACTATCGGCATGACAGCCGATATACTTGAAAGAGCGGGAGCACTCATTGACGCTCAGGTCGATATACTTGCGCTTGACTCTGCCCACGGTCACTCAATGAACGTTATAAACGCCCTCAAAAAAGTGAAGGCAGCCTTCCCAGACACACCAGTAATTGCCGGAAACGTTGCTACGGCAGAGGCTGCAAGGGCTCTGTGCGAGGCCGGAGCTGACGCTATCAAGGTCGGCATAGGACCCGGATCGATCTGCACAACAAGAGTTGTTGCAGGTATCGGAGTTCCCCAGATAACCGCAGTTTACGACGCTGCCTGCGCTTGCGCTGAGTACGGAGTTCCCGTTATCGCAGACGGCGGTATCAAATATTCAGGCGATATCGTAAAGGCTCTTGCAGCAGGTGCAAGCGTGGTAATGCTCGGCTCCCTTCTTGCAGGCTGCGATGAGGCCCCCGGAGAGACTGAGATCTATCAGGGCAGACAGTTCAAGGTATACAGAGGAATGGGTTCCCTTGCGGCTATGAATAAAGGCTCAAAGGACAGGTATTTCCAGACCAACTCCAAAAAGCTTGTTCCGGAAGGCGTTGAAGGCAGAGTTGCCTACAAGGGTCCCGTATCGGATACTATTTTCCAGCTGGTGGGCGGCATAAGAGCCGGAATGGGCTACTGCGGCTGCCACACAATCGAGGAGCTTGGCGAAAAAGCAAAGTTCGTAAGGATCACCGGAGCAGGACTTAAGGAGTCCCACCCCCACGATATTTACATAACCAAGGAAGCTCCCAACTATTCCGCAGGAATCTGACATTATAAAAATATTCACCGCCGCAGACAGATCTTCTACGGCGGGATTTTTTGCTCCTTTTTTCTGTAAAAGTTATTTTTTGCATTTTATAATTGTAAAAAAAAAATGAACTTTTAAAAGAATACGATTACAAATAATAAAAAACGTTTTCGTTTTCCCTTTGGGGGGTTGAAAAAAATCCAAAATAGTGTATAATATTAATAGAAGAAAATTCCTTGAAGAAGTATGTTCTTGAGTAAGTTCTTCATCATTTATAAATTTATGAAAGGTGGATTTTCAATGAAAACAGAAATCATCAACGGCGTTTCTCTGCCTAATATGCCCTGGCAGGACAAGCCCGCAGACTGTAAGGACGTTATCTGGAGATACAATGCCAACCCAATTATCCCCAGAAATCTTCTTCCTACATCCAACTCTATCTTCAACAGCGCAGTAGTTCCTTTCGAGGGCAAATTCGCAGGCGTTTTCCGTGTTGACGACAAGGTTCGTAACATGGAGCTTCACGCAGGCTTCTCCGAGGACGGAATTCACTGGAACATCAACCCTGACAGGATCGTATTTGAGCAGGCTGACAAGTCTACCGAAGAGGTCAATCAGTGGGGCTACGGCTATGACCCCAGATGCTGCTGGATCGAAGACAGATTCTGGATCACATGGTGCAATGCTTACGGCTGGAAGCCTACTATCGGCGTTGGCTATACCTTTGATTTCAAGACCTTCTATCAGTGCGAGAACGCTTTCCTGCCGTTCAACAGAAACGGAGTTCTCTTCCCCAGAAAGGTCAACGATAAGTATCTGATGTTCTCCAGACCCTCTGACTCGGGTCACACACCTTTCGGCGATATGTACATTTCGCAGTCGCCCGACATGAAATACTGGGGCGAGCACAGACACGTTATGGGACCCCTTAAGGCATGGGAGTCCAAGAAGATCGGCGCAGGTCCGATCCCGATCGAGACATCTGAAGGCTGGCTCTGCTTCTACCACGGCGTTCTCGAGTCCTGCAATGGCTTTGTATACAGCTTCTCCGCTTGCATACTCGACAAGGACGAGCCTTGGAAGGTCAAGTACAGATGCGCTGAATACCTCCTCAGCCCGCAGGAGATCTATGAGTGCGTAGGCGACGTTCAGAACGTTACATTCCCCTGTGCTACGCTCTGCGACAAAGACACAGGAAGAATTGCGATCTACTACGGCTGCGCAGATACCTGCGTAAGCATGGCATTCACAACTGTTGACGACGTTATCGACTACGTTAAGAGCCACTCCTCTGTTTGATGAGCAGGTCAATACGGACGTAAAAGCCATATTGTGTAATTAAACAAAAATAGGACCGGCTTCATTGTGATGCCGGTCTTTTTTCATCAGATCCGTTGACCTGCGGCGGGACTTACCAGATAAATTTCCCGGAAAGCTATATATGTCCGTTCCTCCTGCCCCGCTGTTGAGAGCATTTATGTGATTTTTTGGTGAAAGCTGTTGATTTTTTTCTATTAATATGTTATACTGAATTAGTAAAACAGATGTAACTGCGTCTGTAGAGCTTTTAGATAATACTGCCCGAGAGGATGATCTGTATATGAAAATGAAGGAATGTCCGTTTTGTCACAAGGAAATTTCGGAGGAGGCTGTTCTTTGTAAATACTGCCACAATCTCCTTATTGACGATGACGGAAATATGACTCCTGCCGAGCCTGTGCAGGATGACGCTTACGATGATGACAGAACCAGAGTATTCAGTACCAACGATATAAACGGCTGTGAGGATAAGACCCGTGCATTCAAGGTGCCGGATACGGTGATCCCGGACAGTACGGACGGTTATCAGGGGGAATATCCTGATGATGAATACGATGATGACGAATATGAGGATTATGAGGACGACCCGGAGATAAATGAGGAGGCTGCCGCAAAACGGCGTATGTTTATCGCAGCCGCAGCAATTACCGTCGGAATACTGGTGATAGTAATTGCCGCCGTTATGGTCGGCGTTAAGCTTTTTGGATTCGGCGGAGGAAAGAACAACAGCTCGTCAAGCTCAGCTGTAACTGCCAAAAAGCCTGTTGCCGCAGCTGCTGACAGCGAAACGGAGGATACTTCGCAAGACGCAGATGTGTTAAGCAGTCAGACTGACCAGAGCGCTGTTGATCCTTCACTTTCATCAGCAACAGATGAAAGCTCCTCTGAGACTGACGCTTCGTCCGCTGCCGATACCTCCACAGTAACGTCTGCTCCTGAATCCAGCTCGAGTCAGAACGAAACGACCTCCGTAACGACCGAAAGCAGCAGTTCGTCAACAGAATCGTCAACTACTACAAGTTCATCTGCAACTTCGGAAAGCAATTATGAAAGCACAGTCCTTGCAGCCGCAAGCAGCCAGATGGAAGGCAACGTTACTTCGTCTCAGTTCAGAACAGATGACGGAATATTCGTATACTACTACTTCTTTACCGATACAAATCACGGCTACAGCGTAGCTTATAACAAAACCACGGGAGAATGCGTAGTTGTACAGAGCTATTGATACATAACGCAAATAAGCTTGTTTAACATTAACAGGACTGCTCAATAATTGAACAGTCCTGTTTTTCTGCTGCAAAACGACTGTAAGGCGGAACGCAGGATAAATTTCCAAATGCCTTCTAGTCATCAGAAACACACTCCTTGACATGAAAGGATAAGGCAATAAGTATTCCGCCTGCGACTTAACGCTGAACAAGAGACAAAAAAGCTGCGCCCTGACTTACGTCGGAGCGCAGCTTGATTTTTTTCCGAAATATCCCTGATAAACCTTCGATCAGTTTGCAAGTCCGGATCTTTCAATACCTTCAATGAAGTATCTCTGAAGAAATACATACATTACAAGTATAGGAGTGATCGACAGCAGGCATCCTGCCTCGAGCCAAACGATGATCTGACGTACAGATACCGACTGACCGTCAAACAGCTGCTGAGTAAGGTTTGTATTAAGGTTCTTCAGCATCAGAGCTACCGTATCGTTCTTTGTAAAGAATGAGGACGATACATAGTAGTCGTTCCAGTACCATACAATGGAGAACAGGAATACTGTAAGGAATGACTGCTTAGCATTAGGGATCATGATCTTAACATAGGTGTAGAGCGGGCTGCATCCGTCCAGATAAGCCGCATCCTCAAGCTCCTTAGGAAGTCCCTTGAAGAACTGACGGAAGATAAATATGAACAGACCTGCTCTCAATCCGTTTGCGAACAGTGCCGGCAGATACATTGTCCAGCCGCTGTCGATAAGCGAAGTCTCGCCGCCGGTAAGGATCTTAGCGAGGAACTGAGGCTTGAAATATGCATACTGCATATAAAGCGGAATGGTCGTGATCTGCGGAGGTACGATGATCATAAGTATAACTATCGCAAAGAGTATGTTCTTTCCCTTAAACTTGAATCTTGCAAAGCCGTAGCCTGTGATCGAGCAGGTAACGACCTGTAAGCAGGAAGCGATAAGGTTGAGTACTACCGTGTTGACTACTGTAGTATCGAACTTCATAACCTTCCAAACGTCGTTTATGTTATCAAGGGTAAAGCTCTTGGGTATCCATACGATAGAAGGGTCGTTCATCTGCTCGTTGGGTCTGAACGCCGTAGAAAGCATGAATATAAGAGGATACAGAATTATGAAGCAGAGTCCGAACAGAATGAGGAATCTGAAGATCGGCCATACGGCTCCGATCATAGCTCTGCGTCGGTTATACTTTATCTGATCCGGAGTAAGGTATTTTTCAATACCCTCCTCCTTCATCTTTTTATGACGGGCTTTAATAGCAGCCTTACGTTCTTTTTCGAACTGTTTTTCTTCTTTTTTAGTTGCCACTTAAATCCCCCCTTAATCTACTTCATAGTAAACGAATTTATTGATAATTGCAACTATGATCGCAAGGCAAACTGCAATGATCGCAAAGTATGCCCACGCCATTGCGGCGGAGTAACCGTGCTCCCAGTTTGTGGACTTGTTGAGTACAATCGTCATAACTTCGTTCTGCGGATCAACAAACGAGTCAACAACCGTGTAAACTACGCTGGCAAGGATCATAGGGCTGATGTGCGGAAGGGTGATCTTCCAGAAGAATTCCCACGAGGTAGCTCCCTCCATCTGGGCTGCTTCCTTGGAAGCGGGTGAAATACCCTGCAAAGCCGAAAGAATAAGAAGGATCTGTATACCTGAGTTCCATACCAAGTTGAATATGTCCGATGTCAGCGACGTTATTGTTTCCGTCAGCTTGTCGCTTATGTTGTAAATACCAAGGAAATTAAGCAGCTGGTCAACCAGGTCAGCCTCGAACATCGTGCTGAACTGTTCTGAACCGCCTGCGTAACCGCCGGTGCTCATGTTACCGTTGATGATGTCGATAACGGGTCCCGTTGCAATAATAACGGGGAGGAAGAATACCGCTCTCGCAAAGGTTCTTCCGTGGAACTTCTGATTAAGTATGATCGCAATGAATATTGCAAAGATCAGTATCAGAGGAGTTCTCAGCGCCGTGTTTTTCAGCATATTTACCAGCGCCAGAGAGTAGTCCTGATCCTTACGGAATGCATTGACGTAATTCTGCCAGCCGACAAACTTCATTTCCATTCCGCCGGGCTGAACTGTAGTCTTATTGAAAGAGTAGATCAGAGACTCGATCAGCGGAAGAATGAAGAAATAGATCGTGCCAAGCGCCCAGATAGCTATAAATCCGTAGCCGTAAAGACCTTTTCTCTTTTCATAGGAAAGTCTGTGCTTTTTCTCAGGCTTTACAGCTTTGATCGGTTCACCGAAACCCTCGGGAGCCTCTGCGGCAGCCGCAGTATCTTCAGAAGTCTGAACCTCCTGAACTTCTGCTTCTTCAGGAGTATTTTTCTCAATTTCGCTCATTATTCTTCCAAACCTCCTTCAATACAATTTTCCAGGTTTATCAGCGAGCCGCCGTCAACCGTTGCCGTAGCTTCAGCCTTGTTTATAACTATCACTACGTCATTTGCGCCGTCCTTAGAGTATGTGGTAGTCAGCTCGTTGCCGTCGTCGCTAACCTCAAACTTTGAAATTGTATAGCTTGATACGCTTGAAAGAATGTCGTTAGCAGCCTTATACTGATTAGCCGCAAGCTCTGTCCAGCCCTTATAGTTGGTATAATACAGGTCGTTCATAGACGTATCCTGAAGTGTGTCTGAGTCAGCATAGATCATATCATACTGGATCTGCGAACCCGACGCCAGAGAAAGCAGGAATGTCTCGTCCGAGTTGGAGCTTTTGTTTATAGCTGTTGAGGAATAAGGAACATAGCCGTGTATAACCATCTGATAGAAAGGTATATCGAAATCGGCAAGATTGAATCCGCTGGAAGATACAGGAATGTTGGTAACAGCCGAAACATAAGGAAGAACATATGCATTAGCCTCGTCACCGACTATTTTTCCGATACCGTCCTTGGCAGCCGAATACTGGTCAACGACCGCATTCATGGTCCTGTTTCTGCTGTAGGCGTCTTTTCTTGTGTAATCTCCCACAAGTCTGGATGCGAACATTCCGAAGCCTGCGCTGCCGATCTCCTCGTCGCCGTAGCTTTCGATCATTTCCTCAAAGACCTGAGAATATTTGTTAGGCGAAAGCAGTGCGGGAGCAACTCCCTTTTTCGCTACGCCGAATGAAAGGCTGTAGGACGACTGTCTTGAATATGCATTTGAAATCCTTATCGCTGTGCTTGTAAGCGTAAAGTATCCGGGTGAGCTGGAATCCATTGTGAAGTTATTTACTGAAGGATAAACTACAGCGCCTTCCGTCTCAAGGAAGTCTTCAAAAGCGCTTTTACCGCCCAGCGTTCCGGAGGGCTTGGCGTTTGTTGAGATCTTGCCCTTGATACTGTTGTTTGTCCAGTCGTTATAATTAACGGTAAACGAATCAACTCCAAGATCCTTAAGCTCGCTTACGATATCGCCTGCCTGATCGAAGCCTGTAAGCTCCGTTTTAAGATTGAACGGCAGACCGCAGATCGATGTACGCTTAAGAACTCCGCCGTAAAGGTCAAGGCAAAGAGAATTGTAATTATCCTGAGTCTGTGCGGAAAGTCCCTTATTGTTGATAAGGTAATTCCTGTAGACCGCAGCGCACTCTGCGTAATTTACCTCGTCGCCGTCGTCGCTCTCAACCGGATAATAACGGATGCCGAAACGATCGGTCTTGATACCGTCCTTCTCGAATACCGTGATCTTGTTGGAACTGTCGCCGCTCATGAAGAATGCGTCTGAGGAACGTGTCTCAAACTCAAAATAGCAGTTGTTATAGACCTGCTTGTTCTGACCGCTTACCTGCGCTCTTGCATATACGTTGGAATCTCCGTCGCTGCAGATCGCAACGATACCCGACGAACCGTTTACCGTTGCCAGTACCGGCAGATACGCCTGTTCGGTCACACGGGGAGCCGTAAGCGGGACCGCCGTATAATCTCTGCCGTATACCTGCTGGTTGTAATCGGGATAATTTCCCTTACCGTTGTTATATTTGATCACCGCACCGCTTCCGTCGGGAATGATCATGTAGCCCTCTGTGGGAACGCCTTCCGTATCAACAGCAGGCGTTGCGGCAAAATACGGGCAAAGCTGAAGCTTTGTAAGGATCTTGCCGTCAACCGTGGAGATATTGTCCTCCTCGATCTCGCTTGTATCGCAGTAAACGTACAGATTATCCTCGCACAGCTCATAGTGTACCGTGAGAGTAACGCCCTCGCTGCTGTATCTGTACTTAACAGCAACGCCGTTGGGTTCCTTGCTGAAGGAGACCCTTGCCTTATTTGAATAAACAGGCGCAGCGGACTCTGTCCTCTTTTCCTGTCTCAGGTCTCCGACCTTGATAGCGCAGCTGGAAGCGATCTGCTTCCTCTGTGCGTTCTTCATCGTAGAACCTTTTTCTTCGTCAACTATCGTCTGATCTGCCGCTACGTTAATGGGAGAAGTCCACCAATACTTGCCGGAGTTTTTAATGTACAGGCAAATTCTCTCGTTTTCCTCGTCAAAGGAAAGAGTGAAGCTGTCGTTGTCCGCAGCCTGCTCGCACAAAGCGGCTGCTTCTTCGTCGGAAAGAACGGGAACAACGTCTTCGTCCTCCTTGGCAGCGGCGTCATCGTCCTCGGCGGCAGCGTCTTCACCTTCAGCCGTCTCCGGAGCTTCGCTTTCGTCGGCAGCCGCATCTGCGTCTGCATCTGCTTCCGATTCCGTTCCCTCTTCGGCAGCTTCAGAAGAATCAGCCGAAGCATCGGTATTGCTGTCTGCCGACGAGCTTGCCGTATCCGCCTGGCTTTCCGAGCTGTCGGAGGCAGAGGAAACTGCCATAGAACCCAGAGGTGTCAGCATTGTAAGACACAGCGCAAAGACGATCGCTTTTTTATAACTTTTGTTATGCATTTTTACACCACCGTTTCTGTTTAGCCTCTGATTCTATATGCAATCTCTGTATAGACTGAATATCCGAATACATATACCTGCTGGAACAATGAGAGAAGAAGGATTGCAAGGAAAAGTATAAGCAGCATTGCAACCAACGTCAGCAGCATTGAAGCCAGCGTCTTGCTGAATGAATACTGGTGAGCAGCCTTCATCGCCTGTATCATAAGAACTATAGACCAACCCAATCCGAGAGCCGAGATCGCTGTGATCCAGATGGACTCATCCTGAACCAGGAAGTTGGAAAGAAATACCGAGATAAATGTACAAACGATGTAAGGTACCAGAGAGTACGCCGAGTAAATAGCGATCTTTCTGAATGTTCCTTCGCCGTCAAGCAGCGTACAGATCGACCAGTTGCCAAGTACCCATGTGAAATAGTAAACAACCGACTGTACTACAAGCGGAACAATGTTAAAGATCTTAACATAGTTATCGTTGAACTGGAAGCCGGTCAGCTGTCTGTCGGCAACCATTGCTACAAACAGAAGGAAAACAATAAACATTGCAATTTTCATAGAGCCTTGTTTCTTCCATCTCAGATCCTCAAAGCCCTCAACAGGATGAAAAACACAATGCTTCAGCCATCCTATCGGAGTAAATTCATACATATTATTTTCCCTCCTTCTCTTTGCTTCTGAATCTGCCCTTAAAGACGTAAATGCTTCTCTTGTGGAGCTGTGCCAATGCGATAAGACCCGCAACTATCACAATAACCACAATTATGATCACAGTGAAGTTATCTCTTATAAAGTCCTCTCTTGCATATTTATACGCCTTGTCGTAGTCGTCCTGATCGTAAGCAGTCTCAAAATAGTCAAGAGCCTTGGAATATTCTCCCTCATTAAGAGACGCCTTTCCCAGACCTATGTAAGCCAGCGGATATCCGCCGTCTCTCTTGATTACGTCCTCCCAATAGGGCTTTGCGTCGGAGTAACGGCCCTGGTCGTAAAGCTCGACCGCCTGATGCATGATCTTTCCGAAGGTAGTCTCCGAATAAACCGTGATATCGTTCTTGGAACCGTCAATTACATAAATATTATTTCCGTAAGCTTCTACCGCATTGGGGTTTGAGAAGCTTCCCTTCTGATCGTTGGTGGAATTCTTTGTACCGAAGATGCAAAGAAGATTGCACTCACGGTCATACTGGAAAACTCTTCCCGTTGCGAAGTCAAGCACGTTTATGATCCCGTTGTTTGAAACAACGATATCGGTAAGTCTCGTGGAGTAGGTCTGATTCTGAGTCGCATCGTACTCGGAAGCGATATCTCCGAACTTGTACTCGTCGCCGGTCTCGTTGTCCCAGATATTATATCCGGCAGGATTAAGCTTCTTAACTGCGTCTGTCGTGGTGTTGGCAGCCTCCGTTACGGTGTAGATAAAGCCGTCCTCGTCTATATCGAAGTTAGCATACTCTACAGGAACGTTTCTTGCCATACCGGAGATCTGCTCGTTGGAAGCGATCTTTCTCCAAAGCTTCTGAGCGATTACCTTTGCCGTAACCTCTACTCTGTTTGCTCCGTAGAAGCCCTGGAACTCGCCCTCCTTATTAAACTGTACGGAACCTGTGTTTACCGACGTACATACGGCGTAAACATTTTCCGCAAAGTCAACGACTATTTTGGACGGGTTAAATGTCTCTACCGAATAAAGCTCCGTATCCGGCTTTGTGTATTCCTGCACAAGAGAAAGCTTTCTCTCGGAATCCACAGTAGCCTTGACAACACGTGAATTGTCATAGTCTGCGATGTAAAGGTAAAGCTCACCGGTATAAAGGCTCTTCTTTGCGAAGACACCCGAGGGAGCGGCAAACTTGGACTCGCCGTCTTCTCCCACAGCTATTTCGGAGCTTCCGAAAACGCCTGTATACACGCCCGTTACCTTCAGATCCATATCAAGACGAAGCACACGGTTATTATCGGTATCTGCGATCCAGAACTGCTGGGACTCTTCGTCAAGGTACATATCCTTAGGATTACTCAGCCTTGCCGAAGCGCCTTCCACATAGAGAGCGTCATTCGGATCCTGGATCCTTGACAGCCCCATTTCCGAGCCTGATACAACATTGTTTATGCGGTATGCATTCTGTGAGGGGATCGCGTCCTCCCATGTGTCGTACATATAGGACTCATAGGGCTCGGCTGCGAAGGCGGAAACGGTCATTGTCACAGACACGGCCGCAGCCAATCCTGCGCAGAGAATTCTTTTAAGAGATTTTTTAATTCTCAACACTACTTATCACCTATTTCCTTTTCTAATTTAAGTTGATCACGAATTAATCCTTCATACCGGAGTTAGCCATCGTTTCCATAACGTTACCCTGAGCGATAAGGAATACGGTGAGCGGAGGAATAAGGAGTACAACCGATGCTGCAAAGGTTACACCCTGACGGGCAAGACCTGCCATTGTGATCTGCTGTACAACTGTAGGTAGTGTTTTGAGTTCCTCGGAGTATGTAAGAACTCCGCCCTGAATGTTCCAGGCTCCCTGGAAAGCGAAGATGATAAGCGTCATCAGCGCCGGCTTGGAGTTAGGCACGATGATCTGCCAGCAGATCCTAAACAGACCTGCGCCGTCGACCTTAGCAGCCTCCACCATCGAGTCATGTATGGTTGACATACTCTGACGCATAAGGTAAAGACCCATAGATGTCGAGATACTCGGCAGAATCAGTGCAAAATAGGTATCGATCATGTGAAGCTTTGCCATTACCATGAACTGCATGATCCATGTTGCGTTGGAAGCGAACAGAAGGGCGATGACGATTATCTGGTTAATGACCTTGTTACCCGGGAATTTGCACTTTGCGAGGACGAAAGCCGCGCAGCAGCAAACGAAAAGGTTCGCAGCGCATATTACTATAGTAATGAAGAAGCTGTTGAAAATGTACCTTGACAGCGGTACCTGCCATGAGCTTGCCGCTACCTTGAACATATCCGAGAAGTTATTGCCGGTAGGATTGAGAACGTAAAGCTTCGGAGGGAATACGAACAGCTCTTCGACCGGCTTGAGAGACTGTACTACCGAGTAATACAGAGGAAATACCATAAATACGCCGAGAAGAAGCAGGAAGATAAATATGGTGACGTCTCCTGCACGGGAGCCGTTGACACGCTTGCGCTTGTCCTTGACCTTAAGCTTTTCGATCGACTGCTTCTTTTTTCTTTTTCTAGCCATTTGTAATACTCCCCCCTTTAATCAAGATACTTGCCTAAGAGCCAGTTAACGCCCTTATTGGCAAGGAGCATCGCAGCGAACAGAACGAAGCATATCGCCGACGAGTAACCCATCTCATAACGAATGTTACCGTAGTCGGTAGCGTGGTTCATGATCGTGTGCGCCGCATAGTCGGTAGAAGGCAGACCAACGAGGCTCTGACCTACTACGCCGACGGTGAATGATGCAGATATCTGCATAACAGCTGCGAACAGAAGCTGAGGTCCCATCGAAGGGATAGTGATCTTGAAAAGCTCCTGCCATCTGTTTTTGATACCTTCGATGGCGCCTGCCTCGTACATGGACTTGTCGATATTCTGGAAGCCCGCACGGATCGCAAGGAAGCCTGCGCCCATTGACATCCACAGCTGTACGATAATGACAACTGCAAGAATGTACTTAGTGTCTGTGAGCCACTGTGCCGGTTCGGTGAAAATACCAAGGTCAAGAAGCACGGCGTTCAGGTATCCGTAGGAGTCGCCCGACAGGATAAGCTGCCAGGTAACGTATACGGAAGTGGTCATTGAAGGCGCATAGAATACGAATGTAAAGAAGGTTTTCAGGAACGGATTCATTTCGTTGATAAGCCATGCGATAAGGAAGCTCAATATGTATGAAAACGGACCTGTGAAGATCGCAAAGATAAGCGTGTTTCTTATAGCGATCAGGAATACGTCGTCGTTTACAAACAGCGTATAGAAATTTGAAAGACCTACCCACTTCGGAGTCTGTATCATGTTGAAGTTTGTAAAGCCCATTGGGAGAGACATTACAACGGGAGCAACCGTGAAAATGATAAAGAATACCATGAATGGCAGCAGCATAAAGTAACAAGCCTTATTGGTCTTCATCATATGCCAGGTATAAGCCCATTTGCCCTGCTTTATAGCGGGAACATCTGAATTCTTAGCCATATGTGACTCTCCTTTCCTAGTCGATTCCGAGGTCTGCACGCTTACGTGTAATCTCGTCGTTGATATCCTTATTGTACCAGAACAGTGTGTCTCTTGCATTTTCGCTGTCGTTTACAACTGCTCTGAATGCATTCATAATGTTACGGGTAACACCGTAGGATGCAGGAATGATCGGGATCTCGACCTGTGAATTCATCTGCTCAAGAAGCACCTCAACCTCAGATGTAGTCCATGACAGCTGAGTGAGAGCCTCCTGGTTTGCCGTTGCGTAACGTCCCATGGTTCCCAGTACGGATTCGATGTTGTTGCCGTACTTGACCTGAGTCTCGGTGCTTGTGAACCACTTTATGAAGTCCCATGCACCCTCCTGATCGGAAGCCTTTGTGAAGATGATAGCAGCAGAACCCTCAGAATTTGCCGCATGATTGATATTGCCGTCCTTGTCCACCGTTCCGGGTACCGGTCTGAAGTTCCAGCAGCCCTTGATCTCGGGAGCCGCAACCGCAAGCTGGTTGTAGAAGGTGTAATCCTTGATAACGACAGGCATATCTCCCTGTCTGAATCTTGTAAACGCATCGTATGTCTGCTGGAAGCTGTAGGTCGTGTAGAACTTTGTCCATGCATCGAAAGCGTTTATAGCTTCCTGTGTATCGAAGGTCGTTGCAGACTGATCTTCATTATAATAATTGATACCCTGCTGGAGGAGCATCATAGCGAAGGTGTTGCCGTTTTCGGTGATAGCCGATACTGTGGTAACTCCGCCGCTGCTTGCCGGTACGGGAAGCGTAAGACCTACTTCAAGATAGTTTCTCTGGAGAGTAGGCAGACAGTTGATAAGTCCTTCCCATGTCGCAAGATCCGTATCCGGGTCGATATCGTACTGTGAAAGTACATCTGAACGGTAGAACAGAACAGGGAATCTCTGATCGCAGGGAAGTCCGTAAACTCCGCCGTCATATTCGTAAAGAACCATGGCATTTTCGGCATATTTTTCCGTCTGCTCCTGATAATCCGAGAACTGTGAAATATCAGTCAGCACGCCTCTCGCAGCAAGCTGTATCGGGAAGTCGCCGCCCATGAACAGCGCAAGATCGGGACCCTTGCCGGAGAAGGTAGCCTCAACGATACCGCCCTGTACAAGCTTAAGATTGATCTTGGTGTTTGCAGTAGGGTTGTAATCGCTGTCGATGATCTCCTTGATAACCGTAGCGTTATCACGTCCAAGTGTTACCCAGCACTCCATAGCGTCTGCGTCTTCATCATCGGAAAGAGAATTGTAATCCTCGAAGAAGGAACCGATAAACGCCTGGAAACCGTTTGACAGTGAACCGAAGAAGTTGCCTTCGCATTCCGAAAACTCAACGTTGGATCCAACCAGCTCCAGCTTATCTACCTCGAGGGGCTGCTCACGGTACTGGTTGATAAACGATGAAACGGAAGTAATGTTATCCTTTATCTGTGACATCATTTCAGGAATGATATCGGGTTTTTTAACGCACTTGTCAAGAACGATCGCCATCTTTTCAAGCGTCTCAGCCTCTGTTCCGCCCGAGCCTGAAAGCTTTTCGATCTCAGCCTTCTTTTCTCTGAGAAGCTTTGCATAGCTCTTGAAATCTCCTACGATCGACGGGATAGCAACGTCTATCATGTAGTTGTTGTATTCGTCGGGATCGGGTCCGGTGATCTGTCTTATCTGTCTGTAATAGCTGTTGACGTCGTAAACTACCTCGTCAAGCTCGCCCATTATCTCGCCTATCTCTCCGGGGATAGCCTCGAGAGAAAGGGTATGGGTGCCTGCAGAAAGGTAGAAGTAAAGAGGATCGCCGTTTCCGTCCTCGGGAGATACAACGCTCCAGTCGGTATCATAGTAGAACTTTATACGGTCAGCCTCGGCGCAGGGAACCGCTCCGTCGATGTAGAGACGTCTGTTGGAATACATACCTCTCATCTGATCCTGTCTGCCGAAGATACCCAGCTTGTAGTAGCCGTCCGTTTCGACATTGAACTCCCACGTAACGGTCTGCGTAGACTGAGTCCAGCTTCCGCCGCCGATGGTGTTATATCTTGTTTTTGTAGGGCTGTGTCCGTTGATACATGAGGTCATGTACGAGGTCTTATCCGCAGTCGGATAAAGAGTCCTTGCGGACTTGTACTGTGCCGTCTCGCCCTCCAGCACTCCGTTCTCGCCTACCTTAGCGTCGGCAGCCTGAGAAAGCTGGTCGGCTGATGGAGCAGTGTATGCCTCGGGAGCCTTATACTGGTAAACCGTAAGCTTTTCCAGAACAAACTGAGCCTTCTCGGATTCCAGCGTGATCTCATGAGTACCGGCTGTCATGTAGAAATACAGCGGCTCGTTGAACAGTCCGTCAACGTCCTCGAGAGGAGTCTCCTGCCAGCATGGGCTTTCGACCTGTCCGGGTCTCATATCGTTCTCTCTTGAATCCTGAAGGATATCTGTTTCGTTTATCCATCTCTTGTTAAGCGTAATTCTTGACGCTGTGGCATACGGACTTTCGCCGTCGATAAGAAGCGAAAATTCGACATCGTTCGTATTGCCCTCGAGAGCCTGGTAGCTAACCTTCATGTTATACATACCGTCCTCGGGGACTGTCACCTCATATGTGACGGAGCCTACCTGATTAGCCCAGTAAAGCACGTCGTTCCTTCCGTCAAAGGACGTTTCGCCCAGTGAAAGATCGTCGCTTACCGACTTGTAAGCAGAGCCCATTACAGTGATGTCTTCAATGTCGGGCTTGGCGGCGTCGGCATACTTATCAATATACTTACTGTAAGATGTCTGACGTATAGCGTCCGTACCCGTAGTTGCAGACGCATCGCCGGCGTCCTGCGTGCCTAGTGTGCTTTCGTCCGTATCCGCAAGCGCCGTCGGAACGAAGCATGCGGCGCTGAGCGTCAACGCCAGTGCGGAGGAAATAACACGCCTAAACATTGTGTTTTTCACTATGAATCCACCTTTCCTAATAAAATGCTGTTGCGATATGAGAATAGCTCCTATTTATAATAGTACAGCCCTTCTCATTCATTCTCTATCATACCCGCACGGGAGAATAAAAAATACCGTCTGGTCAGCCTGATCTGAAAAGAACTATCCCGTTTCTTTCCTCGTCAAGCTCGACCCGGACCTTATCGCCGCCTTTGATCCCCAGGCTTTGCATATAGTCCTTTGGAAGCTGCAGACGTCCCGAACGGTCAAGAACGGCAAGCTCCTCATGAGTATCGCCGTCTTCGGTCTCCGTTCTTACAACGTCACCCAGCTCGTTTAGCTCCTCCACATAGGAGCGCTTCCTTAAAATCTCGGAGCTGGTCCTTCCGTCCCTGATAGCCACCACCCTGTCTATGTGGTTGGCAAGCTTAAGGTCGTGAGTTACGATAACCACCGTTATCCCCTCGCTTTTGTTAAGCTCCTTGAAAATATCAAGTATCATGTTGGAGGTCTTTGTATCGACAGAACCTGTCGGTTCGTCCGCCAGAAGCAGGCGGGGGTTATTGGCAAGAGCGATGGCGATCGCCACTCTCTGCTGTTCTCCGCCGGACATCTGGTCAAGTCTGCTGTTTTTTCTGTGGGAAAGCCCCACCTTGTCAAGCAGCTCCAACGCCCGCTGTCTCCTTCTGCGCTGCCCCTTTAGCAGCATCGGAAGCTCCACATTCTGTACCGCCGTAAGGTAAGGCACAAGATTTCTCGCATTGTTCTGCCAGACAAATCCCACGGTGCTTCGCTTATATTCCATGTAATCCTTATCAGTGAATTTCAGAAGGTTCTTCCCGTCCACCGTCAGGCTTCCCGCCGAAGGCTTATCGAGTCCCCCGAGCATATTCAGCAGTGTGGATTTCCCGCTTCCGGAATTTCCCACTATCGCCATAAGCTCTCCCTTCTCAACGTCGAGATCCAGACCCTGTAGTGCCACGACCTCAACATCGGAGGTTTTGTAAATCTTCACCAGATTTTCACACCGTATCATGTATTTATCATCATCGGGGGATAAAATGTTATCAGTATCGGAAATATCACTCAACGATCTCACCGTCCTCCAATGTGTAAACCTTATCCGCAATATCGATCATGCTGGGATCGTGGGTAGTCATTATTATGGTCATCTGTTGCTTCGCCACAAGCTCCTTAAAAAGCTTGACTATGTGAAGCGCCGTACCCGTATCCAGCTCCGCAGTCGGCTCGTCCGCAAAGATTATTCCCGGTTTATGAGCAATAGCTCTTGCGATAGCCACACGCTGCTGCTCACCGCCGGACATTTCCCCCGGTCTGTGAGCCATACGCTTGCCGAGACCTACCGCCGAAAGGCACTCTCTGGTACGCTTGTCCCGCTGCTCATAAGGGAATTTCGCCAGCCTGAGACCGAAATCAACATTTTCATACGCCGTCATGCCGGACATTAGCGCCACCGACTGGAAAACAAACGCCATTTCGTACCGCCGCAGCTCGTCTCTGACCCGCTCCGACATCTTCGTTATATCCCTGTCGTTAAAAACTACGCTTCCCTTTGTGGGCTTATCCAGTGCGCCGAGAATATTTATCAGAGTGGTTTTTCCGCTTCCGGAACGGCCTCTTAAAATAGTGAGCTTTCCCTTTTCAATGGATATATTGATATTCTTCAGCGCCGAAACTATGCTTCCGTCGCCGATTTTAAAATCACGGCACAGATTTTCAGTTTGAAGAATAACCCCCATAGACATATCGCCTTTCTGCGGCAGAGCCGTTTCAGAATTCTTTGCCGCCGTAGCCGTTTTTTGTGCAATTTTCACATATTGTGTGCAGTCTCAAAACCTCTGACTACATCTTGTGAGTATGTGCAATTTGTTCAAAAATACAACAAAAAGCCAGCTTTATTTGATCGATTTTTAGCAAAAACGCCAAAAAGCGCATATTATGCTACAAATAATTATAACAATTTCAAGACTATTTGTCAAGCGGACGAAAACGTTTTAGATATATCTTTTTTGTGTATTTCCGTCCTTTTGGTCATATTGTACAAACAGCCTTTCTTAATTTTGTGCAAGCTGCAATTTCTTTCTCATATTTTCTCACTGATCACCGGTATCTTTTTTAACGGTCCAGGTCAATTCATAATTAATTTTCATTTTGCTTTTGTACAAAACGACAATATTTTAACATATTATAATAAATGAACTTATCTTCCGAAACGTCATACGGAGCGGCTGAGTCCGGACGACGTTTTTTCTTTTTTGTGAGAGGGAAACATAACCCCGGATCGCAGCGGTCATGGCAAATGCTTGACAGCTATCATCGCTGCGCCAAGAACCGTAAGAACGGCTCCTGTCACTCTGTTGAGAGTAACCGTATCAGCCTTATTGGCAAAGACCGCCGATATCCTTGCGCCAACCAGCGTAAAAATGATGCAGCATACAAAGGCGGAAATGTCGGCTATCCCGTCGGAAATAGCAAAATGGGAGACCGCACCCGTAAGGGCGGTAAAGCTCATTATAAACACGCTGGTACCCACGGCTGTTTTCAGATCGTACCCGAGTACGGAGGTAAGTATGAGGAGCATCATCATTCCGCCTCCGGCGCCTACGAATCCGCATATAAAGCCTATAACTGCGCCGGCAGCGACCGATTGCAGGAGCTTCCTGCGGCGGCTTTTGCTTTCGCTTCCCTGTTTGGTGTTCATGACCGGTCTTATAAGAAATTTTATTCCCAGCAGGGTGGTAGTGTAAACGGCAAAGCTGCCCATAGTGCTGTCAGGCAGGAACGAAGCTATATAGCTTCCAAAGACCGTGACGGCAACCACGGTGAACAGCATGACAAGGCTGCCCCGAACGTCGAGATTTCCGTTCTTTTTATATGTATATGCCGAGACAGCCGACGCAAGCACATCCGATGCAAGAGCAATGCCTATTGCGTCATAAGCGTTAAAATGCAGGAACGTCACAAGCATGGGCGAAATAACAGCCGCCGCAGAAAGTCCGGCAAGACCCGTTCCTATCCCAGCACCAAGACCGGCTATTATATATACTATTAAATTGATCATACGATCCCTCCGTGATATTGCAAAATTTTATAAAATATGATACAATGGTTATGCTATCATAGTTTTGTAAATTCAGTATAAACTACACAGGAGGTTCATATTATGTTGTATTCGGTAAAAAACGGTTCACTGGAAATTTCCGCAGATACCTTCGGTGCGGAGCTTCATTCGGTCAGGCTTGACGGAAAGGAGTATCTCTGGCAGTGCGGTGACGCATGGAAAAGATATGCGCCCGTGCTGTTCCCCTTTGTATGCTCTCCGAAGGATAAAAGCTACAAAGCGGACGGCAAGGTCTACAAAATGAAAGCCAACCACGGCTTTGCAAGAGACTGCGAATTTGAATTTGTCAAGGCGGACGACAACGCCGTTGAATTTGTTCTGAAAGACAATGACGACACACGCAGCCAGTATCCTTATGCTTTTGAGTTCACCGTAAGATACTCCGTAAAGGGAAATTCCGTAACGGTGGAGAATATCGTAAAAAACACAGATGACAGGACAATGTACTTCTACCTCGGCGGACACCCGGCATTCAACTGCCCCATGAACGAGGACGAAGGCTTTGAGGATCACTACATAGAATATGAAAAGGACGAGCATATCGTGGACGGAGCCGGAAATCTCCTTGAGGAATGCGCAAAGGTCCTTGACGTTACCAGAAAGCTTTTTGACAACGATGCAATTATCATCGACAAACCAAATTCCAAGGCGGTTTCTCTTAAAAGCCGCAGATCCTCGCACAGCGTAACGGTCAGATATCCTCAGTCGGAATGTATCGCCGTATGGTCTCCCACAGGGGACGACAGAGCCGCATTCGTTTGTCTGGAACCATGGACGTCGGTCCCCGTTTATGCCGACGATGAGTTTGAAGATATCGAGAAAAAGCCCCATGCAATTTCCCTTCCCGCAGGAGAGATCTACAGCTATTCATACGAGATAGAGGTAAGATAATGAAAGCGGTTTTACAGAGGGTGCTTTCAGCGCAGGTGGCGGTGGACGGAAGCATCACAGGGAAGATCGGTAAGGGTCTGCTGATATTTCTCGGAGTGGGGAAAGACGACAGCGAGACGGAATGCGACAAGCTTGCGGACAAGATCTCAAAGCTGAGGATATTTTCCGACGTCAACGGCAAGACAAATCTGTCCGTCAACGACGTTAAGGGAGATCTGCTGGTAGTCTCGCAGTTCACCCTGTATGCCGACTGTCACCACGGCAACAGACCTTCCTTCACAAACGCAGGACAGCCCGGCAGAGCCAACGAGCTTTATGAATATTTCTCTGATAAATGCCGTGAAAAAATATCAGGCTCTGTTGAAAACGGCGTTTTCGGAGCGGATATGAAAGTATCCCTTGAAAACGACGGTCCATTCACTATACTGCTGGAATGCCGTAACGGAGAGATCTTATGTTCGGATTAAGCAAAAGAGAAAAGCTGGCAAAAAAATTCAGGACCGAGGCTCAGTACACAATGGGCGAGGTCACTTACTTCGGAACGAACCCTGTAAATATGATTTTCAAGGCCGCTACGGGCATTGATCCGAAAGACACCCGCCCGTCAGTAATGATCAGGTTCACCACTCCCGAGGGGGAGCAGGGCGAAACCTCCTGTACAGTCGCCGGTCACACCTTTACGGTGGGCGAGCGTGTGCGTGTGAAATATGTACGATACGAAAACAGACTTATCGGAATAGTTGATCCGGACAGATATTGGGAAGATAAATGAGAGGGAGCTGATGCAATGAATATACAGATCTTCGGAAAATCCAGATCCTTTGAAACAAAAAAGGCTGAGCGGTATTTCAAGGAGCGTGGGATAAAATTTCAGTCGGTTGATCTTATCTCCAAGGGACTGAGCAAGGGCGAGTTAAATTCGGTGCTTACGGCTGTAAAGGATATAGACAGGCTTATAGACCCCAAGGCAAAGGGCGAAGCGGCAGATCTGATAAAGTATCTTGGCAGCAAGGAGGAAAAAGCTGAAAAGCTCCTTGAAAACCCCGAGCTTTTCGCCGCTCCCATTGTAAGAAACGGCAGACAGGCAACTGTAGGATACTGTCCCGAGGTATGGAAAAACTGGCAGTGAGAGCTTATCTGAATTAATTGGTTAGCTTATTTAACCCTGAATTTAAATTAACGTAAGCTGAATTTTAATAAAATATTCCTGCGTTTTAACTAAATGTGAACAGATAAATTTTTGCACAGTCAATTCCCCGCATTTTTGACGTTTCAAACAGTTTTGATGTAAAATTTTCCCTATAAAATATTTATAAAATTTAATATATTTATATTCAAATTTCAAATAATTTCGGATTTATTAATTGATTTATTGCAGGTTACAATATTTTATGTAAAAATCAACTGATTTTTTTCAAAGTTATAACTGTATTTTAAGCAAATATGAACATATAAATTGTTGTACAGTTAACGGAAACCGTTTTTGACATTTGCTACAGTTTTGGTGGATAATATTTACAGAAAACATCATCCGTGAAAGGAAGGATCTTTATGCTGGAAAAGCTCATGGAGCTTGACGGAGAAATACTTCTGTGGATACAGGATAATCTCCGTGCAGACTTTTTAAACCCGCTGGTAAAGGGGATAACCTATCTGGGCAACGGCGGTATACTTATGATCGCAGTCTGCCTTATCCTTATGATAATTCCAAAGACCCGCAGGCTCGGCGCAGTATGCGCTTTCTCTCTTGCTTTGGAATTTATAATCTGCAATCTGCTGCTTAAAACGACTATAGCCAGGACAAGACCGTATGAAACGGTAGACGGTCTGACAAGGATCATAGGGAAGCAATCCGACTACTCGTTCCCGTCGGGACATTCGGGAGCATCCTTTGCCGTAGCTTCCGTCATTTTCAGGGAAGCTCCCAAAAGGATCGGGATTCCCATACTGATACTTGCCTTTCTTATAGCGCTGTCACGGCTTTATGTGGGCGTACACTTCCCTACCGATGTGATCGCAGGCATTATCTTAGGCACATTGACCGGCATCGCAGCCTGCTTTGCTTATCACAGGATAACAAAAAGCAAGGAAAAGATCTTCAGCTGACAAGCCCCGACACATTGCTCCGGATTACTGTGGAAATGTATATATTGATACGTCTTTTTCACAGGGGAATTGTAATTTGTGACATTGACATTAAGACGGTTATAGTATATAATATGTGTATATATGTAAAGAAACCGCAATATATAAAAAGAATGATGCGGGATAAACAGATAAACAAAAGATGAAACGAGAACAACAAATTTACAGGAGGAACCTTATGAAAAAATTTTTCTGTGCCGCTGTATGCTGCGCTGTGGCAGGCTCCGCTATGGCAGGCTGTTCCGTTCCGGGCATCTCGACCGGCAGCGGAAACAACAGTATGAGCGATTCCTACAGCTATACCCCTGACAACAACACCAAGGACGATACTCAGCAATACGGCTGGGTCATGGAGCCGTCGATCATTGCGGACAACATCATTGCCTTTGACGGTAGTCAGGTAGATCCGGACGAAGAGGAAAACAATGCCTACGCAAATTACGCAGTAATTTACAGCGACGGCAAGTACGGACTTATCGACTATAAGGGAAATATTGTTATCGGAGCGGAATACGATGATTATTACACCTGCTGGTGCGGAGAGATAGTGCTGTTCAACATAGTTGACGAAAAGACAAAGCAGTATGAATACTGCACGATCGACAGCTCCAAGCAGATATCCAAAAATCCTCCGGCACATCAGGACAAGACCCCCAGATATTACTGGAATGCCGATGAGAAAAAGGTTTACAGAAAATGCGCCGACGAGGACTACGCTTACGAATACACCGGAAAAAAAGCGGTGGTAGTGTGCGAGGCTGAGTTTTCCGACCAGGGTGCAGGCTATTACAGCGTAAAAACCGCAGACGAACCTCTTTACGGACTTGCCAAGAAAAACAAGCTTATAATCGAGCCGGAATACGTTGACTACTACGCTCCGGCATATAAAGGAGCAGGAGCTACCTGTATTGCGCTTAAAGATTCCGGCGGCGGCTGGGGATATATCACATCGGACGGTAAAACGCTTATAGATTTCAAGTGCGACGGAGATATGAGTACTTATAACGGTATGCTTATAGATGACGAGACCAAATCCCACCCGTTTCTCTTCAACGGCGATTACCTACCGGTCTCTGTGGGAGCTTCCTACGGATATTACGACAAGGAGGGCGAGTGTATTATCCGCCCCGGCGAATTTGAGCAGGCAAGACCTGTCCATAACGGCAGGGCGTGGGTGAGAAAGGACGGTCTTTGGGGAATTATCCAGTTGGGAGAGATCATTGAGGACGAACCAACAAAGTATGTAGATCCTTCTTCCAAGACCTCTACCTCAAGAAAGAAAACCTCGACCTCTACAAGCACGTCTACCTCCACAAGCACCACAACATCGTCTGCATCCGTTTCAAGCTCGGAGGTTTCCGTAAGCCAGTGGACGGATACGCAAAGCGACACAGCGGTGACGGATCCCGTTGTCACCGATCCTACAGATACGGATACAGAACCGCCTGTAGTGACAAATCCCGATACGGTAATTCCTGATCCCACACCTGAGGTTCCGCAGGTTTAAATAAAATAAGATACACAAACGGACGTCCCGACAAATGATCGGAACGTCCGTTTTTATTTTCTGTTATAATCTGCGGCGTATTTCGCATACCCTTCCGATAATATCGGCGGTCGGGATCTCCTCCCGGGGGTTTTTCAGCTCTCTGAAAATAATACGTCCGTCGTCTCTTTTCACCGCATAAATACCGGCTCCGCCGATCTCCCTTACGCTTACCAGCAGACAGTCGCCCGACATGATAAAGGGACGGTGCTTGTCGTCACGGCAGATGTAAAAAACATACTCCCCCGGCTCGGCGGTGATATACTCCTCCCCCCATGACTTTTCCGGCTCGTCGGCACTGTAAACAGGGACTTTGATAAGATTATCCGTTTCATATACCTTGTTGACCTTGCCGCTTTCATAGCCTAGCAGCGCCCCCTTGGTGGTTCCAAGAGCCTGAGCCAGCGCCGCAAGCTTATCGTCACGAGGCTTGAATTTTCCCGATAGATACTGACTGATGAAGGATTTGGATATCCCCGTGCGCTTGCAAAGCTCCGCCTGACTGATCTGTCGGCGATCCATAGCCTCCCTTAAATTTTCTGCAAATGTACTCATTTTGTCCTCCTGAGTGCTGCGCTTTATGCGGCGCAGGACGTTTGTACGGTTACGTACACAATGGCTGTGCGGTATTTCCTATACTTACATTATAGCATATACCTTCACCCTGTCAATAGAGTTAAAAAAATGTTTTCAGTTTTTCTGAACTTTTTTACAAAAAGGGGTTGACATTCAAGAACATATGTGCTATAATAGCTATTGTAAAGAACATTCGTTTGAAAAGCTGTTTCCCTGACTGTCCCCATTATTTACCCCCACAGTTTCCCCAAAGACAGCTTTTCAAAGCAGACAAACCTATTTTTTTACCGACGTGGTTCAGATTTTCTAAACTAAGGAGGAACTAAATGACAATATTGATCGGAGAAAATTACGGCGTAGCCACGCCCTGCGGACGAGTGCTTGGCTATATGGGCGAAAACAGACTCAGGCGTCTGAGAGTAATTCACCCGCATTTTGAAAACGCCGTATATATCCTCAAGCTGCGATACAGCGACGGAGTAATATACGAATGTGAGATACGCAGCGGAGAAATGCCGGTAGACGGCTCGCTGCTGCGTATGGAGGGCGAGGCTGAGGCACAGTTTTTCGCCTATGTTACACATGAAAACGAGGACGGTACAGAAAACATATGCGTTTTTGAATCGGAGATATTCACAGTGGAGATCGGAGGCTGCATAGACGGTCAGGCTCAGGCCATACCTACCTATGAGCAATCACGGGATATGCTGGAAAAGCTTCTGGCTCAGTTTAACAGCATTGCAGGCAAACCCACTGCGGTATCCTTCAGCACCGCCCCGATCGCCGCAGCCGTAACGGACGCTGCGCAGATACCCGAATTATCACAAATATAGGAGGAACGAATATGGCAATAAACACAACATATTTTTCTGTGTCCGACGGAGCGGACGCAAACAAGATAAAGGCGTGGTTCGAGAAAAACGCCGCAGACTTTTTCGACGGCTTTACCGTATCGGGAAACGCCTTGACCCTTTCCTCAAAGGGCAGGGACGTTATAAGGATACAGCTTAAGGATACAGAAAACCCTATGAGCGTTTCATTTTACACTCTCGGCGGAGACGTTGCCTCCGCAACACAGACAAACCTGACATCAGCCTGTCACATTCGCAGACTTGCAAAAACAAGCTGCGGTATCGCAATGAGCGTACAGCTTGGAACTACACAAAAGCAGTGGGGGCTTTTCATATCAAAGACCTCGTCGGGAGCTATTGGAGCGGTGCTGAACAAAACGCTCCGCACAGGCTCGGCAAGCGCAGATATTACGAATTATTACATCGTGTCGGAAAACAGCTCCGAGATACCTGTTATCCAGCTGGAAAAGCCGATCACGGACAAGGCGGACATGACGACATTCTGCCCAATAGTCTGCTGCGGCACAGCGGGAGAATATTTCCCCGACTGCTTTGTGACCCCGTTTTCGCCCTACTCCGGCAGCGAATGCACCCTCGACGCAGAGGGCGTGAAGTAC
>JAGAJO010000025.1 GCA_017626015.1 Ruminococcus sp.
CGCTTTCACGGTATTCTTTTACTCGTTCCGCCCATTTTTCTGATTCGCTCATTTTTCTACCGCCTTTCGTGGTTTTGGGGATGAGTATATTTTAGCATATGGGCGGGGTGTTTTCAAGGTGGGGCGGGTTGGACGGATACTATTTAATATATATTGCGGGTAGTTTATTCCGCCGCCGCTTTAAATGCCTCCTCCAGATCGAAAATGATATCGTCGATATGCTCTGTACCTATGGAAAGCCTTATAGTGTTCGGCTTTATGCCCTGCTCTAAAAGCTCATCCTCCGTAAGCTGAGAGTGCGTTGTGGAAGCCGGGTGTATGGCAAGAGATTTTACGTCCGCAACGTTTGCAAGCAGAGAAAATATCTGAAGATTGTCTATGAATTTTTTTGCAGCCGCTTCGCCGCCCTTGATCTCAAATGTGAAGATCGAGCCGCCGCCCTTCGGGAAATATCTGTCGTAAAGATCTTTGTATCCGCTGTCAGACAGAGACGGGTGATTTACCTTTTCAACCTGCGGATGCTTTGACAGGAAATCCACAGTCTTCAGCGCATTTTCAACATGGCGTTCCACTCTTAACGAAAGGGTCTCCAGTCCCTGAAGGAAGATAAATGCGTGGAACGGAGAAAGTGTTGCGCCCGTATCACGCAGGAGTATTGCCCTTATTTTTGTAACAAACGCTGCTTTTCCTGCCGCTTTTGTAAAGGAAACTCCGTGATAGCTGGGGTCAGGCTCTGTAAGGGAGGGGAATTTTCCGCTTGCTTCCCAGTCGAAGCCGCCGTCAACGATAACTCCGCCGATAGCTGTTCCGTGTCCGCCGATAAATTTTGTCGCAGAGTGTACGACTATGTCGGCTCCATGCTCCAGGGGTCTCAGCAGGTAGGGCGTCGCAAAGGTATTGTCCACCACCAGGGGTATGCTGTGTGCGTGTGCGACCTCAGCGACCTTTTCAATGTCGATTATGTTGGAGTTGGGGTTTCCAAGGGACTCTATAAATATCGCCTTTGTATTTTCACGGATAGCGTTTTCAAATGCGTTTTCCTCTTCGGGATCTACGAAGGTCGCAGTGATACCGTAGTTCGGCAGAGTGTGGCTGAGCAGATTATAGGTGCCGCCGTAGATCGTTTTTGCCGCAACGATATGGTCGCCTGCGTGGGCAAGATTCTGGATAGTATATGCAATAGCTGCCGCTCCCGAAGCCACAGCAAGCGCAGCGGAACCGCCCTCCAGTGCGGCAATGCGCTTTTCAAAAATTTCCTGAGTGGGGTTTGTCAGTCTTCCGTAAATGTTTCCCGCATCGGTAAGACCGAATCTTGCGGCAGCGTGATCGCTGTTATGGAAAACAAACGATGCCGAAGCGTATATCGGCACGGCTCTTGCATCGGTAGCAGGATCTGCCTCCTCCTGTCCTATATGCAGCTGAAGTGTTTCAAACTTAAGATCTCTTTCATTTATTTTGCTCATTTATAATTACCTCTTTCAATATATTTTGTTTGTCATAGTTTATGTTATCCTGTGATCCGGTTCTTTAACCGTATTATATGTTGTGTATAATACAGCACATTCGTATCGGAAGAGGTATCTGAATGCTGTGAGAAATAACTTTCATGGGAATTGCCCCTTTCTTAATCATATCATTCCCAGCTAAATAGTAGGAATAACTTGCATGAGTCTATATTAGCACAAATTACCGCCTGTGTCAATACTAAATAAAGGGATGATAATGATTTTCTACATATCCATCAGAATTCCTATCATATTTATATGAATTGTCGGCATTTTGCACATAGTAAGTGCAGTTCTTCGGAGATTTTTTCAGATCAAAGCATTCCCGTAAGCTGAAAACCGATTATCCCGCCGATGCATATGACGCTGCCGACAAGACTGAGCTTTGTGTATTTTTCACGCTTTATCAGACCTATAACGAACAGCGAAATAAGTATCATAGGCTGAATGAACGAGTAATTTGCAAGGCTTACGGCAATGACAGCGTTCTCCAGCAGGAGACCCGCAACGTTGGGGATTTTGGTAAAGATGACTACCCATGCGCCTTTGGGATTTTTGCGGAAGATCTCCTTCGGGGCAGCCTTCGGGAGAAGGATCAGCGACATTACTGTCAGCGCCCCGAAAAGCTGCATGGAGGAAGAAATGTATCCCGAAAATGATTTTATGATAAATCCGTAGCCGAATTTCGCCAGAAGATAAACTGCCAGCGGGACAACTATGCTGCGGTAGTTTATGTTCTCTTTTCTTCCCGAATCGGCAATGAATACAAGTCCCGCAGCGGTGACAATAATAAATACAAATCTAAGCAGGCTTGCTTTTTCTCCGCAGTATATATCGGTGATATAGGACATAAACAGCGTTATGCCAAGCCACGCCTTAAGTTCAAAAGCGGAAAGCTCTTTAAGCACCAGCGCTCCCATTTGAAATTCCAGCATTTTTGAGGCTGCGATCAGCGCTACCGCTGCCGGAGACTGCCAGCAGAGGGTTACGGTGCAGTCCAGAAAAGGCAGACAGGGAAGCATAAACAGGGCTGTTGATGCCGCCATCAGAAATGTAAACTCGTTGCCGTTAAAGCCGGCAGAGCTTACGGCATATTTATCGCTGAGAGAGCAGATCGTGTAGCACGCCACCACGGTAAGCATCATTATAATGACTGTCAAAGAGATACGTCCTTTCTAAATTCGGAAATAAAGATAATTTTATTTTACTCTGCTTTGTGTGATTATTCAATGGATATTTTGTTAATTTGTACAAATTCGGCTGTATATGTTCGTAATGTAGATGTCAGATTAAATAATTCGTAATCAAAATTATATAATCCTATTGACAAATTATATATACGGTGATATAATAATATCAGAAAAAATAAAACGAGGTGTGACCCATGAATAAGAGCGTTTACAGTATCGTTCTGGCGGACGAAGTCGTGGAGGCTATCGACCGCATGGCTTACTCTATGAATACAAGCCGATCAAATCTGATAAACCAGATACTTGCCCAGCGGGTAAGCCTGCATACTCCCGAAATGAGAATGAGGGAGATCTTTTCGGCTATGGAGCAGCTTATGGATCCGAGATTTCAGTTTCTCGATCAGCCGTCGGAAGCAATGGTTTCCATAAAAAGTCCTATCAGATATAAGTACAAGCCTACTATCCGTTACAGCGTGGAGCTGAGCCGTAATTTCAGCGGCAAGGTCGGAACGCTGAAGGTGCAGTTCAGGACGCAGAGCGCACAGCTTATTAATGCGATAGACGGATTTTTCGCATTGTGGAGACGTATAGAGGACAGGCATCTTGCGGGGATATTCAAGAACGGAGTCCCGGCCGGATCCTGCGGCGGTAGGTATGTGAGGGATTTCTATTCGCCTAATGCCGGGGAAATATCGGACGAGGAGACCGGTTCGGCAATGGGAGAATACATTCAGCTTATGGACGAGTGCATACAGCTCTATTTTGACGGGCTGTCGGCAGGAGAGGACAGCTCACAGAGGATAGAGGAGATATACAGGAGCTATCTTCAGAGGGGGGTAACGGTGCTTTAGCCTGCTGCGGACGGTCCGTATCGGAAATATATTATCAAGACAGGGAGGTCATCTTATGAACTTTCAGAAATTTACACAGAAATCGCTTGAAGCCGTGCAGGACGCTCAGTCTATAGCGGCAAGATATTCAAACCAGACGGTCGATCAGGAGCATTTGCTGCTGGCTTTGTGTCAGGACGTAAACGGGCTTATTCCCCAGCTGCTCACCGGAATGAACGTTGCGGCTGACAGCTTCAAGGCTGCGGTCGGCAATGCTGTCAACAGTCTGCCTAAGGTTTCCGTTGGCGGAAGGGCGCAGGGACAGGTATATGTTTCCTCAGAGCTTGACAAGGCGTTGGCACAGGCTGAAAGCGAAGCGGATAAAATGCAGGACGAGTATGTTTCTGTCGAGCATATTTTTATGGGCATAATGGAATGCCCCAACAAGGCGGTGGGTGAGCTTTTCAGAACGTTTGGCATAAAGAAAAAGACCTTCTCCGAAGCGCTTAAAAGCGTCAGGGGAGGCGTAAAGGTCACCAGCCAGAACCCCGAGGACACCTACGACGTTCTTAAAAAATACGGTCAGGATCTGGTGGAGCTGGCTCGTCAGAACAAGCTTGATCCCGTTATCGGCAGAGACAGCGAGATCAGAAACGTTATAAGGATACTTTCAAGAAAAACAAAGAACAATCCCGTGCTTATAGGCGAACCGGGTGTAGGAAAAACAGCCGTTGCGGAGGGTCTTGCCCAGCGTATCGTCAGCGGGGACGTTCCCGACAGCTTAAAGGACAGACAGGTATTTTCGCTGGATATGGGTGCGCTTATTGCAGGTGCAAAGTACCGTGGCGAATTTGAGGAAAGATTCAAAGCAGTGGTCGAGGAGATCAAACGCTCTGAGGGAAGGATAATTCTGTTTATCGATGAGCTGCACAACATTGTCGGCGCAGGAAAATCCGACGGAGCTATGGACGCAGGAAATCTTCTTAAGCCTATGCTTGCCAGGGGAGAGCTTCACTGTATAGGAGCGACTACCCTCAACGAATACAGGCAGTATATCGAAAAGGACGCAGCACTTGAAAGACGTTTTCAGCCCGTTATGGTAGACGAGCCTACCGTTGAGGATACCATTTCTATCCTCAGAGGTCTTAAGGAACGGTACGAGGTTTTCCACGGCGTGAAGATACAGGATCAGGCGCTTATCACCGCAGCCGTGCTTTCAGACAGATACATTACCGACAGATTTCTCCCAGACAAGGCTATCGACCTTGTGGACGAGGCGTGCGCACTTATCCGTACCGAAATGGATTCAATGCCTACCGAGCTTGACGAGATCCGCCGTAAGATACTTCAGCACGAGATAGAGGAGACGGTTCTTAAAAAGGAAAACGACAAGCTTGCTGCAGAGCAGCTGGCGGAGGTGCGTAAGGAGCTTTCACAGATGCGGGAGCAGTTCAGCGCAATGAAAGCAAAGTGGGAAAATGAGAAGTCCGCTATTTCAAAGGTACAGAAGCTGAGAGAGGATATAGAGGACTGTCAGAAGCAGATCAAGAAAGCGGAAAGAGAGTACGATCTCAATAAGCTTGCAGAGCTTAAATACGGCAGACTTGCGGGTCTGCAAAAGCAGCTTGAGGAAGAGGAGCAGACTGCGGAGGCTGCGTCTCACAAAAATACCCTCCTCAGAGACAGGGTCACGGACGAGGAGATAGCAAGGATCGTAGGCAGATGGACGGGTATCCCCGTTTCAAAGCTTATGGAGGGGGAAAGAGAAAAGCTGCTCAGGCTGGAGGATATACTTCACCAGCGTGTTATCGGACAGAACGAAGCAGTGGAAAAGGTTTCCGAGGCTATTCTCCGTTCAAGAGCGGGTATTGCAAATCCCGATCAGCCTATAGGATCATTCCTGTTTCTGGGACCTACCGGCGTAGGAAAGACCGAGCTTGCAAAAACGCTGGCTCAGGCGCTGTTTGACGACGAAAGCAACATGGTAAGGATAGATATGTCGGAATACATGGAGAAGTTCAGCGTATCCAGACTTATAGGAGCTCCTCCCGGATATGTAGGCTATGAGGAGGGCGGACAGCTTACAGAGGCTGTAAGAAGAAAACCGTATTCAGTCGTTCTTCTTGACGAGATAGAAAAGGCTCACCCCGATGTTTTCAACATTCTGCTACAGGTGCTGGACGACGGACGTATCACCGATTCACAGGGCAGAACGGTGGATTTCAAGAATACTGTCATCATACTCACGTCCAATTTAGGCTCGCCTTATATTCTGGAGGGAATAGACGGCAACGGAGAGATTTCCGAAACGGCGAAAAAACAGGTGGACGGACTTTTAAGGCAGCAGTTCAGACCAGAATTCCTCAACAGGCTGGACGAGATCATTTACTACAAGCCGCTTATGAAGAGCGAGATATACAGCATTGTAGATCTTATGCTCGCAAGCCTGCAAAAGCGTCTCGGGGATAAGCGTCTTAAGATCGAGGTCTCTCCTGCGGCAAAGGAGGCTGTGGTAGAGCAGGGCTACGACGTTAGCTTCGGTGCAAGACCGCTCAGAAGATTTATCCAGAGCAGGATCGAAACGCTCATAGCAAAGAAGATCATAGCCGACGATCCGGAGCCTGATTCGGTCCTTACGGTAGGGTATGAAAACGGAAGATTTACTGTCAGCTGACAGTGAAAAGCCGATAGTATGACCATTATTTGACAAGAAAAACGGACAGATACGCTCTGTCCGTTTAGGTTGTTGAAAAAGTCTACATAAGGGGCAGCCCTCTATCGCAGGGCATGCCCCTCTTTTCAAACAGTCCACCGGACTGTTTGAAAATTCACCCTATGCGGAGCTCCTGCGTAAGGGAGTTTCGCTCCTGCGGGAGCGACGAGGGGCGCTGCCCCCTCGACCCCTGCAAGCGCTCTAGCGCCGCGCTTGAGCCTGCGCTTTAATTTCCCAATGGACTTTTTCTACAGATTGAACGGACAGATACGCTCTGTCCGTTTTGTTTATGCATTTGTATATTACAGACTGCCCGTAACAGGACTTTATAGCTTCCAGATGTTATCGGCATAGTCCCGTACCGTTCTGTCGGACGAGAATTTGCCTGCTCTGCATATGTTCAGCCAGCACTTTTTAGCGAAGGCAAGGCTGTCCTTATAGTCGGCGTTGAGCCTGAGCTTGGCTTTTACATAGCTGTCCAGATCTCCCAGAACATAATAGTGATCGGGGACGTGCCAGCTTGCGCCGTCGGTGAGCGCCTTGTAAAGCTCCCTGAAGCTGCCCTCCTCATCTGAGGGAACGCCGCCGTCGTCGAGAGTGCCGTCGATAAGCTTGTTAAGGGCACGGCGGATTCTTTCGTCCTTGAAGAGTATCTCTCTCGGGTCGTATTCCGGCATGATCTCCGCAAGCTCCTCGACCCTTGCCCCGAAGATGTAGTTGTTTTCCTCGCCTGCTTCTTCTGCGATCTCAACGTTCGCCCCGTCGTAGGTACCCAGCGTTACGGCTCCGTTGAGCATAAGCTTCATATTGCCTGTGCCGCTGGCTTCCGTTCCCGCAGTGGATATCTGTTCGGAAACGTCTGCTGCGCACACCAGCTTTTCGGCATATGAAACGTTGTAATTCTGCACGAATACGACTTTAAGCAGATCCTTTGTATCGGGGTCGGAATTAACAAGCCTGCCGATCTCGCCGATAAGCTTGATGATCGCCTTTGCACGTCTGTATCCTGGTGCGGATTTCGCTCCGAATATAAACGCAGTAGGAGTGAAATTCTTAATAGAACCGTCCTTGATGCCGAAGTAGATATAAAGTATGGACAGCGCATTCAGCAGCTGTCTCTTATATTCATGGAGACGTTTTATCTGGATATCGAATATCCAGCGGGGATCGATCTCCTCGCCGTCGTGCGTTTTTACAAAATCCGCAAGCTGGCACTTTTTAGCCTCCTTTACAGCCATAAACTCCCTGAGAACGCTTTCGTCGTCAGCGTATTTTTCCAGCTTTTTAAGCTCGTTCAGATCCTTTACCCAGTCGGCGTTTCCCAGCAGCCTTGTGATAAGCGCAGAAAGCTCGGGGTTGCACAGAGCCAGCCAGCGTCTTTGAGTGATGCCGTTGGTCTTGTTCTGGAAACGTTTTGGATATATCTCATACCATTCCTTTAAGGCGTCGTTTTTGAGTATTTCCGTATGGATAGCCGCAACACCGTTGACGTAGGAGGAAGCGTAAATAGCCATGAAAGCCATTTTTACCTGTCCGCCGGCGACGGGAGACATTTTCTTTATCTGAGCCTTGTCCATGCCGAGGGCGTACATATCGCCGATAAATCTCTCGTTTATCTGCAAGATAACGGCGTAGACCTCGGGGAGTATCTTCTCCACCAGACGGCAGTCCCATTTTTCCAGAGCCTCCGCCATTACGGTGTGATTGGTGTAGTTGAAAACTTTGCGGGCGATCTCAAATGCGCCGTCAAAGCTGTAGCCCTCCGCAGTAAGCTGTCTGATAAGCTCCGGGATAGCGATAACAGGGTGGGTGTCGTTAAGCTGTATCGTAACGTAGTCCGCAAAATTATCAAGCGTACCGAACCGTTTCCTGTGCTTTCTCAGTGCGTCGGTGACGCTTGCAGCGGAGAAGAAGTATTCCTGCTTGAGTCTGAGGATCTTTCCGGCTTCAAAATTATCGTTAGGGTAAAGCACCTTTGAGATGTTTTCCGCCGCAGTTTTCTCAGCCGCCGCTTTTTCAAAATCTCCGTTGTTGAAGTCGGCAAAATTGAATTCCTCCACAGCCTCTGCCTGCCAGAGACGGAGGTTTCCCACGTTCTTAGTGCCGAAGCCGATTATCGGCATATCATACGGTACGGCTTTTACCGTCTGGTCGGCGTATTTTATTATAACGGAATCTTCCTCCCTGCGTTTTGACCAGGGGTCTCCGTACCTCTGCCAGTCGTCGGCGTATTCGGTCTGAAAGCCGTTTTCTATTTTCTGTTTGAAAAGACCGTATTTGTACCTTATTCCGTAGCCGTCCAGCGGAATGTCATGCGCCGCAGCAGAGTCCAGAAAGCAAGCCGCAAGTCTGCCGAGGCCGCCGTTTCCCAGGGCTGCGTCTTCGATATCCTCAAGGTCGGAAAGACTTCTGCCGTGAGAGCTCAGTATTTCCTCCACCTCATCGGTGATCCCCATACAAAGCAGGTTGTTGTAAATTGCTCTGCCCATAAGAAATTCCATAGAAAGATACATAGCACGTCTGTTTGCAAGATGATTTTCCACGCTTGTCTCCCAGTCGCCGCTGATATATTCCATTACCACTGAGGATATGCACTCGTGCAGCTGCCACGATGCGGCTTCTTCAACAGTTGTGGAATATTTCCGTTTCAGATCCTTGACAAGCTCTGTATGGAATTCGGTTTTATTCATATTTTTCATATCCTTTCCAAATTTAACTTCGTATTAAAAATGCTGACAGCACATAAACGGGAATGCCCAACAGGAAGCTTGCCGCATTTGCGGTCAGAGCATATCCTGCGATCTTCAGCCGGTTTTCGTCTATGGCATATATCTCATAAACTGCTGTTTCCACTGCAAGTATTATCGCTTCGGCTATCAGTATCAGCCACCGGCCTGTATCAGCATAAAATTCAAGTATGACGTACATCATGAGCTGCGTACCGGTATTGGTGAGCAGAAAACAAAGCCTGTTATGCTTTTCTTTCATTTTGAGCGAAAAGCATAGCCATACAGCTCCTTCGATGATAAGCGTTGGTATCAGGGTAAAGATCAGCTTTATAAACGTATTGATGATAAAGCCTGTTTTTTCCTCATAAATGGTTTTTGCCGGAGCCGAGCCACTGCCGTCAAACACATTTGCCGCATCGAAAGTAACATTTGAGTTGTATGAAAGAGATCTGTGCTTTTCGCTTACAAAATAATCTCCGCCGGCGGTAACGATAATAATTTTATATTCGTCCGGTACTGAATAAGAAAATTCGACCGTGCAGTCTCCGCTGCATCTGTTGTATTTTGGATCCATTATCCCGCCCAGCCTTGCAAACCAGTTATCCTCGCTGTAGCTCTGAAGGATATCTACAGCCTTCCGGCTGTATTGACTCTCGGCTGCTGAGCTTTCAGAATGCCTTTCTGTGCTGCCGCTGTTATATTCCAGCAGATCGATATAATATTCTCCCTCGGGGGCGTTTTCTACCTTCACCGTTATACTTGGTTTCGGACCCATATCTGCATAAGCTTTTATTGTAAATGAAAACAGCGTTACAGAAAAAGCGATAATAAAGCTTATAAATAATTTGAAGTTCATAATTATTCCCCTTTTCAGTTTGATCTTATATATATACGAACAGATCAAGCTGTTTTTATGGGAAGATGTCCACCAAATTTAAATTTTTTCGTTTTTATTCTTAACTGCCCGTCCGTAGACCTCTGTGAGCCTTGCGATCTTTTTTGCAAGATTATCGTCAAGCACAGCCATGTTCACGAGCCGCCACTTCCAGTTGTTGCCCACGGTAGAGGGAGTGTTCATTCTTGCGGAGGAATCAAGCTCCAGGAAATCCTGCATCTGAGCTATTGCCGTATCGGATATGCTTGACCAGCACAGCCTTATCATTCCCCAGATCATATCCGAGTCCTCCGTCACTCCCAGATAGTCCTTGCAGTATGCAATGGTTTTCTCATCTGCGGAATTTATCCAGCCTGCAACGGTCTCATTGTCGTGGGTGCCTGTATAGCAGACGCTTGCGGAAGTTTTATAGTTGTGGGGGAGATAAGCGTTGTCGGGGTCGGAATCAAAAGCAAATTCCAGTATCTTCATGCCCGGATAGCCTGCTTCGTTAAGCATTCTGACCACCTTTTTGGTGAGGAACCCGAGATCCTCCGCAATTATATCAAGCTCGCCCAGCTGCTTGTTTATTTCCTTAAAGAGCTTCATATCCGGACCCTTACGCCACTGTCCCTTGCGGGCGTTCTTTGCGCCGAAGGGAATGCAGTAGTAGCTTTCAAAGCCTCTGAAATGATCTATCCTTACCGTGTCGTATATTTTGAACGCCGAAGAGATACGGTCTGTCCACCAGCGGTATTTTTCCTTGGCCATATAGTCCCAGCGGTAAAGCGGGTTTCCCCACAGCTGCCCGTCTGCGGAAAAAGCGTCGGGGGGACAGCCTGCCACCTCGATAGGCTTTTTGTCCTTGTCAAGGTAGAAATATTCCGGCTGAGACCACACCTCTACGCTGTCATATGCGCAGTAGATAGGGATATCCCCGATTATCCTTATCCCGTGTTCGTTGGCGTATTTTTTCAGCTTTTTCCACTGGCTGAAATACTCAAACTGAACAAAGCACCAGAAATCGATCTCCGACGCATATTTTTTAGCCGCCTGCTTTACAGCCTTAGGCTTGCGCATTTTCAGTCCGTCCTCCCACTCGTACCACGCCTTGCCGTCATGGGAGAATTTAAGAGCCATGAACAGACCGTAGTCATAGATCCAGTTCTTGTTTTCCACAACGAATTTTGCATAGCTTTTCGAGGGCTTTTTACGGAAACGCTTATGAGCGCATTTGAGTACGTCGAATATGTTTTCGTAAATGGCGCCGTAGTCTACTGAGTCGCTGCTGTCTCCCCAATTTTTGTCCTTATATTCGTCAGTCTTGAGGAGTCCGTCCTTTTCAAGCGCATCCAGGTCTATAAAGTAGGGGTTTCCCGCATGGACGGAAAAGCTCTGATATGGGGAATCGCCGTAGCTTGTGGGGGAAACGGGCAGTATCTGCCAGCAGCTTTGCTTTGCTTTTACGAGAAAATCAACAAATTCATATGCTTCCTTTCCCATTTTACCTATGCCGTAGCTGTTCGGCAGAGAGGATATATGCATTAATATACCGCTTTTTCTCATTATTTTTGCTCCTTCCGGAAAAATATGATTAATTTTATTATACTACATTTCCCTTTTGTTTGCAATACATTTTTTTTAATATGGATTAATATTTAACAAGGTTAAGAAAAAACGCACGGAAATCAATTTTATATTTGTTGTCCTTTCCCCGCCGTACGGCGGGAAAAGGACAACTCGGGCGTCTATATTCCCAGCAAAAGTACAATGCTTTGCAAAATATTTGATCGATAAAATTGATTTCCGTGAAAAAAACTTCTGTACGCTGGACAATTTGCGATTGTTGTGATATTATATAAATATGCGGTGTTCGGAGGTAACAAAATGAAGATAACATTCAGAAAATTCAGCAGACGTTTGCCGGAGTACAATAAGATAAAGCAGCTTTATAAAACAGCGTTTCCCGCCGAGGAGCGTGCCCCGTTCCTGCTGCTGGAATACAAGGCTGCGAGGAATAAGGGAGATTTCAGGGGAGTATATTCGGACGGCAGACTTATAGGCATGGTATATACTGTGGGCGGCGGAGATCTGCACTATCTTTTCTACCTTGCGGTGTGCGAGCAGGAAAGGGGAAAGGGTGTGGGCAGCGCAATTATCTCCGCACTTAAAAAGAAATATTCAGGCGGGAGACTTTTTCTTGCTCTGGAGGAGCTTGATGAGGCTTCGGAAAACTATTCACAGCGTTTAAGCCGCAGAAAATTTTATGAAAAAAACGGATTGAGCGGTCTGGATTTCAAGATCCGTGAGGGTAATATGGTCTACGACGCTATGGGTTCAGGCGGTAAGATCATGCCGGAGGAATACGACAGGCTTATGAAAAAATATCTGGGAAAGCCCCTTAGCCTGCTTGCTCCCACCTATGCGATAACGATGGAAAAGGGTGAAGAAAAATGACGTACACCGATCTTACCTTTGAATCGCTGGGAAACGGTATCGAGATATGCATTTCCACGGAACACCGTTTCGGCACCGACGCATTTCTTCTGGCGGATTTTGCGGGAGCGAGACACAAGGATCTATGTGCAGATCTGTGCAGCGGCAGCGGAATAATCGCTCTGCTTTTGCAGAAGAATTTTCAGCCGGAAAGGATCTATGCTCTGGAGATACAGGAGAAGGCCCACCGGCAGCTCAGAGTCTCTCTGGAGCGTTCGGGCATAACGAATATCCTGCCTGTTCTCGGCGATCTGAAAGATTGGAAATGCGGGCGTGAGCTTGATCTTATCACCTGCAATCCTCCGTACAAGATATGCGGAACGGGAGCGAAAAACGGCAGCGAAGCGGTTTCCATAGCACGGCACGAAATGATGTGTACCGTTGACGATGTATGTGCGTGCGCAAAGAAAAACCTGAAATTCGGCGGCAGGCTTTGCATCTGCAACCGCCCCGAGAGGCTTTGCGACATTATGATATCAATGCGCAAAAACGGCATAGAGCCGAAGCGTCTGAGAACGGTACATAAAAATCCCGGCTGTCCTCCGTGGCTGATACTGGTTGAGGGAAAAAAAGGCGGAAAGCCCTTTATCCAGATAGAAAAGCCGCTGTATGTCCGTTCCGCCGACGGAGGAAATTCCGAGGAAATGATGAGGATATACGGACTGGACTGAATACGGAAAGGCGGCATTTTTATTATGGATGAAAGAGAAAGAATTATAAGGCTCTGGTTTGATATGTGGCTTAAAAAAGAGGATTCGGGCATAACTGATATATTTTCCGAAAATGCGGTCTACACGGAAAGCTGGGGGCCCGAATATAAGGGTGCGGAAAAGATCAGGCTGTGGTTTGTCGAATGGAATACCCGTGGGACGGTTTTGCAATGGGATATCAGACAATTTTTCCACAAGGGAGATCAGACTGTGGTGGAATGGTATTTCAAAAACACTGTAAACGGCGGGGATGCCGAAGCGTTTGAGGGAATGACCCTCATTGAATGGACTGAGGATAATAAAATTTCCTGTCTGAAGGAATTTGGCTGTAACATAAACCGATACGATCCGTATAGAAACAGTACGGAGCCGCAGTTCAGAGAAGAAAATGCAAAATGGTTTTAACGGTTTGGAGGAAATATAAATGAAGATACTGGGAATAGAAAGCTCGTGTGACGAGACAGCCTGCTCGGTGGTCGAGGACGGAAAAGCAGTGCTTTCAAATATCGTCTCATCACAGATAAACGAGCATAGGCTTTACGGAGGAGTTGTGCCGGAGATAGCCTCACGCCGCCATGCGGAAAATATTTCGTGGGTAGCTCAGGCTGCTCTGGACGAGGCCGGCTGCACTATGGACGATATAGAGGCTGTTGCCGTTACCTACGCTCCGGGACTTATCGGCGCACTTCTTGTGGGTGTAAGCTTTGCCAAGGGACTTGCCATGAGCGCAAAAAAACCTCTTGTACCCGTCCACCATATTGCCGGGCATATAGCCTCAAACTACATTTCACACCCCGAGCTGGAGCCGCCGTATCTCTGCCTTGTGGCTTCCGGGGGACATTCCCACATAGTGGAGGTGAGGGATCACACTCACTATCACGTTGTCGGCAGGACCCGTGACGACGCTGCGGGAGAATGCTTTGACAAGGCGGCGAGGACTCTCGGCTATGAATATCCGGGAGGAAAATTCATTGACGCAGCGGCAAAGCTGGGAGATCCCGATGCATATAAGCTCCCAAAGCCAAGAGTTCAGGGGAGCGAGTATGATTTCAGCTTTTCGGGGCTTAAGACCGCTGTGATAAACATTGTTCACAATGCCGGGCAGAAGGGCGAAAGCATAAACCGTGAGGATATGGCGGCTTCCTTCCAGCGTACCGTGGCGGAGATACTTGCGGAGAAAACCATGCTTGCGGCTGAAGATCTTGGGTATACTACGATAGCCGTTGCGGGAGGAGTTTCGGCAAATTCCGGCGTAAGGGAAAAGCTCCGGGCGGAGTGCGCAAGGCGTGGCTTCAAGCTGTATATGCCGGAGCTTAAATACTGCGGAGATAACGGCGCAATGATAGCCTGTCAGGGCTATTACGATTATATAGCAGGGAAAAGGGCAGACGAAAGTCTGAACGGCATCGCAACGCTTTCGCTGGATAAGATATCAGATTAAAAACATACCCCTCACGGACATTGATCCGTGAGGGGTTTTCAGTATGCGTTTTTTTATACTACCTTATAGGTTTTTGTAACGGAGCCTGCAAGGTTGTTCTTGCCGGTCAATTTGACTGTTACGGTCTTTTTGTCAGCAGATGTTTTGTAGCTTACGGTATAGTTTCCGTTGTAAAGAGCGGTAGATCCGATCTTTACAGTAACCTTGGGCTGATACTTGTTTGAGCTGTTTTTGGTCAGCGTGACTGTGCAGTTTGCAATGTTTCTGGGGTTGATCTTAAAGGTCCTTACAGCTGTACCCGTAAGATTGTTCTTTCCTGTAAGAGTGATCTTTGCAGTGCCTGCGGAAAGGTTTTCGCTGTATGTAGCAACATAGTTTCCTGAGTAAAGCTCGGTGCCGTTGCAGTATACCTTAACGGTCGGTTTTATCCTTGTTCCGTTGAAATAGTATGAGGTCGAGCTGAGCTGGATATCGCAGTTTGCGATTGAGCGTGCAATGATCTTGTAGGTTTTTGTGACTGTGCCTGTATACGCTCCCTTACCTGTGATCTTGACGGACGCAGTGCCTACAGACAGATTGTTCGTGTAGGAGGTCGAATAATCAGTTCCCGCCTTAAGGGTCTTTCCGCCGTATTTAACGGTAACTACAGGCTTTACACGAGTACCTCTGAAATAATTTGTTGTTGCGCCAAGGGTAATGTTGCACTGTGATACGTTTACCTTTACTGCGTTTGTTGAGAATTTTATGCCGTTCGCTGCTGCAAACTGTTCGGCGAAGGAACCTGACTTTCCGTAGATCACCATATCTGCGGGGTGATTGTAGAAAACGTTATTGTCCTTAAGATTATCGTCGTTAAGCTCTACAGAACCGATCTGGAGGAAGGGGTGAGGGATAGTCACGGTTTTGAGAGCCGTGCAGTTATAGAAAGCGGAATTTCCTATTATCGTTGCGCCCTGAGCGAAGTTAACGGTGGTAAGAGAGGTGCAGTCCTCGAAAGCGCTGTATCCCATTTTATCGAGATAACCGCCCAGAGATACGGTCTTGAGGCTTGAACAGCCTTCGTAAGCGTAGCTTCCGATAGATTCGATCTCGGGTAGGGAAACTGACGTTATTCCTTTACAGTTAAAGAATGCGCTGCCGCCTATAGATGTGACGTTTGCACTCATCCTGAGAGAGGTAAGGCTTTGGCAGCCGTAGAAAGCTGAGCCTCCGATAGTCACTACTGAATCGGGCATAGTTACCGATTTCAGAGCTGTGCAGCCGTAGAACATACTGCTGCCTATCAGGGTCGTTCCGTCAGCGATCTTTACCGTGGTAAGGGAAGTGCAGTTCTGGAACGTGCCGTCACTTATAGACGTCAGCTTTCCGTTTATCGTCGCCATGGTTATGCCTGTGCATCCTTTGAATGTGTCATATCCCATTGACTCAACACTTTGGGGTATTGTAATGCTTGGCAGTTTTGTACAGTTCTGGAAGGCATATCCGCCGATCGATCTTACGTTTGCGCCTATTTTCAGACTTTCCATGCTTTTACAGTTATAAAAAGCGGAATTGCCTATGGACGTTACCGAATCGGGGATCGTTATTGAAGTAAGTGACGTACAGCTGTTGAACGCCGATTCTCCTATTGTTTCAATAGTGTTCGGTATCGTTACCGACTTCAGGGACGTACAGCCGGAGAACATATCGCTGCCTATTACCGTTGTGCCTCTTGCAATGCTTACGGTGTCAATAAGTGTGCAGCCGCTGAAAACGCCGCTGTATACCGATGTAAGTCCGCCGCCGATAGAAACCTCGGTTATGCCTGTACAGCCGGAAAAGACGCTATAGCCTAACGATTCTACGCTGTCAGGAATATCAACAGTCATTATCCTTGTGCAGTTCTGGAAAGCATAGCTACCGATAGATTTTACATTTGAGCCTATTGTCAGGCTTGTGATCTTTTTGCAGTTATAGAAAGCGCTGCTGCCGACAGAGGTCACAGAGCTGGGAATGGTCACCGATTTAAGCGATGTGCATTCGTAGAATGCGTTGCTGCCTATGGTTTCAACGGTACCCGGTATCGTTATTGAGGAAATAGACGTACAGCCGTAGAACATATCATTGCCTATTGCCTTTGTTCCGCTTGCGATCTTTACAGTGGTAAGCGACGTACAGCCCTGGAACATTCCGCCCCTTATGGTCGTCAGACCGCTGCCCAGCGAGACGCTTGTCAGGTTCGTACAACCCGAGAATACGTTGTAGCCTACGGTCGTTATGCTGTTGGGTATTGTAACGCTTGTGATCGTATTATTATTCTGAAATACATAGCCGCTGATAGCCGTTACAGTGTATCCGTCAATGGTGCTTGGTATTTTAAGCGCTCCGCCTTTTCCGGAATATGCTGTGATGGTTGCATCGCTGTTGTTGAGCGTATAGGTGTAGTCGCCCGAAGTATACGACGCTCCGGTATCCTCCACCACGATATCCTCCGTTGCGGGAAGGTCTGAGGTAAGTTCCTCCTGAGCCGAGACCGCAAAAGCAGAGCCTGCCGAGATCAGCGTCAGAGCAATAACGGCAGCAGCGATTTTTTTGTTTCTCTTCATTGCTTTATACCCCCTGAAATAAGTGTGTTGAGACAAAAATTTTAATACGGTTGGATCTTTGCAAAACAGTTGATCGCACTGTATGCTAAGATCGTCTCTTTATATTTTACAACATTATTTTAAAATTGTCAACAAATTTTCACTCAATTGTCAATATATTTTGTATAAAAGGTTTTCGTTCAGGCATATGGCGTGTTTTCAGTGCAAAATTTATTTTAATTCCCGAAGATATTGAAATTGCCGGGGGAATGTGTTATAATTAAATATATAGGATTGCCTATATTTTTAAGGCTGAAAATATTACAGATCCGAAAGGCGGTATAAATAAAATGTCAGAAGAATATGTGACGCTTGCTCACGGAGCGGGCGGAAAACAAACGAGCGAGCTTATAGAAAAGGTTTTCAAGGCGCATTTTTCAAATCCGGAATTTACGGCGGACGACGCTGCCGTGCTTGATGTGGAAAAGGGCAGGCTTGCATTTACCACAGACGGCTTTATCGTGTCGCCTTACGAGTTCCCGGGTGGAAATATAGGAAAGCTTAGTATCTGCGGAACGGTCAACGATCTTTCCTGCATGGGCGCTAAGCCTATGTATATGACCTGCGCTTTCGTTATCGAGGAGGGTTTCCCCCTGGAAAAGCTGGAGGAGATCGCTGCTGCAATGGAGAAGACCGCCGGCGAAGCGGGTGTAAAGATAGTTGCGGGAGATACCAAGGTAGCCGGAAAGGGACAGGTCGATAACGTGTTCATAACCACTACGGGCATCGGTAAGATCGTGGAAGGAGCCAATACTTCAGGCAGGAACGCAAAGCCCGGGGACGCAGTTATCGTTACCGGGGATATAGGCAGGCACGGATGTACCATTCTGCTGGCAAGGGACGAATTCGGCATAGAAGCAGATGTTACCAGCGACTGCGCACCTCTCTGGCAGCCGGTGGAGACTATGCTCAATGTCACCAAGGACATTCACGTTATAAGAGACGCCACAAGAGGCGGGGTAGGTACGGTGCTTTACGAGATAGCCGGACAGAGCGGCGTAGGCATTAAGCTTTGCGCAGAGGATATCCCTGTTGCGGACGAGGTAAAGGGTGTCTGCGGAATGCTGGGTCTTGAGCCGCTGTATCTTGCCTGCGAGGGAAGGCTTGTGGTGTTCGCACCGTCGGAAAAGGCGGAGGAGATAGTTTCTGCGCTGAGAAAATGCAGATACTGCGAAAACGCTGCGGTCATTGGTACCGTCACGGAGGAAAATCCGGGAAAGGTAGTAATGGAAACGGAGATAGGCGCACAGACGCTGCTTCCCCAGCCGGGCGGAGAGCTTCTGCCGAGGATATGCTGACCGTATTATCCCACATGACATGATGTTATGTCAGGACACGCTCTTGACAATTTTCTGCGGTTATTGTATACTTAATATCAAGCTATGCGGAGGAGATCTCCGTGTGCAGATCTTATGAACACAGTTTCTTAATTTTCAAGGTGATTTTATGACAATAAAGGATATTCAGGAAGAAATACTAAAGCTGAAAAAGGAAAAGGATATTTGTATCCTTGCTCACAGCTATCAGGCTAAGGAGATCATTGAGATCGCCGATATTACGGGAGATTCGTACAAGCTCAGCGTAGAGGCTGCAAAGGTCTCAAGCAAAAATATTTTAATGTGCGGAGTTCACTTTATGGCGGAGACGGCTAAAATGCTTTCTCCCGGCAAGAACGTTTATCTCGCCAATCCAGAGGCGGGCTGTCCCATGGCGGAGCAGATGGAGCCGGATATGATAAGGGCGCTTAAGGATATGGAGCCGGACAGAAAAATAGTCTGCTACATAAATACCACCGCCGCTCTGAAAGCGGTGTGCGACGTGTGCGTTACCTCCTCGTCGGCAGTGAAGATCGTAAAAAATATGGACGCACACAAGATACTGTTTATCCCCGACTGCAACCTCGGTGCGTTTGTAGCCGAATCCTGTCCCGATAAGGATATAAAGCTTCTTCAGGGCGGCTGTCCTGTTCATGCTTCGGTTACTGAGGAGGAAATGGATGCTGCAAAGTCTGCTCATCCCAATGCAAAGATCCTGGTTCATCCTGAGTGTATTCCGGCGGTGACAAAAAAGGCTGACTATGCCGGCTCCACATCGGGAATAATGGAGTATGCGGCAAATTCCGACGCAGAGGAATTTGTCATCGGTACTGAGATCTCAATTGCCGAGCATTTACAGTACCGTTTCCCGGAAAAGAAGTTTTACATACTTTCAAAGAAAATTATCTGCCCTAATATGAAGATGACCACGCTTGTGGACGTTTATAACAGCTGTAAGGGCATTGGCTGCGGCGGAGGATATGAAATAGTTATGAGCGATGAGGAGATCTCCGCTGCCGTGTCATGCATAAACGAAATGATAAGACTGGGCGGCTGAACTCTGCCGCCTGATACGGAAAGATCCGGACGAACAATTGAAGCTCGTCCGGATCTTTTTCTTTTAATGACAGCCGTGTTCGCCGCAAGTGTGTCCGCTGCCGTGACCTCCGCAGGTATGACCGTCTGTGTGACTGTGAGAATGGTGGGAACACATTACATCGGGATCAAAGCTCAGCGTTCCGCTTATAAGCTGCGCTACGGCTTCGTCGCAGCTTCCGGAGCAGCCGCCGAAAAGGGTTATTCCCGCTTCGGCAAGCGCATTTTTCGCTCCTCCGCCTATTCCGCCGCATATAAGGGTATCCACTCCCTGCGCCGATAAAAATCCCGCCAACGCACCGTGACCGCTGCCAAGAGTAGGTACGACCTGCGATGATACTACCTTGCCGTCCTCAACAGTGTAGATCTTGAAATTTTCCGTGTGACCGAAATGCTGGAATATCTGTCCGCCTTCGTATGTGCAGGCAATTTTCATTTTTATTCCTCCTGAAAAGTTTATTATGTTTTACTATTCTCCGAACCGATAATATAATATCGGCACTGAATTGATCGACATTTCCTTAATTATCCGCATAATAATCGCTGAATAATATCCGGTTGTTTACCTCAATGCGTTTTTTGACCGTTTCGTTCATTTCGTTTATGAGATCCTCGTCCGCTTCCTTGCCGGTAAAGCTTTTCTCTATTTTGCCGTTGCTGTAATAAAAATCCCCGGTTATCCACGAGAGGTTGTGGAAAAATGCAAATCCCTCGTAGCTGTCGTCGAATATGTCGCTGCCTAAGTATTTGCCGCAGTTTTCTATGCCGAAAAGATTTAAAAGGGTAGGCAGGATATCTCCCGTATTGCACACCTTGTCAACCGTTTCCGGTTGGATATTTTTTGCGTAAATGAAGCAGGGTGTGTTGGACAATAAAGCGTCGTCAATTGTGTAGTCGTAAATGCTGGCGCTGTAATGGTCGGTAATGAACAGTATAACAGTATCGTCCATCAGACCGTCGTTTTCAAGCCGCTCCACAAGCTTTCCCACCATATCGTCCGTGAGAGAAGCCTTAGCCTGAAAGATCGCCTTTTTATCATTGGGATCCTCCGCTTTAAGCTGCGGGTGTCTTTTTACAGCCTCCAGATACAGAGTATCGTTTGTGGAGTAAGGCATATGAGCGCTGTAGGTCACGATAAAGTCGAGAAATTTTTCGTTTTCCGTCAGTCTGGAATACAAGGCGTCGTCCGTGATCAGCACGTCGTCAATTTCAAAGTTCTGATCCTTATTTGCGGCGTGATCCTCATATCTTATGTAATTTTCGTACCCGTAAACCCCGCTCATTTCGCCTCTGTTATAGTAGTTTTCGGTGTTGTAGTGAAACTCGTTTGCCGTATATCCCTTTTCCCGTAAAAGCCATGCGAGGGAATAGGGAAAAGAGTTGTCTGCATAGTCGTGAGTAAGAGATACCCCTGACGGAGCAAACAGTCCTGTGTTTATCGCTGTTTCCGTGCCGAATGTAAATGTATCTCCGAAACGTGCGGAATAGAAATTCTTAAAATTTATGCCCTCCCTCATAAGCCTTGTTATGTTCGGGCAGCTTTCTTCAGTTATTCCGTTATAGTCAAGGCTTTCCATCATAACGACTATAAGGTTTTTATCCTTGAAGATACCGGTTTTTTCGTTATCCTTATGCTCCTGACGGTTTTCAAAGTAATCGTTCACCAGCTCAGTGCCTGCGTCGCTTTTTATGTTTATAAGATTTTTCACTGTGCATACAACATCTCGGCTGAAATAGGTGATAATGTCGTTATCCTTGTAGATATCAATGCCGTTGACAAAATTCTTGTAGTTATAAGCCTGATAGCTTCCGTAATTATCCATTGCCCCTGAGGACTTGAAGTACGGTATGAGCAGTATCGCTGCAAGAGAGCCTGCAAGTATCAGCGAATTGATCACGTACTTGAATTTTCTCGGGACTCCCTTTTCCGGAGATCTTGAAAATTTAAGTATGAGAAACGTTCCCACAGCTGCCGTCAGCAGGAGCAGGAAAAACATCAGAAAGGTTTTGGCACTTATATCCTCTGTTATCCCCGCTGCAAATTTTGCTCCCTCTTTCGCCGAAAATACCGTGGATATCCTGAAAAGCGATCTGTTTGCATTGTAATAGCACATTTGCGCAAAGCAGTACGCAAGCAGAAAAACGGAAAATACCGCATAAAGGACAGCCGATGTTTTTTTACCGAACATAAAAATGAACGATGCGAAAAATACAATGAAGGGAAGCATTATCCTGCCCGGATATGTTTCAAACGGTAAATATTTGTTGTAGCTTACAGTGTAAAGAGCAAGAAAATCTATCAGCACAAATGTGATAATGTAAACGATCAGCGGGAACCAGCTTCTGAATGTTATGTCCTTTGTAGCCTCGGTCAGCCTGTCGTTCAGATCTTTAAGTTTTTCTTTCATGAGCAGAGCTTCCTTTTTATCTCAGAGACGAATAATGGACAACGATGTGTCTGCGCTTTCCGGTGGTAACATCCACTCCTTTTATATCTGCGCCGTTGTGGCTCATAAGCTCTGCGCAGACGATACCGTCGAGGGAAAGATCCGCTGTAGGCTTGCCGTCGCACACGATGGTGAGCTTGCCGTTATCGGCGTCGATTGAGATCCCTCCGGTCCTGCCTATGACCTCTTCGTCTGCGCCGTATCTTTCAACAACGCTGCTCAGACGTTTTCCGTGGAAAGCCATAAGCTCTTTAAGAGGCGTTCCGGTTTGTTTCTTTTTGAAGATCCCCATTTTTATTCACCGTCTGCTCCGCAGTTCACGCCGTTTTTAACGTCTTCAAATTCCTTGAGCATTTCTTCGTCGGGAGCTTTTGTTGCAAGGCTTACGATAACTATAAGCGCAAGGCTGATGGCAAATCCGATGACCAGCGAGTAAAGTCCCGTTCTGGTTGCGAGGGTCTGCCCGCCGAGGGGTATGTAATCCCATATAAGCACTGTGAGAGCGCCGGAAACTATTCCCGCCGCAGCTCCGGGGAGATTTGTTCTTTTCCAGTAAAGGGACATAAGCACGGTAGGTCCGAAGGAAGCGCCGAGTCCTGCCCATGCGTTTGAAACCAGTCCCATAATGCTTGAATCGGGATCGAGGGCGATAAGGTAGGCTATGACGGCTACGACTATTACAGTGATACGGCTTATCCACAGGATCCGTTTGCTGTCCGCATTTTTGTTGATAAGCGAGTGGTAGATGTCCTCGGATACCGATGACGAGGTAACGAGCAGCTGGGAATCCGCTGTTGACATTATAGCCGCAAGCACTCCGCAGAGGAAGATACCGCCGATAAAGGGAATGCCGATATCGTGGCTGAACACTCTCTGTATCATTTCAATAAACACGTTTTCCTGCTGATTTTCTGCCAGTACCTCCGGAAGATAGGCTCTTCCCACAATACCTATAAAGCAGGCAAAGCAAAGGGAGAGAGCGCACCAGCCTATGCCTATGAATCTTGATTTGTTTATTTCCTTTTCATTTTTTACTGCCATGAATCTTACGAGGATATGTGGCATACCGAAGTATCCCAAAGCCCAGCCCAGCTGAGAGATGATATCTATAGGGGAGAATGAAACTCCGTCGCCGCTGTTTAAAACGTTGAAATAATCCTTTGAGTCAAGACCCGTTGAGGTAATGTTGTCCATAACGTTTCCCGAGCCTACAAGCATAAAGGCGATGATAGGGATAGTTATAACTCCCACCAGCATTAGAAGTCCCTGAATGAAGTCGGTAACGCATACAGCCATAAAGCCGCCCATAAAGGTGTAGCCGAGAATTACCACTGCGCCCACTGTAAGGCATATTTTATAGTCTATGCCGAAAACCGAGTTAAAGAGCTTTCCGCCGGCAGCAAGACCAGATGCGGTGTACACAAGGAAGAATATAACTATCGCCAGCGACGATGCGAGCAGCAATATCTTATGCTTATCGTGGAAACGGTTTTCAAGGTATTTAGGAAGGGTAAGAGAATTATTGGCTCTTATGGTGTATCTTCTGAGCCTTTTGGAAACAAGCACCCAGTTAAGCACCGTGCCTATAAAAAGTCCCACGGCTATCCATATCTGACCTGTACCCATAGCGTATACAGTTCCGGGAAGTCCCATAAGCAGCCAGCCGGACATATCCGAAGCCTGCGCCGAAAGCGCCGCTACCCAGCCTGTAAGTCCTCTGCCGCCCAGGAAAAAGTCTTCTGAGCTTTTTGTCTTTTTCATATAAGCCGCTCCTATAAGCAGCATACCTATAAGGTATACGGCAAAGGCGGCTAATATCCACATCGTTGTCGAATTCATATTTTACCTCCGTTTTTTAATGTTTTTATATTATAGATGAGAAGTCAGCGGACATCATAATAAAAGCTATCTGCTGCATTGCGGTCTTTACCTGTGAAGATCCGCTTTGTCAAACTACGGTTCTTTATAAGATACCAGTCACCGAATTCATCAAATTTGCGTGATGATGTCAATACGTAAGACTTTTTCAGAGTTCCGTATTTTAACCCTGATCTTCTGCCAAATTTGCAAAGCCTTTCAGCAAAATCCATATCTTCAAGACTAACTAGGCTTTCATCAAATCCGCCTATCGCCTCAAAGCTTCGCTTGTAAAACCAGAACATAGCACCGCTGAGATAACCGCCGTTTTTTTTCATAACAGGCAAAAGATTGACTGCAACATAAAGCGATGAACACGCTATTCCCACAGACATTCTGTCAAACCTTGGATTTGCTCCGCCGCCTACATACTTTCCGCTTTGAAGCTTTTCTTTTATTTCAACAAACGAATATTTTGTCATCAGACTGTCAGCATCTATCGTTACCACGATCTCACCGCTTGCAGCATTAACGCCTGTGTTTCTGACGGCGGCTATACACTTGTCATCATTCACCAGAACTCTCGCCCCGTAATGCTTTGCGATTGCACAAGTTCTGTCTGTACATCTGTTTGCTACAACAATGATCTCCACGCTGTCAGGTCTGACATACTTAGAAGCGCTGATAATAGCACGTAAGCATTTACCTATATATTTTTCCTCATTATGGGCAGGTATTACAACAGAAAATGTAGTTTGATTCATAGTACACCTCTAAATTACGATTTATACGGTCATACAGCAAAGGGGGCAGAATTTTCTGAATTTTGCCCCCTTGCAAACATAAATGCGTTTTTGCCGTTACTTAGCCTTGGTCCTGATCTCCTCGTCAAGCTTGGCGATAATATCGTCCACAGGTACGTCAGGCATTTCGCCCTCTTTTCTTGAACGTACCGTTACAGTTCCGCCGTTTACCTCGTTGTCGCCGATAATGAACATATACGGTATTCTTTCAAGTCTTGCATTCTTGATCTTAGGACCTATATTGTCGTCCCTGCTGTCTACCGTTACTCTCATGCCCATAGCCGTAAGTCTGTCCGCAATGCCCTGAGCGTACTCGTTATGCTCGGGCTTGATAGGCAGAAGTCTTACCTGCTCGGGAGCAAGCCACAGAGGAAGTACGCCATTAAAATGCTCCAGCATATAAGCCAGTGTTCTTTCGTAGCAGCCCAGAGACGTTCTGTGAATGATGTACGGCAGCTTTTTCTGGCCGTCCTTGTCAACATAGTACATTCCGAACTTTTCAGCCAGCAGCATATCTATCTGTATCGTTACCAGAGTATCCTCCTTGCCGTAAACATTCTTGTACTGAATGTCAAGCTTAGGACCGTAGAACGCCGCCTCGTCGATGCCTATCTCATAATCGAGACCGATATGGTCAAGGATCTTCTTCATTGCCGCCTGAGCCTCTTCCCACTGCTCGGCAGTACCCTCGTACTTATTGTTGGGATTTGCGGGATCCCACTGTGAGAAACGGAATGTGCAGTCCTGAAGAAGTCCTACCGTGTCGAGCATATACTTTGCAAGCTCCAGACAGCCCTTGAACTCCTCCTCCAGCTGATCGGGACGAAGAATATAATGTCCCTCGGAGATGGTGAACTGTCTTACTCTGATAAGACCGTGCATTTCTCCGCTGTCCTCGTTTCTGAAAAGCGTAGATGTCTCCGTCAGTCTCATAGGCAGATCTCTGTATGAACGCTGTCTGTTAAGGAATACCTGGTACTGGAAAGGACAGGTCATAGGACGCAGAGCAAAGCATTCCTTTTCCTCGTCGTATGGGTCGCCCAGAATGAACATTCCGTCGATATAGTGATCCCAGTGGCCGGATATCCTGTACAGGTCTCTCTTAGCGAAAAGCGGAGTTTTTGTAAGCTGACAGCCCTTGGACTGCTCAACGTCCTCTACCCAGCGCTGGAGAAGCTGAACTACTCTTGCGCCCTTAGGGAGGAGCACCGGCAGACCCTGGCCGATATAGTCAACCGTTGTGAAATATTCAAGCTCTCTGCCTATCTTGTTATGGTCACGGAGCTTTGCCTCCTCCATAGCCTTGAGGTGTTCCTCAAGCTGAGATGCTTTGGGATAAGCTGTTCCGTATACTCTGCAAAGCTGCTTGCCGTCCTCCGCCTTGCCCCAGTATGCGCCTGTGCAGGACAAAAGCTTGACAGCCTTTACGGGAGCTACGCTCATAAGGTGAGGACCTGCGCAAAGGTCAACGAAATCTCCCTGCCTGTAGAACGAAAGCTTTTCTCCCTTGTCGTCGTGCTTGTGGATAAGCTCGACCTTATAATCCTCTTTTTTATCCTCCATAAGCTTTACAGCCTCATCGGCGGGAAGCTCAAAGCGTTCAAGCTCATAACCCTCCTTGGCAAGCTTTTTCATTTCCGCCTGGATCTTCTCCAGATCGGCGGGAGCAAAAGGCTTTGCTACTTCAAAATCATAGTAAAAGCCTGTCTCCGTAGCAGGACCTCTTGCAAGCTTAGCCTCGGGATAGAGGTTCTTTACAGCCTGCGCCATAAGGTGGGACGCAGTGTGCCAGAACGTTTCCTTACCAGATTTTGAATCGAAGGTCAGGACCTCAAATTCGCAGTCGCCGTCAACGACCGTTCTAAGATCCTTTACCTCTCCGTTGATCTTCACGCAGCAGGCAGCCTTGTAAAGCCCCATGCCGATGCCCTTTACTATCTCGTATGCGGGCATTGCTTCCCCGATCTCACGGATCGAGCCGTCTTTCAGTTTAAGACTAATCATTTTTATTCCTCCGTAACATTAAAATAAATATCTTTTTAATCGTATTTTCTGCAGTCATGCCGCTATGCGGCGCCAAGCTGGACTGCATACACATATATCCAGTAGGCGAGCAGACCAAAGCTGAGAAAATTTGATATCCCGTTCAATATCCGTCTGACATTTACGGGGATAATCGATACTGATTTCTTGCCGCTGCGCTTTTCTGTGAGCTGAGAAAAAAATGTGGAAAACCAGAAGGATATTATCCACACCGGCAGAAATATGAGAAATCCCAGCTTATAGGATATCTCCTGCGTGTATGCAAGCCATGAAACATAACCCGCAGCTCCGTATGCGGTAAGGCAGACGGTATAGCAAATGACCGCAAGGATCTTTCTTGCTTTCATAGTATAATTACCCCCTTTCACAAATACCATGTATCATAATAAAATAAAAAAGCCCTCCGGATCTTATCCGAAGGGACGTGTAAACGTGGTTCCACCCTGCTTTGCCGCCTTTTTTGCAAAAGGGCAGCCTCATTCAGTGTCCTTAACGCGGACGGTACGGCGTGTATTGGACGCACTCGGGGGCGGTGTCCGAAATACCGCGACCCGCACCGCTTTCAGCAAGCTGCGGCGCTCTCTGTGAAGGATCGCATAGGGCAAGACGGCTTCCCCGTCAGGGATTTAGTTATTCTATTGCTTATATATTTTATCACTACAAAACCTTCTTGTCAAGCATTTTCCGTCTTACTTTAAAATTCTTTTGGCTTTTTTGTGGATTTGACTAAAAAATGCCTTGACAATTTCAGCAATTTATTATACAATAATAATATGCATTATAATTTTTATATTACGCCGGCGGTATTATCAGACAGAAAAGTATACCCGCTGCGGTTTTTATAAAATAAATTTTGCTGATTTGTATCTTTACAATTTAATATCAGGTGGGGTATTTTTTTCATGCGGTCATGTGACCCGGAGAGAATTTATCCCATACTTTCTAAGAAGGAGGAAAGCTATACATGGGACCGGTTACAGTAATTCTGCTGTGTGTAGTTGCTCTTATTCTTGGCGCAGGAGTAAGCGGATTTATCTGCTTTAAGCAGGGTGTAAATTCCCGTAAAAGGACTGCCGAGGCTGCGATAGGCTCTGCCGAAGAGGAAGCGGAGAGGATCGTGGACGAGGCTAAGAAAAATGCGGAAACTCTGAAAAAGACCGCTTTGGTAGAAGCGAAGGACGAAATACATAAGTCCCGCCAGGAAACGGAAAAAGAGCTGAAGGAAAGAAGAAGCGAGGTTTCAAGACAGGAACGGAGGATCCAGCAGAAGGAAGAATCTATCGACAGGAAGCTGGATAATCTGGAGAAGAAGGAAGAAACGCTGCAGAACAAGCTTAAGAACGCAGACGAAAAGGTGAAGGAAGCGGAAAGGATCAAGAAGTCTCAGATGGATATGCTGGAGAAGATCTCACAGCTTACCACGGAGCAGGCTAAGGAATATCTGCTTTCCCAGCTGGAGGCAGATCTGGTTCACGAAAAAGCGGTGAAGGTAGCAAACTTTGAAACACAGATCAAGGACGAGTGCGAAGCCAAGGCAAGACAGTATATTTCCCTTGCGATAGCCAGATGCGCAGCCGATCAGGTCTCAGAGACCGCAGTATCGGTAGTAGCGCTGCCTAACGATGAGATGAAGGGACGTATCATCGGACGTGAGGGAAGGAATATCCGGACTATCGAAACGCTTACGGGTGTTGATCTTATTATCGACGATACGCCGGAGGCAATTACCATATCCTGCTTTGACCAGGTAAGGAGAGAGATCGCAAGGATAGCTCTTGAAAAGCTGATACAGGACGGAAGGATCCATCCCACACGTATTGAGGAAATGGTGGAAAAGGCTAAGCGTGAGGTCGAGCTGAAGATCAGGCAGGAGGGTGAAAGAGCCGTGCTTGAGACTAATGTTCACGGTCTTAACCATGAGCTTATCAAGCTTATCGGACGCCTGAGATTCCGTACCAGCTACCGTCAGAACGTGCTTAACCATTCGATAGAGGTCGCACACCTTGCTGGAATGATGGCATCCGAGCTGGGAGTTGACGCAAATCTTGCAAGGAGAGCGGGACTTTTGCACGATATAGGAAAGGCGCTGAGCTATGAGATCGAAGGCTCTCACGTACAGATCGGCGTTGACGTCTGCAAAAAGTACAAGGAAAGTCCCGATGTTATCCACGCTATCGAGGCTCACCACGGCGACGTTGAGACCCATACGGTGGTAGCTGCTCTGGTTCAGGCGGCTGACGCTATTTCCGCAGCAAGACCTGCTGCAAGAAGCGAGAATTACGAGAACTATATAAAGAGACTTCAGAAGCTGGAGGAGATCTGCACTTCCTACGACGGAGTAGATAAATCCTACGCTATACAGGCGGGCAGAGAGGTCAGGATAATGATCGCTCCCGAAAAGATAAACGACGAGAAAATGGTTCTTGTGGCAAGAGAGATCGCCAAAAGGATCGAAACAGAAATGGATTATCCGGGACAGATCAAGGTAAACCTTATCCGCGAGAGCAGGGCGGTGGAATACGCCAAGTAAGCTCCGCAGAAAAAAAGAAAAGGCGGGCAAATTTAAGGTTTGTCCGCTGTTTTTATAAAATAGAAAGACATCTATTCGGGAGGTGATCCTATGTCAAAAAAAGGTGAGGACGTGAACAAGGGTCATAAGCACCTGTTCGGAACGTCCGAAAAATCAGATTTTATATTGAATATGACCGCCGACGGCGCACAGAAGATGTGCGGCGTTTACAGTATAGCGGCTCTGCTGATCATAGCGGTCGCAGCTATACCTGCGTACTTTACGCAGACCGTATCGGAATACGTTATGGATGACGGTCAGAAGCATTATTTAAGTGAGAATTTCATATTTTATGCCGGAGCGGCGGTCATGCTCGCAGGCTTTGTGGGGCTTCTTGTTTTTATGATCGCCTGTTCCAAAAAACAGGTCAGCATCAAGGATAACAAGGCGCTTATCTGCGTGCTTCTTATCATGCTCGTTTCCGCTGCGGGCTGTATAACGGCGGTCAATCTTTACAGCTCGCTGCTGGGCTATCTCGGCAGACACGAGGGGCTTATAACGGTGATCGGATACTGGGGCCTGTTCTGCGTTGCAATGTCCGTTACGGCGGAAAACAGGAGAATAAGACTTTCGGATCTTATTGTGGGTATAGGCTTTGTGCAGTCAGCTGCGGCGATCCTTCAGATCGTTCCCGCAACAGCTCCCGCAATGAAAAATTTCTTTGAATATCTTTATGTAAGACCGGGTACGTCTCCGGAGGCTGCCGGGGAGATCTTCTATGAGGGCGGAGTTTCGGAGATCTCCGGTATCTACACGGAAAAGGCTGCGGCAAGCGGCTTTGCAACAAGTCCTTACGCACTGGCGGCTATTGTCAGCGTTGCATTTGCCTTTGCCCTGGCGGGAGCGGCGTTTGACGATTCCAAAAAGAGAAGGATCATATATGGCGCTGCATCGCCGTTTATGGCTGCTGCGGCTTGTCTTACAAAAGTGCTTCCGGGTGTTATAGGTATTTGCGCCGGAGCGGTCATCGTTCTGGCTTTTGCCGCCGTAAGATCCTTTGCCAAAGGCTCTCAGAGCAGATCTCCCATAGCTGTCGCCGCCGTGCTGACTGTTTGCGCAGGCGTTGCCGCCGGAGCGCTGTTCGGTACGGGAACGGCGGGATTCAGTGACGAGGAGGTCATTTTCACGGATGGCTATGTAATGCGCTCCATCACCCCTTACGGCAGAGAGGATCATGAAAAGGGCATATATTCCTATCTGCGGGACGATGCTTTGTATGTTGCGGGACAAAATCCTGTTCTGGGTGTGGGCTGCGATAACCAGCCGTATGTTTTCAGCAAATACGGAACGGTCACAGACCGTTTCTATAACGAGTACCTTGATATGGCGGCTTCAAGAGGCTGGATATGTCTTGCACTGTATGCGGTCTTCCTGCTGATAAGCGTTTTCAGAGCTGTAAAAGCCTTCAGACAGTTTATAAGTAAGGGAGGCTCATGGATCGCTGCGGCTGCCCCGGCGGGAGCGGCTGCGTATCTGATACAGGCGTTTTTCAACACAACATGGGTAAACTCAACGCCGTATTTATATGTGGCTCTCGGACTTATCTGGAGCTTCGGGGCGGTAAAGGACGCCGGAATAAAAGACAAATAAATTGGATAACATATATAAAAATAATGAGAATTATTTTACATTTTAAGTTTTGTTCAGCTTATTGACAAACTTACACCTATATGGTATACTTTAAATGGTTCAGACGGGAAGGTCTGGGCGTTTGAAATGAAAGTTATTTTATTAATCATAAGGAGGAATTTATTATGGCAAAATTTGTATGTTCAGTATGCGGCTATATCTTTGAAGGCGACGCAGCTCCCGAAAAGTGTCCTCAGTGCGGTGTTCCCGGCTCAAAGTTCAATAAGGTAGAGGATGTTGCTCTTACATGGGCGGACGAGCATAAGGTAGGCGTTGCTCAGGGTCTTGACGAGGAAGTCGTTCAGGGCCTTAAGGATAACTTCAACGGTGAATGCTCCGAGGTAGGTATGTACCTTGCAATGGCAAGAGTTGCTTACAGAGAGGGCTATCCCGAGGTTGGAATGTACTATGAGAAGGCAGCCTGGGAGGAGGCTGAGCATGCAGCTAAGTTTGCTGAGCTTCTCGGCGAGGTCGTTACTCCTTCAACAAAGAAGAACCTTGAGCTGAGATACATGGCTGAAAACGGCGCTTGCGAGGGTAAGCTGGTTCTTGCTAAAAAAGCCAAGGAGCTTGGTTATGACGCTGTTCACGATACCGTTCACGAGATGGCTAAGGACGAGGCAAGACACGGCTGCGGCTTCAAGGGACTGTATGACAGATATTTCGGCAAATAATGCAGATCACGCATAAATAAACGCACAAAATAATCCGGCGGCAGATCGTTTAAGGTCTGCCGGCGTTTTTTTGTTATATTCCCTGATATTGAATTAATAAAAGTGCATTAAAGCTTTGCAAGCTTTGAGAACTCCGTCTTGAGTGCGGGATATATCTCGGTATAGAGACGGTAATATTTCTCATATTCCGGAACATTTTCGGGATCCGGCTGCTGGATCTTATCCGTTTTAACGACCTCTTTGCAAGCCTCGGGAACGGACGAGTAAATTCCTGCGCCTACGGCAGCCAGCAAAGCAACGCCCAGTGCAGGACCTTCCTTTGAGGACGCTGTCTTTACGGGACAGTTATAAAGATCCGCAAGCATTGAACGCCACAGCGGAGAGCTTCCGCCGCCGCCGCATGCCATCATGTCGGATACGTTTATGTTCATTTCCCTGAATACCTCTACGCAGTCTCTCAGCGAGTAGGAAACTCCTTCCATGACAGCCCTGAGCATATCCTTTTTGGTGTGCATTGCGGAAAGTCCGAAGAAAACGCCTCTTGCGTCAGGGTCGAGGTGAGGAGTTCTTTCTCCCATAAGATAAGGAAGGTAAAGCAGCCTGTTAGCCCCTGTGGGAACGGTCATGGCTTCCTTGTCCATGAGGTAATATTCGTCGACACCCATGTATTTTGCGGTTTCTTTCTCCGCCGAGCAGAAGTTGTCTCTGAACCACTTAAGGGACAGACCTGCGCCTTGCGTAACGCCCATTACGTGCCAGCAGCCGGGAACTGCGGCGCAGCAGGTGTGGACTCTGCCCTTGGGATCGATAGATATGCGGGAGGTGTGAGCAAATACCACTCCCGAGGTACCGATGGTCGTGAAGGCTTTTCCGTCTACGGCAACTCCGGTGCCGACAGCGGCTGCAGCATTGTCTCCCGCTCCGCCAACAACTATCGTGCCGGCTTTAAGACCTGTTTTCTCAGCCATTGCCTCTGTGACCTGTCCAGTTACCTCGCAGGATTCGTAAACCTTTCCCAGCATGGACATATCGATATCCAGCGTTTCGCATACCTCCTTCGACCAGCAGCGGTTGGGAACGTCAAGCAGCTGCATTCCGCTGGCGTCGGAAACCTCTGTAGCATATTCGCCTGTGAGAATAAATCTTAAATAGTCCTTGGGAAGAAGAATGTGTCTGCATTTATCGTATATCTCCGGCTCGTTGTTCCTTACCCAGAGTATTTTTGCTGCCGTCCAGCCGGTAAGAGCAGGGTTTGCGGTGATGCCGATAAGCTTTTCACGTCCCAGCTTGCTGTTCATTTCCTCGACCTCGGCGGCGGTACGCTGGTCGCACCAGATAATGGATCTTCTCAGCACCTTGTTGTCCTTGTCCAGCATAACGAGACCGTGCATCTGTCCTGAAATGCCAACGCCCTTGACATCCTCTTTGTCAACGCCGCTTTTTGACATGACAATTCTGATCGTGCTTATCATTGCGTCCGCCCAGTCGGCAGGATCCTGTTCGGCATATCCGTTTTTCGGCTGATACATAGGGTATTCGACAGTGGCGGAGGAAATCACCGTTCCCTTTTCATCAAAAAGCACGGTTTTTGTGCCGCTTGTTCCGCAGTCAACGCCAATAACATAACTCATAGTCTGAATCTCCTTTATAATAATTTATTTCATAATAACGATTACATTAATTATACAATATTTTTTGTGAAATAGCAAGAGGTTAATTAAAACTTTGAGCATGAGCAGGAATAATATATCATGTAAACAACGGATACTATAATAATATAAAACTCTCTTGTCAGTTCTGCACAATTTCCGGGTCAACATAGAGAACATATAAAACAATTTCAATAAAAATGCAGAAAATAAAAAAATGGGGTTGACAAATGCAAGTGAGGGTGATATAATAAATAAGCTGTTTCGAGAGGAGGCAGCGAAGTAGAGACATTCTGAAAAAAAGTTGAGAAAAAGTACTTGACAAAAGGAGCAGGATGTGGTATACTGAACAA
>JAGAJO010000012.1 GCA_017626015.1 Ruminococcus sp.
ATACACAAGTGGGATAGGAGGAAAAATCACTTTGTTTTGCTGTCTTTCACAAGATTTTACTATGTTTTTGGCTAATTCTTGACTTTATCATAATTTATACCCCTGATCCATTAATGAATCAGGGGTTTTGCGACAGACTGAAGCTCCGCACATATATGCGAAGCTCTTTGAATACTTATATTCTCAATCAATTTCAACCATTATCTTCTGATCAATGCGGGAAGCGCCGGCTCTCATAACAACTCTGATAGCCTTAGCGATCCTTCCCTGCTTACCGATGACCCTGCCCATATCGTCCGGAGCAACGTGCAGATGATACACCACAACGCCCTCCTCGTTAGGCTCGTCAACGACTACCTCAACAGCGTCCTTGTTTTCAACAAGTTCAGAAACAATGGTCTCAAGCAATTCTTTCATTAAAATTCTCCATTCTCCCACAAAAATGCGGCGGATCATATCCACCCGAATAAACCGGTAAGGCATGGGGTGGGATCAGAGCCTTACCGATTGCAGCGTTTTTATTCAAAACACCGCTGAATTAAAGCGTGCCGTTCTTCTTGAGAAGAGCCTTTACCGTATCGGTAGGCTGTGCGCCGTTTGCGATCCATGACTTTGCCTTCTCTTCGTCGACCTTGAGTACGGAAGGCTCCTTAGTAGGATCATAATAGCCAAGTTCCTCGATGAAACGTCCGTCTCTGGGGTATCTTGAATCAGCAACAACGATTCTGTAGAAAGGAGCCTTCTTGGCGCCCATTCTTCTGAGTCTGATCTTTACTGCCATTGTTTATTCACCTCCATAATTTTTTCTGTATATCAATGCGTTTGCAATGATCTGCTTTGAATGAGTATCACATACCTAACATGACTGCGCCGCCAAGGAATATAATGACCACTCCCAATATAATGTAAAAAACCCTTGCACCGTTTCTGCCAAAAAGCCTTACCATGCCCTGAGCTTTGCGGTTGTTGAAATACCAGTTAAAATTCCCCACCGAACATATTACGGAGAAAAATCCGATAATTATAACTAACAGACCGCATATTCTTTCCTGGGTCAAATATATTACCCCCTGTTTTCAGACGTCCGGCTTCTCTTACATCGGGAAACCGCCCATTCCTCCTCCGAGACCTTTCAGCAGAGCAGCTCTGTTCTTTCTCGCCTTTTTGCCGTGAAGTCCTCCGCCTCCGAGTCCGAACCGCTTCATCATCTCCTGCATCTGTTCAAACTGTTTAAGCAGCTGATTTACATCGGATACCTGCGTGCCACTGCCGGCAGCGATCCTCCTCTTTCTCTTAGGATCTATTATAGACGGCTTGACTCTCTCAGCCTTTGTCATGGAATTTATCATCGCTTCAGTCTTTTTCAGCGCAACCTCACTCTGCTCGACCTGTTCGTCGTTTATCTGGTTGGAACCCGGCAGCATTTTGATAATAGATTTCATAGAACCCATTTTCTGTATCTGCTTCATCTGCTCCAGCAGATCGTTAAGGTCAAAGCCCTCAGACTGGACCTTTTTAGCCAGCTTTTCAGCGTCCTTTTCGTCTACCGTACTGGTAGCTTTTTCAATAAGAGTGAGCATATCGCCCATACCCAGTATTCTTGAAGCCATTCTCTCGGGGTGAAAAGGCTCGAACTCGTCAAGCTTTTCGCCCATACCTACGAATTTTATAGGCTTGCCCGTTACCGCAAGCACCGACAGCGCAGCGCCTCCACGGGTGTCCGAATCGAGCTTGGTGAGTATTACCGAATCGATCCCCAGCGCCTCGTCGAAGCTGGATGCGACCTTTACTGCGTCCTGACCGATCATAGCGTCCACAACAAGCATGATCTCGTTAGGCTCGGCAAGCTTTTTGATATCCTTAAGCTCATCCATAAGCTCTTCATCTATATGCAGACGTCCGGCAGTATCTATAATAACGAGATCGTTGCCGTAGTCCTTTGCGTGCCTGATACCCTCTTTGACGATCTTTCTGGGATCTATCTGTCCCATTTCAAATACGGATACCTCCGCTCGCTCACCCACTACCTTAAGCTGTTCTATAGCGGCAGGTCTGTAAACGTCCGCCGCTATCAGCAGCGGTCTCTTGCCCTGTGCCTTGAACATCTTTGCAAGCTTAGCTGCATGGGTGGTTTTACCGGAGCCCTGAAGTCCGCACATCATAATGATGCAGGGCGGCTTATTGGGGAAATTGATCTTTGAATTTGCCTCACCCATAAGCTTTATAAGCTCTTCATTAACTATTTTAATGACCTGCTGCCCCGGAGTAAGACTTTTCAGCACGTCCTCTCCGACGCTTCTTTCGGTAACATTTTTTATAAAATCCTTAACGACCTTATAGCTGACATCAGCCTCGAGAAGAGCCATCTTGACCTCTCGCATAGCCTCCTTAACGTCAGCCTCGGTAAGCTTTCCTCTGGATCTGAGGCGTTTGAATACGCCGTTAAGCTTTTCGGAAAGTCCTTCAAAAGCCATTTCCCAAACCTCCTGCCGTCAGTTTGCGGGACCGTCAATAGTTTCTACAAATCCCGCCGTATCGTAATCCTCAAGCTTGCTGTCAAGATTCTCCAGCAGAACGATAGTCTTTTCGGCAATAGGACGAGAAAGACTGATACGCTTGCATTCATTGAAAATATCCAGTGCCTGAGCCTTAAACTCCTTCAGCTCCTCCACATACGCCTTCTGAGCGGCATACAGTCCGAGCTTTTTCTCGTACTCCGCAACGGTTTCCTCGCAGCGCTTTACGGTATCGTGAACTCCCTGTCTGGAGATACCGCACTGCTCCGCTATCTCCCCGAGGGACAGATCGTCGTTGTAGTACATATCCATAATATTGAGCTGCTTTTCGGTAAGAAGAGCGCCATAAAGATCGAGAAGATTGTTCATTTCAAGATTTTTACTCATAAAACCTCACCCGCAGTCATAAGATTATAAGATCCGCAACGTTGTAAAGCTTATAAACTTTACAACATTTAATATTATATATCAGGTAAACCGACTTGTCAAGACTTTTTTTGCAAAAATATAAAATTTAACAAAATTTCATGGAATTTTCGCTTTTTATATGTTATACTTATAAAATGATATATAATGAAAAGTGGGAAAAGGGTATTGACAGGAGTTGATACAGGTATGAAAGGGGAAGGTATGATATGCTTAGCTGCGTACTGAAAAATGACAGATACGAGATCAGGATCCCTGCGCTGACCTTAGGTGCGGCGGATTTTGAAAGACACGACAACGATGAAGCATACTTTAAATTTCTTGACAGATACGTTGAGCTGGGAGGCTGGTGCATTGATACTGCAAGGGTTTACTGCGACTGGCTCGAGGGCGGACACAACGCCAGCGAATGCGTAGTAGGAAGATGGCTTTCGTCCAGAAGCTGCCGTGATAAAGTAGTTATCGCAACCAAGGGAGGACACCCGGATCTTGAGACGCATGAAAGCCGTCTCAGCCGTGAGGAGCTTACAAAGGATCTTAATGAGAGTCTCGAGTGTCTTATGACAGATTATATAGACATATATTTTCTTCACAGGGACGACCAAAATATACCGGTAGACGAGATAATGCCGATACTTAACGACTTTTACCAAAGCGGAAGGATCCACTTTATCGGGGTATCCAACTGGACAACGGAAAGGATACAGGAGGCGAATATTTTTGCACAGAAAAACGGTATGGAGCCTATACGCATAAGCCAGATAAACTACAGTCTCGCCCATGCCAGCACAGACGTACTCGGGGACGATACTCTTGTATGCATGGACACCAAGGAGTATGGCTGGTACCGTAAAAACAACTTCCCGGTAATGGCGTTTTCGCCCCAGGCAAAGGGCTTTTTCGCAAAGCTCGCCAAGGGAGACTCGGCAAACAATCTGCCGGAAGGACAGTATGCCACCACGGCGAATCTGGCAAGGCTTGCCAAGGTCAAGCAGATAAGCAGCAAAACCGGAATGCCTCCGGCAGTGGTTCCGTTGGGATACTTAAACAGTCAGCCGTTTTTTGTTTCCTCCGTTTTTGCAGTTACGAAAATGTGGCAGCTTGAGGAGGATATGTGTGCTCAGGATCTGAAATATGATGCCAGGACGCTTGCTTTTATGGAAAACATAATCTGATAAAGACAAAAAGATCCGCACCGTATGAACGATGCGGATCTGCTTTTTATTATTCTTCGGTAGACTCAGGTGCGTCTGTGCTTTCAGCCTCTGCATCATCAGCAGGAACCTCGTCAACAACATCTACATCCTCAACAGGCTCTTCTACCTTGTCAAGATCCTCCTCCGGAGTAGTCTCCTCGCACTTTTCATCGCACTCTTCGCAGCAATCATCGAAATCCTCGTCGAGATCTTCGTAATCGTAATCCTCAAGCTCCTTATGCTTCTTGTAAGCAAGTACCGCCGCAACGCCTGCCGCAACTGCGCCGGCAGCTAAAACACCCTTTAATACGCTCATTCTGAACACTCCGTTTCTTTAAATTTGTCTAATACCTAACGTTTGATTAGATTGTATATAGTATACCATAGTCTGTGCAAAAAATCAAGCATTTTTGTGAAAAATCTTTATATTTTCGTCAATATGCTAAAAAAGCGGTATAAAAATCCTATAATGGTCACAATCACAAAACAGCTTTACATATTTCCTGTAAGATTCATTATAATGCTTAAAGCTGCGATCGGAGCAGTTTCGCATCTGAGGATCCTGCTGCCCAGACCTACGGGAATGATCCCCGCCGAAATACATTTTTCAGCCTCCGACGGCTCAAAGCCTCCCTCGCTGCCCACCAGCACCCCGACGGACATATTAGCCATCCTGTCTCCCCAGTTTATTTCTCTGAGATTTTTACCGCCCTTCTCATAGCATATAATAGGGATATCCTTTTCGCACAGCCTTTTTACGCATTCATCAAAAGAAATTATTTCCGACACTGTGGGTACAATGCTTCTTCCGCACTGTTTTGCTGCCTCCAGCGCTATTTTATTAAGGCGGTCCAGCTTTTTCCTAAAAGACTTTTCGTCAGGACGTGAAACGCAGCGCCCCGTCAGGACAGGGCATATACCGCAGGCTCCCAGCTCCACGGCTTTCTGAACGATAAGCTCCAGCTTGTCTGATTTCGGAACTGCCTGAAAAAGCGTCAGAGCTATATCAGGTTCGCTTTCGCCCTCGGCGCAGGAACGTATTTCACAGCGGCACACAGTATCCGATATTGAAAGCAGCTTACAGCTATATTCCCTGCCCTCGCAGCACAGGGTGATCTCATCTCCCAGTCGCATTCGCAGACTTCTGCCGATATGCACGGCGTCAGCGCCCGTTACAAAAGCTTCCTCTCCGCAAATATTTTCACTTCCGATAAAAAAACGCGGCATTATAATTCCTCCAGATATCTTCAAAAGGTTTCCTACATAATAAGTATAACATAAGTTAAAGAAAAATTCAATAAATTTCATATTTAATACAATAAGTTTTCACACGCATAACACAAAAACAGGTTATTATATTTAATGTCAAAGGGAAGCGGAAAAGCTTAACGATGACAGGTTTTCATATTTGGTATGATGGCTTTTACCCCAAGCCTTCATATATACAGCTTGTAGATTAATTTCTACTAGCTTCTCCCCTATAATTTTTTATTTTTTGGCACCCGCATTATGCGGGTGTTTTTTTGTTTATATACGTACGGAGCCTGTTCATGTAAGGAGCAGTATCGCCGCCGTCAGGCTCAGAGTACGCCGCTTCAAACGATCATTGAGCCAATTTACGCTTTACCGTTTTTTCTGTATTCGCTGGGAGAAACTCCCTCCGATCTTCTGAACACCGTACTAAAATAGCCCGGACCTGAAAATCCGCACAATTTTGAAATTTCCGCAATGCTTTTATCGGTTTCAAGCAGCAGCTGCTTTGACTCCCCTATCCTGCGGCATATTATATATTTCTCGGGTGATATATTCATAGTCTGTTTGAATAATCTTCCCATATATTGCTGAGAAACGCCGCTTACTGCGGCAAGCTCGCTGACGGAAAAATCCTTTCTGAAATTATCCTCTATGTAATTAAGAACAGGTATAAGTATTTCATTTTTCACATTTGCATTAGGTACGGACAGCACCATACGGTGAAACTCCATAATAAACTGATATACAAGACCGGAACAGAGATAATTTCCGTAAACTCTGTCCGCCTTGAGAGTTATAAACATTCTGTCAAAAAGATTTTGCAGCGATGAAAGATCTCCGGACGTTACAACAATAGGTTTTGTAAGTCCCAGCTCATTTTTCAGATCTTCAATCCCGAGACCGTCAAATACTAACCAGCGTACATCCCACTTTTTCTCACAGGGAAAATATTCATGCGCTTTTCCCCTTGGCATAAAGAAAATATCTCCGGAAGCTATACTTACAGTCTCATTATCATACTTAAGACAGCCGCTGCCTCCTACGCAGAACAGTATCTGATCCCAACACCCCTCAGACGCTCTTTTGATATGCCCCTGAAGTTCAGTTCCGCCTATGCCGGTCACATACACAGGAAGTTTTTTCACCTGCTCTGTGTACGGATAGATATACCCGTTAAATTTTACCGCCAATTTTATCACCTCACAGAACATTATATTACACAGTATGTGATAAGTCAATATGCAGGTGTATAAGCTTTTAGATTTTTGAAATTATGTGATCGGATAAATACTTAATAAACCGCATTATAAATGTCGTGATCTTTAAAATTTGAAACAAAATGTTTCACAATTTTACCTTGACTGTTCAGCCCGATAATGCTAATATAAATATGTAAAATAAACACTCTTGAAATCCGGGAGGTAATTATGAAAATTCACAAAAAAATATCCGCCGTTTGCGCATCTGCCGCAGCCGCAATATTATGTTCCATGACAGCAGGAGCGGCGGACGGCAATACTGTAAACATAAACATTGATACTTCAAAGGACAGGAAGGAAATATCGCCGTATATCTACGGAATAAACTCAGAGCTTCTTTATAAGGACGTTTCCTGCACTGCTATAAGAGCCGGAGGCAACCGTTTTTCCGCTTACAACTGGGAGACCAACGCTTCAAACGCAGGCTCTGACTGGCAGAATAATTCAGATAATTATTTCCAGCAGAGTATTCCCGACGAGCTAGATAATACTCCGGGAGGAGTGGCTATAAATCTGTCACAGAAGTGCGAAGAAAGGAATAACGCTTACCCTCTTATGACACTGCAAATGGCAGGCTATGTTTCCGCTGATATGAACGGTGCGGTCTCTGAGACTGAAGCAGCTCCTTCAGCCCGCTGGAATAAGGTCGAGCTTACAAAAGGCTCCGAATTTTCCGCCGAACCCGATCTTAACGACGGTACTGTTTATATGGACGAATTCGTAAACTATCTCGTAAACACTCTGGGAGATTCTCAGAACGGCGGTATCAAGGGCTATTCCCTCGACAATGAGCCGGGGCTTTGGCAATACACCCACTCGCTTATCCACCCGGAGGCGACAGGCTGTAAGGAGATCGTAGAAAAGTCGGTAACAATGTCAAAAGCGGTAAAGGATATCGATCCGGGCGCAGAGATATTCGGACCTGCGCTGTACGGCTACAGCGCATTTGTAGACTTTGCAGGCGCTCCCGATTGGAAGGAGATAAATCAGAACAACGATTATCGCTGGTTTATCGACTATTACCTTGACGAAATGAGAAAAGCGGAAGAAGAAAACGGCGTGCGTCTGCTGGACGTTCTGGACGTGCATTATTATACCGAGGCAAAAGGCGAATGCGGCGAACGTTCCTGCGGACACTACAACCGGGAGGGCTGTGTAAATGCAAGGCTGAACTCCACCAGAAGCCTTTGGGATGATACATATAAAGAGGACAGCTGGATAACGGACACGGGAGCCGGATTTTTCCCGCTGCTGCCGAATTTGAAACAATCCATCGACACCTATTATCCGGGTACAAAAATAGGTATAACCGAGTATAATTTCGGCGCAAGCTACGACATAAGCGGAGGTATCGCCCAGGCTGATACCTTGGGAGTTTTCGCTCAGAACGAGGTTTATTTTGCCACTCTTTTTACAGGCGAAGCCGATTATCAGTGCGCCGCTATCGATCTTTACACAAACTATGACGGAAAGGGCAGCGGCTTCGGAGATACTCTTGTTTCCTGCGAAAGCGATAATATAGAGCTTTCCACAGCCTATGCCGCCGTTAACGGAGAAAACGACGACGTTATAACTCTTGTCGTGACAAACAAGTCCTTCAAGGAAAAAACCACCGCCAATATTAAAATTAACGGCGGTAAGGACTACGGATATGTTCATTTGTACGGACTGAACTCATTTTCTCCCCAGGTATTTGATATGACTGACAGCAATGCTGCGGTAACTATCTCTGATGATACCATTACTTACGAAATGGAACCTGAAACGGTTTCTCTTCTGGTCATAGCAAAAGACAAAAACGCAGCAGAAGCGGATACTTCCAAGGACAGTAAAGTGACATCGTCCAAGGCTGAGAAATCGTCTGTTAAAACCGGCGCAATTATCGGTTCTGTATGTGCTGCCGTTGTACTGGCTGCCGGAGCGTTCTTCGGATTGAAAAAGATAAAAAAATAAATCAAGAAAATGCTGATAAATATATCTCCCCTGCCAAATGCGGGGGAGATATATTTTAATACGTTATATACGGATCCGACTGTTTTAAATGTTCATTATTTCAGCTTTTGTATCTCTTTGCTGCGATAAGACAAGACGCTGATGACAGACCCGCTTATTCCGGTACACAAAAACATTACTGCCATACCGCTGCCTTCTCCCCCGCCTACAATAACGCTCAATGCGTTGGATAGCAAATTATCGGATCTCATAAACGGTTCAAAAACATAGTCTGCTAAAAATCCCCCTAACAGTATCCCAAGGGGAATGGTACTGAATTGAATTGCATTTCTTACTGCAAAAACTCTTCCCTGCATTTCCTCAGGCACCCTGTCATACAGGATAACATTCTGTCCTGCGATTATAAATGCGATCGGAAAGCTTGCAGCAAATGCCGCTAATGACCACATTACGGAATTCCTGCCTACAGCCATAAGCAGATCTCCTGACAAAAACGATACCGCAGCGGAAACATAGATCATTTTAATATTATTTTTTGAAGCCTTTCCTGCCGAAACAATAATTCCTCCGACAATTCCGCCTATTCCCATTACCGCATTGACAACCCCCAGCGTCACACTGCTGCCGCTTCGTGAAAGTATCATCGGAGATAAGATATTTTCATAGGTCAGCCTTGAAAAGAAATTTATCATTGCCAGCGTTATCATTATGAAAAGAAGTCCCTTTTCTTTTTTCAGAAATCTGAATCCGGAAACCGTCCCCGAAAGGACAGAAGTCTTTTCTTTATACTCATATTCTTCGGAAATATGAACGGCAAACAGCAGTACAAAAAAGGCAAACAAAAAGCTTATTATGTCGATGAGCAGTATCGTTTCCAGTCCGCCGAAGGAATAGATAAAAGCGGCGATCACGGGGGTCAGGACATTCACAAGATTACTTGAAAAGGAATTCATTCCGCTGACGTTCACCAGCTTTTCCTTCGGCACCATTTTACCGACGGCAACTGCGGAGGCAGGCTGCTGAAAAGCGTTCATAAATCCTATTACAACGTTTACTGCGTAAATGTTCCACACTTCAAGCCTTCCGCTGACTGCTAAAACAAGCACCGCAAGCGTGCATAAGGCAGCGATGCTGTCAGATATAAGCATGATCGCCTTTTTGCTGTGTCTGTCTATGAATGTGCCGGCAAACAGGCTTAGCAGAATATACGGGACATAATTACAGAAGGACATTAATGAGACCGACATTGCCGAACGGTTCTGTTCATAAGTCCATAGCACAAGTAAAAAGCTTGTCATAGCGCTGCCAAGCTGAGAAATGCTCTGGCTCAGCCAGAACAGTATAAATACTTTATAATTTTTCATCGAATTTTACTCCTTATCGTTAAATTAATACGGTAAGTACAAAATCCGACTCAGGAAGAATTACAGCAATACTGATTGCTTTAAATCACCTCTGTACAAGCCTCTTCCTTTGATCGGATCCTGTACAGAGTAAAGTTCTTAAATTGATGATCAGTCTGCAAAGCATATTTTTTCCGCTTCCTTTCGTCCGTAAAACGGATCACATATATTTTAACACAGACTCCGCCGAATGTCAAACGAAAGCTTTACCATGCGTCAAAGCTTGACTCCGCAAAGACCTTTACATTGCTGTATAGCTTGTAAGACAGACAGCTGGTATCGGCTGCGATCGTCAGTTAATCATTATTCAGGCTGCATCTGCTCCAGCAGCCTGAAGATCTCACATTTTGTCGCCAGTCCGTCCGAAAAAGCGGTAGCGCCTCCGGTGGCTGTTCCGAGCCTGAGAGCGTAATCGTAATCGCCCTCCTGCGAACCTGCAATAAAGCCCGCAACCATTGAATCTCCGGCTCCGACGGAATTTTTAACAGTACCATTGCACACTCCGCAAATATGGGTTTTGCCGTTTTCGTCCAGCAGCAGCGCACCGTCTCCCGCCATCGAGACAAGCACATTTCTTGCTCCCATTTCTTTAAGCTTGCCTGCATATTTTGCAATTTCATCGTTGCTCGTAAGAGTTACTCCGAAAATTTCACCAAGCTCGTAATTGTTAGGCTTAATGAGAAACGGCTTGTATTTAAGCACGTTTATAAGCAGATCCTTTGTGGCGTCCACTACCGTTTTGATTTTTCTGTCCGAAAGCCTTTGGAGTATCTTCTCATAAATGTCAGAAGGCAGCGTGCCCGGGATACTTCCTGCAAGTACGATGGTATCGCCGTCCTCCAGCTTATCGAGCTTTTCAAAAAGCTCGTCAAGCGCCTTGCCGCCGATCTCAGGTCCCTGACCATTAAGCTCGGTCTCAGCACCCGATTTGATCTTCACATTTATTCTTGAATATCCATTTTCCAGATGCACAAAATCCGTCTCGATACCCTTTTCGGCAACGCCCTTTTCAATAGCCTCGCCGGTAAAGCCTGCTACAAATCCCATAGCCTTTGACTTTATCCCCAGCTCGCTGAGTACGATCGAAACGTTGATTCCCTTGCCGCCGAAATAGATCTCCTCCGACCTTGAGCGGTTCACACTTCCGACCTTCATTTCATCGGTATGCACAACATAGTCGATCGCCGGATTAAAAGTTACGGTATATACCATTTTGCATGACCTCCTTAATAGTTGCCATAGTCAGATACATCGGTCAACATAGTCATAGTATATCGCCTTTTATTGATCGAATCCAAACGATATTGGCTGTTTCCGACTGTTATTATATCACCGCTCTTTAAGAATTTTAAGTATTTTCTTTCATTACGATTTATTTTCGTATGTCTGCACATTTTACAGCTCCTTTATTTGTGTAATTTTACTAAGGCAACCCCGTATGACCCATAAAACGCATCTGTTGACAAAGTGCGGATACGGATTGCTAACCATAACGCAGTAATCAATACAGTTACCTGTATTTTGCGATAAATATAGTGTGTAGTAGCAAAAGATTTTGGGATATTTAAGGATATAAAGAGAGAAACAAAAAAAACCCGCAAACATAATGTTTACGGGATTTTGGCGCGGATTGAGAGATTTGAACTCTCGCGCCCCTTTCGAGACCTACTCCCTTAGCAGGGGAGCCCCTTCACCACTTGGGTAAATCCGCAGCAACTATATGATCAATAAGATAAATGGCGGACAGGGTGGGATTCGAACCCACGGTACGTTGCCGTATCACCGGTTTTCAAGACCGGCTCCTTAAACCACTCGGACACCTGTCCACTTTCATGCACCGAAAGCAGTATCTCAATGACTTAATTATTTTATCATATTTTTTTCAGTTTGTCAAGAGTTTTTTTTAAAAACCTGAAAAATCAGAAAATATTTTTCTAATGAAACACTGATCAAATCTCTGCATTTAAATTCACTGACTCACAGACATCGTATTTAAGTGTATATTTCCCCGTCTTCGGCAGGGAAATATACATTGATCAGCATTTCACTGAAACATATTTTATATCATACTTACACAGAAACATACTGAATTTATTCTATAGCAAAATCTGCCGCAGCTCACCAGCCCATTGTCTGAGCTATCTGTTCGTAAAGAACGTCTGCCATAAGCGAGTTTGAAGCCGCCGAAGGGTGATAGCTTGCCGCATAGCCGTAGCTCGAATCACCCGAATCTATAAGCAGCGAGTGAACGTTCGGATCTCCTGTCTCCTCGGTGTATTTGATCGCAGCACGATCGACCTGAGTCCAGATCTGCTGACTGCAGGTGCCAAGAATACAGAAAATTACCGCATCGGGATTGTTAGCCCTTATATCCTTGAGAAATGCAACATATGCGTCTGTAAATGCGTTCAGCTTGTCATCGTCGTCACGGCAGTAGGTCGAATCGTTTGTACCCAGATTTATAACTATTGCGTCTGGACGGAAACGTCCGAAATCCCACTGTATATCCTGCGGAAGAGCGTGACCGGTAAAGCTGGAGCTTCCGCAGCCAAGTGTCGAATAATACTTGGGTATAAGCGGCGATGAGTTTATCTGAGACGGATTTGACGTCCAGCCCGAAAGCACTCCATAGCCGCTTATAGCAAAAATACTGTAATCTGCGTCAAGCCGCTGCGCCGCAAGATATGCATATGTCTTGGTTATATCCTCGGTAGATGTTGAAAAGCCGCTGTTGGGGTTTGTATCGTCTATTCCGTAACCGCAGGTGATAGAATCCCCGATGAACTCTATCCTGCGTGATCTCTGCTGCGAGGGAGAAAGGCTTTCATTCTCGTCTATATTAACGGATTTTATCCCCACTGTGGACATCTCGACCTCTGACAGCTTTACTACCTTTACATTGTAGTCAGCCGGCTCCTCCGCCTTGATGACCGCTACCGTAGTTTCGTGATCGCTGATGACCTGATCCACCGCACGCTCTCCGTTAACAAAAACGCCGATCCTTGCACGGTGATTGTAATAATCTCCGACGGAAGAATCCCCGCAGAAGGTGATCTCAAGATTTTTCCCGGTATATTCAAATTCCGCTCCTGTACCGGACATGGCACACCAGAGAATATCATCGGAAAGCTCTGTCCTTCCCAGATACTTTACACTTGCGTCGTTTGGAACGACAGCATATGCGGGCGCAGGCTGATCTGCCGTTATGTAAGGATTTTTGAAACCGTCTTCTTCGTTTCCGTCATTGCCGTCCTGCTCCTCCGGCTCCTCATTCTGATCCTTTTCCCCGTCCTCCGACGATGAGCTTTCACCGGAGGAATCGTCTGAGCTGTCCTCCATGCTTTCAAATTCGCTGAAAACAGGTATGGCGCAGGAGCTGTCGGTATCAGTCGCAGAGCTTTCCTCCGGCTGAGAGCTGTGACCGAGACCTATGTTATCCGGTATCCTCTGGGGAACGATCCCGCAGGAAACGGCGCTTAACAAAAAGGCTGCTGCGGACATGACCGCAAGTATATTCTGTTTTGAAAATATTTTTCCAAGATATCCGGATCTCAATATCTCACCCCGCAAAATAAAATTTTTATTATATATTATAACATTTTTCGCTCATATATTCAAGGGTTATTTATAACTGTTGTAACGCTGTCCGAACCGCTATTTTAGAACTTTTGCACAAAATCCGCATTGTTTCTATTGATTTTGCAAAATGTCTGTTTTTAAGCAGTTTAATAAATTGTTAAATTTCTATAAATATGTTGCATTCAGAAAAACAATGTGATATAATATATAAAGAACAAACGAAAATGCAGACGACTTTATACAGTTTCAATAACGAACGGAGGATACAGTATGAAAAAAACAAAGATTTTTAAGGGACTAGCCGCTTTTGCCCTTACGACTGCCGCCTTTGCCGTTTCCGCATGGACGGGTCCGATCAGGGCGGACGCTTACGAGCTGGAAAGTCATACCCAGCAGGAAATAAAGCAGAAATTCGAGGAGCTTTACTTTGATATACACGATATGCCTGAGTATACGGAGGATTATTCAACGTCCTCGCCGTGCTCTGCCGGAAATATCTCAGACAGTACCGTCCAGTCGGCTCTCAACTCGGTAAACTTCGTCAGATACATTGCAGGACTGCCGAGCAACGTTGGCATAAAGGATGAATACAATGTTCTGGCACAGCACGCCAGCCTGGTAAACTTCATGAACGGAAGGATCTCTCACACTCCCGTACAGCCTGAAGGTCTCGAAGACGATCTTTACAGTCTCGGATATAAGGGTGCGGGAAGCTCCAACATAGGTATGGGTTATGTTTCCATAGTATCCTCGGTAATAAGCGGATATATGGAGGATACCGACACATCCAACATAAGCGCATTGGGACACAGACGCTGGATCCTTAATCCCGATATGCAGTACACAGGCTTCGGAATGGTAGGAAATTCAACGGCTATGTATGCGCACGATACTTCGGCTCCGGAGGATTTCACGGGAGATTACATATGCTGGCCCGCAAACAACACTCCGTACGAGCTTGTTGATACCGGCTCCTATGGCTACGACAGCTCCGGGAACATAATACCGTACGGCTATGCCTATTCGGTAACGCTTGGAAGCTCCTATGACACGCCCGATATTTCCAAGGTCACTGTAGATGTTACATCGGAAAAGCTTGATAAAACATGGCATCTGGATTCAAGCTGCAATGAAATGACCAACTACCTCAACGTAAATAACGGCGGATACGGAATGCCCAAATGCATAATCTTCAATGTCGGCGTTCTGCCCGAGGACGACAGCGTAACCGTTACGGTAAAGGGTATCACACAGAAAGGCGTTGAAAAGCCCATAACCTACACGGTAAATTATTTCAATCTCATTGACGACAGCAAATATTCGGTTGGTTTTGTAAAAAACTCCTACAATATAGCGGTCGGCGAGACAGCCACTCTCAGATTCTACGGTCACCCTCTTAAAACGATCAAGGACAAGGTCATATGGCGAATGGGCGACAATATCGATCTTTCGATAAACGAAGATATGATCACTGTTACCGGCAAAACCAAAGGCACCTCCTATATCTGGATCGGAGACAACACGACCTATTATGAGGATACCAAAATAGCTTTGAACGTTACTGATACTCACGTTCATACATCCTCCGACTGGATAACCGATAAGGAAGCTTCGGCGGGCGCCGCAGGAAAAAGACATAAGGAATGTCTGGTCTGCGGAGAGACACTGGAAACCGAAACCATTCCCGCACTGCAAACAGATCTCTCAAAATGCACGGTCTCACTTTCTGCAAGTACATATACCTATGACGGAACAGCTAAAAAACCGTCTGTGACAGTTAAGAACGGAACTTCGGTACTAACTGCGGGAACCGATTATACCGTTTCCTATTCAAACAACATAAACGCAGGTACGGCAAAGGTCACCCTTACAGGAAAGGGCAGCTGCACCGGAACGGTTTCAAAAACCTTTAAGATATCGCCAAAAGCCGTAAGCAGCTGCAATATCACTCTCAGCTCCGATTCAAGATTTTTTACCGGAAAAAGAGTCAAGCCAACAGTGACGGTAAAGATCGGCAGCGTTACCGTTGCGACCTCAAATTATACTGCCGTTTATTCTGACAATCTGTCCGTCGGCACCGGAAAGATCACAATAACCGGAAAAAATAACCTTAGCGGCAGCACGGTAAAAACCTTTGCCATCGTTCAGCGCTCCGTTGCAAACTGCGATATTTCTCTGGCTTACACCTCATCTTATTTCAGCGGAGTAAGAAAAAAGCCCGCTGTAACCGTCAAGATCGACGATACGACTCTTTACAGCGGAAACTACACACTTTCCTACGTTAACAATCTGAGCGCAGGAACGGCTACAGTGACCATAACCGGAAAGAATAATCTCAAGGGCACTGCGGTAAGATGCTTCTCTATCCTTCCACGTTCAATAAAGAACTGCACAGTTACCCTGAAGAAAAATCCTTCGTTGCCGAAAAATCCCGATGTGACAGTGGCAGTGGGAGATAAGATCCTTTACAGCGGAAACTACACGGTAACGTATTCTGCCGTATCGGGCGGAAAGGTAAAAGTGACCGTAACCGGAAAGAACAATCTCAAGGACAGCGTGACCCTTTCTTACACCGTTTCCTGATGCTTCCGGCAGACACATAGAGATCATATAGTTTTATGACATATTAAAACAGGAGGAGATACCGCTCTCCTCCTGTTTTTTTGATACTGCGGCTGTATATTCATATAATCCCTATACGCAGCATATACATTACTACACAATAATATATAGGGGTGTGAATAATGATTGAATCCGACAAGGAGCGTGCCGTGCTTTTCGGCGAGTATATGGTGTCCCGGAAAGCTACCGTCCGTGCAGCCGCAAAGGCTTTCGGGGTAAGCAAATCCACCGTGCATAAGGATCTTTCCGAGCGTCTGCCGAAAATTTCCCCTGCGCTGTACGGAAAGGTCAAGCTTATACTCGAGGAAAACAAGCAGCAGCGGCATATAAGGGGCGGACTTGCAACAAAGCATAAATACGAGCAGCAGCACTGTCTGCGTGAGAAATTAAAAAAACAAAATACATAAAAACGCTCCCTGCGGAAATCAGTTCCGCAGGGAGTACATTTGTCAGCTGTTGGAGCTTTTAAAGACCACTGCAAAGGTCTTGATAATTATTTCAGCGTCGGTCATTACCGATCTGTCCATTATGTATTTAAGATCATAATAATTTGCCATTTCACTGCTTAATTCGTTCTTTCCGTTTATCTGCCAGTAGCAGGACAAGCCCGGCTTTACCAGAAGTCTTTCTTTGGGAAGCATCTTCTGTTCATCGGGAATGAACGGTCTCGGTCCCACAATGGACATATCGCCTTTAAGTATGTTTATAAGCTGAGGAAGCTCGTCTATCGAGCTTTTTCTTATAAATCTGCCGATCGCACCGAGAACTCTCGGATCGTCGGACATTTTAAAGTTTGCGCCCTTACATTCGTTTTTCTTCATCAGCTCGGCTTTTCTTGCCTCTGCGTCCTTGTACATGGAACGGAACTTATACATTTTGAATTTCCTTCCCCTGTATCCTACTCTGTAATGAGAGAAGAAAGGATTTCCCGGATCCCTTATAAAAATAACGGCGCTCACAACGATAAACAAAGGAGAAAGAACCGCTAATGCGCACAGCGAAAGCACAATATCCGCCATACGCTTAAAAAAACTGAATACAGGCTTCTGCCTGAATTTAAAATTCAGCTTGGAGACGGTTTCTTCGGCAGTCATTCTATCAGATATGTCAATATTCCTCGAAGTCTCATCAGATAATGTATGTGTAAATTGTGTGCTGTCAAAATTACGGCTGACGGTCTTAGGCATTGCCATATTTATTCCTCCCATAAAATTTCACAAATTATAGTTGATGTGCTTGCCGACATCTATTATATTCATTTTATATCCTCTTACATTATATAACATAATTTAAAAATAGTCAATGTTTTTCGGAGCATTTACAGTTATTTTGTCACATACGCTAATAGGACTTGGCTTGAAAACGGTTTCTTTGTGAATTTGACGGACGAAAAACAAAGCCGCCGGATATCCTAACATGGATCGCAGAATATACGCATATAAAGCGATAATTATTATACAAAATTAACAAAAAGGACTTGACCGCAGGGGAAAAAAGTAGTAAAATAAGTTTATAAAATTATATTTGAAAGGAAATGTTTTAATATGCCTAATTTTATTGTTGAGACATCGGCAAGACACGTTCATGTTACCAAGGAAACTCTGGAGACCCTGTTCGGCGCAGGTCACGAGCTTACCAAAAAGAAAGATCTTTCCCAGCCGGGACAGTTTGCCTGTGAGGAAAGAGTTACGGTGGTAGGTCCCAAGAAGGAGCTTGCAAACGTATCTATTCTCGGACCGTGCCGTCCTGCCGATCAGATCGAGCTTTCCGCCACAGACGCACGTTCAATAGGTATTGCCGCTCCCATAAGAGAGTCGGGAGACGTTGCCGGCTCCGGCGCATGCAAGCTGGTAGGCCCCTGCGGAGAGGTAGAGGTAAAGGAAGGCGTTATCGTTGCTAAGAGACACATTCATATGACTCCTGCCGACGCTGAAGCCTTCGGAGTTTCAAACGGCGAGATCGTAGCTGTTAAGATCGAATCTCCGGAGAGAACTGCAATACTTTGCGACACTGTTATAAGAGTTAGTGAAAAATATGCGCTTGCAATGCATATTGACACCGATGAATCAAACGCTGTAGGCGCAGGCAGAGAACAGACAGGCGAGATCGTAAAGCTCTGATCTTAACATATCCGGATCTTAAGGCAGACAACAGGTCTGCCTTTTTTCTGCATTTGTCCGACTGACCGATAAATTGTACAGAACACCCTAGTTGTACAATTTTTTTCCTTGAAACGCAAAAAAATTCAAAAAAACTATTGCAATCGGCTACAATGTGTGGTATAATATGTAATGAAAAAGTACCATATATCATGAATATGGCAGCCTGTTTTTAGAAAAGGAGCGTCCTGAATATGAGATGTCCGTTTTGCAGTTATGAGGATACCCGAGTGATCGACTCACGCCCCAGCGAGGGAAAAAAAAGAAGAAGAAGAGAATGTCCAAAATGCGGCAGACGCTTTACAACTTACGAGATAGTTGAAAAGCCTTCGCTTATGGTGTATAAAAAGGACGGTTCCTTCGAGCCTTTCGACAGACAAAAGCTTATAAAGGGTCTGCAAAGCGCTATAAAAAAACGCCCTGTAAGCGTAGAGCAGATAACGAACCTTGTAGACGATGTTGAAAATACCTACGCCAATAAAATGCAGACGGAGACCACAACCAGCGAGATCGGAGATATGGTTCTGAGCGAACTGAAAAATCTGGATCATGTTGCCTATGTTCGCTTTGCGTCGGTCTACAAGGAATTTAACGATGTAGATTCCTTTATCCAGATCATATCAGAGCTGGCGGAAAAAAAATAACCCCTTTTCCGGAGCTGCGGCAATATCAGGCAGACCGGTTGAAGATCTGCATTTAAGGAGATCTCTAAGCACGATATAAAAGGGCTAAACAGTAAACTCTGGTTAAAAAAATAAGAAAGCGAAAGGAAAAGCATCAAGCCGTTCCTTTCGCTTTTTCAGTATAGAGAGATCTGAGGCGGAGCATAAAACAATTATCCGCAGTCCGCCTCAACGCCGCTAACAGGCAGATCGTTCAGTCCGAACAGGGCGGTACGCCAAATGGGTAAAGCTGTTTATAGTCGTCAAAATGCTCTCTTTTTTTGTCCGAACCGGATGGAATAAGCCCCGTGCAGTCGTGAGCGGAGCAAGCCGGATTATAGTAGTCATAGCTTTCCTCAGATGAGGAAAAGCCGTCTTTTTTGTAATTTTCAGCACAGCTCTTGAGCGTCTCAAAGGTGTCTGTATCCTGCCGCATAAGACCTTTCCGCAGTTCAGGAGAAAGACCGGCGAAAAATTCCCTGCTGTCACTGTCCCTGCTGAGAAGCTCAGCCAGTGGTGAATTTCTTGTTTCTTCCATACAATAAGCCTCCTTTTCACAATTATTGTGTGTTATTCCGCAGAAGATATTATTGGAATTTTTTATTGAATTTTTCACATCTTTAACGATCAAAAGCAATACAGCACAACCATTGTTCGCAATATCTTATATATAACTTAACGGCGGAACACAGTCTTTTAATTAATAGACAGTGTTCCGCCGCTGTATGAGATTAAAGCCTTATCTGTAATTCGCAAGGCTTTTTACCTGTCAGACTGCACGAGATCTCGTCAGGCTGCGAGGTCCCCACATAAAGGGTGTATTCCTGACAATCGTTCACCCTTTCTCCCGACGGAGCTATCTCGGTAAAGCAGTCAGGCGAAAGACTCACCTCCACGCAGACCTTTTTCCCCGCCGGTACTGACGTTCTTGCAAAGCCGCAAAGCTTTGGATAAGTGGGAGAATTTTTGGACTCTTTTGCCTTGCAGTATACCTGAACGACTTCATCAGTATCATATTTCCCGCAGTTTTCCACCGTACAGCGCACCGTTCCTCCGCAGTATGCCGCATCGGAGACCGCAGTTACGGAATAGCTCAGCCCGTAACCGAAGGGATACAGTATATTCTCACGGGTATAGCGGTATGTCCTGCTGCTCATGGAATAATCGGTAAAATCGGGAAGCCTGTCGGCAGATCTGTAAAAGGTCACAGGAAGCTTTCCCGAAGGAGAGACGCTGCCGAAAAGTATGTCCGCAAGAGCCTTTCCTCCTTTTGCTCCCGGGTACCATGCCTGCAATACGGCATTTGCCCTGTCGTCTTCAATGTTCAGCGAACTGCCGGACGCAATAACGACTGTCACAGGCTTACCTGTATCCAGCACCGCCTTTAGCAGGATACGCTGACTTTCAGGAAGCCGCAGATCCACCTTATCTCCCGAAGCATAGGAATTTCCCGTATCCCCCTCCTCGCCCTCAACAGATGCGTCAAGACCGAGACAAAGTATAACAGCGTCGGCGTGTTCAGCCGCAGCCACAGCCTCTGAGATACGGTCGTGAGGCAGGGCAAGATTTTCCACCCTGTCGCCGTACAGATGACAGCCCTGAGAGTAATATACACGTCCGGGAAATTCCTTGCGTATGCCCTCCAGAAAAGTGACCCATTCTGAGGATATGCCGTTGTAATTTCCGTAAAGTGCGGCTCTGCTGTCAGAGTTTGGACCTATAACAGCAATGCTTTTCAGCGCTTTTTTATCAAGAGGCAGCATACCGTCGTTTTTCAGCAGGACCATAGATCTCTGCGCTGCCTTAAGTGACAGCTCGTTATGCTCCGGACAGTCTATAACGTCGTATTCAATGCTGTCAAACTCGGTTTTTTCTCCCATACCCAGCCTAAGCCTTGTGCGAAGAGCCTTTATCACTGCACGATCTATCTCCTCCTCAGTGATAAGTCCGTCCTCAAGGGCTTTCATAAGATGGATATAGGTATTTCCGCAGTTGATATCACAGCCCGATCTTACAGCCAGAGCGGCAGATTCTTCCGCCGTTGTCGTAAATCCGTGGGTAGTGTGAAAATCCCTTACCGCCCAGCAGTCGGATACGAAATAGCCGTCAAAGCCCCACTGATCGTACAGAATTTCCATAAGGCGGGAATTTGCACAGGCAGGCTCGCCGTTTACACGGTTGTAAGCGCCCATAAAGCCTTCCGTTTTGCATTGACACAGCTTTTCAAAAGCGTAAAGATATGTTTCCCACAGATCCTTGTCGCTGACCTCAGCGTTAAATTCGTGGCGGATAGCCTCCGGTCCGCTGTGAACTGCAAAATGCTTTGCGCACGCCGCCGTCCGGAGATAATCGCCGTCTCCCTGAAGTCCTCTGACGTAGCTTACGCCTAACTGTGATGTCAGATACGGATCCTCTCCGTACGTCTCGTGTCCCCGTCCCCAGCGTGGGTCTCTGAAAATATTTACATTGGGGCTCCACAGGGTAAGTCCCTTATAAATATCCCTGTCTCCTGCGGCGGAGGCGTAGTTATATTTCGCTCTAGCCTCTGTTGAGACCGCTTCTCCGATCTGCTCGGTAAGCTTGGTATCAAACGTTGCCGCAATGCCGATAGCCTGAGGAAAAACCGTTGCCGTGCCTGCCCTTGCCACTCCGTGCAGACCCTCGTTCCACCAGTTGTAAGCAGGTATTCCCAGCCTTTCCACCGCCGGAGAATCATACCGGAGCTGCGAGCATTTTTCCTCCACAGTCATCTGCGCTGCCAGCGCCTTAGCCTTTTCATAAAATTTATCCATACAGATCACCTTCCCTTCTTATTTTCGCCTATATTATATCACAGCATCAGCGACTTTTCAACCGTGTATATAGGCACCGTACAAAGCCGTCAGGCGTTCTTTGTGCGGTGTTGCCTAAAAAAATCCGCCGCACACATTTCAGTATGCGGCAGATAAGCAACCGTCAGACGTTGAATTTGAAAAGCACGATGTCTCCGTCCTGCATAACGTAGTCCTTGCCCTCCTGGCGTGCCAGACCCTTTTCCTTAACGGCGTTCATAGAACCATACTTCATCAGGTCGTCAAAGGAAACTACCTCCGCCCTGATAAAGCCACGCTCAAAATCGCTGTGGATCTTTCCTGCCGCCTGGGGAGCTTTCGTACCCTTTCTTATCGTCCACGCCCTGACCTCAGGCTCCCCCGCCGTAAGGAACGAAATAAGTCCCAGCAGAGAATATCCCTCCTTGATTATCCTGTCAAGTCCCGACGTTTCAAGACCCAGATCTTCAAGGAACATCGCCTTGTCGTCGGCGTCCATATCGGAGATCTCAGCTTCGATCTGAGCGCATATCGGCAACACCGCCGAGCCTTCCGACTCCGCTATCCCGCAGACCGTCTTATAATGCTCGTTTGTCTCAATACTGTTTCTGAAATCGTCCTCGCTGAGATTTGCGGCATAAATTACCGGCTTAAGAGAAAGCAGCGGAGTTTCCCTGAGCAGCTCATGCTCCTCATCCGTCATTTCAAAGCTTCTTGCAGGCTTGCCGTCCTCAAGATGAGCCTTCAGCCTCTCCAGAAAATCAACTGCGGCAGCAAGGGAACGGTCTCCCTTCATTGCCTTTTTTGTCCTGTCCAGCTTACGCTCTATAAGCTCTGCGTCGGAAAAAACAAGCTCCAGATCAATGGTCTCGATATCTCTTGCAGGATCTATCGATCCGTCCACATGAATGATATTATCGTCCTCAAAGCATCTTACAACGTGGACAATAGCGTCAACCTCCCGGATATTTGCAAGGAATTTGTTTCCAAGCCCTTCTCCCTTGGACGCACCCCTTACCAAGCCGGCAATATCCACAAACTCCAGCGTTGCGGGTGTGAACTTTACCGGGTGATACATTTCCGCCAGCTTGTCCAGCCTCGGATCGGGAACGGAAACTATTCCTACGTTCGGCTCTATTGTGCAGAACGGATAATTCGCCGACTCCGCTCCCGCATTGGTCAGCGCATTAAACAGCGTAGACTTTCCCACATTCGGGAGTCCTACCATACCTAGCTTCATACTGTCTGTATTTCCTCTCTGTTAAAATTTTGCTCAGTTCTCGTCTTCGTCATTATCTTCATCCGACTGATCGCAGCAGCATTCACCATTTGTGCCGACAATGTTATTGTTATTGCCTATGCTTACGCCTTTTTTCACCGGCGCAAGCACGATCCCCGTAAGTACGCCGAGCAGGAAAAGCGCAAGACCTTTCCAGAAATAGCTCACCATAGGGGTGTTTTCCTCTTCAAAAATGTTCATTTCTTCCATTTTTATCCCTCCGTATATTTTAAAATTATTCTACCGATTTAAGCGACTCCACCATATCAACTTTTTTAAGCTTGAAGTGAAGTATAAGATTTACCAGCGCCGTAAATGCAAGGGTCATAAGCGCCCCGAAAAGATACGCCCACCACACAAGCTCACGGTTAAACATTACGATATCCACCTCCGAGGTTATGACCACGAAATAATGAAGTACCTTTCCCGCTGCAAATCCCATGAGTATTCCAAACACGGTGGAAATATAATTCTCACGGCAAATATAATCCGAGGTCTCCTTATCGTAAAAGCCAAGGACCTTTACTGTAGCTATCTCCCTAACACGCTCGGTAATGTTTATATTTGCAAGATTATAAAGCACAACAACAGCCAGCATTCCTGCACAGACGATAAGCAGCGCCACGATCGCATCGAGACTGTCCACAGAATTGAGAAATCCCCTGCTTGAATCCTCCTTGTAGGTAAGACCGTAAAAACGTTCGTCGGCTATCAGCTGAGATTTGAACTCCTCCTCGTCGGTATCCTCCTTTAAATTTATAAATGAAACATTGTAGTTTACCTTTTCCCCGAACGCCTCCTCGTAGGTCTCGGGAGTGATATAAATATAATGGATCGCATAATTCACGCTTATTCCCGATATTTTCAGATCTGCGGTTTTTCCTTCTCCGATATCGACGCTTATGAGATCTCCCTTTTTGAGATCCAGCATATTCGCCAGCTTCTGGGTAATTACGACCGAGCCGTTCTCTATATCAAGCTTTTCTCCGCTGTCAATATCTCTGAGCTGTATATACTTTTCCAGCTTATCAGGCTTACTTATTGCAAAAAGCGAAGCAGACTGTGATACGCCGTTATTCTCCGCAGTTGAATCCACGCTCTGCACAAGAATGTGATCGCCTATCTGATCTCTTTCCGAAAGCGCTCCGTCAAGCTCCTCCGCCGTAAAATCCGATCCGTTAAGCACGGCATAGCAGTCGTATACGAAAACCTCGTTGAACTGTTTGTCTGCAATGGTTTTTATGGAATTTTTCAGTCCGAAGCCTGTTACGATAAGCGCCGTACAGCCCGTAACTCCCACCAGCGTCATGGCAAAGCGTTTTTTATACCTGAACAGATTCCGCATTGTGACCTTTGACAGAAAGCTCAGCCTGTTCCATATAAATCCTATCTTTTCAATAAGCACACGCTTTCCTGCGCGGGGAGGCTTGGGTCTCATAAGCGCACCCGGAACTGCTTTAAGCTCCCTGACGCAGGCGTAAAGCACTGCCGCACACACGCACAGCGCCGAAACTCCGCAGCAGGCAAGCATATAATCAGGCTTAAAGGGAGTTTTAAGCACCGGGATATTATACATGATCTTATAGCTGTCATATATGATCCTTGGAAAGATCTGAAGTCCTGCTGCCGTACCTATGCACGCTCCCGCAGCTGCCGCCAGTGATGAATAAACAAGATACTTTGCGGCGATCCGCCCTGAGGAATATCCCAGCGCCTTGTAGGTCCCTATCTGTACACGCTGCTCCTCCACCATTCTTGTCATGGTGGTAAGACATACAAGTCCTGCGATAGCAATAAAAAACACCGGGAATACCTTGGCTATGGAGTCAATCTTCTGACTGTCCCCGTTAAACGAGGAATAATCAACACTTGCTTCAAATCTGTCAAAGCTGTATATTCCGGGAGTCTTCTGCTCCTCCAAAGTAAGCCGTGCAGAATCTATTTCAGCCCGTGAGCTTTCAAGCTGACTGCTGTACTTCTTATGCGCAGTTTCCAGACCCGAAGCATGATCCTCGAGCAGCTCTCCTATTATCCCCTTGATCTTTTCATACTGTAATACCGAGGATCTTGCAAGATACTGCGCTGCGCTGCCCTCCTCGGCAGAATCGAGAGTTTTCTGCGCCTGAACTAGCTGCTTTTCGATATCCGTCTGCTGCCGCTTAAGTCCGTCCTCGTCAAGACTAAGCAGTCCCTCCAGCGATCCGGCGGTTTTTTCCGCATCGGAAAGCTTTTTCTGCGCACTCTCTAAAGCTTCGTCATAACGGGAATTAACGCTTTCTTCAAAGATCCTCACGGCGTCCTGTGAAAGCTCCTCCACCCTGTCACGGTATTCGTCGGAAAAAGGAGCAAGCTTATCCGCTCCCTCGAAGGTCACATACATTTCGGTGTAATAATCGCAAACAAATTCCGCCTCCGGCAGGAAAATATTGCTGACTATAGTTCCGTTTCCCACAGAGGTAGAATCCCTCTCGTAGCCTATGTACATGGGCGATGTAACGATCCCCACTATCCTGTAGCTGCTGTGTGCCAGCGTTTCGGAAAGCTCCTTATCCTTGTCAGGCTCCTCAAGATCAAGCGTACCGCCTACCTTAAAGGTCTCGGGAGACGACATCTTGACCTCGACAGCACACTCACCCTCCTTCTCGGGCAGACGTCCCTCCACGAGGGTGAGCCTGTTCATTTTGTTGGGAGAGCTGTCATCCAGCGTTTCGTTATAAGAAAGACATTTCAGCACAAGATTCTGATTTTTGTAATAATAAAACACGTCCTTTGAATATGATGCGCACACGCCCGCAACGTTATCCGCTTTTTTTACGGCTTCAACGTCCCGGGATCTTATTCCTATTGTCGAAACGAGCTTCATATCCATCAGATAGTTGTCGTCGAAATAATCCTCCGCCGTCTGCACCATATCCGGCATTGTAGCCTTTATTCCTGAAAAAAAACCGCAGCCAAGGGCGACTATAGCGAAAATGGAAAGAAATCTGCCCAGCGAATGTCTTATTTCACGAAAGGTATCCTTAATAAGAGCATTTTTCAAAGCAGATCTCCTCCTTACCTATTATTATCTGGCGTCCACAAAACCTACCTTGTGGTAAACCTTTGAAATCGTCCTCTGAGTGATCGACTGAGCCCTCTGAGCGCCCTCTGTATAGCACTCCTTAAGATATGCCTTGTCGTTTATAAGTCTGTTAAACTCGTTCCTTATCGGCTCCAGACGATCAGCGACAGTTTCGCCCACTGCAAGCTTGAAATCACCGTATCCCCTGCCGGAAAATTCCGATTCGATCTCACTGTAATTTTTGCCGGTAAAGCAGGAATATATCGTCATCAGGTTATTTATTCCGCCCTTGCCCTCGGCATACCTTACCTCCGCCTCGGAATCGGTAACGGCTCTCTTGAATTTTCTGATGACCGTATCCTTATCGTCAAGAATAAAAATGCAGGCGTTGGGGTTTTCGTCAGACTTTGACATCTTCTTTGCGGGATCCTGAAGGCTCATGACCTTTTCTCCCGTTTTAGGGATATAAGGCTCCGGCAAGGTAAAGAAATCGCCGTATTTCTGATTGAACCTCTGAGCGATATTTCTTGCCAGCTCCAGATGCTGCTTCTGATCTATCCCGATAGGAACAAGGTCTGCGTTATAAGCAAGAATATCCGCCGCCATAAGTACAGGATATGTAAACAGTCCCGCATTGATGTTGTCGGCGTGTTTAGCGGATTTATCCTTGAACTGGGTCATTCTTGAAAGCTCACCGAACTGCGTTGAGCAGCCAAGCACCCAGCTAAGCTCGGCATGACATTTGTTGTGGCTCTGAAAAAAAGCCACTGAACGCTGAGGATCGATACCGCAGGCGAGCATAGAAGCATAGGCTCTGAGAGAATTTTTTCTAAGCTCGGCGGGATCCTGCCTTACAGTAATAGCGTGAAGATCCGCAATGCCGTAAACGCAGTTATATTCGCTTTGCAGCTTATCCCAGTTTGATATCGCACCTATATAGTTACCCAGCGTAAAAGAATTGCCGGTAGGCTGAATAAGACTTAAAATAAGCTTTTTATCCTTTGAAAAATTTAGCTCGGACATAAAATATCCTCCTTACTTAAAATCGGTCAGAACAGATCGTCATCCGAAAAAGGGTCGTCTCCCTCCGGATCCGAATAATCGTCAAGTCCGATCCTTCCGACTCTTATAAAATACGTCAGTGCGGAAATGATGAACACCGCAGGCGCAAAGATCAGTATTGCCTTCCCTGCGTTTTTGTACACTAACGCTCCCGCCAGCATCAGAACAAGCACACCGGAAAAGTCAAAAGCCAGCATACAGAAATAGGTCCTTAGAGCCGATGCTGCCGGCTGTCTGTCCTCGTCCTCCCCCGCTCTGCCGCAGGTGTTTATGTCGCCCGCTTTAAAGATCAATATAACGGATACGATAAGCACGGCTGCCGACAGAATGAGGTTTACCGTGACCGCCCTTTCGTTTACCGTTCCCCTGTCAAAAGCAATAATAAACACGTCAGCCGCTATACAGAAGGTCGTAGCCGCCGTACTGAGGGAGGTAAGCACGGCTTGAAAAGGCGTAAAAGGTAATTTCATTAAATCAATCACCAAACATTTCCTTGGAAAGCCTTCCAAGCTTTTCACAGCCTGCGATAAGCTGATCATCGGAAGGCGTAGAGAAATTAAGCCTGAAGGAGCTTGTCATATCTGACTCTGATATCATAAATGCACTTCCGGGAACTACGGCTACCTTGTACTCCTGCACCGCTCTGGAGCAGAACGACATCATATCGCAGTCCTCGGGGAGTGTACACCATATGAAAAGTCCGCCCTGAGGCTTGATATAGGAAATGCTTCCTGAGAAGTTTTTCTCGATACTGTCGATCATAAGTCCGCACTTGTGCTTGTAGATCTTTTGCAGACCCTCGATATGCTTATCCATATCGCACTCAGTGAGGAATCTGTAGGCAAGCACCTGCGCCCAGATGTTGGTATGAACGTCGTCCACCTGCTTGCAGATGACCATTTTATTGATGATCTCCTTGGGTGCGCTTATATAACCGACTCTGATACCGGGGGCGAGGACCTTGGAAAACGTTCTCGAATACGCTACTATGCCGTCCTTGTCCATGCTCTTGATAGACGGTACAGGCTCGCCCTCAAATCTGAGATCTCCGTAGGGGTTGTCCTCCAGTATAACTGCGCCATATTTTTTTGCAAGCTCGTAAACACCCTTTCTCTTTTCGAGAGAAGTAGTCCTTCCGGTAGGGTTCTGGAAATTAGGTATAAGATAAATAAGCTTTACTCTTCCGGTAATGAGAGCCTCCTCCAGCTCCACAAGATCAACGCCGTCCTCACAAAGCGTTATTCCTCTCAGCTCGACATTATAGGATTTGAAAGCGTTGAGCGAGCCGATAAAGCTGGGTGCCTCGCAGCAAAGGATATCGCCCGGATCGCACAGCACCTTAGTTATAAGAGCGTTCGCCTGCTGAGCGCCGCTGGTTATGATAAGATCGTCCCTTTCCGGATCAAATTCGCCCTTCTTCTCAAGCTTTTCCTTCAGCAGCGCTCTCAAAGGAGCATATCCCTCTGAAATATTGTACTGAAGTGCAAGGATTGGGTCTTCCATGAATATCTCTTGGGAGATCCTTTTTACATCCTCCACCGGGAATGCCTCGGGAGCAGGGTTTCCCGCAGCAAGCGAGATTACCTCCGGATCGGAAGTGAACTTCAGGATCTCTCTTATCGCAGATGCCTGAAGATGCGAAACCTTTTCTGAAAAATTATAATTCATAAATCATACCTCTTTTACGATTTAAAATATATATTAATATTATATCATATATCCCACAAAAAATAAAGTGCCAATTACCACTTTTATTATTAATTAATTTCACTTTTTTAACAATCTCATGTGTGACACATAATTAAAAGCAGCACCGTCTTTTATAAACGATGCTGCTTCTCTCATTCTATGACCTGATAATTTTCGGCGGCGTTTTCCTTTGTCGCATATTCGGAAACATTAAGCACCTTGACCTTAAGGGGCTTCTGTCCCAGATTTATTTCAATTTCATCGCCGACCTTCACATCGTAGGAAGCTCTGGCAGCCTTTCCGTTTACAAATATCCTTCCTGCGTCGCAGGCTTCATTGGCAACGGTGCGCCTTTTTATCAATCTTGTGACCTTAAGGTACTTGTCAAGTCTCACGGTCTTACCCTCCTTACCGAAACGGATACTCGATCATAAAAGCGGTCTTATGCGTATGCGCCTATAGCAAAACACAGAAAATAAGCTGACAAAAGTGATCGGTCAGGCTTTTTCAGATCGCCCGTATTACTTCTTGTCAACGGCCTGCTTGAGAGCGCTGCCTGCCTTGAATGCAGGTACCTTTCTTGCGGGAACGTCTACAGGCTCGCCTGTTGCGGGATTCTTAGCTACCTTAGCAGCTCTGTCTCTTACCTCGAAGGTTCCGAAGCCTACAAGCGTTACCTTGTCACCCTTTGCAAGTACGTCTGTGATAGATTCAACTACTGCGGAAAGAGCCTTCTCAGCGTCCTTCTTGGAATAATCTCCCTTTTCTGCAATTACATTAATAAGTTCTGCCTTTGTCATTTTTTATACCTCCAATATATTTTTAACGAACAATTGCTTATTCATTAATTACGTCGTCAATAGGCATACAGCTCGCCGGGAGCTGCAGCTGAAAGATCTCTGCCGCTCTTTTCAAGCCCTTCAAACCGGCTGATAAGATCATTGCTTGCTCCGGTCAGCACTTCCTCTGCGTCGCAGCCGCAGCGTCTTGCAAGATTTGCGCAAAGCATAAGCAGATTCCCGATATCTCCCGAAGGCTCTCTGCCGTCGGCAATATCGGCTTCCACCTGTTTCAGTGCCGATCTCACTGCACCTATAAGCTCGGCTTCTCCGTCTTCGCTGCCGCCATGGAAATCTATTCCCGCTCTTGCCGCACGTTTACCAAGCTTCTGCGCCCTCATAAGCGCAGGGAAATTTTTCGGCACGCTTTTCAGCGTATCCGTATAGCTTTCCTGTCCCTTAGTCTCCTTTTTAATGGCGTCCCAGTTTGAAAGAACCTTATCAACGGTGTCTGCGCTGACGTTTCCGAAAACATGAGGGTGCCTTACAATAAGCTTACGGCAAAGCTCGGTAATAACGTCCTCCAGCACAAAGCTTCCCTTTTCCTCCTCGATAACGGTGTGGAAAACCACCTGGAGCAGTACGTCGCCCAGTTCCTCCCTCATCATTTCGGGAGAATCGCAGTCGATAGCCTCCATTACCTCGTAGACCTCCTCAAGAAGGTCCTTCTTGATAGTCGCATGAGTCTGTACCTTATCCCAGGGACAGCCGTTTTCACTTCTCAGGACAGTGACCACGTCCACAAGATCGTCAATATCATATCTGTCCTTGGCAAGCAAAGCCTTGATTTTTTCTTCCAAATTTTTTACCTCCACAAATAAGGGTGCTTTATTATAATAACTCAATTTCGCAAATATTTCAAGTAGTTTTTGGATTTTTTTTTGCAAAACAGCTTAATATCAGTTTTTTCGGCGTTTCGCACAATAAATACAGAGAAATAAAGTACAAACTGCCTCCAATTGCTACAGAAACAAGGGTAACGATCCTGTGGTTCAGGTTAAACAGACCGGAGCTGCTCAAAAAATTCTCGCTGAGTCCCGCCGAAAGCATACACATCACTCCCGCATAAAGGGGCTTGATATAGGTCTCTGTGACATGACATCTTACATTTCCCATCCTGTATATAAAGATCACCGACAGTATACACACAAATGCACAGGAAGCAAGCTCTGCATATGCTGCGCCTGCAAGACCAAGCTGAGGCTGTGAAACCAATAGGATATTAAGTATAAGCTTGACTGCTCCCCCGCCGATCATTACCGCAATTATTTTTTTAGGATCTCCGAGAGTCTGAAGCACTGTAAAGCAAGGCAGTGATATGGAAAGGAACACGGCTGAAATACCCAGTATCCTCAGCGGCTGAACGGCGGCGCAGATCTCAGCGTTCCTGCCGTCAAAAAGAAATCTCAGCAAAGGCTCCGACAATGCGCATATACCCAGACCCGAGGGAATAGCTATTACGCTTGAAACAGTCATCATATTTCTAAGCCCCGCCGAAAAGGTCTGCCTGTCTCCCCTTGCCCATGAATCCGCCAGCGACGGCAATGCGCTTTTTCCGAACATAGCCGTAAGGGTCGGCACAAGTCCGTACACCAGCGACGCAAGTCCCTCGTAGGAGCCGTACAGAAAATTCGGCAGCTCCTCCGCCGATATCCCAAAGTCCAGAAACTTACCAAAGGGCGCTGCGTCTCTTGACATCGCATATCGTATGCACGGATTTATAGTAAGCATATCTATCATTCCCGTCATAGTTGTAATAACCGCCGCAAAAGCAATAGGCATTGCGCACTTCAGCAGGATCCTGCGGTGATGTGCGTAGCTGTCCATGACCTTATCGCTGTTGAGCATAGCCTTTGTTACCCCGTCGCCTTTTATTTTTGTACCTATCATAAGCGCCAGACACGCAAGTCCCGAAGCAAGGCTGGAGCCGAGGATCGCTGCCGCCGCAATAAAAGGCAGAGCTGCGTCTCCGGCTTCCTCTGCACTGCTACAGGCTATCCCGAAGACCTCTCCGCATACCGAATATGACATCTTTGCACGGTCGGCGGTAAACACGGCAAATCCCAGCCCCAGGATCAGCTTGAAGATCGTCTCTGCAATTTCCGACAGCGCTGTGGGAAGCATATTTCTCAGTCCCTCATAGTATCCTCTTTCCACTGACATTGCCGTGCAGAAAACTACCGAGGGCGCAACGCAGACAAGAGCATATTTTGCACTGCTTTCCTTGATTATGTACTCCGACAGCGGACCGCTTAGCAGTATTATAAATCCGCAGGCTGCAAGGCTCATTAAGCCGAAGGTAATATGAGCGGCTATTTTCTGCCTTCTGAGATTGGAGAACCTTCCCAGCGCATAATTTTCGGCGGCAAGCCTTGCCATCGAAGACGGGATACCCGATACCACAATTGCAAAAACCGGCGTGAAAACAGAAAAAGCCGCTGAAAAATATCCCATTCCGGTACCGCCCAGAATATGTGTCAACGGTATCTTGAACATCAGTCCCAGAATTTTTGTAATAACCACCATACTCAGCAGAATAGCCGAGCTTTTAAGAAAGCTCTGTTTTTTCACTGCAAACCCTCCCGTCTGTTGCTCTTTAACATTTTATGTAGGGTTTGTCCCGAATATGCAGCAAAAAAGATCCGCCCCTTAAGAAGCGGATCTTTTATATACCGATCAGAATTTAAGCCGTTACTTCATCAGTGTCATACGAAATGGCAGCATTGTCGAAATCGAAGTCATAATCATTGTCAAAGTCGTAATCGTCATCGAAATCGTAGTCATCGTCAAAGTCGTAATCATCGTCGAAGTCGTAGTCATCGTCGAAGTCGTAATCGTCATCGAAATCATTGCTGCTGTTGGACTCAAAAAGCATAGTGTACAACTCATCGCCGAGGACGGTCTTAAGATTTGCTGTAAAGCCGTCTGTGTCGCAGCCTTCGAGATATGTATTCAGCTGAGTCTCGTCCAGAGCATCATAAATATCGCCGGTTGGAACAGTTATATCCGAAGCCTCAGTTTTGGAAACGTCGATATCAGCCGTGATAAACGATTTGCCGTTCATGCCAAACTCAACAGTAAGATCAACAGTCTCATCATCTGACGAACCTGACTTTATCTCTACCCAGCCGGAAACTGCCTGCTCACCGCCTGTAAAGTTACCGTCGATCCTTACTGAACCCGTAAAGGACTCGCCCGACTCCTTAAGATCCGAGACCGTATAGTCGATAACAGCTACCTCAGCGCCGTCTTCTGTCACCTTCATTTTATATCCGCCGTTAAGCACATCATTCTCGTTCTTAACGGAACCGTAGATAGTCATGCCGCTGTTGTCGCCTGAATCAAACGATACATCGAGACCTTCGCCCTTATCATCCGAAGCGGTAATGAACTTCAGCTCGCCCTCTTCGCCGTCGGGGGTCATATTAAAGCCCGCAAAATCTCCGTCAGCGTTCTTATACACAATAAGCTTCACCGTATCCGTACCGTCATCATCAGCGTCGATATCGGTGTCGTCAGCATCGTCGTTGTTGAGATCCGCCTTCATATCGTCGATCATTTCCTCGTATGTAGGAGTAGCAGAGCTGTACTCAGAGCCGGTTTCAACAGATGCTAAAGAACCGTATACAGACTCAACGCCCTGATCGTAAAGCTTTTTGAGATTTTCATCCGTCTTAGCCTTATCAAGAACAGCATTGATTATCTTCTTTGCGTCCTCCTCGGTGATCGTATACTCAACAGAGCTGTACTCGTATCCGATGCCGTCAATATCTCCGCTGAGCTTTTCACCGTCCTTGCCCTCGGGAGCATTGTCCTTGATGACTTGCTTATATCCATCAAGACTTGCCTCAAACGCCTCAAAATCGAATTCGATCTCATTCTTCTCCTGAGACTGTCCGTCAAGACTCATACCAGACTCTTCCTCAAGCATTGTCTTGAGAGTATTCATATCCGCCTTGAGGTAAGCGTCAGAAAGCTCGGGGATCTTTGCGTATACAGCATTATCATCTCTGGAATATACAGCATTGAGCGAAGCAAGCTTGCCCTCTCCGTAGGATACGCTCATATCCACACCGGTATTTTTACCCTTCTGCTTTGCAGATGTCGAGACAGTAACAGGCAGATAGCTCTGTCCGGCGATCTCGGTAAAACCGTCTCCGAATGTAAGCTTTACACTGGCGTCATAAGCAAAATCCAATTCTCCGTTGATCGCTTTTTCCGCTGTGTCAAGGGTGTTGTTGATGTTATCCGCAACATCGCTCAGCTTTGTATTGTCTTCCTTGGAAGTTTTGGCATTGTCGGCGTCTTTATTTACAAAATAGTAACCCACGCCGGAACCGACTATCGAAAGCCCAAGAATGCCCGCCAGCACTGGCGTAAGAACATTATTCTTTACCATATCCGTTTCCTCCTTAATGATTATATGTCTACAATTATTTTATCATATCATAAATATATCATACATTTAACAATTTGTCAATAGCTTAATTATTACAATTTAACTACGAATACAAAAACCCGTTTTTCCGCACAAAGGCTTTTTATATTAAAAAGTTTAAACAAATAATCAATTAATATTAGGTCAGACAGGCAAAAGAAAATGTCTTGAAAAATCGGATCCTCTTATACCATGGTCAGATCGGGTCATTCTTCACAGTCAAACAGTATAAATCATTTTATTTTTTAATTTACCGTCAAATTCCCGCATATCTGAAAAGAGATCACACCGATAACACAAATTATGCTTCCGATCAGATTAAGCTTTGAATACGTCTCTTTCCGTATCAGACCTATTGCAAACAGGGTGACAAGTATCATCGGCTGAACAAATGCATAATCCGAAAGACTTATGGATATTACAGCATTCTCGGCAAGCATACCCACCGTATTGGGAATTCTTGCAAGAATGACTTTGGCTGCGCCCCTTGAATTTGTGTGTAATATATTTTTTGGATCGGCTGTCGGGAATGTTATCAGCGAAATTATTATCAGTGCAGGCAAAAGCTGCATTGTGGAAGAAGCGTATCCCGAAAAGCTTTTTATTATCAGTCCGTAGCTGTATTTTGAGACAAGATATAATACCAGCGGGATAACTATTTTGCGGTAATTTATCTTTTTGTCAGAACCCGAGCTTGCAATAAAAACAAGTCCCAATACAGTCACCGCAATAAAAAGAAATTTCGGAAAGCTTGCATTTGACCCGCAAATAATGTCGGTCATATAAGAAACGAACAGATTTACCCCCAGCCACGCTTTAAGTTCAAATGCCGAAAGCTGTTCAAGCACCAATACGCTTGTCTGAAATTCAAGCATTTTACACGCAGCAATAAGCAGCACAGCCGCAAAAGCCTGCCATGAAAAATTAAAATAGATTTCCTGAAAAGGCAGGCTTAGCGCCAGAAAGACCGACATTGACGAACACATCAGAAAGGTAAATTCATTTCCCGAAAGCTTTGCGGTCGATGCGGCATATTTGTCGCTGAGGGAGGATATCGTGTAACAGCAGGTCACAATGAGCATCAGTGCAAAAACGTTCATTTTATTACCATCTTACCTTCCAGCGTTCGTTAAGAGCAGCCTCTGTATCGGTATTTTCGGAATGATCCTTTTTAATATTTTCATTTCTGCAAAGCTTTTCAAGATACTGTTCAAACAGCTTTTCATCGGTGGGGATCTCCGCCCACCCGTTCGTCCACGAGGACAAATACGCTGCGTTTGAAATCGACAGAGAATTAAGTCCCTCCCGACCGTCCGCAATAAGCTTTGTTCCGTCAAGAATAGCTTCCGCAAAGGTTTCAAGAATAGTGGAATGTCCGTCGGGGGCTTCTGCGGAATATTCCTCATATTCGGTTTCGGGACACGCAAACCCCTCCTTTGAAGTGAAACAAAATTCACGTTCGGGGATCTTGAGCTTCCACCATTTCAGCTTTCCGTTTTCAAGAACAAGCTTGCCAAGATCTCCCGAAATTTCAAGACGGTTAGTGCCGGGAGCTTCGCCCGTAGTGGAAATAAACGTTGCGGTTGCGCCGTTTTCGTATTCTCCGTAAATAGTAACATCGTCCTCAACGTCAATGTTGTGGTATTTTCCCGCAGTGCAGAACGCCCGTATCCTTTTCGGCATACCGAATATCCACTGCCACAGGTCAAGATTGTGGGGAGCCTGATTAAGCAGCACTCCGCCGCCTTCGCCGTTCCATGTGGCACGCCAGCTGCCGGAATCGTAATAAGCCTGTGTACGGTACCAGTTTGTGATTATCCATACAAGTCTTTTAGGCTTTCCGAGAGCGCCGCTCTGAACTATATCACGGGCTTTTTTGTAAATCGGATCTGTCCTCTGATTGAACATTATCCCGAATTTTACACCCGCTTTTTCGGCAGCCTCATTCATTTCCCGGACCTGTCTTGCATATACTCCTGCGGGCTTTTCGGTCAGAACGTGAATACCCCTCTTGAAGCACTCTATCGCATAGGTCGGGTGATCGTAATGGGGTACTGCAATAAGCGCAGCGTCAATAAGACCGCTGTCCAGCATTTTGCCGGCATCGTCAAAGCAAGCCAGGGACGGCAGCTTTTTCCGTGCATTTTCAAGCTTCCGGAGATCAATGTCGGCAACAGCCGTAACCTCGACTTTGGGACATTTCCCGTCAATTACGTTCTGCAAATGTCCGCTGCCCATATTTCCTACGCCAATTATTCCAAGACGAATTTTTTTCATAATAAGCACTCCCCTTAAAGTAATTCTTTTAAGGCTGAAACTGCCGCATCAAAAGCCTCTCCCGAAGATGAGTAGCAGTATTTTTCAGGCATTTTTCCATGGCTCTGCTCAAGCTTGTCAAAGCCCGAAAACACCGACAAGTGCGGCTCTATCGTCAGCACGTCCCCCTTATAATTTTCAAGAAGGAACGGTATGCTTCCCTCGCCCTTTCCCGCAGGAACGACCGAGCCGTCCGGCAATGCGTCCTTGATGTGCATATACTCAACGTACGGGGAAAGAATTTCCCAGGCGGCTTTTGTATCCTGTCCGCACTGAATGAAATTTGCCGGGTCGAAAACCGCCTTTATTTCGGGGAATTTTTTATGTATTTCCCCGCACCGTGCCGCAATGTCGCCGTAGATCCCCTTTTCGTTTTCGTGGCAAAGGATAACACCGCTGCCGCTTGCCGCCGAGAGGAATTTTTCCAAGCGGAGCATTACCTCGTCCGTATATTTTTCGGCATTATCACGGGGAACGTAAAAGCTGAAAATCCTTATGTGCTTTGCACCTAAAATATTGGCAAGCCCGATACCTCGTTTGAATTTTTCCAGGTGTGGAGTAAAATCGTCCTCTATCCCGATCTTTCCAAAAGGCGAACCGACAGACCATACGGACAATCCGGAGTCCGACAGCTTTTTGCGTATCTCCCGAGCTTTCCCCTCTGAAATATCGGAAACATTTTCGCCGTCCACTCCCCTTATCTCAAGATAGTCTATACCATTTGACCTCATCGCAGAAATTTGTTTGTCAAGACAACTGTCAGCTTCATCGGCAAACGCTGCAAGCTTGAATCTCATAAAAAATTCCTCCTTTAAAATTTATGTTGTAATCAGTATACTTCAAAATAATTTGCATTTCAATTGTTAATTTAAGCATTTTATATTGCAAATTCACGCACAATGTGGTATGATCAAATAAAATCATATCAGGAGAAATATTTATGGATATTTTGCAGGAATTCTGTTCAAAAGACTTACATACACGTTATGCCGTCAGTGAAGCCCCAAACGACAAGGATTTTACCATGCACGTTCACGAAAGCTGCGAGATATTTTATTTTCTTTCGGGAAATGCGGAGTATCTTGTAGAGGGTGCAAGATATCCCCTTGAGCCGGGAAGCCTTTTGATAATGCGCCCTACCGAATCGCACAGAGCGCGCATTCTCGGCTGCGAAAGATACGAGCGTTATACATTAAATTTTCCTGTTTCGGCAGTTGACTGTATTGACCCGGAGCGCAGGCTTCTGAAAGCTTTTTTTGAACGTCCATTGGGAAGAGGAAATTTTTATACATCAGATAAAACCCGGCTTGAAAGGATTTTTTATGATATGTGCCGCTGTAACACAGATAATTACGGAAAAAGGTTGAAAATTCTGATAAATCTTTTTACACTGCTTGATATTATAGACAAGGCATATCTTAAAAGGGACTCTGCAGAATATACCGAGCCGGAGAATCTTTCGGAACAGATCGTAGCATATGTGAACGCTAATTTATTTAAAAAAATTTCTGTACCGCTGCTTGCGGAAAAGTTTTTTCTAAGCGTGTCGCAGTTCAGCAGGATATTTAAGCAAGCCACGGGAGCAGCTCCCTGGGAATACATAACGATAAAACGGCTTACATCGGCAAAAGAAAAAATCCGCAGAGGAGCTTCGGCGCAGTATGCGGCTGAAAGCTGCGGATTTGGAGATTACTCGGCATTTTACCGTTCATACGTAAAATATTTTGGTCATTCGCCTAAAAATCACGGCGGGTGAACGGGATTTCTCGTAATTGACCAAAACGAACCGGAGAGCAGCTATGATCGATGCTCTCCGGTTTCTCTTTTAATATCCGGACATTTCAGATGTAAGTAAAATGCCGCTTGAATCTTCAGGATCTACGCTTGCATAGTCATATTGCAGCAAATATGCGTCAGACAATACCGCACAGCCGTCTCCTTACAGCTTTTACTTTGCCACCTCTTTTAGTCTGTTAACAATTCTGATAAATCTTTCGTCATTTCTGAAAATATCGTACCGCTCCTGCTGTAGCTTTTCAAGCAATATGGCGCTTTCGTTGCAGGTGTAGTTCTTGCTTGTAAGATTTATATTATATTCCAGTGTGTTTACTAGCAGGGAAGTATGCTTTATTTTAGGCGGAAGATCATCCTTTGCTATCGCAAACTCAGCGGCTTGTTCAAGATATAAAAGCGCATCCTCTGTTTTGTTTATTAGCAAGGACAAAGCCGCCATCAGGCGATAACTTTCAGATAAATAGCCATTTATAAAATGATAATCTCCATCGTCGTAAATTATCCGGTAGACCTCATTTGTTTTATCAAGCATTTTTATACGTTCCTCGACTGTCCAAGGTTGGTCATGGAGGTAGTTTACATCCGCAAGCGCAATAATCGCAAGCCTAAGTGCTTCGGTAAAGCTCATTATTGCGGACTGTGCGCTTTTAGTTCTCTCTTCACCGCTTTTAAAACATGGCACAGTACTCTCTACCGTTTGAAAAAGATAGGGAAGTTTTTCCGCTTCTTCTATAGCCTTTTGGTTATTGCCGTTCCAAGAGTAATGATAACATAGGTTGGTTTGTACATAATTTCTGATCTCATTATCGGTGCAGTGCTCCAGAATTCTTTTGTCGATCTCAATAGCCTCTTCAAGATTTTTCTTTCGCATTTCCTGATCGATCTCATCAAGAAATCCCAGCGAATCCGAAAGATTCATCATGAGACGAAAATCATTTGGAAAGCTTTTAAGTCCCTCTCTGCAAATGTCAATGCATTTCCGGATATTTCCCGCAGTTCTGTTTTCCTCCCATATCTGTAGGATCTCGTCAAGCTTTTGCTTGTCTTTTATCTCGTTCATTCCGATAAGCTCGTCTGTGGTCACTCCGAAGAAATTTGCAAGCACAGGCAGGAGCGTTATATCGGGATAGCCCTCGTCACGTTCCCATTTGGAAACAGCCTGAAAGGATACTCCGATAAATTCCGCAAGCTTTTCCTGAGTGATATTCCGCTCTTTCCTCAGTCTTTTTAAATTTTTTGCTACATTGATCTTCATAGTATTACCTCCGTAAAATTAATTAACAGCGCTGTTTCTGATATTATTATACGGCTTACCGGGACTTTTTTCAATAACTGCTGCGTTGATTTTAATTCTACAGAGGGTTGAAAAATTCAAATTTAACTTTATTTTTTGCGTATGGCAGAAAAATAAAGCTCTGTATCCGAGAAGGATCATAGCACGGGAACTATCCAAATTATTGGACTAAAACATTCTCTTATGTCGTAAATAAATCAAGTCAATTTGATTTGATCGTTTTTAATCTCTATGGTTTTTCTCTTTTCAAGATTTCTCAAAGCAATTTCAAATTGTCTTCTTATTTTTTGTCCAACTCTATTCCAATCATATCCATATTTAGCAGCACTTCTGATAAGATTGTCCTGCTTGCTGCTTCCATAACCGAGTTTCAACACTTTAAGTATGGTTTCTTCAAAATCACTTATCGGAATATCCTGAGGTTTATTACCAATATATTGAGACTGACACTGTTTCTTCTGCAGTGTTTCAGCTTCGGATCCTGTTTTTCCTGTAACATCTAAATATTCTTCAACTGATTTAACTGCTTTAGCCGGTTTGTGAGTTGATCCTTGGTAATTGACTATTGCATCGTTTATCGCTTTTATGAGCCGCCTTTTTTCGGATATGGTATCCTTTATCCAATCAGTAGACCAGATACGGTATATTGTCCAACCCATGTTTTCAAGTATAGTCTGGCGAAGCCTATCACGTTCACGAGCAGTTCTTGCTGAGTGATATGTCGCCCCGTCACATTCTATACCTATAGCAAATCTTCCATCGTAATTAGGGTGATATACTGCCATATCAATGCGATAACCAGAACAGCTGACCTGCGTTGCAACTCTATAGCCCTGTGAAGTTAAAAAATCAAATACCGATTCTTCAAAAGGCGAATCAAACCAAACATCATTGGATACGTTTAATTCAGCTTTAAGCACTGTTTCACCGTTCATAGCGAAGTCAATATAATCCCTTAAAAGCTTAGGACCGATTGCGGAAACCCTATCAGCCTTTATGTCGGTGGGCAAAATAGAACCGACCAGTTTAAGATTATATCTAGCCCTGGTAACTGCAACGTTAAGTCTTCTTTCACCGCCGTCTCTGCTTAGCGGACCAAAATTCATAAGAAATTTGCCATTAATATCGTAGCCGTAACCAATACTGAAAATGATCGTATCACGTTCGTCTCCCTGTACAGATTCAAGATTGCGTATAAAAAGCGGTTCATCAATATTATCCCTGAAATACTGCTCAAACTCGGGATGCTCTTGTCTGAATTTTATCACTTCATTTTCTATAACATTCTGCTGCTTTTCGCCAAATGCAATTATACCTATACTTCTGTCGGCATGATATGTAAAATGCTCAAGCAGAAGCTCTGATATTTTCTGTGCTTCTTTTTGATTTCCGCCATTGCCGCCTCTTTGATAAATCCCGTCCTCAACATATATATATTCAACTCCGATATCAGACTCTTTATTTACCGCTGATGGGAATGTAATAAGACTTTTCTGGTAAATTTTGTAATTTGAAAAAGCTATCAGATGCTCATGCTTGCTTCTGTAATGCCAAAGAAGAGTTTGTGTAGGCATAATTGACGCTTCATCTAACAGAGATTCATACGCACCCGCATCATTTATTTCTTCTTCGTCTTCATACATTTCATCTGAGTCTGATGCAGAAGTGCTGAAAAAATTAGTCGGAGGAAGCTGTTTACTATCTCCTGCTATGATCGCTTGTTTTGCTCTGAGAATTGAACATATAGCTTCTTCTGTACGTACTTGCGATGCCTCGTCAAAAATAACCGTATCAAATCTGAAATCTGCATCACCAAAATAAGTACTTACCGAAAGAGGTGACATCATCATACATGGTTTTAATGCAGGCAACAATGACGGTATAGCTGCAATAAGCTTTCTTATCGGCATAAGCCTGCATTTCTTATTAAGCTCACGCTTTAATATTGCCGCTTCATCTCCGTTCCCCGAAAAGTTTAAATTTGGCAGTTGTTCAATAAGTCTGCCTTTGAGTATAGCCTGTGAGATCTGAAGATGTGATATATCAAGTTCTCTGAATTGCTCGATCCTCTCTTCCTGACGATCGTGACGAAATCTGTTTATCTGATCATATTTCGGGATAACATTATCAAGCCATGATCTATAGAAGCACTTTTTATACGCTGGTACTATTTTCTTGCTGTCTAATTTCAGCTCGCTGATAATCAAAAGAAATTTTTCCAAGCCTTCCTGTTTAATCACAGCTACAGCATTTTTATAGTCTATAAGAGTTTCCAACTGATTAATATTGTCACGGCAATTTTCTATTACCTTAGAAAAACCGTCGATAGGTAATGCCAAAAACACAGATCTGTGTTCTTCATCAAATAAATCTGTGAAAGTCTTTGTCTGTTCATAAAAGCACGAGTTCCAGTCAGAAAGTCTGTTCTGTGCTTTTATTAACGAGTCTATATACCCTGCATCAGCTTTTAAAACAGATTTGATAAAATCTTGTGAAACATTCTGCGTCCTTGTGCTCTCTGCAAAATCATTTGTCCATTTCAATTTTGCAATAATATCTTCAAAATCACTTTCTTCGTTTACGTTCATTTCAATTACAGCTGTAATTTCTTCAAGAAGAACTGACAGCTCATCATTAAGCTGAGCCAGAAGCTTTTCATGTAAGGATACTATCTGCTTTAACTTCTCAGAAAAGGTGTCAAATGCACTCTTAAATTTCTGACGCTGCTGAGAAATATCATTTTGAAGCCTTGTAATTGTATCGGAATTTTCATTTAACTGTTCGTTGCATAGCTGTATTTTTTCGGATATTTCTGATACAAAAGCTGTCTGGTCATCAAACAGCTTTTTCTTAGACTGTGCATCAGCAAGCATCTCCAGAAGCTCAACGGCCTTCTTATAAGATGTACGTTCGTTTGTTCTTGAATAGCTCCTGAGCATTTTACAATCTTTTCGATACTGAGAATTAAGAAATCTCATGAAAGAACGATAATTATCATTAAACCTTATTTTCAGTTCGGATATATCTAATGTAAGGATATCTTCTTTATAAGTAACCGTTATTCGTCCATTTGCTGCATTGCTGTCTTTTTGGTACTCATCAAGCAATTCCTTTTGTGTGCGTTCATCTTCTGTAAGTCTTTGCAGTTTTTGTTTTGTTTCAACCTTAGCTGCTTCGACATCTCTCAGAGCAGTGAGTATATTTGTATATTGCTGTACTGAAAATATAAGATCAGTTTTTGCATATGCTATAATACTTTCATCATTCTGCTGTAACAGCGAAATAAATTGCTCATATTCTGCATTAAAGTTCACCACAGCACCATTCAAAGCGGTATCGTTGTCTTGAGTAATGGACTCAAACATTTTTGAACCGCTAAAATCCAGCTTGCTGTTTATATCCCTGATAAAACTAAGCAGCTTTTGCTCCTCCCTCTTTGAACCTATTTTCATAGTTGTTGAGGATACTTTTGCTATTATATCAGAAATATCAAGGCTTAACCATTTATATGGAACTTTGGGGGATTTAACTGCGCAGTCTAATATTTTTTCATAGTCTGTACTTGTTTTATAAGTAAGCTCGTTACTGCCATTATATATTATGATAGAGGCATCTAAAAGAATATCAAACCCATGATTTAAGTATTCCATGAGCTTCTCTGACTGAGCGAAAAATCTCTGACGAAACTGATGTGTTACCTCGTTTACAGTAGAACCGTACCAAGGATTGGTGTCCTGATAGCCGCTTTTTGATATTATTCTTGTAAACTCACTCAGTGCATTTATGTTCTTTGCCAACTGGATCGAAGTAATATCGCCTGCATTCTCCTGTACAAAGTCAATATCAGGATATTGCTCAAGCTGGGAAATATAGCCATTAACACGGAATATTGTTTCACCAAGAGGCTCGATCTCGGTATGCAGCTGTTTTGTGTATTCATTCAGAGCCTCTCTTGTAAGTTTTAGTGATTCAAGTTTCTGAAATGCTTCTCGTTTTGATGTTGCTTTACTTTCCGAAAGCTTTACTGAAATAGCTAATTGATCCATTATATCTTTTCGTTTCGCATCTGGATTATGCAAAGTCAGGCAAAAATCTCCGAGTCCTGCTGAGAGTAACCTTCTGTACACTACTTCAAGGGCGGCAACCTTTTCTGAAACAAATAGAACCTTTTTGCCTTGCCCCAGAAGCTCTGCGATGATATTCGTTATTGTCTGGCTTTTTCCTGTTCCGGGAGGTCCCTGTAAAACAAAACTTACTCCTGAAGTAGCAAGTGAAATTGCATCTTGTTGACTGGAGTCCGCATCTACAACCGAGAATACGTTTCTAGGGTCAACTGCATCGTGATCGATCGAACCCACCTTTGGAATAGAGTCAAAATCTATTTGATCAGTTTCGCCATTCAATGCTCTGACAATCGGGTTTTCTTTTATCTCTTCCTCATGCACTTCCATATCATGGAACATTGCCATTTTCAGATAACTGAGCATTAACAACTGAACCGAATCAAAATCAACAGTCCACCCAAGCGGTCTACATACCATTTCTATTTCTTTCAGATACTTTTGTAAATCCTCCCCTTCTTCATATTCAGGTATATTAATATTAAAATCATTAAACAGTTTTTTTGAAAGAGCACTATTGAATATAGGATCATCGTCACTTTTAGCTAAGAATATAGAATCGACTATACTTTCCTGAGAGATTAATACCGGCATAAGCAACAGCGGAGAACGCATTTTTTGACCGGTCGTACCGTTTTCTTTCCAATTCAAAAAACCAAAAGCAAGATACAAGGCATTCATACCCTTGTTCTCCATAAACTCCCTGGCTTTGTTTTTTAATGATATCAAAGTTTTACAAGCATCAGCAACAGATTGATTCGTTTTATTACCATTTAAAAAAAGACTTTTATCAATTGATCCACTTTCAGAATTTTCCGACTCTTCCGCGCCTTCCACATAAGCCATTAAATCTATAGGGAACTCTATATTCCGTTCATAAACATACAGTTCATTCCATAAATCCTGCGAAGACGGAGAAAGTATCATCAAGCTTGTTCTTGAAACACGTTTCCCTGTCTTGGGCAGCGGACAGTTAATCATCCTATTCCGCTTACCTAAATCAATTAATTTATTTTTCCAATATTCAACTTTATTTTCTATTTTCACGGTTATCCCCCAAAAAATATTTATTTTGTATATCTGAAGCCCTTGCAGCGAATGGATATACCTATACAATATAATTATATCTTCCCAAAAAGAGAAAATCATGTCATAAAAGTGATTATATTGTGAATTTATGTAAATAAATAAAACATAAGTAACATATTCTTCAATAATTATTGGTTTTATGGAATCGATCTGCTATTTTATGCTGCTGTTTTGAATCTTCTACTGAGATAATATCCCGCTTTTCTCACCCTAACCATTTCCTTGAATCAATTACATATGCCTAATCTATACACTTAAGTCTGAGGATATAACCGCAGTAGATAACGCCATGCTTATCGGTAACAGGTATTGTAAGCACAGGATCATCGGGTAGCTTGAACCTCCTGCCTTGCTGTCTTACCATTTGTTTAGCAGGAGTAAGCACCGTTATCGGGGCAGTAACGATGATCACTCCGGATTTATTGCAGCGTAATTTTCAAGAACTGAAACGAACTCCATAATTGCAATGTAGGTAAACACTGCAAATGCGGAGCAAAAATGCACGGTATGAAGTCAGTGCGTAAGGGTCATACTTATCATTACTTCTACTGCTCGGCGAAATGCGGTGCGCCTGTAGTACATATGGAGGAGGTTGACGAAGCGGCTAAAAGATACCTCTACACGCTCTTATCGGACGAGAACCAACAACGCATAACAAAAGCCCTCAGAGAATACAAAGGGGCTGAAAGAGAGTGTATAGCAGACTTTAATGCTATTCTCAAAAAGAAGATAGACGGGAAGCAGAAACGATATGACACGCTTATGGGAAACCTTGCAAGTGGTATACTTCCTGCTGAGGTCATTTCCGATATAGGCGTTGAAATGAAGTCTCTTAAGGACGAAATTGAATGCTTAAAGGCTACCGAACCGCCGAAAGACTACACGGTGGAGCAGATCACAGCGTGGCTGAGTGCGCTAAAAAGCAATCCCGACGAAACAGCTATACATCTGTTGATCAAGCGTATAGACATAAAAAATAAAACCGAGATCAACATACAAAGTACGTTAACTTCGGTTTTAGGTGAAATTGGTTGCGGGAGCAGGATTTGAACCTACGACCTTCGGGTTATGAGGGATAAATCAATATTTTCGCCGCTTTTCATAACCTCTCACAAACGCCCGTAAATCAAGGCTTTCAGCGTTTTATCTTTTCATAGGATGCTGTAAGTTTAAGCTGTTTTTAGTGCCCTTAGTGCCCTCATAGTGCCCTAAAAATGCCCTCGATTTATTCACTTTTGCTGTCGTCCCGCTCTGGCTTTTCTTTGTCGTCTGTCTGCTCATACTCAGCAAGCCGCTTATTGTATCCTGCGTTCATAGCCTCAGCTAATGCCCGGCTTTGTTCTGCTGTCAAGCTCATAAGTTTACTCTCAAATTCATTCATGTAAACATACCTCCAAATAATTGTTGTGTAAGCCGCTCTAGAACGCACAGAAACGCATCAGGGCGGCTTTTGTTCGTTTAGTCGATTAGTTTCATATCTAAAGCATTACAGTATGTGATAAAGCCCGCTTTTCATTTCATTCAAATTCATGTATATCGCTCATATCAGCAGACCCGGATCTGCTTGCCTCTATCATTTCAAACAGATTATTTTCAGCCGTTTCCTTTGGTACACCCGTGTCGCCGATAATATCGAGATACAAAGCTATCGCCCTTGTATTCCCCGCTTTTGCTAAAGAGAGCAAAGCGTCTGCTATTTGGAATTTCTGCGTTAATTCATCTTCTGGCACACCAAGTTTGAGCAGACGATTTCTTATACGTCCGTCCTTTATTGGCATTTCCGAATAGAGCGTTAAGAGCGTAGCCAAAGCCCGCTGCTTTTTCAGCTTTGCTTGCCTTGCTCTGCCGCCTGCGGATCGTATTGCATGAGCCTCAGCAGCAGGACGGTCACGCAGATCTATAAGGTTTTTATTTTGTGGTCTGGTGCTGTTCATGCAAGATCACTCCTTTTCCAATGTGGGAATATCGCGCCCCAGAACGCACAGAAACGCGTTTTGAGAGGCTTTATTGATTGTAGGAAATTTCCGCACTTAAAGCCATAGGACGTAATACAGCGCATTGTAGACACATTACAGCGTGTGCTGTCGCTTATATTGACATTTCATTTCTACACGGTAAAATATTATCAGGGAGGTGAATGCAATGCCGAAAAAAGCAATAAAAAGTGCAGAACGCTATAGGCGAAAGCTGAAAGCGGCAAGAGCAGCTAAGGATCTATCACAAGAAGCTATTGCAAAAAGGTTTAGAATAGATAGATCGTCATATTCCAGGTGGGAAAACAATATTGATCTTGTCAGCTTTGGTAATGTCAAGTTGTTATGCAAAATACTCGATATTGATATTACCGACCTGATCGAATAAGGGACACAGAGCGGGCATAAAAAGCCCGCTTTGCTTTATTCATCATGCAACTATCAGCGGATCAGCAACAATTTCACCCTCTGCAACCGTAAACGGATCTATATCAATGCAATTTGATGGGTCAAACCGCCCAGACAGATCCCATGCTACTGTATCATTCATTACCGTCAAGGCATTTTTAAAGAAATCGGGATTTTTCAGCTTTTCAAAAACACCGCCCTGCTTGATAAGGTGTTTGACTGACACTTTGCGCACCGTTCCATCAAGCATATAGGCATATACAGTGTAATCGGGTCCAGCAACTGCTTGAATAACAACGGGAAATAAATTATCATTCATATAAGCACCCCCTTAGATCAACGGATTGATACGATTAAGAGGCAGATTCTGCTTTGCAAGCTCCCAATTCTGCATAAGCTCATCACGGTGCAGCTCACACCAGGCGAGAACCAGCTTGACTTGTCTGTTAGGCAGATTGCCACGTATTATCGTACCATTCAGAATATCGACCATTGCTTTCATGCCTGCATATTCAACATGAAAATGCGGCGGGTTATGATCCGCATAATACATTGTTACCCTCAGACCGTAGAAAATACTTATTTCTGGCATTATTGTGACCTCCTATCATTTTTCGTTAGCTCTGTCTCGTTCTATGGTATCGAGGACAAACTGCTTTATCATCTGATTAGCTGTTTGTCCTTGTTTTTCTGCGATACTTCTAAATTTCATAACTTGTTCTTTTCTTAATCGGCAAGATATTGTTAGCATATTCTCGCTATCCCACTTTTTATTACCCTTTTTATGAGCTTCTGTAATTGCCATAAGATCACCTCCAACTATAAATATATTATAGCATATTCTATTCACTGTTGATAGTGTAAAAATAAACAAAAAACAGAATGAAAGTTTGTGCAAGTTTTTTTCAGAAAAACCGTTGACAGTTCACTGTAGACAGTGTATAATATAATTACAGTAAGGAACACAAAACAAGCCTTACAAAACCAAATAAAAATATGGAGGTACATCATTATGACAACTATCGAAATGACAAGAAAGCTGCACGATCTGAAAGAACTGGAGGCTCTGATCGCAAAGGCACAGGCAGAAGCAGAGGCTATCAAGGACACGATCAAGGCAGAAATGCTCACGCAGGGCGTTGACGAAATGCAGGTTGACGTGTTCAAAATCAGATACAAGACCGTTGTTTCAAACCGCTTTGACAGCAAGAGCTTTAAAGCAGATCACGCCGATGTATACGCTCTTTACACCAAACAGACCGAGAGCCGCCGCTTTACAGTAGCATAAGAGAAAAGGACCTTACACAAGCACCGTCCAAAGCGAATGTGTAAAGCCCCGAACAAGGACATTCAGCCCTCTTGAATATGATAGCACATAGAGGGCTGAATGTCAATAATTATTGAAAGGATTTTGATAAAATGCTCACAAATGCACAAACTAGAAACACCCTGCTTGCCGCCATACTCAAATATTCTATAAAGGATAACTTACCGCTTGCAGATGAGTATAATTCTTTGGTATCACACATACAAAGATTCGCCACAGCTTATTGCCCTCTGCATTACCATACAGAATTTTATAGCTTGCCGGAGTTTAAAGAGATCGTTTACAGCGGATTGTTCAACAATAAGCCAATGCCCGATAAAGTCTGCTATTTTATTGCATGGTATGTGGGAGGAAAGGAAAACATATACACCCAGACGCTCGTATTTGACGATAAGCAAGCAGGAATGACAGCCTCACAATTCAAAAGTGTACTTAGAATAGCCGTAGACAAACATATCAAAGATATATCAGCTTTTAACGCTCGTATGGACGGTATAGCTGGCATAGTGAGAAAACAGCCGGTAAGTGCTGATATTGTGTCTATGGTGAATGATATGCGTACATGGTGCGATCTGCACGATTATGAACGCAATTTTACTGACATAACGCTATTTATGTACGGATATATCGAGGGGAAACGGAGCGAAAGGAGCAGATAAAATGAACATACATACATTGTGCCTGAAAGCTGCAAGACTAATAGAGCGCAGTAAGCTCAGAGAGGTCATTAACGCGCTGGAATATTTCAATGTTCGTGCGGTTATACACCTACAGCCGGAGCAGTTTTCAGATTTTGCCGATAAATTAGACCTGATCACCGAATAAAGCAATTTTACCCAACCACCATAAAAGGAATACACACTGCATTACCAGAAAAACACCCCTCAGAACGCAACAGGATGCGCTATGAGGGGCTTTTGTGTTTTATTCGGATAATTTGTCACCGTTGTAGCTGCATTGATTATAACGCGTTCTGATGCGTTATGGACAAGCCCGCTATACAGATGAGCTATCGTAAATCTGAACAATAGCTTTATCCGATCGGAGCTTTTTTAGTGCTTTCTGCTTTATGCTGTTAGCTTGCTGTCTGCTAATGCGTAGCCGCTTGCCTATCGCCGCTATGCTTATTTCATCAAAGTAGTGTGCTCGGATAACAAATTGCTCATTATCGCTTAATTTGCCTATAGAGTTATTGACTATTTCCTGAATTGAGAGCATCTCTGCTGTCTGTTCCGGTGTCGGCTCATCGTCTCCGATAAATTCAATCAGCTCTGCACTGTCGCTATCGTCTCCGGTTAGAATATTAAGACTTGTACACATATCAAGCGGATTTGGAACACGCCGCTTATATAGTAGCCGCTCACGCACCAGCATAATCGGGTATCGCAAAAAGCTACTAAAGCGGTAACCGCTGTCCGGTGTGTAACTTTTTATTGCCCGCAAAAAAGCAGGATAGCATTCCTGTTTAAAGTCAGCAAAGGTTATTCCGTGCGCCAAAAAGTCTGGCTCACTTAGGGTATAGTATTTGTCTGCTATTTTGTAAATAAGCCGCCGCACACGTTCCCATAATACAGGGATAAGATTATCAGCTCCGCCTTGTTGTATGAGCAACGTTAATTGTTCATTTGTCAACATGGATCACCTCTTACCAATAAAAACTATTCCCGCCCTACCGCCCTTTGTTTTTCTCACGTTGCTGTGTCACTGCTGTGTGCAATTAAAGCTGTGAATGATTCCAGTCAAGGAAAGCACGATTATAGGCTCTTTGTGCTTCAATAGATTCAATACGAGATTTTTCAAGAAGATCCTCAAACATATCAAATTCACGCCAATCAACATTTTCAATATTTGCCTCAAGATTTTGAACACGGTCAATAGCTCTCTGTGCCTTACGCTCCAGCTCTACCAGATAATCAGGTCTTCGTTCGGCTAACGTAAAATGATCTACAAACATTTTTTCTCACCCCCCGTGTCAGCGCTGTCAACACTTTTTCCTATATATATATTTCTTGTGTTTATAGAGTAAATTATACGCTATATCTCTATAATCAGTATATTTTAATCTATTTGGTAAAAATGTGTTGACAGTGCTGACATATACTATAAAAACCTTTATTCATCACGGTTTACCGTCATTTTTAATGTCAGCAGATAATGTCAGCAGATTGTCAGCACCTTATAGCCTTTTATATCCTCGTTGACGTCCATATATCGGAAAACGTATAGTTTCAACGTGTTCCCAGTCGGTCAGGATTGTATCTAACATAGCGTTAATCGCTCTCGTGTCGGTCTGTCGTATGCTGTTTTGATCCCTGCCTAAACACTCTGTCCAGACTTCAAGGGCGCATATTCGATCGCGCTGCACCAGCTTAACATTTTCAGTACCAATCTGTGTAGCCGTATTGATGCTGTTCCAGTAGATCTTGCGTTTGTCTAAACTCCACTCGCTCCAATCGGCTGGTATAGGTTTATTTACAAATTCTTCAATCATACCAATTCTTGTATCATGTTCCTTATGTTTCTGTTGAGCTGTGCGTGCTGCATCTTCTATCTCCTTGCTAAGATTAAGCAGCTCTCCGGCTATCCAATACGCCCTTGCCTCAGCCCAAATCTGATTTATCGTGTACTCGTCAAGATCGTTCCAAACGCTCTTTTTTGCGCGGGATTCTTCACAGTCGACCGGCCAATAGCGGCGCTCACCAGTCGGATCACGCAAAAACTCCTTGTCATTTGTTGTGCCGAAAAAAACACACCGCCGTTTGCGCTCTTCAGCGTTCCTTGCGTATGCAGCTCTGTAAATATCTGAATTGAGTGACAAAAACTGCTTTATTCGTTTTGTATCGGATTTATTAAATGCACCAAGTTCGCCGATCTCTACTATCCACATACCCTGTAGCAGCTCCGCCGCCTCTTTACCCTCAAAGGAACTTATACTGTCATTAAACCAACCTTTAGCCATTTTCCTTAGTATTGTTGATTTTCCTATACCCTGTTCTCCTACAAGAATAAGCATATTATCAAACTTTGTACCCGGAATCATGGCTCTTGCGATAGCTGCCACAAACATTTTGCGAGTCACTGTCCTTGTATATGGTATGTCCTCAGCTCCGAGATAATCAATAAACAGCGTATCAAGCCGCTTTACGTTATCCCATACCAAACTATTTATAAAGTCCTGCACTTCGTTAAAACTATGCTGTAACATATACATACTAAGAGCGTTATCAATGCTGCCTCTGTCTTTCAGTCCGTAAAATTTTTCTAAGTGCCAATAAAGCCCCGATGAATCAGCGTCAGTCCACATCCTACGCATTTCAGAGTTATTCCAAGTGAGAGGGGCAAGCACTTCACCTCTACACGCAAATTCGTTATATGCAAATTTGCCCTTTAGTGTAGGATCGTTATTAAGAATCAAAAGAAAATTATCAATCGTTTTCTTAATACCGTTTTTATCCCGTTCCAATTTTTCAATCCAATCGGTACTAAAATCTGTGTCAGATGCGACATTTGCAAAATCAGCTTTTATCTGTTCAGCCTGTTCCCTGTTAAGTGTAGCCCTGCACCATTTGTCCTGCTCAGCAAAATCACACATCTTCAAATAAGATGGTAATTTTACTGTCGGTGTACAGTCTTTAACACCATCATCAAGATCGGCAAATTTGTGAAGTCTAACAAGGTCAAAAGCGTTTACAAGCCTTTCACTGCATGGGTCTGTTGCATGATGGCTATACAAGAATTTCCCGTCATAGATAATAGCACCGCCTGTGGTCGAGCCGCCTAAATATGTATAGCGGTCAGTTGCGTTATCGACTGCCTCATATATTCCCGGCAGAAACTTTTCCATAGCCTGCTCAATCGTATATGTACGGCAGAATGCGCCTACAGTACCACCCTTTTCAAGCGGATCACCCTGTTTAACTGCAAGTTTCTGATATGATACAGCACCCGGAACTTGTGGCCATTGTGTATGATCGTGCCAGTCTGCATAGCTGTTCAAAATGGTATCTGCTTTTGCAAGTGAACTTTCACTATCGACTTTGTAATAAAATTCAGCGTCCGAGCAGCATGACGGCCAATACATAAGCCTACTCACGTCAAACGTTGTCTTATCAGCCATCGCTATGCCTATTCGTTCAGCCAGTTTGCGTGCTATAGGCTCGTATTCATCAGCCGTTACAGCGCGGTCAAGTGGTATGATGATACGCAAACGGGGCTTTGACGGTATATGCTTGCGTGTGCTATAAATGCAATAACTGAACCCCAGAGCCTCAACCCTTGCTGTGATATTGTCAGCTTGCCAACCGGGTATGTTATCAAAATCGAGCGTAACAATATCCCTACCTGTTACATTAGCCGCTTTGCGCCTATTATCTTTCAATGTGCCTCCTACAAAGCCGCCTATGTCCTTTAGCGCGTCCTGCTGTGACTTAGGCATATTTATGTATTCAGCGTGTGTTTCCATGCTTACAATGGGCTGTGAAAGCCGCTGATAGAGAGCTGGAATAGTTAATTGCTGATTATGCCATGCGATAGATTTACGGTTTGTACCTACAGCTATCGTTATTTGTCTATCGTCCAAGGCAGATCACCCCTTTACGCTAATGGGCTGAATACCACTACTGTTTGTTTTACTGTTTTCTACAGCGAGATAATTGCTATCGAAATAATCTGCCACGCTTTGCTGATTGATTAATATTTTCGACCTTCCAATGCGTGTAGCTTTAACTGCCACTAAGTGCAAGCTGTCGGGCATAGTGCTGTGTAATGCCCCATCTTTCGGCTGTTTCTCTAATGCCGAGCATGATGGGCTTTTCAATAATGTTGCTGCTCATGTTTTCCTCACTTCCTGCTGTTGTGTAGCCATGCTTCTATTTATTATTCGCTGATGTTATACCACATCAATGGACTGCTCATTTGCCGTAATCTCCGATATAGCTTTTTCAAAAGCCGCCTTATCGGTATCGGAAAGTTCAAAACGCAGCTTACGCATAACCGTGTTTTCGTGAATGCCTAAAATTGATGCGATTTGCCAATACGGAATCTTCAACCTTTTTAATTCTTTTCTAAGTTTTTCGTTTGCCATAAAATTTCCTCCTAAAAATGTTGTTGTGGCGGTTGACATAGGTAAATAAATATGTTATAATTAGATAAAATGATGATTGTGATTATCTAATGATATAATTATATCACATAATTTCTTAGAAAACGAAAAATATCTAAAGATTTTATTATCTGATAATTGACATATTAAATTATCATATTCGATAATGGAGGCTGTATATGGACGCAAAAAAACTTTATCAGAACGGCTTGGAATTCTTGTTGAACAAAAACAAGACAAGGACTATACTTTAAATCTTGTTAAACAATGTGAGGCTATGGGGATAAACTATCAGACTTTCCAACACTATTATAAAGGGATTAGCAGTTGCTCTATAGATAATTTAATAAAAATTGCTGATTATTACAATACATCTTGCGATTACCTCTTAGGCAGAGCAAAAGATAAGACAAGAAGTCCAGAGGCACAAGACGTTGAAAAAATAACCGGACTTAGCGGAAAAAGCGTTGAAACGCTTATGGAGAAAGATATTGCAATTATTGATAATAGCGATGATTGTGAAAAGAGCGTTATGAAGATAGAAAAAGCTCGTCGTGCCGTCCTTATAAAAGTCCTTGATTTATTGATAGAAGATTATGCTGATAATTATCGTGATCCGCTTTTAGGTTCAGAGCATTCAGTGTTACGAGGTATAATTGATTTTCTGAATATTGATCCCTCAAAATTTGACGACTCAGAATTTTTTGTGGATCGAGATACCAAACTTCATAAAGTATCTGCGAATAGTGCAATATCAGATTTCAAAGAGTATGATCCTGCATTTGTTACATCAATAGATATGGGAAAACTTGTTGATATAGTTCTTGCAGACGAAATAAAAAAAGCTCTGATCAATATCAGATCAAAGCAAACCCAATAAAAAACCGCCTTGCACGCCAATGCAAGACGGTTAGTTATACAGCTTTACCCGAATGTGGATAAAACGTGCTACACAACATCATTATTATATCATAATAATCCGTTCAGGTCAAGCACAAAATTATGAACGGAGGTATTTTTATGGCTAACATCACACCACGCAAAAACAAAAGCGGAGAGATCGTGTCATATCGTATTCGTGTTGCAAGAGGTTACACTGCTCAGGGCGAAAAGCTAAAGCCCTACGAAAGGACCTGGAAACCCGATAAAGGTATGACAAAAAGACAGGTAGAAAAAGAACTTAATAGGCAAGCTGCTCTGTTTGAAGAACAGTGTAAACAGGGCTTGACAGGAGACAGCAAGCAAAAATTTGGTGCATATGCCGCATACGTGCTTGATCTTAAAGAACAGCGTGGAGAGCTTAGACATCACACCGTTGTGAGGTATCGAGAGCTGCTTAAGCGTATCAATGCCGGTATAGGGCATATCAAGTTGCAAGATCTACGCCCTCAGCACCTGAATCAGCTTTACGAACAGTTAGGCAAAAACGGACTGCGTAAGGATGCTCAAAAAGCTATTGTAAAGGACGGTGTAAAGCTATCTGATATGATACACAAAGCGGGTTTTAGTAATGTGGAGCTGTTTTTGAAAGAACAAGTGCATTTATCTGTAGCAACATACCGAAACGCCGCAAACGGTAAGAGCGTAACTCTTGAGAGTGCGAACAAGTTAGCCACCGCCCTCGATACTGACGTTAAAAAGCTGTTCAATCTTGTAACCGACAGCCGCCCCTTATCATCTAAAACAGTAAGAGAACATCATGTTTTGATACACCTCATTCTGGAGCAGGCAGTAAGAGAGATGATAATACCATTCAACACCGCTGACAGAGCCACACCGCCAAAAGCCGATAAACCAAAAGCAAATTACTTTGAACAGGACGAGATCACAGCTATATTGCAGGCGGCTGAAAGCATACCGCTCAAATGGAAAACAATATTGCACCTCATGCTTGTAACAGGCGGCAGGCGCGGTGAGGTATTAGGGCTGACGTGGGATTGCATTGATTTTACATTCAGTCGTATTCACATTGAAAAGACAGTCAACTATGAGGCTGATGTGGGAATATACGTTGATACTACCAAAACCGACAAATCAACCCGATGGATAAAGCTCCCTGCTAATACAATGCAGCTGCTACACCAATACAAGACAGAGTATTATGATCCTCTGCGTACCGTAAGCAGTAAGAGCTGGACGGTAATAAAAGATAAAAACGGTATGATCCATAATGATTTTCTGTTTGTACAGGACAGCGGCGAGAACATAGGCGCACCAATGCACCCAGACAGCGTGACAGGCTACTGCAACAACTTTTCGGATAAATACAATCTAAAGCATATCAACCCTCACGCATTCAGACACAGCGCGGCAAGCCTGCTTTACTTTGCCGGAATGGACACTATCAGTATATCATCATATTTAGGTCATGCCGCACCGAGTACAACACAAAACCTGTATGCTCACGTTATGCAAGAGGCTGAGAGCCGTATAGCTGCTGCTATGGGCGAGATCGTTATAACACAGCGCATACAAGCTATCAGGAAGATAAACAGGATCAGCCTAAAGCAGGCATGAACACAGGATAAAATACAAAGAGTGAGGACGTAAAATCTTCACTCTTTTTCGTATCTTATCATAACTTTTAAAGCCCTTAGTGCCCTAATAGTGCCCTAAGCAAGTTATTCTGTACAAAATAAAAAGCACATAACATAGCGGAAACCGCATAATTACGTGCTTTTTTAGTGGTTGCGGGAGCAGGATTTGAACCTACGACATTCGGGTTATGAGTTGCATAAAATCCTTTTTGTAAGTTTTAGTAATGTTGAGTAAACCGCCATTTTACGCACTTTTGATGATGTCATCATTTAGTATCATTTATTGTTTTTCTGTCCAGTTTTGCAAAATACTTGGACAAGACTTGGACAAAAACAAGTCCACTTTTTTGGATAGATTAAAATTATAACTACTATTTTTTATCGGGACTTCTGTATTAGATATTCCGGAACTGCGGTTTGCGGGTCAAGTATCATAACATCTATCAGAAAGCATTCTAAGCGGGTTTTGTACTGATAGGGTAAATTTTACGCTGAACACTACAAAACACCGTACAGCGCATTCTAGACGGCATAGAGAGCGAATTAATCAGATACATATAAATTTAGCGGGCTTGATACTTTTCAAACCCGCTCTTTTCTTATTCGGTTTCGTTATCACGTTACAGCTTCCTTAATAGACATAACTACAAAACGTTAAGACTTTCACCCCTCTTAACTATTCCGCTTCAATAATATTGATATACCTTTCAAGTTCCGATATTTCATAATCGGCAATTAAGCTTGTAAGCATATCCGCTGAACCGGTCAGGCGGTAATCGTCAAAGCAATCGTAATATTTTACTCTGTCTGTAAATTTAATATTGACCGGAAGTAATCCGTTCTTCATCAGCTCAAAATTAAGCAGAAGTCTGCCCGTTCTGCCGTTGCCGTCAATGAACGGGTGAATACTTTCAAATTTCAGATGAAGTAAAGCCGCTGCCGAAATTACATCTGCCGTACCTATCATCTCGTTATGATCAATAATAAGCTGTTCCATTTCTTTTGGGACAAGATAAGGCTGGGGCGGAGTATACTCAGAGCCCATAATCATAACGGGAACACGCCTGTAAATGCCTCTGTTTTCTCTGTCCGCCATAAGCACTAAAGAATGGATCTCTTTTATTACACGCTCTGAAAGCTCAGTTTTTCTATCTGCAATTTCTAAAATATAATCAAATGCGTCCTTATGCCCGATAGCCTCCAAATGCTCTTTGATAGGCTTTTCGGCAATGGTTATGCCCTCGCTCAATATCATAGCTGTTTCACGTAATGTAAGGGTGCTTCCCTCTATGGCGTTGGAGTTATACGTGTTACTTACTGTAAATTCATCTCTCAGCCGTTTTAGTTCTCCCTCATTAAGCGGGCGCAGGTCTGCAAGCTTTTCTTTAAGCTCGTATATTTTTTTCAGTTTATCGTTCATTCGTCTGTACCGTCCTTTTCACCGATTTTCTCCAAAACATAGTCTTTAAGTACAGCGTTTGCAGTTTTACCCTGTTCTGTTGCATACTGCTTGAATTTTTCCGCTTGCTCTTTTCTTACCTTGCAGCCTAGTACTGACATATTAGCCTTGTCCCATTTATCACGGGACTTCTTTTGTGCATTACTTACTGCCATAACTAGCACCACCTTTCCTTATACTATTATAGCATAATTTCAGTACGGTTAACAGTAGCATAATAAACAAAAATATACGGTTAACTTTATACACTTTACCTATTGAAATCTACGGTAAACAGTAGTATAATATAGATACAGTCAAGGGAAACCCCGAGACAAACCAAAACAAGGAGGACACCACAATGACAAGAAATTCAAAGTCCAGAGTAATGACGATCGCAAACAAGCTTGTCGGCAAAGGTTACAGCCGCCGTCTGGCAATGGTCAAGGCTTGGATAATCGCCAAAGCTGAAAGGCTGTCTGTAAGAGTTGCGGGAACATCTTTCGGAGATCGTCAGAACATTTTGAAAGCGATCGACGGCAAGCCCGCTCAGATCAAGCTTAAGCACGAAACAGACAACCTTGCAGACCGTAACGCAGTAAGCGTGTGGGTATTCGCAGAGGGAACAAGAGGCTACTATAAAGTGGGCTATCTGCCTAAGCTGGTAGCCGCTGTGATCGCTCCGCTGCTCGATAAGGGCGTTGACCTGAACCCCGATAGCTTCCACGTTACGGGAGCATTCAGAGCGGGTTTCAGTCTCGGAGCAAGGTTACAGCTTGCAGTATAAAAGAAAAGAGCCTTATATAACCCACCGACCAAAGCAGTTATATAAGACCCAGTAACGGACATTCAGCCCTTGAATATAATATAGCACATTCGAGGGTGGTTTGTCAAGACTTAATTTGAAAGGACAGAAAAAATGTTTAAAATCAAGATTTCTTCGGAAGATTACCCGACAGTGTCAGAGGCTCAAAAAGCGGCAAAAGAGGCAGACATATTAAGTCAGCAGGCTATAGAATTATTCCTCTCTAAGCCTGTAAAACACGTTCTCTTTGAACTTTCCTGCCGTTATAGGAATGAAAATTCACCGTTTCTTATGTTCCTGAATGTTTTTAATTACGGTTACATATTGGGCAAGCGATCTGAGCGTGCAAGGCGGAAAAAGGCGTTACAAGCCAATACATAAAATCTAAGGGAGCACCCTCGAGCGGGTTTGCTCCTTTTTTAGGGTTCTGAAATCTCCGAATATTTCTTTTTAGGGTGTCGGAAATGTCAGCAAATGTCATCATATCCCGCCAACCGGACGATCTCGCTTAACTTGCGGTTCGTCCGTTTTTCGGACAGACCAATTATCAATATTGGCTAATATGTTTAGCTCATTTTTGAGCGAAACTCGATCCCGTTTTAGGACTGAGTAAACCCGCTAATGTCTCCACATTTCACAACATTACCGCATACGCTCTCAGGCAAAGCACAGAGCCTCTGACAGCGTTTTCAAGCCTTGTGTGTGGAATTGCCCTGTCAAAGCAAAGCCCGCTCAGAATGCATTCTGATAGACGTTATCCCCCTCTTTATAAAAACCTCACAGAGTTGGAAAAAGTCCCGCTCTCCGTTCTCCTGATCTGCATTGCAGAGGATATTATAGGGGCGAGGTATCAAAACGGTACTCGATAAATTGTCGTATCAGGTGAAACTAAGTCCAAAATTGGATTGAGTAAAAAAGCGGGCGTCCCGTTTTGCTACACCCATTACTACTTTTTACTACTTTCAAATCTTGACTTGCGAACCTGCTCATTTTTGAGCGGTTGAAATCCCGATTTAGGACTGTGCAAGATATTCTAAACCTCAAGTTTTCTCAAGCTTAGACTTGCTATTCTGGCGGCTGTTCCTGCGAGAAATATAATCAATGACGGCGGTGAAGATGTCAGCGGTATGGTAAGGGGGTACTGCCCCCCTATATGCCTTGACAAATGCGATCTCGTAAAGGTCAGTAAAATGTTAGCAAATGTTAGCAGTGTCATCATATGTCATCATAACGCCCTCGCCCACATCAAAGACTTACAAGCCGCTTCCCCTCGTTCTCTGTGTATATCCTTTCAAGCTCCGTCAGCGCCTGATACTCGGGGCAGCTTTCAAGAGCCGTCCGCAGTTTGCAGTCCTCAAATATCGCTCGCCGCTGTCCGTAGCTCAGATAAGACCCGCTCTGTAATATTCTGTGTATCTGCCTTTGCGCCGTGTAATATGCCTCCCCGTTGTCTCTGCTGGTAAAATGTAACCGCCGTTCAGTGCGCTGTTCCGCTCGGAGCATACACACGTCGGGCATTGCTCGGAGCTTTCGCAGGGCTTTGTGTTTCCGCTGACTGATACACTCACGGCTCACGCCTGACCGCTCCGCTATCGCCTCTTGTGTCAGTCCCTCGAAATAGTAAAGCGTTATCACGTCACGCAGGGGCTTGTCTAAGCGTTCCAAAGCGGCGGTAAGTACTTTCCTTGTCTGCTCGTCGGAAATGTCCTGCAAGGCTTTTTCAAAGGGCTCTGCGGCGGTCTCGTCCTCGATAAATCCCGCTAGGGTGATCTCAGAGCCGTCCTCAGTATTCAGCGGAGTATCAAGGCTTGTGCAGTTATCCAGAGGCTTTTTGTTTTCTCCGCTGCGAATGCCCAGAAGCTCACGACAGACGTTGACTATATGGTAATTCAGATAGCTTGTAAACTTCGGACTGTCAGCGGGTTTATAGCTTTCCAATGCTTTCAGGTATGCGGGATAGCATTCCTGTCGCAGATCTGAGATCTCCACACCGCAGGCGGCGAACCGTTCAGGATAACGGCTGTAATATTCTCCGCATATTTTAAACATCAAGTGCTTTATGCGTTCCCACAGGACGGGCTTTAAATCGTCTGCCCCGCCTTGTTGGATAAATTCCGCAAGCTGTTCGTTTGTCATTGGTTCACCGTCCTTTTTTATGGTGTCGGAAATGTCGGGATAGCCCTGTTTCACGGCTTCATCACGGCTTCGATTTTTTGTAGATCCTCTCTGTTCGCTCTCTGTTCGTTGCTCGTTTTTCGGAGTTCACTCGGAGTTTGTGTCTGCAAATCTTGTAACTGCTTTCAAATTGCGACAGCAAAGCAATTTGAAAAAGCAGATTACAAGATATAATATTTCATTTAATAAAATTATCTTTGTTTCTTAATTTTATTAAATTTATATTATATTACTTTAATTAATATTTGGTTGAATTGGGTTGTTTTTGGTTTGTTTTTGGACTGTTTCTCGCCTGTATTTCGGCTTGAATTTCTGCAAGTTCGTCTGGTGAAAAGTTTCTTTTTAACTCTTCTGGTGAATACGTTTCGGGATTGAAAATAGCGTAACATTTATTATTAAACTTGTTGATTTCGTCGAATGGAAGCTCCAGTATTTTTAATGCTCGCTGTTTGTAATCTGCAAAAGTAGACAAAAAGTTGTCTTTTTTTCATCTTCAAACCATTCATTTACAATTTCTTTTAGCGTTTTACAAACCTTTGCTGTACTCTCATTGAGCGTGAAATCTTTAAGATTTGCATAATCAAGACCAAAGTCATTAAAACTCTCACAGTCCCCTATACAATAACACGTTGCAATTTCGGCGATCTGCACTTTCTTATAAAAATAATCAATCGCAAAATCCGCCTTTTTAGCTTCCAAATAAATAATATCGCATATTCTGTACGCAATATCTCCATTAATTTCATCAATGACTAAATTTTGAACGGATTCGGAGTTATTCGCCGTAACTGTATCTTTTTTCTTCTTGGCTGCGTTCTTGTTGCCTTTCGGTGCTCCGCCCTTTTTACCGTTTTCGCATTGCGCACGGTATTTTTTGAAAGCGTTGTCAATATCCTGTTCCATTAACGTTATCAGCATAGAAGCAGAAACGTCCTTTACTTGCGGTAAATCTTCTTGCCGTACATAATTACAAATATGTTTAATCACTTCCCCCGCTTGCTCTGCTGTAAGCAAATCGAAATATCTGCAATACTTGGTATAAAAATAAAAGTAAGGTGGTACTTTTTCTTTGTAGTCTTCACCGTTCAATAGATTTCACCGCCCCAATCGTCAAGCAGACGTTCCGCCGCTTTCAATGTCAGATCAATGGAATTAGAGCGGGATTTCTCCTTGCGGACATACCGTCTAAGCTCTGGGACGTTCGCAGGATAAAAATACCCCTTGTCGCTGGAGCATATGACCGTACCTTTACGGCGCAGATCCTCTATTACAAGGCGTGTATGGCGGTTATCAAGCCCGCTTATACTGCACATCTCCGCAAGGCTTACGGCGTTGTTTTCGCCTGTTCTGAGGGAGGAGCATATCTTTTCCGATACTGTCATACTGCCGCCCCCTGTTCACCTGAGTTAAGGTAGTCGATAAACAAATCAAGATTGATAAGTACTTTACGTCCTGCCCTTATGTACTTGATCTTGTCCTGCTTTACAAGCTGTCTTACAAAGTATTCGTGTAGACCTGTTTCTTGTGCTGTTTGCTTGATCGTCCTCATTCGGGGGACTTTGGTTGATACGTGGATAGTATTCAAAATATACCTCGCTTTCATCTTGCGTTCTTGCTGAAAACGTGGTATAATGTCAGCAAGAACATTTTCAAAAGTGGTTAATGTTTCTTAGCAGGCTTAAGCCCGCTCACCGTCTGAATGTTGGTACCGTTCAGGCGGTTTCTTTTTGCGTCGAATTCAATTCGGGAAATATTTCAGCTACTGAGCAGCTCAGGCAATCTGCGATTTTCTTAGCTTTGGAAAATGTCAAATTTCTTTTTCTCTGCTTAACCAAATCCGTTATCGTGGTTCTTGAAATGCCTGTAACTCTGGAAAGCTCCGAAATGCTGATCTTCTTTTCTGTCAGCTTGTACGATAAAATATTATTCATTGCTTGCTTCACCGTCCTTTTTTGATTATTGTACAGATTAATAGTCATAGTGTTCAGATGTCTGTACATAAATAATACCACACTATAATAAAAAAGTCAAGGCTTTTCACGAAAATTTGTTCAAAACTCTTGACAATGTGTAAAAAATATTGTACAATATATTTGGAGGTGATACAATGATTTATTGTAATTTATCTGGACTGATAGCCGAAAAACATATTAACATTTCTGTTTTATCCAAAGAAACCGATATTTCACGAACAACATTAACAAGCTTGTATTACAACAATTTCAAGGGAATTCAGACCGAAACACTTAATTCCTTGTGTAAGTATTTTGAAATCTCCGCTGATAAGCTGCTTGTCTTTTCAAAATATGATATATCGGTGGAACTGACAGACGGTAAAGTTATTGACTTTCAGAATAAGCCTAAACGAACAGATAACACGATATGTTTTAATATTTCTTTTGGTAAAATTCAAAGAAAGTGCAGGGTGTATTGTGGTTTATATTTCGATTGGCATTCAGGCTATGTATATATCGAACCAGACGTTCTATATTATGTGTCTGAAACAAACCCACAGAACGACCGAGAAAAGGATATTGCGGATAATAACGCTTTTTTCAAGAAAGTGTTTTCAGGTTTACCAGTTGAAATTAAGAATTATGTTTTAAATATGGTACAAAATTTAATTACAAATCACATTAATGCAGAACTGACTAACAGCAATTTTGAAGTAAAAATAGGCAGAGTGTCGTTTAACGACTTAATATGACCAATAAAAAATCCCGTCCCGACTAGCTCTCGGAACGAGATCAATTATAGACCTAACCGCAAAGTCAAGCCCCGCTATATAAAGCACTTAAATTAAAGCACTACGCAGAAAGGGCGTGATTTAATGGCAAGTATCAGACCACGCAAAAATAAGAATGGAGAAATAACCTCATATCAGATCAGAGTTTTTAAGGGAACTGCTCCCGACGGTACAGAGCTTAAACCTTATACAGCCTCGTTCAAGCCCGACCCGAATAAAACAGATAGGCAGAACGAAAAAGCCCTCAATAAGTTTGTTGTCGAGTTTGAAGAAAAGTGCAAAAGCGGACTTGCCGCCGATAACCGCCAGACCTTTGCGGAGTATGCCGAATATGTGCTTGCACTCAAAGAACGTCAGGGAGCAAAGCACCGCACGCTTGTACGCTATCGGGAGCTATTGAAAGTAATCAATGAGCATATCGGCTTTATGAAGCTTGCGGACATCAGACCCCAGCACCTTAACAGCCTATACGATCAGCTTTTGAAAAGCGGCTCACGCAGAACTGAGGACTTAGCCTCTCCTAAAACAGATATAAAAGCCTACTTGAAAAAGCATAAGCTAACGCAAGCGGAGCTGTCCCGCCGCTCGGGAGTTCCTGCAACGTCCATAACAAGCACGATAAAGGGCAGGAGCGTGAAAATCTCCACAGCAGAAAAGCTTTGCAAGGCTCTTGACGTTCCGATCACAAAGCTGTTTACCGTTATATCAGATAACAGACCGCTGTCAAACAAGACCGTTACAGAACATCACCGTCTTATTTCCACTATATTGTCACAAGCGGACAAAGAAATGTTGATACCGTTCAATCCCGCCCGCAAGGCAACGCCGCCGAAAGTGGTGCGGGGAGAGGTGAATTATTTTCAGATCGAGGACGTGGAACGCATTCGGGACAGTCTGGAGCAAGAGCCGATAAAATGGCGCACACTAGCTCATTTATTGCTTATATCGGGTGCAAGGCGTGGCGAGATAGTCGGCTTAAAGTGGGACGTTATAGACTGGAAAAACAACCGAATACACATTTGCAGGACTATTCTGTATGCCGCTGATATAGGCATTTATGAGGACACAACAAAGACCGCTGAAAGTGATAGATTTATAACCTTGCCTCCCGAAACAATGGAGCTTTTAAAAGAGTATCGCAAGTGGTATCTTATGCAGGCTCGGAATTACGGCGATCAATGGCACGATACAAATTATATGTTCTTTCAGGAAAAAACGGGCAATGTTGGCAAGCCAATGAACCCCGATAGTGTAAACGACTGGCTTGAAAGGTTCTCTGAGCGTTACGGCTTACCGCATATCAATCCTCACGCATTCCGCCACACAATGGCAAGTGTGCTCTATTTCAATAACGTTGACAGCATTTCCATAAGCAAGAGATTAGGACACTCGAAAGTCAGTACCACAACAGATATTTACAGCCACATAATGAAAGAGGCTGACAAGAAGTCAGCGGAGTGCATAGCCAATGTGATTTTAAGACCACGATCGGACGGACAGAAAAAAGCGGAATAAAATTAAAGCGGGTTTCGCAGTAGAATGCAAAGCCCGCTATTTTATGTTTTTTTCAAAAAAACTGGACAAAACCTGGACAAAAGCTATTTTTCAAGCAAAGAAAAACGCCGCTTGAAGTTCATCAAACGGCGTAAATACGTTGGTTGCGGGAGCAGGATTTGAACCTACGACCTTCGGGTTATGAGCCCGACGAGCTACCGAGCTGCTCCATCCCGCGTTATTTTTTACACCCTTTCGATTGGTGCTTATTTATTATATCACATTATTTTGATGTTGTCAATACCTTTTTCAAATTTTTTTTTAAATTTTTTCTGCGTTGTCAATAGATATGACCCATAAAGATGAAATTTCCGGCAGATATGGGATAATGAAAGTTGAAGTTCTATGGAGTGGAGCGCAACGGAACGGAAAAGGACTTCAACTTTCGGCACTCGCCGACATCTTCTCCCTCAAAAGCTGAACAGGACTTTTCCTGCCGAGTGTGCGCATTGTCTTGTTGTTGCTCCAGATCAGATGCTCCGCAAGCTTTCGATTAAATTCTTCAAGACTGCTGAAATGCTCCCAGTCATAGAAATATCTCTGGTCATTACGGTGACTTCTCTCTACTTTACCGTTATGCCACGGTGTTCTCGGCGGTATCAGCTTATGCTTTATCCCTACATTTCTGAGTACGGTATCAAAAGGGCATTCCGTATCGTCACTTATGTATTTATAGGTGAACTCTGTCCCGTTGTCAGTTTGTATTGTCCGGATCTTGAAGGGGAACTCTTTTTGAAGAAGCTTGAAAAACTTTACTGTATTTTCCGGTGTATGCTCCTCTCAAGCAGCTGTACGGCACTTCCTTGACATCGATCTGGACCTTCTCCCCCGGCACGCTCAGCTCGGGATAACGGCGGTCATGCTTTCTTGTCTTTTTCTTTGAAGTCTTTCCGCCAAGCCCCATACGCTTTATAATATTGACATCAACAGAACTTTCCAATACAGTTTTGGCTGAAATAATTTGATTTTATTATAAAAATACTGTATAATAATGAAAATAATCGTCGTGTAAAGCGCTGATAAACGTGGTATAATAAAATCGGCAGGTGATAAAATGGAAAGACGAAAGGTTTTATGCAGAACTCTGGATTACATAGATCAGCACATAAATGAAAATATTAATTTATTTACTCTATCAGAGGTCTCGGGTTATTCTGCCGTTCAGCTTACACGGCTGTTCGGCGACTACGTCGGGACAACCCCTATGCGCTACATAAGCACAATGCGGGTCATCAGAGCCTCACGGTTGGTCTCAGATACTGATCTGCGTATAACCGACATTGCTTTTGCCTGCGGTTTTGAAAGCCTTGAGGTTTTTGAACGAAGCTTCAAACGGTATTTCGGAGCTTCTGCCGCTAAATTCAGAGGGAACGCTTTTGCCGAACCCGATCCGTTTTATATGTCTGCCAATATCTACTACGAAAGGCTGAGAAAACAAGTGAAAATTGATAACGGAGCAAGTTTTAACTGGGGCAGAACAGCTTCTGAATATGCAAAATACAGAAATATCTACCCTGTTGATTTCTTTGAAAATCTGAATAGAATGGGAGTAAAGGATCAAAAAGTTTTGGACATAGGAACCGGCACCGGAATACTTCCCATGAATATGGCAAAGTACGGCGGTGAGTTTATAGGCGCAGACCTATCGCATGAAATGATCGCCAAAGCAAAACAGCTTTGCTCCGACATACCCAATGTCAGATTCGTTCAGGCAGACGCACATCACCTGCCATTTGACAATGAAAGCTTTGACGCTGTGACGGTCTTGCAGTGCTGGGTTTACTTCGACAAGGAAATACTGATACCTGAATTGCTGCGGATAATCAGACCTGACGGTCATTTATACATAATGTTTATGACATGGCTGCCGGATGAGGACGAAATTATCAGAAAAAGCTTCAGGCTTGTACGAAAATACAATCCTGACTGGAGCGGATTTATGAAACGCTTTGATGTAAGCAGCTTTGATTATCTGAAAAAGAGCTTTTCGGTCGTTGAGGTATTCAGAAAGGATTACCGTTTACAGTTTACCAAGGAAAGCTGGTGCGGCAGAATGACAGCAAGCAGAGGGATCGGAGCGACGCTGAATGACGATGAGATCGCACGCTTCAAAAATGAATTAATGGAAATGCTGGACAATGACCGTCTTTCAATTCTGCATGAGGCTGTTATTGTCAAGCTTAGAAAGGAACGGTTATGAACAACAAATATTTTACGGTTTGCGGGATAGTGGAAATAGGCGGCAGGATCTTATTGGTACGGCACACATACGGAACGGCAAAAGGCAGGATACTTGTGCCGGGAGGATATGTGCAGGAAAACGAAATGCCGTCAAGAGCAGTCGAGCGTGAGATACGGGAAGAAACGGGAGTTGAAGCCAGAGCAAGATCGGTATTTGCTGTACAGTTCAAGCCCCTGCAATGGTGCATAGTATTTACAACTGAATATATTTCCGGGAGACCCGAAACGGATAATAACGAAAACAGCGAGGTGCTTTTGCTTGACGCAGAGGAAGCCGTTAAGCGCCGTGACATTACAAATATGAGCAGGGAGATACTGAGATCATATATCCGCAGCAAAAACGATACACTTTCAAAAAGCGATTATACTGCGCCCTCGTCCCTACCCGGTGAATATGAGATCTACGGGGTTTGAGCATATCCGCAAATACAGCCGGACTGTCTTTCACACTTTTTAAAGGCAATACCGCACAAACATAGCCTGACGGCTTTGTGTACGGTATTGCCTAAAATTTTTTATTTCGTTTCGGAATTTACGGAAGCACTGATTACATCGCCGTTTTAAAATTCACTGCCTCGCATATAACATATTTAGGTGTATCTCTCCCCGCCTTCGGCGGGGAGAGATACACTGATCAGCATTACCTTAATAATACGATCTCAAAAATATCATCGATAGCTATACGTCTGCCGTCGCTGAACACTAAAGATCTTTCGTACTCGTCGATGATACGCACCGTTCCTTTTACAGTAACGTAAGCTCCGCCTGATTTTTTCTCATCAGGAATAAAATACTCTACCGATATTTCAGGCATTTCATCAATATTGTCCGCTATATACCGAAGCTTTTCATTAATGCCGCTTATCCTGTCTTCGTCCGGCTGTAGCTTCTCGTCAGTCAGCCTTGCCGTTTCGTCAATAGCTGCGTCATAGCCTGTAAGCGCAGCAAACGGTGAGAACTGAGCGGCACGGGCAATTGCGGACATTCTCGGACGCTTGCTTGAGGTGTGGTGCGGAAGATCTATTATATCCTTGTAACGATCTTTATTTTCATCAGTGTTCATATCATATCCTCCCGGAAAATTCACGCCTTATGTCCTCCGACCTGACCGTTGCGCTGGATAGTCGTAGCGCCCTCTTCAAAATTCATGCCTTTAAGGATAGCGTTTTTGCCGTACTTCTTCTTTATTTTGAGCATCGCCCTCTGAAGCTCCTTTTCTTCTGCAAGCTGTGCCTTCTGCCTCTCAAGAGCCTCATAATCGGTAAACATATCGAGCTGCTCAAAGGCTTCCCTTTCGGCGGACTGCTCCGTTATAATGTGATTTGCGACCACATACATCCGCCGCACCATAAGCCTGCTGTCAACGATCTTGTCGTACAGCTCTGCCACCTTATCTATGATTATTTTTGTGGAAGATGTAAATTTTCCCAGATTCACGGAGCCGTGCGCCGACTTCGGGACTTTCCTGCCGTAGCGATCCGTACTTACCGTACCCTTGTAATCGGCGGGAACTCCCTCATGATCGTAGCCGACAGTCAGCACCATCTGATCTGTCACAAGTCCCTTGTCCACCAGATCAAGCACAAGCAGATCGGTCATTTCACGGACGATAAGTCTGCCTTTATCAAAGCTGTACGGACGCTGCAGAACCTGCCCAGAGCTGATACTGTTGTTTTCCGGCTTATATGCCTTGATATCTGCAATTGTGCAAGGCTCCCAGCCCCATGCGTGATCGATGAGCAGCTCGGCATTCACTCCGAACAGCTTGTACAGCAGATCCTCGTTTCGTATCGAACACTCCGCAATGTCGCCCATTGTGAACAAATAGTGGGCTTCAAGCCTCTTTGCATAGCCGTGTCCCACCCGCCAGAAGTCTGTCAGAGGACGATGATCCCACAGCTGTCTGCGGTAAGACATTTCGTCAAGCTCTGCGATTCTCACGCCGTTTTCGTCGGCAGGGATATGCTTTGCCACAATGTCCATTGCGATTTTTGCCAGATACATATTTGTGCCTATCCCTGCGGTTGCAGTTATGCCGGTTTCCTTCAGCACCTCCCAGATAAGCTTCATTGTCAGCTCTCTTGCCGTCATATCGTATGTGTTAAGATAACCCGTTGCGTCAATGAAAACCTCGTCGATCGAGTAAACGTGGATATCCTCGGGAGCAATATAACGCAGATAGATGTTGTATATCTGTGCGCTGACCTCCATATAATGCGCCATCTGCGGCGGAGCAACTATATATGAAACCGCAAGGGAGCTGTCCAGCTTCAGCTCTTTATCGTCGTAGGATTCTCCCAGCAGAAAGCCTCTGCATTTAAACTTACGCCGGTTATTTATTTCCCTGACCCTCTGCACGACCTCGAAAAGCCTTGCACGTCCGGGTATTCCATATGCTTTGAGCGACGGCGAAACGGCAAGACAGATAGTTTTCTCTGTGCGGCTTTCGTCGGCTACCACAAGGTTTGTGGTCATGGGATCCAGTCCACGTTCAACACATTCTACCGATGCATAGAATGATTTCAGATCTATGGCAATGTAGATTTTATCAGACATTACATTTCTCCGATCAATTTTTCCAACAGTCCTTCGCATCCCTCATAAATATCCGCAAATGCCACGTCAAACCGTCTGCTGTACCAGGGATCGGCAACATCTCCGTCCCTGCCTGTATATTCAAGCAGCTTGTGTATTTTGTTCCCGGGATCGATCTTAAAAATACGGCGGATATTCCGCACGTTGCCGGAGTCCATAACCACGAATAAGTCGTATTTGTCGTAGTCGCTTTTCTTAAGCTGGATCGCTCTCTTGTTATCGTCACAAAAAATACCATGACGCTTCAGCTCCGCTCTCGCAGGGGGATAAACGGGATTGCCGATCTCCTCCGTGCTAGTGGCGCTTGAAGCGATAACAAACTGCGACGTCAGATCTTCCTTTCTCACAAGATCCTTCATGATAAACTCCGCCATAGGTGAACGGCAGATGTTGCCGTGACATACGAACATTATCCTTGTCACTGTAAGATCTCCTTCCTGTTTTGCCGTAAGGCGCCGTGCTTTTTCAGTGAAGCTCCTTCGTTCTTAATTTGATATATCAAATACATATTATATCACATTTCTATGGAGAATATGTGAATCCGGCATAAATTCTTTCAAAAAAGCCGGAACGTGTCAGACAGAATTATAAAGCGGGAATTTTATTGCAGTTGTATATTCAAGACGTTCAGAAAAGCCCGCACAAAGATCAATTTTCAAAATTCCGAACAAAAACTTTGTATTTATTCGTTGTCCTTTATTACGGATAAAAGTACGATAATCTGTTATAATTGAAATGCTTGATCGTTAAAATTGATTTCCGTGGAAAATCCGACTGCGGATATTGACAATTGCTGCGGAATGTGGTATTATTAATTTATAAATTGTATAATGTAAGATTTGCAGGGGGACCCCAAGGCTTGCGTCTGCGGTTGAGAAGATAAAATCTGACCCTTTGAACCTGTCGGTTAACACCGTTGTAGGAAGCAAAAATGTTGAGATCTCATACGCTTTCCTTTACGGAAGGCGTTTTTTTGCAGGAGGATAGAATATGAAAAAATGTCTTTCAATAGCAGGCTCCGATTGTTCGGGCGGAGCGGGTATACAGGCTGATCTTAAAGCCTTTTCCGCTAACGGAGTTTTCGGCATGAGCGTTATAACCTCTGTAGTAGCTGAAAATACGAGCCGTGTGATATCGGTTTTCAACGTCCCAGCGGCTGAGATAGAAAATCAGATCGACGCAGTTTTCGAGGACATTGAAGTGGACGGAGTAAAGCTGGGTATGCTCCCCTCGGCAGAAATTATTTGTACCGTATGTGCAAAGCTCAGTCAGTACAGACCTCCGGTCATTGTATGCGATCCGGTAATGGTCGCCACCAGCGGAGACGCACTTACCACCGAAAATACTCTTTCGGCAATGAAGGAAAAGCTGTTTCCTATGACAGATCTGCTCACGCCTAATATACCCGAGGCGGAGATCATTTCGGGAGTTAAAATAAGATCAATAGACGACTTCGACACAGCTGCGGCGGAAATCATGAAAATGGGTGTGAAAAATCTGCTCCTAAAGGGAGGGCATTTCAGAGGAGACTGTATAGATGTTCTGTATATGTCAGAGCCTGACTGTCACGGAAACGATAATATTTCATTCTGCGCTCCCCATATCGACTCCCCCAACACTCACGGTACCGGCTGCACGCTTTCATCGGCAATAACTGCGAATCTCGCCAAGGGTGCGGATATGTCGTCAGCTGTTGAAAGCGCCAAAAAATACGTTACAGAAGCTATCGAAAACTCTTTCACGGTAGGAAAGGGTCACAGTCCGGTAAATCATTTCTACGACTACTACGGACTTAAGGGAATTTACTGAAAGGAATAAGATCATGAGAAATTACAAAACACAAATGGAAGCTGCAAAAAAAGGCATTATCACTCCGGAAATGGAAACAGTAGCCAAAAAGGAAAACACCGACGTAAGGCTCATCATGGAAAGAGTCGCTAAGGGAACGGTAGCTATCCCCGCAAATATCAACCATAAAGCTCTTTCCGCCGAGGGTATCGGCGAGGGTCTGAAAACAAAGATCAACGTAAATCTCGGTATCTCGGGAGACGCCAAAAATTACGATATAGAAATGCAGAAGGTGGATATGGCGATCCGCTTCGGCGCAGAGGCTATTATGGATCTGTCGAACTACGGAAAGACCAACAAGTTCAGACAGGAGCTTGTTGCAAGATCGCCTGCCATGATCGGCACAGTTCCGATGTACGACGCCATCGGCTATCTGGACAAGGATCTTCTTGAAATTTCCGCCAAGGATTTTCTCAAGGTCGTAAAAGCACACGCTGAAGAAGGCGTTGACTTTATGACTATCCATGCAGGTATAAACAGACGTGCGGTCGAGGCTTTCCGCCGTGAGGGAAGAAAAATGAATATCGTCTCCAGAGGCGGATCTCTGCTTTTCGCATGGATGATGATGACAGGCAACGAAAATCCTTTCTTTGAATATTACGACGAGGTTCTGGAAATTTTAAGAGAGTACGACGTTACCATTTCTCTTGGCGACGCTCTGCGTCCGGGCTGTCTTGCCGACGCATCCGACGCAGGTCAGATATCCGAGCTTATCGAGCTGGGAAATCTCACTAAGAGAGCCTGGGAGAAGGACGTTCAGGTCATGGTAGAGGGTCCCGGACATATGGCTATGAACGAGATCGCTGCAAATATGACAATGGAAAAGAAGATATGTCACGGAGCGCCGTTTTATGTTCTCGGACCTCTTGTTACGGATATCGCTCCCGGCTATGACCATATAACCTCTGCCATAGGAGGAGCTATCGCTGCGGCAAACGGTGCGGATTTCCTCTGCTATGTTACTCCCGCAGAGCATCTGAGGCTTCCTGACGTTGACGACGTCAAGGAAGGCATTATCGCCAGCAAGATAGCAGCTCATGCAGCAGACATTGCAAAGGGAGTTCCCGGTGCAAGAGACTGGGACGACAAAATGGCTGCGGCAAGACACAAGCTGGACTGGGAAGCTATGTTCGACATTGCTATCGACGGCGAAAAAGCCAGAAGATTCTTTGAACAGACTCCCCCTGCGGACAGACATTCCTGCTCAATGTGCGGAAAAATGTGCGCTGTGAGAACTACCAATATGATCCTTGAGGGCAAGGACGTAAAATTCTGCTCCGAAAAGGGCAGCTGCTGAGCATAAGCATATCCGCCGTACTTCGGCTGATATAGATTTTCCCGCATGAGGAGCGTTTTGCGGGTTTTAACGGATCTCTCCTATCCGTTCAAAAGGTCGGTAAGACCATGAGTATTCAGCGAGGGAACCGGTGTTTCCGGGTGAGAGGGCGCAATCGAGCGCCGACCGAAAATATTTTATATTTTCACGCATCTGCGTCCGCTCGGATATTCAGCTTTTCTTTGCGGCCGCAGCAAAGAATCAGGAGGAATTTCTATGAAAAAAACAAACATCCACAAGCTGACATTTGCCGCAATTTTAGTTGCGCTTGCCGTTACAGGCTCTTTCGTGTCTTTCCCGATCGGGGCCTCCAAATGTGCGCCGGTACAGCATCTGGTGAACATTATCGGCGCAGTGTTTCTCGGACCTGCATGGAGCGTCGGAATAGCCTTTGCAGCCTCTTTGCTGAGAAATCTGCTTGGATTAGGCTCTCTGCTCGCTTTTCCCGGATCTATGGTGGGGGCGTTCATTGCGGGAATGCTTTACAAATACATTAAAAAGCTTCCGGCGGCGTACATAGGCGAGCTTTTCGGCACATCGGTGCTGGGCGGACTGCTTGCCTATCCAGTTGCCAGATTTCTTGTCGGCTCGCCTGCCGCAGCTGTCACTATTTACATTATGCCTTTCTTTGTAAGCTGCGCCGGCGGAACGGTGCTTGCTATCGTCATTGTGACCGCACTGAAAAAAGCCAAGGTCTTTGACGGTTTTCTCGGAATACAAGGCTCTGCCGAAAAGGCAAAAGCATAAGATCACGGGACGGAGCTTTCCGCTCCCTGTTTTTTCGGAGGTATTGAATGCACCCATTTAACAGCGAAATTTTTTGGACAGCTATCAGTGAACTGCGAAAACGTTCCGGAACAAGACCGCCGCTTGTACACTGCATAACAAACTACGTTGCAGCCAACGACAGCGCCAACGCTCTGCTTGCAGCAGGGGCAAAGCCATGTATGTCCGACTCCCCCGACGAATGTGCGGAGTTCACCGAAAAAGCCGACGCTCTTCTGCTTAACATGGGAACATATTCCCGTGAAAAGGAGCTTGCGATGCTGAGATCAGGCAAGGCAGCCAACGACAAGCATATCCCGGTGATATTCGATCCTGTTGGGATAAGCGCAAGCGAATTTCGCAAAAAAAGCTTTGAAATGCTCTCAAAAAAGATCCGTTTCAGCGTCATTAAGGGAAATCTGTCGGAGATGTGCTGTATAGCAGGGGTAGGGGTTGGTTACAATTCCGGCAGCAAAGCACACTTTTGTGAATACATCGTAAAAACTGCGGCACAGCGTCTCGGATGTATCGCCGTGCTGACCGGCAGCATTGATTTTATTTCAGACGGAGAAACCACGCTGTATATGAAAAACGGAAGTCCGCACCTTTCAGCGGTAACGGGCACAGGCTGCATTGCAGGAGCAGTCATTGCGGCATTTTCCACAGCAGCTCACAATGATACTGCCGCTCTCTGCGGATTAGGTCTGGTAAATCTCTGCGGCGAGATCGCTGCGGAAAGCTTCCACGGCACAGCCAGCTACCGTACAGAGCTGATCGACCTTATGTCACAGATCACAAGAGAGCAGATCAGCAGCAGACTTAACGTTCACCAATATAAGGAGGAAGATCTATGGTAATCAGAATGGCGCAGGAGAAGGACGTACCCCGCATAAACGAACTGCTTTATCAGGTTTGTATGGTCCACCACAACGGCAGACCAGACCTGTTCAAAGCCGGGGCAAGAAAATACACCGATGAACAGCTCAAAACGATAATTGCAGACAAAAACAGACCCATAATTGTAGCTGCGGACGAAAACGACAGCGTTACAGGCTACGCTTTCTGCGTTTTTCAGCAGCACGCAGGGGATAACATTCTCACTGACATAAAAACGCTGTATATCGACGATATATGCGTCGATGAAAAGCTGCGTGGACAGCATATCGGCTCCCGTCTGTATAAAGCCGCAGTAGAGCTTGCAGAAAAAAACAGCTGCTATAACGTCACGCTGAACGTGTGGGAGTGCAATCCTTCTGCTATGAGATTCTATGAATCATGCGGGCTTAAGCCTTACAAGACCGGAATGGAGAAAATACTGTAAGAGGGTAAAAAAATGGACAAATCACGAATTGACTGGACTCTGTATCTATGCACTGACAGAGATATAATGACCTGCGAAACGGTAGAAAGATCCGTGGAGCTTGCCGCTCAGGGCGGCTGTTCGGTGGTTCAGCTAAGGGAAAAAAACTGCTCCTCAAGAGAATTTCTGCAATTGGCGCAGCGTGTCAAGCCGATAACCCGGAAATACAATATACCGCTTATAATCAACGACCGCTTGGACATTGCTCTGCTGTCCGGCGCTGACGGAGTACATCTCGGGCAGTCTGATCTTCCCTGCTCGGAGGTAAGAAAAATCGCAGGAGACGAGCTTATCATAGGTGTTTCCGCTGCAACTCCTGCCGAAGCTGAAAAAGCTCAGTCTGACGGAGCTGATTATATCGGCGTAGGCGCTATGTTTCCCACAGCCACAAAGGCAAACACACGTTCCGTAACTATCGGTCTGCTTAAGGAGATACGCAGCTCGGTGAACATTCCAATAGTAGCGATCGGCGGAATAACCTACGACAGGATAGATGATTTCAGAAACACGGGAATAAACGGATTTGCGGTGGTTTCGGCGATACTTGCTCAGCAGGATATATGTATGGCTGCCAAACAGCTCCGTGAAAAAGTTCTTACAACCGGACTCTGATCTATGATCACAAAAATAACGGGCGGACATTTTACTTGAAATGTCCGCCCGTTTTGTTGCGAATTTATTTATTGAGTGAAGCAAGATACTCCTTATTTTTAGCGATCAGCTCACATCTTTGCTTTACGCAGTCAACAGAACGCAGCGGATCTGAGGGAGTATTGAATGTGTAATCCATGAGCTTGTCAATAGTCGTTGCGGCAACATGGACCCTTGTGTCGGAAGACGCATAGTAAATATACACATCTCCGTTTTCACGAACAACAGCGCCGTTTGTAAAGCAGACATTTGAAACGTCTCCCACTCTTTCGTCTCCGTGGGGAGCGATAAAAAGTCCGGACGGAGAAGCAATAAGCTTGCTTGGATCCTTAAGATCCGTCGCAAAAACATAAATGACATACCTAAGACCCGCAGCCGTATTTCTTACGCCGTGAGCAATATGTATCCAGCCCTTGGGAGTCTTGATCGGCACAGCTCCCGCACCGTTTTTGGACTCGGTTATGGTATGGTAAAGCCTTGGAGAAATAACCGTCTCCTCGGTGCAGATAACAGGATCCTCTATATCCCTGCAAAGTCCGAAGCAAACTCCTCCGCCAGAACCTGTCTCGATAAAATCGTCCTGCGGACGGGTGTAAAAGGCATACATACCGTCCACAAATTCAGGGTGAAGCACAACATTTCTTTGCTGCGGAGATCTGGACTTAAGATTGGGAAGTCTCTCCCACGTTTTCAGATCCTTAGTTCTTACAATTCCCGCCTGTGCAACTGCCGCAGATAAGTCATTGACCGTCTTATCCTTGCTTTCGGAACAGAAAACGCCGTATATCCAGCCGTCCTCGTGCTGGGTAAGCCTCATATCATAAACATTTGTCTCATCAGGTTCGGTATCGGGCAACTGGACCGGATAATCCCAGAAGCGGAATCCGTCTACAGGACTGTCGCTTTCCGCAACAGCAAAAAATGACTTTCTGTCTGCGCCCTCTACTCTTGCCACAAGATAGTATTTGCCGTTAAGATAAATTGCTCCGGAATTAAGCACTGCATTTATTCCAAGCCTTTCCATAAAATAGGGATTGGTCTCGGGGTTAAAATCATACCTCCATATCAGCGGAGCATGATCGGAAGTCAGCACCGGGTTGACATACCTGTCATACACACCGTTATAGCGCTGGGAAACAGCGTTTTTACGGGTGATCAAGCTTTCATACTTCTGCTCCTCACGAGCTTTGTTGACCTCAAAAATATTCATAGCCACAAATCCTTTCACAGTTATATCGTACTATTCAAGTATACTATAAGCAGTTAAAAAAATCAAGCACTGAAAAATAAAGCAAACGTTTTCACGAAAAAATTTGTTACTTGCACAAAAACAGCTTAATAAAATGAATTATCTCCGTTAATTACGCTGTTCCGACAGCACAGCTCTTACAGTCACACGGCTGTAACCGCTCCATGTGCAGGTGAAAAGCGTCAGATCCCAATCCTGTCTTGCGCCGATATACATACTGTCGGTATCCCAGCCGTCAATAAGCTCGGTGTATGAAACCTCGTATATAAATTTTCGCCCTTTAATATCGGTAAAAATGATCTCGTCGCCGCTGTTGAGCTTGCTGAGATTATCAAAAAATCCGGCATAATTGTGTCCGCAGATTATAAGGTCACGTCCTGCCCTTATACCGTCATAACGGCAGGGGGCGATATTCATATTGGGATAACTCCAATATTTAAGGATCGGATATTCCCTGTCCAGAGTAGGCAGAGAAATAATGCCGATATATTCGTCGCCGTCAAGCGACAGAGACTCGTCCTCGTCGGATACCTCCGCCGTACTGTCATCGGAATATCCGTCATCTGCATCAAAAACATCAAACGGAGAAGCTTCTTCCTTCTGCGGTTCGTCGGGGATCTCATTATCAAGACGGACAAGGACGTTGTCCATGGTCTTTTTACTTTCGTGTTCATGATGATAATTGTACAAAACAAGGGACAATGCTGCAAGGATCAGCACTGCCCCCAAAACTGTCAGAACACGTCCTAAAACGTTTTTTCCGCTCATTACTTTCTCTTTCTGCTCATACGGCAGCCTACCGCTATAAGAATTACTCCGGCGCCTGCGGCAACAGGCACAGGCCACCATAGCGAACCTGTCTGCGGAAGCTTATCTTTATTGCCGGTTCCTGTATTGCTGGTTCCGGAAGAAGATCCGGAGGATGAAGAACCGGAATCGGTATTTTCCGACGGAACGAATGTATTCTCCACCTGGAAAACAGTTTCATTCTGTTTATAAACTACCGTGAAATTTTCATCAATATTAACTTCCTTGACCTTCCATTCACTTGAGGGATCACCCTCCCAGAAATACTCCCAGTTATTTGAAGAGTCAAGGGTGACCTCTTTGAAAAGCTCGCCGTTCTCATAAATGCCGACAACGACTTTTTGGGGCTGCTTATCGGCAGAACCCTCGGGAATGATCCATGTCTTGCGAACGCCGAACTTTGTTTTTGTGTCCGGGACCGTCTCAAAAGTCATTTTAGGGTATACCGTAAGGTCTCCCGCAGAGATCTGCTCCTGCGTAAATTCCACCAGCATAGGCGAGGGAGTGATCTTCGTTTCGCCGGAAACAAATTCCTTACCCATGATAAGATAAAGTCCGACGTCAACTCCGTCAACCACAGCAGTTCCGTTTTCATCGGTCACTGCGGAATCTATCGGCGAAAGATTATCCAGAATGACATAGCTCTCCAAAGTGTCAGCCGCATCCTGAACAGCAGACGCAGTGTCAATATCCTCCAGAGATACGGGATAGTCAGCAAAATCCCCGGTAAGCACATATTCGCCCATATTGTTCTTTTCACCGACTCTGAAAATACTCCATTCAATATTCGGCACAGCGTTTTCCTGATGCTTGCAGATAAGGGTAAGCGAGCAGTCGGACGCCTGCGCATTAAGCGCAAAGCAGCTGAATACAGACAGCAGCACAGCGGCGGCGCACAGTAAAGCGCAGCTTATACGACATACTTTGCAGGTCATATTACACGTCCTCCTTTTTTGTATCAGATTTATTGCATTTTTGATTTTTTCCGTCTTTAAAAACCGACATGGGATCATCGTAAGGGAAGCTCTTCTTCTTTGTGCCGAAGGTCCACCAGATGACCAGCATAATAAACAGGGGAAGCGCTATAAAAGGCACAACAAGAAGATAATCGAGCTGGACCGCATCGGCGGAGACCTTTGCCTGAGATCTCTTCTCCTGTTCGGCTGTGGCGATACGCTTTGCACGGACAAGAAGCCTATGCGAGTTAACGCCGTAAGGCGTGCAGGTCGTAAGAGTAATGTAATCCTCGCCGGGTATGACAGCAAGCTTTTCCATTTCCGTTGGAAGAACTATAAATATTTCCTCCACCTCGTAGGTGAAAACCTCGTTAAGCACGGTTACGGTAAACTCGTCACCCTCCACCAGCTGATCAAGATCGCTGAAAAGCTTTGCAGACGGCAGACCACGGTGAGCTGATATCACCGCATGGGTATTTGTTCCTCCAACAGGCAGCGTAGAGCCTTGCAGATGTCCTACAGCTATGTTCAGAACACCTTCGCTCGTGCCGTGATAGATCGGCAACTCTACCCGAATCTGCGGGATAGAAATGTAACCCATTATTCCTGTGCCGGTAATATCCAGAATATCATCGTAATCAGGAACCTTTTCATATTCAAGAAAAGGTGCGTCAAGCTTTACTATGTCCTCGTTATACTTATGCGCCCTCTTAAAGATCCTGGCGTTTTCCTCCTCGGTCATATTGTTCACAGCCTGCTGATATCCTGCGATCGCACGGCTTTGCGTTCTGGAATTCCACCAGTTGCTGAAGCTTGGATAAAACATTACGGAGAGCCCCACCAGTAAAAGAACAGTCAATATTATAGTAGATAATTTACCGCTTTTTTTCCTCATGGAGTCCTCCCTAATGTCCGGCGGAATCACCCGCCGGACTTAAAGGTATCCGAGTAACTTACTCAGAAATGATTTGCCTTGATATTATTCTTCCTCTTTCTTCATTCTCTTCTTAGCTACGAGGAGAACGCCTGCGCCGACTGCTACAGTACCGCCGATTCCGTAGAATACCTTAGTACCGATACCGCCGGTAGTAGGAAGTACAGAACCCTTGTTGTTTTTAATAGTTGCAGCGTTTGTAGTTGTATCGCCTGTTGCGGCAAGTGTTGTAAGCGTGCTTCCGGCATCGTCATAATCAGCGGAAAGCGTAAACTTTACAGGGTCAGCGTGGTTGTACTCGGGAGAAGGAGTTTCAGTCTCCTTGAGAGTATACTCAACTGCGTCGTTAAGACCTGTGATCCTGAACAAGCCCTTGTCATTTGTTATGATATCAACAGCCTCAGCTGTATCGGCAGCTGTCTTTACTCTGTAGACATCAACATCACCTTCAGCAGTGCCCTTAACAAGCTGAACTTCGTCAGTACCCTTATAAAGCTTAAAGGTTGCATTTGCAAGAGGAGCATTGGTCTCGCCGTCTACCTTTGTACCATTGAAGGTAAATGTCCAGTCATAAACGGTAACCTCAGGTGTTTTGCCGTTTTCGGTCTCACCTTCGCCCGACTGTGCAGGATTGTTCATGTATGTCAGATATGCCGTATTGGGATTGTAGTTTGTATTATCATTAGCTGCATTGGCTACCTTAGCGTCTCCGTTAAGAACTGCGCTGTAGTATGTCTCGATCTTAGCAATATTAGAGTTTTCGTTAAGCAGAGCCTTGATATCAAACTTAGCGTTGAAATCCTCTGTGAAATCAGCCGTTGCTGAGTCATCAGCAAAAGTGAGAGTAGGAACATATGTAATTCCTGTGATCTCGTCACCGTTCTTATCGTAATACTTGTATGAGAACGCACTTGCGTCGGCATTAAGGGTAAGTCCTGTATCCAAGTCATCACGAACGGTATATGTATATGTTTCATAACCGGTAGTGTCGGGAACAGTTGTTGTGATCTTGAACTTTACTTCGTCGCCGATAGCGTTATCTCCGACATCGCCCCATGAATCAAGCTCATCGTGATAAATTTCCTTATCAAGAGTAGGCTTTGAGACCTTAGGCGTTACTGTTGTTGCGCCGGAAACATTTACCAGATATCTGGAGTTTGCAGCGTCTGCGCCAACGTTATTAGTCGAATCAACGATCAGATAGTAGCCTTCGCCAACGTCAAGGGTATACTTTCCTTCTGCAAATGTTGCAGTAGCTCCTGTTCCGTCAACGTGATCAGCCACAATATCAGCCATTGCGATAAGGTTATCCTCGGTAAACTTAGTAGAATCAGCCATTATAGCCGCAACATCGGCAGCAGAATTGGCATCTGCAAATACGTCCTTGACCGCAGAAGTATCTGCCTTGAGCGCTGTAAGAAGGTCATCTCCTTTTACGCCATTGCCCCATGTAATATCGTTGGTAGCGGTCTTTGCGTTAAAGATCTGATATGCCGTATAAGTCTTATCCGCAACTGCATCATTTATAGTAATAGATGTAGCCGCATCAACAGCAGCCGAAACAGAAATTGCAGAGGCTGTTACCATTGAAACTGCAAGGATAGTTGCAGCTGCCAGAGTAGCAAATCTTTTCATCTTTTTCATTTCAATAACTCCTTTTTATTTATTATTCGCAGAATCAAATTTGGATTTTCTGCGTTTAGATACTAACAGTACTGTCGCCGTAGCGCAAACCGCAGCTCCTGCGACCTTCAGAGGAACAGCTCCCACACCGCCTGTGCCGGGCAGCTCCCCTCCGCCGGGATTATCCGACTCGTTCTTTGTGTTGGTGACGTAGATCGTACCCGTTGATGTTGCTGAAACCGATGTAACGGTATATCCCTCGGGACAATTCGTTTCAACAGCGTAGTAATAATACGTGTTTCCGTCAGAATCATACGACTTGATCTTGTCCGCAAACGCACTGTCTGCGCTGTCCCACTTCCAGCCGTCGGCAGAAGTAAGATTGATCTCACCAAGAAGCTCTGCGTCAGACGGTAATTTAAGTTCGTGCTTTGTCGAACGATAGATCTCGATATTAAGCTTTGTTCCGCTGTCGGGTTTTCCGCCTATCCAGCTCTTTTCAAGCTTAAGTGAAGAAGAATTTACAATGGTTATGGTCGTTCCGTCACTGGAAGCGCCGTTATTCTTTACACTTGGAATGTACTTGGAACCGCTGATCGGTACTTCCTCTCCGCCCGTAGGCTTATATGAAAGCTCCTCAACGTAGTAATAGTAAGCAGTTCCGTCCAAGGCATTGCCGTTAGGAAGATCAGTGATCGTAAAAGACTCACCGCTTGTCAGCTTGAATGTATCCTCACCGTTTACCTGAACAAGCTCCCTGGCTGCCGGAACACTGCCGTCGGTACTCTGCACAATAGAACGGTACAGCGAACATTTAACATATTCAAAGTCGGACCAGCTGCTGTCAGCCCATACCTTTTTAACGTTCAGCGTAATGTTTCTTACATTTTCAACGTTAAGCTTTGTACCGGAATCAAACTGCTTGTATCCGGCGTCAACAGCCTCCTGCGGGATATAGCTGTCGTCCAGAGGAGATTTTACATAGGTGAAGTAGATGGATCCATCGCTCACAACACTGTAATGCTCAGGCGGATCGATCTCCTTAAGCTTGTAAACATAAAACTCGTCATCGCCTATACCAGGCTCTCTTACCTGAAGGTAACATCTGCCGGTATCGCCGTCCGTATAAAGCTTATCCGCCTTGCCGTCTGCAGTATCCGCCCACTTGATTGCCTGATGTGTGTTTTTCTCCGTATCATAGTTTATTTCAGTAGCCGGCTGCCAGTGAGAACCATCGCTGCCGGTGAAATTCGGATTGTACCTGTATAGCTCAAAGCCTGCGGTAAGCATTATCGACACGTCTCCGATATCAACCTTTGCAAGGGAGATAGGTGATGTGACCGCCCAGCCTTCTGCGTTCTGACCGATCTTGAAGGTCGCAGTATTTTCCGCATACTGAGGAGTTCCGCTTACACGGCTCTGAACGTTATTTACAACAGTTATCTCATCCTCTTTGCCTTCTCCGAGAGGAACCTCTCTTTTAAAGCCGTAGCTGTATTTGATCCTCAGTCTCTTATTATCGGGGACCGTGATCTTAAGTCTTGCGCTTTTATCGTTAGTGACCGTTTCGGTTACTGTTTCGGTTTTCTTGATAGAAACGTCGCATTTGCCTGAATCGGTAACAAAATTAACGCTTGTGGCACCTGCAGGGACCTTAAACGTATATGAACCGTTGCCGGACCATGAAGCGCCGTCAACTGTATTTCCGCTGCTGTCCTTGTAGGTGAACCGTCCGCTTGCACCGTCGGAATTTGAAACATTCGCAGTAATTACAGCATTTGCAGCTGCCGTGATCGGGATAGAACCGTCAGTGCTTTGAACAACATCCAAGCTTACGGTAAGACCATAGCCTGTAGGATTCTGGAGAACCAATCCATTGGAATCGCTGCTAAGTATAAATGAATATTCCCCGTCTTTTGAAAACACAATTGATCCCAAGTCACTCCAACCGCCGGTCTTTATGTTTAATGAAGTAGTGTTCCCCCATTGGTCAGTTAATGCTCCGCTGACATTAAATACTAATTTGTCGCCGGCTTTAAAATCACCGCTAACGCTAGTATTATTATATCCATTTATGGTTTGTGAATTAAGATAATTGGTTCTTGACGTTCCAACCGCCGGGTGGAAAGTACCAACGTCAGTCGTTACCGTCTTAGGTATCTGGCTTTCAGCAGCAGCCTCGGAATTAAGCTGTTCTGCGTCGGTAAACTTCACGGCAAATCCGTCTCCGGAAGTCTGTCCGTACAAAGTAGTGGTCGAAAGTCCTTCGGTAAGCTCCTTGACCTGATTAAGATTCTCGTCAAGCTCCCAGATCCTTACCTCATTGAGATTTACCTCGATCTCCGACGGGTCAGTAATGCCGTTTATCTTAAGCTCATCGAAAAGCTCCAGCCAGAGATTATTGGGATCATAATCAACTCCGCCCGGGTTGACGTCGATATAATAATCCACACCGTTTGTGCGGCTGGTAGTATCGGAATACTTTGACAGCGCACTCTGCGTAATAGTGTTTTTATGAACGTACTCAGGCTTGCCCTCGCCGGCGATCGCATTCACTACGTCATAGGAACCGCCGTTCTTTGCCAGAAGCTTTTCAAAATCCGCCTTTTTGATCCTGATCTTGTAAATAAATGTAGGACTTGAGTCTGTAACATCTAAATTGTTAATATTGAAACTGATGACCTGCTGTCTGATTCCGTCAGCATTTACCGAATCTGATACCATCTTAATGTATTCATTCGCCGTACTGGTATCATCGGCAGATTTAATGGAAACTCCCCACGATCCGCCTATATTGTTCTTTCCCCAATAGAAGCAGACCGGTTTGTTAGCCTCGTCAGTAATAAGCTCAAATCCTGCGGGAAGCTTATCCTCAACGCTGATCGTCTGTTTTCCGGACAGCGTATACTCAGGATTGAATCTGACACCGTATGTGAAAACATAGTAAGTTTCAGAGTCAGCGCCGCTTACGACCTGAACGGTCTCAAGGTCAGCCAGCTTTTTAGCCGTGTTCTGATCGGTATTAAGGGAGCCTACACTGTTTGACGGGTTGCTCATGTCAAATCCGGAGGCGTCAAACTTCGTATACGGAAGCAACGACTGATCCGTCTTGGTAATATCTTTTTCGTTTATAGCAGGCTTTGCCGCATCTCCGGGATCAGCTTCGTTCTTGAATTTGACGATATCTCCGTTAGCTATATCGTCGCCGCTCAGATCGGCAGTTGTCCAGTAATTGATAACCACTGATTTGTAATTAGCAAGCAACTGAGGGTTATTATACTGGTCATTCATTGTATACTCTTTAGGAAGAGTTACTTTAAACTTTGTGCATTTGCCGTCGCTTCCCTCAACGGAAGTAACCGTAAAGGCTGAAGGATCAATACGATATCCTGTAGTTGTCGTATTAACCATATTATAAGTGTCGTCGCCGAACCTTATATCGAAGTTTTCGGGCTTCAGCTGATCGGCGGTCATATAATGCAGACCGGCAGCATTAGCTTCATTAAATATCGCAGTAAGCGTATCTGTGATTTCCAGACCGGACAGCTTGCCTTTATCGGAGCCTGTAAATACGATCTGCCATTTGATAGAGGAAGTACCGTCTTCGTTCTGAACGACATCTTTAGCTTCCTTTTTAAATTCATTCACCGGTTCGGTATATTTATATTCCGAGGTTTGAGTGAAATCCTGCCAGCTTACCGTATTTTTGAACAAATACTGTCCTGTAGCCTCGTCAAAGGTTACCGATATACCGCCGGGCAGATTTCCGTTCTTATAGAGATCTATAAGAGTTTTACCGTCAACAGAATAGCTTATCTCGACCTTATGAGCGTCCTTGAACCTCTGTGAATCTCCAAGGGTGATCTTTCCGTCAGCAACGGTGTAACTCAGTTCATCTTTGTTTACCCAACCACCGTCGATCGCAAATCCAATATTCGCATCATCAACATAGTCAAGCATTGCATCGGTGAATACTGCGTTGCCGAATCCGTCGTAATCTGTAGCAGATATCTTCCACGTGACTTTTCCCGAACCTCCGTCACTTGCGGACTTGTAAAGAGAATCGTAGCCGTCGTATTTTCCGAGAAATCCGTCGCTCTCTATGCTGACCTCGGAATCCTTATCCGGCTTAAGAACAGCCTTATTTCTGTTATCCTCGGTAGAGCTAGCCTCAGCAGGATAGGTTATTTTAAGCTCAGAAGCCTTGACATCGCCCGTAATTGTGATCATTCCGTTTGAAATGGTATAATCGTCAGCTGACATTCCCTCAACGGTTAATTCGCTTTTGTCTGCGGGAAGCATCGCATCTGTGATAACTGCGTCCTTAAGGCTTGTACCGGTAGAATTTTTGACCGTTATGGTCCAGTCTACCTTACCGTCGGGCGTCTTGCCCTGGTCATAGTCAAATTTACCTGTTTTCTGGATCTCGACCTCACGGGGATATGTGACTGTATCGGTCGCTGTCGATGGGATCTCTCCCTCCAGCGTGTCAGGAGGCGTAAGCACAGCCTCGTTAACTACCTTATCCTGTATCTTATCCTCCAGAGTCATTGGCGTATCATATTTAATGTGGATCTCGCCTGATCCTGTCGTGCCTGAACTGAATTCAAACTTATGGGTATCGCTGTTGTATGAACCGCAGCCCGCAGGCGTAACGGTAACATTTGAAAGAGTCTCCGAACCGAACATTGTATCGTCCAGATAATAACCGTTCAGATCGTTATATCCGCCGCCGTCCGCTTCACCGTTGTGGACTGTAACGTCCCACGAAATAACATCGCCGTTCTTTGTTCCGCTCTTTTCAATCGAAGCTGTTTTCGCCTTGAACGGAACATCTACAGGGGTATTGCCCTTATTTGTGGGGAACAGGATCGTAACGTCCTTCAGCTGATCCTTGCCTCTGACAACGTCAGCTGTGAAATCAAGGCCTCCCTGGATTCCGGAAGTGTCGATCTCGGGATGATCCTTGATGTACCTGTCGGAAAATTCTATCTCAATGTAATATCTGCCGTTGCCGCCTTCTACAATATTAAACACGCCGCACTTAACGTTCGATGCAAGAATGTCAGCGCTTATTGTATGAAGATTTTCTGTGCTGAAATTCTCGGGCAGCTCATACGAGAAAAATCTGTTGTCGCTTGTCAGCTTGCCTGCCGGAATATTCCACAAAAGCTCAAAGGTGACCCTGTTCTGAACGTCTGCATCCGCATCTTTCTGCTTGACAATTACATCGGTCGTATACTCGGTAAAATCTTCACCTTCCACATTCGACTCCGCATATGCCGCAGGAACGTTGAACGTTTCACTGACCGGCGGCTCATCGCTGTCGGTCATGCTTATTGCAGGCATGATCAGACTTGCGAATACGGAAACAGCTACTGCCAAAGACAGCGCCGCCGCCAGAAATCTGCTGCGCCGATTATCCTTATCATATTTTAAGTATTGCTGAATTTTATTTGCTAAATTCTGCAAAACGAGTTCCTCCTCCCTGCCAATGATTATGCGTCCGCCGGACGTATGACCATATATCAGCTTATTTTATAAATCCGATTTTCTTAAGGGGCGCCACACGGAACACAACTCTGCCTACCACAGCTTCTTCCGCCACACAGCCCACTTTTTTGGTACGGCTGTCCACCGAGGTTGACCTGTGGTCTCCCATAACGAAGATCCTTTCATCAGGGACCTGATAGGGCAGCTTTATATCGCATTCTCCCAACGCCTTTTCGTCAACGTAGGGTTCATCGATCTCCTCGCCGTTGACCAGTACCGTACCGTCTTTTTTTATATCGATAATGTCTCCCGACACGCCGATAACTCTTTTTAAAAGTATCTTATTATTGTAATAAAATGCGATCACATCGCCTTTTTTAAACGAACCCCTCTTCTTGCACACGACCAGCTCGTTATTCTGCAAGGTCGGCGTCATGCTTGTTCCTGTGACTCTTAGAACAGGCAGGAACATCAGGGAAATGAGAACTGCCAGCGCCGCAACGACCACCAGGGACGATACGGTGCTTCTTAGTATCCTAAGATATTCCTTGCGGGTTTTCAGCAGCTTAAGCTCATTCTCCAGCAGCTCGGTATCGGGGATCTCCATAAGCTCGGTTTTATCTTCGCTCACTCCCCGTCACCTCCGGAGTCTGTATCTTCCGCCAAAGGTTCGGTATCAGGAGCAGCTTCGGCGGACAGTCCTGCGTTTTCGCAGAGCATACTCACCATTCTCAAGGTCTCCCCCGTGCGCCCAAGCAGCTCGTCCAGATCGGCTTCCCTTTCCTCAAGCTTTTTTTCTAGCACGGCATTTTCGTCCTTTACACGGTCAAGCTCTTTTTTCATAAAAAGCATAAGCTCAAGCAGCTCGGTCCGTTTTAACTTTTTCAGTTCCTTATCCGTCATAGCTCCTCCAATGTAATCGTATACCGGATCGGCTGAAGTCCGCCCGACGGTGTGCCGGACAAACCCTTACAGCGCCCGAACAATTTAAATTAAAACGCCGCCGTACCCTTGCCGCTTAATTCTTCATTATTATATCACTTATAGCCAATGATGTCAATGTTTTTTAATAAATTTTCTATCTATTTACCAAATTATACACAACTCATTTGTGCAGTTTTAATAATTAACGTGCCTTAACAGTAGTGAAATTGCATAGTTTTATTAAAAGAATCAGAAAACGATTAAGCATATGTACAAACGCTGAAAAACGGAGCATAAAACCGTGTCTGAAAAATCTTGACACCCGACGTCCCCCTTTTTTCGACGTTTCGGATCTTGCAAAATATACTCGGAAATAAAACGTTTTCACTGTTTTTAAATCCACAGTCCGTAGCTCTTTCCGACTCCGCTTCCTCTGACGCTTCTGGTCTTGAATCGCACGCTCTGCTGTTTCAGAGCTTCCAAGCCGTTCTGGATATAATTTCTGCCCCCGCTGACTACGATCTTTGTTCCCTGATCTGCGGATCTTCCGAAAAGGCTGGGCGTATCCGCTCTGATGTCGCAGCGGACTATTCCCGAGGCGGTCTTATTCTCCGCCGCACAGCAGCGGGAAACGTCCTCTTTTTTTGCGTTTTCGGACTCTCCCGACGAAAAGTCTATATCAAATCCAAGCTCCTTAAGACCGCAGTACTGTCCGCAGCCTACAATGGTGACATTAGCCCTGCCAACACCGGTATTTGAGGAATATTTAACGGTATAGTCAATATTTTTCACAAGGACTGCACCATTAATATATACGTCGAAATCCGGCTCCGCCTCTCTTCCGCTGTATTTTACTACCGACGGAAGAGTCGTCATACACTCGCTCACAGCGGTTTTTGTCCTCACCCCAAGAGCCTTGCTGCCCTTGCCTATACAGGCAGCATCTCCTGCTTTTTTTATACCATAAACCTTATATTCGTACTTCGTTCTGGATGAAAGTCCCAGATCAACGCAGCTGGTATTGAATACCTCAGCCACCTGAACAAAGTCCTCATCGCTTCCGTAAAGCCTGCGGCATACGGAATATGAATCCGCTTCGGAAACGCTTTCCCATGAAAGCTGTATATGCTCATTGTAGATCTCGTCTGCCGTTAATTTTTTTGCTGCTGCCACGGCAATATTTCCTCCTCCGGATACGGTTGCATCTCCGCCGGAGTTTTCCTCGTACTTGTTACCGCTTACGCTCACTTTTGCGCCGTTTTTAGCGTTTATCCCGCAGCCGCCGTTGGATCTCAGAGCGTTACCGCTGACGGTGACCTCGATCTCTCCGTCAGCAAGGATACCGTCTGATTTTCCGCCGCTGACGGTATTTTTCTTTGCGCTGCCGGAACCGTCGCTGAATGCAACGCCGCATAATGCCGATCCGCTGACGCTGTTTTCGGAAATCTCGGCTGATGCGGATTTAGTCACCTTTATGCCGTTTCCCAGAGCGTTTTTGACTGTATTGCTTTTCACCTTTACTCCGCTTGCACTCAAAGACACATAAACTCCTGATGCTCCCGGATCCGTACAGGTATTTTCCTTGACGGTTATTTCCTTGCTTGCTCCCACATAAATCGCACTCTGGACGCCGCCCTTGCAGACATTATTCTGAACTGCCGAATTTGATGAGGCCTTGACAATTATCAGATCCGAAGCGGCATAATTACCGTTGCTGTTAAAATCGATCTCGTTGGATTTCACCTGGATACCGTTGGAATCGTTGACGATTATCGCCGCACCCGCAGTGGTGATGCTGTTGTCGCTTATCTTGACTCCCTCGACCTTATAGTTGTAATCCGGATAGCTGCTGCCCATAAGCTTTCTTCCGTAGATCTGAATGCCGAATGGTTCCGAAGCATAGCTGGTGACATTTGCCGAGATAGTATTGTTCCTTATAATGGTATTTGCAAAGTCATCTATCCTGTCATAAATACCGTTATAGCCGGTAACGGGAGGATTATAGCCGTAATACTCCACCGGCGTCATATATTTGAAGTCTATCCCGTAGCCTACGTTGGTCATGACGTTATCCTCTACAAGACAGTTCTTATAATTCTGCATTATCATTGCGCATGAGGTTATATTCTCAAAAGTATTGCCTGCGATCAGCACGTTGGTATAGTACACTCCGATAGTTGCCGAATGCGAGCCTATACCTCTCATAAGATCGTAAAAATAATTATTGCGTATGACCACATTATCGCAGGCGGTATCGTCAAAGGGTTCAAAATGTACGAAGCTTGCACTGTTATTCATGGTGTCAAGCTGTATAGCTTCCTTTTCCTTGTAGCCGATATAGCCGTGAAATGTGCAGTCCTCTATCGTAACATTCTGCGCTCCGCCGATCTCCAGGAGATGACCGTCCGCATTGTTCCGGAATTCTACACCCTTTATCCACAGATTTCTGATATGTCCCAGACGAACATTTGAAAACGGAGTGGAGGAGCTGTTGGTATTTCCGTCGAAGCAGCCGCCTTCGATAATGATATTTCTCTCTCCGTCATAACCGCCGGCAGGGTTTTGCAAAGCGTTTCTGAACATAAATCCCGTGGAAAAATTTCTGATAATGGTTGCGCCCTCCATATAAAGCCAAGTATTGGAATATATTTTAAGCGGCTTGCTTATTCTGTACTCTCCGGGGGGAACGACCACCTTCAGCTGGATCGTATCGCTGGCATTATCCACCGCATAGAAAAGGGCGTCCTGTATAGCCTTATAGGAATCCTTTTCGCCAGAGCTGTCGGCGCCGAAATCCGTGACGTCCACCAGCAGAGCCTTTTTATATCCGGTAATACTAGCTCCCGTAGCTGTGGAGCCTGTTATATCGGCGTAATCAAAAGCAAAGCACCTTGCAGACATAAGCAGTACGGCAATAAAAAAAGCCGCTGCAAATGAAATCAAGGTGCGATTTATCCGTAACAAATCTCATCTATCCTTTCGCTGTCTCTGTCCAACTATTTTTGTCTTTATTTTTACACACATTTATTATAGCAAATTACGCAGTCCGTGTCAACCGGAAATTAAAGGGATATGCCAACAAAATTACAAGGATATACCATCTCTCCTTTTTGATAAAATTCCACAAATAAAATTGTTTATTTGTACAAAATAACAAATACTAAGCTGACAGCTTAACAAAATTCAAAAATTATGTGATATAATGTCGATATGGAAGATTTATCGGGTGGATTTTACAAAATATAGAATGATGGAGGTGTTATATATGTTTAAGAAAATCATTTCAGCAGTACTTGTTATTCTTTCCTGTTTGTCAGTGAGTGTGATGTTTACCGGCTGTGACGGCGATTCGGACGATAACGGAAAAAATCTTTATGACGCAGACGCATGGGATTATGACGGCGACGGAAAGCTGAACAGGAATGAGATGGAGGATTATAATGACTTCAATCAGGATATGCGTGATGCCGGATACTATTGATCAGTGAAAAATACGGTGTGACATATCCCGAATGCAATTAATAATATCAGAAAGAAGGAATATTTATGTATTGTAGAAACTGCGGACAGGAAATAAACGATAACGCCGTTATTTGCGTTCACTGCGGAGCAGCTACCGATAATTCGTTTAAAAATCCTGCTGCACCGAATCAGGCAAACGACGTTATGACAGGCGGACTGGTAGCGTTATGTATACTTATCCCCATTGCAGGACTTATTGTAGGCTGTGTAAGAAAATCAAACGGTCAGGTAGTATCCGGCGGTAAATGTATCAAATACTCGATCATCGTATGGATCATTTCAATAATTATTTCTTCAGTTATTGGAGGAATAGGACTAGCTAATATATTATAAGGGAGGAATGAATATGTTTTGTACAAATTGCGGAGAGCAAATTGAAAAGCCGTTGATAAGCGTTAAAGGCGAAGTATGTCCGCACTGCGGGTGCGTTATACAGACATGTGAGACCCCAAAAGGCGACCCGAATAAAAACGGAAAAGCAATTGCGTCGCTCGTTTTGGGCATAGTGAGCTTAATAACATGGCTGATACCGTTATTTGGCTATCCAACATCTATTATTGGTATAATATTAGGTGTGTCCGGAATGAAAAGCGAAAACAAGGGTATGGGTATAGCCGGGCTGGTGATGTCTATCATAGCTCTTGTTGCGTGCATAGCAAATTCTGCTATTGGAGCTTATATTGGTTCAACATCGTTTTAACAGCCAAAAGTCCGCCTGCAACCCGCAGACGGACTTTTTTGTTTATAATATAATATTTTCACCACGGCTTGACCGTTCCCACGATCTCGGAGATATTGTCAATGCCGTTGTCCTCGCAGAATTTCTCCATTCCATCGATTATCTTAACAGGAGCGTAGGGGTCTGCGAAAATTGCCGCTCCCACCTGTACAGTCTGCGCTCCCGCCATCATCATTTCAACGGCATCCTCCCACGAGGATATACCGCCCATTCCGCATACGGGAATGCTGACGGCGTTTGCCACCTGCCATACCATTCTTACCGCAACCGGGAAAACTGCGGGACCCGAAAGACCTCCCACATTATTTTTAAGAACAGGTCTGCGGGTCTTTATGTCTATCCTCATTCCAAGAAGCGTATTGATGAGAGATACTGCGTCCGCACCGTTCGCCTCCACCGATCTGGCAATATCGGTTATGCTGGTAACGTTTGGGGAAAGCTTTACCATAAGCGGTTTTTCGGTAACGTCCTTAACGGCTCTTGTGACCTGTCCCGCTACAGCGCAATCCGTGCCGAAGGCCGCCCCTCCCTGCTTTACGTTGGGGCAGGAGATATTCAGCTCGATAAGATCCACCGCAGTTCCGTTGAGCCTTGCGGCAAGCTCCGCACACTCCTCCACCGTGGAGCCGGCAATATTAGCAACTATCCTTGTATCCTTTGTCACAAGATTGGGCAGCTCGTAATTTATAAATTTGTCCACTCCGCCGTTCTGAAGTCCTACGGAATTAAGCATTCCGCTTGGAGTTTCGGCAACTCTGGGACCGGGATTTCCCTCACGCCTGTGCAAAGTGGTCCCCTTTACCGAGATCCCACCAAGCCTTGAAAGCGGGTAAAACTGCTCGTATTCCCTGCCGTAGCCGAAGGTACCGCTGGCAGGTATAACGGGGTTTTTAAAATCGACCCCGCAGAAACTTACATTAAGTCTGCTCATTCAAACACAACCTCCCTGCTGTCAAATACCGGACCGTCCTTGCAGACGTGAGAATTGAACTCCTCCCCGTCCTTGACCGTTCTGCAAACGCATACAAGGCAGGCTCCCACTCCGCACGCCATTCTCTGCTCCAGCGAGACCTGACAGAATATCCCGCTGTCAGCCGCCATTTTCGTGATGTTTTTAAGCATTATCATAGGTCCGCAGGCGTATATTATATCCGGCTTTTCATTTGCAAGGATCTCTGTAAGCGCATCAGTTACAAAGCCCTTTCTGCCTGCCGAGCCGTCGTCGGTACACAGTATTGTATGCGCTCCGCAGGCTCTGAGATCCTCCTGTAAAATGACAGCCGCCATATTTCTGAAACCGCTTATTACCGTAGCATTTTCGCCGTATTCCTTAGCGATCCCCAGCATCGGAGGTGTGCCGATACCTCCGCCGATACAAACGCATTTTTTTCCCTTTTCAAGCACCCTAAAGCCGTTGCCCAGCGGTGCAATAATGTCTATAAGGCTGCCATTGTTAAGCTCTGAAAGCTTGTCCGTTCCCTTTCCTCTTACCTCAAAAACGAGTCTTATTGATCCGTTTTGCTTGTTTATATCGCATATAGAAATAGGTCTGCGGAGAAAAAAGCCCTCCGCCGCAGCCTGAACGAACTGTCCAGCCTTAGCCTCTGCGGCAATTTCCGGACAGTATATCTCAATATCGAATATTCCCTTTGCAAGAGTCCTTCTGGCTATTATAGGATATTTTCCCTGTCTGTACATCAAATCATTCCTTTCGCCGTATTAAGACAATCTGACTGCACAATATTAACACAATGGTTGTGCAGTGTTGCATTAAATTTCTTATGATTAATTATATCACAACATGGATAACAGGTCAAGAGCGATGATCGCTGCTTCACCGTACAGCAGCTGACTGCTGCGGAAGCTCGCTGTCGCTGTATACGACCCAGCTTACATTTTCGGGCTTTACGTCCACCAGATACTCTCCGGGAACAGTGCATACGAACTGATATTTGGAAGCCTCTCCCTCCTTATGGTACGGAACGTTTTTTTCAGACAAAGCTCCAGCCGTTCTCCGTTTCGCACGGCTCCCAGAAATTCATAGCTCACATTTTCGGACACCGCCATATCGGCATAAAGAAAAAGCACATGAGCGTTGAATCCGCCGTTTTTGTCGTATTCCCTCATGAAACTGTCTATCTCCTCAAGATCAAGCTCCCCGCTGTATTTTTCACGGTAGTCCTCAAAATCCGAATATGAGCAAAATGTCTTTTTGTATGGAAAAGCCACAGCGGCGCTCCCCTGCACGGGATAAACGTCAAATTCCGCAGGAACAGGCTCATGATCGCCGTTATTTTCAAGACCGCCGTCAGGACGTGTATAAACAAGCCTGTCGCCTATGTAATATTCGTAAGCCCTGCCGTTTTTTACACACCGGGGCACAGGGGGAGAAACAATACTGCATTTTTCGCATATCCCCTCACCGTCCGCATTTTTGTATCTGACGCAGGCGCTGTATATTTCATTGTCATGACGCACGTCAACTGAGGTGACTGAATCCTCCGTACATACCGTCAGCTCTGCGATCTCTCCGTTTTCGACCTTAAATACAAAGTCGTCCCACAGCATCTCACATCCGGCGCAGTTATCGCCGATAAACGCAAGACCGTTCTCATGCGCAGCGGTCGGATCGATTATTTCTCCTGCCCAGACAGAATAAAAATCCTGTTCCCCCTCAGAGGACGTATCGTCGGCGTGATCAGAAACCGATGAGTAAATGTCAGCAGTATCCTTAAAGCTGTCCATGCTGCGGTCTGCCGTGCAGGAAACGTTTACAACCAGCGCTGCAACGGAAATAAACAATGCGGCTCTATTTGGTCTGATAACGCTCCCCCCCCCGACGAAATTGATTTTATTAGCATATTATTAAGGCAATACCGTACAACCGCTGTGTGAGTATTGCCTTAATAATTATATCATATCCTGTAAACATTGTTAAGGTAAATTTTTATCAAATATTCAACATATCTTTTGGTTATTGTGCCAAATGACGGCTGTTATGAAAACTCAGCAATAATAGACCTCCTCGGAAACCGGAGAAGCGCCGGATTCCGCAGGATATTTTGTTCTGTACAAAGCGGATGGACCGCAAACCCGATCTACAGTGCTTTCAGCGTATCCTGACACCATGTAAAAAGAAGCTCAAAGCTATCCGTGAGATCGTATGCTCCTCCGCTGCCCAATTCAACAGAGCGTTTCAGAACAGCCTGATCTTTACCGGTCAACAGTGTGAGCAACTCAGCCTTAGTCGGAATGTATTCGCCATGCTCCAGATAATACAGATTCTGAAGAATAAAGAATACTGCTTTATAGCTGCCGGGTAATCTTGCAATATTTTTTTCCCTGTCCGCGTGAATGTACCTGTGACATATCTCATGATAAAGGTTGTTCAGGCTCAGTTTCACAAAATTTCGTATATCGCACTCAGAATATGCAGGAACAAGCTCCTCCAATACTCCGTAATGATCCTTTGTACCGTTCAGAACATGGAAAATCTCCAACGGGTTCCAGTTTTCCATATCTGTTTTGCTGCAAATAAACCCGCAGGATCTTTCCGGTTCCTCCAAAGACAATATTATGCTGCGATAGCTATCAAGATCAGAAACACTCAGGCTGTCGATAATGACCATGATATCTATATCGCTGCTGTCAGTCGCTTCTCCACGAAGGTAACTGCCTTGCAGACCGACATATAAAAGCCTTGGACCGAATTTGCGCTTAAGCAGAGCGATCAGCTGCGAGATGTAATTTTCAATGTCTGCCATATTATGTGACCCTCCATAAATTTGCGGGATAACCCTTAAGACCCTTATATTATGCCTGTTCGGAGAAATTTAACCCCTGATCCATTTGCAGATCAGGGGTTATTCAACAGGCTGAGGCAGTAATATATACCGCCTGCCTTTAAATATCATAATTTACAATCAGATCAGAGAAACGTTATGCCTGGAGATAGGACTTTACCAGCGCCTGCAAAAGTTCGTCCCTGTCAATATGACGGATCAAGCTTCTGGCGTTGTTGTAGGTGGTTATGTAGGTCGGATCCTCTGAAAGGATATAGCCTACGATCTGATTAATAGGGTTATAGCCCTTTTCCTTCAGTGCGTCGTAAATTATTGTAAGTGTCTTTTTCAGCTCCGTTTCCTTATCTCTCTGAACTGAAAATTCCATAGTCTGTTCATGCATAAAAGCTCAACTCCTTACTATTGCTGCATTTGTAGTGATACTGTAACGTATGTTTATATTATACTCTATTTTTATTGAAATAACAAGTGGATAGCCGAAGTTTGTTTAATATGCACAAATTCGTCATGGCATTTTTTACGGATCGGACTTCCTTGCGTATCACATTCTAAGCTCCACGCCGATGCCCTTAAGCTCCTTAAGAACTCTTTCCATTGCCTTGTCAGCCTGCTCGTCGGTAAGAGTACCGTCAAGGGATCTCATGGATATCGAGTAGGAGACCGACTTCTTGCCGCACTGGATCTGCTCGCCTCTGTAAACGTCGAACAGCGTAACAGACTCAAGTATTCCTCCTACAGCCTTCTTGATGATCCTTTCCAGCATTGCAACAGGAATTTCTTCGTCACAGATAAGAGACAGATCTCTTGTAGTAGCAGGATACTTCGGCAGCGGCTTATAGGTCTTTACGTCTGAGGAAACCTCCATAAGCTCGGGAATATTGATCTTTGCAGCATAGACCCTTGCGGAAATACCGTAATTTTCAGCTACTCTCGGGTGAAGCTCTCCCAGAATGCCTATTTCGTTACCGTCTATTTTTATAATTGCCGTTCTTCCAGGGTGGAATGCGCTGAATTCGTCAAATGCGCACTTAGCGTCAGCCTTTTCAAATTCAAATTCCTTTGCGCCTACCTTTTTAAGCATGCCCTCCACGATTCCCTTAAGAGTGTAGAAATCGATTTTGCAGGTGGTGTCGTATACGGCGATACCGAGTCTCAGCGGCTCGTCGGGAAGTACCTCTCCGTCACGGGGGATATATTCGTTTCCCATTTCAAAAACATAGCATTCCGGATTACGGTAGCTGAAGTTCCTTGCTGCGACCTCCAGCACAGAGGGCAAAAGGGTGGTTCTCATGACGCTGGTGTCCTCCCCCAGAGGATTCATGATAGTCACGGTATTTCTCAGCTTTGATTCCGCAGGAAGATTTATCTTGTCAAAATATCTGGGAGAAATAAAGGAGAATGTGGATATCTCATTTACTCCCATAGCCGTCATCGCTCTCTGAACGCTCATTTCAAACTTCTGCTTTTCTGTCCTCTGAGCCTGAGCAACTCCTCTGATGATCGTTCCGGGGATCTTGTTATATCCGTAAAGTCTTGCGATCTCCTCGGCAATATCAGCCTTGCACTCGATATCGATCCTGAACCACGGCGCATATACCCTGCCGTTTTCTACCTTAAATTCAAGTCTTGTAAGATAGTCGATCATTTCCTCCTCGGGAATATCCGTACCTAAGAAATTATTTATCCACTCTGAGCTGAATTCAACAGACGGCGGAGTTTCGCTCTGATAGTTTTCGTCGATATAATTCTTAACTACCTCGCCTGCGCCCAGCTCCTCTACAAGCTGACACGCTCTCATAAGAGCTTCGTAGCACTCGTGGGGATCCAGCCCCTTCTCATATCTTGCGGAGGCGTCCGTTCTCATGCCCAGTTTTTTGGCGGTAGTCCTTACGCTTGCGCCGTCAAAGCAGGCAGACTCGAAAACTACTGTCGTGGTGTCGTCCATAATTCCGCTGTATTCTCCGCCCATTACTCCCGCAACGGCAACCGGCTTTTCGGCGTCGGCAATAACCAGCATTTCCTCGGAAAGCTGTCTCGTCTCGCCGTCAAGGGTAGTGATAGATTCTCCCGCCCTTGCGTTTCTTACGTTTATTTCTCCGCCTGCAACATATCTGAGGTCAAATGCGTGCATCGGTCTGCCGTATTCCAGCATTACAAAGTTGGTTATATCCACCAGATTGTTGATCGGGCGCACTCCGCAGGCTCTCAGTCTTTCCCTCATCCAGCGGGGTGAAGGCTCTATTTTAACGTTTTTGACGATCGCTCCGATATATCTTTTGCACAGATCTGTATTGTGTATCTTTACCTTGAGATACTTGTTCACGTCGTCGTCAACGCCCTTGTATTCAGGCTTTTTTACTCTGAGCTGTGTATTGAAGGTAGCCGCCGTCTCTCTTGCCAGACCGATCACCGACAGACAGTCGGGACGGTTTGAGGTTATTTCAAACTCTACCTTTACATCGTCAAAGCCGATAGCCTTGCGGATATCCGTACCGACAGTCCTGTCACAGTCCTCGCCGAGGATAAAGATACCGTCCTCTATCGCATAGGGAAAATCATGCACTGTAAGTCCCAGCTCACCCAGTGAACAGAGCATTCCGTTGGAGACTACTCCTCTCAGCTTACCCTTTGTGATCTTCACGGGCTTGCCTTCGTGCAGTACCACAGATTTGTGCTTAGCCACAGGAACATAATCTCCCTGATTTACATTCTGTGCGCCTGTAACGATCTGTACCGGCTCATCCTCGCCTATATCCACCTGAGTAGTGAACATATGATCCGAATCGGGGTGACGTTCGATAGAAAGAACCTTTCCCACCACCACGTTGGAAAGATAGTCTCCCTCCTCTCCGTAGCACTCCACCTTTGATCCGGACATGGTAATGCCCGCTACAAAATCCTTTATCGGCATATCGCAGTCAACATAGTCTGCCAGCCATCTCATTGATAAATCCATTATTCTAACCTCCGTTAAAGCAGGGATACATTTTGCTTTCCGCCCTGCTGAGTTTTGAGTTCCCCTGAATATGTCCGCATGAGCTATTCGGTCATATTACTGATCTTTTCATCCAGATCCCTTATAAAATAATCACGTTTAGTCAAAAACAGCTTCCACTGTCTTACGCTGAATTCATATTTTACTCCCGCCGTATCGGTGATCACGACCTTTGCCCCGTCCGTGATCCCGTTCGTGCTGTGTATGATCGTCTTAAAGCCCGCTATATCGGAATAGCTTATCAGAAGCTTAGCTCTCGGAACATACAGATATTCATCGGTAAGGTAAAAGGTCTTGTAAAGATATTCAAGACTGTCAAGCTGCTCATCTATGCGAAGAAGCTCTGCACTGTCGAGAGCTTCAAGCCTTTTCTCCCTCACATCGTTCTGACGCTTTTGCTTTTTTATACCTCTTACGCTGATAAATCCCAGGATCGCCAGGGCGATGATCATTATTACCGTAGTAGCTGCAAAATCGCTGGTTCCCTGAGTATTGTAAACCGAGATCATGGCGAATACCCCTATAGCAAGCACTGCCAGAATCAGAACGGCGCTTACCGCTGCGGAGATCACGAAACCTGCCTTTGAAGGCTTAAGCTTTCTGTAAAGACGGTTATTTCTAATATCCTGATCCATTTTATCCCCGCTCTCATTAATAAAATCAAATAAAGATCAATTAAAACTGCTCCAAAAATCTCATATCGTTCTCATAAAGCAGTCTCATATCGTTTATGCTGTATCTTCCCATAGTAATTCTTTCAAGTCCGATACCAAAGGCAAATCCGGAGTATACCTCTGGATCTATCCCGCACTCTGCAAGCACCTTGGGGTGGACCATTCCCGAGCCGAGAAGCTCTACCCAGCCCTCCTGCTTGCACATTGAACAGCCCTTGCCGTGGCAGTTGAAGCACATGAGATCGACCTCTGCCGAAGGCTCGGTATACGGGAAGTGATGAGGACGCAGCCTTATCTGTGCGTCGTCACCGTAAAGTCTCTTCATAAGCAGCTCCAGCGTACCCTTAAGATCAGCCATGGTTATGCCCTTGTCCACCACAAGCCCCTCTATCTGGTGGAAAATAGGCGAATGAGTAGCGTCAACTGCGTCCGAACGGTAAACGCTGCCGGGGGAAATTATCCTGATAGGAGGCTTTCTTTTCTCCATTGTTCTTATCTGTACAGAAGATGTCTGTGTTCTCAGCAGCACGTTTTCGTTTATGTAAAACGTATCCTGCGTATCTCTTGCCGGATGATGCTTAGGCATATTAAGCGCCTCAAAGCAGTAATGATCCGTCTCTACCTCGGGACCCTCAACAATGTCGAATCCCATGCCGAGAAATACCTCCTCGACCTGTTCGAGAGTTACCTTCAGCGGGTGGGCACGTCCTATCTTCATCGGCTTTCCGGGAAGAGTAACGTCGATCGACTCTTCCTTAAGGCGTACCTCCTCCATTCTGCTTTTAAGCTCTGCCTTTCTTGCATTGAGAGCCTCCTCAATATCGGCTCTGACCTTGTTTGCAAGCTGTCCCACAACGGGTCTTTCCTCGGGAGAGAGCTTTCCCATCTGCTTGAGGATAGACGTGATCTCGCCCTTTTTACCGAGAAATCTTACTCTGAAATCCTCAAGAAGCTTGACGTCGCCTATCTTTGAAAGCTCGTCCTTAGCACGTTCCTCGATGCTTTTCAACTGTTCCTTCATTGCTTTTCCTCCTAGAAAATAATAAAAGCCCTGTTCCGACTAATCGGAACAAGACCCGTACATTACGCCGTCCTGTTAAACCACCCATCAGCGATAGGAGCCACCACTCCCCTGCCGTTAACGCAGGCATACGTTTTTGCTTACTGTAATTTCGGCAAAACCACTCGCAAGTGAACTTCGGCAGTTCTTGAAACAGGGAGCTTTCAGCAAGTCACATCGGACTGCTCCCCTCTCTGAGAATCGCAAAATGCTTACTCTCTCGGTCACAGTGTTTTTGATGATAAAACAATTTTATAGCTTATATTTTAACATATTCCCGCAGCTATTTCAAGAGCTTAACAGAAATTTTACATTTGACTTTCTGCGGAAATATCAATGCCGTACCGATCACAGTCCGTGCTTGTGGAGCCTGTCCCACTTCATATCCTCCTCGGTGTAGTAATCGTCCGCCTCGTCGTCGATTTTGTTGTACTCCTTATGAGGATATTTCATCTGTTCATAAAAATCGTTTATAAGCTTAAGCTTTGACTGAGTATCCGCAAAGGACAGAGTGACCGTTTCATCTTCGGGTACGAAAACGCTCTCCGCTCCCCTTTTATCCTTTACCGTAAATGACGATCTCTCCGCATTCTTCAGCTTTATCACCATTCTTCCGTGATTGTCCTGAAAGGACTTTTCTATCTCGTTAAAATATACAGTCACAAACAGCTTTTTCCCCGAAAAGCCCATATTCTGACAATGCTCAAAGCCGTCCCCGTAAATGCGGGTGTATAAGTCCGTATCTCTTGAAAGGGCATAAAACCGATACAAAAGCAGAGCAACAATGATATTCCCCAGAGAGATCAGCATAAGCAGTATCTTTATAACGACTATCTTTGCCAGAAACGCTATGGCAAAGATCACCGCTCCCAGAATAATGTTACGGTACATATTGGAACGCATTTTTTTATGCTCCTGCAGATCGTGTACCGCCTTTGCCTGCTTTTCCGTGCGGGACAGTCTGGGGGGAAATTCGTAGATCGGCTTACCGTTCATTGCGGCTCTCCTTTCCGTTTCGTAATGTTAGTATTATACCACGGTCCCGCAAATTTTTCAACCGTACACGGTAAATTTATTACAGACCTATATTATCAGCCGTCGCAGCCTGATTATTCAAAATCCGCAAAAGCAAAAACGCAGGGAACAGACTGACCGTCCCTGACGTTTTCATTTGTGCAATACCGAAAGGCATTTGACCGCTTACATAATTACATATACTGGTGATATACTAAAACAGAAGAATAAGAAACATACTGACCGTCGCTGTCGTAATTTACTGCAAGCACCACCGGCTGCTTGTCACCGCTGTCGTTTTCGTACCAGTATCTGTACGAGTAGGAAACGCCGTCCTTGGTGTATGTTGCGCTGTAGAAATCCATGTCAACTTCCTTATCCACATCTTTCTTTGACGAACCGCTGCGGAACTTGTCCATATTCACGACACGATCCTTTTTCACGCCGTTTATATCGTCCTTCAGGATTTCAAAATCAGCATACTTTACAGTAAGGATACGGTTTTCCTCGTCCGTTGTTATAAGCACTGCCCACTCTGGATAGGTCACTCCGTCCACCCTTACGCTTTCGTCGGACTCCGCCGCACGGTTGTACTGTATGACGTTTGTAAGTCCCTTATATGCGGACTCCTTCTTGAATTTGGCATCAAGCTTTTTTTCCGCAATTTCAAAATCCGCCCCGATAAAATCCGACGCATTTTCAGCAAGCTTTTCTCCCTCGGAGGAGCTTATTGAAATAATGATCACCGCAGCGATTATTATAACGGCAACAGCTGCGGCTGCGATCAATATAAGTCTGACCTTTTTCGATGAAAGACCTTTAGGTAGTTTATTCCTTTTCTCTCCCTTTTTTCTTTCTTTTATAATAGGCTCGGCGTTGAAAGGCTCTGACTTTTTTTCAAAAAGCTTGTCCGCCAGAGCAGTATCGATAAACAGCTCCGCTCCGCACTCAGGACAAATAGCATCATGATCGCCGACGTGCTTTCCGCATTTTGGACAGTTCAAACGAAACACTTCCTTTACTATTAAATAAATTTATACAATAATTATAGCACACAGAAAAGTATTTTGTCAATAAATCCTAGAAAATACCCGGGAATCAATTTTAAAAAAAATCGCACCAAGACTCTGTATATATTTGTTCTTCTATATTCCGTACAAAATACGATATTTTGTTACAACCAAAATGTTTGATCGGTAAAATCGATTTCCCGGGAAAATACTTGAGATCGGTTCAAATACCGTCCACACACAGCAAAAAGGACTAACGCATGAAGAAATTTTTCAAATTTTATTTAGCGAGAGTGATCCTGACAGGATTACTTGCCGCCTTACAGCTCGCAATGATAATCGGCTGCGTATGCTGCGCCTTTTACTGCGCCGCAGCCTTCAGGATCATACTGCTTGCCGCCGCAGCCGTAACTGCGCTGAAAATATCCGCCAGAACAGAATTTTTCCCCTGCAAGACCGGGTGGACCATGGGTATTCTGGCTCTGCCCGCAATATTTCTTCCTCTGTACTTTTTCTTTGGCAGAGGAGCTTCAATGAAAAAGATACGCCGCTTTGCGGAAGAACACCCTCTTGATATCCCGGGCGTGAGTCCTGACCTGTCAGACCTGCCGGAAAATATTGCCCCGCAGTTCCGTGCGCTGGAAAGCAAAGGAGGCTTCAGATCCTACAGCGGAACCCACTGCGAATATCTGAGCGACGGAAAATACATCTTTGAAAAAATAAAACAGACGCTTGAAAACGCCGAGCACTTCATTTTCATGGAATTTTATATACTTAATTTCGGCAGTATGTGGGATCAGATCCTTGAGATACTCATGCGCAAGGCAGAGAGCGGAGTAAAGGTCTGCATTCTTATAGACGATCTGGGCACCATTTGTCTGCTGCCCGAAAATTTCCCGCGAAAGCTTGAACGGCTTGGTATCTACTGCCGACGGCACAATGTTTTTTCTCCTAAGCTCACGTCTACGATCAACTACCGTGACCACAGAAAGCTTGTAACGGCTGACGGAAGATACGCCGTCATATGCGGAGCTAATATTGCTGACGAATACATTAACCTCATTTCCCCATACGGATACTGGAAGGACACAGGCGTTTATCTTGACGGAGCGGCAGCAGCAAGCTTTTGCGCAATGTTTACGCAGATGTGGAAGCTTAACGGCGGAGAGATGCCCGTTAATGCTTCCGACCTGCCTTTGCCTCAGGAACACAGAAGCTGCGGCATATGTCTGCCCTTCGGGGACATTCCGGATCAGGACAGGGGCTGTACCGAGACCGCTTTTCTAAACATGATAAATTCTGCGGTAAAAAGCGTTTATATCACCACGCCGTACCTTATCCCCGACTGCGAACTGACCTCGGCGCTGTGCAGGGCGGCGGAACGGGGGACAGATGTCAGGATCATAACTCCGCTCATTCCGGACAAGCGTTATGTACACATAATGACACGCAGCAGCTATGTCCCCCTTCTGAGAAGCGGAGTGAGGATTTACGAATATGTTCCGGGATTTATCCACGCCAAAAGTATGCTGTGCGACGGAAGCCTGGCATATGTGGGTTCTGCAAATACCGATCTGAGAAGTCTGTATCTGCATTTTGAAAACGGCGTGCTTATGTACCGTTGTCCCGCCTGTAAGCAGCTGGAAAAGGATCTTTCCGAGCTCTTTGAAATATCCCGGGAGGTAAGCCTTTCCGACCGCATTGTGATCTCCGCACAGAAAAGCCTGCTGGGAAAGCTGCTGCGCCTTGCTGCTCCGCTGCTTTAAGGCAATAACGAAAAAACGCCTTTCCCCGAACATTATCCTGCCGGAAAAAGGCGTTTTATCACTCAATATTGTCAGCGTTCCGACTTACTGCGGTCCGCTATGCTGCATATCACGGCAAACAACGAAAAAAGTATCTCGCACACAGCCGCTGCGGTAAGAATGTTCATAATAGTTTTTCCTGCCTTTGCAGCTCCGGTTTTGGGATTTTCATTGCTGGCGGAGTTCTGCTTGGCCGCTCCCGAAGCATTGTCTACCGCATTTATTATCTCCTGCGCTTTGGTGGAGTTTTCAGTAGATACGCTTTCCGGACTCTGCTCTGCGGCAGTCGTGACCGTAACGGATCCTTCCGTTTCGGTTTTCCCGATCTGAACGGACCCTTCCGTCTGCTGGGACTGCTGAGCCTCCCCGACGATCTCTGTCCGGATCTCCTCCGTCGTTATCTCCGATGAGGAGACAGATGTCACGGCAGATGTATTTTCCGCAGCCGACGTAACGGCAGACGTTTCCGTTTCCGAAACTGAGGGCTGAGTCTCCAAAGGCTGCTGAGCCGTCTGGGACGTTACTGCTTCTGTGTAAACAGGAGTACCCGCCGGAACAAACTCTATTTCAGTGATGTCCAGCTGCGCATAAGCCTTAAGATAGTAAACCTGCATATAGATCAGATCACTTGAGATGTTGGGGTCGAGGTTTTCATATGTCCACACACCGTCCGAAACACCGAAGCTTTCATGATACTGAGCGTCCCATTCTCCGTTTATCATCATTCCCACAGCGCCGCTGATATTTCCGGTGGTGCTGAATTTTACCCTTACATCGTAATTCTGCGAATAATCGGTTATATGATCTGAGATCCTGAAGCCGTACTGCAAAGCCTCTTCGCACTGAAAATCATTTTCTCCCTGAGTATAGCTGAAAAGAGGGGCAGATGACGGCTGCACAGTCGTTACGACAGGCTGAGCCGACGTTTCGGTCTGCTCCACGGAGGTGGTAACAACAGGCTGAGAGGTCTGTGCAGCTTCGTCAGAAGACGCAGCAGTCGTTTCGTCAGGCGCTGCTTCGGTTATCACGGAAGTTGTTTCCTCCGCAGAAGAAGAGATCTCCTCCGATGTAGCTTCAGCAGACGTTGTAGTCTCAGCGGTCGTTGTCGTTTCAGAGGTCGTTGTGGTCTCGGCAGTCGTTGTCGTTTCTGATGTCGTTGTAGTCTGAACAGCTGTTGTAGTTTTGGCAGCAGACTCTGACGATGCCGCTGAACCTCCCGCCTTTACCGGGCCGTTTACAACATAAGGAGAATTTTCCGAAGGAGCGGAATAAGCCCCGGTTTCATAACCGTCTTCACTTGCAACTACAAGCGTTTCGACCTCTATCCAATAATCGATATCTCCCTCGGCGGAATCCTTAACGGTAAAGGACGCCGTTGCAATTGGAGTATCCTCCGTAATGTTTGAACCGTCCAGGTTCGCACCCACTATCTTCACGGCATCCTCGGCAGCTCCGTAATTTGTTATGACCGAAAACTTTCCGCCCAGATCGAAATCAGTGTCAGTCTCCTCCTCCGTCGGAATATATACCTCGACCTTGGAAGGATCGTAGTGAAGACTCAGCGTAAATCCCGCCGCTCCCCTGTCATCTGGTGAAAATCCTACGGTCACGTTTATTCTGTCGCCCGCCCCCGCATTGGTTCTGTCTGCGTTAACAGTTATCTTGTTGACCTCCGCTGCCGATACAGCCGCAGAAACTATTGACGATATCATTAAAAACGCCGTAGACAGAGACAGTGCGATCTTATTGACCTTAAGCTTCATGACGTTTTTCCTCCTTTGCTTCGTTTATGCTTGTACACCGTACTGTAATATCCTGTGCAATAAACCTTCCATCATCTGCAAATTAAAATATTTTACTTTAAATCAGCATATGATTATTGTTGAAATTGTAATTTTTATCATAAAATATTACAGCCGCTGTTACCTTTGGTATCTGGATTATATCATACAAAACAGCACCAAGTCAATAGTCAAAACAGCGAATTTACGCCCGTTCTTTTGTAAACATTGTTATGTAAGGTTTTTCCTGACTACATATATGCTTTTATAAGTCTTGTCATATACAATATGTATTGTAATAATTCTGTAACTATTGGTTACAAAGCCTGCAAAATTAAATGTAAATTTTTTATTAATATAATTCCTACCACCCGACCCAACAAAAACATATATTCAACAAAATATCCGAACTATAAAAAGTAACTTTTTATGTACAGTTACAGCTGTAAAAAAAGGTATCGGCTGCCGTTATACACATGACAGAGTTAAAAATAAGCGGCGGCGTTTCTTCGCAATATATAAAAAAGCAGGAAAAAGATCCCGCAAAATTGTAAAAAGATAATAAAATTTTTCAAAAGCCCTTGACAATCTCATGGATAATTGGTATAATAATATAGTCGTTGCAGGGTATATTCCGCATCGGACAAGAGCCATTAGCTCAGTTGGCAGAGCATTTGACTTTTAATCAAAGGGTCTGGAGTTCGAATCTCCAATGGCTCACCAAAAAACGCTTCCGGACAGACCGGAGGCGTTTTTTATTTCTTATTTAAACATACGGATGACTGCTGCGAATAACGCCTGAAACAGCGTTATCACGGTCAGATTGACAATTTTATATGTTTATGATAAAATGTTATAAAATATTTTTGGAGATGATAATATGCCGGTAATTATATTCTTACTTGCTGTGCTGGCAGAATCCGTCTACGGCATAACGGAATATTACAGAACCGCCAGGGCTTTTAAATTCCCACGCACTGCTTTTGCGCTGATACTGATAGCTTTGTTCGGGATCACAGTAATGGGTGCGCTGCATTACAAGGCTGTTCCAACAGCTTTTCTGCGTGCGGTATGCGTTTTCACAGCGTCCTTTTTTGCGATAGCCTTTCTCTACTCGGGAATACTTTTTATAATACGCTATGCCGTATGCAAAATATTTTCTGCCGCCGGCATCGGCGATACTCCGGTCGGAAGATTTCTGTCCCAGCCGAAAAAATACGGTATAGCCGTACTGGCGGCTGTATTTATGCTCACGGTCGTTGGATACGTCAATATGGGCATAGTCCGTGAAACTGAGTACGAGGTAAAAATAGACAAGCCGTCTCAAAACGATAAGCTTACCGCAGCAGTTATATCCGATACACACGTAGGCGTAGGTTTGTTCAAAAGCCGTCTTGACGACCTCACGGAGCAGGTAAACGCTCTTTCACCCGATGTGATATTCCTTGTGGGGGATATAATCGACGAAAACAGCCGTCCCGAGGAAATAGCCGCAATGACCGAAGCATTCAGCGGATTTAAAAGCAGATACGGCACCTATTTTGTTTTCGGGAATCACGAAACATATATTTCGGAAGACGTCCGACATTATTTTGAGGACGCAGGCATAACCGTTCTGGAGGACGACGCAGTGACAATAGCCGGCGATATACAGATCATAGGGCGCAGCGACTCATATTCCTCCGATAAAGAGCTTTCACAGGTCGTCGACGAGGAGGGAACGGATCTGTCAAAGCCGCTGATAGTCCTTAACCACGAGCCTCTCAGGCTTTCGCAAATGGGCGAACAGGGTGCGGACGTGATATTCTGCGGACACACCCACGGTGAGCAGTTCCCGTTATCCAAGCCGCTTGTCGCCGCCGCCAACGATATGGTTTACGGAAAGAAGGATTTTTCCGGTGCGCAATGCATAACGACCTCCGGAGCGGCAGGCTGGGGCTTCCATTTCAAGCTGCCGTCAAAAAGCGAAATACTTAAAGTCGAGTTTACCTTTGACTGAGCTTCGGCATAATACATACAAAATGAAAAGACCGCCGTCCGTTGATACGGGCGGCGATTCTTTATACCGATCTTACATAAGTCTGCGTCAGCAGGCTCCCATAAAGATAAGTCCTATAAGGGATATTCCTGCAACTATACAGCTTGTCAGTCCCATTATGCTGTCAAGCTGATTTTGTGTAAGCTTTTTCATAAAAATCTCTCCTTCAAACGAGCGCCGGTTTTATTCTGTCCTCAGCGCTATTACCGGATCCTTCTTTGCTGCGACCCTGGACGGGAAAAGACCTGCTATAAGTGTAAGACAAATACTGATTATAACAAGTATCACCGCTGCGCCTACAGGTATCGCCGCCCTCATGGGAACGTCCGTCAGGTGAGCTATGATAGCGTTGATCGGTATAGTAAGCAAATAGGATATTCCTATACCCAACAGACCCGCTACAAAGCCGACTATCACAGTCTCCGCATTGAACACTCTGGAAATATCTCTCTTGGATGCGCCGATACTTCTGAGTATTCCGATCTCCTTTGTCCTTTCCAGTACGGAAATGTATGTTATTATACCTATCATCAGAGAAGATACCACCAGCGAAATAGCTACGAAGGCAATAAGAACATAGCTGATCGCATCTATGATCGAGGTCACTGACGACATCATAAGACCAACATAGTCGGTGTATTCTATATCGTCGCCCTCTTCCGCACTATCATTGTATTCATCGATCAGCTCAACTATTCTTTCCTTGGAGGCAAAATCTACAGGATAGATGTTTATGGAGCTTGGCTTTGACTCCTGAACATAGCCGAGCCTGGTCATATTGTCATCGTAGGTAGATTTTGAGGTCTTTGAGCTGTTAGCCTGCTGAGTCGCCTGAGCCTGCTCTGTCATGATCTGCTGCATCAGCTCTATCTGCTCATCGGTAAGGGAAGCGATATATTTTTTCTGAGCCTCGGTCATTTGGGAGGAATCCATGCTGCCGCTTGTAAAATCCCCCATGTTTTCCATAGTCATTCCCGAAAGCTGAGTCATTTCGTCCGTACCGAGAACGCCGTCGTCAGCTATTCCCGTGCCGTCAGACATCTGTGCTGCCAGCGCCGCCATTTGTTCCTCTGTCAGATCCTCGGAAGAGATCTCGCCGCTTTGCAGCGCAGCCATAAGCGCAGCGGTATCTTCATCCGACATCTTATTTTCATTGCTGTCCGCCGATTCGCCAGCCATATATGACTCAAGTGCGGCGGTCTGCTCCTCGGTAAGCGATCCGGGATCCACCTCGCCGCTTTTGATCTTAGCTGCCAGCTCGGTGATATCATCGCCGTTTTCTTTTATCTCCTCTGAAGCTCCGCCGCTTACAGAGGAGTCATCGCTCTTAGAGCTGTTATCCGCAGTCCCGGTACCTTTCTCTGCATCATCGGAGCTGTCGTCGATCTCGTCACTTTCAAATTTCAGTCCCGTGAAAATATCCACGTCAGGATTCTCCTGCTGCTCCTTGACTATCTCGCTGTTTTCGACTTCGCTGATAAGATGGCTCATAAGCTCGTGTCTGTATCCGATAGCTCCTGTTATTGACGCTGAAGAAGCGTCGTCGTTCGGCTTGACGATACCGGATATCACAAGCTCTGTACCGTTATCGACAATCTTTTTCATGTAATCCTCGTCCTCGGACTTATCTACCCAGACGCCGTTCTCCTTTTCAAAGAAATCCGTTGTAGGGATCATTTTGAACTTTATACCCATAAGCTCGTCATAGGTGTATGACTTCTGCTCGTCATCAATATTTATCTCCTCGCCGGCGATCGCCTTTTTCATAAGCCCCTTAAGCTCCGAGGTATCCAGAACGCCCAGGGTATACAGATATGCGTCGGCGATCTCATTGTTTTTATTTACTACAAGTACGACCTCGTTATACTCCTCCGGGAATTTTCCTGCGACCAGATCATACTGGCTCTTGATAAGCTCATCATTGTCTATCATTTCGCTCCATACGTCAGATGTACTGCCCATTGTGGACATAGCCTGGAGCTGGGTATCCGAATACATTCCCATATCCTGCAAAAGAGTAGACGGATTGACCTGAACAATGCCGTTTTCAGTATCGGCTCTGTAAACGTTCAATGAGGTGGAATAGCTGTACTGAATATCAGACGTCAGCTCCTTAAGCTCCTCGTTGCCGTCAAGGAAGGTTTTGAACTTCTCAAGATTATTTACCTTGGTCTCCTCCATCATGGTATTTATCATGCTGCCCATGTGGTTCATTGAATAGATCCTGTCATCGTCATGCTTGGCGGAGTTTTCCGTTTTTTCCGCCATAGTTGTCATTATCTCACCGAAGCTGGCAGTGGTCTGGGTTATCTGCAAGGGATAGGTGGAAAGAGTATCCGACTGTACCTGATCTATGTAGACCTGCACTCCGTTTGAGATCGAAAGTATAAGTGCGATACCTATGATTCCTATAGAGCCTGCAAAGGACGTCAGGAGCGTTCTCGCCTTTTTGGTAAGCAGATTATTGCGACTGAGGGAAAGCGCAGTCATAAAGCTCATAGATGTCTTAAGCTTTTTGCGTTCCTTCTTGGCACGCTTTTTCTCCTGCCTCAGTTCCTGCTTAGTCAGTTCCTTTTCAGGCTTCTTTATAGGCTCCACCACCGATTTGTCATACGGGTCGGAGTCGTCCACTACCTTTCCGTCCAGCAGCTTGATTATCCTGGAGGAATAACTCATTGCCAGATCGGGGTTGTGTGTTACCATGATTATCAGCTTATCCTTGGAAATGCTCTTGAGCAGCTCCATGATCTGTACGCTCGTCTCTGTATCCAGCGCACCTGTAGGCTCGTCGGCAAGCAGGATATCGGGATCGTTTACCAGCGCCCTGGCGATAGCGACTCTCTGCATCTGTCCGCCGGACATCTGATTAGGCTTTTTGTTGAGCTGATCTCCCAGACCCACCTGAGTAAGGGCGTTGACTGCACGCTGACGCCTTTCTGATTTTGAAACTCCCGACAGCGTAAGGGCAAGCTCTACGTTTGAAAGCACCGTCTGATGCGGTATGAGATTATAGCTCTGGAACACGAAACCGATAGAATGATTTCTGTAAGAATCCCAGTCTGCGTCCTTGAAATCCTTGGTGGACTTTCCTTTGATCCTCAGATCTCCGTCGGTGTACCTGTCAAGACCGCCGATAATATTGAGCAATGTAGTTTTTCCGCAGCCGGACTGTCCCAGTATCGAGACAAACTCGTTTTCACGGAATTCTATGCTCACTCCCCGGAGGGCTTCGACCTTATTGTCGCCGACAATATAGTCCTTGGTTATGTTTTTTAAACTAAGCATAATACTCTCCTTATACGGTATTTTAATGTATTATAATACGCAAATATAAACTCTCTATAAACACGGAGAAAATTTATTTAGCAATTTTTCTGTTGCTCCCCCTTGACAAATACCCGTAGGGGGTATATAATATATTTAGTTATTAAATACCCCGGCGGGGTATATCATCATGAACGGAGGTATAAAATGAGCAACGCTGAAAACAATAATGAGAAATGCTGCTGCCGGCACAAAAACACCCCGAGAAACGAGCAGACCGTAAGATCCCTGCAAAACAGGCTGAGCCGCATAATCGGACAGCTTAACGGAATAAAGAATATGCTTGACGACAATCGCTACTGCGGCGACATACTTATACAGACCGCCGCAGCAGAAAGCGCTCTCCAGAGCTTCGGGTATCTTATTTTAAAGGAGCATATGGAGACCTGTGTGACCGAGGAGATACAGAAGGGAAATACAGAAGCGATAGACGAGGCTGTAGAGCTTATAAAAAAGCTTAAATAACGGTCGGTATGCGGAATGTATACATATGACCGCCAAAAAACAAACGCTTTAAAATGCAAGTCGGAAAGAGGTTTTACAATATGAACAGTTTAAAATTTTCCGTAAGCGGAATGACCTGCGCAGCCTGTCAGTCCCATGTGGAAAAGGCGGTAGGATCGGTAGAGGGCGTTTCAGAGGTAAGCGTAAGTCTGCTGACAAATTCAATGCTGGTAAGCTTTGACTCTCCTGCCGACAGCAAAAAAATATGTGAAGCGGTCTCCAGGGCAGGATACTCGGCTTCACCGGCAGACAGTTCTGTAAAGGGCAGAAGCTCCCCCCGCAGAGAGCCTGAGGATACGGAAATGCCAAAGCTGAAAAAAAGGCTTATAGCCTCAATAGCGCTGCTTATCCCGCTTATGTACGTTTCAATGGGCGGGATCATGTGGGGCTGGCATATGCCCTCGTTTTTAAGTGAGGATCCCATTGCCGCAGGGATATATCAGCTTGTGCTCACCTCGCTGATAATGGTGATAAATCAGAAGTTTTTCATAAGCGGCTTCAAGGGACTTATAAACCGTTCGCCGAATATGGATACGCTGGTGGCTATGGGAAGCTCGGCGGCGTTCATATACTCGCTGTGGCAGCTTTTTGAAATGTCCTCGCTTGTCATGGAAAGTAAATTTGACGCAGCACGGCATTGTCTCCACGGACTTTATTTTGAATCCGCAGCAATGATACTGGCTCTTATCACCGTGGGAAAAACTCTGGAAGCAAGAAGCAAGGGCAAGACCACAAATGCGATAAAGGCGCTTATGGAGCTTGCACCGAAAACCGCCCATGTTATACGTGACGGCAAAGAGATCACTATTCCTGCGGAAGAGCTGATCGCAGGAGAAAAATTCGTAGTCAAGCCCGGGGAGAGCATTCCGGCGGACGGAGTCGTTGTAAGCGGAGAGAGCGCAGTAAACGAATCTGCGCTTACGGGCGAAAGCATACCCGTTGACAAGACTGCGGGAGACAGGGTCAGCGCTGCGACCGTCAACCAGAACGGCGCACTCGTCTGCACAGCCTCCCACGTCAGCGGCGACACGGCTCTGGACAGGATAATCGAAATGGTGGAAAACGCTGCGGCAACCAAAGCTCCCATAGCAAAGATCGCAGACAGGGTATCTGGGATCTTTGTTCCCGCAGTCATCTGTATTGCTCTGATAACGGGAGCAGTCTGGCTGCTTGCAGGACAAGCCTTCGGCTATGCTCTTGCGAGAGCAATAAGCGTGCTGGTGATAAGCTGTCCATGCGCCCTGGGACTTGCAACGCCCGTAGCTATCATGGTCGGCAGCGGACAGGGAGCAAAAAACGGCGTACTTTTTAAAACAGCGGCAGCTCTAGAATCGGCAGGAAGAACTCAGATAGCCGTCCTTGACAAAACAGGCACCGTCACCGAAGGCAAGCCCCAAGCGACTGATATTATCCCTGCGGACGGCTGTGATACCGCAACGCTGCTTGAATGCGCTCTTGCTCTGGAGGAAAAATCGGAGCATCCTCTTGCAAAGGCTGTGACCGCAAAGGCTGAGGAAATGAAGATCACCGCCGTGTCAGCTGAAAGCTTCAAAGCCTTGCCGGGACACGGGGTCTCTGGAACAGTGGGAGGAAAGCAGGCTATCGGCGGCAACGCTGCTCTCATGGAAGAAAAAGGACTTCTCGGCGTTAAGCTTAAGGCTGAGGGCGAAAGACTGTCGGAGGAGGGAAAAACTCCGCTGTATTTTGCGCTGGATAATAAAATGCTGGGCATAATCGCCGTTGCAGACGTGGTCAAATCCGACAGCCTTAAAGCTGTAAACGAGCTTAAAGCTATGGGTATAGAGGTCGTGATGCTGACCGGAGACAATTCACGCACCGCAAAGGCTATCGGCTCTCAGGTCGGAATAGATCATGTGGTCTCCGACGTTCTTCCCGCCGATAAGGAATCCGTTGTGAAAAAGCTATCCGCATACGGAAAAACAGCTATGGTAGGCGACGGTATAAACGATGCTCCTGCGCTGACCTCCGCTGACACAGGCATTGCCATAGGAGCGGGGGCAGAAGTAGCAATAGACGCAGCTGACGTTGTTCTGATGAATTCCCGTCTGTCCGACGTATGCGCAGCGATACGGCTGTCACGGAGGACGCTGAAAAACATACATGAAAATCTGTTCTGGGCATTTTTCTACAACTGCATAGGCATTCCCCTTGCGGCGGGTCTGTTTATCCCGATCTTCGGCTGGGAGCTTGATCCCATGTTCGGAGCCGCTGCAATGAGCCTTTCCAGCTTCTGCGTAGTCACAAACGCTCTCAGACTGAATATGGTCGACCCGACATCTCCAAAAAAGGACAGGGCAGGACGCAAGGTTATTCTGCCGGAAAACATTTTCGGCGTTAACGATACAAATAATAAAACGGAGGTAAAAATTATGACAAAAACACTTTACGTAGACGGAATGATGTGTCAGCACTGCGTTTCACACGTCAAGAAGAGCCTTGAGGCAATAGACGGCGTAGAAAATGCCGACGTAGATCTTGAGGGAAAAAAGGCAGTTATAACCATGACAAAGGATATCAAGGACGATCTTATAAAAGACGTCGTTGCCGAAGCAGGCTATACGCCGCTGAATATCGAATAGAACAGATCACACAGCGCAAACAAGGGGCAGCCCTCTATCGCAGGGCATGCCCCTCTTTTCAAACAGTCCACCGGACTGTTTGAAAATTCACCCTATGCGGAGCTCCTGCGTATGGGGAGTTTCGCTCCTGCGGGAGCGACAAGGGGCGCTGCCCCCTTGACCCCCGCAAGCGCTCTAGCGCCGCGCTTGAGCCTGCGCTTTAATTTCCCAAAGGGCTTTTCTACAAGCTGAAGCGGGGACGGTAAACAATTACCGTCCCCGCTTCGTTATTTGAATTTATCCTTAAGCTTGTCAAAGAATGTTTTTCTCTTGGCATAATTTTTATCACCGAGAGACTTTTCAAATTCTCTGAGCTTTTCCTTCTGCTCCTTGGTCAGGTTTTTAGGTACCTCTACGTTAACACGGACATAATGATCTCCTCTGTCGCTTCTGTTGACCTTTTTGATACCCTTGCCCCTTAGACGGAAAACCGTGCTTGTCTGGGTTCCCTCGGGAACGGTGTACTTTACCTTGCCGTCAACGGTAGGCACAGTGATCTCATCGCCGAGAGTCGCCTGAGCGTAAGTAAGAGGGATCTCGGTCCACACATCGTAGCCGTCTCTCTCAAAAATAGGATCGGGCCGTACAGTGACGTTGATATGAAGATCTCCGTTAGGACCGCCGTTTATACCGCTGTTTCCTTCACCGCCTACACGGAGAGTCTGTCCGTCGTCGATTCCGGCAGGGATCTCGATCTCCTTTTCCACCGTCTTTTTGGCTCTGCCCTGACCCCCGCAGGTACGGCAGGGATTATCAACTACCTTACCCTTTCCTCCGCAGCGTGAGCAAACCGAGGACTGTGAAATATTTCCGAAGGGCGTCCTCTGAGTGACTCTTACCTGTCCTGTTCCGTGACAGTCCGGACAGGTCTTGGGGCTGGAGCCTGCCGCCGCACCGGTACCGTGACAATCGGGACACTGCTCTGAGCGGTTGAGCCTTACCTTGACCTTCTTTCCCTTGCACGCCTCCATAAAATCTATAACTATGTTTGCACGGATATCCTCGCCCCGTCTGGGAGCGTTAGGATTAGCCGAACGTCCTCCGCCGAAGCCTCCGAATCCTCCGAAAAACGTATCGAAAATATCGCTCATATCGCTGAAGCCGCCAAAACCCGATCCTCCGGCTCCCCCGCCGTAATTCGGGTCTACACCGGCATGACCGAACTGATCGTATCTGGCTCGCTTATCCTTATCCGAAAGTATCTCGTAGGCTTCGTTAACTTCCTTGAATTTTTCCTCACATTCCTTATCACCTGGGTGCAGATCGGGGTGATACTGCTTTGCAAGCTTTCGGAAAGCCTTTTTTAGCTCGTCGTCCGACGCACCCTTCTGCACGCCGAGGACTTCGTAGTAATCTCTTTTTTCAGCCATAAAATATCACTCCTGACAAGGCTGTACCTCTGCCTTGAAAACAAAGCAGAGGCTGCCTGAATTTATTTGATTAATCAGCGTCAGTGAACTCGGCGTCGATAACGTCGTCTCCGCCGTTGCTGCCCGGATCGTTTCCGGGATTTCCTCCCATTCCGCCCATATTCATATTATTGGGGTCGAAGCCCTGGGCGCCGCCCTGAGCCTGCGCAGCCTGCTGATATACCTTGGTCGCAACCGCCTGGAAGGTCTCCTCAAGCTCCTTGTGCTTAGCCTTGATAGCCTCTATATCGGTACCCTTGAGAGCTTCCTTAAGAGCGTCGATCTTAGCCTGACAATTTGCCTTGTCGTTTGCGTCTACCTTATCACCGAAATCCTTAAGGGATTTTTCAGCCTGGAATGCAAGCTGATCCGCCTGATTTCTTGCGTCTACCTCTTCCTTCTTCTTGGAGTCCTCAGCCGCAAAAGCCTCAGCCTCCTTGACAGCCTTGTCTATATCCTCCTTGGACATATTTGTAGAGGATGTTATAGTAATGTTCTGCTCCTTGCCGGTACCGAGATCCTTTGCGGAAACGTGTACTATTCCGTTGGCGTCGATATCGAAGGTTACCTCGATCTGGGGTACTCCTCTGGGAGCGGGAGCGATTCCGTCAAGTCTGAACATACCCAGCTGCTTGTTATCCTTTGCGAACTCACGCTCACCCTGAAGGACGTTTATATCAACGGCAGACTGATTATCCGCAGCTGTCGAGAATATCTGCGACTTCTTTGTAGGAATAGTCGTGTTTCTCTCGATGATCTTTGTGCAGATACCGCCCATGGTCTCAAGACCCAGAGACAGAGGAGTTACGTCAAGCAGCAGCAGACCGTCCTTTACGTCGCCGCCCAAGACTCCGCCCTGATATGCAGCTCCGAGAGCTACGCACTCGTCGGGGTTGATGCCCTTGAAAGGCTCCTTTCCAAGATATTTCTTAACTGCGTTCTGAACTGCGGGAATTCTTGAAGATCCGCCGACCATAAGCACCTTCTGGAGGTCGCCTGCGGAAAGTCCCGAGTCTGACAGAGCCTGTCTTACAGGTCCCATTGTAGCCTCTACCAGATCTGCGGTCATTTCGTTGAATTTAGCCTGCGTAAGAGTCATTTCCAGATTCTTGGGAGTCGTTGTGGCAGCATCTACTGCAATAAACGGCAGGCTGATCGTAGATGAAGGAGTTGAGGAAAGCTCTATCTTGGCTTTCTCGGCTGCTTCCTTGAGTCTCTGCATAGCCATGCTGTCCTTGGAGAGATCGATGCCCTCCTGGTTCTTGAATTCCTTGACCATCCAGTCAATGATCCTCTGGTCGAAATCGTCTCCGCCGAGACGGTTGTTACCTGCCGTAGCAAGCACCTCCGTAACTCCGTCACCCATCTCAATGATAGAAACGTCGAAGGTTCCGCCGCCCAGATCGTAAACCATGATCTTCTGATCGTCTTCCTTATCGATACCGTAGGAAAGCGCCGCAGCGGTAGGCTCATTGATGATCCTCTTTACGGTAAGACCTGCTATCTGACCTGCGTCCTTGGTAGCCTGTCTCTGTGCGTCGGTAAAGTATGCGGGAACGGTTATAACAGCCTCGGTAACAGTCTCGCCCAGATAAGCCTCAGCGTCAGACTTAAGCTTCTGGAGTATCATAGCAGAGATCTCCTGAGGGGTGTACTCCTTGCCGCCCATTTTAGCCTTATAGTCCGAACCCATATGTCTCTTTATCGAGATGATCGTATTGTCGTGATTGATAACAGCCTGTCTCTTGGCGACCTGACCTACAAGTCTGTCGCCGTTTTTTGAAACGCCCACAACGGACGGGGTCGTTCTTGCGCCCTCGCTGTTGGGGATAACGACTGCCTCGCCGCCCTCCATAACAGCTACGCACGAATTAGTTGTACCTAGATCTATACCTATAATTTTGCTCATAAAATCAAGTCCTTTCTTAATTTCATTGGACCTCCTCGGGAACTTACAAAGCACCGTCTTTCTTGTCTGTTTTGCCCTGTGCTTTGAGCCGCTCCCTTGAAATACATACAGTATTCCTGCGGTCGAGCCGCTTTGCACAGAACAAAATATCCTTCGGAATCCGGCACTTCTCCAGTTTCCGGGAAGATCTATTATTTAAGATGAAAAATCATCTTTGTGCCTTTTTTGATTTACGGATTTGCGACAACGACCATTGCATACCTTATGACCTTATCGCCTATTTTATAGCCCTTCTGGAAAACCTTGGCTACCTCGTTTTCTCCAAGCTCCGGATCGTCTATCTGGCTTACTGCGTTTGCGACATTTGCGTCAAAGGTCTCTCCCAGAGGATCTATGATCTCCACGCCAAGCTTTGCAAGCATATCGCCGAACTGCTTGAATATCATTTCAACACCCTGCTTGTATGCGGTGTCCTGAGTTTCCGCCGCCAACGCCCTTTCAAAGTTATCAAATACCGGCAGGATCTCTTTCAGCGTATTGCCCTTTACGGTGTCTGTAAGCTCCAGCCTTTCCTTTGCGGAACGCTTTCTGAAATTATCGTATTCTGCCATAAGCCTGAGATACTTATCCTTGCTCTGTGCAAGCTCATCCTCCAGCCTTGCCTTTTCATCCGGCTCATCTTCGGCTGTGTTCTCAGTCTCCTCAGCTGCGGGAGCTTCCTGCTCATCCTGTGCCGCAGTATCTTCCTCCGCTGCCTTCTCAGTAGCGCTTTCCTCCTGCTTTTCATTTTCAAGCTCTATATCCTTAGCCATTTTAAATCGCCTGCCTTTCATTATTCACTGATGTCTTCGTCATCCTTTTGCGAAAGCATATCCGTTATTCTCTGGGTGAAATACTCAAGATAAGGTATGAATTTCGCATAATCCAGACGCATAGGACCTATCAGTCCCAGCGCACCCGCCTTATGTCCGTCCTTTGAGAAAGGGGCGGTTATCATTGAGGAGTTGTGGATAACAAAATCGTCCTTTTCGGGGGAAAACATAACATTCAGCCCGGTAAATGTTTCATCGATAAAATTCCGCAGCTCCTTCTGATTATCCAGGAAGGATATTATTTCATTCTGATTGAAATCCTTGCAGGTAAGCAGATTTTTCTGTCCCTTTACGGTGATGTCAGCGCCCATTTCCTTTGTCATCTTGAAAAGCTCCGATACCAGAGGAGAAAGACTCATCATATACGTTCCCATAGCTTCGGAAAGTCTTTCGATGTAAGAATCCGAAAGCTCTCCCAAAGGTATTCCGCTGAGGTTTTCCCGGACAAAGTTGTCAAAGAAATCAAGCTGTTCTTCGGTCAGATCAAACTCCAGTCTGCACACCTTATTGCGTATCGCACCGTTTGAGGTTATCATCAGTATAACGTACATCCTCTTGCCGGTCGGAATGACCTCAACCTTGGAAATAATGGAAAACTTCGGGGTGGAATTAGCCACCACCGTTGCGCAGTTGGTCAGCTCAGCCAATGCAAGGGATGCGCTTTCCACCAGATCCTCCTCGGTAACAAAATCCCTGGGGAGCATTGAATCCAGTCTGGATTTTTCCTCCTCCGTCAGCGGATCCTGCTCCATAAGGCTGTCCACATACAGGCGGTAGCCGTTATACGTGGGGACCCTTCCCGCAGATGTATGAGGCTGCTCGAGGTAGCCCTGCTTTTCAAGCTCTGCCATTTCGTTGCGTATAGTTGCCGATGAAGCCTTGACATGAGACATGATAGCCTTTGAGCCTACCGGTTCCCCCGTGATGATGTACTCGTCTACCACGGCTGTCAGGATCTTAAGTTTTCTGTCGTCCATATTCTCACCTGCCTTAACGTTTAGCACTCATAAAGCCTAAGCGTTAGCACTCATTCTCTTTGAGTGCTAAATATAGTTTATACCTTTTTTTCATTTTTGTCAAGGGCTTTTACATTATTTTTTCACCAAACTTGAAAATTATTTTACAGTAAAACTGGCAATATTGCACAACTGCACAAAAAAGCGGGCGAACAGCGTTCGCCCGCAGGGAATGCGGAATCATTTATCTTTACAGCTTCTCACAGAGATATTTTTCCGGAACATTATACCCAAGCTCTTTGAGCTGATTTGCATACTCATAATTTTCAAGCCGCTCCTCCGACTCCTGCATGAGCTTTCTGAAACGCTTTTCCTTTGAGCCGGTTTTGATCTGTACTGCGTCAATGACCGCTATAAGCATGATAGCCCCGGATAATATCATTATCATATACCATGAGGTATGATAATACTGCTGATAGTGCTTTTCAAAGTAAAGCAGCGTATACGCCAGAACAAAAAACGTAAGTCCCAGCAGTCCCATTTTTTTATCCCTGCCGTAGGAGAATTCCGAGGAGGGCATTCCTTCAGCCGCTATTTCGTGAAAACAGCGGTCGACATACTTTTCTCCGCATTTTTTACAGATCTTTATGGGACTTCCGTAATATCTCCTGTTAGGATTATAGGAAGCTATCCTGGCTCCGCAGTGAGGACAAAACCCGCTTGTTGACGGTATATATTCCATACAACCCCCCCTTGACAAATTCAGACGTAAATTATTACGTTCCTTTATCGCAGTCCTTTACTTTTTCAGAGCCGCAAGAGACTGCTCGATCTTTGACATTTTCTCCTGTGCCCTGGCAAGCTTTGCCTTTTCAGCCTCAATAAGCTGGGCGGGAGCCTTTGCCAGGAATCCCTGATTGGAAAGCTTTTTACTGAGAAAATCTATATCCTTAAGAACATTTTTCTTATCCTTTGTAAGCCTTGCGGTCTCCTTTTCCACGTCTATGATCTCAGAAAGAGGGATAAAGAACCTTGCGCTGTCGGTTACTGCTGCGGCGCAGTCCTTTTCATTGCAGCTTCCGGTAATAACGACCTCCGACGCAGAAGCCAGTCTTTCGAAGAACATTATTCCCTTTTCAAAGACCTCCGGCTCTTCGGTTTCGATATAGAGCTTTGCTTTGACCGACGGAGGAACGTTCATTTCTCCACGGCAGTTTCTTATCGCTCTGATACCGTTCATTATCTTTTCAAACACCGCTTCGTCTTCCGCATAGCTGAGCTTCTCATCATAAACCGGATAATCCTGTACCATGATAGCAGTTCCGTCGTTCACCAGAGCCTGCCAGATCTCCTCGGTGATAAACGGCATAAAGGGGTGCAGCAGCTTGAGCATACCCTTCATTACCCACACAAGAACTGCCTGCGCCGTCGCCCCGGTCTCGCCTCCGGCCGCTATTCTCGGCTTTGTAAGCTCGATGTACCAGTCGCAGTAGATATCCCAGATAAAATCATAGAGCTTTGCAACTGCAACGCCCAGCTCGAACTTGTCAAGATTGTCATTGACTTCCTTTGCCAGGGTATTGAACTTTGAAACAACCCACTTATCCTCAACTGCAAGGTTTTCGGGCAGCGAGTCCGCCTTGAAGTCAGCCGGAAGATTCATCATGATAAATCTTGCCGCATTCCATATCTTATTTGCAAAATTCCTGGAGGACTTTACCTTATCCTCGATAAACCTCATATCGTTTCCGGGTGCGTTTCCTGTGGCGAGCATGAAACGCAGTGCGTCGGCGCCGTACTGATCGATAATTACCAGCGGATCTATGCCGTTACCCAGTGATTTGGACATCTTTCTTCCCTGGGCGTCTCTGACAAGACCGTGGATAAGAACGGTATCGAAAGGCTTTTCGTTCATGTTTTCCATACCCGCAACTATCATTCTCGATACCCAGAAGGTAATTATATCGTAGCCTGTTACAAGGGTATTGGTAGGATAGAAATACTTGAGCTCATCCGTATTTTCAGACCAGCCCAGCGTAACAAAAGGCCAGAGAGCGGACGAGAACCAGGTATCCAGCGTATCGGGATCCTGTCTCATCTTTTTGCCGCACTTGGGGCAGCATACCTCGTTTTCCTTTGATACGACCATTTCGCCGCAGTCGTCGCAGTAGAATGCCGGTATCTGATGTCCCCACCAGAGCTGTCTGGATATACACCAGTCCCGGATATCGTTCATCCAGTTAAAATAATTCTTTTCAAAACGCTTTGGAACAAACTTGATGCCGCCGTCCTTTACGACCTTGATAGCAGGTTTTGCAAGATCAGCCATTTTTACGAACCACTGAAGCGAAACTCTCGGCTCTACGGTAGTTCCGCAGCGGTAGCAGGTGCCGACGTTATGCTCATGCTCCTCCGTCTTTACAAGAAATCCGCCCTTTTCCAGATCCTCAACTATCTTCTTACGTGCCTCATATCTGTCCATACCTGCATATGCGGGATAATCCTCCGTAATTTTAGCGTCCTCGGTAAGAACGTTGATCACAGGAAGATCATGTCTCTGACCTACCTCAAAGTCGTTGGGGTCGTGAGCAGGAGTTATCTTTACCACACCGGTACCGAATTCCATATCAACATAGCTGTCCGCAACAACGGGTATTTCCCTTCCTACCAGCGGGAGCGTAAGGGTCTTGCCGATAATATCCTTGTATCTCTCGTCCTTGGGATTTACTGCAACTGCGGTATCTCCCAGCAGTGTTTCAGGACGTGTTGTGGCAAGCTCCACATAGCCTGAACCGTCTGTAAACGGGTATCTCAGATGCCAGAAATGTCCCGCCTGATCCTCATATTCGACCTCTGCATTGGAAATAGAGGTCCTGCAGTGGGGACACCAGTTGATTATCCTCTCTCCTCTGTAAATAAGACCTTTTTCATAATACTTTACAAAAACCTCTTTTACCGCCTTTGAGCAGCCCTCGTCCATAGTGAAGCGCTCTCTGTCCCAGTCGCAGGAGGAACCCAGCTTTTTAAGCTGCTCGACGATCCTTCCGCCGTATTTGGCTTTCCACGCCCATGCTCTTTCCATAAAGCCGTCTCTGCCGACGTCGTCCTTTGTAAGGCCCTCTTTTCTCATTGCCTCAACTATTTTCGCTTCTGTCGCTATGGAAGCGTGATCTGTACCGGGGATCCACTCTGCGCAGTAACCGCTCATTCTCTTCCAGCGGATAAGGATATCCTGAAGAGTCTCGTCCAGTGCGTGTCCCATATGAAGCTGACCGGTGATATTCGGGGGCGGGATAACGATACAGTAAGGCTCCTTTTCCGGATCGGGTTCAGCCTTGAAAAATCCTCCGTCCATCCAGTATTTATAAATTTTATCCTCTACCTTATTAGGCTCATAAAGCTTTGAAAGCTCTTTTTTCATTGTATAACAATCCTTTCGTAATTTATTTTCAGCGGCACGGCGGGCGTCAGACTCGAACCCCCGGCTGCTTACGAAAGGCGGGCTTGTATACAATATTATAAATATTCATAACTCCATTCCTTTCCTCAGCCGTAATTTTACGGTATACTTAAAGTATATTATGACACTTTTTTTGCATATTGTCAAGAGCCGCCCGCACAAAATCACGGAAATCAATTGTAACGATCGAGCATTTTAATTATAACAAAACATCGTACCTTTATCCGGCATATAGAAGTCTGAGTTGTTCTTTCCCCGCCGTACGGCGGGGAAAGAACAACAAATATGCGGAACAAAATTGCCGCAAAAAAGCAGGAACGCCTTTAACGCTCCCGCTTTAAGGTTTATTTACTTGAGCTTTTCCGCAGCCTTTCCGTTCATTATATATGAAGCGCCGCCCCACGGATTTGACTCGGAATACTTAACGCAGAGAAAATTCCAGTCGCCGTCCTCGCCGTAGTTGCCCGTTTCCATAAGATAGGCTGTTCCGTTTATCTTTACCTCACCCCAGAAATGCTGCCACTGGTTTCCGTCCTCGTATCCCCGCCAGCCCTGTACAAGACTGGCATCATAGCCCAGATAGCACATCATTGCCACAAGTGCGCCGTTGTACTGTACACATTGACCGGATCTGTAATTGAAAATTGCGTCAACATATGATTTTCCGGCAATGTTCCAGTAATCGTCGCCGCTTGCATATTTTACCTTCCTGTTTATCCATTGGAGGGTGTAATCGATCTTCTGTCCTCTGGTCATTGAAGATGTAAAATGCTTTTGGGCAAAATTTTTAAGCGTGTTTATATCCGCAGCCGAAAGGTATGCCGTGGAGGTCACGGTGGTCTTTCCCTGCCTGTTATAGACCTTATACGACTTCAACGCATTTTTCTTGGGAGCCGCATCGAGCCTTGCAATATATACGGAGCTGCTGGGGATATATTTGAATGTATCGCCGTCAGTCGTTGCGGAACGTACAGTGCTGTAATCTCCGTAGCTTTTTTTACCGTTTGCGTCAGACGCAACGGCGCGCATTCTGAAATAATATTTCGTACCCTCGGACAGTCCCGTGATCGTATAGGAAAGCTTGTTTTTATCGTTAACGGTCTTTACCTGCCTCCAGGCAGAGGAACCTTCCTCACGGGTATAGATAACATATCCGCAGCCGTTGAGCTTGTTCCATTTAAGATTTACTGAATTGTTATTTTTTGAGATAGCAACAATAACCGACTGAGCAGGCTTCGACACTGTGCGGCATATATTGCTGTCGCTGCTGAATACCTTTTTTCCGTTTACTATTTTATACGCTTTGACCTTGAAGCTGTATCTCAGTCCGGGAAGAACGCCCTTGCTTGTAAAGCTTGTCGCAGAGGCGGAAGCTTTTCCCACGTTTATCCACCTGGGACAATTCTCGCTGTAGCGGTAAATGTAATATCCGTCCGCACCTGACACCTTTCCCCAGCGGATCGTTACATAGCTCTGTCCGCTCGTATAATTTGAATTTATATACGGCTTGCCAACACTGACCGCCTTAGTCTCGGCAGCCTGCGCAGTTATCGGAGAAATAACCGACAGCGCCTTATCTGAGGGAACTGCGGCAAGACCGGCGGAAAAAGCGATACATGACGCTGCAGCCGCTGCGATTTTCCTTTTAATGTTCATTTTTATCACTTCCAATTAGTATTATTTGTTTTATTTTAGCATCTCTCGCCGCAAAAGTCAATAGTTCAAGTAGAATATACGAGAAATCAATTTTAACGATCAAACATTTTAATTATAACAAAATATCGTACTTTTGCTCTGAGTATCGAAGCCTGAGTTGTCCTTTCCCCGCCGTACGTCAGGGAAAGGACAACAAATATATACAAAATTTTTGTTCGGTATTCTGAAAATTGATCTGCGTATAGAATATATCTAAAAAAAAACACCTGAATACGTTATCTTCAGCATCGCTTGGTATAAATATGCCGTTTCGTTCCGACATTTAATTGTCAAAATCGATTTCTGTGATTTTTTTCAAAAAGCACTTGAAAAATCTGAGGAATTGTATTATAATAATATGTGGAATAAAAAACGAAAGAAGGATTTTTGTTATGGAAATCAAAATTGAACTTACTAAAAATCCGAAGGAGAAGCCTCAGGACGAGACTAAACTTGGATTTGGTCACATCTTTACGGATCATATGTTTGTAATGAACTATGATACGGGCATGGGCTGGCACGACGCAAGGATAGTACCTTACGGAGAAATTTCTCTTTCACCCGCCGCTATGTGTCTGCACTACGGTCAGGAGATCTTCGAGGGACTTAAGGCTTACAGAACTGCCGACGGAAGCGTTCAGCTTTTCAGACCGGACGAGAACTTCAAGAGAATGAACGTATCGAATGAAAGAATGGTCATTCCCGCTATCGACGAGGAATTTGTTCTGGAGGCTCTCAAGAAGCTTGTTAAGCTTGAAGAGGACTGGGTTCCTCACACAGAGGGCGCATCACTTTACATCAGACCCTTTATAATCTCAACGGATCCCTATGTCGGTGTAAAGCCCGCAGATCATTATCTGTTCATGATAATACTTTCACCCTCCGGCGCTTACTATTCAACCGGACTCAATCCTGTTAAGATCTACGTTGAGCAGAAGTATGTCAGAGCGGTAAGAGGCGGTACCGGATTTGCAAAGACAGCCGCTAACTATGCTATCTCCCTGAAGGGACAGGACGAGGCTCACAAGCAGGATTACGAGCAGGTTCTCTGGCTTGACGGCGTTGAGCAGAAATACATAGAAGAGGTAGGATCAATGAACATCTTCTTCGTGATCGACGGAGAGGTCATCACTCCTAAGCTTACCGGCTCGGTCCTCCCCGGCATTACGAGAAAATCCGCAATTGAGATATGCAAGAACAAGGGCTACAAGGTATCCGAAAGAAGAATTTCCATTGAAGAGGTTGCCAAAGCATATGACGATGGCAAGCTTGACGAGGTATTCGGAACGGGTACTGCGGCAGTAATTTCTCCTGTTGGTCACCTTAAATGGGGCGACAAGGTCATGACTATCAACGATAACAAGATCGGCGAGATCTCACAGATGCTGTATGATACTCTTACGGGTATTCAGTGGGGCAAGCTTCCCGACGATTACAACTGGATAGTAAAGATCTGAATATAAAAATAAAGGGACGGCAAAAGACAGCCGCACATGAAGAAGTTTTCGCCATAACACTTTTGATTTTCGGTCAAAAGTGTTATGGCGTTTATATTGACAATGTAATGGCTTTGATGTATAATTATCACTAAGATAAATCGGAATTTGTGAGGTGTTAATATGACAAAACCCGAAATGATAATTTTTGACTATGGGTACACAATTCTTCACGAGCCAAACCATAGCGTCGAAAACGGAAACAAGGCAATCTTCAAATACATAAAAGATAATCCCGGCAATGTCGGTTTTGAAACCTTTAACAAAACCTGCATTGAAATGTTTGCGAAGATCAAAGCTGCCCGCGGCACGCTTGAAATTCACGAGCATCATTTTTTGAGGCTTGTATTTGATTATCTTAACATAACGTTTTCTGTTTCTGTAGCCGAAGCGGAACGCATTATATGGAACGGAATTTCCGAAGGCGCGGTTATGCCTTATGTTTCGGAAATGCTTGATTATCTCAATGAAAACGGCATACGCACCGCCGTGATAAGCAACAATTGCTTTTCGGGCGCCGCACTTGCCGAAAGAATAAACAGACTTTTGCCGAATAACAATTTTGAATTTGTACTTGTTTCAAGCGAGTATGTATTCAAAAAGCCGCACCCGCTTATGTTTGAGATCGCACTTAAAAAGGCAGGTCTGCCGGCGGATAAGGTATGGTTCTGCGGCGACAGCATCTATTGTGATATAAACGGCGCGCACGGGGTCGGAATGTTCCCTGTTTTGTACGAAGGCTCGACCGCTGAAGAAAATCCTTCCGTTCGTGATAATATAGATATGGAAATAACCTTTGACCATTTACATATTCATCATTGGAGTGAATTGGTTAAGGCTTTGGAGCAAATTAATAAGTAAGTATAAATTCTGATTTATGCGAGTAATCAAGTATTAACAAATAAGCTCCGAAGCAGTTAGCAATAATTACTTCGGAGCTTAAACTTCTTTATTAGTATCGAACTAAAACCGTCCTTTTACTTTTTAAAGTAAAATCATACGCTGATCGTACAGGCAATATAAATTGTGCCGACCTATTTAAGCATATCTCCGAACTGCTCCATAAATGCGTCGGCAACGATCTTTCCCGCCTCGCCGTTGGGATGTCCTCCGTATTTTGCCTCAGCAGGAGTTTCGGGATCGCACAGATACGATGCAAAATCGAAATAATAAGCGCCGTATTCCTCCGCTGTCTGGCGGAGCATTTCGTTATACTCGGTACGCACCGCCTCGTGTTCCTCGTCGTAATTCTGCGGCGGAGCGTTAAAGAGAATGATATTTTTTACCCCGGCAGCTTTAAACTGGTCAAGTACGACCGTCAGATAATCCACTATCTCCTGCGCTGAATTTCCGCCGTCACCGTTATACTCGCCTGAAATAATATCGTTTGTACCGAACGCCACAATAGCCGTGTCGCAGTTCAGCGATCTGCCAAGCCAGTTGTTGCAGGACGAAAGATCGCTGGTCCTTGCCCAGCCGAGTCCGCAGTTCCAGAAGGACGAGCTGTCTCCAAGCTGCTTTGCGATCTGAGCCGCCCAGTATTCGTATTTCATAAATTCAGTCTGGCAGCCCTGAGTAATGGAATCTCCAACAGCCATGACCCTGTTTGAAACATTTTCACGCTTTGCGCCGATAAATACCGGCAAAGGAATGTCGCTGCAATATATAAATTCCCCTGTACCGCCCTTATCCGAAACAGACGAAGACAGGTCGGACATACTTATACATGGGATATCTCTTCCCGTAAGCGTCCACTCCCAAACCAGATAGTGACCCTCGGGAATGTTTAAAGCTACCGGGTCGCTCCAGAAGGTCTCGCAGGGGGAAACCTCTTTCTTAGTCTCTCCGCCGAAGGTTATCTCCGTTTTTCCGGTCACCTCGTCCTCTGGTGATTCTCCTCCGTCGTAAACAGCGGCAGAGGAAATAGTATATTCGCCGCCCTCCTTGCCGACATACGCCGGATTGCCTTTATTATATGTGGAATCCACAGAATTTGAAAAATAAAAACAATATTCAAGCTCGCCGTACTCCTCCACAGGGATATACGCACGGTAGGTTATTTCGTCGGCGATCCGTACAATTCCGTTATTTCCTGTGGAAAGATATGTATTTGACGTGTAGATCTCAAAATTCTGATCCTCTGCCTTACAGCTTATCACAGGCGGATCCTGATCTTCATCCGGAATGCTTTCCGCAGCGGACTCTCCTGCCGCAGACTGCTTTACATCCTCAGCCGATGACGTATCGCCCGATTCATTCCCGCAGGAACACATCATAATAACTGCGGTCAGCGCAGTCAGCAGTGCCGTAGCTCTTTTCATTTTAATTACCTCCCATATTATTTACAGATCTTCAAGAACGATCTTCCCCTCAGCCAGAGTTTCAGGCAAATTGATCACCCGCTGATTTTCCGAACCTCTGAATGAAAGGCTTATATTTTTCTTTTCCAGAATAAATTCTCCGTCCACAAGCACGTCTATCAGCGACAGAAATTCGTCAGTGACCTCGCACCTTGCCCTGCTGGCGGAAAGCAGATCGGTCTCCAGAGTATAGCCCGTATAGCACCAGATGTTTTTATTCGGATAACGCTCCCTTACCTTTTTCAAAAACGGAAGCAGGGCACGCTGATTGTCCGCCTCCATAGGCTCACCCCCCAGCAGGGTAAGTCCGTCGATATGATCGGGAGCAAGCATTTCAAGTAGCTGTTTTTCAGTATCCTCCGTAAAGGGCTTACCGTAGCCGAAGTCCCACGTCATAGGGTTAAAGCACCCCTTGCAGTGATGAGTACACCCGGAAACGAACAAGCTTACACGCACTCCCAGTCCGTTGGCGATGTCGCAGTTTTTTATTTCTCCGTAGTTCATTTTACGCACCTCATATTCTATGATAAAAGGTACAAAATCAGCGTTTTGTACCTTTTGATGTTTTTGTTTCTTTTGCAAAGTGTTTCTGTAATTGCCCTTAAAATACTATAAGATCTTACGGAAATAAAACGACGTTTTATTATAGCCCAGATGCTCATAAAATTCGTGTGCATTTGTTCGCTGAAAACCGGATGCAAGTCCGATATATGAAGAGCCGCATTCGGCTGTCAGTTTCTCAACACGCTTCATCAGTAATTTACCGATCCCGCAGCGTTGAAACTCCGGTAAAACCGCAAGTCCGTTTAATTTAATGTAGCCATTGGGGTGGTCTACTGCCAAAGTCAGAACGGTCGTAGCGAAACCAACGACTTTGCCGTCAACATCGGCGACAAATATGTGGTAGCGGTTATCGCCTTTCATCTTTTCGTATGTTTCGGCAACTGTTTCAGTGGATACCGATGAATAGCCGAGAACATCACGCCAGATCGCCGCTACGGATACATAATCCTTACTTTCAATTTCCCTTACAACAACGTTCATAACGATCAACACACTCCTCAGACTTGTATTTATCCTGCTGTCGGCACATATCATCACAAATGAAGTACCCTGTCCCTGATCTCCTGAGTTCTGCCCTGATTCCAGAACTGCGTGCCGATGTAGCCGCAGGTCCTTCTTGCGACATTCATCTTGTCCTGATCCCTGTTGCCGCAGTTGGGGCATTCCCATACCAGCTTGCCGTCGTCCTCAACTATTTGTATCTCTCCGTCAAAGCCGCATACCTGACAGTAATCGCTCTTTGTATTAAGCTCAGCATACATAATGTTATCGTATATGAATTTTATAACGTTAAGCACCGCAGGAATGTTTTTCTGCATATCGGGGACCTCCACATAGCTGATAGCTCCTCCGGGAGAAAGATGCTGGAACTGCGCCTCGAATTTCAGCTTGGTAAAGGCGTCTATCTGTTCGGAAACGTGAACATGATAGCTGTTGGTGATGTAACTCCTGTCGGTGATGCCCTCTATGATGCCGAAGCGCTTCTGAAGGCATTTTGCAAACTTGTAAGTAGTGCTTTCCAGAGGAGTACCGTAAATTGAGAAATCAATGTTTTCCTTAGCCTTCCATGCAGCGCAGGCGTCGTTCATATGCTGCATAACAGCCAGCGCAAAGGGAGTCGCCTCCTCGTCGGTGTGGCTCTTGCCCGTCATATACTTTACGCACTCGTAAAGTCCGGCATAGCCAAGTGAAATAGTGGAATATCCGCCGTAAAGCAGCTTGTCGATGGGTTCTCCCTTTTTCAGACGTGCCAACGCTCCGTACTGCCAGAGGATAGGCGCAGCGTCTGACAGCGTACCCTTAAGGCGCTCATGCCTGCACATCAGCGCACGGTAGCAGAGGTCAAGTCTCTCATCGAAGATCCTCCAGAACTTGTCCATGTCTCCGCCGGAGGACAGCGCAACGTCCACAAGGTTTATCGTAACAACGCCCTGATTGAATCTGCCGTAGTATTTCGGCTTTCCGTTTTCGTCAACATAAGGAGTAAGGAAGCTGCGGCAGCCCATGCAGGTATAGCAGTGACCCTCTCCGTTCCTGTCCTTTTTAAGATCCAGCATTACCTTTTCGGAAATGTAATCGGGTACCATTCTCTTTGCCGTACATTTTGCAGCAAGCTCTGTAAGATAAAAATACTTGCTTCCCTCAGAAATGTTATCCTCCTCAAGAACATAAATGAGCTTTGGGAAAGCAGGTGTCACCCATACTCCCGATTCGTTCTTTACGCCCTGAGTCCTCTGCTTCAGAGTTTCCTCGATTATCATTGCAAGATCACGCTTTTCGTCCTCGTTCCTTGCCTCGTTAAGATACATGAACACCGTTACAAAGGGAGCCTGACCGTTGGTGGTGAGCAGCGTAACGACCTGATACTGTATCGTCTGTACTCCCCTGGTGATCTCCTTTTTCAGCCTCTCCTCGGTAATAAGCGACATTTTTTCCTCGCTGGGGGAACAGCCCAGATCCTTTACCTCTTCCTCCAGCTCACGCCTGATCTTCTCTCTGGAGATCTGAACAAAAGGAGCAAGGTGCGCAAGGCTTATGCTCTGCCCGCCGTACTGATTTGAAGCTACCTGCGCAATTATCTGCGTTGCGATATTGCAGGCGGTGGAAAAGCTGTGCGGCTTCTCGATAAGCGTCTCGCTGATGACAGTACCGTTTTGCAGCATATCCTCAAGGTTTACCAGATCGCAGTTGTGCATATGCTGGGCAAAGTAATCGCTGTCGTGAAAATGTATGATACCCTGATCGTGAGCCTCTACTATATCCTGGGGGAGCAGCAGTCTCTTGGTTATGTCCCTACTGACCTCGCCCGCCATATAGTCACGCTGGACGCTGTTCACGGTAGGATTTTTGTTGGAGTTTTCCTGCTTGACCTCCTCGTTCACACATTCGATAAGGCTGAGTATTTTATTATCCGTAGTGTTGGACTTTCTTATAAGGGAACGTGTATAGCGGTATCTCACATAACGTCTTGCCAGCTCAAAGGCGCCCTTTGCCATCAGCTGATTCTCCACCATATCCTGGATCTCCTCAACGGATACCGCCCGGTTCATCTTATTGCATTTGTACTCTACATAGTCTGCAATATCGTTTATCTCCTCGTCTGAGATCCTGCCCTTATCGCACGCCTTGTTAGCTTTTTTTACTGCATTGAAGATCTTTTCAATATTAAATGTCTCCTCTGCTCCGTTTCTCTTGATGATTTTCATTTACATGTCCTCCGTATAGCATATTCATTCCCGTCATACCTGCCGGATCGTTTCAGGATACAGCCACGCTGCAGCAGTACCGTCAGGATAACTCCGATGATTGATTTACTGTGTGTTTATACATTTTACAATAAAAAAGCATATATGTCTGTTGCAATTGCAACAATTATATGATATAATACAATATATAGTGTTATTTTTAAAATTTAAGCACATTATGAGGATAATCATATGAACAAATTATTAATCGAATATGGATTTACGGAAAATACGGCAAACGCATTCATCGAATTAATCCGTCCAGCAGTCAGAGAGTACCGAAGCGGAGACGTAATAATGAGAAGCTCATTCACAAGGAACGAATGTGCAATAATTACACATGGCACTGCTCTGTCGGTAAGTATCAACAGCGATGGGGAAAAAAACATTATCGACTGCTGCGTCAGAGGAGATCTTTTCGGAAAGCCTTTTCTGCCTTCGCAAAACGCAAACGTATGCTATGTCTATGCAAAGACCCGCTGCACAGCTGCCCATGTGAACTACACCAGATTTCTGGAAGGCTGCTTACATTGCGGCGATCAGGGCGGACTTCTGATAGACTTTTTTATCACCTCGGCAGTGCGCCGCTGCCGCAGACATATAGACGTTCTGGGCGGACGTACCATCAGCGAAAGGCTGACTGTTTATTTCAGATATCTTGCGGAGGAAACGGGCAGCAGCAGTATCAGACTGCCTATGTCCCTTTCCGATCTGGCTGACTATCTGTATGCAGACCGCAGCGCAATGATGAGGGAGATCAAAAAGCTTAACGATTCCGGCATAATAAGCTCCAAGGGCAGAGATATCGTGCTTCTGCGGCTCCGATAAACACTGGCTGAAATTTCTTTTGTTTATTTTCAGATAAAAGCAGTGTAACGTATTGAAAAAGGTCCATATGGTATGGTATAATATTAATTATAATTATAAAAAACATAAGAAGGGATAACAAGATGTACAGGATTTTAATTGTGGAAGACGACAGTGCACTTGCCTCCGCTATGAAAAAGCATATAGGATCATGGAATTACGATGTCAGGTGCGTCCGCAGATTTGAAAATATCATACCGGAATTCAGCGAATACGATCCGCATATCGTTCTTATGGACATAATGCTGCCGTTTTATAACGGTTACCATTGGTGTACTCAGCTGAGGAAAATTTCCGACGTTCCTATAGTATTTCTGTCCTCGGCTTCGGACGATATGAACATCGTTATGGCAATGAATATGGGCGGAGACGATTTTATTGCAAAACCGGTAGACCCGAATGTAATGGTCGCCAAGATCGGGGCGATACTCAGACGGGCTTATGAAAGACAGGATAAGATACCCGTGCTGGAGCACAAAGGCGCAGTGCTGAATTTAAACGACGCCACCCTCAGCTATAACGGTATCAGGGTGGAGCTTACAAAGAATGAGTTCCGCATTTTGCAGACGCTTATGGAAAACAAAGGCAGGATAGTGAGCCGTGACACTCTTATGAATAAGCTCTGGCAGATGGACTGCTATGTGGAGGAAAACACGCTTACCGTCAACGTTACACGACTGCGCAGAAAGCTTGAAGGAGCGGGACTTTTCGATCTGATAAAAACAAAGGTGGGAAGCGGGTATATTATCGAGCTATGAAGAATTTATTTTTCAGATACGTTTACCAGTACAGGTATACCGCATTGATATTTGCGGCTTTTATTGCCATTTTCGCATCGGTATTTTTGCTGTACGATCTCAAAGCCGATGCGGTGCTTTATGCGGGAGGACTTTGCGCTGCGCTGGGGATCGCTGTTATTGCGATACATTTTCTTAGGTTCCGCAGCCGCAGCAAGGAACGTGAGATACTTTTAAAAAACATACTTATCATGACGGAGGAGCTTCCCGAGCCGCAGACAGTTGCAGAGGAGGATTACCTGCGTATCATAGAGAAGCTGAGAGCCGCCAACAATGCCGCATTGACAAAATACAGCCTTGAACGCACGGAAAGCGTTGATTTTTACACGACCTGGGTACATCAGATAAAAACCCCCATTTCCGTGATGCGCATGATACTGAAAAGCGAGGACACCGAACAGAACCGGGAGCTGCTCTCAGAGCTGTTCAGGATAGAGCAGTATACGGAAATGGTGCTGTGCTATTTCCGCCTTGACGAAAACGCTTCCGACTTCGTTTTTGGCAGATATGAGCTTGACGGTATCATTAAAACAGCCATAAGAAAATTTGCTCCGCAGTTTATACAGAAAAGGATAAGACTCGATTTCAGACCGACCGGTATGACAGTACTTACCGATGAAAAGTGGCTGGGATTTATTATCGAACAGCTGATATCAAACGCCGTAAAGTACACCGACAGCGGCAGCGTTACCATAACCGCCGAAAACGGTATACTGAGGATATCCGACACAGGCATCGGCATAGCGGAGGAGGATCTGCCCAGAATATTTGAAAAGGGATTTACCGGATATAACGGCAGAGCCGACAAAAAATCCACCGGTCTGGGACTGTATCTCTGCAAAAAGGCAGCGGATAAGCTTTCACACAGGATAGCAGCCGAATCGTCTGCGGGGAACGGAAGCACGTTTTCCTTAGATCTGAGGACAAAAGAGCTTGAAGTTGAGTAACCTTACAAAAATGTCACACATCAAAGCCGAAATGTCACACGATTCGATGTCGGGCATTCGGCTTTTGTGATATACTCGTAACAGAAAAAAGCTCAGGAGGTTTTCAAAATGACGATTTTAGAAGTTCAGAACCTTGAAAAGATCTACACAACAAGGTTCGGAGGAAATCAGGTAAGGGCGCTTTCAAACGTGTCCTTTTCCGTGGAGCAGGGCGAGTATGTGGCAATTATGGGCGAATCCGGTTCGGGAAAAACAACTCTGCTGAATATCCTAGCCGCTCTTGACAAGCCCACCAAGGGAGACGTTATTTTAGAGGGCAGACCGCTTTCCGGCATCAGGGATAAGGAAATGTCCGCATTCAGGCGTGATAATCTCGGTTTTGTCTTTCAGGATTTCAATTTGCTCGATACCTTTACTCTGGAGGACAACATCTATCTTCCGCTGGTACTTTCGGGTGCAAAATACGAAGAAATGGAAAAACGGCTGAAACCGATAGCCGCCTCTCTGGGGATAAGATCGCTGATGTCGAAATACCCCTATGAGGTCTCGGGAGGACAAAAGCAGAGAGCGGCTGTGGCAAGGGCGCTGATAACTGATCCTAAGATCATTCTTGCCGATGAGCCTACAGGCGCACTGGATTCAAGATCCTCAGACGAGCTGCTGGCTCAGTTCGCTAAAATAAACCGCAGCGGTCAGACCATACTTATGGTAACGCATTCCACCAAGGCGGCAAGCCATGCAGGCAGAGTGCTGTTTATCAAGGACGGCGAGGTATTCCACCAGATCTACAGGGGCGGACGCTCAAACGAGGAAATGTATCAGAAAATTTCCGATACGCTTACCCTGCTTGCGACAGGCGGTGAACGCAATGAGTAGTCTGTATCTGAAGCTTGCCGTTACGGGCATACGCAAAAACGGCAAAATATATGTACCCTACATTCTCACCTGCGTGGGAATGATAACGATGTACTATATCGTCTCATATCTTACATATTCCAAGTCGGTCTACAATATGAGGGGCGGCGATGATATGCAGATGATCCTGTCGTGGGGTACGGGAGTTATAGCTTTATTTGCGGCAATATTCCTGTTTTATACAAATTCCTTTGTTATACGCCGCCGCAAAAAGGAATTCGGTCTTTACAACATTCTCGGCATGGGAAAGAAAAATATTGCAGTTATCCTGATCTGGGAGACCATCATCACCTTTGCGGTATCCGCCGTATCGGGTCTGGGGATAGGAATACTGCTGTCAAAGCTTTCCGAGCTTGTCACCGCAAGGATCCTGGGAGACAGTGCAGCTCTGGGATTTACCGTAGAGGTCAATGCAGTAAAAAACACACTGATGATCTTCGGCTCTGTTTTTGTACTGATACTTTTAAACGCTCTCAGACAGATACACCTGTCAAAGCCTATCGAGCTGCTGCACAGCGAACACGCAGGAGAAAAGCCTCCCAAGGCAAAGTGGATACTGGCGGTGCTGGGAGTTATGATACTCGGTGCTGCATATTACATTTCCTGCACCATAGAAGAGCCTATGGAGGCTATCGCTATGTTTTTCGTGGCGGTGGTCATGGTTATCGCTGCGACCTATATGCTTTTTACCGCAGGCTCAGTTGCTTTGTGCAAGGCCCTTCAGAAAAACAAAAGGTACTATTATAAAACGGAGCATTTCGTTTCCGTATCGTCAATGGCATACCGTATGAAAAGAAACGGCGCGAGTCTTGCCTCAATATGTGTTCTTTCCACAATGGTTCTGGTAATGATATCCTCCACGCTGTGCCTTTACGTCGGCAAGGAGGAATCGCTGAGAACAAGATATCCCCGTGATATAGTCATAGAAACATATTCCGTTGCAGAGGAAGCGACTGATGCTGTACACCGCACAGCCTGTTCGGTACTGAAAAAAAACGGGATCCCCGCAAAAGACCTGCTTTACTATAAGTATCTCCCGGCAGCAGGCATGATCGACGGCAGCACCGTAAGCTTCAACATAGACAAATACGGAGACTCGGTGGATTTCGCTAAAATATATCAGCTTTTTATTCTTACCATAGACGACTACAACAGATTAATGGACAAAAACGAGACAATAACGGATGACGAGATCATTATATACACAAGCAAGTCAGACTACGAATACGACGAGCTGACGATCGAAGACTTTAAAACAATGAAAATAAAGAAACAAGCCGACGATTTTATCACAAACGGAGTAGATACCTCCCAGGTTTTTTCTTCGATTTTCATATTTGTTCCCGACCTTGAAGCGCTTGAGGAGATAACCGACTTCCAGAAAAGTATGTACGGTGAAAACTCCTCTGATCTGGAGGACTATTACAGCTTTGACCTTGACTGCGACGAGGAAACGGTCATGGCGGTATATAAAGATATAGAGAACGAGATCTTTGCTCTCCATCAAAAGGACGAAGGATTTCCGGATACCAAGATCGAATGTCTGGCCAAGGGGAAGCAGAGCTTCTATTCAATGTTCGGCGCTCTTTTCTTTCTGGCAATACTTTTAAGCATTGTTTTCATATGTGCAGCCGTGCTGATAATGTACTACAAGCAGATAACCGAGGGCTACGAGGATGCGGGACGTTTTGAAATAATGCAGAAGGTCGGCATGACAAAAAGGGAGATACGCAAAAGCATCAATTCGCAGATACTTACCGTGTTCTTCGCTCCGCTCCTTATGGCGGGGCTTCATACGGGCTTTGCATTCCCGATCATTTCAAGACTGCTGAAACTGTTCGGACTGTTCAATACCACTCTGCTTATCGGAGTTACAGCCGGAGCCTTTGCGGTATTTGCGGTTTTCTACGCTCTGGTATACAAGATCACTTCACGGAGCTACTACCGTATCGTGAGCAAATAAGAACCTGTCTTCACAAGATATTGCACACAAATCTTATGAATACAGGTCCTGACAAAAATACCTGCCGGGATAATGCCCGTCAGGTATTTTTCATGCGGTCTTAAATATTATGTTGCCGGAAGAGAAACAATAAAGGCAGTTCCCGCACCGTACTGCGATTCGACCCTTATGCTGCCGTCGTTAAGCTCAATTATTCTTTTTACCAGCGGAAGCCCAAGTCCGTTGCCCTCTGAGGAATGTGCGCTGTCTCCCTGATAGAAGCGCTCGAATATGTGCCTTATAGTTTCCTCCTTCATTCCTATTCCCCTGTCTGATATTTTTACGAGTATATTTTTTCCGTCTCTTTTCAGCCGTACCTTTATAATGCTGCCGTCAGGAGAAAATTTTATTGCATTGCCGATGATATTCACCCATGCCTGAGAAAGCATTTCGGCATTGGTCTCAAAGCGCACCTCCTCCATGTCTATGTCAAATCCGATATTCTTTGCCGTCCACTGCTTTTCAAGCAGAAGTATGCAGCTGCGTATCTGCTCGTCCAGAGAGATCTCCGTTTTGTCGGTAATTATCTGCTGGTTTTCCAGCTTTGTAAGCATGAGAATGTTTGAAGATAGATTTGTAAGCCGATTGGATTCGGAGATGATGATATCTATATATTCGCTTTTTTTCTCCTCGCTGATATTTTCCTTTTTAAGCTGCTTTGCAAAGCCCTGTATGGAAACTATGGGAGTTTTGAATTCGTGAGAGAAGCTGTTGATGAAATTTTCCCTGAACATTTCTATGCCGCCAAGCTCCTCTGCCATTTTATTGTAGCTGTTTACAAGCTCCGCAACCTCTCCGGCGGTATCGGCGCTTTCGACTCTTATGGAATAATCCCCCTTTTCGACCTGCTTCATCGCCTTTATTACGTTTTCAAGCGGCTCGAAAAAAGCCTTTCCTATCAATGCGGAAAGGAACGTTCCGATCACGCAGCTGACGATAAGAGATACTGCCGTAATGGCAAGCGGTGTGCTGAACCGTGCCGTAAACCTGAATAAAATATGCAGAACGATCATCATAGAACCGGTAAGTATACCGGACCACAGCATAAGGGTGAAAACAAAGGTCACCAGCGAAGCTCTCAGGGTGCTTTGACGGCTTTTGCGGCGAAAAAATTTTCTTACAGGATCTTTCATAAAAACTCTCCCCCGCTAAAGCTTTACCGCTTTGTAGCCAAGCCCGCGGACGGTGGCTATCTCAAAATCCTTATTGCCCTTAAGACGTTCCCGTATCCTGTTTATGTGTACGTCCACCGTCCTTTCATCGGTGTCGGAGGTCATATCCCAGATCTCGTCCATAAGCTGTCTGCGGGTAAAAATTCTCCCGGGATAGGACAGCAGCTTATAGACAAGCATAAATTCCTTCGGCGGCATAACTGTACAGCCGTCCGGGTCGGTAACGGTCATGGCGTCGTAATCGACGGTCGTCTCCCCTACGGTTATTTTATGCTCGCTTACTATCCTGGAACGTCTCAGAAGGGCCTGTATACGCAGTATCATCTCTTCCTCGTCAACCGGCTTGACCATGTAATCGTCAGTCCCCGTGCGGAAGCCCCGCTTTTTGTCCACGGGAGTCTCTTTCGCCGTGACCATAAGCACGGGCGTACTTATTCCGGACTTTCTCAGTGTTTCGCAAAGCTCGTAGCCGTCCATTCGGGGCATCATTATATCCATTATTATAAGATCAACGTGTTTTTCGTCAAGCAGCTCCAGCGCCTCAACGCCGTCCTTAGCCTGAATGGGGATATACCCGTTTTCCTCCAGTACATCGCAGGTGAGTCTGCGGGTGTTTGCGTCATCCTCCACTACCATTATGTTAAACATCTGCCGTTCCTCCCGTTTCGGATCATGAGAAGCTTGCTCCTCCGCATTTTTATACTTTAATAATTATAAACGATAAATATTAACGCCGTATTAACGACAAAGAGCCTGTTTTGTTTTTTCGCTTAAATTCCAGATTCATTTATTGGTTAATATGTCGAAATTCTAATTCATAGCTTTGTAATCTATTGACACTTACGCTTTTAAGTAGTATAATTAACTTAAATATTAATTAACTTTAATCGGAGGCGCGGTATGAAAAAGCCAGTGACATTAATTGACATTGCCAGGGTCTGCAATACCAGCAATGTTACCGTTTCAAAGGCTCTGTCGGATAAAAGCGGCGTAAGCGACGAGCTTCGGGATAAAATAAAACAGGTTGCGGAGGAAATGGGATATGTTGCGGTCAAATCCGGCTCGGCAAAAAAGAAAAGCAACGTCGGCGTTCTTATCCCTGCAAAATTCATCAATCCAAACGGTTCGTTTTACTGGGCGCTGTACAATTATCTCGTACAGCGGCTAAAAAGGGAGAACCTATACTGCATAATCGAAAACCTCGAGCAGAGCGACGAGGACAATATGGTCATGCCGAATTTTATAACCGACAAAAAGATCGGGGCACTGATCTCCCTCGGACAGCTTTCGGACAGCTATGCGCAGATGCTTGCGGAGAACGTTGATAACCTTATCCTTCTCGACTACTACATTCCAGGGCTTAAAGTGGACTCCATTGTAACAAACGGCTATAACGGAGGATACAAGCTCACATCATATCTTATAAGCATGGGTCACAGGCGTATAGGCTTTATAGGCTCACGTTTTGCGACGTCCAGTATTTTTGACAGATATATGGGTTATCTCAAGGCGCTTATTGAAAACGGTCTGGAGATCAGAGAGGACTGGCTGATAGACGACAGAGACAAGCGTGACTTCATTCAGATGAGCTTCCCCGAGAATATGCCGACGGCATTTGTCTGCAACTGCGACGAAGCGGCTTTCCATGCAATAAAACAGCTCAGGGCAAGAGGATATTCCGTGCCGGAGGATATTTCCATAGTCGGCTACGACAACTATCTGATCTCCGAGGTATCCGATCCTACTATAACTACCATAAACGTTGACGCCGAGTACATGGCTGATCTGGCTGTGCAGACGCTGCTTTTAAGGATATCCGATCCCAATGCGGCTTACAGAATGAGGACCATAGAGGGTGATCTTGTAATAAAAGATTCCGTGCTTCCCATAAAAGGCGATATTTGAAGAAACAAAATAAACATAAAAATGCAGGGACTGCCAACAAGCTGATCCCTGCATTTTTTATCCGTTTACATATCCGTAACCGTAACCGTCATTGCCGCCGTTTTCATCGCCGTAATCTGAGCTGTAAGCGCTGTTATCAGGATCCTGCCCTTCTGCGCCGGTAGTATCTCCATCATAGCTGTATGTGTTTTCCGCATCGGCATAATCGGAGGTTATACCGAGATATTCCTCAAGACAAAGGCCGCTTTCCTCAACTGCCTTTGCATTTTCTACCCCAAGATACCTTATGTGCCACGGCTCGTAGGCATAGCCTGTTATATCCTCCTTGCCCTTTGGATAGCGTATTATAAAGCCGTAATCCGAGCAGTGTGCCGCAAGCCACTTTGCCTCTGCGGTATCCTCAAAGGAAAACTCCGTACTGTTCACATCAAAGGTAAGCCCTGTCTGGTGCTCTGAATGTCCCGGACGGGAGGAGACCTTGTCTGCCTCATCAACTCCCCGTTCATAGGCGTATCCGTCGTACAGCTCTACCTGTTCGGCATAGCTCCGGTAGCCGGAATTTACAAACAGATAGATCCCGTCGTTCATAGCGTCCGACGACATTTCGTCAAAAGCATTCTGAGCCGCTGCGCTTACTCCCGGATCATAATCCGCCGGAAGGGAGTAGGTCTTGTTTACTATAAGTATGCCGTCCACAAAGGTCATTCCGTTCGACTGCTCTATCTTATGCTCTTCGGCAGACCTTACCGAACCGCCGTTTTTGTCTTTTCCGGCTGAACTGTCCCTGACATCGTTGTGCTTATCCGGTTCAGACTGAGAAACCGACGAGGTCTGATCCTTTTCTTTATCATTTTCTCCGCTGCCCTTGGTGCAGCTCCTTACAATAACAAAAATAATGATAAGAAGAAGTATGAGAGCAATGGTACGGTTGCGGTTGACCCTTCTGCGTTCCGCAGCACGCCTTCTTGCCTTCATACGTCTGCGGATATTTTCCTCGTATTCAAGCTGTACCGAGCTGGGCACATAATCCGTACAATCCTCGTAATCGATGATCGGTTCAAGCTCCTTCGGAGGCTTCTGATCTTTTAATTCCATAATTTCCTCACAAATCCGTTGGTTTTAATCAATACTTACACTTGGTCGTGCGGTATTGCCTTAAATATTCCGATAGTCTGTATTTTTGTATTATAACATCTTTTAAACGAAAAATCAAGTCGAAAGTAATTATGCTGCAATTTTACGCTGTAGACAAATATCTGCTTACGGCAATTTGTGAAAACTGCACATAAATTTAGAAGAAAAATTGTATAAAAATTCGCATGAAAAATGTGGCTAAAAGTATAGTAATTTTTTTCGAAATCTGTTATAATATTATTGTTACCGTATGTTCGGTCACAAAGGCTCCCATTGTCGGTCTGATGACGTTTAAGAATGTGCGGAATTCTAAAAATTTATATTTGGAGGTATATCTAAATGGCAAACAAATGGGTTTATATGTTTGACGAGGGCGACATGACCATGCGTAATCTGCTTGGCGGTAAGGGCGCTAACCTTGCTGAAATGACAAGCATCGGTCTCCCCGTACCCCAGGGCTTCACTATTACTACAGAAGCCTGCACACAGTATTACGAGGACGGTCGTAAAATCAACGACGAAATAATGGCTCAGGCTATGGAAGGCGTAGCCAAGATGGAGGAGATCAACGGAAAGAAATTCGGCGATCTTAAGAATCCTCTTCTGGTTTCCGTTCGTTCCGGCGCAAGAGCTTCAATGCCCGGCATGATGGATACTATCCTTAACCTCGGTCTTAACGATGACGTTGTTGCCGCTATGATCGCAGGAAACCCCGATCCTAAGTTCGAGCGTTTCGTTTACGACTCTTACAGACGTTTCATCCAGATGTTCTCCGACGTTGTTATGGAAGTCGGCAAGAAGTACTTTGAGCAGCTCATCGACAAGATGAAGGAAGAAAAGGGCGTTAAGTATGACGTTGACCTTACCGCTGCTGACCTCAAGACTCTTGCAGAGCAGTTCAAGGCTGAGTACAAGAATCAGCTGGGCGAAGACTTCCCGTCTGATCCTGTTGTACAGCTCAAGCTCGCTATCGAGGCTGTATTCAGATCTTGGGACAACCCGAGAGCTAACGTATACCGCCGTGACAACGATATTCCTTATTCATGGGGTACTGCCGTTAACGTAATGCCTATGGTATTCGGTAACCTTAATGAAGAGTCCGGTACAGGCGTTGCATTTACCCGTGACCCTGCTACAGGCGAAAAGAAGCTCATGGGTGAGTTCCTTAAGAACGCTCAGGGCGAGGACGTAGTTGCCGGAGTTCGTACTCCTATGCCTATCGCTCAGATGGAGCAGGAGTTCCCCGAGGCTTATGAGGAGTTCGTAAAGGTTTGCGATATTCTTGAAAATCACTATCACGATATGCAGGATATGGAGTTCACCGTTGAGAACAAGAAGCTTTATATGCTCCAGTGCCGTAACGGTAAGAGAACGGCTCAGGCTGCTCTCCAGATCGCCTGCGACCTGGTTGACGAGGGTCACAAGACAGAGGAAGAGGCTGTTGCAATGATCGATCCCCGTAACCTTGATACACTTCTTCACCCTCAGTTCGACGCTGCTGAGCTTAAGGCTGCTACACCTATCGGAAAGGGTCTTGGCGCTTCTCCCGGAGCTGCTTGCGGAAAGATCGTATTTACAGCCGATGACGCTGAAGCATGGGCTGCAAAGGGCGAGAAGGTAGTACTTGTAAGACTTGAGACATCTCCTGAGGATATTACAGGAATGAAGGCTTCACAGGGTATCCTTACCGTTCGTGGAGGCATGACCTCTCACGCTGCCGTTGTTGCACGTGGAATGGGTACCTGCTGCGTATCCGGCTGCGGAGACATCAACATGGACGAGGAGAACAAGAAGTTCACCCTTGCAGGCAAGACATTTGTTGAGGGCGACTACATCTCTATAGACGGTTCTACAGGTAACATCTATGACGGCGTTATCAAGACCGTTGACGCAACTATCGCAGGTACTTTCGGCAGAGTTATGGCTTGGGCTGACAAGTACAGAACTCTTAAGGTAAGAACAAACGCTGATACTCCTGCCGACGCTAAGAAGGCAAGAGAGCTTGGCGCTGAGGGTATCGGACTTTGCCGTACAGAGCATATGTTCTTCGATCCCGACAGGATCGCTGCTTTCAGAGAGATGATCTGCTCTGATACAGTTGAAGAGAGAGAGGCTGCTCTCGCTAAGATCGAGCCTATGCAGCAGGGCGACTTTGAGGCTCTGTACGAGGCTCTTGAAGGAAATCCTGTAACTATCAGATTCCTCGATCCCCCGCTTCACGAATTCGTTCCTACTGAGGAAGCTGACATTGCAGCTCTGGCTAAGGCACAGGGCAAGAGCGTTGAGGACATCAAGGCTATCATCGCTTCCCTCCACGAGTTCAATCCTATGATGGGTCACCGTGGATGCCGTCTTGCAGTAACATATCCTGAGATCGCAAAGATGCAGACAAAGGCTGTTATCAAGGCTGCTATCAACGTTAAAGCTGCTCATCCGGACTGGACAGTTGAGCCTGAGATCATGATCCCTCTGGTTGGCGACGTTAAGGAGCTTAAGTACGTTAAGAAGGTAGTTGTTGAGACTGCTGACGCTGTAATCGCAGAGGCAGGTTCTGACCTTAAGTATGAGGTAGGTACAATGATCGAGATCCCGAGAGCTGCTCTTACAGCTGATGAGATCGCTAAGGAAGCTGACTTCTTCTGCTTCGGTACAAACGACCTTACACAGATGACATTCGGTTTCTCCAGAGACGACGCAGGTAAGTTCCTGAACGCTTACTACGATGCAAAGATCTATGAAAACGATCCGTTTGCAAAGCTTGACCAGACTGGCGTAGGTAAGCTTATGGAAATGGCTATCAAGCTTGGCAAGCCCGTAAATCCGAAGCTTCATGTAGGTATTTGCGGCGAGCACGGCGGAGATCCTACATCTGTAGAGTTCTGCCACAAGATCGGTCTCGACTATGTATCTTGCTCACCGTTCAGAGTTCCGATCGCAAGACTTGCTGCTGCACAGGCTGCGATCAACTCAAAGTAAGCGAAAACTGACAATACCCTTATGCGAGTGCGAAATCGGGTTTGGGGAGGCAAAAGCCTACCGGAAATCACTGGTATCGTACTTACAGAAGAACCAATGAAGTGATTTAAAGCTTCAGGTCTGGGTTAATGTGTAAATTATGCTTATAAAACCTCCGTAGTTTATTAATGCGGAGGTTTTTGTTTGTGTGAATTGTAATTTAATAAATTCACTTATTAAACAGGCGACGGTTCAAGTAGAGACTGGTTTCTAGGTACGAACAACAGAGACGTTGGTTCTATCCATTCAGATTTTGTGAAACTACTGCTGCAGATTTGGCAGAGGCAAATTATATTTCAGTATTCCCTGTAATCGGCTGGTGGAAAGAACGTAAATATCTAGGGAAAAGCAATTAAAAAATACGTTATTCGCTTATTGTTTCAATAGAAACACCGGAAATCAATACCGATATTTATACCCCGATAATAAATCAGATAGAACAAACAATCCCGATTAAAATAAATATTTAATTTCAAAAAAGAACGAAGTTTAACCGCCCCGTTCTTGTACTTTATTAGCATTTTCTTATGTTTAAATCATCTTTTTGGAGATTATTTATGGAATTTTATTAAAATATGTTTAGGATACAAAACCGCCGGTAAAAGCAACTTTATTGTCGGTTTTTGTTCTTTTTATGGTTGCACTTGTTATGCTTTTATGGTATAATAAAAGAAACCTTCAAAAAAACAAATCAATAAGGGGGAGAATAAAAATGTACAGATTTCCAAAGGATCTCTATGCCGATGTACGTATCAATGAAAATGTACAATCGAACATTTATATCAAAAACGGCGAGGTCGAGAACAATACGAGTGTTTCGGTCACGGGTGCGATCGTGCGAGTTTACGACGGCGAGATGTGGTATTCGAGCGTGACAAACGACCTTTCGGCAATCCAGCAGGAGCTTGACGATCTGGCAGGACTTGCAAAGCCGAATCCCGATATTCTGAATGACCCTATGGTGAAAAATTTCGAGGTCAACCGTGCGGAAGTGCTTATCTACGACGGAGAAAACGACCTGCGAAAGGTCGGCAGAGAGCAGAAAATGCAGCTGCTCGAGGGACTGATCGCCGACTGCGTTGACGACAGCATTCCCGAGATCAACAGCTGGGACGCATTTTATAACGATACTCACACGGTCAAACGGTTTTATTCGAGCAAGGGTGCGGCTATTACGCAGGACAAACAGGCTTGCGCGGCCGGTATATACTTTCAGATCACGGTAAACGGTGTGACAACGAGCGGCGGAAAGAGTCAGCGCAAAATGGATCTTGGCAGTATCAAGAACCTTTCGCAGGAGATCATTGCGGAGCGTGACAGGACGCTCGACTTTGCGAGAAATGCCGTTGACGTTACGCCGGGCGACTACACCTGTGTGCTTGCGCCTGTGGTTACGGCGATGTTTACTCACGAGAGCTTCGGTCACAAAAGCGAAGCGGATTTTATGCTGAATGACAAAACTCTGCGTGACGAATGGATCATGGGCAAGACTGTCGGCAATGAAAAGGTTTCGATCTGCGACAGCGGAGATATGCCAAATCACGGTTACACACCGTATGATGACGAGGGCAGCAAAGCCCGTGAAACGTGGCTGATCAAAAACGGAGTGCTTACAGGCAGACTTCACGACGCACATTCGGCGGCGGTGCTGGGCGAGGAGATCACAGGCAACTGCCGTGCGCAGAGCTATCAATGTATGCCGATGGTGCGAATGACTAACACATATATGCAGGGCGGCAGCGACAATGTCGAGCAGATGATCTCCGAAGTGGAGGACGGAATTTATGTTTACTGCGTAAACTACGGTACGGGGCAGTCAACATTTACAATGCAGCCGAGCATCTGTTACCGTATCCGTGACGGCAAGCTTGCAGAGCCGATAAGGGCGAATGTAGTGACGGGCAGCGTGTTCAAAACGCTGTTTGACATTGATGCTGTTGGCGACGATTTTGAGCTTTTCGACAGCTATTTCTGCGGCAAGAACGGTCAGACTGTGTCAGTTTCGGCAGGCGGTCCCACCATTCGGGTCAAATCGCTGACGGTAAATTAAGGAGGAGACAGCATGAAAGAAAAATATACATACCATAGTGTTCAATCGGAAATTAAATTTGAGGAAAATACCGTCAAATCGTTTAACAAGATTGATTCTCTCGATCAATCATTCCGGGTTTACGAAAACGGCTTTCTGGGTGTGCATTATCAAAAGGGCGAGATGAGCGATGATGAGGGCTTTTCAAGGGCGCGTGAAAATCTTTCTCTGAAAAGACCTTATCCGTATCAGCCCGAATCGGGTGTTCGCAGCCGTAACAAGTGCGAGCGCGTTCTGACAGACAAGGAGCTTATGGACTTGGCACGCACCTGCCTTTCGCACCTTAGTGAAAAATACCCGAATTTTATCCTCTCGGGAGGCTTTTATCAGTATCATAACGACGAGCATTGGGTGAACGAAAACGGACTGGACTATCAGAACATTGACTGCAACGTTGACGCAAATATTTGTTTTAAGCATATTGACAGCAAGGACATTTCCGACGGCTGGTTCAGCTTGGGCGACCGTGATTTCAAGCCCGAGAAGCTGTATAAAATGGCGGCGCATTATCTTGGAAGCTTTGAAAAAGAGGTCGAGCTGCCCGAAGAAATAATCGTGCAAAAGCAGTATTACGATTACACAGAGAAGCTTATCGAGTCGCTCAATGCGGAGAAAATTGCGCTCGGCACATCTCTGCTGTCGGGCAAGGTAGGACAAAAGGTGTTTGCAGACAGTTTTACATTACTGCACGACGTTTCGGACGAGGAATGCTGGCACAACACCTTCTGGGACGGCGAGGGATGTGTTATTCCTGACGATAAGCGAGTGTTTATCGAAAACGGCGTAGTGCTTTCAGGCTATTCGGACAAGCGTACGGCGAAGAAATACGGCGTACCCCACACGGCAAACGCAGGCGGCAACTACACCGATATTCCGTCTATCGGCTGGCTCAATGCAAGGATCCGGCGGAGCGAAAAAACCGTGAAAGAGCTGCTTGACGGCAGGCTTTCAATAATCCCCGTGCAGTACAGCGGAGGAGGATTCAACGACAAGGGTGAGTACGTTATGCCCGTCCATCTCGCACTGCTTTCGGACGGTGAAAATATTCTCGGAAAACTGCCGCCATTCACGCTATCAGGCAATATGTTTGATATGTTCGGCAAGGATTTCATCGGAGTGGGTTCGGATAATCCTATCTTCAATGACAAGCAGATACTGGTCAGGATGAATGTAATAAAGCAGGATTAATTGTCGTTCTAAGTGAAAATTAGGGCAATACCGCACAACAATTGTGTGCGGTATTGCCTTTGACATTTAAAGATCAATTACCTCCCCTGCTGTGCTTCTTCCTGTACTCAACCGGAGAAACGCCCTCTTTCTTCTTGAAAACCGTACTGAAATAGCTTGCGTCACGGAACCCGGAAAGCACAGCGATCTCCGCCAGAGATTTTTTGCTCTCACAAATGAGCCGCTTTGCCTCGTCAAGCCGTCTTTCCGTGAGGAAATCATTCGGACGCATATTAAGCGTTTCACGGAATATACGGCAGAAATGCTGCGGCGTTACGCCTAACAGCCCTGCAAGTAATGCAAGTGAAAAATCTTCTCTGAAATTATCGTGCATATATTGCAAAGCAGGCAGCAGCATGGTTAGTCTCCTGCTTCTTGTGCTGTCAACCTCTGCGTTCATAAGGCGGTGAAATTCGATGATATAATCGTATACCAGTCCCGAACAGATATATCCGCAGTAAAGCACATCGTTTATCTGGGAGAATAACATCCTGTCGAAAATATCCTCCATTACCATATCTTCTCCCATACCGACTATTGTAGGCTTAGTCATTCCGAAATGGGTAAAAACATCAACGCATCCATTGCCGTCAAAGGCTATCCAGCGAACGTCCCACCGATTATTCTTTGGATAATACTCATGGGACTGACCTTTCGGCAAAAAGAAGTAATTGCCCTTGGTTATTTCTGCTGTTTCATCGCCGTATTTCAATACTCCCTTTCCCTCCGCACAGAAAAGTATCTGGTGCCATTCATAGCCCTCGGGTCTGACAATATGTCCCTGATACTCGCTTCCTCCAATGCCTGTAAGATAAAACGGAAGATCCTTCACCTCAGGATTGTACGGATAAATGCTCTGCTCAAGTTTCATATTATCGCCTCCTATACAAGTATACAGTTTTGAAAAGTAAATGTCAATGATTTTGTGAATTTAACATTATTTCTGGGAATATCACGCAAAACACTGCAAATTATCATAACTTACTTTTATTTTTTGAATATTTTTCATTTGTCAAAACTGAAAAATTTACGATTGAAAAAGTCAGCCGGAAATGATATCATATATGTATGATCCATGGAGGTGTCAGCATGAAAGCATATAGGAGTTTGGCATTTATTACATCACTGATAGTAACAGCCGCACTTGCAGGCTGCGGAAATTCCACGGACAGCAGCAGTAAGGCGGCAATCTCGTCAACCGACACCGTTGCCGAAAAACCTGTCGAGACGGTATCGTACATGGAAAAATGCAGCGACATGATAGAGGAAGCTCCGCCCGACGAAATACTTGAAGAACGTGACGGTGCAGAATACCCGTACTTTGACAAGTATTATTACTACTCGAATACAGCGGAGCGTGACACGCCTGTAAATGTCCTGCTGCCTCCGGACTATTCCAAGGATAAGAAGTACCCGGTACTGTACATTCTTCACGGATATTATGACAGCGAGGACTGGATGGCAAGGGACAATGTGCATATAAGCGTCATGTTGAACAACCTTGCTGCCGACGGAAAGGCAGAGGAGATGATCGTTGTCTGCCCATACATTTTTTGCAGCAAGGATATTCCTAAATGTACGGGAATGGATACCGAAAACACTCTGGCTTATGACAATTTTATCAACGACCTGACAACCGACCTTATGCCTTTTATTGAGGAGAATTTCTCTGTTGCCAAGGGACGTGAAAACACGGCGATAACGGGATTTTCAATGGGAGCAAGAGAGGCTCTGTATATTGGATTTACATACCCCGATAAGTTCGGATATATCGGTTCGGTATGTACTGCTCCGGGAGTTGTAAACGGTACGGGCTATCCGTATAATCTGGAAGAGGACGAGTTCTGTTTTAAAGAAAATGCGCCTTATCTGCTGCTTCTTAGCGCTGCCGATAATGACGGAGTAGTAGGAAGCTTTCCCTCTGCATATCACAGTATGCTTACCAATAACGGCACTGAGCATTTGTGGCATACAATGTCCAAAACAGGTCACGACGCAAGCAGCGTAACGCCGCATTTGTATAATTTTATGCGAATGATCTTTAAAGGAAACGAGAGCTGACTGTAAGGAAAACCAAAAATATTTCACGGAAATCAATTTTCAAAATACCGAGCAAAAACTTTGTATATATGTGTTATCCTTTCCCCGCCGTACGGCGGGGAAAGGATAACACAGGCTTATGCACTCTTGGCAAAAGTACGATGTTTTGTTATAATTAAAATGTTTGATCGTTAAAATTGATTTCCCTGAAAATATTAGCTTGTTTCTTGCATTTTATCTTCAAACATGATATAATGTATACGATAACGAGAACAAAAATTATTAATAATATAAAGGGTGAGATTTACATGAAAAGATCAAAAACACTTGCAGCAGTGTGCGCTGCAGCAATAACGGTTACTGCAATGGGAGCAACCACTGTATTTGCACAGAACGATAATACCGTGCAGACGGCGTCATCTGACAGCGGATATCAGAGCAAGTATCAGCTGTCAAATCCCAATGCGGATGAAAACACTCGTAGGATATACGACTATATATGCGAGAATTTCGGCAAGACCATGCTTTCCTGCCAGCAGGAATCCACTTGGATGGGTTCCCCCGATTACGAAATGGACTACATTGAGGATACTACCGGCAAGCTTCCCGCAATGCGTGGTCTTGACTTTATGAACGATGACTTTGACGGAGTTGTGGAGCGTGCAAAGGCATGGGACGAAAAGGGCGGACTTGTAACGATCTGCTGGCATACGGGCGTAAACGGAAAGGGCTATACCGAGTCGCTGGGAGACAATCCCGATTACAGCAAGCTGCTTACCGAGGGCACAGACGAGTATAACTCAATGATGGCAAGCTGGGACAATGCTGCAAAGGCTTTGCAGGAGCTTGAAGACGCAGGTGTTACCGTACTTTGGCGACCCTTCCACGAGTTTGACGGGCAGTGGTTCTGGTGGGGCAAGGGCGGCTCTGAGAATTTTATCAAGCTGTGGCAGCTGATGTACGATAAGTTTACCAATGAGTACGGTCTTGACAATCTTATCTGGGTGCTGGGCTACTCGGGAGAAGTCAAGAACGGCTGGTACCCGGGCGACGAATACTGCGATGTTGTCGGTTCAGACACCTACGACAATTCCACCAATAAAAATGCCTGGAACAAGCTGATAAAGATCACAGACAAGCCCCTTGCTTTCCATGAGTGCGGAAACGTTCCTGTCGTTTCACAGTTTGAAAAGGACGGCGACATCTGGTCGTGGTTCATGGTATGGCACACCCAGCATATTACAGGCAATAACAAGCATAATCTGAAAAACGTTTACAACAGCGAGCTTGTCATTACTCTGGACGAGCTGCCTGATTTTTCCGACTATACCGTTCCCGATGAGAGCCAGAGCTCTTCAGAGCAGGAAAGCTCCGACGTAAGTGATGTAAGCGACGTAAGTTCAGAGACGGAAAGCTCAGCTGCCGAGACTTCCTCTGAAAGCATAGCTGACACGGAAAGCAGCAGGAACACCTCCTCTGCATCGAGCAGCAAAGCTTCTTCCGCAAACAATTCCTCGACAGACAATCCCAACACGGGAGCAACGGCAGGTTTTTCCGCATTGGCAGTATTGACAGCTGCGATCATTGCCATTAAAAAGCGCAGATAAGATCCGGCTGTTATTCTCAAATACGAGATCTGACACATACAAATAATTAATGAGCTGCTGCGATGTGCAACAGCTCATTTTTCATTAAATATCCACAATTATTTTAACCGTTCATAGCAGTATTGAACACCATTACCGCATTCCAGTATATTGCGTTCTCATTGGTAAACCAGTCGGCAGGCTCGTCTGCATAGCTTTTTATGGGAAAACGTGAAATAATATTCCCATTCTGATTATTTATTCCTCCCGGCATATAGCCTTTCGGCAGCTTGCCCCAGAAATTTGAGAAGGTGCAGCTTATACTGTCCTCACCCATGCCTGTGATGTAGCATTTACGCATTGCGTTTACACCGAGAATGAAGTCCGACGCATCACGGGATATTTTCTCGCTGTCATCTGTAGACAGTCCGAAAACCTTATCTCCGATGTACATATCCTGTGCATTTCCGAGAATTATGTTAAAGCTTCCCCACCAGAAGCTGTTGCTGTCAATGGAAATGTTCCAGGGATTGTCGTCATACTTTTTAAGAATGCCGGTTTTCCAGCTATCGTATTTTTCGGCAATCTCGGCTGCCAGAGCATCGTCCTTATTGTCGCAGAGCATATAGGTGAAATATCCGTATATCGCCATACTGCTGACGCTGTGACAGTAGGAACCGTTTTTCATGTAGCCGTGATTTTCCTCTGCGTGTTCCTTGAAATAATCATTGTACCGGCTTTCGCCCGTTGCGTAATACATACAAGCGCAAGCCCAGAACAGCGAGCTGTTGTTGTCGCTTCCCGAATAGTTTGTGACCGTATAAACATCAGGATTTTTATCTATGTAATCCCACCCTTTTTTTGCGGCGGAAATCAGAGTATCGGCATAAGTCTTGTCAAAATCTCTGAATATCGTCGAACCGAAAGCAAGTACCGCAGTACAGTCGGCTGTGGCATTGGTAAGGCATTTATCACCGTCACCCTGCCATACAGTCCTGTCGCCGTCCTCATCACGTTCGCTCTGAGATTTGACCTTGAGATAAAATCCGCCGCTGTCCTTGTCCTGCATTTTTAAGATAAAATCAAGCTCATACTTTATTTCGTCCAGAATGTCGGGAATGCCGTTGCCACTTTCGGGAATGTTATTCTGACCGTCGCTGAACCTGTCAGGGAACATTTTATACGCCCACATAAGCGTGTTGACCGCCGTTGCTCCGGGAGCAACATATTTTCCCACATCTCCGGCATCGTACCAGCCGCCCGATACGTCTATAGAAACATTTCTGTCCGAAGAAAGCGGTGCATCAAAATCCTTGGGAGTTTCATCACCTCGTGTAAATTCTCCGCCGAATTCTTCGGTTATATCGCAGTTTGCACGCTGATAGTAGAAATATCTCATGGTGTTTTTCAGAAGCTCCTCATAAACATTGTCCGAAATGTCAAAGGACGGCGAAGCCTCTATGTCCACATTGTCTTTAAGTCTGATAAAATATCTTCCCTCGGAGTTAAATTCGCTGAAATCCGCACTCAGCATTTTTTCCCCTGAGTAGATCATATCGTATTCCTCAACAAGATCAAGCTTGCCCTCGTAAACCGTTTCTCCGCTGTTTTTATCAACGACCTCGAAAGCATCGCCCTCGTTTGCTTTCAGTTCATCGGGAAAGCCTGTTACAAGGGCACGTTTGCTTCCGTCTGTCTTATATCCGATCTGATTGACCTTTATTTCGGGAAAGCTTTGCTCCTTGTCGGGAGATTCAAGCGTGATGTTCCGCACACTGACCTCGCCCTGTGCCGAACCTATAAGGAATTTTCTTGCGTGCAAAAGGCTGTTCCCACTTTCCTCCATAATAGCTTTTACGGGTATCTCAACGCTTGTCCACTCCCCGGTAACGGAAATTATCCCGTCACTGCTGATCTTAGAAATAACGCTCATTCCGTTTGTAAACTCTTCAAATCCTATATCGAATATGCTGTCAGGATCGCCCTTGACTTCAAATCTGACAATTCCGTTAGGCACATAAGCCGACAGATCTGTCGCTGCCCAGCCACGCAGATTTATCATAGAATTTGCCGAGGTCAGGGTAATATACCTGAAAGGCGATATATCCTCCGATTCGTGGGTCTCCCCGATATTTTCGCCATCGGGTCTGTCCATACCCAGTATCGTTATTGTTTGCAATACGTTATAATTATCTTCCATAACAATTTCAGATCCTTTCTCTGTACTGTTTTTCGTCATCTGTGATGATGAGGTTCCGGCGGACTGCGTTCCGCAGGCTGACAGCATTCCGGCTGTCAGGACAATAGCGGTCATTGCAGCAAGTATTCTTTTCATAACTTATCAGCTCCTTTGCTTGAAAAAGACCGGTTTTTATGTTATAATATTTTTACCATAGAACGGAACGAGGCGGTAAAAACGGACGTTATAAAACTAAGTCTTCCCGACAGGGACAGAACGGCAGGCGTGGGATTTCTCAGACAATTCAGCGTTGCCGAAACATATCCTATGCACGGTCATCTGGATTTTTTTGAGATATTTTTTGTCCTTAACGGAAAAGCTATCCATTGCATAAACGGCGAAAATCAGTTACTTCAAAAAGGCTCGCTGGTTCTTATCCGTCCTGATGATATTCACAGCTATAAAGCCTTTAACCGACATGATTTTGAACTTGTATCTATTGGTTTTCTTGTGCCGATATTCAATTCCGTATGCGAATACATGGGACTTCCGCCAAAGGTATTTACAGATGAAAAGCTTCCTCCCCACATCGTACTTGATGGCTATGACTTTTCGGACATAAGCCGCAAGCTGCTCCGTATGGAAAAGCGCACCGCTCCCGAGGAACGCAGACTTTATTTCAAAGGTATCCTGCCCTTTATACTTCACAGGCTATTATCGTATGGAAACGATATTCAGATGAAGTCTATCCCAAACCGTATACGTGAGCTTATCGACGCTATGAGCGAAAAGGAAAATTTCATCGAAGGTCTGCCAAGGCTTACAGAGCTTTCCGGCACAACGCAGGAACATCTCACAAGGGAATTCAGAAAATATCTGGATATGACCCCTACCGAGTTCATTAATCTCCGCCGTCTGAACTATGCGGCAGAACTGCTGCTGGAATGCAAATACGATATAATCGACATCTGCTTTATGTGTGGATTTGGCAACCTCAGTCACTTTTATCATATTTTCAAAAAGACTTACGGCTGTTCGCCTAAGCAGTTTGTCAAAAATCATACGGACAATTAAGTCCTAAAATTCCGAAATAACGCCCTGTCCGCCATCTGCTCCATAGCCGTATACGTTTGAAAGAGTGAGCTTTTCAACATTCCGTGAAACCAGAATATAGCTTTTTCCGTCGTTCGGTATTATGTCCACAGGCTCTGAGGGAGCAACGTCAAATATCCTGCCCTTGAGCATTATATTGTCGCTTTCCTTGAGATGAACGATAACATCTCTGAAAATAATATCGGTTATATTTTTGTCCACGCCAATAAGTCCCACAGCGTTTTCCGAATGGCAGACAATCCCGCTGAAAATAATATTTCTCACACTGTATTTTACATCAGTCCTCGGGACAGCGTCAACATAATTATGGTGGTAGGTCGTCATAATGAATATCGGTTCGCCGTTGCCCCACCAGTTCCCCGCACGGACTCTTGTATCGATAACCATATTTGATACGGTGATGTTTTCGACTATGCCCGAGCCTTTGCTTGCCATGATACAAATGCCTCTGTTGCTGTCCCGAATGGTACAGTTTGTTATAGTCACATTTCTGACGATACTATGCATATAACCGATACTGAGCGCTTTGGAAAAGCTTCTCATCATACAATCGGATATAACTACATTTTCACAGGGCTTGTTCCAGTCTGTTATTGCGGAAAGAGCAATACAGTCGTCCGCCGTATCTATATTGCAGCCCCGAATTAACACTCCGTTGCAGCTGCAAAAATGCATTCCGTCATTGTTGGGGACATTTGGGTGACCCTTTACCGTAACGTCGGTCACACGGACATTTTCCGATTCGATAAAGCTCATTGTCCAGCAAGGAGCATTTAGGATCGTTATCCCGCTTACGGTAATATTTTTTGCACGATAAAAGAAGATAGGTTGATTTGGTCTTCCCGTGCAGGTGTAGGGACATTCTGCTATCTGTTCCTCCGTCAGTGCAGCTTCGGGAAGCGCAGGTTTGTTCTTATCATAAAAGCTGTCTCCCCGCAGGTCTATGGTACCCTCGCCGTAAAGCCTTATGCCGTCAGCGTTCATACTGTACAGCAGCGAAAGAGTATCTCCCATTTCGTTGTGAAAATATCCGTTTGAGCGATAGTCCGACAGATCTTCACTTGCTCTGAGTACGGCATTCCTCTCTAGCCTTACAGATACGGAATGAAGATCAAGCGTTCCCGTAACATACACTCCCGCAGGAAAGCATACCTCTGCGCCTGATTTTTCCGCAAGGTCAATAACCGACTGGAGCTTCTCAGTCTGCACGGAATTACTGTCGGGGATAACTCCGTGATCCGTGACATAAATGGTTTTCATATAGATACCGCCTTTTGTTTTGTATTGTTGTGCGTTTATTATAGCATACTGATACGCCGGACGTCTTGCGGTATCTTGATCGGTTTATGTGCTATTTTGATGTATCATTCTGCTTGCCTATCACGACAAGGAAATTCTTCACGGGATAAATATGGTATGTCCCCCATTAAATTCAGGCTTTTAGCTGCACGACAAAAGCGACCAAGATCTCTCTTAGTCGCTTTGCATAAGTTTTCTTCTTAAACTTTGTCTAACTTTTGGGGGGCAATTCAAACAAGCAGGCTGTTATCTAAATATAGACCTCAATCCTCACTTCAAAATCCTGCATCTCAGCACATACCTGTAATAGCCGCTGTAATTGCAGGTGAATAAAGACAGATCCCAGTCCGAACCGCCCTCAAGGAGCTTACGGTGTTCGTAACCGCCGATAAGCTGTATCTCATTGACGGCAAACTCATAGCTTACTCCCCTGTGATCTGTGAAGAAAATACTGTCACCCTCGTTTACCTGGTCAAGATCCTGAAGAAAGGATCTGTAATTGTGTCCGCAGATTATCATATCATCAGTCTCTAGGCTGCCGCTGTATCGGCATAGGCTTTCAGACATCTGATCGTAGGAATACCCATATGATACTGGCAGCTCAACTCCGATCTCAGGTATTGTAAGTATACCGCAGTATCTCTCATCATCAACAATGATAAAATCTTCACTTGTTTCTTCATCAGCACTGTTATTACCGGATATATCGGGAAATGAGCTATCAGCAGGGATTTCAGTCATACGATCTCTGAGTTCGCTGACAATATGTTCTGACTTCTCTTTCGCCCTGCGGTCGATACTCATATTTACCGTTTCAAGAACTGCGCTTGATAAAAGAAATACTATCCCCAGTGCGATCAGAACTCCGCTGCGGCTAATCTTCATTGCGTTTTCTGAAGCAACGGTCAGCATACCCTATGACTATCAGTGTAATACCGGCGATCGCAAGTACGGGAACAGGCCATTTGAGCTGACCCGTCTGAGGAATTTTTTCTCCTTGATCGGGCGGATTACTGCTGTCATCAGGCTTTGACGAATCACTTACAGAGGAATCAGGCGTACTGTCCGGCTCGCTTGAATCGTCGTTCACGGTCAGAAACTTCGGAGACGCCTTTACTTTATTGTAATACTGTCCGTCCTCATAAAGCGGAGCCTCCACCAGAAAGGGTCTTATCATATATTTTTCGCTGCCTGACGCATCAATAAGGTATATACCCTTTTCAACTTCTCCGAAATCCGCAATGCCGTTTTCGTCGGACACCAAAACCGAAGCCGCAGGAATATTGTTCTCCTGTATAAAGCTAAGTACAGCCTCTGCGTTTTCCATAGTAAAGCCCTTTTCGGAAGTGGAAAAATCAAGCTGTGATATTATAGGCTCAAACTCCTCTGCCGGAGTAAATTCGCGTTTCATATAGTCGGTGAAGTCTGCTAACTTGTACATTGATACCTCAACGCCGCCTGCCGTTATATCCTTCTGAGGGTCGGTCAGCAGAATTGTTATATAAACGCTGTCGTCCTCCGCCGACGCAGGTAACGATGAAAAAAATAAGCATAACGTTACAAACGCCGTTATTATTGCATTTAACTTTAAAGAGGCGTTTTTCTTCATTGCTATCCCCTCCTTACTTCTGATATTTATCCAGTATTGCACGGCGTCTTAAATACTCCTCACGGCTCAGCCTGCGGGTCTTGTATTTCGACGATACGTAAAGCAGTACTACCATCGACAATGTCCACAGTACGATACCCACAGCTATGGCTACATACGCTTTGTTTATTCTGCGTGCCTCGGAGTAGATCAGCAGATCGACCTCGGTGGTCTCGACCCTTTTCCCATTGACAAGCAACCTGTGCGTATTTATTCCGTAGGGTGTACAGGTCACCAGCGTTATGATGTCCTCGCCGCCAATTATTCTCAGCTGGGCAAGCTCTTTGGGTTCGACTATCTTAATATCATTGACCTCATAGCACAGCATGTCGTTCAGTATATGTATCTCAAAATAATCCCCTTTTTCAAGCTGGTCAAGATCGTTGAAAAGTCTTGCGGACGGAAGTCCTCTGTGACCCAATATCACTGCGTGGGTATTTACTCCGCCCACAGGCACGGATGAAGCCGGCGAATGCCCTGAGGCAACACGAAGGATACTCTCCTCCGTACCGTGGTATATCGGAAGCTCAACATCAATAGTAGGGATAACCAGATATCCCATGATACCGTCTTTGTTGATATTGAGCACGTCCTCATAATCGGCTGTGCCGTCGGGTACAGGCTTTCCGCTCTGCTGACTGCTGTACAGAGCCTGATTGTAAAGCGTTGCCGCTGTTTTCATTCGTTCAAGCTCTGAATTATCTGTACTGTCCACTGTATTCCTGTAATCGGTGATCGCTCTGGACTGCACCTTGGAGTTCCAGTAATCACTAACGGTAGGATATGCGACAATGGCGATACCTAAGAGAAATATTATCATCATTATTATGTTAAAACAATGCTTTTTAAGAAATCTTTTCATACTACCGCCATTGTCCAATTAAAATTACTGCTTTTTCCTTGCAACTTGTCTTGCTGTAACGCTTATAACAGCTATTGCGATAAGAAGTCCGCCGACAACATAGATAAGAACCGTACCCATTCCGCCTGTGCTTGGCAGCAGTGTACCCGTGGTATTTTCTATCTCAGTTCTGATACCTGCATTATCAGCAAGAAGAGCATACGATGCGCCCGTTGCAGGAGCTGTCAGTTTATCCAAAGCACCGTTTACAAACTCAGGCTCTATCTTTACATTAATATCCGCCTCGAGCAGATCGTAGCCCTTTGGAGCAGTTGTTTCCTTAAGAGCATAGTCTCCTGCGCCGAGACCGATGATGCTGATGTTTCCGTTTGCGTCCGAAACTACCTTTGTGACAGTACCTGTCGTTTCAGTAACGTCCGCAACACGGTAAGCTGTTCCGTCCTTGACAAATTTGATAGGGTCTGTTGCGCCGTTCTTTCTTACTTCAAACTCCGCTCCCTCGAGAGGTTTCTTAGGATCGGTGTCTTTTGCAAATTTAAAAATATCAAGCTCGAAAGTGTAAACATTTACAGTATCGTCCGCAGAGTCGTTAGTCGTATCGGTATGAGGATCGTTGCTGTATGTGATCTTTGCAGTATTGGGATTTGCATCAGGCGAGATCACAGCGTCCTTATTAAGGTTTGCGGAATAATCGAAAGTTATCGCCGTTCCCTGAGCGTACGGCTTTTCGGTTATCAGATTATAGAAATCGGTGAACGTAACTGTTATGGTCGTTATGCCTGTGTCTGCGTTTGTGTCGGAAACAACTGTGTAGAGCGTGTCACCTGTTGCAGGATTCTCGATCTTGTCCGTACCGATCTTTACTTCCATATCGTTATTGTATGTAAGTCCCTCGCTCATTGTATCGGTCATTTTAAAGGTGTATTCCGTATATCCAGTAAGATCCGGTACCTCTGAGGTCACACGGAAATCGACCTTATCGCCGATATTTGCGGAGTCTGCGTCAACAAGATTTTCCGTTGCAGTTCCCTTATTCTGAACGATCTTCTTTTCAACTGTGGGAACGCCTACCTTGACGTCGATAGTGATCTCATATGCGCCTGTGGTCGGGTCGTTCTTGTTAGGAGTCCATGTGGTCGTATCGAGAGCGCAGGCTGTAACTACAGTCTTTGTGCTGTTGTCCAGTGGAGAGCCCTCACCGTAGATAAGATAGTAGCCAAGCTCAAGATCGTCAAATACGGCAGTTTCGATATCTGAATCTGCTGTTGCTGCTGCTGTCTTAGTTATCGGAGATATGGTACTGCCCGTTTTCGTTGCAAAACTGTATACATAGTTTGCAAACGTTTCAATATCCTTTGCTGTGTCAAGATTGCTTACGAAATTGTAAATCGTCGATGTTTTGGTTTCGTCTACCTCTGCGTCAGGGAAAACCGCCGCAAAGCCGCTGTCGCTGAACAATCCTGTAAACGCTGCATTCAGAGTATATGCGTAAGTTTCATGAGCATCGTCCTGCACAAGATCAAAAACCTTATACGCTTTATACGCTTTGTCTCTGATAGAAACGTGGGTCTCACTCTTTTTGTTCTGTATGGTGATCTTTCCTTTGGGTGTTTCTGCTGCAAATGCGCTTATACTAAGGCACATTGCAAGGGTCATAGCGGCGAGTATCACGCCAACTATTCGTTTTAACTTTTTCATATAACGTCCTCCTGTTTTTTAGACAACACTTCACAAAGAGCTGCCTTAGATTTCTATTATCGGCCCTGCTCAGGCAGGATTGCCTTCCTTTTTATGCGGACTATTACCGCCGCTGTTGATAACAGCATTACTGCTGCTCCTGCAAGAATAATGTAAAGCATTCCGCTGCCGCCTGTCATTGGCAGCTCCTCTGCGATCGGATCGGATATATCTACATACAGCGTTTCCCCGCTGTTTACTTTACCTCTTTGCGCAATATGCAGCTTGTTTGTCAGCGTAAAGCCCTCAGGCGCTGCTGTTTCCACGAATGCGAAGGTATTTTCTACCTCACTGGGATAGGTTATACGTCCGTTCTCATTCGTCATGCTCAGATCTATAAAGTAGTAGACCGTAGCTGTTCCGTTGCTGTCAACGATCCTGTAAAGCTGACTGAAATCCTGTCCTATGCTGTTTACGTCCGTAAGTTCCGTGACCATTCCGGGGATAGCGGTAAAGTCCGCATAGCTGTCCTTTGCAGCCGTAAGTCTTGACGTATCCACCGTTGTCAGGACGTGCAGCTTTTTATTGCCTGTTTCAAGAGTCCGAACGTTCTGCACTGCGCCTATGTACCCGTCAACGTGCTCGCTCCACTTCTGCTGAACAAGAGCCTCAAATTCGGGACTTCCCGAAGTACCTGTTATCACTCCGTATCTTGCAATGCCTGCGCCCTCCAGAGGAGTGCTGTCCTTTGCGCTGGACTTTCTTACTCTTATTGAATAATCATCGTAAATATTCGCACAGCTTATCTTGTATCTGCCGTTTCTGACGTAGGTTATGGTGCATGAATTTGTCTTAATTCCCTGCATTGTGGAGAATACGACGTTTTCAGGGAGATTTATTTCCGTAAACGTATATTTCTCACCCTCAGTCCATGAGAATTTCTCCGCTGTAACGGCATAAGAGTAATTTCCATCGCCGTCCTGCGAAAGAGAATATTTCATCGGCTTGTCGAGGCTTACATACTCGCCACTGTCTATCTGCTCGGGAGTGAGCTTTACGATCGTGAAGTCAATATTTCCGTCTGCAAGGGCTTTGAAAAGCTCCTGCTCGTTTGTGTAGTCTATCGGATCGCCCTTGTAGACCGCAAATTCAGCGGATGCGTTAAGCTCTGCAGCGGTTATATCCCTGCCGGTGCCGGCTTTAAGTGTCTTTTGTATTTTCGGTGTAGTAGCCGTCATTATTCCTACATTGAGGGACGAAGCCGAAAGCTCCTGATAAACATCCGAGCCATCTGCTATGGGGACTGAATACCTGTAACCGAAATTGTTCCAAGCTATCTGACCGGGCTTTACGTTGCCGTATATCCTTGCGTTTGCCTCTATGGTAAGGGTATGCTCCTCAGCAATTCCATTGCCGCCTTTGACAACAACTCTGAACGAACGTATATCCTCTATATTGAGAGTATTGTCCGCTATCTGCTGAGCCGCATCTTCAAGAGACAGCCATTTTGCGTCCGCCGCACCGTCCCAGTCCTCGGGAGTAAATTCTGTTGCGGTAGAAAATTCTATGGTGTATCCAAGCTCTGTATCGCTGAATGCACTACTGTCTGCAACACGCCTGATCTCTGTTATCTCGTTCTCAGCGCCCTCGTCCAGAACCCTGAATTTATTCTCCGCTATCTCTGTGAGCGCCACCAGGAATTCGCTGTGTCTCTGGGCGGTCTCGTCGCCGTAGGACATATGGTCGCCTATCTCGGGGAGATCGTCGATTATGACCATTCTGTTTATGGGCTGAATGCATTGATTGTTAACGCTCAGCGCATAAGTGAACGGAGAGCATGGCGGGTATTCCGATGTCTCGTCCCATTCCTGTTCGTCGTCCCATTTGAGAACGATGTAGTTATGGGTCGAGCGTGACGCCGCATTATTGGTGTGGTCAGAATCGTCAGTTATGGTCTTCCATGAAGTCGTACTGAAAGCGCCCGATATTGTTACCATTGACGATGTCTCGATACCCTCGGGGTTGCCGCTTCCGTCTCTTACAACTGCACCTTGAATAACATTATCGGCATCGTAGGCTCTGTTGGGTGATAACTCAACTTTGTTTATGTAGCTGCCCAACGCCATTTCGCTATGCGGCAGTTTGGTCTGAACTGTCATTGTTGCGTAGCCGCCTGCAGGGATAGACACTACCTTTCTGGAATTCTCGTCAAATGTGATCTGAAGAATACAGTTGTATTTTTCATCTATGTCAAATTTGATCTTGGCTTTGACGTGTTGGAAATCAAGGTCAGGTCCATATTTCCCTTTTGTGCCTGTATAAAAACTGCATTCCTTTTCCTCACCTAGCTTTACCGAATAAGAATTATAATAATAGGTTTTATCATAATAATCTGAACATGTTTTAAATTGTACCGTAATATCTTCCTTGGTATATTTATCAAGAGCTTTAGTTATTTCATTGCCGTCAGCGTCTTTAAATATAATGTCGCTAAGAAAAGTACACTTTGAATTAACCACGGTCAACGGGAAATCAGAAGATCTTCCGTATTTATCATAAAGCGTATAATACGCATCCCCAGTAAAATAGAACGGATACTGCATAGTGTCTGTGATAGTGTATTTATCTAATGAATTTGTTCCGTTGTTGGAATAAGTCATAGTCCATTCCGCCGTATCGGTCGATTCCATCAGACCTGTCACACAGTCCACTTTATCGCCCTGCGGAGTTATCTTTGAGGTTATCTGCTTTGTAACTCCTGGTACGATATTTCCCCTTACAAGGTCAACGTCTGAGGTCAGCCAGTCTGAGGTATACTTGCCCTCCAGCCCCGCAGTGGAGGCATCAAAATCGCTCCAAATATCACAATCGCCGTCGTTTTTGGATTCAGGATATTTATTATAATTGCCTGTGACAGTAACTCCCTCTGACTTTGTAAAGCCCGCATCGTTATAGTCGTAATACTGCATTGAAACTCTGTTATTTGCAATATCCTCGGTGTACCGATACTCGGGAACATAACATCTGTAACCGAACGAGACAGCCTGTCCTTTTTCAAGGTAACACATTTTCCTTTCGCTGTCGTAACCAATATTACTTTGAGTATATGTTGTGTTGCCTTCAGTACACTTATTGGAAAAGCTGAACTTCATTTTTTCCTGATAATCGCCGTTTACGTCATTTGTATCAACGGTAGTGTGTTCTACAAAGACAGACATATACTCAACGCTGTCATTATTAACGTCTGTTACAGGCGAAAGAATGTTATTGATATTTCTTCCCGAATCGCCTTCTTTGTATCTGTATGTCAACAAATACTGATTGCGATATGTACCTGAATTATTTGCCTTTATATAATTGCTCTCGCTAATAGCAGAAGCCGAATATACCGAACCGTAATCGCTTACTGCACACATACCACGATAGGTAAAGCCCTTTGGCAGTGTGTCGATCATATCGTTAAGATACAGCCGTGCATTTCCCGAATTATATATTGTAACATAATATGTCACGATAGGGAAATTCATGGTGGCGTTAGAATATTCGGTTCTTGTACCCTTATTGGGTGCATTGTTGCCGGAGACATCAGCACTTTTTGCATCATACACCCCATAAACTCCTTTCTGCAAATAAGCCTGACCGGAGGCTTTGAGGTCGTGGGAGACCGTTGCCTCTTTGTTGCTTACACAGAAATGGTTGACTATGTGGTTGCCTGTGTCGAATGCCGACTGCTCGTATTCAGTCCAGACCTTTCCCTCCGGATATTTCAGCGTTACGTAAATATCCAGCGTTTCGTGCGGTCTGAGGGTCAGTCCGCTGCGGACGTAGTTTTCAGCCGTTGTAACATCCGCAGGGTCAGGCAGTTCGGTCACGTCATTGAAATAAAGGTAGTACCGTTCTCCGTTGCTGCTCTCACCGTTGGGCTGGATATCGCTTACCTTCCACTTGTCCGCAGAGGTGTTTGGCGTATCCATACTGCTGACTGTTGTCAAGGTCACGTCGTCATTTTTCCATACAAACTTGCCGTAGTTCTCTGGGAGCATATCGTATGCGTTTGTAAAATACTGATCGTAGTCACTGTGATTGTTCAGTGTAAGCTTATACGTAACAGAATTTCCCATGCCGATCTCGGTATGCTTTGAAAGCTTTTCGTTCTCGCCTGCGGGATCCTCAGTCACGATATTCTTGTTAAAGCTTGCGGACACAAACACGATCCTTGTATCGGAAATATATGCATAGATCCTGTGTTTCTCACGTTCGCCCACGTATGCCCTGTTGTCCACGAACATATCGCCCGTGTTTACGGTAGAACCTGCCTTGTCATCTACAATGGTCTTGTAGTTTACATAATTTTCGACTGCACCCTTTACCTCGTCAAAATACCAGTACATTCTGGTAGTGAGGTCCTTGAGGTTCTTCGTGACCTCTATCCTGTCCGCTTTGAGAAGCTTTCCTTTGCTATCATAGCCGAACCAGATATCCCGGTAAGTTCCGCCCTCGGACAGCAGATAGTAGTCTGCGCCGTCGACCGTAGCTGTTCTGAGTCCAGCCTCGGACAGCTTGACCGTGGTCTTGTTGCCGTCCTTGTCGGTAGTTATAAGCACTGCGTTCTCGTTGCCCGCAACAGGTGCGAGGGCTGACTGCGAGCCTGTCATATAGTCGTTGACAGGTACGCCGGTGAGTTCGCCTGTGCCCTTGTGGCTAACCTTTATCTGGAAATCAATAATGTCGCCGTTTTTAATGGTTTTGGCGTCTTTAACTCCGTTGACGGAGTAGTATTTGTAAATGTAAAATTCAGGATATTTGTCATATGCTCCAACCCAACCAGAGCTAACTGTTCTAGTGCTTCCATTTAATATATAAGTACACTGAGCAATATTTTTTCCAATATTACCATAATTCGTTCCCGAACGATGCTGATCATGATTTAAATCTTCAAAAATAGATTTGACAGTTGCAGGAATAACATATTCCCTTTCTTCAATAGAAGCAAATTCAGGAACTTTCATATTCCACACACAGCTATATGTTGTACCCGAACTATAACTACTAGAATTACCTGTAAGAACATTAATAAATTCGATAGCGTCAAAATATGCCTTTATTGTTTCATACTCCTGACCGCTGCCTATATTTACGGTTTTATCACCGCAGGTCAGTACAAGGCAGCTTTTGTCCTCTGCCCACTTCATGGTAATGTTGTCGAGTTTTTCCATCGACTCGCCCTTTTCTATAGCGGGCACTTTTACTTCATTGCCGTTAATATCAGTAACAGGCTCTCTCTGCTTTTTATCACTTGTATCCTTATAACCATTTTTTATTGTAATAGTAAGTTCGTCACCGTATTTGTCGTTGAACATATAATCCATGTCCTCGGGACGTATTACATAATGATAAGGCACATCATCAGAGACCTTAGTTACTGTACCGGGCACAATGCCAATATTTTTTACTTTTAAAGCAAATTCAATCTTTGAGTTCTCTGTAACGCCAAAATTTCTGTCTTTTGGATATTTTACGCCGTTATACAAAGCCGTTTTTTCAAATTGTATATCAGGCTTAGCCGTACCCAAAACAACGCTGGTCTTAGCAGCCTGCTCAAATACGCTGTCACGTGGAACTTCGGCATTATCGGTGTTTATAGTATGCTTTGTGGTGTTGTTTGGCTTCGCAAAGACATACTCGGGGTTCTGTATCACATTGCTGTAAATCTGCTTTTTCTGAGTAAAGTCGTAGTCGTCGGCAAGCTTGAAAATATCATCAGCATTGTACGTAATGGTGTGGTTTTGCGTACCCATTTCGTAGTTTGCATCGTTGGTAATAGTCGTACTTGAAAGATTTTTGTTTTTTCTCGTATATGTCAGTACGGGAGTATTTTTTTCATCGTCCCAGACTACCTTTACGTCCTCGCATGTCGTATTCATGTACGCAAGCAATACATTTCCATTGGGAGTACGCAGATATATGTATGGCGATGAGCCTACGCAATAATAGTCGCCATTCTTGATAGCATTAACTATTTCAGGTTCCCACTCTAAGCCCTCGGGCAGAGTGAGCCACTCAGTATAATTTATCGCCTTTGTGGGGTCAATACCGTAGCTGTCCTTAGTTGAATTGCCTATCTTACTGTTTTTTACAGTGAACTGTATATCATTCTTTATCTTCGGAATTATTCCGCCGTTTCCGTCGCTTACAGCCTTAAAGCCGTATTCAGTTGTGGGTACAGAATGATCTACGCTCCACTTGTCGATCGCCGTGTACCACTGAGCCTCCTGATATTCATCCGGAGTGAGATCAAGTGCGTCCTCGGGTTTCTCCACTATCTGGAGCCACTGCTTCATTGTAGCATTCTGATCAGTCAAATTCGGAACATATACTCTGGAGTCAAAGGACAGAGTATTTCCGTAAGGCATCGCAAATTCCAGATAGTAAATGTTGGAATTCTCTACCTGCTTGAAAGTAAGCTCATACTCCATGCCCTGATTGTTTGTGAGCGTAGTCGTCCCGCCTACAATGTAGTTTTCAAAAATAACATTGTCGGATGAGCACTGGAAAAATACCCTGGCATACTTTGCAAACTCGTGTCCCGACTCGGTGTCCGAGCCTGCGGATTCTGCCGAAACGCTTACGTTCATCGTAGCTACCTCTCCTGTAAAGAAGTAGTACTTCTTCGGATCAACAGGCTCAACGCTGGGTATGCGGTTCTTACTTGCAGTGGGATTTGTGATAGCCGCATGGTCAAGCTGACCCAATCTGTCGGCAACCTTGTCTACAAGCGTATCGCTTATACGTCTGTCCACAAACTGGAGAGTTACCAGATATTCTCTTGCCTCGCCGTTTTTGGTTTCCACCTGAACGGGTTTTTCGGTCAGATTGCTTGTGGAATCTACGTCGGTAAGTCCTGTATGATAGAAAGCGTGAAGTCCTACCGTCGCATTAGCAAACAGGGATTTTGCGCTGTCTACGGTAGTCACAGTAGTGCCGTCCGCCGTTATGGAGGACAGAGTTTTACACTCCGCAAAAGCGTTGGACTCAACTGTGGTGACCTGTGATATGTCCTCAAAGGTCAGGGACGTCAGGCTGTCCGCAAGCATGCAGCAGTCCTTTTTAATAGTAGTCACGCCTGCGGGAACGGTATAGCTTGTCAGACCGTGGGGTATATAATACAACGTGGTTTTATCCTTGGAATAGATAGCTCCGAACTCGTCTACATAGTACTCCGTAGTGCCGTCGCTCATAGCCGACAGCGGTCTGCCCATTGATTTCAATGCATTTTCGCCCAGAACAAGGCTGTCGTTTTGCGCAAAATTGATCTCGGAGATCTTAACGTTTTCTGCAAAAATGTTATCGGGGAGCCTGTCAACAGTCGAGCCTATATTCAAAACAAGATGGTTGGTCTTGCCAACACCGCTGAACGCATTTGCGTTAACATTTGTGGCGTTTACAGCGTTGTAGTCGATTTTTTCGAGAGTATGACAGTTCTGAAATGCTTTATCACCTATTGTTTCTACGTTTTCGGGAATCGTTATCTCTTGCAGATTAGTGCAGCCAATAAACGCCTGTGTATCAATAGTTTTCAATGCGACTGCATCCTTAAGGTTTATTTCTTTTATGCCGGTGCAGTTGTAGAATGCATTAGCGCCGATTGATTGCAGAGATGTACAGCCGTCAAGCTTGACCTCTGTTATGTTAGGTGTATTGCTAAACATACTTTTCGGTAAAGAAGTAAGCGACGAACAGCCTGAAAAATCTACACTATGAAGCGTATTATTATTAATCTGGTGTACAGTAGTCAGATTTACGCAGTCTTTAAAAGAAATCTTCTGTAATTTTGAACCTTGACCTTGGAATTCCGCATCGCCAATACTTCTCAGAGTTTCCAAACCTGTAAAGTCTATTTCCTTGAAATTTCCAAGATAATGATCCCAGTTATTTCCTCCGCCCCTTATATACGCAAGCTGTGTATTAGTAAAATCAGCCTTAGCATTATGTAAGCTGCTGCAACCTTTAAACATAAGCGAAGCAAATGAATATATTTCCGTCAGATGTGTTAGTTTTTCAAAGGGAATATATTCAAGAGATGAACAGCCATTAAAAACATTATCTTCAAGTTTGGTTATCTTGCAGTCATCATAGAAATTTATAGTCTTTAATGAAGAACAACCACTAAAAGTGTTTTTTAATGTCCCGCTCAGTTCTGTACACTTTGACATATCAGCTTCGGTCAGTGACGTACAATTAGAAAATGCGGAAGTCCCTATTTTTTCTAGTTTCGTCAATTTTTCAAACGGAAATGTTTCAAGTGATGAACAGTACATAAACGCAGGAGTCGAATAATATGAACTGCCTCCAATCATCGTTATAATATTATTATCCGGTACCTTTACTGTCTTAAGTAATTTACAGCTTTGAAAGCCCGTTAAATTAGTAAGTTTATTCCAATTTGACAGATCCGCTTCAATTATAGATGTGTTGTAAAATGCATCATCGCCTAATAGCTCAACATTGGACAACTGTTCAAACGGAAATGTTTCAAGTGGTTTACAGTTATAAAATGCCTTTTTGCCAATAGTACTGATATTATTGTCAGCGGCAAAGTTTACGTCCGCCAATGATGTACAACCATCGAACAGTGAATCAGGTATTGTATTCAGACCTGTCATTGCGCTTAGATCCGCTGATTTCAGAGAAGTACATTCTTTAAATGCGCCGCTTTCGATCGTTGTAATATTTGATAATTGTTCAAAAGGAAATCTTTCAAGGGCTTTACACTGCCAAAATGCGTTATCTTTAATTGTCGTCAGACTTGATTCGTTGCCAAAATTTATATACTTTAAATTAAAACACTGATAAAAACTTTGACTGCCAACAGATTGAATATCCGAACATTCGCTTAAATCAACAGCTAAAATGTTATTACAATACATAAAAGATTTTATTTTTATACTACTAAGTCCGGCAGCCGCTTTAACCGCTGTTACCTCGTTTTTATGATTTGTCCACGAGGAACTGATATTATATGATTTACTCGGGTCGATCGGTTCAAAATAAAGGACGCCGTTTTCATATATCGACCATTTTAAGTTTTCACTAGAAACAGACCCTGTATACTTCGGTTCTTCATCAGCAGGCACAATAACCGTGACATCGCCGCTTTCGGAAACGCTAAGGCATTCAGGCAGAGTATCGTCGGTCATAGTCACGCCTGGTCTTTCCAGCACAAAGAAAACCGTAAATGCCGCCAACAGCGACATTACAGCTATCACAGAAAGTATTACCCTGCGGGTCTTTGCCTCCTTAAGCATACATTTTACAGTACTCATCTCTGCACCTCCTTAACTGTTCCGCTTAAAGAACGATATTTTCTTAAATGGATAAATCCTGCAAAAAATTCTTCCCAGCATATCCTCATCTTTCACACACCCTACTTCCGACGAACGGCTGTCTATAGACGTACTGCGGTGATCCCCGAGTACAAACCAGCATCCGTCCGGCACCTGATACGGGAACTCTATATCGCAGTTTCCCTCGCCCTTGTCCACCGCATAAGGCTCGTCCACCATTACATTGTTCACGTAAACGTTTCCATCGTCATCAAAATCTATCCAATCCCCTGCCCCTGCGATAACTCGCTTGAGCAGGATCTTATTATTATAGTAGAACGCAACTATCTCGCCACATTCAAAGTCCGAAGCTTTGAGCACTACGATTATTTCGTCCTCACTCAGCGAAGGAGTCATGCTCGTGCCCGATATTTTCAGTACGGGCAGCCACAGCGTTGCTACCAGCACTGCAACTGCAACAACCACGATAAGCGTGACTATCGTGATCCTGAACGCCTTTGCATATCGGCTGACGTTCTCGCGTCTTGCAAGCTCACGTTCGATCTGCTCCAGCGTCGGACGCTCCGCTCTCGTCATCGACTTCAACCTCCGCCTCATTTTCGCCGTCGGACTGTTCCCAACCGTATTCCCTTAGCTTATCCTTCAGCTCCAGTATTTCTGCCTCCTGATCACGAATGATCCACAAAAGCTCGGTCTTACGCAGTCTGCGCAATTTTTTGTCATTCATCATACATTATTCCTTAATTATTTTCCTGTTTCAGACTCAAAATCCGCTTATATTTGCAGTTTGAATTAATCAAATATGAAATTTCAATTACCTTCTTTCATTATACCACTATAAGAAAAAAGCCCCGCAATCCCCGATAAATCAAGGCTTTGCAGAGCTTCCCGACCACAATTCTGACCAGAAATAAAACAGAAAAGCTAAACGCAGGCATACAATTTTTCAAGCTGCTTACGCTTCATGTCCATGTTGGAATGTACATATCTTTCAAGAGTAATTTTCACACTTGCATGACCTAGCAATTCGCTGACTGTTTTGACATCAATTCCAAGCCGAATGCATTCTGTAGCAAATGTATGCCGAAGGACATGAAAATTCTTATATGGTACGCCAATATGTTTCAGAAAAGTTCTGTATCTGTACTGATAAGTCCTTGGCTCGGTATGCTGAACTGATTGTGTCAGAAAATAGCAGTCAGGATTGACATTTCGTTTGATTTTAGCAATCTGCGACAGCATAAAAGTCGGAATGGGAATATCACGGATAGACTTTGCACTTTTAGGTTCATCGATTATCACCACTGTTTTCGGACTTACGGCATTCGGATTTTTTATGCGTTGGAGAGTTTTTCTCACATGTATAACCTGATTTACAAGGTCAATATCTTGCCACGTCAGGGCGCATATCTCTCCTATTCTAAGACCCGTATAAAGACACAGCAGAACGCCAAGTATCTGACAGTCATCACATAAAGCATTCTTACGGATTTTCTCCATTTCAATGCTTGTAAAAACCTCAATTTCCTTATGCTCCGATTTTGGCAGCGATACATTTTTAGCAGGGTCATCAAGCTTGTATTCGGTTTCTCCGTAAGCGAATACAGATTTCATCATGATTAGAATTGCCTGCACGCTCCTTGATGACAGACCTCTATCATCATTTCTGCCGCATTCCAACAGTTCGGACACATAGCGATTGATCATAAATGAAGTCACTCTGTCAACACGCATATCTCCGAACGGTGCAGCGATGTAATTCTGATACATAGTGCGATAATTGACATAGGTTGATGATTTAACACTATTTTTACGGCTTGCAAGCCATACCGAGAAAAGTTCGGATACCGTTATCGGATTGTTTTTCGGCAATAGATCAACTTTAGCAAGCTGTAATTTCTGAGAACATTCTACATAACTGTAAGCATAAACGGACGAATATTTTGCTCTGCCGTTATTCAGATAGCTTGAAATGTACCTGCCTTCCCAGCGACCATCTTTGCGCTTGAATATGTTTTCTCCTCGTCTTGACATGGCGATACCTCCTTAAAATATGTACTTTAAGTATACACCCGTTCTGACAAGAAATTTGACCAGAAATAGAAGAAAAAAGAGTTAAAATCATCTCAAGATCTTTGATATTTTGCAAGCAAATATACAGATTGTGAAATTTTTGTCGTTTAATTTGTACAAAATATATAATTGGATTTGTAAATTTTAGTCAATCCGTGGATTGATTTTTTTATCTTATAGTGGTATATTATAAGATAATTTCGGCGTATACTTCACATTTTGTCGTATGTTAACTCTGTTTTAAGGAGAAGTCAAGTCGCTTTGGAAAGTTTGTTGCTTATGCTTTAAGTTGGTTACTGAATTTTGTAGCATGTGTGATATACTTATAGTTAAATACAAAGCGTGCTCCGAGAGTAAAAATCTTGGAGCGCCAAAAAGTTTTTTATTATCTCTTGACAAACGAGCGTTCTAATGCTATAATATTAAATAGAAACAACAGCATTCAACATAAAATGACAATTAAATAATAAGTGCCTTTTACTTACATAAACATAATGGCAAATACATTTAGAGCTTTAAGCTCGTACATATTTCAGGCACGATTTTGGTAACAACGGGATAACTGTATCCTCTTGTAAAAATCGTGGAACTGAAATGTGTGCGGGCTTTTTTGTTTTGGTTACATATTGAGATCGGAAATTAATGTACGTCAAAATTTTGAATGCGATTTTAAAACGAAAAGCAACAGAAACTTGAAAATTGAATAGGAGGCTTGATAAATTGAAAAAGTTCAACTCAAAGTCCTGCGAGGAAATCATGACCACCGTGTACAAACCGATTAAATTTGTAGTTGACAATTTGCTTGCACAAGGTCTGTATATCTTAGCGGGTGCGCCGAAGGTCGGGAAATCATGGCTTGCGCTTGATATGTGCTTGTCCATAGCGAAAGGAGCAAAGGTCTTAGATCAGACAACATCACAGGGAACTACACTCTATCTGTGTCTGGAAGATAGCTTCGCACGAATCCAAAATCGTCTTTATGAAATCACGGACAAGCCTGCGGAGAGATTGCATTTCGTAATTATGTCCGAGTCAATTGGAAATGGCTTGGAAGAACAGATTACAGTATTTAAAAATGAGCATTCCGATTTAAAAGTTGTGTTCATTGATACTCTGCAAATGGTGCGTAACGAATCAGATTCGAGTTATAGTTCAGATTACAAAGAGTTGTCTGTTTTGAAAAATCTTGCGGATAAACTTGAAATCACAATAGTAGTTGTACATCACACACGAAAGTGTTCTGACAGCGATCCATTTAATATGATTTCAGGTTCAACTGGACTGAGTGGTTGTGTAGACGGTAGTATGGTTCTAATTGAAAGTAAGCGTGGAAGTCGGAAAGCTAAACTGCATTGCTTAGGTCGAGATATTGAAAATGCAGAAATTAATTTGCAGTTCGACAGTAATTTGAAAAAGTGGATCGTTACTGATAAACCGCTCGACTGTAAAAACAAGGATAACATTTTTCTGGCTGCACTGTATGTGTATCTTAAAGAGCATATTGATTTCAGCGGTACAGCTTCGGAATTAGTGAATGCTCTGAAAAGTGTTTCCGATGAAACGTTTTATTCCAACAGATTAACAAGAGATTGGGTGCAGAACGGTTACACTCTCAAAAAGTTTGGAATTGATTTTCAGTACAAACGTACTCGCACAGGTAGGCTGATAATTCTTCATTACGACCATGAGCGTGACAGTAGTGACAGTAAAAATTCTACTGTCGTTGCTGTCAACGGAGAGCACAAGCAATACCTTGCAAACCCTTGAAAATGCTTGATTTGCGGTGATGACAGTAGGTGTGACAGTAACTAATATCGGAT
>JAGAJO010000026.1 GCA_017626015.1 Ruminococcus sp.
TATAAAATTATAACACACAGCCCCCTAAAAGTCAACGATTTTACATATATTTGCATAATAAAAATAAATTTTCAGCATTTATAACAATCAAATCAATAGTTTTTAAAATCGATTTATACATAAATAATTGTTAAAATAAAAATTCTGGAAGATCATCTTATTTTTAAGGAAGCGCTGATCAGCTTTTTTAATGATCATTCTGAATTCGCATTTTACTGCGGACTCATCATCATTAAAATAGGGTATGCTCCTGTCATATCGCATACCCTTGTTTTTATCTCTCCGCCCTCATAGGATTATTCAGAAAATCCTCATATGAAAGCCTTATACCTTCTTCAAGCTCGGTTTTATACTCCCAGCCTAAAGCCTTTGCTTTTGAAACGTCAAGCAGCTTTCTCGGAGTTCCGTTCGGCTTGCTTGCGTCCCAACGGATCTCTCCGCTGTAGCCTATCACCTTCGCTACAAGCCCGGTCAGCTCCTTTATCGTCAGCTCCTTGCCGGTACCTGCATTTACCGTTTCATTTCCGCTGTAATTATTCATCAGGAAAACGCACAGATTTGCAAGATCGTCAACATAAAGAAATTCTCTCAGAGGACTTCCGTCGCCCCAGCAGGTAACATACGGCAGAGCCTGCTCCTTTGCCTCGTGAAAACGTCTTATCAGTGCAGGCAGAACGTGACTGTGAGTCGGATGATAGTTGTCGTTCGGTCCGTACAGATTTGTCGGCATAACGCTTATGTAGTCCGTACCATACTGGCGGTTCAGGAATTCACAGTATTTCAGGCCTGAAATTTTTGCCAGAGCATACGCTTCATTGGTCTTTTCAAGCTCGCTTGTAAGCAGACAGCTTTCCTGCATAGGCTGCGAAGCCATTCTGGGATAAATACATGACGAGCCTAAAAATTCAAGCTTTTTGCAGCCGTTTTTCCATGCGGAATTTATAACGTTCATTTCAAGTATCATATTTTCATACATAAAATCTGCAAGTGCGCTCTGATTTGCAACTATTCCGCCAACCTTTGCGGCTGCAAGAAAAACATATTCCGGCTTTTCTTCCGCAAAGAATCTCTCAACAGCGTCCTGTCTCGTCAGGTCAAGCTCCTTGTGGGTGCGTGTTATTATATTTGTATAGCCCTGACGTTCAAGCTCTCTCACAATAGCTGAACCGACCATTCCTCTGTGTCCTGCTACATATATTTTTGCGTTCTTTTCCATTTTCTCCGTTCGCTCCTTATCTTGCCTGCTGCATTGCCTTTTCTTTCTTTGCCAGCTCCCTGTCATGCTTTGCCATTATCTCTACAAGCTGCTCATAGCTGGTTTTCTGGGGATCCCAGCCAAGTACCGTCTTAGCCTTGGTGGGGTCGCCCCACAGGTTATCCACATCGGTAGGTCTGAACCATGCAGGATTTACGCATACAAGCATTTTTCCGGTTTTGGCGTCATAGCCCTTTTCGTCAAGTCCCTTGCCCTCCCAGCGGACAGTGATACCGTTTGCCGCAAACGCCTTTTCGGTAAAATCTCTTACAGTGTGCTGAACTCCCGTTGCGATAACGAAATCGTCGGGCATTTCCTGCTGCATGATAAGCCACATACACTCAACATAATCCTTCGCATAGCCCCAGTCACGCAAACTGTCCATATTTCCAAGCTCAAGATGATCCTGAATGCCCTCGGCGATCCTGCCTGCCGCAAGAGTTATTTTCCTTGTGACAAAGTTCTCTCCCCTGCGCTCAGATTCGTGATTGAACAGTATACCGTTTACGGCAAACATTCCGTACGCCTCTCTGTACTCCTTTGTTATCCAGAATCCGTACTGCTTTGCCACTGCATAAGGACTGTATGGGTGGAACGGCGTAGTTTCTCTCTGGGGAACCTCCTCCACCTTGCCGTAAAGCTCAGAGGTAGACGCCTGATACACTCTCGTTTTCTTTGTAAGACCAAGAATGCGTACAGCCTCCAGTATTCTCAGAACGCCGATAGCATCAACGTCGCCCGAATATTCCGGAACATCAAAGGAGACCTGAACATGGCTCTGCGCCGCAAGGTTGTATATCTCGTCAGGCTGAACAAGGCTGATTATGCGGATAAGGGAAGAGCTGTCGCTCAGATCCCCGTCATGGAGCGTAACAGCGTTCTTTGCAATAAGATGATCGATCCTTGCCGTGTTCGATATTGACGCACGTCTTGTAATGCCGTGTACTTCGTATCCCTTTTCAAGCAGGAATTCTGCGAGGTAGCTTCCGTCCTGTCCTGTGATGCCTGTAATAAGCGCTTTTTTCATGTTGATACTCTCCTCTACTTAAAATCTATTTCATTCCATTCAAGTGTTATCCTGTTCAGGTCGTCATCCGCAATAGATTTACCGAACTGTATCTCTATAAACTCAATATCACTGAGCGCTCTGACTGCGTGCTTTGTACCCGAAGGTATTCTTATAACGTCTCCGGCGCTGATAAGCTGTCTTATTCCGTTGACGATTATTTCGGCATTTCCTTTCAGCACCGTCCACACCTCGTCACGGCAGTTGTGATAGTGATAGCTTGAATTTAATCCCTCAAATATCTTTATCTTTCTGGTCGTGTTGAGAAATCCGTCCTTTTCTGTAACGTCAATGACCTTTATGGTACCCCAGCGTCTTTCCTCATACATCGGCGGCTGAACTATTCCGCTTACAACGTCCTTTATCCTCGGCGACTGCGACTTGTCGGAAATGAGTATTCCGTCAAACGATGCTACCACCACCATATTTTTTGCACCCACGGCAACTACGGGAATGCCAAGCTCATTTATAATGTGGGTGTTTTCGCAGGAATCATCAAGGACCGCCTTTCCGACAGCGTTGGCTGACATTTCCTCCGAGAGAGTGTTCCACGTTCCAAGATCCTTCCAGAGTCCGTCAAACGCAACTGCGGATAGCTTCTGAGATTTTTCAAGCACCTCATAGTCAAAGCTTATCTTCGGCAGCTTTTCATAATTTGAAAACATCTGCTCATAATCTTTCGGAATGCCGTAAGGCTCGCAGCGTTTAAGAATATTCCCTATTTTAAGGCAGAAAACTCCGCAGTTCCATACCGCACCTTTTTCTATAAGCGACTTTGCAGTTTCCCTGTCAGGCTTTTCGGTAAAGCTGTCTACATTTATATAGCCGTCCTCTGTGGATCTTGGTACTATATAGCCAAATTTTGATGATGGATGATCCGGCCTTGCACCCATAAGCGTAACCTCTGCGCCGGATCTTTCAAGCACATCGGGCAGGGTTTTGAGGGTCTCAAAATAAAGCCTTTCGGTGTATGGGTCAACGGGAATTATACAGACCACATCATCGTCCCCTGCACCCATTTTACTCTTTAAGTACGCACATGACAGCGCAACAGCGGGAAAGGTGTCCCGTCTGAACGGCTCGACTGCTATATTGATATTCCCAAGCTGACTGTTGAGTATCTCGACCTGACCCTTTGAAGCACAAATTATGCTTTTATCCGAAAGATCTGCGCTTTCAAGCTGTTTCCACACACGCTGCACCATTGAGCAGCGTTCGTTGCTTTCCTCTGTACTGAGGAGCTTGATGTACTGCTTGGATCTCAGGCTGTTAGACAACGGCCACAGCCTTGTGCCGCTGCCTCCGGACAGTAAAACTATAAACATAGTATCACACTTTCTATGTATCTTTAGGTCGCCTCTAAAAAGCATATGAGGTGCTAAGCGTTTTTTTAAAGGCGACATTTATATAAAAACCAAAATCGTCATGATTATTATAAACGTTATTACAAAACAAGTCAATAGACAATCATGCTGGAAATTAGCACTATATTGATATATAAAGACAAAACATACTGACCGGATCAATTCTTAAGGCAATACCGCACAGCCATTGTGAACAGTATTGCCTTGATCAGTCTGCTGCTTTACAGATATCACACGAACTCACAGTCCCAGACATCAACGCCGCTGTCCTGAAATACCTCTTTAAGCCTGTCGTGTACCTGTTTTTTTGTTACTCCCTTTTTGAGAATGACCTGCAAAAATCCTCCGCCGCCTGCGCCGCATATCATTTTGCCAACAAGCATATCCTCGATGGAAACAAGTATCTGATCTATGCAGGTGTTTGTGCAGCCTATGTCAAGTTTTTTGGAAAGCTCCCAGTGTGCGTCCATAAGCCCTGCAAAGGCGTCAATATCGCCCTTTTCAAGCTCATATCGCATAAGTGCGGCGTTTTCCTGTATCTCGGTCAGCGCCTCGATAGATTCCTTCCTTGCGCCAAGGTATTTTCCTACGACCTCATGCAGAAGATTTCTTGCAAGTCTGCGCTGACCCGTATAAATTATTGCAAATCTTTCCTGAAGCTCGGCTGTCGTTTGTGCGGACACGTCAAGCGCTGTACATTTTATTTTCTGTACCATGCCCGGCTTTGATGTAATAAGCTTTATGCCGTTTGTCAGACCGCCGACCTGATCCTGCCAGCCGCCGCCTGTGGACATAAGCTGCTCCATAACAAGGACGGTGGTGTAAAGCTCATCGTCGGTATAGCCGATCCCGAAAAATTCATACAAGGCTTTAACTGCCGCTCCTGCAAGAATAGAGCTTGTGCCAAGCCCGCTGCCCCTGGGAATATCAAGCACCTTTGTTGAAAGATAAAAGCCGCCGCCTATCTGTTCAAGAATATCGGATAGCTTCCGCTCACCCTCACGGGGGATAAGACCAAATGAAATAAGCGCCGCCTTATGCAGAGCAAAGCTGTCGTAAGGATCGTGGCAGGCACGGATCTCAGCAGCATCGCCGAACTCACGGTATGCGCCTATATCCTCGCTTTCAAGAGCTATCACCGGCTTGTCTATCCTATGGATATTTACAACCACAGGCAGCTCTCCGTTCAGCTTTATTGCGGCATTCAGGACCGTTCCGCCATGCTCGTTGCAGTAGGGCGGAGTATCCGACCAGCCGCCGCCGAAGTTGACACGTACAGGCAGCCTGACGGTAACGTCCTGCTTTGCGATCTTAAGAGAGTTCTTTTCCTTTATAAGCTCCTTGCAGCTGTCAAAAACAGTATCGCTGATAAGCCTGAAGGCGGTATCCTCAAACTCCTCTCTGCTATGCTCAGCAAGCTTTGAAAGATAATAATAAGCCCTTATCTTTCTGCTGAAGCTGCTTTTTTCGGCGTCCTCAAGAATATTTCTGATAATTCTGTCATTAAGCCTTGTGCCTGCCATCTGTGCTACCGGAACAAAATTGTCAATGCTCTTTAAAAATCTCTGCGCAGCGATCTTGTCCTCAAGCTTTGACGCCCACGGTATTATTTCGGTGACATTGGCTTTGTTAAAGCTTTCACAAAGCGATATGCGATTGGTATTTCTGAACAGCTCTGCGCTGCCGCCGCCGTTTACCATATCGCAGATGTTTATTGCAAATGAAACGGTGTCATTTATATTGTTTTCGCATGAATACAGCTTAGCTGTCCATAGATAATGCTCCTCGCCCTCGTCCCAAAGGTCGTTGACGGTAATGCCGTTCTTTATCATAAATTCTTCGATAGTGATACCCATGAACATACCGTTCTTTTCAAGCATATCCTTGGGATTGTCGTTTATGCCGTAAGCTCTGCAAACAAAGCTGTTGTCATTCTGCTTTAAGCAATGGATAACGGTATTATCGGGGATCGTCACAGCATCAAGTGTGGCAGTTGAAACGATGCAGTTATTTCCTATGACCGTACCGTTCATTATGTAGCTGTCCTCAATATAAATGTTTTCGCCAAGTCTTACATTATGCTGAAGGTAAGAATTATTGGTGGAGCAGTTCTTATTCTGATGGACAGTGCTTTTTACTATCGGCTTCCAGTCAAGAAATCTGTATGCATCAAGCTTTTGGGTTATAAGCGCAAGCAGCTCCTTCGTTGTACCGAAATGAATAAACTCAGCCGGCGAAAGCGACAGCAGCTTTAAGCTGTAGCTGCTGATCGCATTCCAGATCGCCGTTCTTGCCTCATGCAGCTGTTCTGTAAAGCTGCCCTCCGGGATCTCTTTATAGAACTGTTCAAGCGTCGAATCCTGAGCAAGAGGATAGAGAAAATCCGCATAGAATGAAAGCCTTGCCTCTTCGCTTACAAACTTATCGAACTTTTTCTTGTCGTTATCACCGTTTGTTGAAATAAGGGAGAAAAGGCTGTTTAACAATCCGCTTGAAAAAATTACTGCGCCTGTATCGATATTAACGTTGCCGTTTTCATTGACTGCGCCTTTTTTTATTAGCTGTTCTACCGACTGCTTATGCAGAAATTCGCTGACGCAGCCATTTTCACCGCCGAGAAAAACGCCGTGATCCTCGCCTGTCCTTGCAGACTCTTTAAACGAAATACAGGCTGCGCCGCTGCCGGTAAAATCGATTTGCAGAGGATTAAAAAGCAAAAGCACATCGCCCGAAAGAACAAGCATACCGTCCTGGATCCTTGACGGAACGCCGCTCATACCAATGATAAATTCGTCAAACAACGTTGAACGTCTGCCGTCCGGCAGCTCATGGGGAACAGGTGCAAAAAGCTTACCGCAGGCAGAATACTGCGGCACACGCTTACTGTCGCCGCCGCTGTGGATAACAAGTATATGCTTGCCTATAAAGCAGTCGGCTCTGCCTTCCTGCTCACGGATATATTTGAGCACATTAAAAGTAGCGCCGCCCGAGCCGACCCTTTTACCGTCGGGATCGGGCAGTACGGCGTATCTTGTTTCACGGGGCAGATAACCGTTTTTCACACGGTACTTTATCTGCTCGCTGTAAGCCATAGCCTGACTTTCATTAGACGCAGTAAGTATAATATAGTCCCACTTGGGGAAACGAGAACGTGTTAAGCTTCTTTCATAATCGGCATGATTGTCCATATAGGACTGCTGTAAAAACATTGATTTCATGTTAATACGTTCCTTTGCTTTAAGAATTTTATATAATCGTTTTTCATTATATCATACCGCTGACGACTTTTCAAGCATTTTCTATAATTTTTCATATTTAAGCTATAATTTGTCAATCATAAGCGCTTTATGCTATATATTTGATCGGCGCAAAGGCTGTATAACAAAATATTTCTTCCGGATAACCGCTCTATCCGGCAGTATTATCATCACAAAAATGACCGCCGATAGCACATCTGTAGTTTTATTTAAAAATTTACTATTTATGTTTTAAATATGATATAAATTTTATTTTATTTGTCATATCATAAATGTATTCAATAATTCAAGGCGGTGTTTGTCATGAAAAAATTTATCGGATATATGAAAGGCGTTAATATCGGAGGCTGGCTTTCCCAGTGCGATTACAGCAAGGAGCATCTTGACGGCTTTATCACGGAAAATGACTTCAAGGTACTGAAAAGCTGGGGAATTGACCATGTTCGCATTCCGGTGGACTATAATATTTTCCAGGATGAAAACGGCTGTATGACCGGGTGCGGATTTGAATATGCTCAAAAAGCTCTGGACTGGTGCGATAAGCATGGACTTAATATGATCCTGGATCTTCACAAGACCTGCGGATTTTTCTTCGATAAGGCTCAGCAGGAAAGCGGCTTCTTTGACAGCGAAGGCTTACAGAATAATTTTTTCAGCTTATGGGAGGAATTTGCAAAAAGATATTCAAAATACAGCAATAGGCTTTCCTTTGAACTGTTAAATGAAGTTACAGAACCGGAATACAGCAAAAAGTGGAATGAGATAGCAAAAAAAGCTGTCGGTATAATAAGAAAATATTCTCCCGATATTAAGATCATAATAGGCAGCTACTGGAACAATTCCGTTGATGCGATTAAAGATCTGGATATGCCATATGATGAAAATATCGTTTATACATACCATTGCTATGATCCGTTCATCTTTACTCATCAGGGAGCCTACTGGGTTGACAATATGCCCTCCGATTTCAGGATATCCTACCCAGGAAGTACAGCGGATTACCGTGAGAAGATAGCCAAACTTGGATTTACTTACATTCAGACCTACAAGGAGGTACAGACCGAGACGTTTACGTCCGATTACTTCGTCAGCAGGTTTAAAAATGCTGTAAAGCTGTGCGAAGAAAGAAATGTTCCTCTTTACTGCGGAGAGTACGGCGTTATAAACCTTGCTTCCCCCGAATCCGCTCTTAATTGGTATAAGGACATAAACTCAGCCTTTGAGCTTCTCGGCATAGGCAGAGCAGCCTGGAGCTATAAAGGAGTTGATTACGGTCTTTCCGACGACTATATGCAGCCGGTCATCAATAAGCTTACCCAATTTCTATAATCTTAATAACTTCCTTTTTTACCGTGCGTACAATTCGCACGGTATACTTTTTTTCCGGAGTTTTATTCATCTTAGGAAGCAATGATTAAATCGCTGTTTCGATACTCACTGCCTTGCAGATAACGACGTATTTAAGTGTATCTCTCCCCCGCCTTCATCGGAGAGAGATACATTGATCGGCATTTCCTTATACATGATATAAATAAAAAAACAATCGAATACAAAATTTATATATATATTAAAATTTTGATATAAATTTTATTTTATGCGAATTATAATAGAAACAGAAGGACAGCACAGAATGCTGTCAATAAATTAATGGAGGAGATCTTATGAAAACAAGAAAATTATTTGCAGGATTCGCAGCGGCTGCTCTGGCAGCGTCATGTATGGCAATAAGTGCGTCGGCTACAAAGCTCGGCGACGTCGCTCGTCCCTCTGAAACTGATGCAGCGATGAACGATGCATTTTACAGCATCGGCGGCATGGCTTTCTTTATGTCTCAGGAGTGGAGCTGGAATCAGAGCGAGTGGTTCGGAATTTCAGATGACGGCAAAATTGTAATCGAATACAAGATCAGCCCGGTAATTGCAGATAAGTCTATGTCGGGACAGGGTACTCTGGGAGATATGGGTATTATGATAAATAATCTTCCCGATAACTACCCATTTGACGTTACTATTTCCGATGCAAAGTTCGTAGCGGAGGACGGTACCGTTACGGAATTCCCCGATATCAACTCAATAACTCAGGCAGACGAAGACCCCGAGGGCGGTTTCAGAATACATATCAGACCGACCGATGAGGTAAACGAGGAAACGGGAGAGGTTACAAAGGCTGCCTGCCCCGAGGTCGCAGGCTGGGAGGTCCCGGGAGCATTTAACGGCGGCACGCTCTCTATGACAGTAGATTTCGGTATCGAGACCGATGACAGCAGCAACAGCTCGGCTGCCGACGGAAACAGCTCCAAGAATGATGACAGTTCCAAAAAGGATGAAAGCTCCGATAAAACCGACAGTTCCAAAAATGGCGACAGCTCTTCCAAGAAGGATACTTCCGCCGGCACATCAAGCAACACTACAAAAACAGTAAGCAGCTCATCTTCCGCCGCTCCGGCTGATAACTCAAATGTAAATACAGGCGCAGGCGAATTTGCATTCGCAGGTCTTGCACTTGCCGCAGCAGCTTTGGTAGTTTCTAAGAGAAATAAATAATATGGAGGTAGATCCTTTATGAAAAAAGCTAAAAGTGTGATCGCTTTGACCCTTGCATTGTGTACGGTATTCGGCACGGTTTCCTGCGGCAGCGTCTCAGATGACAGCAGTTCAAAGGTAAAGGAAAAAAAGCTTAAGGAATCTCAGCAGGAAATAGTTCAGAGGCTTGCAAACGATATGACCGATGTAAGAGAGCTTGAAAGCAATGAGATAAGCTGGTTCTCACACTGGGATATCAATCCGACCGAAGCTGAAGATAAGGAGATCGGCGCAGATCTGGCGCTTTTCCAGACAAAATATAACGGAAAGATCAACTGGATACAGACAACATGGGAAACAAAATTTGACGATCTGGCGTCACTTGTAATGTCCAACAACTCTCCCGATTTTATCGGTGCGGACGATATGGACGTTTTCCCTAAGGGCGCTATAAAGCAGATGATCGAACCTATCGACGATTACATTGACCTTTCCAAGCCTCTCTGGACGGATATCAAGCCTGCGGCTGATAAATTTATGCTTGGTGACAAGCACTATGTCGGCGTTATAAGGACAGATCCCGCATATGTATTCATTTACAACAAAAAAACCATGGAGGATAACGGTTACGATGATCCTGCACAGATGTTTGCGGATGGCAAATGGAACTGGGATACATTCAAGGAAATGTGTCTTGATTTCACCGACGCCGAAAGCGATAAGTACGCTCTTGACGGCTGGTATTATGAAAAAGCTCTGCAGCAGTCGTCAGGCGTTCCGCTTATCGGTATCACAGACGGTAAGCTTGTGAACAACATTTCCGATCCGACCATTGCAAAGGCTCAGAATATGATGTACGAGCTTCAGAAGAACAGCGTTGTTTATCCTAAGCACGAACACGATTGGAAGCTCAGGGGCGACGCCGAAGGAAGCGGTATGGCAACAGGTCTGACATTATTCTATCCTATCGGACTCTGGGCTATTGAAAACGCTCCGTCAACCACTGTAAATTACGGCGACATTTCAAAGGGCGAGGTAATGTTTGTTCCCGTACCTTGCTCTGCCGACAGTGATAAGCAGTATATCCCGTCAAGGGTCCACGGATTCTGCATTGTTAAAAATGCAGCCAATCCCGAGGGCGTTGCGGCGTTCCTTGAATGCTGCAGGGCTGCGGAGCTTGATGAAGCCGCTCATCAGATCACACTGGATCAGTATAAGAACGATTACGGCTGGACAGATGAAATGCTTGAAATGAGGGATACTATTTACGATCTCTCCGCTCAGAATCCCGTATTTGATTTTGAACAGGGCGTTTCGCCGGACCTCAACTCAATTTGCGACACCGCTATAAGAGGAACTATGAATCCTCAGGAATCAAAAACATGGACATCGGTAGTTCAGGAAAACGAAAAAGCTATCGACTACCTGGTAGACGAAGCTATCACCTCAATGGAACAGGGTTAAGATCTTCTTCATGATACGAAAAGCCGGCTGCGGATTAGTTTGCAGCCGGCTTTTCTGATATTGATCCATTGAAAATTATCACATATAACTCCAAGCAAACTAAGTAAATGCTGATCAACGTATCTCTCCACGCCAAAGTCAGAGGAGAGATACGCCTGAATACGCTTATATGCGAGGCAGTGAATTTTAAAACAGCGAATTGATCAGTGTTTTCTTAATTATAAAATTATCCATAATGCACAAAATAATTTCCTGTTTTTCTCTTATATGCCAATTGACGTATGGCTGAAGTTATGGTAAAATATAGATATAGCAATGGATCAGCTATCAAAATCAAGGAGGAGATCATTATGAAAAAAGCTTTATTGTTTTTATCATTCAATTTAGTGTTATGCTTATTATGCTCATGCGGAGATTCAGAAGATGCTTCTTCTGTGAATGCCAATAATGCCGAGCCATCAACTAACGGATCCGTCGATTCTCACATTGAAAATCAGGATCCCGCCGAAAGCAATGAACAGTCCGATACTGAAAATGACGCATACAAAGTGACCTGTTACAAAACATCAAGCAGTACGATAGGCGATGCAGGCGGAAATGACAGTGTATGGACGATTGATGATAAACAGTTTTGCATCGATTTTGTGACCTGGGCTGAAAGTATACCCGAAAACTTTGAGGAAAAAGATAAACCGGAACCCAACGGGCAGACAGCTGTAGGCGGTTACACACTTGAAGTTCAGTATCATGATGAAAACGGAGAGCTTCACGATCTTGGACAGACGAAAGACCCCTCGGCAAATATCAAGCTTGACGGAAAATATTATCACATTTCTTCAGGCGATATGGATTTGTACAATGCTCTGTATGATTATCAGGAATAAATATGAGAGCTTTAAATTGAGAACATAAAGGCAATACATCACAACTATTGTGTACGTATTGCCTTTATTCTTAGTAAACGCTGATTAAATCACCGCCTCTCAGATAACGTATTCAGGTGTCCTTATAATTATACCGGCTGCGGATCTGATCGCAGCCGGTCTGTCTGCCTTTTTTTCTTTACAAATTAAAAAAATTGTGATATAATTTATAAAAACCTTAGGGGGGATCATAATGAATATCGCAAAGGAGCTTTCGGACAGGGAATTTTTACAGTGTGAAAACAGCTTTAAGCATTCGTCATATGAGGCGGAGCTTGAGTTTTATTCCGCCGTAAAAGCGGGAGATACTGAGCTTGTTCAGCAGCTTTATACTCCGCTTGACATAACTGAACACGGAACGCTGAGCAAGGACAAGCTCAGAAACATAAAATATCATTTCATTGTAACGGCGGCAATGATAACACGATTCTGCATTGAGGGTGGAATGTCACCCGGAAAGGCATATACCATAAGCGATATATACATAAACAAATGCGACGAATGCACTTCTCCCGAACAGGTCGCCGTCCTGCACAGGGAGGCTATAATGTACTATACCAATCAGATGAGAGCCATAGCTTCCAATAGCGCATATTCCAAGCATATCCTCATGTGCATCGATTATATTTATGAAAATATATACAGTGGCATTACCGTACAGGACGCTGCTGACAGGCTGGGACTTACTCCCCAGTATCTGTCAAAGCTGTTCAAGCAGGAGGTAGGTATAAAGCTGTCTGATTTTATAATGTCCAAAAAGATATCCGCAGCTGAAAATATGCTTAAATTCTCGGAGTACAGCCCGCTGGATATAGGTAATTACCTGTGTTTCAGCTCTCACAGTCATTTTATTGCATCCTTTAAAAAGAGAACCGGTATGACGCCTAAACAGTACAGGGACAGCTATTTCCGTTCAAACTGGCAAAAGTCCAAATAATAAGTTGTTTTTTGATATGAATATTTATTTTATGATATCCTGTTCTGCTTGTTTGGTTTATAATGATCATATCAGGTTATAATTTGAAAGGATGATCATTATGAAAAAACAAGCTTTGGTTTCATTACTTATATCGGGTATGCTTTGTTTTTGCTCATGCGGAAATAGTGCAGACAGCTCTTCGGTCCCGGAAGCCGCACCTTCCTCCTCCGAAACGGAGACTGAGGAATCACCGTACACGGTGGAAGCGGATTTCAGCAAGGGCGCATCTGCGGATTTTTCCATCTCATCGGGCTGGTCCAACGGCGACCCCTTCAACTGTATGTGGAGCGATAACAATGTGACCTTTAACGACGGGAAAATGCAGCTTATAATAGACAGAATAGGAGACAGCGACGGATACCGAGGCGGAGAATACCGTTCAAAGGAGAATTACGGCTACGGTCTTTACGAGGTATCTATGAAAGCGATCAAAAATGATGGTGTGGTATCATCTTTCTTTACCTATACGGGACCTTCGGAAGATAATCCATGGGACGAGATCGACGTTGAGATACTGGGTAAGGACACCACGAAGGTGCAGTTCAACTATTACACCAACGGCGAAGGCGGTCACGAGTATATGTACGATCTGGGCTTTGACGCCTCAGAGGATTTTCATACCTACGGCTTTGAGTGGAAAGAAAACAGCATAACATGGTACGTTGACGGTAAGGAAGCATACACGGCAACGGAAAATCTCCCTGTTACGCCGGGAAAAATAATGATGAATGCATGGAACGGTATCGGGGTGGACAGCTGGCTTAAGGCATTTGACGGAAACGTACCCTTGACTGCCGAATATCAGTGGACGAGATTTACCGCTGCCGATTAAGATGCCTGAATCGAATCAAGGACTGATAATAATATCCAGACAATTATATAATACAGCATCCGCAGACGGTTTTCCTGCGGATGCTGTATTTTTACTGATCTTTCTCTAAAGCTCGATCGGTATATCTTCATGGGCAGCAGATATGATTGCTGCGAATTATCCCGCAGGCAATTTTCATGCCCGAATTACCCGACGGCTGGGTCGTAAAATCATCAGGGCGGTCGTGAATTATAATAGTTTTTCCTACAACCTCAGATACCGAAAATCTGTTGCTGAGAAATACGGATAAGGCATAACCGTTATTGGAAAACAGCGGCGGAAGATCTCCCGCATGATAAGGATGCTCGCAGCTTCCGGGATCATAATGCGACATAGCGTCAGAAAACGGATCGTCCATATTTCCGCTGCATTCGGATCCCTCATGAATGTGGAAGGCAAATATCCCGCCGCTGCAGCTTTCCGCTTTTTCAGGCAGTCCCCTGACCTCGGAACATATAACCGTTCCCCACCTTGTCTGATACAGTCTGACTGTACCTTTTATCTGAGGCTGATCCATGCTTCCGTTTATTTCAGCAATAGCCCTGGGCGTCCCTTTTAAAACCGAAACGATAGGGAATCTTCCCTTATTATATAATGAATCGGTATGCATAACACTCTCCTGAAAATAATAAATAATATATATCATTTTATGCATATACAAACAAAAATGTTCAGCACACTAAGGAAATGCTGATCAATGTATCTCCCCCCCTAAAAAAATTTATGATATGTGTTGAAATTATAGTTATAATATGATATAATTAAATCAGCAACGTATTGCCTGTATATGACCTGAGGGTCTGATTTCCATGATCTCACATACAGCTGCTGTGCGGCGCTGCCTTAAAAGTAAGATCTCAGACTGTTTTAAGGTCCGATATTTTTTGAAAGGAACAATGATAATGAAACTTAAAAAAATTGCAGCTGCCCTATGCGCTGCCATCGTAGGTTCGCTTATGCTGTCATCATGCACCGATACTGAGGAGGGATCTTCTGCTCCCAAGGCTGAAAACAGTTCATCCAAGGTGCAGGAGGCTGAGGAAAGCTCTGCTCCCGAAAGCTCCAAAAGCTCGTCAGTCGAAGGGTCTTCACAGGCGGAAAGCTCATTTGACAGCTCGTCCCAGTCCGGAGCTGACGAAGAAAAAGCTTCGGATATCACTCCGGCAATGTGGACGATAACCTCAGACAGCGGCGTAAAGATCACTATGCTTGGTTCTATGCACGCTCTTAAGGACTCAGACTATCCTTTGCCCTCTCAGATAACAGATGCATTCAACAGCTCCGATATTCTGGCAGTGGAATGTGATACGGAAAAATCAAATAGCATTGCTTTTCAGTCCGCCCTGCTCAAGGAAATGGTTTTTGATGACGGCGGCAAGCTCAGCGATCATATTTCCGAGGAGGGTCTGGCAGCGTTGGACGCATATCTCAAGACCTACGGCATGGGAGCCGAGATGATGGAGACCTATAAGCCGTGGGCAGTTTCCAATACGGTAGATTCGCTTCCTATTATGTATTCGGAGCTGAAAGCGGATAAGGGAATAGATTTTTATCTTTTAGATCAGGCAAAGAGCGCTGGCAAGGAGGTTTATGAGGTAGAGTCGGTGGATTTCCAAATGGATCTGCTTATGAATTTCTCCGATGAAATTTATGATCTTATGTTCCGCTCATTGGAAGAAGAAACAAAGGATACCCAGATCGAAGCTCTTATGGAGCTACACGATGCATGGGCGTCCGGCGATATTGACGAGATCGACCGTCTCAGCAACGAGGTCGAGGGCGATATTTCAGAAGATGACCTTAAGCTTGTCCAGGAATATTCAAAGCTTATGATACTGGACAGAAATATCACCATGGAAAATGCTGTCAAAGAACTGCTTGAGGGCGACAAGGACGTATTTTTTGTTGTAGGCGCCGCTCACTACGTAGGCGAGGGCGGTATAATAGATCTTCTTGAAAAGGACGGATATACTGTAGAAAGACTGGAATATTAAGATTTCGTAGGGACTGCTATAACCAAGCATAACAAAAACGGGCGAACACAGCGTTCACCCGTTTTTTCATTTGTGACATCAAAGCTCTTTTCCGTACAGTCTGTAAAGATAGTCAAATTCGGCATAGTCGGAATAGTACTCCCCTGTGATCTTCCCCGTACGTATAAGAGCGCCGATAGAGCTTGCTCCGTTTTTTACAAGCTCCTGCTCGATCGTCTGCACCAGTGCCTTGCCAAGTCCATGGTGAGCCTCATCGACTCCCATGTAAAGCATAACGTACTCATGGGGACGTTTTTTTATTTGCAGTATCTTCACAAGCTTTCCGGGAGTAAGTCTGCCTGCGGAAAGATTGCATATATTGGGAACGCTTATGTAAAATCCCACAGCTTGTCCGTCTTTGTACGCAAGCTTTACCATAGAGTAATCCAGGATAAATTCAAGTGAAGAATAAATGCTGACAAATTCGTCCTCGGTGATGAACTTATATGCGGGAAAGTCGCTGTAAAGGCTGATAAGCATACGGTAGACCTCCCTGATAGAAGTCCCAAAGCTTTTCGCCGAGGGGCTTTTTATTATATAACCCTCCGAAAGCTTTTCTTCAAGTCTGCGTGCGAATTTCTCCTCACGGATATTTTCCGTCATCGGCTTAAAGTGCATTGACTTATACTGATGCTCCGCCTTATAACCCGCTTCAAGAAAAAGCCTTTCATAATATGGCATATTGTAAGGCTCCCCCGTATACGGAGGCCGCTCGAAATGATTTACCTTAAGGCGGTATTTTATCCAGAAGGAAGCGTCCACCGGTCCGCATATCCTTTTGCAGCCCTTTTCCCGAGCAATACGCTCAGCCTCGTCAAAAACCGCTGCCGCAGCTTTGCGGCTCCTGATGCTCTCAAAAAAGCCGAAATACGCCGTTTCGTCTCCGTGATAGACCGTGACCGCTCCCCTTGCCGCAGGAGCTTTTCCGCTCAGCGCCAGTATAGGATAAAAATCAAAATATCTGCTTAAAACGTGTTTACCCTCAAGCAGAGCCTTTTCGTCCGAAATGCTTTGAGTAAGTACGTCCTCAGAGTAAATATGTCTCGGGAGCGCAAGAAATTTTCTGTTGAGATCCTTTCCGTAAGGGCATAGCGAAATACTCATTTCATTCGTCCTCCCGGCTTGTCGTCCTTGATGTGCAGACGGCGTATTTTCTTGAATTTAGGCAGCTTTTCATTTACCGACTCCATAAACGCCCTTATCCCGCTTTCACCTGCTGAGCAAAACTCCGCATATACGGTCGCCGTGATCTCGCCGTTTTCGATAAACACCTTTGCGGCATGGATATCCGGATTTTCGGTGATAAGCTTTTCTATCTCATCGGCGTAAACATTTTCTCCGTCAGGTGTAATGAGCGTGCGCTTTTTTCTGCCTGAAACATACAAATGATTTTCGCTGTCCAACCTTCCCAGATCACCCGTGTGATAAAAACCGTTTTCGTCAAAGCAGAAACTGTTTCCCGGGAAATCAAGATATCCGCAGCTGACAGAACCACCTCTCACGGCTATCTCTCCCTCTCCGCTGCTGTCGGGATCGAGAATTTTGACAGTAAGATTTTCAAAGACCGTCATTTCCTTTTCCGCTTTGCCGTCAACGACCTTGGAAAGCGCTATGACCGACGAGCTTTCCGATGTGCCGTAAGCCTCAACGCAGCATACGCCGTTATCCGTAAACCAGCTTTTAAGCTCGGGACGTGTAAAGCTTCCTCCCGTATAAAGGAACCTCACGCTGCGCAGAGCCTCCAGCAGCTCGTCAGTCATAAGACTGTACATTTTCTCCAGCAGTATGGGAACAGTACAGATAACGGTAGGTCGTATCGCAATAATATCTTCGTTTATTTTCCTCATATCGCTGCAAAGATAAAGCTTCATACCGGAAATTATTGTGTAGAGAAAATTCGCAATGCCCGAATAAACGTGACTCAGCGGCAGAAACACATAGGATCTGTCGCTGTCCGTCATGGGAGTGCGCCTGTACAGAGTGTCCCAGTTGGTAAACATATTTCGCTGAGAAAGAGGAATAGCCTTTGGCGTTGAGGTCGTCCCCGAGGTAAATATGATCTTTACCGTTTTTTCCATATCTCTGCGTGGAATCAGCTGTGTGTCCGGTAAGGTCTCTGAGCTGTTTAACAGCCTGTCAAAATCGTCGGAAAGAGAAAAAAAGCTTATATTTTTGTATTTTTCCATAAGCGGAGCAATAAGCTCCTTCCTGCTGTCCGAGTAAAAGAACGCAGCCTTTTCCGTCTGTTTAAGAATATTCTCCAGATCAAACGCCGTCCATTCCTTATCCAGCGGTACGCTGACAGCAGAATAACCCATAGCGGCAAGATCGCAGACCATCCATTGATAGCTGTTTTCACCGAATATATAGACCCTTTTCCCTGAAAAGCCCAAATGGCTGAGACTTTTCGCCAGACCTCTGACGTCCCGTACAGTCTCCCCGAAGGTCCTCGGCAGGAAAACTCCTCCGTTTTTTGTAAAAATATACGGATCTCCGCCCCGTTCAGACAGGCAGTCCTCCAGATATTCATGTATACATTTCATTATGACAATCTCCGATCATGTTTTCTTCGCAGACGTGTTGATCGTTACCGTACCGTCGAATCCGTTGAGCGTAACTGTGCAGCCGTCCTGAACGGCGTCAAAAAATCCCTGTATGCCCACCGCCGCAGGCTTTTTAAGCTCTCTGGAAATGATAGCCGTATGAGAAAGCAGAGAGCCCCTTTCACAGATCAGTCCTGCGCTTTTTGCAATGACGGATACCCAGCCTGGATCCGTCATTTTTGCAGCCACTATCTTACCGACTACGTTTTTGGTCATAAGCTCTGACGGATCCTCCAGCTTTACCACCTCGGCGGTGACGATTCCGCCCGAGCATGCCGTGCCGTGAAAGATCCCGTCCGCATTCCGATGCGGTACAGAATTTACATTTGCGGGAGAAACGCTTCTGACCTCTCCTGCAAAAACAATGCGTCTCGGCGAGGGCATATCGGCGTACATACTGTAAAGAGCTTTTCTTGCGGCGATTTTCCCCCTCAGGTCCGCTCCTCTGTCAAGCGTCACGATCTCCTTGCATGAAAGATAGAAAATATCATCCGTTTCTTCGAGCTTTCCATCAGCCTTCAGCTGACCTGCCGCCTTGCGTATGATATCTCGCATAACTCCGTAAAGCCTTGCACGGTCAAGACGGGATCTTTCTCTCTGAGCTACTCCTTTTTTGGCTTTCCCTGCAATAAGCTTTTCGGGGAGCGTAAGCTTCGTATGACGTTTTGATCTCACGTTTTTCCCGGTGTTTGCGGAAAGTATCATCTTAACCAGTATTTCAGGAGCGGTTCTAGGTGTTTTCGCCTCCAGCTTAAGCTCCTCCGGCGCTCTGTCTCCGTAAAGCGAAATATATTTATCGAGAAATCTGCCGTAGCTGTCATAGTTTGAATCCCTGAAATTAAAATAATCCTCTCTGCTTCGTATGTTTTTTAAGCTTTCGGTAAGTCCGTTTCTTTCAGCACGGAGCTTAAGCCTTCCCAGAGCCTTTACCGGCTTCATGCTTTCAAGCTCTCCCCCGCCGTAAATACTTTGACTCAAAACCTTTTCGTATTTTTCGTGCAGACGCTTTTTCAGTATTGCCTTTAGCATACCTGTATAAATAAATGTATACATATCGTTTACAAGGGTTATATCCCACACCGAGCATATCTCACGGCGGATCTTCACATACAGCCTCATAAGATTTTCCGCCCCGTCCGTTCTGTCGATCTCACGGCGGTACAGAGAGATCTTTCCTCGGAAGAATTTCTTCAGTCTTTTCATTCTGAGGTTGTTTGTGAACAGCAGATCGAAAAACCGCACCGTAACGGTGAGCTTGACAGACAGTCCCGCCCTGAATCCCGAGGTTATTTCCCTGTCCTCTATCCCCAGCATATCCTGCCAGACCGGTATTATCTTTTCCGAAAACGGCAGCAGCCGCAGAATGTCATACCAACCCGATATACGATAGTAGATACGTCCGTCGGCGCAGTCCGTCATTTTTTTCAGCGATCCGTCAAGCCGTTTTGCAACGTCCTCGCTTCCGGTAAGGCGTTTCACAACGCTGCGGAAAACTCCGTAATAAACCGCAGAGACGAAATCCTGCGTAAGCGGCAGCGAAACTCCCGGATAGCTTTCGCAGATATTGCTGGAATCGAGAATGATCCTTTCTCCCTCCGGCACGGCTGTGATCCTTCTTACCTGCAAAATGAATATCTCTCCGTTTTCCACGGCAAATTCGATATCTGCGGGGAAATTTGCATAATCTGATATTTCCCGGGAAATATCCGTAAGCTCCTGTATAAGCCTTTCGTCTGCGATCGGCGAACCGTCTCCGCTTTCATACCAGCGGGAGCCGTCCGAGCGGTTTATGTAGTAATTTGTGCAGGCACCTCTGCCTGATACTACGCTTTCACCCAGTCCCCGACCGATGCTGATAACCGTTTCGTTCAGTCTGCCGTTGGGATTGACGGTGAATATCACACCCGAAAGCTGCGGACACAGCATTTTCTGAACTATGCAGAAGACCCTTTCCGAACCTCGGATATTTTTTGCCCGTGCGTATTCCTTTCCCCCGTTATATGATACGCACTCCCCGATACGCTTCCTGACATCGGCTTTGGGTACATTCAAAAAGGTCCTGAACTGTCCGGCATAGGAGCTTTCTTCTCCGTCCTCGCAGTCTGCGGAGGAGCGCACCGAAAAAAGCTCCCCGCCAAGACTGTCCAGAGCGGCGTCAAGCTCTGATATACTGAAATTTCCGTCCGTGCAGAAAAAGTCAGGCACATTGAAATCCGCAGACTTCAGAAGGAAAAGATTCTGCGCCTTTGTTCCGCACCGTGAATGCTCTTTTACGTTTTTTAAAGTAATAATTCCCATGATCAGATCTTCCCGAAAATAAGATATGCAGCAATGGTAATAAGCATCATAGATTCCTGAATATAGGTATATCTCTCAACCTTGCTCACGATTTTGTACTGAGTCGGATCACGCATAAATGAAATAAATTTCCACGTCATCCAGCAGGTATTCAAAAGCAGCGCCGCAACCGAAATTTTATTGAGATTCCACACCAGAAGCACGTTGGTAAGGATATCGACAATAGTAAGTATCAGCACGAACATAGTAGCCTTTTTGTAGCCGAAAAGCTTTGAATAGGTAACATATTCCGTCTCGTCCTTCGGAGCGCGTATCTTCCTTGAAACCTCCCATATAAGCGCAGGAAAATAAAGCGTCCACGCCGCAAGGAACGTTGTCAGACTCCATGCGTTCAGAGAATATTTTATGCAGGTAAACGAAATGATGTAAACGTTCATTATCATCTGCACCGGATTGTGAGTCACCAATGCCAGCGGAAGGCTTTTCTGTATCTTTTTCTTACTGAAAAACCATAGCGACATAAGGGTACCGTAAATGTAAAGGAACAGGAAAAATCCTATATTGTTCATGAAAACAAAGTTAAGTATGCAGGTGACTGCGATAAGCGCCGAAACAAAAATAGCCAGATCCTTTTTATGTACCCGTCCCGACGGCAGCGGTCTGGAGGAAAAAAGGCGGCAGTCAAGCTCATAATCCTTGAAATCGTCGGCTATCCTTAACCACAGCAAAAAGCTGAAAACGGTAAAGCCTCCGATAAATTCCTGATAGTTGATATGAAAATCCGTCACACCGTAGTTGAGAAGAACGATAAAATAGATCTCTCCGAAAACGATAAATCCCAATAGCAGTCTTGGTACTATCGGATACATTTCTCTGAAATAGATTCCGAGCCTTTTAAGCATTTTGTTTTTCCCCCCTATAAATTTTTTCTTATTTTCAGCAGATACAGCACGGCGTTCACGGCTATATGGGTCGCTGCCCCGAGCAGTATATACAGCCAATACTGCCACACCGGCATAGGATAAAAAAAGCTTATGACAAGTATCACTCCCAGCAGCGAATCTATCTGATCCACAGCAAAGAACACCGCTCCCTTGATACCACTGACGGTTTTGCCGGAGGGTATATCGAGCCGCCGTTTTATAAAGCTGTTGGGAAGCTCAAACAGCACATAGGCAAATCCCGTAAGTCCTCCCAGCAGGAGATTGAAGGCGGGCGTATTCGGGCAGCTTCCGTAAACGTAATTCCTGCTTTCAAGAAATTCCGAGATACCGCACAGAGATCCCCATAGAAGCTGGGAGATGCAACCGCAGACGATCATTCCGAAAAAGCCGGCAAAGGTCTTGTTGTCCCCGAAGATCCGTCTGCCGTCCCTGAGCTTTCTGCCCCGGTCGATAGGGGAAGCGCATGACCTGCATACCGAAGTCCTGCACCACAGCATATTGAGTATTCCCGAAAGTATACAGGGAGCCAGGGTAACGTACATTTTTCCGATCAATAAGCTCACCTGCCCGCAATGTTTGAGATAAGCACGATCCCTTCGCATATAAAGAATGCAGCTCCCGCCGTCAGAACAGCTCCCGCAGAAACGTTTTTGATAAATTCAATATCGGAGCTTTCGTCGTGAGTTCTGCTGTCGCATACCCTTTCCAGCGCCGTGTTTATCAGCTCTGCCGAAAACACAGCTGCCGTGCATACGGCAAACAAAGCGTAATCGTACTTTCCCGAACCGGTTATAACGTTAAACAGCAGAAAAGCGGCGGCAATAAAAGTATATGTCAGAAAATTTTTTTCACTGCCAAATGCCGCTTTTATTCCCGCCGCCGCATATTTTACACTTGTAAGCAAGCTTTTCGTTATGTACCTCTGATTCTTCATAAGCATCCTCTTTTGTTCTTTATTTAAAACATTATACCATAAACCGATCCGAAATGCAAGTACCCCACCGGGTACACATACAGATAGCCGATACAAAAGCGTTACCATTCAGATCCGAACGGTAACGCTTTTATTTTGTCATAGCTACGGCGGTTTCCTCTTTGTATGCCTTAATCCTCTGTCATTTTTAATCTTAAGAAACGCTGCTCAACCTTTACGCTGTACTTCAGCTCGTAAGCCGGTATTCCCCTGAAAACAGCGTCCTCTATTTCGGCAATTTCCTTTTCCAGCTGCTGCTCGTCGGCGTACCACGCCAAAAATGTATTTGATCCTCCCCAAAGTGATTTCTCGTCGCTGCTAACACCAAACAAAGCATATTTCGGGGATCTCTTCCCTCCCTTGAATCTCCGGGAAGACATCACCTTGCTGCATCTCGCAACGACGTGTTCATTCGGCGATGTAATTGTAATGATACCTGTCACCTTGTCAGACTCAGCAGCTTTTTCCTGTTCGTTCCCGGTTTCCATAAGACTGTCCAGCGATATGTTCAGCTTGCGTGACAGGAGCAGCAGCTTTTCTGCCTCCGGAAAGCCTGTTCCCTGCTCCCATTTTGAAACAGCCTGTCTGCTGACGTCCAGCATTTCTGCCAATTCTTCCTGCGAAAGATGCTTTTCCTTCCTGATTTTCTGTAGGTTTTCTGCAAAACTCATACTGATTACCTCCATTCATAATTCTGGGATAATGGTATTATAAACGCAAACCTCAATAATTACTACCAACCTGTTTTTGCATTTTCGCAACTTGAATTTGCAGATTCAATTTTACATCTTATATGATCGTATTAATCCATGTCAGGATCAATTTCCGTTCCTTCCCTGAATTGGTTCTTCAATGGCAGGTAGTATATCAGCAGCATAAACAGCGGCTGCTGCCATGACAAGCTTATAATATACCCGATCAGATTTATGTTCGTAAGCAAAATGTCGGCTATAAAAGCAAGGACGGAAGAAACAATAATTATCCGCTTGGTAAAGACCACCTCAGATCCCGTAACTATATCCTTCTTTCTGATCGTTGTTACCCTGAGCAATACTGCGAAAATCAGAATAAATATCGTCGAAAGCAATACCATTGAGCCTACCGCAAATAAAATCAGCAATCCGTTTACTCCCGCAATCGTAAGGTTAGCTAATGGTGTAAAATCAGCACCGTCAATACTTATATCGTCAACGTATCCGATCAGATTTTCGTCCAGCATTAAATTATATAGCTCTCTTATATATCCTACTGAAAATATCCAGTTAAGTATTGATACTGCGACAAGCAGAACACGTCTGACTAAATCCTTCCTCATTGTAATTCCTCCACCGGATTCTGATCTATCTCTCCAATAAACTCAATTTTATAGCTAACGTAATTCTACCATAAATCCGGATCAAAGTCAAATTTCCGTTCATCTGAAAAATGTACAATGACCCGGAATACATACGGATCAAACGGCTCTGTTTGCGTTTGTTGTGATATTATTTGATTACCGACGGAATAATCTGTCCATAAATCTAATATAAATTGATTGCAAGACTGCATATAAGGCTGAAAAAATACGGAGATGATAAAATGAAAAAAATAACTATATTGTTTATTCTCTGCGCAGCGCTGTGTTCCTGCAGGGCAAACACGGAGGACAGCAGCGTTTCGGACAGGCTGAGGAATATGAGATCAGCTTCGGTCATTCCGGTAGACGCAGACACCGAAAATATCCCTCAGGACAACGGATACTCCCCTGTCAATTACGATATCCAGAAAGGGATCTGGCTTTCATATATCGACCTTGCTCCCATGCTGAACACAGATGATGCCAGCGTCTTCCGGGAACGCTTTGAAACTGTGTGCGAGAATATTTCCGGCGTGGGATTCAATACCGTCTATATCCATGTCCGGCCTTTCGGAGACGCCCTGTATTCATCGGAGCTTTACCCCGCCTCTGCCTATGTTCCTCAGACGGACGGAGAGATACTGTTCGACCCTCTTGAGATCATGTGCGATACTGCACATGAATACGGCTTGTCCGTACACGGCTGGATAAACCCCCTGAGATGCCAGACTGCCGACGAGCTTGAACATACAGACAGGAAATATCTTACCGCACAGTGGTTTTCTCAGGACAGCGAGATCATACGGCAGGTAGATGGAGATACTCATCTCTGGCTCAACCCGGCTTACAGCGAGGTCAGAGAACTTATTGCCGGCGGCGCTGCGGAAATTGCGGAAAATTATCCCGTTGACGGTATACACTATGACGATTACTTCTATCCGACAACGGAGACAAGCTTTGACAGTCAGTGCTACGCCGCAATGTCTCAGGGAGAAAGCCTTGAAAACTTCAGGACCGAAAATATCTCGTCCATGTGCAGGCAGATCTATTCCGAGGTTAAAAATATAGACAGCAGGATACAGGTCGGTATATCCCCTCAGGGCAATATCGAAAATAACTACGTTTATATGTATGCCGACGTTAAAGAATGGTGTTCCTCGACAGGGTATGCAGACTGTATTATCCCGCAGATCTATTTCGGCTACAATAACGCAGTACAGCCGTTTTCACAGGTTCTGAAGGACTGGGCTGAGCTTGCGGAGGACGGAAACGTGAAGCTTATTGCCGGACTTGGCGCATATAAGATCGGAGAGGAGGATGAGTTTTCCTCGGACACCGGGATCATCGCCAGCCAGATATCAGACGCCGCCGCAGATGGTTTCAGCGGTTCGGCAGTATACTCCTACGGAACTCTTTTCCCGGAGGACGACAGCGAAAGAATCAGCAATGAGCGTGAATGCATCAGAGCTGCCTTCGGGCTTGCGGACGGTGGTAAGCATGACCGTAAAATGTAAAAAAAATGTGAAATGTTTTGGAATCCTGACATAATTCCCAAAAAGCTCTTGTAATTTGAGAATAAATATAGTATACTGTATTTATGACTGCCGTCGCTGCTTTGATGCTCAGAGAGATCCGAAGACACGCCGGCAGGTACTATATTTATACGGGAGGGATATTCAGTGTTTAAAATAGTAACAAGAAAGCAGCTTAACGAAAACGTCGTTCTTATGGAAATAGATGCGCCTTTTATTGCCGCAAAGGCAGAGGCAGGTCAGTTTATTATTTACAGAGTGAACGAGCAGGGCGAAAGGGTGCCTCTTACTATTGCTGATTATGACAGAGAAAAAGGAACTATTACAATTATATTCCAGGTTATCGGAGGCTCTACAATGGAGCTTGCAAAGCTGAACGAGGGAGACTTTATCCACGATGTAGTCGGTCCTCTCGGCGTTGCCACCGAATATAAAGAGGGTGCAAAAAGGATCGCTGTAGTCGGCGGAGGCGTCGGCTGCGCTATAGCCTATCCTCAGGCTAAGAAGCTTTTCGGTATGGGCGTAGAGGTAGATCTTATCGCAGGCTTCAGAAGCAAGAACATAGTCATTCTTGAAGATGAGATGAGCAAGGCTTCCACACACCTTCATATATGTACGGACGACGGCTCATACGGATATCACGGCTTTGTCACCAACAAGCTTCAGGAGCTTATCGACAGCGGAGCAGAGTTTGACGAGGTAATCGCTATAGGTCCGGTGCCTATGATGAAATTCGTATGTCAGGTCACTAAGCCATATGGTATCAAGACGCTTGTTTCCCTTAACCCTATAATGATCGACGGAACGGGAATGTGCGGCGGCTGCCGTGTCACCGTAGACGGAAAGATCAGATACGCCTGCGTTGACGGACCTGATTTTGACGGTCACAAGGTAGATTTCGACGAGCTTATGAGAAGAAACTCAACCTATAGGGAAGACGAAAAGAAGCACGTTTGCAGACTTACGGGAGGTGTAAGATAATGCCGAATATGAGCTTGACCAAAACTCCCATAGCGGAGCAGGATCCAAAGGTAAGAGCAAGAAATTTTAAAGAGGTAACTCTCGGATATACCCCTGAGGAGGCTATGGAGGAAGCTAAGAGATGTCTTAACTGCAAGCACAAGCCGTGCATGACCGGATGTCCCGTAAGCGTAAGGATCCCCGAATTTATAGCAAAGGTCGCAGAGGGCGAATTTGAAGAGGCGTATAAGATAATAAAATCTACAAACGCTCTGCCCGCTGTATGCGGACGTGTATGTCCCCAGGAAAATCAGTGCGAGGGCAAGTGCGTAAGAGGCATCAAGGGCGAGCCTGTGGCTATCGGACGTCTTGAAAGGTTCTGTGCGGATTACATGGCTGACAAGCCTGTCGCAGCAGAAAAAGCAGAGCCTAACGGACACAAGGTAGCGGTCGTAGGCGCAGGTCCTTCCAGCCTTACCGTTGCAGGCGATCTGGCAAAGCTTGGCTACGATGTCACAATTTTTGAAGCCTTCCACACGGCAGGTGGAGTTCTGATGTACGGTATCCCCGAATTCAGACTTCCGAAAACCATAGTTCAGCACGAGATCGACAATCTCACTGCTATGGGAGTTAAAATAATGACCAATATGGTCATCGGCAAGGTGCTTTCCATTGACGAGCTTATGGGAATGGGCTATGAGGCTGTTTTTGTCGGCTCAGGCGCAGGACTTCCCAGATTTATGGGCATAGAGGGCGAAGGACTTGTAGGCGTTTACTCGGCTAACGAGTATCTTACAAGAATAAACCTTATGAAGGCTTACAAGGACGAATATGCAACGCCTATCCTCAAATCAAAGAAGGTCGCTGTCGTAGGCGGAGGAAACGTTGCTATGGACGCTGCCCGTTCTGCAATGAGACTCGGCGCAGAACACGTTTATATTGTATACAGACGTTCTATGGACGAGCTTCCCGCAAGAAAGGAAGAGGTACATCACGCTCAGGAGGAGGGTATCGAATTCCTCGTACTCAATAATCCCGTTAAGATCCTCGGCGATGAAAACGGTCATGTCAGGGGAATGGAATGTGTAAAAATGGAGCTGGGCGAGCCTGACGAAAGCGGCAGACGCAGACCCGTTACCATTGAAGGCTCCAACTTTGAGCTGGAGATCGACACGGCTATCATGTCTATCGGAACATCTCCCAATCCTCTTATCAGAAGCACGACCCCGGGACTGGAGGCTAACAAGCACGGCTGTCTTATCGTTGACGAGACGGAGTCCACAACCAAGGAAGGCGTATACGCAGGCGGAGACGCAGTTACCGGCGCAGCTACCGTTATCCTTGCTATGGGCGCAGGCAAAAAAGCGGCTGCGGCTATAGACGAATACATTAAAAACAAAAAATAACGGATAAAAAAGTTGAAAAAATTTGTTAACGGACTTGCATATTCAATACATATCTGTTATAATGGTATAAGGTGACTTTCAGAATTTTCTGCCGTGTAAACAGGTCATAGATCATGTATCGGAGAAGCTTCTCTGGCAGTCTGCCGCAAATTCTGTATTTTATTTGGAGGTCAGTAAAATGAATTTATCAGCTTACGCTGCTGTTCTTACAGCTTCAGGCTCGACGCCTACCGCTGCGGGCTATGCGGCTACATTCCTTCCCTTGATCTTAGTTGTTGTCTTTTTCTACTTCTTTATCATGCGTCCTCAGAAAAAGCAGGAAAAGAAAGACGCAGAAATGAGAGACAGCCTTGAAATAGGCGATGAAGTAGTAACAAACGGAGGTATTGTCGGCATTGTATGCCAGATAAAGGAGGATACCGTCGTTATCGAGACCGGAGGAGACAGAAGCAAGATCCGTATCAAGAAATGGGCGATCGCCAAAAACGAGACGATTCACGACGATCAGTAAATAGAGATCCGGGACCTGTCGGCTGCCGACAGGTCTTTTTTTCTCTGCGGACGAATATATATAGGATAAAATATTTATCTGTGGAGGAATATGCTATGAAGATGCGAAGCTCAGGTAGGCTGAAAAAGCTTGCTTATCTGTACGAACCTCTTATCTCCGCTGCCGCTGCGTTCTGCATAATGCTCGCCGTGATCGGCGGATTCGCCTTTATCCTGACCAAGATCGACGTCAAGGATACGGCGATTTCAGTCATGTCCACCGCCGCATTGGGTATCGGCGCATACTGCGGAGGCTACATAAGTGGAAAGCGCAGACGCAAAAACGGTCTGCTAATGGGCGTCCTTTGCGGAGTTTTTATTTTTCTCATTGTACTTATACTGGGAGCGCTGTTTTCAAAAGCGGCGCAAAGCTTCCCGCTGTCAGCAAAGCTTGCTGTGACCCTAGTCTGCGCCGCCGCCGGAGGTGTAGTGGGAGTAAATTCCAGGAACGTATAGAGCATATAAATATTTATATCAAGTTCATTATTCATTCATAAAAGGGCCGACAAAATATGATATAATATATGTAACTTATTAATCGGAGGTATTTGTTATGAACCATATCAAGACAATTAACAAGGCTAATCTCAAGAAAACTGCCGCAAAGGGCGGCTGCGGTAAGTGCCAGGCTTCATGTCAGTCTGCCTGCAAAACTTCCTGCACGGTTGCCAACCAGAAGTGCGAGAGAGAAGCTTAATTTTTGCTTTTGCATAAAAAGGGGCATTTTTATGTCCCTTTATTTTTTATAATTTTATGAAGGTGAAATAAATGATACATAAGTACAAGCTTGGCGGATACAACGTTCTTCTGGACGTCAACAGCGGAGGAGTCCACTTGGTGGACGATCTTACATACGATCTGCTGGACAACGTTGAACCGCCTTTTCAGAAGGAATGTCCCGGCGAGGTCGTAAAAAAGCTTTCAAAATCCTATAAAGACGACGATATACGGGAATGCTATGAGGAGATCGTTTCTCTGTACAACGACGGGATACTTTTCTCGGAGGATGATTACGAAAAATTTGCGCTGTCTGCCGTTGCGTCTCCCGTAAAAGCAATGTGTCTGCATATCTCACATGACTGTAACCTTAGATGCAAATACTGTTTCGCCTCTACCGGAGATTTCGGTCAGGGAAGAAAGCTTATGGACTTTGAGACAGGAAAAAGAGCCATTGATTTTCTCATAGAAAAATCAGCTGACAGATATTTTCTGGAGCTTGATTTCTTCGGCGGAGAGCCTTCAATGAATTTTGACGCCGTAAAACAGATCGTTGAGTACGCCCGTTCTCAGGAGGGACCGCACAACAAAAAATTCCGGTTTACAATTACCACAAACGGCATACACCTCACCGATGACATGATAGATTTTATCAACAAGGAAATGTACAACGTCGTTCTGTCTATTGACGGCAGAAAGGAAGTCAATGACAGAATGAGAGTAAGAGCTGACGGCAGCGGCAGCTACGATACCATCACAAAAAACTTCAAACGCCTTGTGGACAAGCGTCCAAAGGACAGAGACTGGTATGTACGGGGAACATACACCAAATACAATCTTGATTTTTCCAACGATGTTATGCACCTCTACGATCTGGGCTTTGACCAGATATCCGTAGAACCCGTTATGGCTGACGCTTCGGAGCCTTACGCTATAACCGAAGCGGAGCTTCCCGCAATTTTCAGCGAATATGAGGTCCTCTCGCAGAAGATCGCCAAGATCCGGAAGGAAGGAAAGTTTATTAATTTCTTCCACTTTATGCTTGACCTGGATCAGGGTCCCTGCGCAATAAAGAGACTCAGAGGCTGCGGCTGCGGCAACGAGTATGTGGCTGTCACTCCCGACGGAGATATTTACCCCTGTCATCAGTTTGTAGGTATCAAGGACTACAAAATGGGCAATCTTTACGAGGGAACGTTCGATCTTGATATGAAGAACGATTTTGCTCACGCACACGTTTATACCAAGCCAGAATGCAAAAAGTGCTGGGCGAAGTTCTATTGCAGCGGAGGCTGCAACGCAAACAACTATATGTATGCCGGCGATATCCACAACGCACACAAGCTTTCCTGCCAGATACAGAAGAAACGTCTTGAATGCGCTATTCTGATGAAGGCTGTCGAGCTTATGGACACGGCGGAATAGCTCCGGCGGCAAAACAAAATCAGCTAAAAATAAGATGGTATACTTAAAATCCGAAAAGAGATATACATCATGACTGTTAAAGAAAAAATCACAGAGCTTTTTGAGCTTAACAGAGGAAAATACCTGTCAGGCGCAGAGATTGCCCGGAAGCTTGAATGTACCAGAGGCGCAGTGTGGAAAGCCGTAAAAGCCTTGCAGGACGAGGGTTATGAGATAACCGCTTCCACCAATAAGGGCTACCGACTGGAGGAAAACACAGACGTTATCACCGCCGAAGGGATAAAAAAATATCTGGACGCCCCTGAGAAATTCGATCTGCACATTTTTAAAACGGTGGATTCTACCAATACAAGACTAAAGGAAATCGCCGTCTCGGGAGCGGCAGAGGGAACGGTGGTCATCTCGGGGGAACAGACAGGCGGCAAGGGCAGGCTCGGCAGAAGCTTCTTTTCACCTTCCGATACCGGACTGTATATGAGCGTTCTTCTTCGTCCCCGTATGTCCGCTTCGGAAGCGATAAAAATAACCACCGCCGCCGCTGTAGCCGTTGCTGAAACGATAGAAAGATTAAGCGGAAAGCAGACCCGCATAAAATGGGTGAACGATGTTTATCTCGAAAACAAAAAGATCTGCGGTATACTCACCGAGGCCTCCTTTGGTCTGGAAAACGGAGGGCTTGAATATGCCGTGCTTGGCATAGGAGTAAATGCCTATGAACCGGACGGAGGATTCCCGGAGAATGTCAGGGATATAGCAGGATCGGTCTTTCCGCAGCGCATACGGGATATGCGTAGCAGGCTTGCCGCCGGTATCCTGAACGGCTTTATGAAACGGTACCTTGATCTGAGCGATCCCGCCTGCTGCGAGGATTACCGTAACAGACTTATGTGGCGGGGGGAAAGGATCAGCATAATCTCAGGAGCCGGAGCTGTTCCTGCCGTTTTAAAGGACACAGACACGGATTACCGTCTGATCGTTGAATATCCCGACGGAAGTATCGGAAAAATATCCAGCGGTGAGATCAGTATAAGAAAGGCTTAGCAGAGATCCTCATCTGCAAAAAAACATAAACGGGCGTACTCGCTTGAGTGCGCCCGTTTACTGCTTAAATGACAGGATAATTTTACTGCTCTCCCTTTGAATATGTAAATTTCACCGTTAGGTTTGTTACCGATGTTGTCGGCGGTATATCCATAATAGTCGGCGAACACTCAGAAGCGTCCCCCTCTGCAACTCTTGCGTCCTCCGGCGGAGAAGATACCCAGCCGTTATACAGATTTACCCTTGTGCAAAGCCCGTCGTCCGAACATGTATATTCCTCTCCGCTCAGTTCAAACGGCTCTCCGTTTACAAGCACCTCGTCAATGGTAACGATATATCCCGGGAAAAGCTTTTCGCCGTTGGCTATGCCCAGCGCTGAAAATGCAACGCCCTTCGGTATCTTGGAATCAGTGAAGTCAAGACTCACCGTATACGTTCCCTCGCCCTCTATCTTCACGTTTTCCGCCGCTACTCCGTCGGTCTTGGAGGCAGGATCGTATTCGTCTCCCACGCTGTAGGAAACTCCGAAATCCTCGCTCTGATACATTATCCACGCTACAGCGGTGTTTTCATCCGCCTGTATAGCCGTATCGTCAGTAAACTTTTCGGGAGCGGCGGCAAAGGTCTCGTCTATCCTCTTTTTTGCGCTCTCCGCTATCTCGTCCTCCGTCATGGAGGACTGCGCCGAAAAGCTCCTTCCGGCAAAGATCTCAGCAATATTTTCGTCCCTCATCTGCAAGGTCGTCCGCTGGAAGAAATCGCTGCAATCCCACAGCATCGGACAGTAGTTGTACAGGTCGCAGTTGTCCAGAAAATTATTGAAGAACTTATCCGTATCGCCCTTGACGGCTCCGCCGTTTGTCAGCACGGCATATTCTCCGATTATGATACCGTACCCCTGCTCGGAATACTTTGTCATCATCTTCATGAGCCTGTTCTGCTCCTCATAATCCTTTATATTTCCCCAGCGGGAACGGCTCGTCGTTCCGCAGTAATCCCACGGTGTATAATAATGTACAGACAGCAGAAGCTTGTTCTTTGCGGTGTCCTCAGGCATTTTAAAGCGATCGTCGCAGGTACAGGTGATATCGGTGTTATACCCGGCAATAAGCAGGAATCTCTGCTCGTTATTACCGCCCGTTCCTCTGACGGTATCCACAAACCTCTGATTTATAGCAGCTGCCGTTTCATAGCACTGATCCTTTGTCAGCGTACCCGAATCCGTAGCCACGTCCTTATCGTTGAGCCTGTCTCCAAGCTCCTCGTTTGCCGACTCGAAGATCAGACGGTCGGAATAATCACGGAATCTCTCAGCGATCTGCGTCCACATGGAAACGTACATATCCATAGCCTTGTTCCGTGTCTCCTCGGAGGCAGAGCCGAACATTCCCCACCAGCTGCCGTCCCAGTGGTCGTTTATGATAACGTACATATCGGCATTAAGACCGTAGCCCACTACCTCCTCCACCCTGTCGAGGTACGCCTCGTTTATGGTGTAGTCGCCGCTTTCATAGTCCATAGCATTTGTCCATGCCACCGGGATCCTCAGCGAATCAAATCCCGAAGCCTTCATGCCGTCGATCATTTCCTGCGTTGTCACAGGCTGACCCCATAAGGTCTCAAAGCTTGTGGGATCTGTATCGGGCGAATAGCTATTGTGTCCATATGCCTCAAGAGTGTTTCCAAGATTTATTCCGTTGCCCATAAGATGCACCAGCTCGGCAGCGGTCAGATCCTTGTTTATACTTCCGTCGTCGGAGGTACTGACTGATTTCCCAGAAGACGTGCTGCCCGAACTGTTCTCCTGCTGCTTTCCGCAGCCTGCAAGCTGTGTTGAAAAACAGACTCCCATTGCCGTAAGCAATGCCAGATATGATGCTTTTCTCATAATTACCTCCGGTTTCATTTCAAAAACACAAATTTCTCAAGCTCGAACAACGGTTTCGGATCGAAATACGGCTTTGCCCAATCGTCAACGCCGTGAGATGCGATAAAAAATACCGAATGTCTGCCGGTTACGCACTTTACTCTTGTACGGTAGATACCGTCGCCGGTGCCTATTTCGCACACGCCTATCTCCTCGCCGTCCTCATAGCTGTCTGTCAGTATCCTTACACGGCACCTGACACCCGCTCCCCTTACCTTAAAGCAAAGCTCCATAGTTTTTGTGGATAGATCGTCTCCGAAATCAAAATATTTATAGCCTATGATATTTCCGTCGGTGATATTTACCACGTTCCTTGTAAACAGATCCTTTTCCGTGATGTAGCAGCCGCCCTTAAGCACGCAGGCGATCTCCGCAGGAGTAGGCTTATAGGGATCAAGAGAGCTTTCAAAACCCAGCGACGTCATCTCCACAGGGGGGATCGTACCGTCAGGAAGGATCTCTATGCGCTCTGCACAGGCTCTTCTGGACATAATGGTATTGTTTGTCATACGATGATAAAAAATATACCATTGTCCGTTTATGCAGCAAACAGATCCGTGATCGTTTCCTCCGGGATAATCCTCGGAGTTATCGATTATGTACCCTCTGTAGGTAAATGGTCCCGTAGGGCTGTCGGAGGTTGCATAAGCAAGACGGCTGCCCTTTATGGGCGAATATATAAGATAATAGGTATCCCCTATTTTTCTGGGAGAGCTTGCTTCAAAAAATCTCCGCTCCTCCGGGACGCTGTCGGTATCGTCTATAACGTGCTTTCTTAGACTGCCGTCAATGATACCGTACATATTTTCCGGGTCAATTTCATTCATGTACGACTCGGTAAAGCCGTAATAAATATAGACCCTGCCATCATCGTCCGCAAGCACGCCGGCGTCGTTGTAAATTCCCCCGTCGCCTTCATTGCCCTCAGTATACTTGTAGCGTGAAAGCAGCCTGAAGGGACCCTCCGGCTTGTCCGAGACTCCGACACAGCCCTTTGAACCCACTATATAGGCATAAAGATAATATTTTCCGTCCTTTTCAATAACATCGGGAGCATAAAGCTCTCTGTCCGTCCACCCTGCGGTGTCCGAGCTGTGATCGCTGTCGTCCCCGGTATGAAAGCTGTGACCGTGGCACTGCCAGTTATTCAGATCGTCAAGGGGCGCAGACCACACCTTAAGCTTGAAATCGCAGAAATTATTGCTTCCCACACGGTCATGGGAACCGTAAAGATAAACTCTGTCCCCGAAAACTCTCGGCTCTCCGTCGGGAATATATTCCCACAGCGGCAAAATCGGATTTGGCATATAAACAGCTCCTTATTATTGTACTTTGTTTAGAATTATACCATATCTGCCCATTGTTTTCAAGAGGTAATTCCCAGAAAAACACGTTCCCCTGAAAATCTTTTTGAGATCCTCAGGGGAACGTTTCAATTTCTATTTTACCCTCATCGCACGCATTGCGTTCAGTATTGCCAGTACGGAAACTCCAACGTCGGCAAAAACTGCCGCCCACATATTTGCGATCCCCAGTGCGCCGAGAAGCAGAACTATCAGCTTTACTCCCAGCGCAAAAACGATATTCTGCCTTACGATCCTTACTGTCTTTACCGAAATGTCTATTGCATCGGCGATCTTTACAGGATCATCGTCCATAAGGACAATATCCGCCGCTTCTATGGCGGCGTCCGAACCCATTGCACCCATAGCTATGCCTATATCTGCTCTTGACAAAACGGGAGCGTCGTTTATGCCGTCTCCCACAAATACAAGCTTTCCTTTGGGGGATTTACTTTCAAGCAGCTTTTCCACCTTTTCGACCTTACCGGCAGGCAAAAGCTCCGTATAGACCTCGTCCAGACCAAGACGCCTTGCGGCGTCCTCTCCTACCGTTGCGGAATCTCCCGTAAGCATTACAGTCCTCTTCACGCCCTTCTCCTTAAGAGATTTTACAGCATCTGCGGAGGTTTCCTTTATCTCGTCGGAAATGACCATATGTCCTGCGTATTTTCCGTTGACTGCAACGTGTACCGTCGTTCCCACATGGTGACACGGACGCCAGCCGACTCCCAGCTGCTCCATAAGCTTATCGTTTCCCACGCAGACCTCAAGACCGTCGATAACAGCCTTGACTCCCTTGCCGGAAAGCTCCTCGCAGGAGGTTATACGGTTCTGGTCGGTATCCTTTGCATACGCCTCGAGGATCGACTTTGCGATCGGGTGTACCGAGTAGCTCTCGGCATACGCAGCAAGCTCGATAAGCCTTTGCTCTGAAATTTCCTCCGGGTGGACCGCCGTTACGTTGAAAACGCCCTTTGTAAGCGTTCCGGTCTTGTCGAAAACAACGATCTCAGAGTCCGCAAGGATCTCCAGATAATTTCCTCCCTTGACAAGAATGCCCTTTCTGCTTGCTCCTCCGATACCTCCGAAAAAGCTGAGGGGAACTGAAATGACCAGCGCACACGGGCAGGAAATAACAAGGAAAATAAGCGCTCTGTGCAGCCAGCCCGTCCAGCCGCCGCCGAGAACGATAGGAGGGATCACGGCAAGGAGAACAGCGGCAATTACAACCACAGGAGTGTAGTATCTTGCAAAACGGGTAATGAAATTTTCCGCCTTTGCCTTTTTTGAAGATGAATTTTCCACAAGATCGAGTATCTTAGCAACGGTAGACTCTCCGAATTTCTTATTGACCCTGACCTTGATAAGTCCGCTGCGGTTTATACAGCCGCTGATAACATCCTCTCCCGCTCTTACAGTCCTTGGCAGACTTTCTCCCGTGAGAGCGGCGGTGTCTACAGAGGATTCGCCTTCTGTAACAGTTCCGTCTAAGGGGATCCTTTCTCCCGGCTTGACAACGATGATATCGCCTATGCCGACCTCGTCGGGATCGATCCTGACCAACTGACCGTCACGCTGGATATTGGCATAATCCGGACGGATATCCATAAGCGAAGCAATAGATCTCCGTGACTTTCCAACAGCGCAGCTCTGAAAAAGCTCACCGATCTGATAAAAAAGCATTACCGATGCGGCTTCAGCATATTCTCCGGTACCGAAAGCCCCCAATGTTGCGATCGCCATAAGAAAATTCTCATCAAATACCTGTCCGTGACAGATATTCCTTACCGCTTTCCATAAAACGTCCCAGCCGATAACAGCGTAAGGGACCGCATAGACCGCAAGCCTTACGACTCCCTTTACCGGCACAAATGCCGCAGCCGCAAGCAGCACACCGCTTACAATTATTCTTATAAGCGTTTTTTTCTGCTTTCGTGTCATAACATTACCTTCTTTCCTTACTGTCTGAGAACCTGTCTTCATAAGATTTGTGTGCGGATTTTCGAGCAAATTTTGTCTGCGGACAAGACGCAAAGCCGCAGGCTTACTGACGTAAGTCAAGGTTTTGCAACGCAGTCCCCGACAAAATCTGCCGAAAAGACGTGCGCTATATCTTGTTAAGACAGGTTCTGAAATATTTACATAATGATCTCGCAGTCCGGCTCGATCTTCCTGCAAAGCTTTACTACCTTTTTCATGAGCTTATCAATATCTGTGCCGTCCTCGGTCTCAATGGTCATCTTCTGAGACATAAAGCTTACGGTGCAATCACTGACGCCCTCCAGCTCCTTTATGCCGTTTTCCATTTTTGCAGCGCAGTTTGCACAGTCAAGATCCTCAAGTCTGAAAGTTTTTCTCATAATAACATATCCTTTCCTAAATATAAAAATTATTCCTCAACGTGTTCCATACCCATTTCAAGGATCGATCTGACGTGATCGTCCGAAAGCGAATAGAACACGATCTTGCCCTCTCGTCTGAATCGCACAAGCTTGTTATTTTTCAGCACCCGCAGCTGGTGAGAGCAGGCTGTGGGAGTAAGCCCCAGCAGCTGCGCAAGATCGCCCACGCAAAGCTCCGATTCAAAAAGCGCATACAGTATCCTTATCCTGGTGGAATCTCCAAACACCTTAAAAAGCTCCGCCAGATCGTAAAGCTGCTCGTCAGGGGGCATCAAGGCAGTAAGCTTTTCCACTGCCTCACTGTTAGCACAAAGCAATTCCATTTTTTCAGCCGGCATAAATACGACCTCCTTTACATTGTATATGCGTCAAAATGTCCATGTGTTCATTACTTCATCTGAACATCTATTCATATATTAACACATAAATCATCACTTGTCAAGAGGAAAATCAAAATTTTTTTTCAGACATATAAAAAAGCGTTTGAACGGCAAAATACCGTTCAAACGCTAATGGTCTGCACTTTATCTTTAAAATAATACTTACTTTTTACCGCTGTTTCTGACAGCATTTATCGCCTGAACTAACAGCATTGAGCCGAAGCTAAGCGCATATATCCATACATACTGCATTCCGGTAAGTGTTTCGACCTTGAAAAGACCTTGAAGCGGCTGGACGAAAAGCACAATGTTTAACAGCAGCATTCCCGCAGCAAAAGCAAGAAGTCCGAATTTATTGTTAAACATATCCTTGCTGAAAATGACCGCTCCGTCTCTCTTGCAGGAAAAGCCGTGGAAAAGACGTGCTGAACACAAAGTTGCAAATGCCATTGTCATAGCAGCTTCGGGACTCGTTTTATTTCCGATAAGGAACGAGCATATAGTGACTGCTCCGATAACAAGACCATAAATACCGATCCTGCCGAGAAAGCTTTTGGTGAGGATAGACTCGTTTGCGTTTCTGGGCTTATTTTTCATGACCTCGTCTGTGTGAGGCTCAAGGCCAAGACCGATAGCGGGCAGCGAGTCGGTAAGGAGATTTATAAACAGCAAATGGATAGCGGCAAAGGGCACAGGCAGTCCCAGCAGCGAATTGAACAGAACCACCAGTATTCCGGCAAAATTGCCCGACAGCAGGAACATGATCGACTTCTTTATGTTCTCATAAATATTACGTCCGTTTTTGATCGCCTTTACAATGGTAGCGAAATTGTCGTCTGCAAGCACCATTGAGGCTGCGTCCTTTGAGACCTCCGTTCCGGTAATGCCCATTGCAACGCCCACGTCTGCCTGCTTAAGGGCGGGAGCGTCGTTTACACCGTCGCCGGTCATGGAAACTATGCAGCCGTTGGACTGCCATGCCTTGACGATCCTGATCTTATGCTCAGGGGTAACTCTTGCATATACCGCCTTGTCCTTTACAAATTCCGTAAGCTCTTCATCCGAATATTTATCAAGCTCTGCACCCTCAACAGCCTTGGAGCTTTCGTCGAGAATACCTATCTCCTTTGCTATAGCCGAAGCGGTAACAATGTGATCTCCCGTTATCATCACAGGCTTTATTCCCGCTAGTCTGCACTCGTGGACAGCCGCCTTGCTCTCGGGTCTCGGAGGATCCATCATTGCAATAAGTCCTAAGAACTCAAAGCCGTCCTCGTCCGAAACAGACAGCGACTCTCCGCCGAACTTCTTATACGCAAAGGCAAGCACTCTCAGTCCGTTGCCTGAAAGCTCCTCGACCTGCTTTGCGATCTGAGCCTTTTCTGCATCTGAGCAGTTTATCCTGTCAGACAGCACATCGACTGCGCCCTTGGTATACATGATATTCTCACCGCCAATATTATGCAGCGTGGACATAAGCTTTCTGTCGGAATCGAAGGGCAGCTCGGAGATCCTTGGCAGATCGCTTCTTATCTTATCGGGATCAAGTCCCAGCTTGGCACCGAAGTTGATAAGTGCGGTCTCAGTAGGATCGCCTATTTCAACTCCGTCCTTGCAGGAGGAATCGTTGCAGAGTATCATTGCTCTGGTTATGGTCCTTATCCTTTCGCCGTCCTCTCCGTCAAGATCTACGGCGTCGGTATCGATTATACGTCCGTTTACCATGATCTTTCTCACGGTCATTTTGTTCTGGGTAAGAGTACCTGTTTTATCCGAGCATATAACCGATACACTGCCAAGTCCCTCGACAGCCTGAAGCTTTCGCATGATCGCATTTTCCTTAGCCATTTTCTGCGTACCAAAGGAAAGCACGATGGTTACGATGGAGCTTAAAGCCTCTGGAATAGCCGCTACTGCAAGGGCAATAGCAAACATAAAGGAATTCATTATACTGTCCTTATCGATAACGTCCACATTGACCAGTCCCAGTACGAAAACCACTGCGCATATGAACAGAATAGCTATGGAAAGCTTTTTACCGAACTCGTCCAACGTATTTTGCAGGGGCGTTTTGCGCTCCGAAGCGTTCTGAATAAGAGATGCGATCTTGCCTACCTCGGTATTCATTCCCGTTTCGGTAACAATGAGCTTTCCTCTTCCGTAGGTCACAAAGCTGCCTGAGTAAACCATATTGCTTCTCTCAGCCAAAGGCTTTTCACCGACGATCTGATCCATATTTTTATCGATGTTCACGCTCTCTCCCGTAAGAGCCGATTCGTTCACCTGCACAGACGCACACTCCACAAGCCTTCCGTCTCCGCAAACCTGATCTCCCGCCTCGATAATAAGGATATCTCCCACAACGACATCCTCCGAAGGGATAACGACCTTTTCACCGTCACGCAAAACCTTTGCCGTCGGGGCTGACAGCTGTTTGAGATTACTCAGGGATCTTTCAGCCTTTATCGTCTGCACCGTACCAAGCACAGCATTCATCGTAATTACAAACAGGATCACAGCGCAGCTTTCAACGTCCTTCATAAACGCCGAGACCACTGCGGCGACTATAAGTATTATCACCAGAAAATCCTTGAACTGCTCCAGAAAGATAAGCCACACAGGTCTTTTCTTTCCCTCTGTGATAATGTTCTTTCCGTACTTTTCGCAGTTTTTGCTCACCTGAGCCGCTGTCAGACCGTTCTCACCTGATGACAGCTCCTCATAAATTTCTCCGATCGTTTTCTGATACTGATTTTTTACCATAATTTCACCAAATCCTTTACCCATATTTATCAAATACGTCCCGTAATAAGCCTATCCGCCGAAATTCACCCTCCCATTCGTCAAGTGTGAATCTTAAGGCAGCACCACACAACTACCGCCTAACGGCTTTGTATACGTCTTGCGGCGCTTAATCTTGATTAAGCGCTGCAATCCGTACACAATAGTTGTGCGGTGCTGCCTTAAGCAATAAAAAAAGAGACCTTTATTGGGTAAACTGCACACTTGTAAGCAATTTATTCAATAAAAGTCTCGCCGTTTAGATATGAAGCGGGTCATCAAGGATCCTGCGGACCGGTCAAACCGTATTGACGCAAGCATAAACGTGATACCGTAATATATTACAGGGAACATATCCCGGTATTTTCGCCGGCTACTCTCTTTTATATTCATCATTATAGACTGTTTACAGGAATTTGTCAATAGTTTTTTAAATTTTTTACTTAAACTTTACATAAAATATCCCGCAGCAAAGTCTTACTGCGGGACGATAAAATGCTATTTCCCAGGCAGGGGAAGTATGACCGTTATCTCGGTACCCTCGCCCTGTCTGCTTTTTACTGTGATCTCTCCGTTGTGACAAGCAACGATATGCTTGACGATGGAAAGACCGAGACCCGTGCCTCCTGTACGCTTGGAACGGCTCTTGTCAACTCTGTAAAAGCGCTCAAATATACGGCGGCAGTTTTCCTCAGAAATGCCTATACCGTTGTCCTTTACGGAGACCCTTGCAAAATTCCCGCTGCTGCCAACAGTTATCCAAACCGAACCGCCCTCGTTATTATACTTGACGGCATTGTCCATGAGGTTTAAAAGCACCTCGGAAATATAGCTTGCGTTTCCCTTTATCCATACGCTTTCACCGGAAATATCAATGGACACTGAGCTGCGGTCAGCCTTATATCTCAGTATCTCCGCAGCGTCCTCAGCCGTTTTCAGAAGATCGATGTCATCGTTCAGAAGGCTGTCGCCCTCCTCGATCTCAGACAGCTTGATAATGTCGTTTATCAGCGCCAGCAGACGTTCGCTTTCACGGTATATCATGGAGCCGTACTTTTTTACGTCCTCCTGTCTGTTGAAAATACCGTTGTCAAGCAGTTCTCCGAAGCCCTTTATAGTGGTAAGCGGAGTTTTCAGCTCGTGGGAAACGTTGGCTGAAAAATCCCGCCTTATCTGCTCCGCCTTTACGGATTCGGTGACGTCCATAAGGAATGCAATATAGCCGAAGCCATACCCGCCGGATTCGCTTTCCGCCCTGTTTACAAAGATATTGTAAAAACGGTCATTTATAAGCAGCGTCCGGGCAGACGAACCGTTTTCCCTTGCAGCATAAAAAAGCTCCAGCAGATCTTCATTGTCCGTCAGGCTGCCGATAGGCTTTTTCTCCGAGCGGTCGTAGTCGCTTCCAAGGATCTTCAGCGCACTCTTATTTACCGAAAGTATTATCATATCACAGTCCAGGAGTATCATACCCTCAACCATATTTTCGGTTATAAGGGATATTTTTTCCTTTTCTCTTTTGACCTTTGCCACGCTTCTGCGGATCCTCGTCATAAGCACGTCGGCGTTTTTTATTATCGGCTCAAGCTCTTCGTATGGAGTTTCCAGCTCGCCGATATTGTCGTTTCTGAGATCCAGCTGCTTGACAAGGTCGTTTATCGGACGTATAAGGCCCTCTGAAAGCTTTATGGAAATTACCGTGGTGACAAGAATGATGACCCCCGCCAGGACCACCAGCAGCGGAAAAGCCGTAAGGAACACGCCCGCAAGATTACTTCTGTCCGCAGCAAAGCGAAGCACTCCCCCATTATAGGAAACTGCGTAATAATATGTGGAATATCCCAGCGTCTCAGACGTCCTGGTATCCTCTCCGCTTCCGTTTTTAATCGCCTGCCTTACCTCCGGACGGTCGTTGTGATCCTCCATCTGAGTAACGTCCGCCTCGGAATCGTACACTGCCTTTCCCTGAGCGTCTATAAAGGTTATCCGTATATCAAAATCGGTTATTCCGCGCGTAAGCTCAGTGATCTCCTCGAAAGTGCGGTCTGCCTGAACAATGCTCTCAGCGGCAGATCTTATCCTTTTGCCTACGTCTTCACGGTAGTTGGTATAGCTTATGCTTCCTGTAAATATCAGAAATATCAGCAATGTGCATGACACAAGCAGCGTCATTACCCGGAATATTTTTTTCTGCATACAATGCTCCTCAAATTTTGTAGCCTACACCTCTCACCGTTTTTATAAGCTCCGTACAGCCTGCCGCTTCCAGCTTCTGCCGGAGCGTTTTTATATGCATATCCACCGTTCTGGTCTCACCGGCAAAGTCGTAGCCCCAAACCGTTTCCATAAGCCTGTCACGGCTCACAGCTATGGATTTATGCCGCATAAGATACATCAGCAGCTCAAATTCCTTATAGGTAAGACTTATCTCCGTTCCGTTCACTGTGCATATCCTTCTTGCGTAATCTATGGAAACGCCTTTGAACTCTACAACATCGCTTTCGGTCTCGGCTTTGGCTGAACGCCGCAGCACCGCTTTTATCCTTGAAAGCAGTTCCATTACCCCGAAGGGCTTGGTAATATAATCGTCCGCTCCCATTTCCAGACCTGAGACCTTATCCAACTCGCCAGATTTTGCCGTAAGCATTATCACCGGGATATCCCTGGTGGCAGAAGAGCTTTTAAGCTTTGAGAGTATCTGATAGCCGTCCTCGTCAGGCAGCATGATATCCAGCAGAAAAAGAGACGGCAAAACGGTCTTTATTTCCTCATAGCATGGCTTGGCCTTGGGAAAGGTCTTAACGTCGTAACCGCCAGACTTGAGCGCACATGAGATAAGCTCCCTTATTCCCTCGTCGTCCTCAACACAGTATATAAGCGACATTAGCATCATCTCCGTATTATTTGTCAGAACCGTATTCATCGGCAGTATCTTCCGAAACCGCATGAAAAATATCATTTATACTCAGGTTCCTGCAATATATTATAGCATATCATTGTAAAAAAGGGAATCCCCAATTGTAAAGTTTAAGTAAAAAGCCGATTTGAAAAATACGTTTTTCCCCTATTGATTAGTTTGCCGCAATGTAGTATAATTATTTTATAGTATTATACGCTTCGGCTTTGAAGCCGGCAAAATAAAAAACTGGAGGGATCAGCAAATGCTTTGCAGCAAAAAGGAATTTGACGAAAGGATCGGCAGCATTTTAATAACTGCCGAGGAGATAAAGGAAAAAATCAAAAAGGCAGGCGAGTACATAAGCCGTGAATACGAGGGCAAGCCGCTGCTGCTTTTAAGCATATTGAACGGTTCGTTCGTCTTTGCGGCGGATCTTTGCAGAGAGGTGACGATACCGTGCGAAATAGGATTTATGCGTGTTAGCAGCTACCTTAACGGTACCTCGTCATCGGGAGACGTAAATATAATCATGGACGTTTCTCAGGACATAAGCGGCTATCATGTCGTTATAGCAGAGGACATAATCGACACCGGCAGAACGCTGTCGGTCATAACGGAAAAGCTAAGGCGGAGAAATCCCCTTTCTCTGAAGGTCGTGACGCTTCTCGACAAGCCCGAACGCCGGGAGGTAGATTTCAAGGCGGATATTTCCCTGTTCACCATACCTGATCTCTTCGTGGCGGGATACGGTCTTGACTGTGCGGAATATTACCGCAACCTGCCTTATATAGCCGTCTGCAATGTGTAAACAGCTCCTCCGAGCGGCAGCACTAACGAAAACGTATTTCCGTTACCAGAACATTTAAGCTTCACATATCCGCCCTGACGCAGTGCGATCTCTCTGACAAGATAAAGTCCTATCCCGATTCCCTCCTTGCCTGCGCTGCTCTTTCCTCTGAAAAACCTTGAAAACACCTCCGCCCGTTCGCTTTCGGGAATGGGGGCGTTTTCGTCTCTTACCTCCACCGAGACGAAATGGTCGTAGGCTTTTACCGAAAGATAGATCTTCGCTCCCCGGCGGGAATATTTCACGGCATTGTCAAGCAGATTGAATACCGCCTCTGCCGTCCAGTTTCGGTCATGACAGACCGTTATATCCTCATCTGCGCTGTAAACTATCTCCGTATCCGCCGACTTAGCTTTTGAATAGACGTCCTTTACGGCTTTCAGAACAGTCTCGTTTATGCTCCGGCTTTTCATGTTCATGCGGATGATCCCGCTTTCAAGCCTTGAAATTTTTATCATGCTTTCCGAAAGAAAATTCAACCTGTTCACCGAACGCTTCAGCTCGGCAATATATTCTCTGCGCTGCTGCGGAGCAACAGCTTCGTTTTCAAGAAATTCGCTGTACATAAGTATATTGGAGATCGGCGTTTTCAGCTGATGGGAAATATCAGACACAAGAGACTTTACGTTTTCACTCTCCTGCTCCGCCATAAGGTTTTTTCTTTTGAGTATCCTCACAAGCTTTATCACCTTGGACTGCAGCTTTGATACTACGCTGTCCTCGTTTTCCGGGAAAATATCCTTTTCCTCCAGCTCGGTCAGACAGTCTGTAAGATCGGACAGCTCGGAAACGATCTCCGTAATATAGCTGTTCTCTGCGCCGTGAAGGACCGCTGTAAGAACTATCATCATCGCCGACGACAAAAAACAGCATACGGCAGCAGTACCGCTCCCCGAAAGGATATAAGCCGCTGCCGTGAAAACCGCCGCCGACACAAATTCCGCAATAAATATCGCCCGTATTTTAAGCTCGGTATTTCTTCTTTTCATATCTTTCACTCACCAAAGGTATAGCCGATCCCGAAAACCGTCACGATCATCTCAGGATCATTGGGGTCTGCTTCTATTTTCTGCCTGAGCCTGCGTATATGGACACTTAGCGTGTTTTCATCTATAAAATTCCCATCGCAGTCCCATATCCTTTCAAGTATCTGTCCTCTGGTCAGTACCTGTCCCTTATTCCTTATAAGCAGCTCCAGCAGCTTGTATTCCGTTGCCGAAAGCTTGACGGGTCTGCCGGAAATCTTCGCCTGCATTCTGGCAAAATCCACAGTAAGATCATTATAAGAAAAGACCTCCTTTTGCTGATGCGAGCCCGACCGTCTCAGCACCGCTGCAATTCTGCGGTAAAGCAGCTCCACCGAAAAGGGCTTTGAGATATAGTCGTCACAGCCGCAGCGGAAGCCCTCTATCATATCGTCCTCGGCGTCCTTGGCGGTAAGAAAGACAATAGGGACAGCGCTTTTCCTTCGTATCTCGCCGCACAATTCCAGTCCGCTGCCGTCGGGAAGATTTATATCCAGCAGTATCAGGCTGAACGCCTCCGAAAGCTTACGTCGTGCCTCGGCGACATCCGCCGCAAGACTTACCGAATACCCCTTGCTTTCAAGAAAATGCTTCACTCCCCCGCCGATTATCACATCGTCCTCAACTATAAGTATCTTTTCCACCCGTCTCGCCTCCCGATACAGTAAGTATAACACAAAGCTGCGTATTATTCAACAAATTAAGCAAAACCGTAATAAGATCTTAAGAAGTTGAGTGTAAAATAAGAATTACAAAAGAAAGGAGACATCAAAAATGACAATACTTAAATCGGAAAACCTGTGTAAGGTATACGGCTCCGGGGACAGCGAGGTAAGGGCGCTTGACGGCGTAAGCGTCAGCGTGGAGGACGGAGAGTTCGTGTCGGTCATCGGCACGTCCGGCAGCGGAAAATCAACGCTGCTCAATATGCTGGGCGGACTTGACAGACCCACCTCCGGCAGCGTAACGGTTTCGGGAAAAAAGCTCTTTGAAATGAACGACGAGGAGCTTACCGTATTCCGCAGGCGGAATATCGGCTTTGTTTTTCAGAATTACAACCTTGTGCCAGTGCTTAACGTATACGAAAATATAGTCCTTCCCATAGAGCTTGACGGCTCCAGGATAGACAAGGACTATGTTAAGCTTATAGTCAGAACGCTGGGACTGGACAGCAGGCTGGGCGCAATGCCGAATCAGCTTTCAGGCGGTCAGCAGCAGCGTGTGGCTATAGCGAGAGCGTTATCAGCCAAGCCCGCTATAATCCTTGCGGACGAGCCTACCGGAAACCTGGACAGCAAAACGGGTATGGACGTTATTTCTCTCTTAAAGGTCACAAGCCGTGAATTCAACCAGACTATCGTTATGATAACACATAACGAGGATATCGCTCTTATGGCAGACCGTATGATAAGGATCGAGGACGGCAGGGTGGTGAGCGGCAATGCTTAAAAACAACAATCAGACGGCTGTAAAGCGTATAAGCGCACGGTCGCTGAAGCACAACCGCATTCGCAATATGTTTGCCGTGCTTGCGATTATACTTACTACCTTTATGTTCACAACGGTTTTCAGCATCGGTTTTTCACTTGGAAAAAATCTCAACATTATGATGCTCAGGGAGCAGGGTACGAGATCTACCGTTTATCTTGCCAACCCTTCGGAGGAGCAGATCTCTCAGGCGGAAAAATGCGATCACCTTAACGCCGCAGGTATTCAGATATATACCGGATCGGCTCAGAGCCCTGAAAATTCCGAGAGCGTTGTTTCTCTCGATTATTATGACAAGACGGAATTTGAAAAGAATTTTCTTCCCGCTGTCAGCGACGTAAACGGCTCTTACCCCGAGGCGGAGAACGAAATAATGCTGTCAAAGGCTGCGCTGGACGCATTAAAGATCAAAAAGCCCGTTAAGGATATGGACATTACCTTAATGCTCGACGGTGCGGAAAAAACATTCAGGCTTTCGGGCTGGTTTACCGATTACGGCTTTACGGCGGGAGGCTTTCACGGTTTTGTATCTAAGAGCTATTCCGACGCTCTGGGTCTGACTGCCGAAAAGGACGGTATGCTTTCTATATCGGCAAAAGCAGGATCTCAGTCGTCACTAATTGAAGAACTGGAGAACAGCGTCAAGCTGAAAGACGATCAGGAAATACAGTCGTCGTACGACGTGCAGGACGAAAATTCTTCAAATGCCATAGTTGTTGCCGTCGCAGTAATATTTATAGGTCTTATTATAGTATTCAGCGGTTATCTGCTTATATACAACGTAATGTATATTTCCGTCACGAAGGATATCCGCTTTTACGGAATGCTCAAGACTATCGGAACGTCTCCTAAACAGATCAAAAAAATAGTTAAAATGCAGGCTTTCAGACTGTCGGTAATAGGTATCCCCATCGGGATCGTTCTTGGAACGCTTATCTCATTTGTTGCGGTACCCTATGCGCTGCAAATGTTCGGTTCGGGCAGAAACGGAGCAATGCCGGACGATATAAGCTTTAATCCGTTTATTTATGCGGGAACTGTCTTATTCGGAATCTTTACCGTTGCGGTAAGCTGCCGCAAGCCCTCCAAGCTGGCGTCAAAGGTATCGCCCGTTGAGGCTCTTAAATACAACGGACAGAATTCCAATAAAATAAAACCCCACAGATCCACAAGCGGCGGAAAGCTGCACAAAATGGCGCTGCGTAATGTTTTCAGAGAGAAGAAACGTGCGATACTGGTTTTCGCCTCGCTGTTTATGGGAACTATGGCTTTTCTTGCGACCAACGCTTTTCTGGGAAGCATGAAGCTGGAAAATTATGTGGACTATTATCTTCCCGACGACTACACGATCTATACCAATTCAGGCTCAGAGGAAAATACCGATGAGGACGAAAAAAACTTTATAGAGGCGGCTTATAGGCTGGCAGAGGATATTTCTGAAATTGACGGCGTTACAAACGTCAGCGTAAGCAGTTCCGTAGATGCGGAAATTGAATTTGACGAGGACATTTTCAGACCCTTCATTGAAAACGATACTTCGGACAAAGACGCTATACAGGATATGATTGATGGTTACAAAAAGAAAGGCGGATATTCTGCGCCCGTAATCGCCGTAAGCTCAGAGATGATGAAGAAGTACAACGAAAAGGCACATCAGAAAATAGATATTGACCGTTTTGAAAAGGGTGAGATATGCTTTGTAGGTTATGTTCGGACAGAAGAGCAGTCAGAACAGGTCAAGGGCAAAAATATAACGCTTACCGATATGGATACGGGAAATTCCGTTTCTCTTGAAGTGGGAGCTTGTCCGACGAACGATGATCGTCACGGCATTAATATCGGATATTACTGGCGGATGGGAGGCGCTCCCGACTGTATCCTGGTAAGTCAGAACGTAATGAATAAACTGAACAGCGCTCCGGCAATAGACAATATCATAGCAGACTGCGATCCCAAGGCGGAAAGCATTATCACTCCCCGGATAAAGGAGCTTACAAAAACCAATCCCTCTGTACTGGCAATGGAGATAAAGTCTGAAGTGTGCGAGGATTTTATGTCCTCGATGATGGCTATGAATATTCTTACGGCGGGAATTTCCATAGTGCTTATACTTATCGGTATCATCAACTTTATAAACGTAATGCTGACTGGAGTATTCACAAGACGTAAAGAGCTTGCCGTTATGGAGAGCGTAGGCATGACCAAAAAACAGGTAAGAAAAATGCTTATGTTCGAGGGTATGTACTATGGAATAATCACAATGGCGCTTATCCTTACTGTGGGCAGCTCTATAGTTTATGCCGTTGCAAAGCTTGCTGAGATGACTGCGGATTATGCGGTATTCAACTATCCGTGGCAGTTAATGATCGCAATAGCTGCTGTTATAATGCTTATCTGCGTAGTTGTTCCTTCAGCGGTATACAGAACGCTGTCAAAGGAAAGCGTTACTGAGCGTCTGCGGAGCGGCGAATAACAGATATACTATCAAAAACAATATTTTTACAGGTATCTTCCTCCGTCTGATACGGGGGAAGATCTTTTTACAGAAAAAAGGCTTATAAAACTTATAAGATAAGCAATCTCAGGAAAAACAAAAAAATTCTCAAAAAAGCATTGACAAAATAAAATAAATGAGTTATAATATACTAGTGATTTTCGAGGTGTGGCTCAGTTTGGTAGAGCGCTTCGTTCGGGACGAAGAGGCCGTGGGTTCGAATCCCGTCACCTCGACCACATATAAAATCAGCCGCCGATTTAAGCGGCTTTTTTATTTTATACACGGAAATCCACTTCTTGCAGTAAAAAATGTATATATCTGCTTTTATATAAATATGCTGTTTTGTTCAGTCTGAAATCTGATCCCCCGTGCGTCATAACAACGGAATACAGGATATATTGTTTCTCAGGATCTTCCCTTGCGACTTTTAGCTGATACGCCGTATCTGAATAACATAAAACGACTTCATTTCAATAAAACATATACGATTTTTCGTAATATGAAATTTTTTTCAAAAAAACTATTGACAGGATCAAGAATAAGTGTTATAATATTAAAGCTGTTTAAAAATGTGCAACGTTTATGCTGTTCCAATTTATGAATATTTTGAAAACATTGATTACCGCTATTGACAAGCTGTGTCAAATGTGATATAATAGATTTTGTTACGGAGCGGGTTGCTCAATAACAGCTAACAATTAGCTGGTGTAGCTCAGTTGGTAGAGCAGCTGATTTGTAATCAGCAGGTCGGGGGTTCAAGTCCGTCCACCAGCTCCAGAATTCATTTGGGAAATATTCCGGGTGAATTTCATGGGAGAATTCCCGAGCGGCCAAAGGGGGCAGACTGTAAATCTGTTGCTTCTAGCTTCGATGGTTCGAATCCATCTTCTCCCACCATATTGGTGCAATAAAATAGATGCACACAAAGAAAGTCGCATGATTATGCGGCTTTTTTACGTTTAAGAGACGAAATTTTCAAAGTAAAAACCGTAGATTCTTTTTGCTAAAAAGAGATTTAAACTCTCGACAAATGAATTTTATCAAACAAATCGGTAAGTTTTGAGCGGATTCAGCTTTTAACTTGCCGATTTTCGTTTATCACATTTCGTGATAACTATAATCCTATAATAACATATTCTGATAGGCTTTCAGGATAAGATGCTTAAATTTATATTTTCTGTGCGAAGTACAACATCTTGACAAAAAGCATATAAATTGCTATAATATATCATATAATACACATAGGTATTATATGATATTGAAAACTCATTAACTTATATACTAAGCAATTTCAGAATAAATATAAAATATGACTATCACTTTTACTCAGCAAGCCAAAAGTCCAGACAAACGGACAGATAGTGTGATATAATAAAGACATAACAACGAAAAGAGAGGGAAAGCGTTATGTCTGCAAGAAAAAATCACAAAAGTAAGCTGAGTATCA
>JAGAJO010000027.1 GCA_017626015.1 Ruminococcus sp.
ACAATTTCTCATTTTTGTGGTATGATCCTTTCGTGGGTTTATTTTTTTCTCAATTATATTATACCACAAAATGAAGAGCTTGGCACTACCTTTTTCGTGTGTCAAGCTCTTTTTTTATTTGGGGTGTGCAACAGCCCCTTTCATTTTGATCTCCAGCACCATGTTCATTCCGGTGCTGATCGTACCTTCTCCGAAATCCACCGCTATAGAACGGACGTTATCGGGTTTTACGGTAGTCCAACCTCCGGATCCGGATGTAAAGGAATCCCGATCCAGCAGCTCTTTTCCGTCAACTGTTTTTGCGAGTTTTTCTATCCTGCTTGAATAATAGATAGTAGGCTTTTTCTTCACTCCGCCGGGATAATCAAGCTTATCCAAGACCTGTGAATAATCTATACCGACAAATTCTCCCTGCCATGCGGACGTACCTTCCGGCTCTATAACGTCGGCAAAAACAACATTATTTGCCACTCCCGAAACTACGGTAGCCTGAAGAAAATATGAATACTCTCCTCCCGCATAGGTTTTAGGTGCGGCGCCGGTGGCAACTCCGTCCTCATCCACTACATCCTCGGGTTTCGGATTTACCATTCCGTTTGTAAACGGCGTCTGTACGAATTTTAACAGATTCATATGGAAGTTTTCTTCATTGGTAAGCTCAACATGGTCTGTAGCAAACGAAGCAAGCTCCGATGTGTCATTGTCTTTGTCTATATCTACCCATACGCCGTTTTCCATAGAGTTGTTGTCAACTCCGTTTGTATACCATTTCCCCGGCTGATCAACTATCATTGCGGAATGCATTGTAAAGCTTACCGATCCGCGTGCAAGATCGTGCTTAAATACATACATCGGTATACCGGAGATATCCAGTTTACTTGTAGTTATAGGATCGTCGGAAAAATCAAAATTAAACGCTATATATTGTCTGCCGTCGTATTTCTCCGGATCGCTGATTATCTCGATATTGGTGTGCGAAGCTATATAAGCTGAGGATTGTCCTCCGGAGCTGTAAAAGCTCACTGCGTTGAGCAGCGAATCCGGATCGTTGGCATTCTCAGTTAATTTCAGACCCTTCGGCACTATTGTATAGAGCGAGAACTTACTTAACTCAGTACCCTCACCGAGTACGAACTGCGAATACATCGAGCCGTTGAAGTAATAAGCTCCGTTATCAAAGCCGTCTCCGTTTGCTGAAACATTACGGTCGATCTCTATGCTTGTTTTTTTGATCTTGAACTCATTCGGGATCTCTATAATATGAGTAACGGCGCTTGCTCTGTCCAGAGCGTGACCGTAGATCTCAACATCTCTCTGATACTGTCTGTTGGATTCCGTACCTTCAAAATCTGCAGCGTAATGAGTATGATTAAACTGCATATAGTTCGGAGGAAGCTCGGTTCCGTCTATAGACCCGATCAGATTAAAATGCATATTATTTATGATCTGACCGCCGTCGGTCATTATGTCGTCATCTTCGGTATGGAACCTGTACTGGCAGCCCAGTGCGTCAATGTTATCTTTGCTCGGGAACCAGCTTTCGTTAACGTCGTATATTACGATCTTAACTCCCACTACATCCTGCGGAAGATCTACAGTCTGATTGTGTCTTGTTATTTTTCCCGTCCAGACCGGAGTCGCATCGAAATTTCCGTTATACCTCGGCTCGGAATTCTCGGCGGCAACACCGTTGTTGCATTGCTTTATAAGATTGCCTTCGCTGTCCCTTTCGGCATATCTTACATAAACCTCTACGTTGTATTTATCAGCCTTTAATGAATATCCGTTAGCATTTTCTATATCGCTGTTAGACGGGATAAAGACTTTTGCAAAATCATACTCGTCATCTCTCAGCTGTCTGATCGAACCGTCCTTCAGCTGAACGTCGATGATATCGTCAACAAATTCAAGTCTGTAGGAATCCGCAGGTTTATACATGATATCCATAACGCTATTGGCAATAGCAGCCGCAACTGTATCCGGAGCGTAGTAAAGATCAAGCTGGAAAGATGAACTGTAGGTTCCTTTACCGTCCGAAAGATTTACAGAATTTATGGCGCCATGCTCGTCACAGTATGGGTCATGAGCGTCGATAGAATCCATGTGGATACCGTACGATCTTTTTCCCACTACGTAAATAGGTCCGGGTACATCGGAAAAATCATAGTTCTGGAGATTGATACCAAGATCGTGTTCTGCCAGTGTTTTCTCTTCTGTCTCGTCAAAATATGTTCCCTTGATCTTTACGATGCTGTGCAGCAGCTCATTACCTTCATTATCGCCGTAATAGGGAGACTGCTGAAAAATATCTCTGGGATAAGCGACCATGATCTTATCCAGATACAGAGGGTCGGAAGTATTATTTATATCCTTGTATACCGTCCAGACGTGATATCTCTTTCCTCCGACTTCCTCGACCCTGCCGGTATCGTTCATTAATCCGTCAAGGTAAAACGGCTTGGCTCCTTCCAGAAAATACAGCTCAAAGGTCTCCTCACCCTTAACATCTCTTGCATAGTATGTGTCGGATCCTGTGACGTTATATTTTACCCAGATATAATTCCGGTGATCTTCAAGCGGCAGAGTTTCGTCATAAAGCGGACTCGCATCCTCTTTTACCGTATATTCGTCCGGCTTTCTGGTCTGTGTATAGTTAAGCGTATTACTTTCAACATTTACATCCGAGGTAAACAGCTCTGCCTTCAGACTGCCTTTATAACCGTCTACAGTTTCTCTGGAGGGCAGCTTCCATACCAGCTCAAACGAACCCTCAAAGGTCGAATTTGCCGGTATATCCTTATTATAGGTAAAGGTATATGTGTCGGTAGCCTCAGTGTAGGTATAGCTCCAGTCGTGCTGCTTTTCTTCCTGAGGAGTTTCATACTTGTCTGCGGCAATAGCAGGCTTGTAGGAAAGACCGGAACGCACCGCACCCTTAAGACCCGGCACTGTGATCGTTATTTCTTCCTTATTAAAGGCTCTGGACACCTGCTTGTTGGAATAGGCGACCCTCATACGCACAAGCCTTGTTTCATTCGACTCGGAATTATAGATAAACCCGTTCGGATCATTCGGATCGACACAGTTTTCTTCGATCTTATTCCATGAAAGCGAAAGTTTAAAGTTTCCGGCATCGCTGTTCGCCTGTGCCGTAAGCAGCTGCTCCGGCAAAAGTCCCACAAGCATAAGCGCCGCCAGAACGCAGGAGATCAGTCTGCCCAGAACGCTTCGTTTTATATTTGCCTGCACTCTTAATCTCCCTCCTTGATCCATACATTCTTGTAATCGTTTTCGGGGTGTTCTCCCTGCTGACGTGCCTCAGCATACACAAGAACGTCAAAATCTATCATATCGCTCTTCTCAGCATCGGACTTGATAACGATCTCCGTAAACAAGCTGCCGGTAGTTTCTCCCGGAGCCAAAAGCTTTTTGTAATAATAATAGCCGTCGGTTCCCTCTTCCCAATCCGCAGAGATGTTGAGAGGCATACAGAAATCCTTTGCTTTGCTGTCGGAAAAATCCGCTCTCATACGGACAAAGCACGGCAGATTTCCGGTATTGCGTACCCAAGGTTCTTTGGATATGTGAATACCCGGTTCAAGCTCTTTGGGAGGATCATACTTCTCCTCCACCTCGATATCTGTCTCGCCGACGGTAAAAGCATTGACCTTCGTATCGTCGGAAATAAGATAAGCATATGTAACGCCAAAAGACGCTCCCAACATAAGAAGGCAGGCGATCGCTATAAGTAATATTCTCTTTTTACTCATGCCGTGTGCCTCCTCTACCCGTCAATTTGAGATTTATATTTATTAAACGCATCTGTCATTTTCTGTTTCAGATCTTCTCCGCTCTCCCCTAAATAATCAGACTGGATCGCATAAGCGGTTATCGGCATTTCGATTACCGTATCCATTTCGATCTCGCCCTCGAGCATATTTATGTATTTGACCTCATTAAACAAAGGAGGATCTGTCACACCGCCGCTCGTCAGGACCTCATTATAGGCATACAGATAAACGTCATAAACTTCTCCGTCTATTTCCTTGTCCGGTTCTCTGCTTATTTCAGTCCATTTATCACTTACATTATAACTGAACAGCTCCTGCAAGGCTGCATCCCGGATAACGTCCCTGCCGTCTGTATTCTCAACTGTTCTGACGCTTCTCTTAGGGACCTTTACCTCTATATATGCGTACAGGTCGTTCCTGCCGGTGTTTCTGACTACCGGATCCTTTGCTATGGCTTTACCGGGATAAACAATATTATTCTGGTCGTCCCAATTTGGCTCCTCAAGATCGATATCAACATTTCCGAAAGTAAAAACATTGGCTCTCTTCTCGGTATCAGCCGTAAGGGTAGCCAAAGAAATTCCCGCAGCGGCTGCAGAAATCATTAAGCAAGCCGTTACGGCAATAATAACAAATCTTTTTTTCTTCGTATTTTGCATAAGGTACTCCTCCATAAAGAAACAACGCCTCCCGTCAGATCCATTATTACCAGGTGATATTTTATTTCATAAGCAATAATGTAAAAGAACATCATTTCTCACAGTAATTTCCAGCTCATTCAAACACTTTTTTTCACATCAATTAATTTTTTCTTTATTTCAACAATCTTTATGCTTGTTAACATTGTTATAATTATACAACATTAAAGTAAAATTGTAAAGCGATTTTCACAGAATACACAAAAATTCAACGTTTTTAATAATTTTACACAAATCCGTTTGTATGTTTTGCTACATTAATTAAGTGTATTTTTGTATTCATTTACATAACGGACGAATAAAATATTCTAATGCAGTAAAAATGCCCCCCTTCATCAGACTTAAGCATTGGTATATTCCATATTATACCACATCATCTGACAAAAGGGGAGCAATTCATATGTATTTTACCGTGAACTTATTTCATTATCCGGTAATAATTATACGCAGTTACTTTTCGATTATCTCAACATCCTGCGGATCTATCTTCGGCGTATCGCTTTCATTTTCAACAGCCTGCTTTACAGCTTCTTCCCGGGACTTTTTCAAGGTCTCCTCGATATCCTTGCCAAGAAAATCCGGGAGGGACATACCCGCCTGATCGAACAGATCGTTCAGGGGCGGCACCGACTCCATAAGCCCGCTTAAAAAGTTTGCCGTAGAGCCTTTTCCGTTTTCGCCCTTGCCGGAATCCCAGACGGTTATCTTGTCGATCTTTATATTCTTGATAGCCTCAACCTGAATAGCCACGAGCTGCTCCAGCTTATCGGCAACAATAAGTCTTACAGCTGCGTTTGCGTCTCCGCCTGCGGCGGCTACCAGCTGCTTCATACCTTCAGCCTGCTTGGTAAGTATCTCCTGATTACCCTTAGCCTCTGCTTCCATTTTTGCGAAGATAGCGTCCGCTTCACCCTTTGCCTTGCGTCTTACTACCTCTGCCTGAGCCTCAGCCTCGATCTCAGCCTGCTGCTTTGAGATCTGAGCCTTTACGATAACGTCCGCCGTCTGGGTAGCCTTTTCAAGCTCTGCTCTTGTCTGTTCTGCGGACTGCTGAGCTATGTAAGCCTCCTGCTTAGCCTTTGCAGCCTGAACTGCCTCGGCAGCGGTAGCCTGTCTTAGAGCCTCAGCCTCACGTTCACGCCTGAGAGCCTCGGACTGTGCGACCTCGATCTTAGCCTGGTTTTCACCGTCGATAGCAGAAGCGTTAGCCGCTGCGACCTGGATACGCTGATCCTTCTGAGCGTTAGCCTGACCGATCTCACCGTCTCTGTGCTTTTCGGCAACGGATTTCTTGGCGTCGTTGATAGCCTTTGCCGCAGCCTCCTTACCGAGAGCCTCCAGATAGCCCGACTCGTCGGTGATGTCCGTAACGTTTACGTTGATAAGCTTCAGACCTATCTTCTTAAGCTCGATCTCCACGTTATTGGAAACTGCCAGCAGGAACTTGTCTCTGTCGGAGTTGATCTCCTCGATATCCATTGTTGCGATGATAAGACGTAGCTGACCGAAAATAATATCCTTGGCAAGCTCCTGTATCTCCATAAGCTTAAGACCCAGAAGTCTTTCCGCCGCATTCTGCATTACGCCCGGCTCTGTGGATATACCAACAGTGAACCTTGACGGAACGTCTATACGGATATTCTGCTTGGAAAGAGCGTTTTTCAGATCCACATTAATGGAGATAGGAGTAAGATCCATATACTCGTAGGACTGGATTATCGGCACGATAAACGCAGCGCCACCGTGTATACACTTTGCGCTCCTCACCTGACCGTTCTTGTCGGTGCCGACCTTACCGTAGATAACAAGCACCTTGTCTGATGGACATTTTCTGTACCGTGAAAGTATCGCCATGAGAGCTGCAAACAGCACTGCGACGATCACGCATACGATCACAATTGTTTCGTAACCTTCCATATTGATTTCTCCTTTTTATTTTTTGTGTTTTTATTGTAACAGATTATTATCAATCTGTCAACGACATTTTAAAAATATCTCAGATAGTTACATAAGTTTTACGTTTTTCTGATGCCTATAATACGGCTGAGATATCTGTATGCTTCCGTATCGCCGTGGATAATATAAAAGCTTGGATCATACTCTGCACAAATTATCCTGACGCTGTCTCCGTCCTTTAGTCTGAACTTTCTTTCGTCTATGTAGCGGTAATAGCTTTCGGTGTAGGTTTTCCCGCCGAATTTATACTCTATGACCGGCTTATATGAGACTCTTCCGTCATCAATGGATTTGATCAACCGCTCAGTCTTATACGCTACGGCATATTTTACATAGTCATCATAGTCAGAATATTTTTCCTTATACGCCAGGGTATTTCTATGCGCCCTGTCATGCTGCGCAAGCCGCAGATCAACATTGTCCTCGGTCTCCATACCCACAACTTTTCCGATGACGATAAGACCCTTTCTTCTGCATTCTTCAAGCTTTCTGCCCGAACCGAGCCTGAAAAGCACGTTAAATTTACCACGGCTTGCCAAAACCGACAAAGCCATATAGACCAAAATAACTATTCCCAATACAATAATTATTTTCCGTATCGTTTCGCTGCTTATTACAGCTTCGCTGTATTTTTCGGGAATACTCTCAGCCGTCAAAACAACAATTGTCTGAACTTCCATTTATGTCTTCTTTCTTTATTTTGAATTTCTCTCTGCTTCTCCCCATTATACGCAGATATATATCTTTATCCCGCTCACAGCTACTGCTCCTTTTCAACTATCACATCGTCCCCCCTGACGTCTGTCACAGTGACCTGAGTCCCCGTAGCAAGCATTTCGTCGCCGCTGTTGAACGCTCCAAGCTCCATCAGCTGACCCTGAAGTGTGATAGTTACCTTGCCCATTCCCTTATTTTTAGGCGGGCAGGGAACGTACACCGTGGCAGTTTCCCCTATTGCGTTTTTCAGATTGACCGTACCGTTTTCCGTAAGTCTCATGGAAAGCTGAACGATCTTTGCGACCATTACCATAGTAGCAACTCCCAGAACTGCGCCTATCAGAAGCGATATGGCGGCGGGAACATCAGAGCCTACAAGGACGATAGACGACCAGCTGAATACCGTAAGGAATGTAACGACCGTTTGCAGGGTGAACAGGTGCATCGAGGCAAAATCCCCGGGATCACCGCCGTCAATGCTGTGATGAATATCCAGATCATGAGAACCTGCATCGGGAACGTCGGCGCTGATATCAAGATCAAGACCCGAAGTGTCGCTGAAATCATGACCCATACCTCCGTCGTGCATACCGAACAGCGAAAGCAGCGTTTGTATGATCAGCAGCATCGTTGACGGGAATGCTATACAATAAAGCGTTTTAAGCAGTCCGTCCAGGGTTTCCCACCATTCATTGAAGTTTTCGATCATATTTCTCTCCTCCTTAAATTGACGTAAATTTTATTTACCTATATTATATAACACTTTTTACATAATGTCAATAGGTTTTTTTAAATTTTTTATATGACTATCACTTTTACTCAGCAAGCCAAAAGTCCAGACAAACGGACAGATAGTGTGATATAATAAAGACATAACAACGAAAAGAGAGGGAAAGCGTTATGTCTGCAAGAAAAAATCACAAAAGTAAGCTGAGTATCA
>JAGAJO010000028.1 GCA_017626015.1 Ruminococcus sp.
CAGCTTTATCTTGACGAGTTCTGCTATCGTTTCAACAGGCGTTCTTTCCACGAAAATCTGTTTGAACGTCTGGCATTTGCTTGTCTCAACTGTCCTGAATGCAGATTGGCTGATTTGCTGAGGTAAGGTGATAGTCATAATTTTTTATTATTGATACGCAATTTTTATGGCCTGATTTTAGAAATTGTTAATTTTTTGTGAACCTATTGCTTTTTTGAAAGCTGTGTGGTATTATATAGGTAAATATAATTTACAGGTAAAGGAGGATTGGCATGGATTCCCGGAATTTAGGCAGAGCGATCAGACAGGCAAGGCTTTCCAAAAAGCTTACACAGAGCGAGGTAGTCGGCACCTATATCACCAGAAATATGCTCAGTCAGATAGAAAGCGGAGCGGCTATGCCTTCGGTCAAAACACTGGAATATCTTTGCGAAAAGCTGGATCTTCAGCCGGAGGCTCTCATGTCGGATAATACCGACGTTATAAACAGTCCGAACGAATATCTGAGGATCAGAAGGCTGTTTGAAGAAAAAAAATACGCCGAGGTCATAGCCTCGCCGGCTGAGGGAGAATACTCGGACGAGCTTGCGGCGATACGGGCAAAGGCGTATATTTTCCTGGCGAAACAGCTTCTTAGCTCAGGAAAGATCGCCGACTATCAGCAGGCGGTGGAATATTCAAAAAAGGCGGAGGAGCTTTCAGGCATAGGTATATTTTCAAACGGCGAAACGTCAGCCGAAGCCCGTGAGATAGTCAGAACTGCGGCGTCGAAACTGAGCGAATATTACAAAAGTCTGATATGAAAACGTATACAGACAAGGATCGTACCGTGCCTTTATGCGTCAGGATCCTTGACACAGACGCATTTAAATGATATAATGAAAAACAGATTGCTTTTATTATATTATATAATGTATGGAGGATAGGATCTTGGGAAAATATTTCGGAACAGACGGCTTCAGAGGAGAAGCCAACGTTACCCTAACAGCCGAACACGCCTATAAGGTCGGCAGATTTCTGGGCTGGTATTACGGCGAGCTTAAAAGGAAAAATGGTGACGCTTCCCCGGCTAAAATAATTATCGGAAAGGACACCAGACGTTCAAGCTATATGTTTGAATACACTCTGGTGGGCGGACTTACCGCTTCGGGTGCAGACGCATATCTCCTGCACGTCACCACAACTCCGTCCGTGGCATACCTTGCCCGGGTAGACGATTTTGACTGCGGCATAATGATTTCCGCAAGTCACAATCCTTATTATGACAACGGCATAAAGCTTATAAATTCCAACGGAGAAAAAATGGACGAGGAGACCATTTCTCTTATCGAGGATTACATCGACGGAAAAGTCACAGCCTTCGGGGAGGAGTTAGCTGAGCTTCCCTACGCTACAAGGGACTCTGTGGGCAGAACGGTGGACTACGTTTCCGGAAGAAACAGATACATCGGTTACCTTATTTCTCTGGGAATGTACTCATTCAGAGGAGTAAAGGTGGGACTGGACTGCGCAAACGGCAGCTCGTGGAACGTTGCAAAAGCGGTGTTTGACGCTCTGGGAGCGGACACCTATGTTATAAACGCCGAGCCTAACGGGATCAACATAAACAGCGATGCAGGCTCCACCCACATAGAGGGGCTTTGCAGATTTGTCAGGGAGAAGGGTCTGGACGTAGGATTTGCTTACGACGGAGACGCAGACAGATGTCTTTGTGTAGACGAAAACGGCAGCGTCGTTAACGGAGATCATATAATGTACATATGCTCCAAATACATGAAGGAGCAGGGAACGCTGATAAACAACACCGTTGTAACAACAGTCATGTCAAATTTCGGGCTTTACAAGGCGCTTGACGAAGCGGGTATAGATTACGCCAAGACTGCCGTCGGAGACAAGTACGTTTACGAGTATATGGCAAAAAACGGAGGACGCATAGGCGGAGAGCAGTCCGGACACATTATTTTCTCCAAGTACGCCTCGACCGGAGACGGAATACTCACCAGCCTTAAGGTCATGGAGGTAATGATGTCCAAAAAGCAGAAGCTCAGCGAGCTTTGCGCCGGATTTACCGTTTATCCTCAGGTGCTTGAAAATGTCAGAGTTACGGATAAAACCGTCGCTCAGAACGATCCGGAGGTTCAGAAAGCGGTGGAAGCAGCGGCTAAGGAGCTTGGAAACTCCGGCAGGATACTTGTCAGAGAATCAGGCACAGAGCCGCTTATAAGAGTAATGGTGGAGTCCGAATCGGAGGAGCTTTGCAGACAACTGGTGAACAGTGTAGTAAAGGTGATCGAAGAAAAAGGCTACAGGGTATAAAAACAAGGCAATACCGTACGCAATGGTTGTGCGGTATTGCCTTAATTATTTTGTTTTCGCACTGTTTTTACTGCCAAACAGCGCTTTTATTTTTGCCCTTACCTTCCGGGGACTTTTAACAAGCTTGACAAACGGTCTCGCTATCCAGCAGAAGGGCAGAAGAATCGGCGCTTTTTTCAGCACCGGAAAGGTATAGATCATTCTTTCCATGGACGGGAAAAGCTGTTCCAGCAAATATCTTGCCCTGCCCCGGCTCTCTACCTGAGCCTGTTCTCCCCGGCTCAGATCTCCGTATGTCCCGCCGCTTATGATGTAAGCCTTCATATCATCAAGGCTGCCGTCATCGGGCTGATCTCCGAACCAGATCTCCGAAAGCTTTATAAAGTCACGGCAAAGCCTGCGTGTATGTGGATCAAAGCTTTCCCATGGGATATCCGGAACATTCCCATGTTTTTTCAGGAAAATGTGTATATCCATAAAGCTTCTTATACCCGTACCGCCCATTTTATAATGCTTTGCCGCATGAGCGAGCATATAGGCAAAAAAATATCCGCTTTCCATACGGTAAACAAAGCCGTCGTTGCTCACAGCATTTTCCCACGGATCGGCAAACATTTCGGAAAAGCCTTTGAAGTAGCTTTCAAACAGCGATTTGTGTATTTCAACGCATATCCTGGAGCCTTTTATATAAACGTCGTCTCCCTCGCCAGTCTCCTTGACGGTATATCCCATATCAGTCAGTATCAGACCGACCTTCCCGGCATTTTCGGGATCCACAAGTATATCAAGATCGGACATACTTCTCATGTCGCTCTGAGGATAAAGCTCCTTTATAACGCTTCCCTTGAGCGGCATACAGCGGATCCCGGCATTCTTTAAGGCGCTGCACACCGCTTCAAGCTCGGAAAGCTGTGTGATATCCAGCATTATCCCCATGTCACGCCGCTGAGACCACTTTTTCAAAAGCTGCTCCTGCGGTCTGACCTTAAGGCTCTCCACAGCGTAAAACGCCGTATTCTCCGCCGAATGGAGCTTAGCTATGCGGTATATCTTATCAAAGTCCAGACCGTCCGGCTTTTCGCAGACACCGCAGGAATTTACAACTCCGGAAAGCATATGTATAAGATACTCGCTTTCATTTTTAAAGCTTTCCATACTCTATACCTCCGTCCTTAAGCAGCAGCCGCTTTCCGCAGATCTTCAGAGCTGCCGGTCTGTGGGTGACTATAAGCACCGTTTTATCCTTTAATCCGGCGATATTTTTCAGCAGCTTTGCTTCGGTAGCCTCGTCAAGAGCGCTGGTTGCCTCGTCTAACAGGATCATCGGAGCGCCCCCAAGCAGCGCTCTTGCGATTGCTATCCTCTGAGCCTGACCCTCGGATATGCCGAAGCCGTTTTCACCCACTGCTGTTTCATAGCCGTCCGGCAGCAGACCTATGAACTCCGCCGCACACGCCGTTTCGGCAGCGGCATATATCTCGTCCAACGATGCGTCAGGCTTTAAAAAGGCGATGTTTTCAGCCACAGTGCCGGAAAAAAGTATATTTCCCTGGGGAACGTAAGCGATCAGACCCCTGGTCTCGAGTCCCGGAAGAAAATCGCCTTTGGAGGAGGTGAACACGATCTCTCCGCTGTCGGGCTTGTATGCGCCCATTATAAGCAGGAACAGCGTGGATTTTCCTCCGCCGGAAATGCCGGTGAGAGACGCAAATTCTCCCTTTGAGACTGAAACGCTGACGTCCGTAAGAACGGTATTCTCACCGTAGGAAAAGCACACGTTTCTGAATTCTATAGATCTGAGGTCGGCATAATCAAGAGTTTTTCCGGCAGGCGGCTCATCGGGCAGTCCCTCAAGCTCCATAATGCGCTCAGCCGATGCAAGACAGCTGTAAAGTTTGGGAAAAAGTCCCGAAAGCCCTGCAAAGGGAGCTTGTATCTGATTGACGAGCTGAAGTATCGCCGTAAGGGTGCCGTAGGTCATCGCTCCGCTGTATATACCTCCCGCTCCCCACAGCATTGCGCAGAGGTAGCCCGCCTGAAACACAAAGCCGAAGCCTGCATTGGCAAACACTGTGACGTTGCGCTTTTTCATTCTGGCACGGTAATAGCTTTGCTGATTTTTTCCGTTTTCGGCTGACATTCTTTCTTCACAGCCGAAGGTCTTTACTGCAAGAAGATTTTCCACGGTTTCCTGCAAAAAGCTGCGCACTCTGCCCTCGCACGACTGCATCGTTCTGTGAAGGCGCTTGATCCTCCCCCGAAACAGCTTTGAGACGGCGAACATCACTACGCCTGCGGCAAGAAAAAGCAGTGTAAAGCTCCTGTCCAGCGCAATAAGCACCGCAACGGCGCAGACAAGTCTTGTGACCATATTGACAAAGCTTGGCAGGATCCCTGTAACACCCTCGCTTACTATCTGCACGTCGGAAAACATTCTGTTGAGTATCTCGCCGCTGTGTATCCCCGCAACGGAGGAATATTCCTTTTTCATGACCGATCTTAGCATACCGTCACGCAGACCGATCTCAAGTCCGGCTTTTACCGACTCCTCCAGACTGTTGCATATCAGCCGCAGAGCCAGCTGCAAAAGTATCACACCCAGCAGTCCCAGAGCGTATTTTATGATCCCGTTACGGTCTCCGTCCACCGCCCCGTCGATCACTCCCCTGCACATAAGCGCAAAAATAACGGAGGTCGAGGCGTAAACGCAGTTGCAGAACATTACCGCCGCAAGTCTGCCCAGCTGCGGTCCCGAGCTTTTATAAAGCCATTTTACGGCATCTCTGTCCGAACTCTTAAACGCCATTTTTCAACCTCCGCAGCTTAAAATAGATCCGCCTTATGAAAAACGATCTCCATACAAAAAGGTAAAGCCTGTACGGAATACTTTTTTCCCCGACAGGCTTGTCTCCCCTGTAAATGCGGCTTACTCTGCCGATGATCTGTCCGTGACGTACTCCCCTTTCGGGATCGCACTGGTTATCTCCGCACATAACGTAAACCGCATCGGAGCTTTCTTCCGCACAGCTCTCAATGACCCGGTGGAGAACGTAATGTCCGTCGTCACGAAGGTAAAAGGCTATATCCCCTGTCTTAAGAAATCCCGAGGGCTTTACCAGCACAGCCGAATCCTTGCCCTGACGGATAAGCGGCAACATACTCCTGCCCTTGGGATAAATGCGGAATTCGCCGCCGCTGTCCAGCACCATTCTTATAGTCTCGTCGTATTCGGAAAGGCTGAAGCCGGAACGCTCATTCAAGCAGATCAGCCCCTCTTAGCTTGTCTACGAACGCACAAACGTCGTTTCTTGCAGATCTTTCGTCAACATCGTATTCCTCCAGCAAGGCAGCGGTAAGTCCGTCCTCGTCCGAACCGCCGGCAAGAATATCCCACAGAAACGTTCCCGTTTCGTTGAGCCTTATTATACCGTTGAAATTCCTGCTTCTCTCACCCACGGCGACAACCACGTTCTGTCCGCCTACTTTTCTTAAAATAAAACCGTCTTTTATTTTCATTATCAATATCCTCCCTTGCCGAAAGCTCCGCTTATTACATTATTATATTATATAACATTTTTCGCAGTAAGTCAACCGGAAATATACAGTTAATATTTTTTACCATTTGTGCAAAACAAACATACAGAAAAAAAATTAACATAAATATTGTACAAGTTATTTTAAATTAGCTAAAAAAACTTGACAAAACAATATAAAAGATATATAATGGAAACAGAATTTTTATTTAGGAGGGTCAAAATTAATGAAAATGAAGAAGATCATGTCTGCAATCGTTGCAGGCGCTATGACAATGACTACCTTTGCAGCAATGTCTGCAAGCGCAGCAGTTTCTTCCAAGGAGATCTACGGCGGTACCACAGTTCTCGAAAGTGACTGGAGCACAAACGTTCAGATAGCTTCGGCCGATTTCATGGGCTTCAGCGGCGATGTAACCGTTGATGTAGCACTTGCCGACGTTAACGTAGGCGCACAGATCCAGCTCAAGTATGTAACTTCCGATTGGAAGTGGAAGGATCTCACAAGCGTTGCCGACGTTTCCGGCGACAGCGTTTCCTTTGATCTGACAGCCGATGATCTGGCTCTGGTACTCGGAGGAAACAACCTTATTGTAGGCGGTGCAAATGCGACCGTAACAAGCGTTACCGTAACAGGAGAATATGAGGCTGTTACGTTCGACGCATGGGTAGACAACGGAGACGGCACCTACACCTTCAACACAAACGCAGACTCAGCAACCAAGCCTACGAAGGGCAATCTGCTTCTCGATCTGAGCAAGTACACAGACGCTGATTATGCGGACATAACCAAGATCACAGTTCACACAAGCCTTGGCGGAGGATTCGCTAACGGTACTCTCGGTCTTAACAACGCTGCAGGCGACTGGACAGCTATCGCTGACGGAGCTGAGTTCGGCAACGACTTCGTTCTTGAGACAGAGGGCGTTGAAGCAGGTCAGAAGCTGCAGGTACAGCTCTGGTGGGTCAATAAGGGTTCTTCCATTTCGGTTACAGGCGTAGAGGTTGAAGCTAAGAACACAACGCCTTCTCTCGTTCCCGGACAGATCTACACACAGTCTACAGCTGTAGAAAACGGCAAGTTCGCTTCCAGATACGTTGTAATGGTTCCCGAGGCTGACGCTCTTAATGCAAAGGCTGTTGAATTCACACTTAACAACGGCACAAAGGACGCAAAGGTAACATCTTACAACTACTACACATCTATTACAGCTAACGGCGAGACTCTTACACCCGATGAGGGCTATGTATTTGTAACCTGCGCTGTAAAGGGTATTCCTGAGAGCGTTTCTGTAGAATGCACCGGCTACACACTTAAGTAATTTATGAATTTATTACCATAGGAGGTAAGTACAATGAAAAAGGAATATATGACTCCCGAGATCGAGATGTCCGTATTTGATACTGAAGAGTCCATCACTCTTACCAACGGAACAAATCTTCCCGAGGATGATTACGGCGATCTTTTCGGTTAATCGTAAGATCTTCAAGGCGGCAGGCATCAGGGTCTGCCGCCTTTTTATTGACAAGGACAAGATAATGTGATAAAATATAGGCAATACAGCATTGCCTATAAAAAGGAGACACTACAATGAAGAAACATCTTATTATCTTTATGTGCATAGCAACGCTTGCTCTTGTAGGCTGTTCGGGAAAGGACAGCTCGTCCTCAAAAAAAGACAGCTCAAAAGCCGATAAGGTCACATCGGAGACAAGCGGAAAAGCTCTGGACGAGGCAAGCTCGCTTTACGAGGAGGAATACAGTGATCTGTTTTCAGATTCCGAAACGGATAAAACCGAAAGCTCCTCCGCAGGTAAAAAAACGGAAGGCTCCTCTGAAAAAAGCAAAAAAACAAGCTCCGCAGCGTCAGCCGCAGTAAGCACGGAGGGCGGCTCCCATGCCGTAACGGACGAAAACACAGACGCCAAGACAACTCAGCAGACATCTGCAGAAGACTTCGATAAGATTTTCACCGACAGCAAGAAAACGACCACAGCTAAAACCAACAAGAACGGCAAGACTACAACGACTACAAAAAGCACAGGACTTCAACCGGCAGAAGATCCCGATGCAGATTTGAACTGGGGTCCCCTGGTTCCTGCAAACTGAGGTGAGCTATGAGAAAAAAATACATCATCTGCGGACTTAAGGTGCTATGCGATTTCAGATACCCGATCATGAATTCCCGGGCGGAAAAGTATCTGTGCGATTTCTCAGGCGAAGCGGACATGGTTCTTGACAACGACGAGGAAGCTCTGGAGTCGTTCAAAGCCAAGTATCCGCATCTGTCCATGAGCGAATGCGAGGTAATGAACACGACCTCCAGGTTTTACAGACGGCTTATCGGGTTCGGCGGCTTTATGCTCCACTCCTCCGCAGTTGCGGTTGACGGCAGCGCATATCTTTTCTCTGCGCCCAGCGGCACGGGAAAATCCACTCATGTTCAGCAATGGGTAAAGCTTTTCGGAGCAAAGGCTCAGATCATCAACGATGACAAGCCAGCAATAATCGTACGTGAGGACGGTATCTTCGCAGCGGGAACTCCGTGGAGCGGAAAGTCGGAGCTTAACATGAATAAGATCGTGCCGCTCAAAGGAATATGCGTGCTGGAACGCTCCGAGGTCAACAGAATCGCACCGCTGCCAAAGGATGAAGCGTTATTTTTTATTATGAATCAGACTCTGCGCCCCTCTCAGCCGGAGCTTATGGACAGGCTTCTTAGTCTGCTGGACAAGACCCTTTTGACAGTTCCCGTGTGGAAGCTTGGCTGTAACATCTCAACAGATGCTGCAAAAACTGCTTACGAAGCAATGAGCGGAGCTGTAACAGCATAATTTAAGGAAGTGCTAATGTATCTCCCCCCGCCAAAGGCAGAGGAGATACACATAAATATGTTATATACGTTATATTCGAGGCAGTGAATTTTAAATCATCGATTAAATCGGCGCTTTCTTAAGTCTGAGAGCATAGGCGTTTGTAGCTATTGCACAGATTTACAGTATATACACGTCGAAAAATGTAGCAAAATGTTAAAGAAAAAATTATGAAAAAGTCTTGACAAACGGACTACAATAGTGTATAATAATATAGTCGCTACGGGAGATGTACGGCGGTATAGCTCAGTTGGCTAGAGCACTTGGTTCATACCCAGGGTGTCACCGGTTCAAATCCAGTTACCGCTACCATTATCTCTCGTAGCATTTTGGCCCGTTGGTCAAGCGGTTAAGACGACGCCCTTTCACGGCGTAATCATGGGTTCAATTCCCGTACGGGTCACCACACACATTGCTCGCAAATCCCCTGAAATCAAGGGTTTGTGGGCTTTCTTTTTTTACCAAATCGAGATTTGTCCTTTACTTGTCCTTTATTTTGATTTTCATAGCTTTTTGTAACTTTCAAACCACTTTTTTATTACCGCTTTTTGATATGTCGATATTGTTTTTCGGGGCTGAAAAATCAATAATATCGCTTATCGCTTCACTCGCCATTGCATTGGCTTTCTGAAATTCATGGCAGTAAATCGTAGTCGTGGTTGCAGGAGTGGAATGTCCGAGTGAAGCGGAAACACTTACAACATCAATGCCCTTGAAGATCATAACGCTTGCGTTGAAATGACGGAAGGAATGTATGTCCCTGAACGGAAAGTTATTCTTTTCGCAGAATTCGCCAAGCCAGAAATACGGAGTGTTGTTGTTCATCGGTCTGCCGTCCCATTTTACGAATAAACGGTCATAGTCCTGCCACTTACTGCCTATACGCTCACGTTCGTTGTCTTGCTCTGCTTTGTATTCACGGAGCATATCCATAACTGCCTGCGGAAACTTTAGCGTTCGCTTTGACTTTTCGGTCTTTGTGGTATCGGTGTAAATGCCCTTGTCTGCGGAGTAATTAGATGTTCTGCGGACACTTATCAAGCAATTTTCCCAGTCGATGTCCTTCCACTCTAAACCTAAAAGCTCGCCGCGTCTGAAGCCACTGCAAACAGCAAGTGTAAAGAATACACGGTATTTGAGCGGTTCACCCTGCATAAGCCTGAACAGCTCGTTCATTTCTTCAACGGTGTATATCTGCTTTTCTTTCTTCTCACCTTGCTTTATCCAAACACGGGAGCAGGGGTTATCGCAGAGCATACCCATTCTGACCGCATAGCTGAAAACATCGGATATAAAGCTAAGATGATGTACCACTGTCTTTCGGGATAGTGGTTTTCCTGTTTTAAAGCTCTTTCCGTTCAGAACAAGGTCATTGATGAACTGCTGAATGTGCCTGCTCGTTATCTTGTCAAGCCTTAAATGCCCTATCGCCGGGTAGACCCTGACCGTCAGCTGTTTCATACGCTCATAGGTGGTGTGCCTGAGATTTGCCTGTGCGTATTCGTCGAACCACTGATTGGCGAATGTCTCAAACTTGATGTTTGCCGTCACCTGACCCCTGAAGCATTTTTCCTCAAAGAGTACCATTTGCCTTGTAAGTTCTTTGTCAATTTGCTTGGGTGTCATATCGGAGTCGGGTTTCCACGTCATCGACTGAATGACCTGTTTCCCCTTGCTGTCATAACCGCAGGAGACCCTTATCTGATATGTATTACCTCTTTTTCTTACCTGTGCCATAGTCTGAATACCTCCTAATATCAGAACTATGATGAACCTTGCAAACAGCATTATAACGCTGAAAATTCATTTTGTCAATCACATAATTTTATCCCAAATGAAAGGCTCATCACAGCTCGATATAAGCTATTATTAATCTTTTTTGCTATTTATGTAATCAAGCAGGCTGTTTTTGTTTATAAGTATCTTGCCACGCTTGCCCTCGCCTGCTCTGACGGAAATTATCTTTCCTCTTGAAGCAAGCCGACGGACAGTATATGCCGTCAAGCCTTGGATAAGGTCGGTGCATTCCCTTACCGTAAGCATTTCCGTTGGCTCGCTATTTGTATCAGAATTTTTCTTATTGCTCGGAGCGGTGATTTCTTCGGGTTCTATAAACTCCTCTAACAAAGCTATCGTCATTTTAATTATTCTGTTGCGCTGTTCTGTTGTCATAGTATGCCTCCTGTTATTACCGCTTTCTATAATATACCATCGAGTCTTGCAGAGAAAATATCTCGACCCCTATCCGGTCATATTTCACATTGTATGTTATCCTGAAAATCTTTCTTTTATCTATGCAGCACTCTGCATAAAATTCTGTATCGGTGTATCTGTATTCCTTGATAAATACATCTTTTTTATAAATCACCCTCTGATAATCGCTGTGCTTTATTTCATAGTCTGTCACGATCTCCTTGCATATATCTGTAAACTTGTATTTAGTCATTTGTGTTCCTCCTACTACAATTTGCATATGATTTTTTACAAGTGTTATCTTTTGAAATTCTCATTGGGAAAGACCATCTTTGGCTTCCCCTATTTTTTGGGAATAGGGGAAGTATTGTCTCAGATGTGTATAAAAAATGGTCTATGATTTTTTATGCAAATGATATTATTTTTTCTTGGAGCTTTTGCGCTTCTTTTTATTGTTCCTGCGTTTTTTCTTGGGAGCTTTGGGCGTGGCTGTTTCGATAGGCTTAAAGCTATCCGCAAGCTTTAAGCTTGACCTATAATATATGTTTACTGAATTAATTTCATCATAACCACGCTCTTTATAATCCTCGGTCAGACTTGTGTCCATAATGATATCCACGGTATACTCGCCTGTTTCGGTATCAATATTTTCTTTTTTTATCCCAACATTATGTATTGTTTCATATTGTTTTATTACATAGCCCTGCTTTATCTTTTCTATGGTTTCATCATATTTTTCTCCGTCCTCTATTCTCCACGAGGTTATGACCTCATTTCTTTCCACGTTTCTTGAAAATAAATATCCTCGTTCTCCTCTTAATTCTTTTGCTGAACTATTCATGTTCTTGACAAGATAATTGATACTGTTGTTATAATGTTTTTTATCCTCTATGAGCTTTCCAAAAAGTGTGCCATAATGCCATAAATCCGATAAAGCTTGTATGTCTTTATCGGTGCATAGATTGCATATCATATGATAATGCCAGTTGTCATTTCTCTGTCTTGCGAATGTTGCTACGTACTTAAAGCCGTCATAATGACCGTTCACCCTCTTGATGAATTTTTTGAATTCCTTGTGGGTAAACCTAATATCTTTAATGTCATTTGCATTAAACATTTTCGGGTCAAATGTAAGTGTCAAAAACATTGACTTGCCGATTCCAAAGGTGTTTCTGCATATCTCCTTGACTTTCTTCGCTCTGGTCTTTATTCTCTTTGCATAGTTCAAAGCTGCATACTTGCCTTCGCTGCCATCATCAGGCTTTTTGCACTTGCCTAGATTGGTATTAAATACCATATTACTGCAATCAACTACGGTTGTACCGTTTCTGCTGTTCACAACCTTGATACCGTCAACGATTTCAAAATTATCCATTTTTACACTACTCCTTTTTTTATAATAAAATAGTTTGTTCAGGGCGGAGGATAAACTGCCCCGAGAATTAAATTATGTAACAAATAACAATTAAAACAGATTTTAACAAAACCTAAAATCCAATTTAATTTTTAATGTTATAACCCCTTATATTCACACGTCTAAAAACAGGAGTAGTTATTTTTTTGCAACGATACAACAATTTTTTTCAAAGACTTCAACTAAAAGCCAATGATACAACAAAAAAAGACAATGATATGCTCATTGCCCTTGTCGCACATATTCTTTTAAAACCCCTTTATCCTCCTCGTCAATGTTCACGAATTTTTAGATAATGATTTAGTGAAATGTACCAAGAATGTTTTTGCCGTTTAAACCTAATCGCTTTCCGATTTGCTCCACTGCTACATATCTTTTATTAGTGCCTGTGTAATCGCTACGCTTGTAGGCATAACCATACAGCTTTACTATTTCTACACCTTCGCCGTCTTTTAGTCCTGCATCTTCGGCTGTGTTCTTTTTAGCTTTTGTTGGTTCTTCGGAAATGGCTGGATTGGTGGGTTGGGTTTCCCAGTCGTAGGTACTTATGGGGTTGCCACGTTTAACAGGTACTACTGTGTATATGTGGATACCGTAGCCTTTATTGCCGTAGTCTTTCCATGTGTCATATTCTGCTACTCCATTACCATTTATGTCCTTATTAAACTCGAAGCCGTTATCTCCCTTATCTAATTCACATTTTTCATCTGCCTCAGTTAATCTAAAGCCTCTTGCAAGAGCGGCTAAAGGTCCTCCTATATATCCTCCTGCGGGTGCTGATGGATACTTGTCATAGTAGTATTTGTGGAATGCTTCTATGGGGGCATATAAGAATGTTCCTGTAGCACCACCGTTATAAGTAGAGTATAACTCAGATGCTATGATTGGTTCAACTATGATTTTGTAGCCATTATTCATTATGTCTTTAAAAGCATCTTTATCAAATAGCTTAAGTACAAAATATGCAACTCTTTCAATCTCTTTTCCGTTTATGTTAATTTTTTCTGTCATGTAGTTTGCAAATTCTGTACCATAAACTTCAAACGCAAATGGATAAAAGCATGTTGTTTTTATAACATAGTTCTTTAGAGAACCTCCAAAGTTAATGTCCTCTGGTAGGTCACTTTCCCACATATATGGTACTTCGGATTTATTATTTCCAAGTCTGGTTCTATAGGTATATCCACTCTTAACAGCAGAGTCTACGTTTATGTTTGCTTTAAACTCATTTGATAAAATATCCTGAATGCACTTTTTCCCCTCAACTGTAGCAATCTTCCCTGCAGCTACGTCATACAAATAAACTCTTATACCACAGTTACTTGGGTTTATACCTTTACCAGATGTACCTGCACCTCCGCCTACACCACCACCATTGTATCCTGCGAAAACGGTGAGGTCGGGGATACAGGTGATACACATTACTATAGCTAATAGCAGTGTTAAAATTCTGTAATGTAACTTTGTTTTTCTTTCTGTATTCATTACTATTCAATCCTTTCTGTAATATTTTATTGGTGATAATTTTGTTTAATAAATGTCTATACCTCCTTATCTTTAAACAAAATAATATCAATATATCATTTTTATTTTTCGTGCAGTTAAAATTGATAATATAAAAAATTCACCACGCTATTGAATAACGTGGTGAAAGATTTGACAATCCAATGATGTTATGGTATAATAAAAAAACGGTATAAATAGGAGCAGAAAGAAATGATAAGAAAAGAAGAGTCAAGGACATCGCAGTTGGAATTATTCAGCGTGGAGGAATTTGTCCCACATGATCATTTGCTAAGGAAAATAGACGCAGCG
>JAGAJO010000013.1 GCA_017626015.1 Ruminococcus sp.
ATCCCCTCCGTCTCCCTCATTGCGGTCCTGAACCTGTCCACAAATCCCAGATCCGAAACGTCGATCCGTATGGTGTTGCTCTCGTCGCCGTTGATGGCGTATTCCTTTATGTTCCCTGATTCAAAATTGATTGACTGCATTAAATTACCCTCTTTCCAAATTTAAGCTTTGACAGTATACTGTGCAATTATCTGCAGCTGATACTGCATACCGTCGGTTTCGTTTTCCTGCGGGACAGCGTAAAGCATACCGTTTTCCGCTGCTATTTTTGTTATTTCACCGTCGAAGGATTTTCCGCCGATCTCTGTAATGACCTTTGCGCCGATCTGTTTCGGCAACCAGTTTGCAAGTTCCAGCAATGCGGAGCTGTTTTCCTGCCTTTCAAAATCGTTTATCCCGCTGAATGTGGAATACAGCAAAAAACTGTGCTGCCTTGTCTGATTGCCGAGAATATCCTCCCTTATGAGGCTGTCACCTGTGGAGGATAAGCCGTAGCTTGTAGGCTCGGGATCGGCGAGATCGACGTGTATTTCATTACAGACTTCCGAAATTTTCGGGAAGCTCTGTAATATATCACGTATTTTCTCAATAACATTCAAGTTCTATTTCCTCCTTGCTATCGCCGCCGCACCCCGCAGTATATGTTCCTTATGATCGGCTTTCATAGTCTCGAACCACATTTTCTGCGCTTTTGGGTGACGGAACTTGCTGTAATTCAGGTTCCTGTCGGTAAGCGTCTTGCTTTCGCCGTGCCTTGCATATGAAGAACCCGTCACGCCCGATACCATAAGCTTACCGTAATACTGATACCTCGCATAAGGAATAACATAATGTATTTCTCCGCTGCCTATTTTTGTACCAAGCACTGCGCCTTTGCTTAATATCTCATTTCTTGCCGGAGTGTAAGGACGCATAAGTCTTATGCACTCGCTGTCAATGAATTTCTGTATTGAAGAAAATCTGTCGCTCTGTTCTTTGCCGAAGGTCTGCTTCCACACCAGATCGACCTCAGCTTTCTTAGCCTTTATCTCAGCATTTCTCGGCTGTCTTATCCTGCCTGACATAGCTCCGTCTCCTTTTGAGTATAAAAAATGCGCCTCCGATCTCTCGGAAACGCTTGACAAATTTTTTATCTGTGGTATAATGATAATAGAAAAGGGTACTGCGATAAGCGGTCATCTCCCTTGCTTGATGTTTGAAACACCGTTAGTTTGGTAGACTTGGGCGGTGTTTCTTTTTTTGCCTATGGATATAAGAAACTATGTGTTATTTCTTCTTGAAGATGTTGTAACACAAAGCAATAACGCTGATTATCACAGTTGCGAATAAAAACATATCCGAATATGTAACCATTGTTATCACCTCCCTTTCGGGAGAAACCGCCAAGCTTTTATAAGCTTTCCGTTAATGTACAGTACCCGTAATGATTATACCACAGGCACCTTAATTTGTCAAATTTATTGTGCTGTTATTTCAATATGCGCAAGTCCGCCGAACCGAAAATCATTCACAGTCTTTACTACCGCAAAACCGGGAAACGCCGCCCTGAACAGCTTCATGCTTCCGGAGGCTGCTTTCTCCGAGCTGCCGTCAAATTCAAAGTCCGCAAGACCCTTTACTATCATGTCTCCTGCCCTTGGAACATAGCCCTCCGAATAAATGTAAACCACAATACTGTCGGAGATCTGCGCCCCGTTTTTGGTGACGGTGCGTCCTCTGCTGTCGTTCCAGTAGACCGACTTTATAATGTGCCGTTTATAGCTGTCCTTTTCATAAACGGTCATATCCGCATTTGTAAGCATTTATCTCACTCCTCTATAAAGCAGACCTGTCCCTGGCAACCACTTGTACACAATGTCGTGTACAGCGATATCGAGGGACTTTTTAAGGCTTTCCGAGCTTTCATAGGACCTGCTCCAGCCGCCCACGCTTTCGGAAAGGACTCCTGCATTTTGTTTTGCGGACAGCTCCGACTTATACAGCGTTTCCGCTATTTCACAGCAGCACATTCTAACGCATTCGGGGATATCGTCCTCGTCTATGTTATCGCCTGTATACTGTCTGATCTTCTGAGCGGCGGAACGTGCGTAAAAATTAAAGCAGTCCTCGCTGACGGCAGGCTCCTTCCCGCATAAATATTCTGTCATATAAAATTCGATGTCGGCGTAAGCCTTCATAAATATGACCTCCCGTTATCAGCCTCTTGTAATTATCCTTGCGATAGGAATAGCCTTGTGAGGGAAGTATTCCTTTGTGCTTTCGTTGGAATTGGCAAGCGACCACTTGGAGCCTGTTTCAAGCTGTGCGTTCGTAGGGGAAATGACCGAACCGTCCGTCCAGGAAATTCCGTAAGGAGAAAATACCTTGCGCTGTCTGCTGTAAAGCGTATCCTGACCGCCGTTGATCTTGGGATCCCTGTCCGTTTCATACGGGACCTTTGCGCCGCAGTTTGTGTACTCGATCGCTCCGTCACCAAGAACATAAGTCGTGTACTTGGTATATGCGTCTGCCTCCTTGCCTGCTTCGGTAACGGCGGGGACTTCCTCTGTGGGCATACCGTCGTCGATAAGGACTGTTCTGCCGTTGAGAGTACCCAGAGAAAGACTGCGCTGGATACCGTCCTTATCTGTGTACTTCATATACTCCAGAAGCTGAAGATTTTCAAGATTTGTCGCAACGACAGAATGCATGATCGCAAGGCTGAATTTTGCCTTGTTGTCGCCAAGAGCCTTCTGCATAGCGTTGTTGAGGGTTGTTGCCCCGAACACTCCGGTGCCGTCTGTCTTATCTGAGATATCGTATGTGTGGCCGTTCACAAATTTCAGATTTTCCGCACCTGTCATAGAGAAGATACCGATGAGGGTAGAAAGAAGTGTCTGCTGGTCTACCTCGTCCCAGTACTCTCCCACCTGGGAAGCCGCCTGTGCAAGGAAATCGACTCCGCCTGTGATGTCGTAGGAAAAGTCGTTTTCAACCCACGCCTTTGACCTGCCCACAACGATACGTCCCTGAGTATAGGTCTTGCTGTTTGTTGCTGTGATATCGGTCTTTCCGTCGTAATTAAGAGCGTCGCCGCCGATACGTCCGGAGATCGGGGTCACAATATAGTTACCGCCAGCCTGCTCCTTGAAGCTGTCAGCGATATCCTGCCTTGCTTTGACCGCTCTGGATCTGATCAGCTCGTTTCTATTAAGGTTGGGAGCTTTATCTGCATAAGCTCCGAAAACCTCTGCGTTAAAGTTTTTTGAATCAAAAATACCCGGCATAATAAATTACCTCCTGTTATATTAAAGTTTTTACGTCCGTTTCGGGGTGAGCGTTTTTGTACGCCATAGCCTCCGCAAGGGACATTTTTTTGCCTGCGTTTCCGCTGCCCGTATCGCGGACTGCGTTGTTTATCGGCTCGTCCGCACCGAAAAGGAAATCGTTGTCCGTCTTAACGGTCTCGATCGCCTTTTTAATATCCTCAGCCTGATTTTTTGAGGACTTAAGAGCGTCGATCTCCAGCAGAGCTTTTACAGCCTTAGCGTTTTTTGCGCCGCTTGCGGAAATTGCGCTGTCAAGTACGGAATTGAATTCCATATCGGCTATTTTAGCCTGATACTCGGTATCCTTTGCCGCCAAGTCCGCCGTAAGCTGAGTGACCTTGCCCTGCAAGTCCTTGACATCGACCCCCTCAAATTCTTTGAGAGCCGTCTGCGCCGTTTCAAGACTGTCCTTGTAGTTGTCACGTTCGACCTCAAGCTTGCGGGTTATCTTTCCCAGCTCATCCGAAAAAGCCGTAGAAAGCCCCTCCTGTTTATCCTGCGGGACTTCGATACCGTGAGCCGCAAGAAGTTTTAAAATGTCCATGTTTTTACCTCGCTTTCTGAATTTTTGGTATAATAAAAGCACCCCGATCTCTCGAAGTGCTGATATTCGTGTTTGATTTTGGGTATAACAAAACCGCCGGAGTTTTCCGACGGTGATACGCCCTGCTTGTGCGGAGCGGTTAATCTAATATCTCAATATTTTTTATCTCATTTTCGTATAACTCGTAATCACCAACAGATATGCTTGCTATCTCCTGCTCGTTATCCTGAGGCGGAATATAATCAAAAGCAATACCGGAGAATTTCTTACCGTCAATTGTTGTAATTATAACTTTTTTATTTAGATATGTTTCTAATTTCATCTGTATCTCTCCTCCTCATCGGAACGATATGAGTACCGTTTTTACCATAATGAATAGCAAATCTATTAGTATTGATATAAGAAGCCGATGTTTCGTCATAAACAGAACCTATATCTTCCTCAACATCTATAAATTCTTTTTTTGACCATTCGTTTTTACTGGTTAGACGAATTTCACCCGTACCGTGATATTTGTCAACATATAACTGAGCTTTTTCAAGATCACCGAAAAATATACTTTTATTTTCGCTTGCGTCATACGAATGAGACGTCGCAATATGTTTATTCTGATTTCCTACATTAAGTGAAAGATTAAAATCACCGTTTTGTATTTGCGCCCTTATTTCTGCCTTTTTCTTTTCTATTATACCACTTTCTGCCGATTTGTCAACAGCCTTTTTATACTTTCCGACCCCGATATTACCCAGCCCGTCAACATAAATACGTTCTCTCTGCTGAGGTATATCCATAGCTTTTGAGAACATTGAATATTCCTGAGAAAGTCCCCTGTATCTGCACCGGGCGTTTACTATATCGTCCTCGTTTGCTCCGCCGTCCTGCAAGAGTTTTATCTCCTGCCTTTTGGCTCGCATTGCGGTTTCAAGCCGCCTTTGCCGCTGTAATGCCTCATATTTGGTGTACTGCTTACCGTTATATTCTATGGGGATATTCTCCCTGCGGTTCATTTCGGCAAGTTCTTCATCTGTATAGGTCGGCTGGGATATACCCGGTATAACGGGGAAATAATCGTGATAGCAGTTAGCTCCGCAAAGTCCTGTGACTGTGCCTAAGCCGCATACGGTCACAAGCTGTTCTCCTGTGTACCACTTACCTTGAAACTCTTGATGTGACGGACGGGCTCCGCCGTGCCATGTGACCTCGAACATATCCGTATCAAGAGCCTTTGCATTGTCCTCATTGACCTTTGCCGTAAGCTGAGACATTCCCGTCATGACTGCTCGTCTTGCCGCAACATCAACACGGTTACTGTGACCTGTGGAATAATCCACAGTCCGCAGTCCCGAGTTCGTCATTTCCCGCACGACCCTTTTCAGGACTGTATTATAATCAAATCCTCCGCTTGCAATATCGAGCATTGCATTGTCCAGGGTCTTTTGATAATAGTCGGCGGCAGGCAGAAATTTCAGCTTGCCGTCAGGCTGTCTTACCGCAAATCCCAGACTTTGAGTTATATTATCAAGCTCTCCCAGCGTCTGAGCTGAAACGGCGGAAATAAGCGTTTGCAGTCCCGCATTGTCCTCAAAAGGTATCTGAGGTCTGCCCTTGTATTTATACAAAGCCGAATTACGTTCATAGTCCTTTTGGATAATATCTTTGTACAAATGGTTGATCTCCTGCGTGTTAAGATCAAGACTGTCCTTTATGTACTTTTTTATCTCACGCTTGCTTACTCCCAGTTCGTGCAGACGGTTTATCTGCCAGTCGGCGGCTCTTGTAATTTCACCGTTTATCCTTATACGGCGGACAATATCCTGCATTATCCGCATTTCAAGTTCTTTCATCGGCTCGTCAAAAGCCATTGAAAAAAGCTCTGTCTCGTTTGGATTAAGCACTATTCAACCACCTCTGCCGAGCTGCCTGCGACCATAGTTTTCGCAGTAGCTTCGTCCTCGCCGTACCACTTCATTCGGTATTCCCACAAGGGCATTGCTCCTAAAGAAACGTCCTGCTGATCCTGCTTGCGCTCTGTTTCCTCGTCGGTAAGAATGCTGTCCTTGAAATTGACCGTCAGCTCCGTACCCTGCTTTGTGATTGCATTGTGGAACGCAAGGGCGTAGCACAGATCCTCAAGACAATATCTCAGATTATTCTGTATCGCAGTAACGGTATTGTACTTTCGCTGTTTGGAGGCTTTTATCTCCGTTGCTGTTTTATCCACCGTCTGGGGATCTGAAAGATCGCCGTATGAAAGACCGACGGCAAATTCTATTTCACGCTTGTATTCTTCAAGTCCTGCGATAAAGTCCGCCTGTCTCAGGGCAGGAGAAAACTCCCGGAAGAAATCTCCGCTTTGTCCGCCTGAGATGTTAAGTCCCCTGAAAAGACGTTCTTTCAGCTTCGGAACGTCCGCCCTGCCGTTTTCGGCAGGCTTTAATGCAGCATCGTCCACCAGGAGCGCACGTTCTCCGCTTTCAAATTCCCAGTCCAGCCGTCCGAACTGGTTGTCTGCAAGACGTATCAGATCCTTTGCACAGTCAAATACCGAAACCCCTGCGTGACTTCCGTCAATGGTGTTGTCAATGGGATTGACATAATATCCGAATGCAGGACGGAGCATCTGAGGGTACATTATCTCAGGCGGGAGCTGCGCCCACTCACCGACCTCGGTAAGAGAGAGCTCCTTACCTAAGCTTACCCCGTCAGAGGACTTAAAAGCACGGTTGGTGATCGTCAACCCCTTTTGAAAATCCAGATCGTGATATTCAAGCCGTATGCGGTAATCATTATCCGAAATGTACTTTACCTCGGGAAATATCACCTTGATAAGTCTGCCGTTAACGTCATACTCAACGGGAATAAATGCAGACTGGGGGACATACTGGACATTGTTCCCTCCCAGAGGCTTGATGACCATTGCTCCGCTTGCAAGCGCCTTCTGAAGATTGATGTTAAGCCTATCCAGCGCCGGCTTTAGCAGCTCGTCAAGACGTTTGTTTTTTGCCTTCACAGTCATTTCATTAATGGTGACATTTGCAAGCTCACGCACAATAGCCTGTTCAAGCCTGAGCGACCTCACCCCTTTCCGGGGATCCATCCAATATGCGTTCCCCGCATACATACCGCACCAATCGTCTATTGCAGCAGACATTTTCTCCGAAATTGCCGCCTCACAGTTTAATGCTGATTTTATATCCGAATGTGAAAACATTTTTTTCACCCACTCTCTGACTATATTCAAAATATTCATAGCTTACTGCCCCCGCCTTTTCCATATTCTTTCGGTAGCGTATCTTACGGCGTCGATAACGTGATCCTTACCGTCGGGATAGCCGCTTATAACATTTCCCTCTTTGTCCCTGTCGTATTCGCAGTTAAGAAATTCCTCAGCCGCAACGGGACAGCGTTTATTGTCGATCACTATTTTTGCAAGAGACTGTAACCACTTATATGAATACTCACGGCTGCCGGGACCCTTTTCGGCGGCTCTTGCAAGAAGTCCGTAAGCCCTGTAATCTCCTACGGATTTATTTTCCGCACTGTCACAGGTGATAATATCGTTACCGGTAATGCCAAGCTGTACAAGCTTATCTGCCGTCTGACGGTTGCTCTGCTTATTGCAGGTGTACTCCTGCCAGATGTACAGGGTATGCTGTGCAGCGGCGTAATGAACCCTTACAAACGCATACAGATCGGGATACCAGCCCCAGTCCACACCGCTCAGGACATTATCAAACTGAGATATTTCTCCGTCTGTGATCTCCCGTAGCTCCGCATTATCGAATACAGCTCCGCCTGTGCCGTTGACAATGCCCATATACTCGTTTTCATAAGCAGCCGGATTGGTCTCCTTAAGGAACTCAGCGTCGTCCAGAAAGGGCTTGCCCAGCCATTTTTTCGGGACTGTAAGGTAAGTGCTTTCCGTTACGAGCCTGTCCTCACGGGGTATCCTGATATATTTATTAGCCCAGTTCTGCGCCGATTTGGGAGGGTTAAAGGATTTAAACTTATATGCGGTGTCTCCGCCTCTGATGACCGACTGCTCGATCTTGCGGACAGCCTCCTCGCCTCTGAACTGGTCTAATTCCTCAAACCAAAGTATTCCGATATATCCGAATGGAGGCTTGACAGACTTGATCTTATTGGGGTCGTCCGCACCTCTGAAATATATTTTCTGCCCTGTTGAAATACGGGTTATTTCAAGGGGAGATCTGGTATAAGCAAATTCGCTTTCAAGTCCCAGAGCGGATATAGCCCACAGTATCTGGGAGTACACGCTGTCTTTAAGAGTATTGGCGACCGCACGGAGAATGCAGGCGTGCATATCCTTGTTTTTCATTATAAGGTCTACCACGTTAAGTCCGATAAAGCTTGATTTTCCGGAGCCTCTGCCTCCGGGGAAAATATACTCCGAATGTCCCTGTTCGGCAATATCAAAAAGCACCGCAGAAAATGACGGTGCTATCAGGCTTGCGGGAATACCGCTGTACGATATATTTTCCGGTTCGGGCGGTTCGGATCTTTCTTTTTCAAGCCTTAGCTTCTCCTTTTCAAGCTTGAGCTTTTCCTTTGCGAAATAGTCGTCCCGAATTATCTGCCGCAGCTCCTTAACCGCCGACACGCTGCCAAGCTTGGCTTTCGACATAAGGGCGGCGCTTACCACCAGCATATTATTTACAAATTCGGGATCAAGACCGTTAAGGTCAACGCCCTGTTCTGCAAGAAAATCATAATCGGCTCGGGTATTCGCAGGCTGCTCCAGCAGGAAATCCATGACCTGCTTCATAGTCTTTTTTCGCCGGCGTGTCTCGCCGGACTTTTTACCGCCCGATGACTGTATTTCTCTCTGTTCGCTCTCTGTTCGTTTCGGAAACGGTATCAAGTTGTTTTCATTCGGCATTCACCTCACCTCTCTTGGATTTGAATATAAAAAAACACAACAACCGCCCGATCAATCCTGTTTGAAGTTATTGTGCCGCCTATTTGAAATCACTGCTTTTCTGAATTTGTCCTGAAATGTCTTAATTCTAACAATGCTGCCTTTACACTCATCGGGAATATTGCCATAAAATATTATTGTTTCAGGCTGCAGCCTTTCGAGCATCTTTTCATAACCTAATAAAAAGGCTCTTTTGCTATTCTTATTCTGCTGAGTTCCAACGCTTGAAACAGCTACTATACTTCCAACTGGCTCACCCTCAAAGCACCATTCAAAGCTGCTTTCATCACTCCAACATATTGTTGGTATAACTTTAATACAATTACTCTCCCAATAAGCTCCAAGCCAGTGCTTACGATAGTGATTATATATCTGCATAGCTCTTGGAAAGTCAGAATACAAAGAAAAATCAGGAGTAAGAACAATGCGAAACTGTTTAAGCAGCTCTATATAATTTGTCGGGTTATTCCACACTCTTGTAAACTGATAATCATCAAGAAAAAAATGTACTCCTTTATCTGTCCTATCTTTAGCCGTTTTTGCATAATTAAAGCCGATAAGTTCAGGAATTTCATCAACATCTGAACCTGTCAGCTTTGGAATATCATATTTGCCCTCTGCTTCAAAAAAACCATGCTGCAAATTTTCATATCTGAATTTTTCTGAATACATTCCTTCCTCCTTTCTCATTTCAGCATAAAAAAGAGAGTACCCGAAGATACTCTCTTAACAAGCGGACGGATTTCAACCGTCATAGGTGTACTAAAGGCGGCTCTGTTATCTTATCGTTTAAATAAGCTTTTTCGCCTTTCGCTATAAGCGACAGCCTAAAGCCCTGCCTGTTTTCACTCTTAAACTACTTCTTGTTTTTATAACTATACCATGTTTTATTTATTCTGTCAACCATTTTTCTTTCTTTTTCTGATAACTCAAAAGTTCCATTTTCACTATGATCATATCCTTTATGAGTATGGGGAATAATATATTTCCCGTTTACAGGGTGAGGATTTCCAATTAAATCTATCTGTTTATATCTTTTATTATATTTATCATAATAAGATATAAATTTAACATCATTTTCAGAGCTTATGACTGCATATACTCTTCCTTTAGTCATAGTTTCCATCGGAGTTTTAGCAGATTTTCCGTCATTGTATCTGACAAATTTTATATTCCCCGACTTATAAAGCGTTGTATATTCAGTTCCATATTTTTTACCTTTATCACTTATTCCGCTTGAAGAACCTCGTCCTCCCATTTTTACATCTCCTTATTCGTCAAGTCTTTCATCGCCTGTTTGTTCCCGTCATTTCTTTGGGTATAAAGACACAACAACCGCCCGATCGGACGGCTGTCATGCAAATTAAGGAGATGTCAGAAATGGTATCTCGAAAGTGGTCTCAGCCTGCGGGATCGCACCGCAAAAAAGCTTTCGGCTGAGATACGGGACTTACGCCCCGTCGGTCAGGTGGATCGTGACCGCTGAAAAGATGTTCGGGATAGTCTTACACTTTTCCCAGTTTAAATTATAACATAGGTAAAACGGACAAAACGGACAACTTTCAAGAATTTTTCAAATATCTCACAACTCTCTTACGACAGCTATCAGCCGTATTTCCTCTTACCTTGTGAGCTACCTGAATCCATGAATATCCTTGAATAAATCTCAGCTCGAACATTCTTCTTGTCTGCCAATCTTTAATGCTATCTATGTACTCCTCACACGCTCTCTGCTGCACTCTGAGGTCGCTCAGCCGTGCTAAAAGCGAAAGTGTATTGCCGTCCGGAAGATAACCCTCTATGCGTTTGCTGTGGGCTGTGTACGACGGCGGAGTGCATACGCTTACAGCGTCCGCAGCGTAATGCTTTCCGTTAAGCTCCTGCCGTATCTCGTCGATCTCTGCGCATATATCACGGTATTTTTTTAGCTGTTCTATCGTCATCAGCGTGCCTCCTTTCAAATTGATATTCAGCCGACTTCGTTCTGCAAGCTTTACAGCGGACGTAATATCCGCCGTTTGACTTAGGTTCTGTCGGCTTTCCGCAGTCATAACATCTGTGTAGTTCTTTGTATCTGTCATATTTGTCGTATGTCCCGGACATTAACGTTCACCTCTCAGTATCGCCCTCAATAGTTCTATGATAGTCATATCGTCGGATTTTTCAGGCATTGTTGTCACCTCCGAGCAGCTCGGGGTTGTCGTGGATATTACCAATGACTTCAAGTTGATGGTCTATTGCTGCCTCTCCCAAATCAAGGTATAGTCCTTCAAGTATAAACGAACCCAGTTCCCATTTCACAGGTACTTTATCTCCGTCACGGACTATCTTAACAATATCCCCCTCAAAAATCTTCACGCCGTTCTGGTCGGTCAAGCCTGTGAACTGACCGACGGTCGAGGGGATAACGAGATACGGAAATGTATACCCCTGTCTGAATATTGCGACTGAATTTTTAAATTGCCTTAAATCTCCGTAAGCCCAGTCGTTACCGATTTTTCCTCTGAACAAAATTTCTCTCATTATTTTCACTTCCTCCTCTTAGCTTTATTGGCTCTGCGCTTGCGTTTCTTTGGAAAATACGCAGGAGAACCGGGGTTGACAGTAATACGGTCTAATTTTTTCATTGTGTTGTATATGGGGAAATTGTTATACATTTTCTTCACCGTCCATTCTCGCACCACAGTTGGGGCAATATTTAGTCATAGCCCTGCCTTGCGGTTCTTCTTTGCAAATTGAACAATATGGGTAATATCCATCGGGATTGATTTCCCAACTTCCGTGCCTTACCTCCTGCACGTCGGCGGCGGGCGCACTGTCGATCGCTTCCTGCGAATAACATTTCGTAAGTTCTGTTGAATACGCAGATGTGAATATTTTCATATCAGGTTTCAGCATTTCTGCTTCAATAAATTTCTTAGCCATTGTCAGACCTCCTGCCTTTCCTCAAAGCCGTTCTTTTTGTCTTATATTCTCTGTCGCGGCAACGCTTACTGCAATACATCTGATCGCTACGATTAGGATAATAATTGCAACCGCAGCGCACACATTTTTTAGTCAATTCTCTCATTGTCAAACCTCCATATTGATCGTCGTTCCGACAGTGCCAACGCTGCCGTTGCTGTCAGTAGCCTTAAAGTATTCACCCGGCATAGGATATTTGAAACGAAACATAAGGTAATTTGCGGCATCAACCAAATGTTCAAGGTTTTGATCTTTCTTAAAGGCGTCAATACAACGTTCTGCTGTTGCTATCGCGTCAACTCTGCCACCGCCGAAATTATCTCTTGCAGGACCGTATTTGTAAAATGATGTTGCTATCCGGGCTTTGCGCTCCTTATCAAAAGCCTCACTGTACTCTGTCTTGAGTATATCATTCATTTTCTCGTACCGCCTCGATTGCCAGTGCCACATAGCCTTTTTTTAGCCCCCAACCGCTGAGAATATATTTGATTTTGTATGTTTTATCGCTGATCGGGTGATGTGCGTGTTGGGTTTCCCTGCCGTCTGAATCAACGTAATATGTACCGTCAGTTGGGATAAATTTTATCAGATCTCCTGTCTGAAATCCTCTATCGTTTTCGCGTACCTCGAAATTTTTCTTGCCGCTCAGAACATCGTCGCAAAATTCGATGTTCAGCTTTAGCTTATGTGTTTTCATCCTTCAATACCTCCTCGACCTCGTCGGCGTGTTGCCAACGGAAACCGCTGGCGTTTATGCATTCGCTATGGTTCATTCGGTATTCACAGGTATTATCTTTACGACACTTGCACACTGTACAGTATTCGCAAAAATCCGAAGCTGCGATTGGTATATCCTGCAACGCTAGCTTCAGCAGTTCACGGAGCTTGGCGTTTTCAGACTGCATTTTTCTGATCTCTTTCGGCGTAAGTCCCGTGTCCTCATAAGCAGAAAACTGTGCGTTATTTTCCGCCGCCTGAGATCCGCAGTAGTACATAATTGCGACAGGGCAATCGCAGCAGTCAAATAACCCGTCCTCTGCCACAAAATCAGCGGTTCTATTTTTACAGCCGTGTTCCTGACAGCACCTCGCTGTGTATTCGTGCAGCTTTATGTTTTCTTCACCGCCCGCATATTTCAGGACTGCCCAGCCGTCTTTATCTGCCGTGCAGTAATTCATTAGCGTTTCGATATTGTTCTTAGGGTTGTCCGTTGTTAATCTTTTCATTTTTTCTCCTTCCCTGCGAAAAAATCTATGAATGTCATAGTTCCTCCAGATCGTCAAAGGTGATCTGCGTGAAATCCTCGCCCATCCACCAGCGAAAAACATCTAAACCTGTTTTCCAAGATAAATTAGCGGCTTTTCCGAGTTCTTCACGGCGTTTAAGCATTTTGTCAAATACAGCTATGTAAATATTCTTGAATTTCGGGTATCGCATAAATTCTACATATCTGTGTTTACCCGCCACTGGACAGCCGATGCAGCCGATACGCTTAAACCCGCATTCATACAAAGGATTTGATTTACAGCCGTAATAGTTCAGGAAATCCCAAACGTCATTGTCTATCCAGTCAATAATGGGATTTACCATTGTTTTTGTGGTTCGGTAGCATTGCTCTACCATTCGGCGGCTCTCGTCGTTATCGTCGTTCATGATCAATCCGCCCTGCCTGGTAACATCATAGTCTGCTCCGATCTCTTCGGCAATTTTCTGCGTCGTTTTTGGCTTGCCTATGATCTTTACTGTTCCTGCATTTTCTTTTCGTTTGCTGCTTTCAGCCCAGCGAACGCCTGTTATGACAACTCGTCCCCGTCCGCTGCGTTCTTTTAGTTCCGAACAGCAATATCTTGCAAGTCGTGTCGGCGGCATTAGATTTTTTAATATCAAATTCCACATTGTGATCTGATTTCCGTTGGCGTCTAATGCTTTATCTATTATCACATCGGGCTGAGATCTAACGTAATACACCGTCTCGGGAGCGTCAACCGTTGTCAGATTGTGATGTGCCTCGAATTTTACGCCCGCCAACTGCGCCAGTATTTTTATGCAGTCGCTGTCCTTACCGCCACTGTAAGCCAGATAGTAGCCGTCAGGCGGTTCAAATAGCTTCAGGCGTTCTATGGCTTTTTGTTCTTTTTCGGGTGTCATAACTTACCTCTCAACCTCGACCCCGTTAACGAAAACTTTCGGGTCGTCAAGCTTGATGACAACGCACTTCCTGCCGTCAATGACCTGTGTTTTTACCTTACCCACTGCGTCCTTGCCGATATTCACGGTAATACTGGGTACAGAAATCACGGTCTTTTTATCCACCAGATTTACCGCCGTCATAGGCTTGTCCCCCATGTGCTTATCATAAATCTTTGGAAAATTTTCAAGCTTTTCCTGACTTACTCCCGCCTCCCACAATATGGAGGAAAGCTTATTGTTGTCGATAGTGGTGACCTCCGTCTCGTGTGCGTTCTGATCAATTATGATTTGAATTTTGTCGTTGATCAGGGTCACAAGGTCGTAGTCAAGCTCCTCTCCGCAGACGTTATTCAGGATTTTTTGAAACGTATATTTTTCCTGCTCCGCCGTCATGACAAATTCACAGCCGAGAAAGTCCTCGATCATTGAAGTATTGGGCTTTTTCGCATTTTTCGTATAGTACAGCACACCGTTGATGCCCGCCGCACGGTCATTGAAAAGCGGAAACAAAAATCCGTCCGTAGGAAGTCCGACGACCCTGTCATAGGTTTTCTTCCTGGCAATGGAGCTTGTTGGATCGTCGTTGTAGACAAGTCCGTCAATGCGGAGATTTACGGGGCAAATCGCTGTGATCATGAAATTGTAGTCGTATGTATCGCCGTCCGGGACGTCTGATTTGTCCCTATTGAGGACTGAATACGTGCAATGTGCCGCAAAGATCGTGTAAGTCGAAACATACTCCACCTTTTCCACAATGGCATTGAGGAAGTTATCAACCGCCTCGCCGTCGGTCAGCTTGCTTTTGAGTACGCTGTAGAGGAACTGCTGTGCGCCGCCCTCCTCATAAGCCGCTTTCGGGAATGCGTATTCCAGAAGATTTGCGCCGATATTTCCGCTGAGGACCTTTTTCAGGTTTGCCATTATCAGCTCGCTTTCCTCCTGCGGGATAATGCTGTAAAGCTGATTTGTCTTGCATTTTATATTTTTTTCAGCGTCCACGAATGCGGTGATTACACGGTTTACGGTGAAAAATCCGCAGTCGTCGCTAAAATTCTTTTTGATCTCGTTTAGTTCTTTTTTGTTCATTTTTGATTACTCCTTTACATTGATTAAAACCTGCCGCTCAGCAATGGGCGGCTTATTTACGCCTTAATTTCACCATCCTGTTCAGCCTGTCCGACCCTCAGCTTAAAGAACATCGGTATTTCCTCGTCGTAATCGTTAAGCATTCCGCTGAGAGCCGCTCCGAATCTGCAAATGATATCCACAAGCTCCTGCTTTGACCTGTTCACAAGCTCCGCTCTGGGCTGTGTAAGCTTTTCAAGCAGCTGCATGGATCTTACGTTGACGTCAAAGAACGCTCTTTCCAGCGGATCCGCTTTGGCATTTTCAAGAAGCTTGTCAAAGGCTGCTACGGCTTTTTGCTTGAATTCCTTTTTTTCGCTGCCGCTCATCTGACGTAATTTTGTGTATCTGTATATCCCCGACGCAATCAAATAATATGTCTGTTCCTCATGACCTGCTTTTGAGGGGATCGGCTTGCCGTAGAACGCAAGCTCGTCCAGTTCTTTTCTTTCCATAATATGACCTCCTCCGTAACGGAACGTAACGAATATTTTAAAATCCCGTTACTGCTTAAAAGCGCTTATTTACGCAGTTTTAAGCACATATTTTCGATTTGTAACGTGTAACGCAAATAAAAACTAATCATAAATGAAAATCAATACAATGTTGTATACATAATTTTTTTATTTTCATATATATAGCTTTTTTATTTCGTCACATTCGTTACTTCGTTACAAATTTCCTGTATTTGTTAAAATGGCATATCCTCAGAGCCTGCCTCGCTGTCCTCGGGCATAAGCAGAAACACACAGCGGGTAGGCTTCGGCATACTGCCTATACGTTTCGGACGGGTAGGCTCGCCTTTATCACTGAGCCATATCTTCTCATTTTTCTTCGCCCAGTCCAGAAATTTTTTAGCTGAAAATCCGCCTTTGGTGCACAGCTTTTCAAACACCGAGCGGATAATGATAATATGATCGTCCTCAAAACAGCCCCAGCATTCGTTTTTGTAGACGTCCTCGCTGCCGTCGCTGCTCTTTGCCATAGGCTTGAACTTATCGCCGTAGACCGCCGCCTGCTCGATAATGTAATTGTAGCAGCGTTCATTTTCACTGACAAAGCTTTTGTCGCACAGGACCTTTGCCGCCTCGTTCAGATCAATACGGATCCCGTCACTGAAAAGATATTCCGCCGCTATTTCGTCCGCTGTCAGCACACAGGCAAGAGAGGCGGACTGCTTGTCCATTTTATCGAGAGAACGCACTCTGTCGAGTTGTCGGTTAAATATCTCTCTTATCTTGTCAGTACCCAGCGATCTGATAATATCTATGAACTCTCTGCCCGCAAAGCCGTAATTGCGGTCGATAATTTCACAAAGCCGGCGAGGATCTGCGTAAATTTTTGAATATCCCGCAGTAAGATCAAGTGTACGGTTTACCGCTCCGCCCTGCATATTTTCAAATATCACGGGCTGTTCGCCGTTCATGATTATTACCTGCCGCCAGGTGGTCTCCTCACGTATTCCCAGCGATTTGTTGGAGCGTCCCTTGCCCTTTTCCTTACAGCGGTTGTATACAAAGCTCGTCATATCGAAATTGAGCTTGTCCTTGACCGTTGCGCTGTCGTCCAGTATCAGCGGAAGATTATTAAGAAAATCCTGCTTTATCTCTATCCAAGTTTCGGTAGCGCAAAAATCTCCCATATACTTGCCCTTTGCAGGGTTAGCCCATACGCTTGCCGCCAGCTTTGACGTCACGGTCTTGCCGCCCTCGGTCTCGCCCCAGAGATTTACACAGAAGCTCAGTACCCCCAGTATTTCAAGCAGCGGACTTGCCAGACTTGCCGCCAGGAAAAACAGCGGCTCGATGCGCCTTGTTCTGCGGACATTTTTTACAGCGTCAAACCATACGTCCCTGTCTCCCGACGGGGTAAGAGCTTCGTATGACTCCTTGAATTCCATTCCGCCGTCAAAGATCAGACTGTCGGTGTACGGAAAAAATTCAGGGAAAGAGCTATCCCTTTCCTGCCAGCCCATTTTAGACGTGGATTTTCCTATGGGTATCTGCTCTAAGTTCATATTTTCCACGTCCGAAAGGTACTTTACAAGATTCCGGGCGTTTTCTGTGGTCACGGGGACTCCATAGTCCGCCAGAGCCACTATCCTTGAATTGCTGGAGATCACGCCCTTTTCCACAACAAACTCTATCCACTTGTTCCGTGAAAAATATGCGAGCCTTGTCTTTACCTTGCCTGTGACCACGTTTCTCAGGGTCTGCACGGGAAGTATGGGGCAGTAACAGGCTACATCGTCCCCCTTGTTGGTATGTACCCTTACGCCGTTTTTGTCGGCTATCCATGATCCGCAGCGCATTGCGGGGTATTTGTCTCCGAATTGGGTAACGTTATCGTCGGCGCTGCGGTACTCCACATCTATGACCTGATTTTCCTTTTCGATACGTTTAAGCTCTCTGTCGTATACCTTGAGCAGAGTGTTCAGAGCCGTTGTAACCTTAAGCTCTGACGCTCTTTTTCTTAGCTTGACTATTTCAAATGTACGAGTTATTTCATCGGGTTCGCTGTAGACTGCGTCCAGCACATCTGCGCTTAAGAGCTGGTCTGCGCCGAGCTTTTCATACTCCATTCCTTATCTTTCACCTCCTCCAGCTCCGCCTGCACCCTGTTTATATTGTGCAGGGCGTATATGTATAATCCGGTCAATGCTTCGTCGGGAAATTCAGTCCGGTTATACAGAATTATTGCATAGTCCATAGCGCACCACAAGTCGAACAATCGTTTGTATTCGGCGTCAATAGCGCGCTCTTTTTCGCAGGTCTGCTTTGCTTTTACGGCTTTTCTGCGGGCGGCAAAGCTTACGGGCTTGTCTCCGCCGAGAATTTCAAATGCTCGTTTGAATCCGCAGTTTTCAAAGTACTCTACCACTGCGAAAATATCGTAGTCCTTATCGCAGACGAAGCAATGACAGTTATGCTTGTACACGCCCATATTCAGGTCTCTGCCGCTGTGGCAAAATCCTCTGCACCGTCCTCTGCGAACTTCTACTCCGTAACGGCTGAGGACTGACCGCATAGTGACTGTTGCTTTTATATCTTCCTTTGTCATTTTCTCGCCGCCGTCTGCTCCTTGTAGTTATGCCAGTAGTAGTAGAAGTTCTCCAGCAGCCTTTCGGCTGTTTTGGCGTTATCGGGAATAAACTGCACGTCAAATCTGTACCGATTTGATGATTTCCACGATCTCAGGGCGCTGTAAACGTGTCTGCCGATATCCCTGACCTTCCGCTGCGGGAGCTTTTCCATCTGCCACCCGGGGACCTCATATGCTTTCAGCTCTTCCCAGCCTGCTACGTTTTCAATAAATATCGTACATTGGTTTGAAAGGTTTGCCGCCGCATACAGTTCCTTTTCGATGCGTCCACGCTCCTGCATGATATTGCTGTAGATCTCATCAACGTTGGCCTTGCGTTCCACCACGCAGGACATTGAAAAGTCCCGCCCTTCTGCTGTAAACGAATAGTCTCCGAAATCAAGCTTGCGGCTCTCGTATGCGATCCCCATACTGTCGAGAGCGGACGTTATATGCTTGTTTTTCTGCTCTCGGGTATCTATGATAATGCAGACCTTTTTCATAAAATCCTTTTTTGTCGCCGCCATAGCTCCCCTCCTCAGAACGGTACTCCGTCATCATCAAGGACTTCTTCAAAGTTGCTGAGATCCCCCGGTATCGGAGGCGAACCCTTGCCCGGCTTTCCGCCGCTCTGTTTTGGCTCGCCGGTGAATGATGCGTTATCCACATACACGTCGGTAACGTAATGCCTTGAACCGTTTTTATCGTCATATGTGCTTGTACGCAGATTTCCTTCAATGGCTATCATTCTGCCCTTGCCGAAATATTTTGAGATAAACTCGGCGGTCTGACGCCATGCCACACACCTGATAAAATCGCTCTGTCTTTCGCCGTTCTGATCGGCGTAGCTTCTTTCCACAGCGACCGTAAAGGTAAGCGACGAAACACCGCCCGGGGTTTGTCTTAATTCAAGATCGTGGGTTATCCTGCCCATTAAAATTACTTTGTTGAGCATTATTCTTCCTCCTTCACAACTGTATTCTCAGCGGCAAACGCTATCAGTCTTGACGCCGTTTTACTAATGGACATTCCCGTAAGGTTCGCAATGTCTACAAGTGTGTTGTAAGTCTCGGGGCTTACCCTGACAATACATTTTGTTCCGTTTTCTGTGTGTTCAAGCCTTTCTCTGCTTAAGATCAACTGTTCCATTTATTTTAACCTCCGTTTTCGTTTGCCTTCGCCGCCTTTGCGCAGCTTATGCACATATTTCCGCACATTTTCAGTATCTCCGCAGGTGTACGCATTACACCGTTTTTATCCTTTGAGGGTCTGACCTCTTTTTTACATTTTGGACATATTACTGCATTATCCTGCTGATTTTCATATTCATCCGTATCGGGATCTTTGCTGTCGTCGATAGCAAACAGTCCGTTCAGAGCGTATTTCCTGGCATAACTGCTTGCAGCTCCCGTTACCTGCGCTCCGTCCATACCCTTTTTGGTCTCGTCCTCACGGGCGTAAGCGGTATTTATGTATTCATAAGCAGCCTGCGGATTTTCAGTCTCGCAGTCGGTAAGCCTTGCTTCAGCCTTTACGTATACTCTGCCGCCTATCTCCACTACCTCGTCGGATAGGGTAAGGGTAAGCTTTTTTTCCGCAAGCAGTGGCTTTACCGCCGTTAAAATGTCCTCACAGCTTCGATAATTGTATTTGCCAAAGCTGTTGTACTGATTTTTCGGAACATTAAGCTTGCTTTGTATTTCCATAAGCTTTTTATATATCGACATCTTTATCCTCCTTGATTTCTAACGGACAGCACCCGCCCACATATTTATCGGGGAACGGAACAAGCTCCTTAGTAAGCTGGCACATATCAGTTGAATGAGTAAGAAAAGGACACACCTTGCAGGCAACCAATGCGTTCCCCCTGAAATCAACGGGAAAATTCACAGTAACAGTTGCCTGAGCGGTGATGTATTCCGCTACTCCGCTTTCAAGAACAGCCATACTCGTTCACCTCCACGTCGCTGTAAACTGCGCAGAGCGCTTTGACCATTTCCCCGACGGTCATTTCGGAAAATATCCCGACAAGCTGGGATCTGAGGCACTCCCCACAGAGCAGGTCGCCGTCGTAATCGTATGCGTGGGAGGCTTCCTCCCCGCATTCGTCACAGTAAAAATGCGGGACATGGCGGTACGGGCAGGAAAGACCCATGCATGGTACGCCGTCGGGACAGCCTACGCAGTCGTTCTGAAATTTTATCATTTCATTTTCCCCTCCTGTCCGTAAAACGGGCGTAATCCCTTCCCAGCTCGAACGCCAGCTGACCTGCCCTGTCAAGCTTATTGTATGCGATCAGGAAATCTCCGTTTATACGCTTGTCAAGCTCTTGACAAATTTCAAGAACTGTGTTATTCTTAGATTGTGAAATATTAGCCGTGCTTTCGGCTTCTGAGCTTGTATCTGTTGGCGCAGAGACAGGCTCGTTTTCTTTTATGTATCTGCAATATGCTTCCTTCAAAGCTGAAATACAATCAAACTCTTCGTCTAACGGACAACCTGTGCAAGTGACATCCTTGTCAAGGCATTTGTCCAACGCTTTTATAGTCTCTTCTCTTGTCAGGTTCATGGGGTGTCCTCCTTATCGTGCTTGAAATTCCAGATCAGCTCACATACCTTACCTACAAGTTCACCGAATCTATCGTATTCTGAACATTTCAGATTCTGCAAAGGTGTAGCGGAAAAATTATGCTGACCGTTTTTTATATATCTCTGACCGACTACAATCTGGATACGCCTGTATATCCCAACAAAATTTTCATGAGACTGTTTACCGCTTACCTTACCGTCTGCGCTGTATGAAAACAGATCGTTGTAAACCTCTTCACGCACAAATTCTTTCAGTGGCTTTTTGCCAACGGTACCTATTTTTGAATTGCTGAGTTCTTCGATTCTTTTAAGTGCAAGCGCTAATGCCTGTTCTGTGTTTATTAATCGCTGTTCAAGCTCTTTATTTTCCACCTTTTAGTCCTCCTTAATTTTTATGTATTTCAGGCATTATGCCTCTTGTCCGGTATGTCACCCTGCCGTAGCTTCTCGACAGCTTGTCCTCGACCTCTGCAAGCTCCTGCCGGGTCTGCTCCTTTTCTTCCTCCGCTGCTATGCGGCGTTTCGTTTCTGCGTTTTCCCTGATCTGATAGCCGGCTATTATCAGCAGGGCGAATATCACTATTATCAGTGTGAATGCCATTGGGTCACGTCCTTTCTGTTTTACGTCCTGGATCTTAAATATCATTTAGCTTAAGCCGTCTTATGGCTTTGAGTCTGCGTTCCAGATCTTCGATATCAAGTCCCCAGACCTCAAAGGCAATGCTGGTTTTGACCATTCCCGGGTAGTAGTTTTTGACGCCCCGTTTAGCCATTTCATCACGGACCTTACGCTTCATTCTGACCGCACAGGTATCTCCGACCTTAAAAAGCTCTTTGATCTCCTTATTGCTTATTTCTACCATACTGTAGTAAATTCTGACCGCTGTTTCTACGTCCGGCTGTTTCATAAATTAATCACCTCCTGATTATTTTATGTTTTTCGGGATTTGTCCTATGCGGTTTTACACCTCCTCAACAAGTGCCGGGATCTCATTCCGCTCCATTTTCGGGCGAAGTTTTTTGATCGCCATTGCTGCGCTTTCGGCGGTGACGGTCCTCACGAACTTTCGTCCGCAGTCGGTGATCGTTGTTACTTTGTAGATCTTCATTGTGATACCTCCCTGAAAATTTTTGCTGTCCTTTTTATTGGACTGTTAGCTTTGTCCAGTGTCCTCACCTCCTCAAATTGTTTTCTGGCAGCTGCTACACCGGCTTAATGCCGAAAAGGTCATTGGGCGTAACATCAAGAGCCTTAGCAATTCTCACTATATCCGGCTCTCTTATGGTACAATTGCCGTTTAACATTGAACTGAATTTCTTTTCAGCAATTCCGGCTAAATCGGCAACATGTTTCTGTTTTAGCCCTTTTTTCTTTATAAGTTTCTTAGTGTTTTCTGCAACCAAAGTATTCACCTCCTGTTGTCTTGTCCCAATTTCTTGGTGTGATTATATTATAGACCAATAATCTTGAATTGTCAAGACTTTTTGTCCAATTTCCTTGGATAAAAGTATACAACTTTTTTATTCCGCTTATAGTACTTTTGCACAATATTTTTGGTTGTCTATAATTTTATATCTAAAAATCTTGATTTTCGAGAATTTTTATGCTATAATATGAGCATAAAGGGGGCGATATAAATGATTGGCGATAAATTACGAGAGCGTCGGCTTGAATTGCAAATAACACAAGCACAGCTGGCTTCTATGACAAATATAAAGAAAAATACAATAAGTAATTACGAAAACAACATAAGTTCTCCAAACGAAGATAACATATTAAAACTTATGAATGCATTGAAATGCGATGCAAATTACTTATTTGAATGGTCTAAGCATGGAGAGATTAATTTATCTGTTGCCGAAGAAAACAGCATAAAAAAATACCGCACTCTGGACGAGCACGGCAAAAAAATGGTCGATTTTACTTTAAATGAAGAATACGAAAGATGTACCTACATTGAAGAACCCGAAGACGACGAAGAAGATATCAATCCTACTTTTGAAATAGCATTTTCGGGTCTGCCTGTTTCGGCAGGAACGGGAGAATTTCTTTCGGACGAAATGACATCCATGATCGAGATCCCGGATACTCCGTTCAACAGGACAGCAGACTATGTTGTTCAAGTCAACGGCGACAGTATGGAACCGGAATTCTGTGATGACGATTATCTGCTTGTACGAAAGCAGCCAAGCGTTTATGAGGGTGAGATCGGTATATTTGTTATCGACGGTGAAGGCTTTGTAAAACGTTACGGCGGCGACAGACTCATTTCCATCAATCCAAGGTATAAGGATATTATATTTCATGAAGGAAACGATGTACGCTGCTATGGAAAAGTCATAGGCAAACTATAAAAAAATCCCCGCCGGTACCGCTAATACCGACAGGGATAAAAGAACAAGATCTCCTCCTGTTGACTTCAAAATATATTATAACACATTATCCCTCAGATGTAAATATCCGTAATTAAATGTTTACATTTGTCGGTTTATGCGACAAGGAGGAAAACACATGGGATTATTTGGACCGAGCAAAAAAGAATTGCAACAAGAAATTGATAGATTAAAAAAACTACTTTTACCAGAGCAGCAAAACATAGAAATATTAAATCAGCAGATCCAAAGTTTGGAAAGTCAAAGAAAAAAGATTGAAGCGGACTACTATGATGAAAGTGCAAAACTCAATAAACTAAAATCCGAGATTGACAAAATAAATACTTCAATAAAAGAAAAGAAGAAACAGATTTTTGATTTAGATTTTGATATTGAAATGCAGGAATATGGAATTTATAAACCTACATATAAATTTGCTAATTCGGATAAATTTAAGGAGGAACTAAAAAAAATAAGAGATGAACAGAAAAAAATGATAAAAGACGGGCTTGCTTGTACAGGAAATATGAATTGGACTGTAAACGGCAACGCTTCTAAAGGCAAGAAAATGGTCAAAGATATGCAAAAACTGTTGCTTCGCGCTTTCAATTTGGAATGCGATAATGTTATTGATAATGTAAAAATATCAAACTATAACAAATCTCAAGAAAAAATATATAAATCAGCGGATCAAATTTCCAAACTTGGAGAAATACAATCCATTTCAATTACATTCGATTATCAGATGAAAAAACAAATTGAATTAGCTATTGCTCTTGATTTTGAAGAAGCTAAAAAAGAAGAAAAAGAACGCATTAAAGAAGCACGCGAGCGACAACGTGAAGAAGCTAAAATCCAAAAAGAAATTGAAGAAGCCAGAAATAAATTACAAAAAGAACAATCACATTACAAAAATGCACTTCTAGCTTTAGAGGAACAATTATTAAAAGATCCTGATAATGTAGATTTACTTGCAAAAAAGCGAGAATTAGAGCTTAACATAGCAGATACAGTTAAAGCTATTGCTGATGTAGATTACAGACAAGCTAATAAAAGAGCAGGATATGTGTATGTTATCAGTAATATAGGTGCATTTGGAGAAAATATTTACAAGATTGGAATGACGAGAAGACTTGACCCTATGGACAGAGTAAACGAATTAGGTGATGCTTCAGTACCATTTAACTTTGATGTTCATGCTCTCATATTTACAGACGATGCCCCAGGACTGGAATCCGCTTTACACAATGCATTTGAGGATAGAAAAGTAAATAAAATAAACCATAGACGTGAGTTTTTCCATGTTACACTTGATGAAATAAAAAAAGTCGTTAGAGATAATTTTGATAAAACTGTCGAATGGATAGATGTTCCTGAAGCAGATCAGTATAGACAATCATTACTTATGAAATAAAATAAAAACCGCCCCTGAGTACCGCAAATACTCAGGGGCAACCGAACCGACCCAGTCACTGCAAAGGACAAATTCTGCCCTTTTGTCACGCCCCTCGTAGACGTGTGAGTTGAAATTTATTGTAACGCATATAATTGAATATGTCAATAACAGGAGGAAAATATTATGCCGATCTACAAAATGGACGGTAAGCGTGACGGCAAGCAAAAATACCGGGTAAGGATAAACTATACCGATATTTTTGGTAAGCCTAAACAGATCGATCGGGTAGCATACGGCAATGACGAAGCCAAGCGTCTCGAACGTGAGCTGGCATATTCCGTAAAAGAACAAAAGCCCGCACAGAAATTAACGGTCCAGGCTTTATTTGAAGAATATAAAGCCGCTAAGATCCACGAAATCAGGCAAAGTACTTTTAACAGTACCGTTCAGCTTGTGTCTGCCCATGTTTTATCCTATCTGGGGAAGATCCGGATCGACAAGCTTACTCCGCCCGTTTTACAAAAATGGAAAAATGAGATAAATTCCAACGACTTTACTATCGGTACTAAAAAAGCCATTTTTAAAAAATTTCATGCGGTATTGAATTTCGCGGTAAAAATGGGATACGTCTCCGCTAATCCGCTAGACAAGGTGGGAAACTTTCAAGCGCCTTTAGAACCGCCGAAAAAAATGGATTTTTACACTGCCGACGAGTTTAAGCAGTACATAAAATGCGCAAAGGAATACTGTGAAACTGCCGAGCCTTATACATGGAACTTCTATGTGTTTATGTGCATAGCGTTTTTCACAGGTATGCGGAAGGGAGAAATTTACGCTTTGACATGGGAGGATATTAAAGACGGAGAAATTGCCGTAACAAAATCGCTGACGCAGAAATTAAAGGGCGGAGATGTTACAACGCCCCCAAAAAATGCAAGCTCCGTCAGGAACATATCCATTCCAAAACCCTTACAAACCGTATTAGAATGTCACAAGGACCGCCTGATCGGCATTGATGTGTTTTCTTCCGACGGCTATATCTGCGGCGGAGCCCGTCCGATCCGTGACAGCGCAGTACGTGAATTTAATGATGATATTGCACAGCTGGCAATGCTGAAGCGCATCCGATTACATGATTTCAGACATTCCCACGCAAGCTTACTGATCCAGGAGGGAATCAACATTCAAGAAATAGCCAGACGGTTAGGACATTCGGATATTTCCACTACGTTAAAAACCTATGCGCATCTGTACCCCAGCGAACAAGACAGAGCCACAAAAATACTTGATGGCATTTTATTATAGCTATTTATCGTGTAAAAAACGTGTAGAGATCAGTTGAATCTCCATAAATACGAGGATTTATATGTGTATTTATCTTCCCTTGGGAAAGAGGTGAAAGCTGATGTGGCAGTACGAGAAAAAGCTTGAATATCCCGTAAATATCAAGAACCCAAACCCCGCACTGGCAAAGGTAATTATTTCTCAGCTTGGAGGACCTCGCTGCAAAAGGATATAGGCAATACCGAAAACAAAACCGTCATTCGGCGGTTGTTCAGTATTGCCTGTAATTTTTATCGCCTGCGTACAAAAAAAGCAGCCCCGGAAAAGCTCCGGAGCCGCTTGTGCGGAAGTTATCCCGCATATAGTCTGTTTAGTCTACGATAAACTGCTTGATCTCTCCAAAAAACTTGTCTGCGTCGTCAGTGTGAGCCACGAGCTGTATAGCGTTTGAGAGGTCAAGGCTGAAGATGCCCATGATAGACTTTGCGTCTACGGCATATCTGCCCGAAATAAGATCAACGTCAAAATCGTACATCGTTACAACGCTGACAAACTGCTTTACCGCCTGGATCGAATCGAGCATAATCTTTACCTTTTTCATAATCAATTCCTCCTAATCTGCTGTCTTAAAATTTTTGTCCGTATGTGTCATGTAGCTTTTCCTTACTACACCCTCTATTATATCCATATTTTCCGAATTGTCAATGATAATTTGCAAAAAAAAATAAAATATGGTACAATAATCAATAGCAACAAAATAATTAGCTTCCTTTTGTGTAATATTAACAACGATTGGCTTTGTTATTTGTGCATATATCATAGAATCAGAGGAGTATTAAACATCATGAGGATCTTCTATTACACCTTCGGCTGCAAGGTAAATCAGTACGAGACCGAAAACATACGTGAGCTTTTCTTAAAGGAGGGTCACTGCGACGCTGAGGATCTTTTAAGCGCAGACGTCTGCATAATAAACAGCTGCACCGTGACAGCTCAGTCGGATTCCAAATGCCGCCAGCTTGTCCATAGGATAAGAAATTCAAACCCTGAATGCGTTATCGTCCTTGCAGGCTGCCTTCCGCAGGCATTCAAAGACAGCGCTGAAAAAATGGAGGAATGCGATATAATCTCCGGTACAGGAAGAAAGCGTGATATCCCGGAGCTTGTAAGGGAATTTCTCCGCACCGGGGAAAGAATAGTCTCGGTTGAGGACAGAAAGCCCGGCGAGCCTTTCGAGCCGATGAAAAATACAGGCTCGGACGATAAGACCCGTGCATACATAAAGATCCAGGACGGCTGCGATCAATACTGCTCATACTGCATTATCCCCTACGCAAGAGGACATATATGCTCAAAGTCCTTGGCGGACATACGCACCGAAACTCTTGAGCTTGTCGGCTCAGGTCACAGGGAGATCATTCTGACGGGAATAAATCTGTGCTGCTACGGCAGGGATCTCAGTAACGGCACAAGGCTTATCGATGCAGTTGAAGCGGCTTGCAGCACCGAGGGAGATTTCCGTGTGAGACTTGGCTCCATAGAACCGGAAATGATCTCAGACGATGATATCGCAAGAATGTCAGAGCTGGACAGGCTGTGTCCCCATTTTCATCTGTCGCTGCAAAGCGGATGCGACGCCACGCTGAAAAGAATGCGCAGACATTACAGCTCCGGCGAATTTATGCTGCTGTGCCAAAAGCTTAGAAAGTATTTCCCCGGCTGCGCCATAACTACGGATATAATGGTGGGCTTTCCCGGCGAAACGGAGGAGGAATTTAACGAGTCCCTTGAATTTGTTAAAAAAACAGGCTTCTCCGACGCCCATATTTTCCCCTACTCCCGCAGAAAAGGCACTGCCGCCGACAAAATGGACGGTCAGACGGACAAAAAAACAAAGCAGGAAAGGGCAAGGCTCATAACTGAGGCTTGCAGGATATCCCGTGCAGAGTATCTTAAAGGCTGTATCGGCATGACCCTTGAAGTGCTTTTTGAAAAGGAGACCTCATGCGATTGGCATAACGGACACGCTCCCAATTACATAAACGTAAGAGTAAGGCGCAAAAGCCCCTCGGATTCCCTCAGACGGGAGCTGAGACAGGTGAGGATAACCTCCTCGGACGGCTCGTTCTGCTACGGAGAGCTGATCTGATTTAGCGTTAAGGTTATTGACAACTGCCGCCGTAATGTTGTATAATAGATGTATGTCAGGAATGTTAATTTAAAGGAGTTGACTCTATGTCAGTTTACAGGATTTATGTTGAAAAGAAACCGGGCTTTGCAGTCGAAGCCGATTCCCTTCTGGAGGGCATAAGATCGGCGCTGGGACTGGAAAAGCTTACGGGACTGAGAATAATCAACCGTTACGACGCCGAGGGACTTTCCTCCGCCGATTTTAAGCTTGCCGTCCCGGTAGTTTTCTCAGAGCCTGCGGTGGACGTGACCTACGATCACCTTCCCGCCGTTGGAATCAACGAGCATATCATAGCCGCAGAATATCTTCCCGGTCAGTTCGACCAGAGGGCGGATTCCTGCGCTCAGTGCATATCGCTGCTCACGGCAGGCAAAAGACCTGCGATAAAGTCCGCAAGAATATATGTCGTATCGGGAAATCTCACCGATGAGGAGCTTTCACGCATCAAAGCATATATCATCAACCCCGTAGAGTCAAGAGAAGCTTCTCTTGACTGCTTTGACACGCTGGATATAAAATACGATATCCCCACCGAGGTAAAGACCGTTGACGGATTTATCTCCAAAAGCACGGAGGAGCTTGAGGATATGCTTACCTCTCTGGGACTTGCGATGGATCTTGACGACATAAGATTCTGTCAGCAGTATTTCAGAGACTCCGAAAAGCGTGATCCCACCATCACCGAGATAAGAATGATAGATACCTACTGGTCGGATCACTGCCGTCACACCACCTTCTCCACTATCGTTGACAATGTGGATATCGAGCCTGAGTATGTTGCAGATACCTTTGCGGATTATGTGAACGCCAGAAAGGATCTCTACGCCGGCAGGACGGACAAGCCCATCACCCTTATGGATCTTGCCTGCATAGGCGCAAAGCAGCTTAAAAAGGCGGGTCTGTTAAAGGATCTGGACGAGAGCGAGGAAATAAACGCCTGCTCGGTCAAGATAAAGGTGGATGTCAACGGAACGGACGAGGACTGGCTGCTGATGTTCAAAAACGAAACCCACAACCACCCTACCGAGATCGAGCCCTTCGGCGGCGCTGCCACCTGTCTGGGAGGCGCTATCAGAGATCCTCTTTCGGGACGCTCATACGTTTATCAGGCAATGAGAGTCACGGGAGCGGGCAATCCCCTGGTACCCGTCGAGGATACAATTGAAGGCAAGCTCCCCCAGAGAAAGCTTGTTGTGGGAGCTGCAAACGGTTATTCCTCCTACGGCAACCAGATCGGACTTGCAACAGGTCACGTAAGCGAGATATATCACCCGGGCTATGTGGCAAAAAGAATGGAGATAGGCGCAGTTATCGGCGCAGCTCCCGAATCCAACGTAAGACGTGAAAGACCGGCACCGGAGGATATAGTTATCCTGCTTGGCGGAAGAACCGGAAGAGACGGCTGCGGAGGAGCGACAGGCTCGTCCAAATCCCACAATCTCCACTCGCTGGAAAGCTGCGGCGCAGAGGTACAGAAGGGTAACGCTCCGGAGGAGAGAAAGCTCCAGAGACTGTTCAGGAATCCCGAAGTCACCGCTATGATAAAGCGATGCAACGACTTCGGCGCAGGAGGAGTTTCCGTAGCTATCGGCGAGCTTGCCGACGGTCTTATGATAAACCTTGACAGCGTTACAAAGAAATACGACGGTCTTGACGGCACAGAGCTTGCCATATCCGAATCCCAGGAGAGAATGGCTGTTGTAATTGCAAAAGCAGACCTTGAAAAATTCATGGCGGAGGCTGCCAAGGAAAACCTTGAGGCGACCATGGTGGCAAGAGTTACCGAGGAGCCTAGACTTAAAATGAACTGGAACGGAAAGATCATCGTCGATCTTTCCCGAGAGTTCCTTAATTCAAACGGCGCTGAAAAGCACACGGATATTTCCGTCCCCGCCCCTGTATTCGCAGACGAAAAGGGCGGAGAGGACACTGCTGACAGATGGGAGGCAATGATATCCAACCTCAACATCTGCTCTCAGAAGGGTCTTGTGGAGCGTTTTGACTCCACCATAGGCGCAGGCACCGTGCTTATGCCCTACGGCGGAAAGTATCAGAATACGCCCACACAGGCAATGGCTGCCAAGCTCCCTGTACTTGACGGAGAAACAACAACGGCTTCCGTAATGGGCTGGGGCTTCGATCCGTTCCTTTCGTCTATAAGCCCCTATCACGGAGCAATGTCGGCAGTTGTGGAATCGGTGTCAAAGGTCGTTGCGGCAGGCGGAACCTACGAGCATTGCTGGCTTACCTTCCAGGAATATTTTGAAAGGACGCAGAACACTCCGTCACGCTGGGGAAAGCCCTTTGCGGCCCTCTTAGGCGCATACAAGGCTCAGATCGAGCTTGGCTGTGCAGCGATCGGCGGCAAGGACTCCATGTCGGGTACATTTGAAAACATCGACGTTCCTCCCACGCTGGTATCCTTTGCAGTATCAACCGCTAAAACGGACAAGGTCATTTCTCAGGAATTCAAAAAAGCGGGATCTCAGGTCATACTTATAAGACCCGACTACGACGAAAACAATCTTGTGGACTTCGACTCCCTGAAAGCAGTATTCAAAAAGGTGGAAAAGCTTATTTCAGAGGGCAAGGCGCTTTCCTGCTGGTCTGTTGCCTACGGCGGAGTTTCCGAGGCTATAGCAAAAATGTCCTTCGGAAATAAGATAGGCTTTAAATTCACCGGAAAGGTCGCTCCCGAGGAGCTTTTCCGTGCACGCTACGGCAGCTTTGTTATCGAGCTTGCGGAGGGTACGCAGACTGACGAAAGAGTTATCGGCGTAACGACCGAGGATTACACTATCGTTTCCGACAGCTATACCGTGGATCTGGACAAGCTGCAAAGGCTGTGGGAAAACAAGCTGGAGCCTGTTTATCCCGTACACGTCAAGGAGCCTGCGGAGAAGCCGGAAATTTACAGCTACAGCGTTACTGAAAGAGTTGCTCCTAAGATCAGGGTCGCTAAGCCGAAGGTGCTTATCCCTGTATTCCCCGGCACAAACTGCGAATACGATACCGCAAGACAGTTTGAAAAGGCAGGCGCTGAGGCTGAGATCTTTGTTGTAAGAAATCTTACCGAACAGGCTATCAGGGAATCCGTGGAAGCAATGGAGGAAAAGATAAGGCAGTCGCAGATAGTAATGCTCCCCGGCGGCTTCAGCGGAGGAGACGAGCCGGACGGAAGCGGAAAGTTTATCGTTTCGTTCCTGAGAAATCCCAGACTTACCGACGCTATCCATGACCTGCTGAAAAACAGAGACGGTCTTATGCTTGGTATCTGCAACGGCTTCCAGGCGCTTATCAAGCTGGGACTTGTACCCTACGGCGAGATCGTTGATATGAGAGACGATTCACCCACGCTGACATTCAACACCATTGCAAGACACCAGTCCAAAATGGTAAACACCAGGATAGCTTCCAACAAATCGCCGTGGCTTGCAGGCTGTGAGACAGGCGACATACACTCCATCGCCATTTCACACGGCGAGGGACGTTTCGTAGCAAGCGCAGAGGAGATCGCAAGGCTTGCGGAAAACGGACAGATCGCAACTCAGTACGTTGATTTCGAGGGCAATCCTACCTTTGATATCCACTGCAACCCCAACACCTCGTTCCAGGCTATCGAGGGCATCACCTCCCCCGACGGACGTGTTCTCGGCAAGATGGGACACTCAGAGCGTATCGGCGGCGGCGTTTGCATCAACGTCCCGGGAGTTAAGGATCAGAAGATCTTTGAAAGCGGCGTAAATTACTTTAAATAAGATAACAGACAATGCCGCCTCCGGACATTCCGGCGGCGGCATTTTTTTCAAGGAGACTGCAATGAAGGATCTTTTACATGATCACATATTGATCTATCTGGTATTTATAAATGCTTTGACCTTTATCCTTTTCGGGATCGACAAGAAAAGGGCAAAAAAGCACAAATGGCGTATCCCGGAGAAAACGTTGCTGGGAATGTGTCTTATAGGCGGCTTTGCCGGAGGCTTTCTCGGTATGCAGACATTCCGCCACAAAACAAAGCATTGGTACTTTTATGCGGTAACGGCTCTGTCCGCAGTTTTGTGGGCTTTTGCATTAAGGCTTATTTTTATATGAGCAGACCCACCTTTGGGGAATTAAAGCGCAGGCTCAAGTGCGGCGCTAGAGCGCTTGCAAGGGGTATCGTTCCCGCAGGAGCGAAGCTCACCATACGCAGGAGCTCCGCATAGGGTGAATTTTCAAACAGTCCGGTTGACTGTTTGAAAAGAGTGGCATGCCCTGCGATAGAGGGCTGCCTCTGCTCTTTCAACAACATCAAAGGCAGACGAAAAACCGTCTGCCTTTATAATTATGATCTGTAATATCAAAGAGAAGCAAACATCTTATCCAGCCAGTCGCCCTCGAAAAGCTCGATAAGTCCGTTGTCCACCGCAGATGAAAGACCCGGATCAATGGGGATCCTTGCAACATTTGGGATACCGTATTTCTCAGCGATCTCCTCAATGTGGCTCTCTCCAAAAATGCTGTGACGCTTTCCGCAGTCGGGGCACTGATAGTAGGACATATTCTCAACAATGCCCACCACCGGAATGTTCATCATATCAGCCATGTTCACAGCCTTTTCAACTATCATAGACACAAGCTCCTGCGGGGAAGTGACCACAATAATACCGTCAACGGGTATAGACTGAAATACCGTCAGCGGCACGTCGCCTGTTCCGGGAGGCATATCCACGAACATATAGTCTACGTCCTTCCACACAACGTCCGTCCAGAACTGCTTTACCGCTCCCGCAATGACAGGACCTCTCCATACCACAGGATCGGTCTCGTTCTCCAGCAGCAGATTAAGGGACATGATATCTATACCCTTTTTGCTTGAAACAGGCATAAGTCCGTCCTCCGAGCCGACAGCCTTTGAATGGATATTAAACGCCTTGGGAATCGACGGACCGGTGATATCTGCGTCCAGAACGGCAGTGTGATAATCGTTGCGCTGCGCAAGGACAGCCAGCATACTTGTTACCAGAGATTTTCCCACTCCGCCCTTACCGCTCATAACGGCATAGACCTTTTTTACGCTGCTTGCGGGATTAAGGCTCTCCAGAAAGCTTTCCGGACTTCTGGAGGAACAGTCTGCGGAGCAGCTTCCGCAATCGTGTGTACATTCGCTCATTTATAACAATCCTTTCAAAACGATACTTTACATATAATTATAACACCCGTATTGCCTTAAGTCAAGGGTCTGACGCAGGCGGCTTTACAAAAAACCGCCGTTCATACAGAAACGGCGGTTTATCCTGCTGCGGAGCTACTTTGAAGCGGTTCCGTACATTCCGATAGACTGTGCAAGCTTGCTCTTAGGCATGGTCTGGAGCCATACATGACCCGGACCGGTAATTCTCGTGTTGAAGAGACCCTCGCCGCCGAACATCATATTCTTTACGCCCTTGACCATTTCGATATCGATGGAGCAGGAAGCCTCCATAGCTGCCAGAATACCGGTATCCACCATAAGTGACTGACCTGCCTGGAGCTGATAATCGATGATAGAGCCGTCGAACTCGAGAAATACTATGCCGTTTCCTGAGAACCTCTGCATAATAAAGCCCTCGCCGCCGAAAAAGCCTGCGCCGAGCTTCTTCTGGAAGAACATCTCCATATTTACGCTCATTTCGGAGCCGAGAAAAGCGGACTTCTGAGCAACGATAGGCATCTGGGCAACGTCTATAGCCTTGATCTCTCCGGGAAAGCTTGAAGCCATAGCTATCATTCCGTCACCGCCCATAGCGGTATAAACGTTCTGGAACATAGACTCACCGGAAAATGCTCTTGAAAGCATTTTACCCACTCCGCCACCGGCATTTGTTGTCATATTGAGATTCGGGGTCATCCAACTCATTGCACCCTTTTCAGTCTTGATAGACTCTCCCGGCGCCAGATAGCATATAGCAACCGGCAGCGGTGTACCCTTGATTTCATAACGCATATTTTTTTCCTCCAATTGATTATTTTTTATTCAACGGACGTAAGTACGTTTCGGACGTTAAGTACGTTCCGGACCTATGCCCGTTGTTTTCAGCCAATCAAGCGCTTCCTCCAGATCGTTGAAGCTGCACGCAGACATTTCCAGCATCTCGGAGTTCGGCTCTATCAGATCGGGAACGAGCAGCGGCAGCATTCCCGCCCTGTAAGCGGCAAGGATACCGTTGTAGGAATCCTCCACCGCAAAGGTTTTTTCCGGTCTTACTCCCAGCCTGTCACAGGCAAGGAGGTAAATATCCGGCTGAGGCTTTGACCGTTCGATCATATCCCCTCCGACAATTACGGAAAAATACTCCAGAAGACCCGCCTCGTCAAGCTCCTTCCTTACAGTCATGACCGAGGTCGAGGACGCAAGTGCAGTTTTTATATTGTTTTCTCTGAGCCACTTCAGCAGCGTGACAGCTCCTTTTTTAAGAGGCATACCGTTTTTCTCCATAAGCTCGCTGAAAGCAAGCTGAGCCTCCTTGTACAGCTCGGCAATACTTACCCTGTCGCCGTAAGCCGCTTCAAGTATCTCCATGCTGTCCTTAGTGCTTCTGCCTATGCATTTACGGGCGTTTTCCTCCACTCCCTCAAGACCGTGCCTTCCGCCGACCTCCAGCCAGCTTTGAAGTCCCAGCCGCTCCGAGTCGAAAATAACTCCGTCCATATCAAATATTATTCCGTCTATATCCGAAAAATTACCCATTGCAAACCTCTACTTATAGTACATATACAAATTGCATTTTATCATCCCGTTGTAAAGCTTGCGCTTTTTATCCGCTTTTTTGCCGAAGAACTTCTCAAACTCCTCATGAGGGGAAATGATATAACAAGGTCTGTCCTTTGACGGAGAAAACCGCTGACCCATTCTCCTGTAAAGCTCCTCCGCCTCCTTAAGCTCCAGCATTCTTTCGCCGTAGGGCGGATTACACAGCGTAATGGAATTTTCAGGAGCGGTAAACGCAGAAATATCCTGCCGTCTTACCGTCAGCTTGGAGCCGACGCCTGCTTTCCTTGCATTATCCTGAGTAAGCTCCACCGCCGCCTCGTCGATATCCCAGCCGAAAGCCTCAAAGCTTCCCTGCCTGTCGATCGCCTCCATAGCCTCGGCACGGGCGTTCTGCCAGACCTTCTGGGGTATCTGCTCCCACTTCTGCGCCGCAAAGCTGCGCCTGAGACCCGGAGCGACCTTCAGAGCCTTAAACGCCGACTCTATAAGCAGCGTTCCCGAACCGCACATAGGATCGCACACCACCGAATTGCTTCTCACACGGGCAAGATCCACTATCCCCGCCGCAAGCGTCTCCTTTATTGGTGCGTCGTTGGAATTTCTCCTGTAACCCCTCTTATGAAGTCCCACGCCGCTGGTATCCAGATAAACAGTCGCAATATCCTTATGTATTGAAAACTGTATCTGCCGTTTCGCACCCGTTTCCTCAAAGTGAGAGATACCATAAATTCTTTCCAGCCGCCTGACGCAGGCTTTTTTTATAATCCTCTGGCAGTCGGGTACCGAGTGCAGCTGTGAATTAAGGGAATGACCCTTGACCGGGAAAGCGTCCTCCCTGCCCACAAAATCCTCCAGCGGAAGCCTTTCCACGCCGCCAAACAGCTCCTCAAAGCTGCGGGCGGGAAAGCTGCCCAGCTCGATAAGCACCCTTTCTCCTGATGCGATCCACAGATTCGCTCTGGCAAGGGTGTTGAAGTCGCCGTAAAAGCTTATCTTTCCGTCTGTAGTGACAAGCCCCTCTCCGCCGATCTTTTTTATTTCGTATGCAAGCACGCTCTCCAGTCCGAAATGGCATGGTACGCACATTTTTATATTGCTCATAAATGTCCTTTCACAAAAAGACCTCCGACTGCGGGAGGTCTTATAGCCTTTATGCAATACCGCATAACCATTGTGTGCATATTGCGCAGTAAGATTTTTGCCAGATTGCTTTAATGTCCGCCGTAGCAGTAATCAGGCATATTTGACGACTTGAAATATCCCGTCGCCGTCTTGGAACAGCCGTTTGATGCGAGCCGTCCCGTTCTTGTGCAGTAGGTGACCTTCTGCACCGATTCGGGCATTGGGAAGGTATCCTCAAAGGAGGTATGTGTCTCCTTCTGGGCAATGTCCCCGAAAATATTTTTCCAGATAGCGCCGATATTCTGATACTCGTTAGTCGGGATAGTTTCCGGATTTTCATATCCTATCCATATTCCCGAAACGTAATCGGGCGTGCAGCCCACAAACGACAGATCGTACCAGTCGGAGGACGTACCCGTCTTGCCCACAAGATCGCAGCCCTTAAGCTTGGCGTAACGTCCCGTGCCCTGCTCGTCGTTTATTACATACTGCATCATTCTGTTCATGATATAAGCCGTACTGTCGGAAACCGCCTGCTTGTATCCATCGGTCTTCTCGTAAATGACCGTTCCGTCAGCGTCCTCGATCTTTGAAAGATAGGAGACCTCGTATTTTCTTCCGCCGTTGCCGAAGATCATATAGGCTCCCACAAGCTCCTCCAGCTTAAGACCGTCGGTAAGACCTCCTACCGTTACAGGCGAATAGTCCGCATCAAGCTCGGTCAGCGTGGAGATATCCAGCTTTTCCTTAAGGAAATTGTAGGAATACGAAGGAGTCAGCTTTTCTATGAGCTGTGCAGGCATAGTGTTCAGCGAACGCATGAGCATCTGCCATGTAAACAGATCGTCGTAAGACCAGTTTGCGCTGTCTCCCGTTTCGGAGTAGTTTACAGGCCACTTTTCCTTTTTGCCGTCCTTGTTTACGATCTCGATAGGCTCGTCCTTTGTCAGAGTCGACCATGTAAACAGATCCTGATCGAGAGCGGGAGCGTAGGAGGCGATAGGCTTTATGCACGAACCGGGAGAACGTGTTGCATCGGTGGCGATATTGTAAACTCTCGATTCCGTTTTCTTGTTTCTGCCGCCGACAACAGCCTGAACGTTTCCGTTGTAGTCCATAGCGATAAACGCCGACCATAGCGTATCGTCCTTTTCGCTCATATCGTAGGTAGTGAAGTTGCTGCGCTCACGCATCTTCTTTTCGACCTTTTTCTGCATATCTATATCCACGGTAGTATAGAGCGTATATCCTCCGTCGTAAAGCTTCTGGCTTGCCGCCTCGTAGGTTATGCCTGCGTCGTCGGCGATCCGTACTATAGCCTCGTTTATTGCAGCGTCCATAAAGAACGAGGTGGGACCCTGATCCTCCATTTCCTCCTCATAGACGGTATTGCTGGAATAGTCCCAGTTTCCCACTACCTCAAGCTCCTCGGAGATAGCGTCGTCATACTCCTGCTCCGATATAGCGCCGTTTTCCAGCATATGGTCAAGAGTATACTTCCGCCTTACCTTATTACCCTTCGGATTGTCAACGGGATTGTTGGCAGCCGGGGCGCTGGTCATTCCGGCAAGAGCAGCCGACTCTGCCAGATCAAGCTCTGAAATGTCCTTACCGAAATAGAAGTTCGCAGCCGCCTGCACGCCCTTGATATCCTCCGTCATGGTTCCCATAGGCACAAGATTTAAATAGCTTTGAAGTATATCCTCCTTGGTATAGGTTTTCTCGACGTTAATGGAACGGAAAATTTCTCTGATCTTACGCTCGATACCCTCGATACCGTCCCTTGCGTCGTCCTCGGTGAGCTGCTTGATGGTCTGCTGAGTGATAGTAGAGCCTCCGAACATACCGTTGTACATAGGCAGGAAAATATTCAGGAATGCGGCAAAGGTACGCTTGAAGTCCACACCGTCATGGGAATAGAAACGTTCGTCCTCGGTATACACAAAAGCGTCCTGCGTACACTGCGGGATCTCGTCCAGATCAGCCCATATAAAGTGCTTCTGCTCGTTTTTCAAAGCGTAGTAAAGCTTATACTTCTCCGACTCGTCGTCCTCTTCCTCATCATAATCGGGATTATTGTAAAGGAACCTGGTTATATTGCTGCCCGATATTTTTTCAAGGCTTACGGTAGTGGTGGTATCCGCAAAATTAAGCACATATATTGTAAGCACCGTTGCAAAGATAGAGCAGGTGATTATCACCACAAGGAATATCGAAAGCAGCAGCGTACCTAATATTTTCATCACACGGACAAAAGGACTTGTCCCCTTTTTCTTTTTGTTTCTTTTTTGTTCCATAGAATTAACCTTTCATATATACAGCCAGACGGATCATACGCCGGCAGCACATTTCATACAATAGTATTATACCACATACAAATAAAAAAGTTAAGTATTTTTTTTAAAGTCCGTAATTATTTCTGTAAATTTAAGCATTTTCCATAAATTAATCAAAAATAATTAGTTATTTTGCCAAACAGAAATAGCAAAAAAAGGGGACGAAATAAATCGCCCCCGTATATTTAAGGGTATTATTCTTCTTCAGCAGTCTCGCTGTCGTCATCGGGAAGAAGCGCTCTTATCGAAAGGCTGATCCTCTTCTTTTCGGTGTCGATATCGGTTATCTTGCACTCGACCTCCTGACCGACTGAAAGAATATCGGCAACATTGTTTACTCTCTGATTTGCGATCTGAGAGATGTGGATAAGTCCGTCGATGCCGTCAATGATCTGGGCAAATGCGCCGAAGGAAGTAATGGAAACTACCGTAGCCTTTACTACCTGTCCTACCTCGTAGTTTGCCTTGAAGATCTCCCACGGATTTTCGGAATCCTTCTTATAGATAAGGGATACCTTCTTTGTCTCGGGATCTATATCCTTGATCTTGACAGTTACCTTGTCGCCTACGGAAACAACGTCCGAGGGGTGCTTGATCCTGTTCCATGACAGATCCATTCTTCTTACAAGACCGTCAACTCCGCCGAGATCAACAAATACACCGTAGTCGGTAATGGACTTGACAACGCCCTCCATTTCCTGTCCTGCCTCGGCAGTCTCGAAGAACTTAGCCTGAGCCGCAGCTCTCTCCTCCTTGGCAACGGCTCTGATAGAGCCTACAGCTCTCTGCTTTGCCTCGTTTACCTCAAGGACCTTGAACTTTACCGTCTCCTTGAGCAGACCGTTGAGATCAAAATCTCTCCTGGGAGCCGCCTGGGAAGCAGGGATAAACACCCTTACTCCGTTTACGGATACCAGAACGCCGCCCTTTACAACGTTTGTTACCACGCCGCTGAGCACCTGATCGTTCTCCTTAGCCTCCATTACCTTCTGGAAGCCTATAACAGCGTCTACCTTTCTCTTTGAAAGTGTAACGATACCGTCGCTGTCGCTTGTTGTCAGCACGATAAGATCGATAACGTCTCCCACGCTTACGATATCCGACGGCTTCTTTGACGGATCGTCAGTAAGCTCGGAAGCCGGAACGTATCCGGTGTGCTTGGTCCCGATATTGACCGTTACCTCGGTATCGCTCACGGATTCAACCGTGCCTTCGACCTTCATCCCCTTATGTATTTTCTTGAGGGTCTTTTCAAGCTCCTCCTCAAAATTGAATTCCTCTTCAGCATTGTTAAGCATTTCACTCATGGCCTGTTGTACCTCCTTGATTATATAAGCCGGCGTTGAAGCCCCGGCAGAAATCCCGATAAAATTTGCTTTTGTTAAGTCAATACCGCTTTCCCTCAGTTCTCCGGCATTTTCCACAAGAATACATTTGCAGTATTCGTCGCAGACGGCTTTGAGCTTATGGGTATTTGAGCTGTGCTTCCCGCCGACGATGACCATAAGGTCGGCTTTTGCGGCAAGCTCCTGCGCCTCCTGCTGTCTCCGGGATGTCGCAGCGCAGATCGTGTCGTAGACCAGTGCGTCGGGGAGATATTTCCCGAACAGCCTCCGGCACTCCTTCCACATATTCTTATTATACGTTGTTTGAGCGAGAATTGCAACCTTTTTTGATGAAAAATTTCTTCTTTTCACCAAATTTTCAAATTCGTCACAAGAATTAAACACAAAGCTTTCGCCGTCGCAGTGACCTACGATCCCCATGACCTCCGGGTGCTTTTCATCTCCGGCGATAAGTACCGTATAGCCCTCCCGTGACCTCTCCTCCGCAATTTTGTGGATACGGCTCACAAAGGTGCAGGTAGCGTCGATGATCTCCGCCCCGACAGCCTCAAGCTGCCTGTAAGTTTCTCTCCCCACGCCGTGGGAACGTATAATGACCGTCTGTCCCCGCTTCACCTCGTCCAGCTCCACAGGATAAACGCCTTTAGCCTTCAGATCCTCCACCACGTTGGGGTTATGGATTATCGGACCTAACGTTACAACATTATTTCGGTTATCTAAATTATTATACACTATTTTTACGGCTCTGTCTACACCAAAACAAAATCCGGCAGTTTTAGCAACACAAATTTTACAATTTCTTAACATTATTCATGCACCAATTCAGTGATTTTTTCCATAATTGTATTTTTCAGCACCTTAAGAGAACGGGGATCGGTTGAGGAAGCTCCTATCTGTGCAGGAATGATCGGCTCTCCGAATCTTACAACGACCTTTTTTCTGAACCCGAGCTTGCCCTCGAAATTTATCCCCACAGGCACGACCTTCGTCTGGGCTGCGGCGGCTATAAGCGCCACGCCTGTCTTTCCCTTGCCCACCTTTCCGTCCTTGGAGCGTGTTCCCTCGGGGAAGATCGCAAGGTTTCTGCCCATTTCAAGCTTGTCTATCGAGGTGTCTATTACCTCCGTATCTCCCTTTCCCCTCTTGACCGGGAAAGCGCCGAAGCACTTTATCAGCAGGGTAAACGCAGGATTCTGCTGAAAAAGCTCCTCCTTTGCCATATAGGACAGCGGAACTCTCGTAGGCAGTGCGATAAAAACGGGATCCTGATAGCTTCTGTGATTTGAGGCGAAAATATTCCCTCCGTCACGGGGGATATTTTCCGTTCCCTCAAAGCTGATATTAAAATAAATGTGATACAGACCGATGACGATATATCTCAGCACCGTGTACCAGAACATTCTGAAATGGCTCAGTCTGCGGGTCTTGCTGATGGGGCGTACCGGCGTAAGCTCTCTTGTATGCCGTGGAGCCTTCTTTTCCCCGCCGGACGGACAAGCCTCCGCACCGTTTTTTCCTCCGTCCCCGGTTTTGTTACGCTCCGCCAGCCTTTCTCTGATGATACGGAGTATCTCCTCTACCGTCTGATCTAGCGTAAGGCTTGTGGAATCCACCTCTACTGCGTCCTCAGCCTTTTTCAGCGGAGCGATATCCCTGTGAACGTCGTTGTAGTCCCTCTGCCGGATATCCCGCAGCACGTCCTCGTAGGACGAGGGATCTCCCTTTTCCTGAAGCTCCCTGAAGCGGCGGTTTGCTCTTTCCTCTGCGGAAGCCGTCAGGAAGATCTTCACGTCAGCATTGGGGAGTACCACCGTGCCTATATCCCTGCCGTCCATGATTATATCGTTTTCCTCGGCGGTCCTTTTCTGAAGCCCGAAAAGAAACTCCCTCACCTCGGGGAATGCCGAGACCTTAGACGCTCCCATAGATATCTCGGGTGTGCGTATCCTGTCGGAAACGTCCTCTCCACACAGCAGCACACGCTGGGAACCGTCGGCATAGGCAAGCCGCACGTCGATGCCCTCCAGCAGAGGAATTATCTCCTCACGGCTGTCCGCAGAAACACCCTTTGAAATGACGTACAGCGCAATTGAACGGTACATAGCCCCCGTATCCACATAAACATATCCCAGCTCAGCAGCTACCTTTCTGGCTATAGTGGACTTTCCTGCACCCGAAGGACCGTCCAGCGCAATATTTATTCCCATAATACAAAGCTCCCTTTCGTTGGGTCTGCCCCACGGCACAGTGCCGTCCCAGACCGCATTTTATGATTCAGAACCGCCGAATAGCGTTCATTTTTACTGAACCCGATGCTTCTGACCGGTTCAATATGACATATCTTTTCCACATTCCATGCAGAACAGGGCAAAGCGTCCGTTTATTCCCGCATACCGCCGCACCTGTCCGAGACAGCGCAGGCACAGGCATAGGCTGTGGAAAAGGCTATCTGCAAATTAAAGCCGCCCGTATAGGCGTCAACGTCAAGCACCTCGCCTATAAAATAAAGACCCTGTCTCAGCTTTGAACCCATCGTTCCGGGATCCACCTCCGAGACCTTCACGCCGCCCCGTGTGATTATAGCATATTCCACAGGACGCATTGACCTTACCGTATAGGTCAGCTTTTTGACCGTCTCCACAAGCCGTATGCGTTCCTCTCTGGTTATCTGGCTTACCTTTTTTTCGGGAGGTATCCCGCTGCGCAGCACTATCACAGGGATAAGCTTCGCAGGCAGCAGCCGTCCCAGAGAGTTTGAGAAATTCCTGCCCGGCATTTCTCCCCAGTCCCTCCTGATACGCATATCCAGCTTGCCGCAGTCAAGTCCCGGCTTCAGATCTATGTCCATATAATATTTTTTCCTGTTCAGATCTTCTAAATGTGCGCTTGCCGACAGCACCAGCGGTCCCGACAGACCGAAATGCGTGAACAGCAGCTCTCCCAGCTCGGAAAAAACAGGCTTTTTCGCTCCCTCCTTACGGAGAGTAAGGGTACAGTTTTTCAGGCTCAGACCCATAGCCTCCGCACACTCCTCACGCTCTGCGGTCACTATGGGACAAAGAGACGGCGTTATCGGGACGATACTGTGTCCCGCAGCCTCCGCAAGTCTGTAGCCGTCCCCGGCAGAGCCTGTACCGGGATATGAACAGCCGCCCGCCGCCACGATAACATTACGGCCAAGGTACTCCCCCGAGGAGCATTTAACTCCGCAGGCAGCTCCGTCACGGAAGATCACTTCCTCCGCATGGTCCGTCACAAAGGAAACTCCGCCTTTTCTGCAATCTCTCAGCAGCGCCTCCGCAATATCCGAAGCCCTGTCGCTTTCGGGGAACACCCTGCCGCCCCGTTCCGTTTTAAGGGCAACGCCAAGACTTCCGAAGTAGCTCATGACCCCGGCAGGAGGAAATCGGTAAAGAGAGGAGTACATAAATCTGGGGTTTCTGGGGATATTCCTCATCACCGTATCGGCGTCGCAGTTATTGGTCACGTTGCATCTGCCCTTTCCGGTAATGAGCAGCTTTTTCCCGCACCTGTCGGAATGCTCCACCACCAGCGCCGTCCTTCCTCTCCTGCCCAGCTGAGCCGCACAGAAAAGCCCCGAAGCTCCTCCGCCTATTATAACAGCGTCATAGATCATTTGGCTTTTCTCCGTTCTTTGCGTAAACGTCGTAGTCCGCCCACACCTTTTCCAGCCGCTCAAAGGTAGCTGTGACCCTGTCACGGCAGCGGCTCGATACTGCCACCAGCAGGGCGTTCACCAGACTGAGTGGAGCAACCAGCGAATCCACGAAGGACGCCATATCGCTCCTTGCCAGCAGCAGGGCGTCCGCACAGTCCGCAAGGGGCGACGAAACGGAATCCGTCACGGCAATGACCCTTGCGCCGTTGTTTTTTGCGTAGGTAAGCGCCTTTACCGTCTGATTGGAGTATCTTGGGAAGGACACTCCGATCATAACATCATTGCTGTCTATCCGCATGATCTTTTCAAAAAGCTCCGAGGTCGTGGCGCTCTGCACCAGCTTGACGTGGGGGAATATCAGACTGAGGTAATAATTGAGAAAAACTGCGATAGAGGCGGAGCTTCTGGTACCCATTATGTATATCGTCCCCGCACTTGCTATCATGTCCGCCGCACGGTTGAGATCCTCCTTTGAGATCTCGTCCAGCGTAGCACGTATCCTCTCGATATCCATATTCAGCACACGCTCGGTAACGTCGTCCCCCTCCAGCTGACCGGAGGTGACTTCTATGCGCTGCACTGCGGTGAGCTTGTTTCGCATAAGCTCCTGCAAGCCCTTCTGCAATGCGGGATAGCCGTCGCACCCCAGCTCCGAGGCGAAGCGCACTACGGTAGATTCGCTCACACCCACGGTTTTGCCCAGCTTCTGCGCCGTCATAAAAGCCGCCTTGTCGTAATGATCAAGAATATAGCCTGCAATAAGCTTATGTCCCTTGGAAAACCCCGGGAACCGCTGATTTATAAGTGAAAACAGATCCTTTTCCAATTTCAAACACCCTCTTTTCAATAAATACGGGATACGCCGGTCCTTTTAGGCAACACCGCACAAAGATTGTGCGGCAGATGCGCAGTCAGATTTTTCGTCAGATCGTACAGAAACGATGAAGGAATACTGTCGTATTTCAAGGAGTTTCTGTGCGATATGACGGAAAATAATGCAAGCATATGGCGTACAAAGCCGTCAGGCGGTCTTTGTGCGGTGTTGCCTTTATTCAAACAGCTCGTTCTGGAGCGAGACCGCCCTTTTGCGTCTGCGTGCCGTCTCATCGCTGTCAAGAACGTATTTCCCGTCCCTTTCGTTTATCACGTCCCCCGGTCTCACGCCGGGCAGCAGCGCAAGGGAAATGTCCAGAAAATTTCCCTCTTCGTCCTCGCATACCGCAAACTCTCCTTCTGTCCTGTCAACAGTGTATATCATTCTTATCTCCCCTTTTCCGTCTTCACCGTAAGTCCCTCGCCGTCGGAATAAAAAACAATACTTCCGTATTTTACGGTGGTGTATATATGATCTGCGTATTTTTCAAGTCTTGACACCGTCTCCTTGTGGGGATGACCGTACTTATTGTCCTTCCCGCAGGAGATCACGGCGTATCTGGGCAGCACCTTGTCGAGAAACGCAGACGAACTGGAGGTCGAGCTGCCGTGATGCCCCGCTCTCAGTATCTTTGCCGAAATATCGAAGCCCTGAGAAAGGATATCCTGCTCCTCGTCCACCTCGCAGTCCCCCGTCACAAGGAAGCTGTTGTCGCCGTGGGTGATCTTCACCAGCACAGAAGCGTTGTTCAGGTTGTCCGTCTCCTTCTTGGGAGTGAAAAGCTCCACCGTGCATTCTCCCAGCTCAAGCTGACAGTCAGTCGCCTTTGTGACCTTTATCCCCTCGTTTTTTACCGACATGAGAAGATCCTCGTAAATTTTCGTGGTGGGAACATATTCGTCCGCAACCCTTGGCATGATGAACCTATCCACTCTGAAACGGCTGAATATCTCCGGCATTTCGCCTATGTGATCGGCGTGGGGGTGGGTGGCGATAAGATACTTTATCTCCGTTATCCCCTGCTTTGTAAGATAATTCACCGCCGCATCGGTCTCGTCCCTGTCTCCGCTGTCGATGACCATAGCCTCCCCCTCGGAGATAACCAGCGTGCAGTCGCCCTGACCCACGTCGATAAAATGCACCTCGGTACCGGGATGATCTGCGGGCTTGTCCTTAAGCCCCGCCTTTATCATCAGACTGTCCTTGGTAAGTATGCCGGAATAGTGCAGCAAAGCCAGCGCCGCCGTGACAAACATTGTTATCACAAGCATTATCAGCTTTGCTCTCTGACTGCGTGTCAGACCCTTTTTCTTCCTTTTCCTTGACATTTCCTGTTAGCCACCTGTTTTCTTTCCCAGCCGCCTTTTTCTCTGCGGCTGTTGCCGCTGCCTTTTGCCCCACGGCTGTTTGTGCCGTATTTTCTCAGATATCCGCCGTCGGGAGGTACAAGCTTCCCCTCCCCCGTTCCGATTAGATCTCTCCTGCCCGCCCTTTCCAGAGCCTCTATGACCTTACGCCTGTTCTCAGGCTTGTAATATTGCAGCAGCACCCTCTGCATAGCCTTTTCCTCCGGCTTCTTCGCCACATAAACAGGCTCGAGGGTATAGGGATCCAGACCGGTGTAAAACATACAGGTGGATATTGTCCCCGGCGTGGGATAAAAGTCCTGCACCTGCTCGGGACGTATCCCGTTCTCCTTCAGGAAAACCGCCAGCTCCACAGCGTCCTTAAGGGTCGAGCCGGGGTGGGAGGACATAAGGTACGGCACAAGGTACTGCTCCTTCCCCTGTCTGCCGGTGATCTCGTAAAAACGCTTCTGAAAACGCTTGTATGCCTCGATATGGGGCTTGCCCATTTTGTCCAGCACTGCCGCCGAGCAATGCTCGGGAGCGACCTTGAGCTGACCGCTGATATGGTATTTTATCAGCTCGTTCATAAAGGTACTGTCCCTGTCCTCTATAAGATAATCGTAGCGTATGCCGCTGCGTATGAAAACCTTTTTTACCCCCGGCAGCTCCCTCAGCCTCCTCAGCATATGCAGATATCCGCTGTGATCCACAGTGAGGTTTTTGCAGGGGGTGGGAGCAAGGCATTTCTTCCCCTTGCACAGCCCCTGAGAAAGCTGCTTTTCGCAGGAGGGCAGTCTGAAATTAGCCGTAGGACCTCCCACGTCGTGGATATATCCCTTAAAATCAGGCAGCTTGGTAAGCTCCTCCGCCTCCCTGATGACCGATTCCTCGCTGCGGCAGGCTACTCTGCGTCCCTGATGCAGCGCAATTGAGCAGAAATTGCAGAATCCAAAGCAGCCTCTGTTATGTGTTATGGAAAACCTTACCTCCTTAATGGCAGGCACTCCCCCCTCCTTTTCATACATAGGGTGATAGTTTCTTTCATATGGAAGGGAGTAGACCTCGTCCAGCTCCTGTGAGGTAAGGGATCTCTGGGGAGGGTTCTGCACAAGCATTCTGTCTCCGTGACGCTGTATCAGCGTCCTGCCATATACCTCGTCCTGCCAGTCGTACTGTATCCTGCAAGCCCTGGCGTACATTGTCTTGTCCGCCCTGACCTCCTCATAAGATGGACACTGCACCGCTCCGTATGGGGTGTCCTTGGGACTGCACATATAACAGGTACCCCGCACGTCCAGTATAGTTCGGACATCCTCACCGGCACCTAGCCTGTCCGCTATCTCCGCCACCGTAAGCTCCCCCATGCCGAACATGAGCAGATCAGCTCCGCAGTCCGCCAGCACCGAGGGCATGACCTCGTTTTTCCAGTAGTCGTAGTGAGCGAATCTTCTCAGCGAGACCTCCAGACCTCCGCACAGAACAGGTATCTCAGGGGCAGCCTTCCTGCACATCTGACAGTATACCGTAGCCGCTCTGTCGGGACGTCTGCCGTTTTTCCCTCCCGCAGAATACAGATCCTCCGCTCTGGGACGCTTCGCCACGGTGTAGTGAGATACCATAGAGTCGATATTCCCTGCCGTCACCAGAAAAGCAAGTCTCGGCTTGCCCAGACGCAGCACCTCCCGGGGATCGTTCCAATCGGGCTGAGAGATAATTCCCACGGTATAGCCCTTATGCTCCAGCACCCGTGAGATAATAGCAACGCCGAAGCTGGGGTGATCGACATAAGCGTCACCGATTATATAAACAAAGTCGAGCTGAGATATCCCCCGCTCCCTCATATCCTCTTTTGAAACAGGCATAAAAGCCATTTAATCGCTCCTTTCTGGGTTGCCTGCGTTACGCCCGGACAGACTGAAATTAAGGGCAAAATTTTCATATTCGTCAAATTTTCCGTCTTCACTTTCCTCATGGAAAAAGCCCGGCGACCTTTCCCTGTCCTGCCTTATCCAGCCGGAAATAACGCTATAAGCGTTCTTACAGGAATTTCCCGTTCTGCTCAGCCATGAAGAAAGCTTGTCGATATATTTTTCCGTTTCAGAGGAGGAGGACATTGAACAAAGACTCCTGTACTGAGCATTATCGAGCATGACGTTCAGATATTTACCGTAAGGGGCAAGGATATCCCTCTCAGTCCCGGTAACAGTTTCTATGTCAGTCTCATTATCATTTACATTATCCTTATCAGTTTCATTTACAGTGTCTTTTACAGTCTCTTTATCAGGTTCCCGGACTTTTTCGGAAAACCTTAAGGTTTCGGGCAAATTTTTTTCGCCGGAGGTCTTTGGAGGTCTGCCGCCTTTTTTTCCGCCCTCCCGTCTCTTTGAAACGGTTTCCTCCCACTTTTTGCCGTCACGCTCCAGCGCAGTTCTCATAAAGGCGAAAGCCATAGCGGTCATTCCCTCGAGACTGCGTACCTCGCCTCCCCTTGCAAATGCGAAAAGAGCCTTGAAAAGTTTCCCTGTCTCCTCGTCCGACAGCATGGAAACATACTGCTCCCAATCCTTGTAAACAATAAACGACTTGTTTTCAGTAATATAATCAGCCATATCAGCACCCCCGTAAAATACTTTCTACCTATGGGCGTTAAAAGGCATTTTGTTGCACAAAAACGTGCAACAATTACTGAAATATGTCTAAATTAAATCAAAAATCATTTATCCGTACAAAATACAGACTTCTCTTTTGTAAAATATCCACAATCAATGTCAGTTAACAATTAACAATTAACAGTTAACAATTATTGTGCGCCTTCGGCGGTATTTTGTGGCTGCGCTGCGCTTGCCATTTCATGTAGATGCAGAACGTCATCAGTAAACTCTGTCGGGTATTATTTTTTTCTAAAAGACTCACAAATGAAAAGTCCCACAAAATTATCAATTATCAATTGTCAATTATCAATTATCAATTATCAATTGTCAACTGCTAATTGTTAACTGTTAACTGTTAATTGTTAATTGTACATTGACCCTACCTTCTCGCCTGCATTTCCGCCCATTCTTCGGCGCTTATGTTTATCTTTCTCGGCTTTGCACCCTCCTGAGGACCTATGATGCCGCGTTCTTCTATCTCGTCCATTATCCTTGCCGCCCTTGCAAAGCCCAGCTTAAGCTTTCTCTGGAGGAAGGACGTGGAAGCGTTGCCCGTCTGGACGATTATGGAGATCGCCTGATCTATAAGCTCGTCATCGGGATTGACAACGATATCCTCGATATTTTCCGGAGCGCTGCTTTTGCTCTCCTTAGGCTGAGGCATATTTTCCTCGACCTCCTGAATGATCTCCTCGCTGAACTCCGCCGTGTGCTCGTTTTTAATGAAGTTCACAACGTCCTTGATTTCCTTGGTGGTGGCAAAGCCGCTCTGGAGACGTATAGGATTTTTCACTCCCACAGGCTTGTACAGCAGATCACCGTTTCCAAGCAGCTTTTCAGCTCCCATCTGGTCGAGTATTACCCTTGATTCAACGTTTCCCGACACGCTCAGGGAAACCCTGGAGGGGATATTTGACTTTATAAGTCCCGTGATAACGTCTCTTCTCGGGGACTGGGTAGCGATTATCATGTGTATGCCCGCCGCTCTGGCAAGCTGTCCCAGCCTGATGACGGAATCCTCCACCTCGCTGCCCGCCGCCATCATAAGATCGGCAAACTCGTCTATAACAATGAGTATCTGGGGCATGAGCTTAAGTCCGGCGATCACCTCGTCACGTTCTTCGGGAGGTCTTGACTGCTCGTCCCGCACCATTTCGTTGAACTCCTCAAGATTTTTAACGTTGTTTGCCTCAAACTGCTTGTACCGCTTGAGCATCTCGTTTACCGCCCAGCCAAGGGCGCCCGCCGCCTTCAGAGGCTCTGTGACCACAGGTATGAGCAGGTGGGGTATCTTGTTATATATGTTGAATTCTACCTTTTTGGGGTCGATAAGTATCAGCTTTACCTCGTCGGGGGAAGCATGGTACAGCACGCTCAGAACGATAGAGTTGGTAAACACCGACTTACCCGAGCCGGTAGTTCCCGCAATAAGCAGATGGGGCATTTTAGCAATGTTTCCCACAACAATCTTGCCCTCGATGTCCTTGCCAACGGCAAAGGTGAGCTTTCCCCCTGCACTGCGGTATTCGTCGCTGTCGATAAGCTCCCTCAGCGATACCGCCTCTCTGTGATCGTTAGGCACCTCTATTCCCACACACGGCTTTCCGGGAACGGGAGCCTCTATCCTTATGCTTGTCGCCGCAAGGTTAAGTGCAATGTCGTCCGAAAGTCCCAGTATCTTGGAGACCTTGACTCCCGCCGCCGGCTGAAGCTCGTATCTTGTGACCGACGGACCTCTGTAAATGCCCGTGATCTTGGTCTTTACGCCGTATGTCTCCAGCGTCTCCACAAGCTTTTCGGATTTCTCCTTTATCTCGTTTTCCACAGCCGCCTTATCGGGGACAGTCTTGGGGTATTTAAGTATATCCACCGGCGGTGTGACATACGCCGAGATCTTGTCGTCCTGCTCGAAGAAGGTGGTCTGCCCTCCCGCCTCGATGTTGACGGTCACAGGCTTCTTTGCGGGAATTTCCTTATCGGTAGCCCCTGTCTGCTCCTGCGTAGAGCCGTCCTTGGGTATCTCCTTGCCGAGAGCCTTTTCGATTATCCGCTTAAGCTCTCTGTCGTCGGTGGACTTAGCCTCCTTTTCAAGCCGTTCGGGAGTTATCCCCGAGACCTCAACGGGGTGCGCAGGCATTTTGATATCCGCCTCGGGAGCGTCCTCTGCGCCGGCAGTCTCCTCCCTGCGGTAAAGCTCCGCCGCCGTACCGGGATCATCGTCGGGGAAATACTTGGCTATATCCACACGCTCTCTGGAGGAACGCACTACCTCCTTGCGGGGGAATTTTTCCTTCGGCGGCTCCTCCTGCCGCTGAGCCGCCCTTTCGGCACGCTCTATCCTGTCCTCCGTCACTGCCGTATATCCCTTGACAAACGGCTTTGAGATACCCTTCAGCAGCTGCGGAAGAGTCACATCGGTGAGCAGCATTATAAACGTAAACGCCACAAGCACAATGATTATCGACGCTCCAACACGCTTGAAGGCGGCAAGCAGCGGCCAGCCCAGCACTGCGCTGGCAAGACCTCCGCCCCGCAGCTCTGTGCCGTCGTTATAAAGTCCCGCAAGCTTCTTGAAAAAGCTTCCGCCGTCCACTGAGCCTACCTGTATTATCTGGATTATCCCGCTTATGAGCAGCATAAGCACGCTGCCCTCGATCACCTTTGCCACCACGGTATTCTGGGTGGTGTTGGAGGCTATCATAAGCGCAACGTAGATTATCATAGGCGCAAAAAGGAATACGGAAACGCCGAATATACCACGGTTAAAAAGGTATATGGAGTTCCACAGACCGTCCCCGGGGATAAAGGTGAGCATAAGCTCGAGTATCCCGAAGAAAAAAAGTATGTATGACCAGAACCGTCTCGCCTCCCGCTCCTTCGCCGCTTTCATGGAATTTGACTGAGGAGCTTGCTTTTTGGGGGCGGAACTTCCCTTCTTGCGGGGGGCTGATCCCGTCTTATTCTGCGTTTTATTTTCTGCGGCAGGCTTTTTTCCGCTGCCGCCTGTTTTACTGTTTTTCGACGTATTCGCCGACATCGATTCACGACCCTTCAGAGTAATAACATAAACGGTGACTGTTCTCACAGATACCGTATAAAGATCTCCTGCGCTCTGTCATAGCAACGAAAAAGCCTGAATGATACTTCAAGCTTTTTATAATGATCCTATACAGTTAATTGGCGAAGGTAATGGGGTGTCCCATACACATCTCGATAAAAGCGATCACCAGGACAATGATTCCCAATACGAGGGTATAGTACGCAAAGATCTTGAACTTATCGGTTTTCACCAGCCAGTTCACAAGCCTTATGGCGCACAGTCCCACAAATGCGGCGACTATAAAGCCAACGACGCAGTTTGCCGCACCCACGCTTACTCCTCCGTCGCTGAGGGCTGCCGCAAGCTCCATAACGCAGCTTAAAAGGATAACGGGTATTCCCAGTATAAATGAATACTTGACGGCAGTCTCCCGTGAGAAGCCGGAGAAAAGTCCCGAGCATATAGTGGAGCCTGAACGTGAAACGCCCGGCAGAAGGGCAACGCCCTGAAAAAGTCCTACAGTAACGGCGTCCTTCGCAGTGATGTCCCCCGCCCTTTTGTTTCCCTTCCTGCACCTGTCGGACATATACAGTATCGCCGCCGTATACAGGAAGCAGAAGCCCTCCGCAGCTATGGAAGCGTCCTCCGATACTCCCTCGAACCAGTCCTTGAAAATGGCAAAGGGCAGCAGGCAGAGGCAGGAGAAAAATATCATAACGATCATTCTCCTCTCGGGATTCATTTGCTTATATTTGAATTTACCCGTGAAGATGTCCTTGACCAGCACGAAAAACTCCTTCAGCAGCGCCGCTATATCCTTGCGGAACGCCACAAAGACCGCCACGAGAGTTCCCAGATGAAGCACTGCCGAAAAGAAAAGCGCTCCCTCTCCGCTGTTGCCTGTGAAATGCTGGTAAAGAGACAGATGTCCCGAGCTGGATACCGGCAGGAATTCCGTCAGACCCTGCACGACAGCCTGAAAAATAGCGTCAAAAATACTCATATTGTCCTCCAATGCGACCGTATTGAATACGGTCTATATATAAAATCCGTCCTCGCTGAGATAATCCGCCGGATCGGTGCTGAATTTTCCAGCCTCTGCGGGAAGCTCCTCCTGCGGCTGCGGAAAAATATCCGTCCTGAACACGTCGAAAAGGCTAACCACGGTCTGGAACACTGCCGGCGACCTCCTTTTGTGAGTCGTTTTCTATCATATCGTAAAGGCACTCTATTGCCTCCGACAGACCGCCCAGCCTGTCGATAAGTCCCTCTGCCACCGCCGTCTCGCCGTCGATCACCGTTCCCACGTCCATCATAAGCTCGCCGGTTTCCATCATAAGCTCCCTGAATCTTTCGGGGGTGATCTTTGAATTTGAGCAGACAAACCTCACGATACGCTCCTGCATCTTGTCAAAATACGACAGCGTCTGCGGAACGCCCAGAACAAGCCCGTTCATTCTCACCGGGTGAATGGTCATGGTTGCGCTGGGGACTATAAAGGACTTCCTTGCGCACACTGCAAGAGGCACACCTATGGAATGTCCTCCTCCCACCACCATGGAAACGGTAGGCGTTTTCATGCCGGCAATAAGCTCCGCAATAGCAAGTCCCGCCTCGACGTCGCCGCCGACGGTGTTGAGTATGATAAGCAGACCCTCAATGCTCCTGTCCTGCTCTATGGCGACAAGCGCCGGGATTATATGCTCGTATTTGGTGGTTTTGTTCTGGGGCGGAAGTATATAATGCCCCTCCACCTGACCGATGATATTCAGACAGTGTATAACATGACGGGCGTTGGGCATGGTCACGCTGCCAAGCTCCTTTATCTGTCTGACATCGACGCTCTCATGCTCCTGCTGTGCTTCCTCATTACCGTTTTCAGAAAGCTCAGGCTCCTGTGTAAGCTCGTTTCCGTTCTTTTTCATAAAAGTCCTCCCGATGTTTCTTTGAAAAGATCTACATCAGAAGTGTTCGCAGAAAACACGCAATTATGCAGGAACTCCGTCATTTAATAATATAACACAAATCCTTTCAAAAGTCAATAGAAACCGGCTTCACGGACACGGAGTTCAACAGCGGAGATACGACGCTTTACGACAGTCCGCACGGTGACGTTCTGCGGGAGGTCGTGAAAAAAAACTTTCCCGCAGGTATTTAAGGTAAAAATTTCTTGTGGACTATCAATAAAATTTACCCACGGTTTTTAAACATATTTAACAACAGGTACAGCTTTTATTACCATTGTGTGAACAACATATTAGCAAAATAATTTTAAATTACAGCATTTGGATATAATTCGGCGAATATCCCGTCAAAAAGGGTAATAAAGTTGCTTAATTTCCAGAAAGTGTCACTTCTATTTACATTTTGGTTACAAAACGATGACGGTTTGTAATAATTGTTATGGTAAAATAATATACAGTAACAGAAAGGAATGATGGTTATTAGTATCAAACTCAAAAAAATATTTGCAGCGGTATGTATGCTTGCAGTAATAATTGCAGGACCGGCACAGCTTCCCGCAGGAGGAATGGCAGACGCAGCAGTCATTACGGCGAGTGCGGCGGCTTCGGCAGTCACGCCAAAGCTTTCCGTTCCCCACGTTTACTCCAACAAGATAGAGCTGAAGGTGGATAATCTTTCATCGTACTCCTCCTCCGCAGAATTTAAGTTCATTGTAAACGGACGGTACGCCAAGACATATTCCTGCAAGACGCTGAAAAAGAAAAATCTTGTATCGCTTTTCGATGACGGCAGCAGGAATTTCAAGGCGGACACGAAATACACCGTCAGATGCGTTGCAATAAACGGCGGCAAGGCTGCTCAGTCAAAAAACATGAGCATTACCACAGATTCGTTTACATATTATAAGATAAACGCCAAGACGCAGCTTTATAAGCTGTCAGGAGGGAAATTCACACGCTCCTCCAAGACCACGAAGGTGGTATACGCCAAGGGCGTTCTCTGCGACAGCAAGGGAAACAGGATCGCAGGAAAGTCCGCAAAAAATTACAAAAGCGCTTATCTGCTCATCAACGAGGGAGATCACAAGGGCAAATATGTAAAGACAGATTCAAATATCCTCAGAGTGACCGAGCGGACGGCGAAGATACAGAAGGTCGTACAGTACGCCGTAGGAATGAACGGCGGAAGATACGTCTGGGGCGGAGCAAGCTACCGTGCCTGCGACTGTACGGGACTTACAATGCTGTCATACAGGCAGATAGGAATTGATATTTCCCACAGCACTTATGTTCAGGCAAGAAAAGGAAAGGCTTCAAGCATGAAGAACATCAAGACCGGCGACGTCATAATATGCAACAACTACGGTCACGCCGCACTGTATATAGGCGGAGGAAAGATAATCCATGCCATGAATTCCTACTACGGCATAAGGATACAGGACATAAGCAAGCTGAGCTACTGCGGCAAGGTAAACTGTGTAAGGACTATAATATAAGCAAAACTGCCCGGACAGTGAAAATTGTCCGGGCAGTTTTTTATTGTTCAAGCAGACCCTTTACGCCTTCATTTTTAAAGATCTCCTTATAGTGCGAAAGCTCTCCGGCGATCAGATCGTCTATCACCTGCATTCCCAGCACCTCCACAGGCGCCTTGTCGTCGGTAAGTATCCTGTCGCCGCCGTGATAAGGCTCCAGACCCTCAGAAACTTCCTCCATAAACTCCTTAAGCTCGGCGTTTTCAAGTCCGCCGATGTTTTTTTCAAACGCCGTTAGCATATCGGGACAGTCCGAAGCAAACAGCTCACGGTTGGTACTGCCGTCGGCATTCACCGTACACACCTCGCTGAAAACCGACGAGATCGTGTCACCGAGATAATCGTTGATACTGTCCTTTCTGTCAGAACGCATATTCATGTTCACGACCATAACTCCGTTTTCCTTAAGACAACCCTTTACCAGCGTGAAAAACTCCTTTGAGGACATCTGGAAAGGGATAGTTATATCCTGATAGGCGTCTACCATTATAACGTCGTATTTTTTGTCGCAAACGCCGAGAAAAGCTCTGCCGTCGTAGGTCGTCACCGAAACGCTTTCCGGCAGACTGAAATGCTCACGGGCAAGACCGGTGATCTTTTCGTCTATTTCAACGCCCTCAACGGTCACGTTATCAAAAAATTCCGAGCATTGCTTTGCGTATGTACCCGTACCCATTCCAAGCACAAGGATATCCGCACCGTTACCTCCGCAGCCTGACATAAGAGGCGCAGCCATAGCGTAGTCATAGTAAAGTCCGGTCAGACCGCCCGATTTCATATACACCGACTGCACTCCGAAAAGCACGTTGGTGGAAAGCACGGTTTTTTTGTCATCCTCCTTTACCTGGAGGTAATTGTATATGGACTCTCCCTCATAGGCAAGCCCCTCCTCCCAGAAAGCGAAGCCAAGCCTTGTACCGAATATGCAGCAGAGCAGGAACGCCACCGAGGAAATGATGATCTTTACCCTTCCCCGCTTGCAGGAAATAAAATAGACAAGCGACAGCGCAAGGAGTATCCCCGAGAAAATAAGAAAGGTGACAGCCGTACCCACTGCCGGTATGGAAATAAATGTCGGCACGAAGGTTCCGATAATACTGCCTATGGTGTTGAAGGCACCAAGAGTACCCACCGTTTTTCCGCTGTCGTCAAGACTGCCTACGGTATACTTCGCCAGAGAGGGAGTGACCGTACCCAGCAGAAAAAGCGGATAGACGAAAATTATCATACACGCCAGAAATGCCGCCCATATAAGAAAATTGGTGCTTACCGTCACCACAAGCAGCGCCGAGATCCCCAGAATGACAAGCTTTCCGATAAACGGGATAGCCGCTGTCCACACCGCCGCAATAAGTATGCGTCCGTACAGCTTATCCGGATCAGGCTCTTTATCTGCGCTGCGTCCGCCGTAGATGTTTCCCAGCGCCATAGCTATCATGATCGTTCCGATAATGATAGTCCACACTATCTGGGACGAGCTGAAATAGGGGGCAAGCAGCCTGCTTGCTCCAAGCTCCGCCGCCATGACGGACATACCCGCAAAAAACTCCGTAAGATAAAGGTAGAGCTTATATTTCAAAATTCCCCGTGAAGGCGTTTCGGAGCCTTTTTCCGTAACGTCCTCCGTTCTTTCTTCAAGCGCTGTCATTTCCGATCCCTTCCGACATAAAGTCCTTTTTTAATTATAATTTGTAATAATTATATGATAGCATATTCTAAAAAAATAGTCAACTTTTTTCGGAAAAAGTCAGAAACGGGCGGATACCGTTTTATCCGCCCGCAGTCATTTATCTTTCGCAGTAGCATACCGAGTAGATCGTTACGCTTCCGTTTGCCGCACCCGCATGGATCTGATCCAGCTTTCCGCTGAAATCTGATGTTCCGAATGCCGACCTGCAATTCTGATAGGAATACTTTGCATAGTAGTGTCCGTTGGCGCTGCCCGTCTCGCTTGGCTTGACCTTAGCCCATTCATTGGCTCCCGACCAGCTCTGGAGAACAAACTCCACCTGATTTTTTGATCCCGAATATTCAACGTAGAAATAGCCGTTGGATCTGATATTTCCCGCATTGAAGCTGCCGCCGTTCCTTGCGGTCATCACCGAGACCGCCTGCTTCCATGCGTTCGCCTTTGCGCTGCCCCAGAAAAGAGACGTATACTTATCGCCTGAGGAGGAAGAAGATGAGGACGAACCCGAAACAGGCTCAAGATACCAGAGCTGACAGTTTCCGCCGTGATATTCCCACTGAGCGATATTTCCGCCGTTTGAGGTACTCCAGCCGTAAACGTCAAGGCAGCTGCGGCAATCCGAGATCTTAGTCTTGATAGCGTAAGCGTTTCCGATCTTCACCAGCTGGAACTTCTGGCAGTCTCCGCCGTGGGATTCCCACTGATCTATATTTGTGCCGTTTGAGGTACTCCAGCCGTAAACGTCAAGACAGCTGCGATAACCTGACGCTCCCGTATAGATGGTATAGTAGCCGTTTCCGTCGCTTACAAGCCTGAATTTCTGAGCGTTTTCTCCGTTGCGTTCATACTGCTGGACATTAGTGCCGTTATCTGAGCGTCCATAATAAACGTCAAGATATTTTCCGCTGTGTACGTTCTTGATAAAGTACGTGCCGTCAAGCCCCAGCACTCCTCCATAGGCATTTGTCGTAACGCCCGAGGAAGAACCTCCCGAAGATGATGAACCCTGTGAACCGGTATATACCGAGCAGGTTTTTGATGTAGCCTTGATTCCGTTTGAGCCGTAAACCAGAGTATTTCCCCAGCTTGAAAGGCTTGAACCGTTCCAGAAATTTGCAATGTCGAGATAGCTCATTGAATTGTCATTGCCCTTCCAGGACCAGCCGAGATAACCTACGTTTTTCTGAGTACAGTAGCTCATTATGGTGTTTTCGTCCACGTCGCCGTTGGTGTGCTGTGCGCCGAACTCGCCGATAACTACGGGAACGCCGATATTAAGGCAATTGTTTATGTTGTTTTTTACGGTGGAAGCGTTTCCTCCGGCGTACTCATACATATGAATGGAGAAAACGGTGTTTCTGTTTTTATCTGCTTCAAAAACCGACCGTCCATAGTATCTTATCGAATCGGGATACTGACCCCATCCTGCGCTGTCGATCATAAGCATATTTGAAATGCCTGCATTTCTCACTTTTCTTACCGCAGACTTGCAGCCTTCAGCCCATGCCGAGCCGTCCCAGCTGCCGTACCACTCATTGGCAATATTTACAATAACATACTTTTCAGTACCTTTAAGAGCGTTTTTCATTTCGATCCAGTAATCAACGCATCTGTCCAGATCGTAAGTACTGTCGCTGCCCGTTGCGTCGTGTACCTCAAGAATACACACAAGCTTGTTGGATCTACACCAGTTTATGATATTGCTGACCTCCGAGTAGCTTGTTTTGTTATACTTTGAGCCGTTTGAAAGCACGACTCTTACGGTATTTGCTCCCAGATCAGCAGCTCCTCTTATAGATGTTTCGGTCTTGTCGCTGAACCATGCGTGAGGAATATTTACCCCTCTCATAACAAAATCGTTGCCGTTTGCGTCGCATATCCTCGTACCGTTTACATAAAACCCGCCGGATGCTGCGCTCGCTGTGGTGTGCTCGAGAAATCCGATAGTCATTATGATGACTAATACGATCGCTACAAACGACCTCAGAGCCTGAAAAACAGCTTTTTCCTTTTTCAACATAAACACCCCTTAATTAAGTTAATTTCTCTTTTAAAATGGTATCAAAACTGTCTGTAATTACATTATAGATTCATTTTATATTTCAGTCAAGCATTAATTTTCATGAAAACGATAACTAAAATTAATTTCGCTCTTTTATATAATTTTTCTTTATATTAACTATGCATTTTCACAGTTATTTTTTATGATATAGGTGTATGTTTATGTAAATCACATAAAAATAAATAAGGCTGTGTCAACGAAAATTACGAAATTTCGCTGACACAAAAAGCAGGGCGGATAAATAATTATCCGCCCATGCAATGTTAATATTCACTTAATTTTGCTTTCTCACAATTGCGTATTCATCGTCAAGCTTATAGTATGGACAGGAATATTCCGGCTCGTTATAAAACCTGTAGACCTCGTCCTCGTCTAAGCTGACCATACAGCCGTAAGCTTCATAATCCTCATCGTAAACGTAATTTGAACAGCTTTCGCAGCTGCTTTTTACAGCCTTTTTCCCAGTCATTACCCCATCACCTTTTTAAGCACACCCGATACCTGCCGGAGAGATTCATAAAGCCTTTCCATTTCCTCATCAGGTATCTCCGAGAACTTATTAATAAGATCGTCCATGATCTCGTACTTCATCTTATTTAAAAAGATCTGCGCCTCCTCGGTAAGCCTGATATTAATGACTCTACGGTTGCCGGGATTCTGAATACGGACGATAAACCCTCTGTCCACAAGCTGCGCCACCGCTCTGGTCGCCTGCTCGTTGGAGGTATTTATTTTTGCGGCAAGCTGGGACATATTAAGAGTCCCCGAAACGGATAAGGACAGCATGATTATCTGCTGAGTTCTTGTTATATCGTACTTTTTCTTGTCGAAGGTATCAAAAACCAGCTTCCTGCTCAACGGATAGATCTCGTACATTGCGGCGATACACTTCTCACGGGTTTGCTTTTCCATAGCTTTTTCCTCCGAAAACGATCCTTCTGAACCTGTTAAGGCAAGCGGAAGGGTTTTAAACTATGAAATATTATACCACTTATGTGACGTTTGTCAATAGCACATTTATATCAATATTTGATTTTGTTAAAGAATTTTTTGTGAATTTTCCCGCAGAGACGATATACCGCAGGATAAACAATTACGGACGGATGTCCGCCCTGCAAATACGCTTGCTTTGCAGGCAGGGACCGATCCGTCCGCCGTATACCGATGATCAGTTATATTAGCGATCCGCTAAGCCTGTCAGAGCTTGCTTTCACGGTAAATAATGTCCTCTCTCTTAGGACCGTTGGATACCATTGTAATTGGGAAGCCGATCTGCTTTTCCACGAAATCTATGTACTTTTTACAGTTCTCGGGAAGATCGCTGTAATTTTTTATACCTCTGATATCGCAGTTCCAGCCGTCTAAGACCTCAAGCACAGGCTTTGCCTTTTCGAGAAGTCCCGTTGTCGGGAAGTCTGTAGTCACCTCGCCGTTTATCTCGTAGCCCACGCACACAGGGATCTTGTCCAGATATCCCAGAACGTCCACAACGGTGAACGCAACGTCGGTCGTACCCTGGATACGGCAGCCGTACTTTGAAGCCACGCAGTCGAACCAGCCCATACGTCTGGGCCTTCCCGTGGTAGCGCCGTACTCTCCACCGTCTCCGCCTCTGCGTCTCAGCTCGTCAGCCTCCTCGCCGAAGATCTCGGAAACGAACGCTCCCGCTCCCACAGCTGAGGAATACGCCTTTACAACGGTAACTATCTTCTTTATTTCGTATGGAGGGATACCTGCGCCGATCGCTCCGTAAGCCGCCAGCGTTGAAGATGATGTGACCATAGGATAAATTCCGTGGTCGGGATCCTTAAGAGAGCCGAGCTGTCCCTCCAGCAGGATATTCTTACCTTCCTTTATAGCATTCCAGAGATAAGAGGAAACGTCGCACACATAAGGCTCAACCATTTCCTTGTACTTCATAAGGGTATCAAAAAGCTCGCCCTCGTCAATGGAAGGCTTATGGTATAGATGCTCAAGAATAACGTTTTTTGTCTCGCAGACCCTCTTTATCTTCTCCTTAAGAGCCTCCTCGTCAAAAAGCTCCTGCACCTGGAAGCCTATCTTTGCGTATTTATCCGAATAGAATGGGGCTATTCCCGATTTGGTGGAGCCGAAGCTCGCCTTGCCCAGACGCTCCTCCTCATACTGATCAAAAAGAACGTGATACGGCATGACCATCTGCGCCCTGTCCGAAATAAGGATCTTAGGCATAGGCACGCCCTTTGAAACAACGTCGTTAAGCTCAGCAAAGAAAACAGGTATGTTGAGCGCAACGCCGTTTCCTATAATATTTGTAGTATGGCCGTAGAATACTCCCGACGGCAGCGTGTGCAGCGCAAATTTACCGTAGTGGTTCACGATAGTGTGACCTGCGTTTGCGCCGCCCTGGAATCTGATAACTATATCCGACTCCTGAGCCATCATATCGGTAAGCTTACCCTTACCCTCGTCGCCCCAGTTGGCGCCTACAATTGCTCTGACCATTTAATTATGTCCTCCTTGACTGTGCCGCTACTTTTTTGGGTGCGGCAGCAGAATTATTGTATCGTTTACACAAATGAAAACAATACCACTCAATAAGTATATCACAAATAAAAAGATATGTAAACAGCTTTTTGAATATTTAACATTTTCATAATATTTCTTCGGGGATACTCTCTGAGGTCAATGCGAAAAAATTTTATAAGGCTCTTGCAAAATGCTGCGGATTATATTATAATGTATAAAGACGACAAAACAGATAAGGAGAGACATACTAAATGCTTGAAACAAAAAAAATAACGGCATTACTTTGCCTGACAGCCATGACGCTGTGCATCACGGCGTGCGAGGGCGGAAAGACCGGCGGAGCAAAGACTCAGACTACCACATCTGCGATTGAGGAGGTCAAGACTTCTCCAGGCAAGGTGGAGCTTAAGACCTATGAGTTCCCGGAGTTCCTTGAGGATATAAAGCTGCCGGATATGCTTGCCAATCCCGTTTATTCCAGCTTTGACCGAAACGCCTATGTGACCGAGCCGGAGGAGCAGCCATTTGACGGCTACGAATGCACATCGGTCATCGGCAGCGTCCTGTACGTATTCAAAGAGGGCAAATACAAGGGACTGCTTGACCTTAACGGTGAAGTGATCATCCCTGCGGACACCTATACTGAGATCACCGCAGGCTCTTACGGACTGCTGGTGCTTTCACGGGATAAGGAGCTTAATTCTCCTGACGATCATGCCCGCTTTGACGATACCGGCAGAGTTACGATGGATCCGGATTTCAGCTACAGTCCGGACAACATAAAGATATCCGAAAGAGCCATTGAAGCAGCCGAGGGTACGTCAGATCCCGCAGCGGAGAAAAAGGTATTCGATATCGTTCTTCCTAACGGCAAGGCTGCGGAGGACGGAGCGGAGCTTGGCTCGTGGGATTCGGTGGAGGAGCTTGACATAGGCGACGTTGACACCACAAAGGTGTTCAGCGGCTACTACAAGGCGACTAAGGACAGCTCCTACTACTTTATATGCATTGACAAATACTACAACTACACTATCTTTAACGGAGCGTACGGCTTTGTCCGCCTTAAGGTAGGCAGCGTTTACGGAGAATGCTACATATTGGACAGCTCCCATTACAGTGAGCTTAACAAGATCATAAAAAGCTTCGGACAAAGCGGCTCGGTGAAATCACCCAGCAAGGATCCTGCTCTTGACTTTATCCAGATAGAGCTTGGCACGGACAAGGACAAGACCGTCATCACGGTTTCGGCGGACGGCTACTGTCTCACCGACAGCGCCGCACACGGAGATCAGCCCATGAACAAGTATTTTTCACGTCTTGACAAAGAAAGCTTCGTAAGCCTTGTGCTTTGGGTGGATCAGGTACTCTCTGAGGAGTATAAGCAATAGGATACCGTTAACTGCGAGGCGGACTGAGATCCGCCCGCTTTTGTTTAGTCCTATCAAAAGCAAGAAGCATTATACATTAAGGAGAAAGTGACATTGAAATTTTCAGGAAAAATGAAGCTCTTTGAAGAAACTCCCATACCAAAGGCGGTCATGACACTGGCGGTGCCTACCATAATAAGCTCGCTGGTAATGGTAATATACAACCTTGCAGACACCTATTTTGTGGGAATGCTTGACAACGCAGTTGAGAATGCTGCGGTCACTCTGGCGGCTCCCGTACTGCTGGCGTTCAATGCGGTGAACAATCTTTTCGGCGTTGGCAGCTCCAGCATGATGAGCCGTGCGCTGGGAAAAAAGGATCACGAAACGGTGCGAAGAAGCTCCGTAATAGGCTTTTACTGCTCACTGCTGTGCGGAGCGCTTATATCAGTGATGTGCGGGGTGTTCCAGAAGCCTCTGCTTGATATGCTTGGCGCCGACCCGTCGACCTTTTCCGCAACCGCCGGATATCTTAAATGGACTGCTGTGTTCGGAGCAGTCCCGGCGATACTCAACGTGGTGCTTGCATACATGGTAAGATCTGAGGGAGCTTCGCTGCACGCAAGTCTTGGTACGATGTGCGGCTGTCTGCTGAACATTATCCTTGATCCGTTTTTTATTCTTCCCCGGTTTCTGGGAATGGGAGCGGCAGGTGCAGGACTTGCCACATTTATCTCAAACTGCGCAGCCTGCTGTTATTTCTTCATACTCCTGAAAAAGAAAAAAGACTCCACATTTATCTGCATCGATCCCCGAATGCTGCGTTTCAGAAAGAGCATCGTTTTCGGAATTTGCGCAGTTGGGATACCCGCTGCAATACAGAACCTGCTCAACGTCACGGGAATGACCGTGCTCAATAACTTCACCTCGGATTTCGGCTCCGACGCCGTTGCGGCAATGGGCATAGCACAGAAGATCAATATGATACCCCTTTATGTTGCTCTGGGACTTTCGCAGGGTATCATGCCGCTGGTAAGCTATAATTATTCCTCCGGAAACTTCAAGCGTATGAAAGGCTCGGTGACCTTTTCCATTACAATAGCCGTTTCCTTTCTGCTTGTTCTCACGGCTGTGTATTACTTCTGCTCGGAGGGGCTTATATCCATGTTTATGAAAAACAGGGCAGTGGTTTCCTACGGCTCACGCTTTCTACACGGAATGTGCCTTGCACTTCCCTTTCTCTGCGTGGATTTCATTGCCGTGGGAGTGTTCCAGTCCTGCGGAATGGGCGGAAGATCGCTTATTTTTGCTGTAATGAGAAAGATCATTCTGGAAATACCCGCTCTGTACGTCCTTAACCGGGCATTTCCGCTGTACGGACTTGCATACGCTCAGCTCACGGCGGAGGTCATTCTTGCCGCTGCCGCTGTGATCGTTCTTCACAGGATATTCACGTCCCTTGATAAAAGCTCCCCCACAGCCGAAGCATAACAGTGCAGCAATAACGCCCCGATCGCATGACCGGGGCGGTTTACTTTTATTTTGAGATAAAGCTGTGGTAAGAATCATTGAACGTCTTAAGCTCGCTGTCTATGGTAGGCTTATATGTCTCCCTGAGCTTTGCCCATGTATACTGCTTTCCGTTTTCGTCAGACTTCATGACCGACGAATACATAAACGGGATTATAGCCTCCTTGGAATCGTTGGTGGCAGCGTCGTCGTCCGAAAGTGCCGTGGATATGCCGTAGCCCGGGTCGTTGAGCTTGATAAATCGCTCAGACGTTACCTCCTCATAGGTGATCTGATACATCTCCTCAGACCAGTAGGGCTTGTTTTCAAAGAACTTTTTCTTGCCGATCTCCTTAAATTCAGGATCTGACTGAGCCATCTTTGCGCACTGGTTCCACAGCCTGTACGCCTTGTCCTTTTCGGAGCCTCTTACCCACATAAAGGCGTTTATAGATACCGTGGTATACTGCTCGTCCCTGTTGGGATCCCTGGGCATGGGAACTATTCCCCACTTGTCGCCTTCCTTTGGAGTTACCGCCCAGTCGCCCATTCCGTAGAACAGTATGTTTTTCTTGAATGCGTCAGAAGCTGAACCCACCCAGTCGGAATAATAGTAGCCCTTTTTCTGTATGTCGTAAAGCAGATCCGCCGCTCTTTCCAGATCTGGATCGAAAAGGTTAGCCTCATACTCGTCATTTTCGGCATTGTAGTTTATCAGCGTTTTGCCTGTTGACTGGAAAATAAACGGCGCAAACCAGCCGTTGACTCCGTAGCGGTCCTCATCGGCAGAAGCTCCCTCACAGTATTCCTCCATCATATCGTACCATGCGTTCCAGTCCCACTCTCCCGCCATATACAGATCGTAAGGATCCTCAAAGCTCTCCGCCTCTATGACATCCTTATTGTAGGTCAGGATCGACAGCGCACCGTAGGCGATAGGCAGAACATAATGCTTTCCGCCCAGAGTAAAATCCTCCGCAGTGTCCTTTACGTCCGCCCACATGGGATCGTTCAGGTCGATAGCGTCGTCTATCGGCTGGAACATCTCCTTTACGCAGTTGGCAGGGAAAGTCATTTTCTGCTCGTATGCGAACATATCCGGCGGATCGTTCGCCATGAGCCTTGTTGCCAGATCGTCGTATTTTTTCATGGAGCTTGTCTGGGCATAGATTATTTTTCCGCCCTTTTTCTCAAAAAGAGCCAGATTGGTGCTTTTCTCCGGCTGGCTTCTGGTAGGATTAAGATCGTAGTAGGAAAGCCACTCCAGCTCTCCTTCCTCTCCGCTCAGCTCCTCCAGCTTGTCGTATTCTGATTCGCCGCCTTTTGCGTCATTTTCAAATACATCGACCTTTTCTGCAAACGAATCCGACTGTTTCACAGAGCTTTCATCGGATTTTCCGCAGCCGGCTGTTCCGGCAGCAATGACCGCAGCTGCTGCCGCCGCAATGATCCGTGTTTTATTCATACAGTTTCCTCCTGACCGCACTCTGTCATGTAATCGTTGCCGTTTAAAGGCAGACTGTGGCGTGATATTATAAAATTACGGGACATTTGCAAGCTCAGTCTCCCGTAGACTGCCTGAGTATGACCTTATGCTCCACCGTATAATATTTGCTGTCCTTAACGGAGGAATTGATATTCTCTATAAGCTTTGCAACAACAAGCTCTCCCATTTTGCCGCAGGGCTGCTCCACGGTGGATACCGTCGGCAGCATCATCTCGCACATGGAAATATTGTCAAAGCCCATGACAGCTACGTCCTCGCCTACCTTAACGCCCATATCCACAGCCTTGTGTATAGCAGAAATGGCAAGAAGGTCTGATACCGCAAATATTGCTTCCGGCTTGTCCTCCAGAGCGCTGAACTCCTCAAAAGCCTGCGCTCCGCATTCATAATCGTAGGTGCCTCTGAAAATATAATCCTCCCTGAGTGCGATGCCCGAATCGGCAAGAGCACGCTTATAGCCGTTTTCTCTTGCAGTAGAGGATATGGCGGAGGAATTTGTGCCTATAAACGCAATCTTTCTCTTGCCCTTACGTACAAGAGCCGTCACTGCGTCGTATGCAGCCTGCTCGTCATCCACCGCAACGGTAAGGACATCTGCGCCCGTTATACCCTCGCAGCACAACGCAATGTTATAATTTTCTGCAAGATTGTTGATCGTTTCGGCGTCCAGCTGAGTACCCAGCAGGACTGCACCGTCAACGGTCTTGTTAAAAAGCATACTGAGCTGTCTGATCTCGGCGGCAGTGGTACCGTAAGATACTGCGGTAATGATATCGTACCCTACCTTTGCGGCGTAGGACTGCATTCCCATAACGATCTTTGAATACAGCGAATGCTCGGAGGTAGGCATAATGCAGAGAATAACGTTAGTCTCGCACTTCCTGAGATTTCTGCCCAGGAAATTTGGAGAATAATTCAGTTTTTCTATCGCCTCGTTCACCCGCTTGGCGGAGTCCTCCGAAACGTTGCAGCTGCCGTTGAGTACTCTTGACACCGTAGCGACCGAAACGCCCGCCTCTCTCGCCACATCTTTTATAGTTACACTCATATTAAGTTTTCCTTTCAAGAAAAAAATCTGATACTATACATAATAATTATAACACATCTTTCGGATTTGTCCAATATACATATCGCACAAAAATATCCAATGTTTTTTGTTTCAATGAGATAAGAAAAATGCTGATCAATGTATCTCTCCCTCACGGAAATCAATTTTAACGATTAAGGCAATACATCTTACTTTTGACCGGAATATAGAAGCCTGAGTTGTCCTTTCCCCGCCGTACGGCGGGGAAAGGACAACAAATATATACAAAGATTTTGTTTGGTATTTTGAAAATTGATTTCCGTGTCTCTCCCCGTCAAAAGCTGGGGGAGAGACACATAAATACGTTTATATGCGAGGCAGCTAAGATTTGATCAGTAGTTTCTAAGAAATAATGTTTTCATATGCACTTGAAATTCCGCTGAGAATATGATAAAATAAAGTCAAAGGAGCTGATACTATTGCTGCACGGATATTTCGATCTGCCCACCTTTACATTTTTCGACGAGAAAAACATCTGGACGGGCAGCTTGTATAAAACCTTTAATTACAGGATAATACCAAAAAAAAGAAAACCGGAGGACGAAGAAAAAAGCGAGCTGTACGCCGTGGTCTGGTACGGCATGATGTGCTTTGACAAGGCAAACGGATATGCGGCGGAGTATCATCTGGAGTTTTCGCCGGAGGGTCTGGAAAAATGCATAGAGGTCCTGACCGAAGAATTTGAAAAATACAAAAAGATCCGCAGGGATCTCTGAACAGTCTTATGAAGAATATATCGGCGCAGCCGTTTCGCTGCCGGGGTTTCCGGTCTGAGCGTACGGTGCGCCGATTTTTTCTTGCTTATTTTTGCTTCTGCGCTTTTCTGCGTTTTTTGTCCGCAAGGGCTTTCCATGCCGCCTTATACGCAGCATATGCCTGCCTGTATTCCACGTCGGAGGGAAGATATCCGCCGAAGCAGCTCTTTTCAAAAAGCTCTACGACTGCGGAAACATCTGCTTCACGCCTGTCTCTTACATACTCCTCCGTCTCACGGGGGGAATATCCCCTGAACCGCTTGCCCGAGGAAAGCTCCAGCAGTCTTATGATACGTCTGTACAGCGATGCTGTCTTTTTGCACAGATCCTTTTTGAACATAAGAGAGAGCCTGAAAAACAGCTCCGCAATACGGTCGAGCAGCACGATAAACACAAGCACGAATATCACGCCGAGAAAAAGGACGATCCTGCTGAAATAGTCCATAAATTTGGACAGTATTTCTCCTGCGTTCCCCCCTCCGCCGCCGGAGTAGTCCTGCATATAGCCCGGAACGGTAGGATCGAAGGTCACCCAGCCTGCGCCCGCTATATAGACCTCCACAAAGGCATGGGCGTGGCTGTCCCTGACAATGAAAGCTCCGTCCTCAGCCTTTTCATATGCGGCGAAGCCCTCCACATATCTGGCAGGCAGCCCAACCATTCTCGCCATAAGCGCCATAGAGGTGGCATAGCTGGTGCAGGAGCCTGTTTTGCTCTCGAAGAGAAAATATTCGATAGATTCGTCCTCCGGCTCGTATTCCAGATCGTAGATATAGCCGTTATCCTCAAAATAGTCCACCAGAGCCTGAGCCTTGTCATATTCGCTTTCGTACCTGTCGGTTATTTCATGAGCAAGCTTCTCCATTTCCGGAGAGCTTTCGTCTATGCGGGTATAGTTGCTGTACAGCTTGGTAAAATTGTAATACTGCCCTTTTGTCAGATCACCGTCAAGATACGCCTCCTCGATCAGCTTGGAAAAGCTCTCCCAGTCCAGGGGCAGACTTCTGACGTAGTCCCTGACAGTGGTATCCTCACGGACGTAGCTGTAGCTTACCCCAAGTCCGGAATACTGCTTTTCAAAGCCGTCGTAGAAGGTCTCACCGTGATAGTTCTTATAAGCGTAGGTAAGAGCCTCGGTCCGCACCATAAGAGGTGCAGGGATATAGGTAGGGCTGTAGGAGGTGCTTGAAAGATTGAGCCAGCTCCTGTCGGAAAAAGGATCTCCCGCAAAAAGCTCTGCAGTAAGACCGTAGCTTTCGTATTTCCCCGTATCAGCCAGCTTTTTCATAAGGGTATACAGATACTCGGGAGAATTTACCTCGATATCGTCTCCGTCAGAGGTGGAGTAATACATATCAAAGTCATCGTTGAGCCACCAGCTGTCATCGGTAAAAATATCAAAGGACTGCCGCCGGAAGTAGATGATATCCTCGTCTCCGGAGGATCTTGCCCTGAACAGCACCTCGCCTGTTGCGTTCGCCCCGAATCTCGGCGAGGACTCATCGTTCAGATCGTCGTATTCCGTTGTATTGGTGTTCACCGTCATATCGAATATCCCGGCGTTTTTTTCCAGCTGGGACTCATATTCCGGCTTGGGCAGCACCATTGCCACAGCGGCTGTGAAGGTTACAAAAAGTGCAACGGCAGCAGCGTACGAGGAATTTATCACCGCATATTTCTTTACGTCGTCCGAGGTCTGCCGCTGATGTACCATAAGCGCCAGAAACACCGTAAGCATAAAGGTAATGCTCAGTGTAGAAATATTGTCGTCCCTTTTTCCGTATATCACAAAGGGAAAAAGAATGACCAGCATCATGCCGAAGCTGCGGAAACGGTACACTGTGAAATAATAAAGTATAGAGGTTATAAAAAATCCGAATCCCAGAAAAACAAAGTACAGGTATTCCCTGACGTCTCCGCTTTCCTGACTGTTTACATAAAACCAGTCGATAAAGCCTGTGCCGGTGGAATAATATCCGGCTGCGATCAGCCTGCGGCTTATAAGCAGTATGACCGCCGCAATACCGATATAGACAAAGCCCCTTACCACCTTTCTGGGCTTGATCTTTTCAAATATAAAAAACAGCAGGATCTCATATACGGCAAAAAGAGCCGTTGCTTTGCCCGAGTCAAAACGCATATAAGTCCTGAATATAATATTCATAACCACTGTGCCAAGCAGCAGCGGCAGAAAATACCTCTCTGTCAGGAAGGCAAGCTTTTGTGTTATTTTATTCCTGCTTAAAGTCAAGCTTACTCCTCCTTACTGCATTTTGGTAAACTCAAAATCCTTATTTATGCTCCACGTATCATTTCTGACCTTGCCCACTCCGCTTGCCTCAGATACTGCAAGAGAGCCTGTAAAATCCCCCAGCAGCACGGCAAGCTCCCTGTTCATGTCACCCATGCAGACGGTAAAGCAAAGCTGAGCCTTTCCCTTTTTGTTTATATCATGGTCGGGAAGTCTGTGCTCGGGCGGATACGGTCTGATACCCGCAAGCCGTTCCTGAAGATACACCAGATCCTTTTCGTCACGGATCTTCACACACTCCCAGCCGTCAAGATAAAAATTGTATTCGCTCTCAAAGCCAGATCTAAGGAGCATAGCCATCATACCCAGACTTGCCTCCGTTATAAGATCGGCATTTTCGTAATAAGCCCTGTCCGCCTGCTCCCTTTCGGGATAATCAAGGCGGAACACCTGACTGGAAGCGGACACCTTTTCGTCAAGACGCACCATAAGCACGTCCCTTTTTGACGAAAGCTTCCAGTTGATCCTCTTAAGCGGGTCGCCGCTTACATACTGCCTGTGCTCGTAGCCCGGTATGCCGGTCAGACCCACAGCCGTCTCGTCCGATTCCTCGTCGCTGTCGTCAAAGGAAGCGTTTTCGGAGGTGGATCTCAGCACCTGCGTCTGGGAACCCGTATCGGGAATCGAGGGGATTATCCTGATCTCGCAGCCGCCGTTTTCCGCATGGAATTTTTTTCTGAATATCCCCAGATAATCCATAAGCGTCACCGACTCAGCCCACACCCTGCCGCAGCCGGAAAGAGCCGCTTTAAAGGGCACACGGATAACGTCTCCGTCCCGTGAGGCGGATATGATGCGCAGCTTCACCTTATCTGCCTGAGGCTCCACGTTGGGTGTAAAGCCAAGGTCAAGCTCCACAAAGCAGGTAGGCAGCAGCGTGCCTTTTCTGACGCAGATCTCGGCGTCGAAGCCGTCCCCCTTGCCTACGATAGAGGTGGAAAGCTTTATATCCACCTTCACCGACCTTGCGGATACTATCAGCACGGCGGCTGACACCGCAAGAGCGGAGCTGAGCAGTATAATAATGAATATTCCCCCGGTACCGCTTATTTCGTAGGTCAGCAGTGCGGCGGTAAGAATACACAGCAGATAGCTTAAAAAACTTTTCATACCGTCACTCCGCACTGACCGGAGAGGTCACCGTCATGGCGATCGCCTCCAGAGCGTCTCCGCAGGTCTCAAAGGAGGATTTTCCCTTGGGCGACAGCATTAGCCTGTGAGCAAGGACGTCCTTCATTATCGCCTTTACATCGTCGGGAGTGACATAATTTCTTCCCATAACAAAGGCGTAGCATTTGCACGCCTTAAGCAGCGCAATGCTTCCTCTGGGAGAAACGCCCAGCTTGATCCAGTCGGAATTTCTCGTAGCCGTAACTATATCCAGAACATATTTTCTTATGCTCGGTGCAGCCGTTACCCGTGCGGCATAGCCAATAAGACTGCATACGTCCTCGGTGGTCATTACCGCCTTAAGATCCTTGGCGGATACGGAGGATTCGCCGTTTTCCATAATTTTAAGCTCGTCCTCGTAAGAGGGGTAGCCCATGGATATCTTCATAATAAACCTGTCCATCTGCGCCTCGGGGAGATGATAGGTACCGTAGGTCTCCACAGGGTTCTGCGTTGCAAGGGTCATAAAGGGACTGGGAAGGATATGCGTCTGCCCGTCTATGGATATCTGATGCTCCTCCATGACCTCCAGCAGACTGGACTGGGATTTCGGTGAAGCACGGTTTATCTCGTCAGCCAGCAGGAAGTTGCACATAGCCGCACCCTCCTTATATTCAAGCTCACGGGTGGACTGATCTATCATGGAAAACCCGATGATATCGGAGGGCATAACGTCGGGCGTAAGCTGTATACGGTTGAATTTTCCGTCCACCGATCTTGCCAGAGCTGACACAAGCTGAGTCTTTCCCACACCCGGTACGTCCTCGATAAGAACGTGTCCGCCGCACAGCATGGCAGTAATTATTTTAAGTATAGGCTCACGCTTTCCCACGATCACCTTTTCAATATTATCTGCGAGAAGCTTTATTTTTTCGTTCAATTGGGTTCCTCCGTTCAGAATTTCATTTGTTTAAGGCAACACCGCACAAAGATTGTGCGGCAGATGCGCAGTCAGATTTTTCGTCAGATCGTACAGAAACAACGCAGGAATACTGTCGTATTTCAAGGAGTTTCTGTGCGATATGACGGAAAATAATGCAAGCATATGGCGTACAAAGCCGTCAGGCGGTCTTTGTGCGGTGTTGCCTTAATGCAACACCGCATAACCGTTGTGTGCATATTTCCTTTATATTTATTATAAAGCATATTTAACATATTGTCAATATTGCCGTAGCTGACGATTTTTTCATCTGCGTCCTTATATTTAATGGATTTCGGGTATACTATAAAATGTTAACGGCTTATCTTGACTTACATTCTGAAATATGGTAAAGTAAACATGAAACCGATCAGAAACCGATCGGTCATTTCAATAGTCAAATACTGCCGTATACTGTAAAATATGATCATCAAGTGAGAGCAGCTCCATAAAATAAACGAAACAGACAGAGCTATTTCAGGACCTGAAAAAATACATAACAGGGAGGATTATTTTATGGATTACAGAAAATCTGCGGCAGATATCCTGTCGGCAACAGGCGGAAAAGAAAATCTGATAAGCGCCGCTCACTGCGCCACAAGACTAAGGCTTGTGATCGCTGACAACGCAAAGGTACGCAAGGAGGAACTTGAAAGCATCGACGTTGTAAAAGGCGTATTCGAGGCGTCCGGACAGCTCCAGATCATCATAGGCACAGGAACGGTAAACAAGGTATACGACGAATTTATCCGTGAAGCGGATATCAAAGCCGCATCAAAGGACGACGTAAAGGCTGCGGCAGCCAGCCGGCAGAGCTGGTTCAAACGGCTAATAAAGACTCTTGGAGACGTTTTTGTTCCAATTATCCCGGCGATAGTCGCAGGCGGACTTATCATGGGCATTATGGAGGCTCTGAACTTCATGTCCGCAAACGGCTTTATTTCTCTTGATACGGACGGCTATGTTTTCACTATCTTCAAGCTGCTGTCAAACGCAGCGTTTACGTTCCTGCCCATACTCATAGGCTATTCGGCGACTAAGGTCTTCGGCGGAAATCCCTATCTGGGCGCCGTAATAGGAATGTTCCTTATCCACCCCGAGCTTCAGAACGCATGGACTGCGTCTGCCGGTTACGACAAATCCTTTTCTATCCTGGGACTTTACGATGTCCACATGGTAGGCTACCAGGGTCACGTTATCCCGATAATAATCGCATCGTTTATCCTTGCGTCTATCGAGAAAAAGCTTCATAAGATCGTACCCGACATCATAGATCTGTTCGTTACGCCGCTGGTCAGCCTTACAGTCACGGGCTTTGCGGTATATACCTTTATCGGACCAGTATTCGTTGCGCTGGAAAACGGCATTATAGACGGCGTTCAGAAGCTCATTGCTATCCCCTTCGGAATAGGCTCGTTCATAATGGGCGCATTCTATTCCTCAACGGTCGTTGCGGGTATACACCATATGTACACGGTGATAGACGTGGGACAGCTTGCAAAATTCGGGGTGACCTACTGGTTGCCTCTTGCCTCTGCGGCAAATATGGCTCAGGGAGCAGCTTGCCTTGCCGTTGCGATAAGAAGCAAAAGCAACAAGACCCGCTCAATGGCTTATCCCTCTGCGCTTTCATGTATGCTGGGAATAACCGAGCCTGCTATCTTCGGAGTAAACCTGCGCTATGTCAAGCCCTTTATATTCGGTTCGATCGGCGGCGCCTGCGGAGCAATGACCGCTTCCATACTGAGTCTGGGTGCGACTGCCACAGGCGTTACGGGAATTTTCGCAATTCTCCTTACGCTGAATCACCCTCTTAAATATATTGTTTCCATGAGCATAGGAATGGCTGCAGCCTTTATTCTGACGTGGTTTTTCGGAACGGACAGGGTGCGGGCAGAGGCGTCCGGCGGAGGAAGTACAGCAAAGCAGAACAGCACGGCGGGAGCAGCAGCCGCAGAGATCCCGGAGGGCGGCAGCGTTATCCCGTCTCCTCTCAGCGGAAGGGTGATTCCCCTTAAAGACGTTCCCGACGCCACCTTTGCGGAGGGCATACTGGGACTCGGAGCTGCAATAGAACCCAGTGAGGGAAAGATAACAGCTCCCATGGACGGAACAGTCGAAACGCTTTTCGATACAAAACACGCTATCGGTCTGAAGCTTTCAAACGGTACTGAGCTGCTTATCCACATCGGGATAAACACCGTAGAGCTTGACGGAAAAGGCTTCACCGCCCATGTCAGCGAGGGAGACAGCTTTAAAAAGGGACAGACCCTTATCTCCTTTGACAAGGATCTTATAAAAAGAAAGGGATATCAGACGGTCACGCCCGTGCTTGTAAGCAATACCGACGATTATGCTTCGGTAGAGCAGGCGGCTGAGGGAACGGTAAAAATGTCGGATATCCTGCTTAATCTCAAAAAAGTCGGTGAATAAAATGGAAAAATTCAGACAGAAGCTTCATATCGAACCGCCGGAGGGCTGGCTCAACGACCCCAACGGACTAAGCTTTTTCAAGGACGAATACCATGTCTTTTTCCAGTACAGCCCCGGATCTCCCGAGGGAAGAACTCCCCGCTGCTGGGGACACTGCAAGGGCAGGGAGCTTTTCTCAATGAGCTACGAGGGAATAGCTGTCTCTCCTGAAATACCGGAGGAACGCAACGGCGTATATTCCGGCAGCGCAGTGGAAAACGGCGGTATTCTTCACATCTTCTATACGGGAAATGTCAAGGAAAAGGGCGATTTCAACTATGTGACCAACGGCAGGGGCGCAAACGTTATCCGCATATCCACAGCCGACGGAGTACACTTTGGCGAAAAGCAGGTGCTGCTGCGGAATCCCGATTACCCCGATTTCTGCTCCTGCCACGTCCGTGACCCAAAGGTCTGGATAGAAAACGGCGTGTGGAAAATGGTGCTGGGGGCGAGAACGGCAGACGATCACGGCTGCGTTCTGGTATATACCTCCGGCGACGGCGAGAATTGGAGCTATGTGACCTGCGTCAGCAAGCCGGACTTCGGATATATGTGGGAATGTCCCGACTATTTCAGCATCGGCGGAAAGGGATATCTCAGCGTTTCTCCCCAGGGACTTCCCCACTTCGATACAAAATTTCAGAATGTTTTTCAGTCGGGCTATTTCACTCTGAGCGGAACGCTGGAGGACAACGCTCCGGAGGAATTTTACGAATGGGACATGGGCTTTGACTTTTACGCCCCGCAGACCTTCGAGGCTCCCGGCGGCAGAAGGGTACTGATAGGCTGGATGGGAATGGACAACCAGGCGGATTACGGCAATGCGACCACTGCGCTGGGCTGGCAGCACTGTCTGACTCTCCCGAGGGAGATCACCGTGCTGGAAAACGGCAGACTGGCTCAGAATCCCGTTGCAGAGCTTAACGGACTGTTCGGCGAAAAAAAATCTCTTTCTGACGGAGAGACCTCCGAGGTAAAACTTCCCTTTGACTTTTCGACAAGGGCTGACGGAAAATTCACGGCGGAGCTTGACGGCAGACTCAGGCTTGAATACGTTCCGTCGGAGAAAATATTCCGCCTTGTATTCGCCGACGAGCTTTACGGCTGCGGACGCACTGAAAGAAAAGCCGTTATCGGAAAGCTTGAGGATATACGCATTATCGCCGATATGTCCAGTCTTGAAATATACCTTAACGGAGGGGAAACGGTTTTTGGCACGAGATTTTATCCTGACGGCGAAAGCGTGCGGCTTACCGTTTCAGGCAGTGTAAGCGCAGCGCTAAGGAATTTTTTAAAGGAGGACTAAGGCATGAAAGACCGTCTTATAGCAATAGGCGAAGCGCTTATCGACTTTATCCCGCAGCAGACGGGCTGTGATTTTTCACGGGTGGAGAGCTTTTCCCCGAAATGCGGCGGCGCTCCCGCCAACGTCTGCGGAGCGTACTCTGTACTGGGCGGAAGCTCTGCGATCATCACACAGCTGGGCGACGACCCTTTCGGTCATAAGATCGCAAAGGAGCTTGAAGGCTACGGCGTGGATACCTCCTGCATAAGCTTTACGGACAAGGCAAACACTGCCCTTGCTTTTGTAAGCCTTGCCGACAACGGCAACAGAACATTCTCCTTCTACCGAAAGCCGTCTGCCGATATGCTGTTTTCGGCAAAGCAGCTCAAAAGGGAGTGGTTCGACAACGCCTATGCGCTGCATTTCTGTTCCGTATCCTTAGGAGATTTCCCCATGAAGGAAGCCCATGTAAAAGCCATAGAGCTTGCGAAGCAGGCGGGGGCGATAATTAGCTTTGACCCCAATCTCCGTTTTATGCTCTGGGAGGACAAAAAGGCTCTTTGCCGTACCGTGAACGAGTTTATCCCAAGGTCCGATATTGTGAAGATCTCCGACGAGGAGCTCGAATTTATAACGGGAGAAAAGGACATAAGGGCGGCTCTGCCGAAGCTTTTTACGGAAGAGGTAAAGCTTGTGGTGTATACCTGCGGAAAGGACGGCGCATACGCCTTTACAAGATCCGCAGAGGCTTATTCCGAGAGCGAAAGAGTGGCTGCGTCAGACACTACGGGCGCAGGAGACGGATTTATCGGTTCGCTGCTGTATGCGCTATGCTCATTGGGTATAACGCCTGAGGGGCTTTCCGCAATGAGAGAAGATCAGCTGAAAAAATGTCTTGATTTTGCAAACAGATTCTGCGGCGAAAGCGTTACCCGCAAGGGAGCGATCGACTCGTACAGAAGGATCGAATTTTAAGGCGTTTACGGAGGAAAATATGTATTTGCTTTTACTTTCGGTAATTTATCTTGCTTTTATAAGTCTGGGACTTCCGGACTCTCTGCTGGGGGCGGCATGGCCTGTCATGAGACAAAGCTTTGACGTTCCGGTATCGTACATGGGATTTATTTCAATGATAATTTCAGGCGGCACGATAATTTCAAGTCTGATGTCGGAAAGGATAACAAGGCTGCTCAGTACAAGGGCTGTAACGACTGTAAGCGTTTTTCTTACGGCAGCCGCACTTTTCGGATTTTCCACCGTAACGGAATTCTGGCAGCTTTGCCTGTGGGGTATCCCCTACGGACTTGGTGCGGGGGCTATAGACGCTGCGCTGAACAATTACGTTTCACTGCACTACAGCTCCCGCCATATGAGCTGGCTCCACTGTTTCTGGGGAGTGGGAACGATCGTCAGCCCTTACATAATGAGCTATGCTCTCGCACATTCCGGCTGGAACAGCGGCTATAGGACAGTTTCGTTCATACAGCTCGGCATAGTTATCGTCCTCGCCGTAACGCTTCCTGTATGGAAAATAAACGGCGTTGAAAGCAGCAGCTCCGATAAGGAAAAGGTCGTGGGGATAAAGGGAGCTGTCAGCATAAAGGGAGTGCCCTGTCTGCTGATAGGCTTTTTCTCCTACTGTGCGGCTGAAGCCACTGCAATGTTCTGGACCAGCAGCTATCTTGTGGGCGTAAGAAATATCCCGGAAAAAACCGCTGCCGCTTTCGCTTCACTTTTCTTTATAGGCATTACCTCCGGACGTTTTGCGGCGGGATTTATTTCCGACAGACTGGGAGACAGAAACATGATAAGGCTCGGCACTGCTATCGCTCTTCTGGGAACGCTGTTCATCATGCTGCCCGTAAGATCGGATATCCCTGCACTTGCGGGATTTATAACGGTAGGGATAGGCTGTGCGCCGATCTATCCATGTATCATACACTCAACGCCGTCGAATTTCGGCGCAGAAAATTCCCGTGCGATCATCGGCATACAGATGGCAAGCGCATATGTCGGCTCGACCTTTATGCCTCCCCTTTTCGGACTGATCGCAAATCACATAAGTCTCAGACTGATGCCATTTTACATGGCGGCATTTTTCCTGCTGATGATATTTATGACGGAAAAGACCTTTGCACGAAATAACTAAAAACGCAGCTCCGCACACATATCATGCGGAGCTGCTGTCTTTTTCGTTACCCGTTGTTGCCGTAATAAATCTCATAATCCGATATCATGCTGAGAAGCTCGTTTGCGTCGGGAGCTATCCCCGTAACGGTATCTCTTATCTGCTGCATGGTAAACGGCTTTTCGGCGCTGCTGTTTCTGAGAGTCATGGCAAATTCCGCTGCGCCTGCCGCAAGTCTCATATTGTCCCCCATTTTTTCCGATGAAACATATGAATCAAGAGTGACAGCCTTATCTATAAGCCTGCTTTCGTCCTCGTCAGCCTCCTTGTATCTTACCGAAACGGTAAGCAGCTCTCCCTCAAGTCCCTCTGCGGACTGATTTTCACTGACAGGGTAGCTTACGTCCGACTGATATTTCAGAGTTTTTCCCGAGCCGCCCAGCTTTGCACCGTCAGCCGTGATTATCTCATACAGCGCAGTCACCTGCTGTCCGGAGCCTACATCGCCTGCGTCCTTGGTATCGTCCTCGAAATCCTCGTCATCAAGAAGCCTGTTCTCGTAGCCTACCAGCTTGTAATACGCCACGTTTGCAGGGTTGAACTCCACCTGTACCTTTGTATCCTTGGCAACGGTGTAGAGAGTACCGCTCATTTCCGTTACAAGGACTCTCTCCGCCTCGTCAACGCTGTCTATATAAGCGTAGTTTCCGTTTCCGTTGTCTGCAAGAGCCTCCAGCTTGTTGTCCTTGTAATTTCCCGTGCCGAAGCCAAGCACGGACAGGAATATGCCATTGTCCCGCTTCTCTTCAATAAGCTCTGTAAGCCCCTCCTCAGAGGATACTCCCACATTCAGATCGCCGTCCGTCGCCAGAATGACCCTGTTGTTTCCGCCTTCTATGAAATATCTCTCGGCGATGTCGTAGGCGGTATTTATTCCGTCCGCTCCCGCTGTTGCTCCGCCTGCTGTAAGACTGTTGAGACATTCGCAGATGTAATCTGATTTTGCTCCGCTGGTACCCTCCAGCACTACCTCGTCGCTTCCTGCATAGGTAACGATAGAAACGGTGTCCCCTTCGTTAAGATTTCCCGCCAGCATTGAAAACGCCTGCTGTACCAGCGGCAGCTTGTCATATGCGCTCATTGAACCGCTCACGTCGATAAGAAATACGATATTGGAATCTATATCCCGTGTTTCTATCTCCTCCGCCTGAAGTCCAACCAGCATAAGCTTTGAATCCTCATTCCACGGACAGTCGGAAAGCTCGGTAGTTATGGATATCCTGTCGCCGTTTTCCGGCTGTGGATAGCTATACTTGAAATAATTTATAAACTCCTCCGTCCTTACGGCATCGGGATTGATCTCCTCACGGTTGTCGATCATACGCCTTACATTGGTAAAGGAAGCGGTGTCAACGTCTGTGGAAAATGTTGAAAGGGGATATTCTGCAACGCTTTTAAACTCGTTCTCTATGATCTTGTTGTATTCCTCCGCATACAGACCGTCGTTCATTTCCGGAGCGTCAAATTCCGCATCATAGAAGTCTTCTGCGGTTTTATTATCATTTTCAGCCATGCCGTCGTTGGTATTCATATCATACCTGTTATTTCCCGTGATATTTTCCTGCTGCGTTCCGACATCGGATCTATAGGGTCCTCCACCCTTGCTGTCAGATCCGTCGTTTCCGCAGGAGCCAAGCATGACCGCTGTCAGTATTACCGATACGGCTGCTGCCGCTGTTCTCATTAATCTGTCATATCTCTTTTTCATAGTTGTTCCGTCCTTTCTTCGACAGACCTCACCAGAAGCTTCCGTAGAGGTCTGTTAATGCCGGAGGAAAGCGCTAGGCTTCCTGCCAGCTTTCGATAAATCCCTGAAGATCCTTTTGGTCACAGTATTTCATTCTGTCGTAGTAAAAATCGTTTTGCCCAAGCTCTGCCTTATCCACCGTGCGTGAATTTTCGCCTAGAGAATCCCAGCCGTTGTGGAAAACCGCACCTCCGTCCAGCGTTATCTCTATCTGGGGAGCGTTCTCAAAGGTGATGTACCAATCCTCTCCGTCCCTAGCCAGCGGCAGCAGGTATTCTCTGTTTTCCTGGAGTATATACGGCGTGGAGCTTTCAAGGGTGATGCTTCCGCTTATTTTCTCTCCGTCTCTGGAATAAAAGCCCTGTATCTCCAGCTCATAGTCCGCACCGTATGTATTAAGACTAGCCGAAAGCACCTTTACGTCCGCAAAATATTCCGTCTGAGCCAGTACGTTTTCCTCAACGAAATATTCGTCTCCGTCCGCTTCGTAGCTTTTGTATGCCATGGTGCTTGTTGGGCTGAGACTCAGCTCGCTGTACCTTATCGCTGTCGCTTCGTCCGCATCTGCCGGCGGTACGTTTGCGGCAGTATCATTTTTGTCGGCTGTATAACTGCTGTCTGTATTATCCGTTTTGTTCTTATCCGGATTATTGAAATTTCCGAATGCTTTTGTTCCTGCCGCAAAAGCGAACACTGCCGCCGCTGCTGTAACGAGCCAGAAATAGCTTTTCTTTGTCTGTGCTATATTCTTTCCGTGTGCAATGTTTGTATCCGTTTTGTCCGTATTACTGTCTATCCTGCTTTCGATCCTGTTCCACAGCTTATCCATATCGGGCGCAGTATCATGGATATGCCGCTTGTATTCGTATTTAAGATTGTCAGCCATTAATACTGCCCTCCTTTACTGTTTTTCTAAGTTTTGAAACAGCCTGACGGTATTTCCACGTAACAGTACCAAGAGGTTTGCCCAGCGTTTTGCTTATCTCCTTAAACGTAAGCTCAAAGCCCAGTCTGAGGTTTATTATCTCTCTCTCCTCAGCGTTAAGAAGCTCCAGCGCTTTCTCGAAGGTAACGTTCCCTATGACCGTTTCGTCTGTTAAAACCGTATCAGCCGGTTCCTCGTGATAAACGTCCTCGTCGTCGAGGGTATAGCTTTCCCGCCTTCGCTTGCGCAGAAAGTCCACAGCCATATTCCTCGCCATGACGGTTATGTATCGCTTATGCCCTGTACCCGATCGGTACTGCCCGGCTGTTTCCCACAGTCTCAGAAAGAAATCCGACGTGAGATCCTCAGCGTCCTGAGGACTTTTCACCACTGCCAGCATCTGATGATATATCAGTCTGCCGTAAGCGTTGTAGATATCCCTGAGACCGTTTTTGTTTTTTTCCAAAATCAGCTTCATTTTGAAATCAAACTCATTGTCGGTCATTGCTTCATCACCCTTCGATAACTTATATACGTTTTAACACGGCATTTTTATGGTGTGATACTGTACAAATATTTCATACTGTTTTTGTTTATTATGCCGGTTTCTTGTCCGTTTTCCGTTTAAAAAATAAATTATAACACATTATATCATATTTCGGCATCAATTGCAAACCCTTTTATTTAGATCAATTTTAAAGATCAATATTTTAATTATAGCAAAGCATTGTTCTTTTGCCCAGAATACCAAAGCCTGAGTTGTCCTTTTCCCGCTGTAAGGCAGGGAAAGAACAACAAATATATCTTTTGTTCGGCATTCTGAAAATTGATCTGCGTGTTACAGCGGAAACAGGCTTCGTACAGAATGTATTACAGATATGATAACGGGTATACTGATATTATCGGATAACAGCCCGATAATCTACCGAAAGGAATAAATACTAAATACCATGATCGAAAAGGATACTGTAAGACTGCTGCGTGAATGCGACGCAGGGATCAAAATGGGAATATCCTCAATTGACGATTCCCTGAAATGCGTTCAAAGCTCAGAGCTGAAAAACATTATGGAAAGAAATATGCATGAGCATTCTCAGATCAAGCACGAGCTGCAAAAGCTGCTCGACTTCTATCATGACGACGGCAAGGAGCCGCCTGTCACGGCAAAGGGAATGTCATGGATAAAGACAAATATCAAGCTTGCCGTCAACGAATCCGACAGCGAGGTCAGCAGCTTCATAACCGACGGCTGCAATATGGGGGTAAAATCCCTTTCCAAATATCTCAACCAGTACGAGGCTGCGGACGAAAAATCAAAGGATATCGCCAAACGCCTTATCAGTCTGGAGGAGCGGCTTGCGTCAGACGTAAGAAAATTTCTGTAAAACGACATAGAGCGTGTTCACCTTGACCCGGACTACGGGCTTTAAGCGAACACGCTCCATATTTAATCAGCGCTTTCCTGACTGTCAGAGCTACGATAACGGCGTATAAGCCTTGCAAGCTCATAGGGATCGGAAGAAAAATGATCCGAAAGGCTTTTCCCGATATTCTCCCCTGCTGCTTTTCTGAACATACTCAGCTCATCGGGAGTACAGTTCTCCAGCGGCTTATATTCGCCGTCTTTTCCGCTGAAGGAGATCATATTATATACCGTAAGCGGCTTTGTCCCGCCCATGCTCATCGCCTCCCTGTAAAGTCAATATGCTGCCTTAAAGCATATGCAAAACGGGATTTGTCCCATTCCGGCGGTTTACGGGTACAGGCAAAGAACGCTGAATATTATCACAACATGAAAAGAGGCAGAAATGAAAACAGCAGCAGCTTATATACGTGTGTCCACCGAAGAGCAGACTGAGCTTTCTCCGGACAGCCAGATCAGGCTTATAAGGGAATACGCAGATAAAAACGGATATAACGTTCCCGACGAATTTATATTTCACGACGACGGGATATCGGGCAGAACCGCAGCTAAACGTCCGGGCTTCAACAGAATGATAGGCGCAGCCAAGCTCAGGCCTAGACCCTTCGATGCCATTCTCCTTTGGAAATTCAGCCGTTTCGCCCGCAACCGTGAGGACAGTATCGTCTACAAATCAATGCTCCGCAGGCTGGGCATCGAGGTTATCTCGATCTCCGAAAATGTGGGAGACGATAAAATGTCCGTGCTTATCGAGGCTATGATAGAGGCTATGGACGAATATTACAGCATCAATCTTGCGGAAGAGGTCAGAAGAGGAATGCTGGAAAAGATAAGCAGAGGGCAGATCGTCAATGCTCCTCCCATCGGCTATTCTCTGAAGAACGGCAAATATGTTCAGGATGAAAATTCTCCGCTGGTCAGACGGATATTCAATATGTTCCTGGAGGGAAAAAGCTACAAGTCCATAGCCGCCTCCCTTAACGGCGACGGGTACAGGACGGTCAGGGGAAACAGATTTGAAAACAGAACCGTCGAATACATCATAAGAAATCCGGTATATGCCGGAAAGCTGAGATGGACTCCCGGCGGAAACGGTTCACGGAGTCATTACCATTCCGGCACCGAAGTCATGATAACAGACGGTACCCACGAACCGATAATAGATCCGGAGCTATGGGAACAGACTCAAAAATATGCGGACGAGCGCAAACGGATACACGCTCCCTATTCCAGAGATGATCCCGAAAAGCACGATCATATGCTGAGAGGACTTGTACGCTGCTCAGCCTGCGGAGCAACGCTTATAAGCAGTCTTAACGGATTGCAGTGCCATAATTACGCAAAAGGACGCTGCACACAGTCGCACTACATATCCCGCAAAATAATAACCGAAAGCGTGCTGGAGGGTCTGCGGAAAACTCTCAGCGATATCGAAGTGAGCATTGAATGCCGCAGTGTAAAAAAAGCCGATCCGGCGGACGACACCCAACGTCTTTTAAAGCGTGAATACGAAAAGCTTGAACGGATCAAGGAGGCGTATATGTCCGGAGCGGACACTCTGGAGGAATACAAAGCAAGCAAGCTGAAAATAAACGGACAGATAAAAAAGCTCCGGAGCAGGATTTCCGAACGTGAGGATAAAGCGGATTTTCATAAATCATATCCGGAGCTGCGCAGGGTAATCATAAATTTTTTTCAACTGGCAAATGATCCGGAAATACCTCCTAAGATACTGAACGACGCACTTAAGACCTTTGTGAGCAAGATCGTGTTTTCAAGATCCGAAAACAGGATCATAATTTTTTATTATATGTGATCATATCCATTGGAAGTCAGGAGGTCCGGACGGAGAACTGGGAGCCGCTCTCAGATACCTCAACCAGCGTTACAGCGCACCGTGCAGAGAGGTACAGGCAATACTGAATGATATTGGTACAGAAGAACTTGCGCATATGGAAATGATCGGCACCATACTCTACCAGCTGACAAGAAATCTTTCCATGAAGGAAATAAAGGAAAGCGGATTTGACACTTATTTTGTTGATCATACGACCGGTGTGTATCCCATAGCCGCTTCGGGCGTACCCTTTACAGCGGCAACATTCCAGTGTACAGGCGACGCCATAGGCGATCTGCATGAGGATCTGGCAGCTGAACAAAAAGCTCGTGTGACCTACGACAATATCCTCCGCCTTGCCGACGATCCTGACGTTCGTGATCCCATAAAGTTCCTCAGAGAACGTGAGATCGTGCATTATCAGCGATTCGGAGAGGGACTGCGCATGGTCCAGGATATGCTTGACAGCAAAAACTTCTACGCATACAATCCAAGCTTTGACAAATAGCTAAAAAGCCCCACAGCTAAAAAAGCAAAGTAATTGGGGCGGTATCCTTTGATCAGGAGGACAGCTCGCAACGGTCTGCCCTCTTGATTTTTTGTGTCCGGAATTATAGAACTGGAAAAGGTTTAAGTCAGGAAAAACTCGCTGAAATGTCAGGTTGCCACCCGACATACATCGGTCAGGTAGAGCGTGGTGAAAAGAATGCAACACTTGAAAGCATAGAAAAAATTACTTCTG
>JAGAJO010000014.1 GCA_017626015.1 Ruminococcus sp.
CGCTTATCGAGAGTGCAAAGGCGAACGGGCTGGATCCGTATGCGTATATGGAGTATGTTTTTGAGATGCTGCGTACAGGGTGCAAAGTTTCTCGGTTACTGCCTTGGAATGTGAAGATTTGAGTAAATGGAGCCCGGCTGTCTGAGCTGGGTTCCTTTTTTAGTTGGTGGGGCGGGTTGGACGGATACTGTCAAGGCTTGGAATGCTCTGCAAACAGTTGTAAATAATGATCAACTATGGGCATACTTGGCATTATATAAACAAAACCGAAATTTTTGCAATCTGAATCAAGACAATTTTTTTCTGATAGTGTATAATTATCATAAGAGCAATCAGAAAGTGAGGTAATAAGATATGGGAGAATGGGAAAGACTGGTGCAGATTATTGTAGAGGAGATCGACGAGTGCATAAAAAAGCGAAATGATGAAACGTTGACGCTTTCTTGCCTTGCTCAGAAGCTGGGCTATTCTGAATTTTATATTTCCCGTAAATTCAGAGAGATCTCCGGAATGCATTTTCGTGATTACTTGCGTCTGCGTACGCTTGCTTTTGCATTAAAGGAAGTCCGGGATACTTCAAGAGGTCTTTTGGAAATTGCTTTGGATCACGGATTTTCCAGTCATGAAGCGTTTTCACGTTCCTTTAAAGAAGCCTATGGTATAACACCCGGCGAATACCGCAGTGATCCTGTTCCTGTTGTACTTCGCACTATCATTAAGCCGTTTGATTGCTACTTAATAAGTATTGGAGGAATAGGTATGGCAAATACAGAAAACGATGTAAAGGTATACTTTGTGACGATCCCTGCGCACAAGTATCTGCACATCAGAAATTATGAGAGCAACGGTTATTGGGATTTCTGGCAAAAGCAAAGCAAGATCCCCGGTCAGGACTGCGCTACGATCTGCGGTCTGCTTGACAGCATTAAGGGAAAGCTGGACGATATGGGCGGTACCGATGCCAACAGTGGAAGCGGTCAGATCATGGCATTTATCAACGAACCTACGGGTAGAATTTGCTGTTGGGGTATTCCGCTGGCAGAAAGCTATGGAGTAAGACTGCCGGCTGATTACAGCGGTGAGATCCCCGAGCAGATGCAGATAATGGATGTTCCGGAGGGAGAATATATTGTATTTGAACACGGTCCCTTCGACTATCAAACGCAGAATTGTAATGTTGAGCGGAAAATTGAAGAAGCAATGAAAAGCTTTGACTATGCTGAGTCCGGTTATTGTCTTGACACAACGCAAGGCAGGGTATTCTATTTTTATCACGACCCCGAACGATTCTGGAAATTTGTCCGACCGGTAAAAAAGCTGTAAAATGGAGAACCCCAGCCGTTACATTCCTGCGAAAACAAAACAATTATCTGAAAAGAGAGATAAATGAAAATATGTGCGTAACAAAACGGATCCTTCGGTTTGTTACGCACTCAATTTATATAGTATATATCACGCAACGGATATGGCGTATTGCCTGTATGTTTGCATAGCTTTTATTCGGACGGCGGCTTGTTACGATCCGTCCCGGAAATAGATCTCCGGGATAATCTCCAGTAATAGCGGCGGCTTGATTCGGGAAAATTATTCATGACCCCATGCTCCGGATCATAAAACGTGCCGGAGCAATACAGCGACCAATGCCAGCACCTCGGGGTTTCAAGACTTAAAAGGCATATCTCCGGCAGATCATTTTTATCAGCTGCGGGACATCTTTCGTCGGATATGGTCATTCCAAACTCCCTGAAGGCTGTTTTCATTTCCTTAAGGGTAGTTTCCCTGTCGTTGCCCAGATACTCAACGATCTCATCAACGGTTTTGTCCAGCGCCATTGCAAGTACGGCTTGTCCGCATTGCAGGTCGGTAGGCTCATGTATGTATTTTATATCCACAGAATATACCTCGTTTCAATGATATTTTATCGCAGATAAATTTTCGTTTATCAGCCAGCTTATTAAGGAGTACCGGTTAGATCACTGTTTAAAACTCACTGCCTTGCAGATAACGTATTTAGGTGTATCTCTCCCCGCCGAAGGCGGGGAGAGATACATTGATCAGCATTTCCTTAAAAATAATATATCACACTTTGGCATTAAAATCAAGCGTATTTAAGGCAATACGGAAATCAGCTCTGACAATTAAACAACGAAACAAAACGGCATATGTGTGCAATATGCCGTTTTGTTATTTTCAGAAAATTGATCTCCGTGTAAAAATATATGATCTGTCCTATGTCTGTGGGCTCGCTATTCGACTACAAGCTCTCTGACTGCAACGCTCTTTATCTTCCTTGAAACAAAATATGCAAATACAAAGAAGCAAACACATATAAGCGTTATGGGAGCTATAAACGTAAAGGTTGTAAAATCAACCAGGAAATGAGTAATTCCTAAGCTGTATAAGAGAGTGCTCAGCAGTCTGTCTGCGAACAGCACGTTCAGTGCCGCACCCAATGCAGAGCCTAAGACCGCAACTATCAGAAATCTTACCGCAAACTGAATACGGAGCTTTTTTGAAGTGAACCCTTCCGCCTTGTAGATACCTATATCCGTCCGTTCCTGTATAAAGGCTTTCGAGCATACCATGTGGACTACCACAAGTGAAAACAGTACGGAAAATACATATATTATCATCTGCATTGCCTGTACTGCGGCTTTGGTCGAGTCGTCTATGATCTCGCCGGCGGCTTCCGCCTCGATAATATCGCCGAATTTTTCGTTCAGCGAACTTGCAATTTTTTCGTTAAGCTTTTGATCGTCTCCGTTTTCTAAGGTATAACAGCCCCACAGCAGCTCCTCATATCCTATCTTTTGGGCGGCGGAGTATGACATTACAAAGCTTCTTCCTGTGTCGTTCATCAGCTGGACTGTGCCGGAAATAAGATATTTTTCCTTTTTACCCTTCCAGCCCACTGTGACCTCGTCGCCGATATTCAGATCAAATTCATCAAGCAGGATCGGCGAAACAACAATTTCATTGTCGTATTCAGAAGTACGTCCTTTGAGCACCGGAAGAACCGACGGGTCTTTGCAAACGGTACACATCATTTCCTCACCATCGAAGGAAAAATACGAACCGGTGGTGTAGAACGCTTTTTTTATTGCAGAAAAGCTCTCTATCTCTTTTTCGATATTTTCATAATCATCATCTGAAAGTTTGCTTTTGGGATTTACATTGATCTCGGAGACTATGGCTCCCATAGCCTCCATTGCCGTTTTGGAATTTAACGTATTTGCAAGTATAGTTATGGTCATCATAAAAAATACAAGAATAGCAATGATAACAAGGGTTGCGATATATCTGCGCTTTGCCGATGTGAATTGTCTCAGCGCAAGGCTGGGAGAAAGAAATCTGCGGCTTATGGGAGCGTTCAGCCTGCTGTCAAAATAGATCTCTTTCTTAGCTCCCGCAATGGCTCTTACGGGGGAGATCTTGTTAAGCTTTACGGTAATAAGGAATACCGACACCGCCGACAGCACAAACATTGCCGCAATAATAAGCGCGATAATTCCTATGGGAACGCCGATGACCGCAGGTATTGCAGTAACAGTTACGAATATGTTTGAAGTCAGCTTTATAAGTGGAATACTCAGGACTATGCCCGCAGCCGCACCTATGACTTCCGCAAGAAGATACTGTCCCAGAAACAGCAGACGTATCTTATTTTTTCCGAAGCCCTGCGCTTTAAGCACGCCGAAGGTCACATAATTCGTTTCAATTTCCACCGAGATACTGTGTACCGTCACAATAAGGACGATCACCAGCAAGAATACTACAAACACGATCAGGACAGAGGAAATTATTTCGGGGAAAAGTGTTGTGTAATGTATCGACATATCCTTTGTTACCGAACCGATCGCCATATCGGTAACGCCCGTTTCGATATTAAGCTGGCGGCGAAGCTGCCCATTTGTAAGAGTACAGTCGTCTGCTTTATAGATCGTCAGGATTTTACTTAAGCCATGCTTATCTGACCCTTCGGCTTTTGAAACAGCGGAGGTCATCTCAGAAAAATCCTCATCGCTTATACAGATCTTTTTCCAGCCTATCATAGACGAACCGATGGTCGGCTCAAGCCAGATCCCTTTAACGGTAAATTCATACTCGCCCGCCAATGTCTGAAAGGATATTTTTTGTCCGACCTTGCCTCTGAGATTAGTCAGAAGTCCCTGCGGCACAAATACCTCCCCTTTTTTCAGCTTGGGGGTATTTTCCGCTAACCCGCTCAGATCAGACTTTAAAAGCTTAGTATCTTCATTGGCTCTCATAAAAAACATTGGATTGCCGTATTCTTCTTTGCCCATTACCGCTTTTTCAATCAATATAGAGTTTTCTGCATATACACGCTCAACCTTGTCGTTGTTTTTTATTTTTTCGAGCAGTTCGTCAGTCAGCATATCGGCTCGGAACAATGCAGTTATATCGGGAGTGCCGCATATTTCATGGGCTTTGTCCACTCCCTTGAACGTGCTTTCCTTGATGCTCAGGATCGTGGTGACGCTCATGGCGATAATAAGCGTAAGCAGGATAACGCTTACGAACGAACCCTTTTTATGACGGATATTCGCTTTCAGCAAGGTCAGAATTTCCATATCCGCACCTCACCATTCCATTGAGGTCAGCCATGCGTTGACCTGAGTTTCACGGCTTTTTTCCTCGTCGGGATCGTATGGCGGCAGAGGAAGCTCGCCTATGATCTTGCCGTCCTCTATATAAAGTATTCTGGTGGCTCTGAGAGCGGCTTTCATATCGTGGGTCACCATAAGGATGCTCTGGCCCTCATGGTTAAGCTCCGTGAGAAGATTTAAGACCTCGGTGGTATTTTTACGGTTGAGCGCACCTGTTGGCTCGTCCGCAAAAAGCAGCTTGGGTTTGTTTATCACCGCCCTTGCAATAGCGCACCTCTGCTGTTCTCCGCCGGACACCTGAGACGGCAGATGAGTTTTTATGTGGGAAATGCTCATCTGTTCAAGGAGCTTTTCAGTTCTTTCCTTTACCTCAGCGGCGGACTTTTCCTTGTTGAGATAACCCGATACGGCGATATTCTCAAACAGCGTCAGATTGCTCACAAGATGCATCTGCTGGAAGATAAAACCGAAATCCGTATATCTGAGTTTTGCCAGACCTTTTTCGCTCATTGTCACAAGGTCATTGCCGTTGTAAACTACCTGCCCTGCGGTGGCTCTGTCCATACCGCTGAGAGCATATAGCAGTGTGGATTTTCCCGAACCGCTTGCGCCCATAATTACAGTAAAATCCCCTTCGTAAAGGTCAAAATCAATGTGGGACAGAATATGTATCTGTCCTCCGTTATGAGCAAAGCTTTTGCAAAGTCCATTTGCCGACAGAATAGTATTTTTCATAAACACGTTCCTTTCGTTATCTGATAACACCATTCTATCAGAAAAGATATTAAGAAGTCCTTAAGAACTCAGCACGGATTTCAATTTTTTATCGGCAGACTGATAATTGCCTCCAGTCCGTCTGAATGGTTATGAAGAAGTACCCTTCCGCCCATTTTCTCAGCAATATATTTTACTATGTATAAGCCCAGTCCCGAGCCTTGCTCGTTTCCGCAGTTTCTGCCCCGATAGAATTTATCGAAGATAAAAGGCATATCCTCGTCGGGGATTCCTCTGCCGTAGTCTCTGAAATGTATCTGCGCATTGCCCTCCGACTGCGTGATAAACACGTTGATCTCTGATTTAGCGTACTTTCTTGCGTTGTTAATGAGATTTTCAGTTATCTGCATCAGTCTGTTTTTATCGGCGCAAACCATTGCGGAAAAATCGGGCTTTTTGAAATTAACGTCATTCTGCTCCGCTGCAATTTCACTGACTGCGGAGGCTAAAAATCCGCAAAGCTCAAATTTTTCGGGATTTATTTTCAGCTTTTCCAGATCGGAAAGGGAATGCAGAAACAGGTCGTTGGTGAGCCTTGATACCTCGTCGCACTTTTTCATTATTACGCCAAGATATTTTTCCCTCTTTTCGGGAGTTTTGTCCATGTTAGCCTCCAGTCCCTCGGTATAAGCCCGTATTGACGCTATGGGCGTTTTTATATCGTGGGAAAGGGTAGCTATTACAGTCTTGTTATTGTCGATAGCCTCCCGCTCGCAGGAACGGGCTTTTGTTATCTCTCTGCGCATACTGTCAAACGCCCATGTGAAGGCTCCGAAATAATTTGAACGCTCATAATCAAGCGGTATGTCAAAATTCCCCTGCGCTATCTTCTGTGCAAAGTCCTTCATTTTATCAAAGGGACGAATTATTTCAAAATACACATAACCGAAGATCGCAGCAACAAAGACGAGTCCGATAACGCACATTGTCACGGTTCGTCTGTCGGTATGATAGCCGACGTCGGAACGCCGTATGCTTTCCCGAAGCTCTGCGGCTTTTTCCGCCGCCTGCTCCGTTTTTCCAAGGCGTGTAAGCTGTTCTATTTCATTAGCTGCCACTATCTGCTCAGATCTGACCTCCTGCGGGTCTACCGATCTGTCGGATATCAGAAAACAGGCTGTTATAATAATTATGACGGCGGAAAAGAACGCCGCTGTGGACATGAGCTTGTTTTTCATTGGGACACCTCCAGCATATAGCCGACTTTAAATACGGTTTTGATAAATTTCGGTCTGGCAGGATCCTCCTCCAGCTTTTCTCTCAGCCAGCGGATATGTACCGTCAGCGTGGACGGTTCTACAAGTGAAAATGCTCCCCAGACCTCCGAGAGCAGCTTATCCTTGGGTACCGCGGTATTCTTATGCTCACAGAGATACGCAAGCAGGTCAAATTCACGCAGAGAAAGAGACACTGCTTCGCCGTTTCGGGTAACTGTTCTTGCTGTGATATTTACGGTTATATCTCCGAACGTTACCGTCTTTTCCTCCTCATTAAAGCCGTAGGTACGGCGGATAAGCGCATTGACTCTCGAAAGCAGCTCCTTCATTGAATACGGCTTCGGAAGATAGTCGTCTCCGCCGATGTCGAAGCCTGTGATACGATCGGTCTCGCTCGTCCTTGCGCTTGCAAAAATAACGGGCACAGTCGATTCACGGCGAAGCTTACAGCAAAGCTCAAATCCCGTTGTGTCAGGCAGGTTTATATCAAGCAGTATCAGGTGATAAACATTATTTGAAAGAAGCTCAAAGGCGATTTTGCTGTCCCCGGCGCAGGTAACGGAATATCCGTAGCTTTCCAGCATTTCGGATATGATAAAGGACAGATCCTCATCATCGTCAATTATCAATATTTGTTTTTGCATGGGTTTCCTCCTTTATTACAATATGCTCCTATAAATTGCGACAAGCCGATGTTTGAATATAATCATATTATAATGTATCTGCACCCACGCTGTCAATGAGGAAAATAAAAAAACGTCAGACGCAATGCACCTTTGTCTGACGCTATTTATGGGCAGGAGTTTATATTTGTATGGTTTATCCGCATTCACATAAATGATGAGTAGCGGCAGGAAAATAAATACCCCGCCCATTTACGAGACGATCCGTAAACAGGCGGAGTTTAAAGCAGGGTGGGTAGTGGGATTCGAACCCACGGTCTTCAGGACCACAATCTGACGCGTTAACCAACTACGCTATACCCACCGTATTAAATTAAAAACCCGCAAAATGGGCAGTAAGCAGCTTGTCCATACTGCGAGTAATTGGCACGCCATACTGGATTCGAACCAGTGACCTACCGCTTAGAAGGCGGTTGCTCTATCCAGCTGAGCTAATGACGCATAAAAATTGCACCATATCCGGTGCAAATATGTCACTCAGAAAAGTAACTGGAGCGGGTGATGGGAATCGAACCCACATGACCAGCTTGGAAGGCTGGAGTTCTACCACTGAACTACACCCGCAGAATGCGGTTTAAATGAGTGCTACCTCAATCAACGTTACTATTATATCACGTTGGGCCGCATTTGTCAAGCGATTTTTAAATTTTTTTTTGCGTAAGGATCATTTTGTTTAAATTTAACTATTTGGATTTCTTGCGGTGCTTCATTTTGTTGAGAATGACGTCCTTGAAGCAAAAGCCGATTATTCCTGTCACGGCCGCAGCAATAAGTACGCCGATAACGACCTTGAGATTTCCATCGCCGACGTTGCTGCCGAGTATTGTAGACATTATTATCGCAGGCAGACGACAGGGCATAACGTATAGGAAAAAATCCCTTTTGCTTATACTCGTAAGCGGAACGATATAGGATATAACGTCCTTCGGTATCCCCGGGATAAGGTAAAGTATCATCAGTATAACTGTCAGCTTTCGTTCGTCGTGGAGGAATTTGTATTTGGTCAGATGCTTTTCGTCCACAAAGGCTTCCACAAGCGGCTTGCCGAATTTCTGAACGAGCATGAAAATACACAGTGTCCCCAGCAGGGTCCCCCCGAAGGAGAGCAGGCACCCGAAAAACCAGCCGAACAGCAGTCCGCCTATTATCTGTATAGGGGGGATAACCGCAATGACCACCTGAAGCGCCTGTATAAAGGTGAATATCAGTACTCCCCATATTCCCTTATAGCTTGCAAGCTTTTCCTGAAGTGCATACAGACCCTCCTCGGTGCGCAGCGCCTTTATCAGCGGTATAGCGGCAACCGTGGCTACAGATATCACCGCAGCTACGGCGATAAAGCTGATTATCTGGACCTTCTTTTTGTTCCGGATCTTACGGCGTTCTTCCTTGTCCTTAAAAATATGATTTTTGTTTGTCTCTTCCATTCTATCTAACCTGCCTTTTTGTTAAGGCGATCGTGCGCAGCCAACGCCTGACTGCTTTGTGTACGTCTTGCCTTAAGTACAGATAAGTATTTATTTCCTGCGGAGTATTTTTTTTCTGAACCAGTTTATATACAAAAGAATAAGCTGCGTCAGGGCGTAATCGTATATAAAGAAAAATATATTAGCCAGTATCCACAGTACAAGCACCGCATATCTGCCGAACATCTCCATTCCTTCCAGCATATCTACGGATGTGAATATGTACCGGAAAGCCATAAAGAAGATCACTATCGCTGCATTGAAAACGCTCAGCTTTACCGCCCATTTCACCACCCGGCTTTTCTTTTTGTCGAGATAGAATTTAAGTATCGGATAGTAGCCCATGAAAAGTATGAACAGCAGCGTGGCCTCGTAATTGGGCGTGACGAATATGCACAGCAGGCTTACGGCGGCATAGGTGGAAAGCGCCCATTTCCAGTTTGCCTCCACTATCATCACTACCATAAGAAAGCCCGCAAAGGTCGGTATTGTGTATCCCAGCATAGGCAGAAATCCGCTGCAGAACATTGAAAGCAGGCATACGGCTGAACATATCCCGCCAAGGGCTACCCTGAAGGCTGTGGACTCGTTTGTTTTTTTTCTCATGATCCGTTCAGCAGCAGGGTATCAGGTCTCCGCCCATGCATTCGCAGCAGCAGTCGGCGCAGATAAGGTTTGTGCAGCAGTCGCACGCCTGGTTCATATCCGAGCTTGCGCCCCTGTTCACCGGGCTGCCGTTCATATATCCGCTGCGCTGCCTGTTCATCTGACTTATGGCGGCGGAGTATTCGGCATTGGAAGGCTCCATCTGATACGCTTTTGCGAAATGTGTATAGGCATCGTTCAGCCAGCCTCTTTTATAGCAGACCGAACCCATAAGAAAATACCATTCTGCATCTCTGTCCTGAGTGCTTACGTTTCCGAGAAGCTGTTCAGCCTGCGTAACGCTTCCGGACTGGATAAGCCGTCTTATTTCCGCAGAATTATATGCATAGGAATATGTTCTGCTTGCGCCGGAAAAACCTCCGCCATAGGCTCCGCCGCTGCGTCTTTCGGTCATTATCTGATCGTAAGCGGCGTTTATGTCGCTCATTTTTTCGGCTGCCACGTCCGCAAGGGGATTGTCCTGATACTGATCGGGGTGATATTTTTTCACAAGCTCCTTATAAGCTCTTTTCACCTCGTCGTCGCTGGCGTTTCTGTCGATACCGAGTACCTTGTACGGATTATCCATCAATATGATTTCCTCTCTTGTTTTTATTTTTGAACCTTCCCGATCTGACGTTTCCGTATGTGTTTTTCAGACCCAGATAAATTATGTTGTCCAGTATTTCCCTGTATCTGGTAAGATCAAGTCTGACGTAGACCTCCGCAAGCTCTCCCAGCGTGAGATTTATGCTGTCGTCCGCATAGCTGCGTATTTCCCTCAGCCTGTCCGCAGACAAGCTGTCCTTTTCCGCTGTAGATCCCGGAATCCTCAGCAGGGGGTTAAAGCTGCCGTTTCTGTGATCCTCCTGTATATCGTCCAGGGCGTCGGTGATATATATAAATCTTCCCAGCAGATAACCGAATCGTTCCAGCAAAGCCTTTTTTTCTCCGCCGCCGGGAAGTCCGCCGAAGATCGCCGTCATCATTCTTGCCGTAGGCTCGCAGGCAAGATCCGTTCCCGCAGACGCTTGACGCTCGATGTCATTCTGCTGCTTCATTGCCGATCCGATCTCACGGGCGAGCTTAGGGAGCCTTTTCGCAGCTTTCCTGTAAGGTCCTGAGAAAAATGGCAGAGCGCACATTGCCGCAGCCTTTTCTTTAAGGCCCTTGTCTGCGATATCGTCTTTAAGCTTGTGGTAAATAAGTATCATAGCTGCGGATGACGAATAGCTGAGATCATTTTTGCAGTCTGCGCACATGGTTTTTTTAAAAGGATGAGCAATGCAGCGCTGCATATCCGCACTGAGCGTCTTATCCCTCACCGACAGTGAGACCAGCGCAAGGAAAGCGATATCGTAGCTTAAGGCAAACCTGGTAAAAAATCCGAACCGTCTGCCCATATCCTTGCACAGACCGCAGTAAACGGCTTTATAAATATCGTATTGGCAGACTCTCATATACGGCTTGAAAGCCCGTATATATCCAAACATAGCAAACTCCTTTGAAGCAATATGACATAATGGTTATATTGCCTTTATACAGTATACCCCGTAATTGTGTATATCCCGTGAAATTTTCTATATTATACTACATTTTTTTGCCTTTTGTCAACTTAAATATTTCTTAAGAAGGCGCTGATCAGCTTTCCCTTAATATAAAAATGCGTTCCCGATTTAAAAAGGAACGCATTTTTGTTATTACATTATTAATAGTACATTACCACAGGCGTGCCAAGCTCCACGTTATCGTAAACGTATTTTGCACCTTCATAGGGCATATTGATACATCCGTGAGAGCCGTTCCACTTGTAGATCTCGCCGCCGAAGGCTCCTCTCCATGTGGAGTCGTGCAGACCTATGCCGCAGAGGGAAACGTTGTTCCAGTAATTGCATTTGGTATCCCATTCGTCTCCGTCGGCGTTTCTGTCCTTCATGCGGTAGTTTGTCTGTTTGTTCCACAGCTTGTAAACACCCGGCAAAGTAGTCCTTGCCGCCGATGTGGTCTGTCCCGAAACGATATAGCACTCGTACTGGAGCTTTCCTTTTTTATAGTACCACAGATGCTGATTGGAAAGATCGACCTCGATATAGGTCTTGCCTATGTCGTCCTTTTCGCTTCTGGCAGACTCAACTCCGGTAAAGTCGAAATATCCCGTGCTGTAATAAATGGGGTCTACCGAGTCCACGGATTTACCCTCCTCCAGCATATCCACAAGAGCATCACGGGTCTTTTCCTGATCTATCCACCAGCCGTACTTGGCGTCATCGCTTCTGGGAACCTTGATCTTACCCTGTATCGTTGCCTTGAAATTTCTCTCGGTATCATAGGTGTCGTATTTTTTTGCCAGCTTTTCAACGTACTTCATGCATTTTTTCTTGTCTACGTTGTATTTTCCCGTATCGTCAAGCTTGAGCAGTCCGATAAGCTCCTTGCCGGTGAGGGTCTCGGTGGTGTAGTCGAAATCGTAGGTTATGTACATATCGAACACCTTGTTGAGCGCCTCGCACTGCTCGGCATAATCCTCCGAGGTGATCTCCGGTACCGCATAACAGTCCGATTCTTCGTCAAGCATAATATCAAATTCGCCTTCGCTGAGCCTTGTCTGGGTCAGGTATATGAGCTGATCCATGTCGGTTATCTTCGTTCCCTGCACCTCTTTGTTTATCACATATCCGTCGTCGGTAAGCTCGATAGAGGCGTCGGAGGTCTCGGTATCTCCCCAGTCGGCTTTCTTTATAAGCTCCTCCAGCTTGGCGGAGTCATAGTTTGCCTCCTCCACAAACTGATATTCCGTTTTGCCCGCAAAGCCGGTGAACCATGCGCCGCGGTCAACGTTTTTGAAGATCTTTTCGATCTCCGATTCGGCATTGCGCACATAGTCGAATTCAGCAGTGGGGATATCTATCTGCTTGCTGTTTATGGTTGTGAAGCTGAGCTTCCCGGGAGTATAATCGGCTCCCGTAGCCTTATATGCCTCGGCAAGGGTCATTCCGCTGACGTTTACGCCGTTTATATAGGTGTCGGCAAGAAATTTGTCACGGTAATAAATGCGTCCAACAGAGTATGCGGCAATGATCGCTAAGGCAAAAATGCCGAGTATAAGGGCGCAAAGCACCCCTGTATTGTTAAGTCTGCTTTTCTTTTTTCTCTTTGAGTTCTTTTTGCGTGGTTTTGTTGAGGATGACTTTCTTTTCACATCTGAGGCTATGCTGCTCATAGATAATTTCCTTTCATGATCGCTACACGTTATATGACGTTAAAGTTAAGACAATGCCGGATAATGGTTTTGCGGTATTGCATTAAAAAAATCCATATGATTATTCTCGGAAATATATTATAACACGAAAAGATGCATTTGTCCATAGCAATTCCGCTGTTTTTCAACAAAATTTTTACCAAATTTCTATCCAAAAATCTACCCTCGTACTGTCAGTTTGCCGTATGGGATCACAGCTGAAAATGCTCCACGGTTAGCCTTGACTTTAGGGGATAAATATGATATTATATTTAGAAGAATAAAATCAACAAACAGAAGATTAAAAATCAACAATTGGATTTCCGTATCTCCCTGCGTTTTTGCAGCGGATTATGTGTGACACAAAGATAAAAGGAGAAACCGATAGAAAACAGCCGTTCTAATGATCTGAATTTCGTGAGGTTTCTTTATGAAAATGAAAAAAATTACAGCGCTTGCTGTGCTTGCCGCAGCGGCAGCTTCTCTTTTCGGCTGCTCGGGTCCGGCTGACTCCGCATCCTCTTCCGCAAAGGCATCGTCTGCGGCTTCGTCGGTAAAGGACGGCTCCGCCGCTGAAGCAAATGTCTCTGCGGCTTCCGGAAAAGAAAAAGAGGATAACGATAAGAGAAATAATAAGAAAGAAGAGGAAAAGGTCCTGCCGGAGGACGTTACCCAAGGCGGTAAATATGACAATATCGTTGTAAACGAGGGCGTCGAGAGGGCGGTGAAAGCAAATTCTCCTCAGGCTGCCGCAGTGAACGGGTACTATTCCTTTACCTATTCGGACTTCGGCAAGGTCTATTCTAATGAGGAGCTTGAAAAGTGCTTTGACAGACTACAGGATATATGCGCAAATGCCGGATTCAGTATGTCCTTTTCCTACAGGAATATCGAAACGGGGGCGTATGTTGGGTACAATCAGTACAGCCGGTTCATGACCTGCAGTACGATAAAGGCTCCGTATATAAAATCAATACTTCAGCAGGGGATAGATCTTGATACGGTGATCTCAAGGGATTATATCTGGCCCGGCGATACCGGCACTGTTGTGGACGCTCCGTTCGGGACCAAGTATACGGCGAGGGAGCTTATCGAGTATTCGATCCTGGAATCGGACAATACTGCGTATTATCTGCTTTTTAACACCTTCGGCTATCAGAGCTTCAACAGCCTGCTTTATTCACTGGGGGCGAATTACAGTCTGGGGGATTCATGGATATTCACCTACTGCACCTCTGACGACATGATGAAATGCTATGAGGATATATATAAATTCGGCGAAAGCAGTGAAAACGGAAAATGGCTTGTGGAGCTGATGTCCGATACGGACGTTAATATCCAGATAGGCAAGGCGCTGGGGGCGAAGTATAAGGTGGCGCAGAAATACGGCTCAGAGTTCAACGAGTGGGTATTCAACGACTGTGCCGTTGTCTATGCGGATTCGCCGTTCGTGCTGTGCATTTTTACACAGCAGTATCCCGAGACGGAGGAAAGCTGTCAGGTATTCAGGGAGCTTTCGTTGGTTTTTGACGATATAAATACGCTGCTGGCGTAAGCGGCGGCGTTTGAATTATAAAACAGGAGGAAGAGTATGAGCGATAAATATAAGTGCTATCACGTTCACATGGGAAAGGCGAAGTGCGCAGTCGATCTGGGAGACGGTTCCGAAAGAGGAGAGTATGTAAATCAGGACTATATCCTTCACAAGCTGGGCAGACCGCACAGAAGCATCAGCCTTATGTACTGCTACTATCCGCTGGATAAGGAGTTCCCCGGAAGAATATCGGAGGTCATGAAGGATGCGGAGGTATCCTTCCAGTGGGATTATCCCTACGACGACTACTTTACTTATAAAGGAGGTCTCGAGGGGAATACTGAGGGAGAGCCTTTCTGCCAGATGAGAGACGTAAGGCGTCATGGACAGGACGTTACCCTTACCCTTACGGTAGACCCCAACGTCAGCGACGAGCAGCTTATCGCCATTGCAAATGACCTGAGACCCTTCGGAAGGCTTATGCTGAGAATAAATCACGAGGCTACCGGAGACTGGTTTTCCTTTACCAAGAGAACGGGCGAGGCAGGCTATCAGGGCGTGGCGGATTTCTACTGCCGTTTTAACAGGATACTTAAGGAGTATGCTCCCAACGTAAAGACGATCCTCTGCATAGGCGGAATAGAGGATCCCGACGCTGAGGAGATCATTATGGAAAAGGAGTTTTCTCAGGCTGTCAAGGAGACGGATATATGGTCCGTTGACAAGTATATGGCTCTCCACTGGGGCTGGCCGTATGATGTCGCCCTTAAGGACAGCGAGAACAGATCCTTCAAGAGAGATACGGTCGAAAATACCTATAAGCTTACTAAGATGTCCTACAACCGTTTCAAGGAGATAAACGGCGGAGTAAGCAAGCCTATGGTGATGAGCGAATTCAACGCCGACGGGGACGTTACCGGGGCATACGATCAGGCTGTCATGGTAAAGGGCTTCTGCGATATGCTCAAAAACGATCCCGAGGAGTGGTTCTCAGGCTTTACATTCTATCAGTTCAGGGACAGGGGACGTCTGGGACTGGAGATAGAGGATCCCAACTATGCGGACTGCGGTATAGAGCAGCCGGTCATGAAAACCTATAAGGAAATAATCCACGACGATTTCTTCAAGCCCTCCATGACCAGAGGGGAGGAGCTTGCTTTCCCTGTAAAGCTTCGCTGGGGCGGCTCAGAGGACGCCGAGGGAATAGAGATACCTCTCCACTTTGAGAAAAATCCTCATTTCTGCGAAGTCACATTTGACGATGATTCAAATATAATGATGGAGATAAACGGAAGGTGGTTCTACAAGTCGCCAAAGGCAAGGACGATCGATCTTATGTCGGCGTTCTATGAAAAGCCCCTTGACGGCGAAGCGGAGCTTACGCTGAGACTTTTTGCGCCTCCCGCCGGCGGAGAAAACGATCTTTCTGTCGAGGACGGTCTTATCAATTCATATGCAACGGTGGAAAAGCTTCCGAAGATCAGGATCGAGTTTGAGCCTGTGGAGAAGTAAAATGATTTTCCGGAGGGAGATTTTTGTCAGTTATGACAGGGTTAAAAGGTGCGGAGGGTGAGAGTACCCTTTCAGAGCGCCTGAAGAAAATAAATGCTGGCTTTGACCGGGTAACAAAGGAATACAGGATCTTTGAAACTATATTGCCCTTTATTGTGTTTTTTGTATTCTTTTTGCTGCTGGGATCCGCATTCGGCTTTTTGAAAAACTATATATCGTCCGGACTTTATGATTGGTTTTATCTGACTCAGGTATCCGTACCCGCTTGTGCCGCAGCTGCGTCATTCCTGTTTCTTCTTCCTAAAAAAGGTCAGGCGGCGGTTTTTCCGCTGCTTGCGCTTTTCTGGATCGTATATTCCTTCGCACAGCTTTGCGTGAGTATGTCCAATTCGTCTATGTTCCGTATTGTTAATGTTATTTCAGGAAAAGACGCTCTGGAATTTGCAGATTCGGTATTGTTGGGTATACCGGCTTTTATATGGATAATTTACGGCGTTTTGCTTGTTCTTGCGGCAGGTGCAGAGATAATTCTGATAAAAAGCTCCGTTCCTGCGCAGAACGGAATGATCCGCCTGTTTAAAACTGTCGGTTCGGCGGTATGCTTTTTATGCTTTTTCTGCCTGGTTATCTTTTATAAACCGGCAGATGATAATTCGTATAAGGATTTTATATTTTCGCATTTTACGGACAGCGAATCCGTGTATATCCAGTCTGATCTGTATACTTATTTTGTGCAGGATATAAAATGTACCGTTACAAGCAGAATGAGGGGAAAAAAGGATCTTGAATCCATTAATACATATTTTGCGAATAAGCCTGAGCATAATGATAATGAAATGACGGGGATCTTCAAGGATAAAAATCTTCTTATCGTTCAGCTTGAAAGCTTTGAACAAAGTATAATGACGGAGGAGGTATGCCCCGATCTGGTGGAGATAAGGGAGCATAGCATATCATTTGAGAATTACTATGCGCCCCGAAACGGTTCTCTGCCTACCTTCGGCAACGAGCTTGCAATTAATACAGGACTGTATTCTCCAAGCGATTTCAATGCGTCAACTATGATAGGATCTGTAGAGCTTCCTTTTTCTCTTGCATCACAGTTCAGTTCTGCCGGGTATTCCGCCGATGTTTATCATATGAACGGGCCGGAATTTTACAACAGATCCGAATCCGAAAAGGCTTTCGGATATGAAAAATATACGTCGCTTAAAGATCTGACCGATGAGGAGCTTCTGTTTGAAGATGACGGTGTGATCGCCGACTGCGACGATATTTACAGTAGTATGTTCAAAAAAGAGCGGTTTATGGATTATTTTATAGGATATTCTGCTCACCCCCTATACGGCTTGGATATGGAGGGCAGGTATTCAGATCAGTATTACGAGGCTGCAAAAAGACATCCCGAGCTTGTTACAAGCGAAACCCCCGGGGAACGTGAAGTCTATACCGTTCTTGCCACGCTGACAGACGATATGGCAGGAGAGCTTCTGGACAGAATGGAAAAGGACGGCACTCTTGACGACACGGTGATCCTTTTTGTTGCGGATCACGCTTGTCTGCTTTCTCTGGAGGGGACGTCGGGAGCGGAAAATATCAAGGTCCAGCAGGTGCCTTGCTTTATCTACGCAAAGGGTATAGAGCCGCAGAAGATCAGTAAGGTGTGCAGCAGTATAGATATGCTGCCTACTCTGCTGAATATGTTCGGTATCGAAAACTGCGGGTATTATATAGGCAACGATATTTTTGACGACGGATACGAAGGCTTTGCGTATTTTCCCAATATGAACTGGGTAACGGACAAGTGTATGTATGTTGACGGCAGGATCTCGGAAAGGTATACGCAGGAGGAAATATCAGATGAGTATACCGACAGGATCAGTGAGCAGGTCAGAAATAATATCGAGGTAAACAGTCTTATGATCTATACAAATTATTATTCCACATTGGATCCGTAAAGGCGAGCTGTGTTTAACGCACAGCAGATATGCAGCATAATATAGGTATGCAATATATTTTTAAGAGGACGTAGTGTCGTCCTCTTAATTCGTTTAAGGAGGGATAGTTTTGACTAACAGTAATCAGTCGCTTACCGAGGAGCAGGAGGTCGCCATTGCAATGAGGGTATCGGTGGTAAGCATCATTGCAAATATTGCACTGTCAGTGTTTAAATTTGCAGCGGGTATTCTTGGAAAATCGGCTGCTATGGTCTCCGACGCAGTGCATTCGGCTTCGGACGTTTTTTCAACAATAGTAGTTATGATCGGAGTCAAGATCTCTCATAAGGAGTCTGACGAGGAACATCCCTACGGACATGAAAGGCTTGAAAGCGTCGCAGCGATGCTTCTTGCCGCAGTGCTTGCGGCTACCGGCATAGGCATAGGCTGGTCGGGACTCAAGCGTATTTCAGCGGGAGATATCGAAAGCATAGCGATACCTACAATGCTGCCACTTATTGCGGCTGTAGTTTCCATTGCAGTCAAGGAGGCTATGTACTGGTATACCAGAGCGGCTGCTAAAAAGATCGGCAGCGAAGCGCTTCTGGCAGACGCATGGCATCACCGCTCCGACAGCCTTTCCTCAGTGGGAAGCCTTATCGGTATTATAGGTGCAAGAATGGGTTATCCCGTTCTTGACAGCGTTGCAAGCGTTATTATCTGTCTGTTCATACTCAAAGCGGCGTTTGATATCCTTATAAGCGCTCTGGATAAAATGGTGGATAAATCCTGCGATCCGGAAACTGTTGAAAAGATGAAGCGTACCGTTCTGTCAGACGACAGGATCATTGCGCTGGACGATATCAAGACACGGCTTTTCGGTTCGGGCTGTTATGTGGATCTGGAGATAAGCGCTGACGGTTCAATGACGCTGTTTGAGGCGCACGAAATAGCTGAAAATGTTCACGATAAGATAGAAAGAGGATTCAGAAACGTAAAGCATTGTATGGTCCACGTCAACCCTGTGGACGTGGACAGTATAAGCGGGAAGAATGAAGCGGCAGAAAACAATGATGAATAATTAGGGTGCATTGAGAGGTAGTGTCAACACACCCTAGATCACAGTTCCGCAGCAATTGCCTGAGGGATTTGTGTATCGCCTGTATCTCCGCATGGAACGTATCCGTGCGGAGATATTTTTAGGCGATCCCGCACAGCCAACGCCTGACGGCATTCCCTTTTTGAAAATTATCATTGACAAATCAGCGGTTTTGCGTTATAATTATAATAGATTACAAAACAGTTACAAACATGATTTTGGAGATTATTATGCGGAAAATATACGGATTTAAAAGAATCTGCGCTGTGTGTGCAGCCTTTTTGCTGACGCTGAACGTTTTCGGAATGTCCTCTGGCGGTGCTTCAATGGTAGGAAGTGCGGACGAAACCAAGGATAAGTACGAAAGTCAGCTGGAGGAGCTGAGAAAGCAGCAGACTCAGATAGACAGCGAGATCGCCGAAGCGCAGAAAAAAATAGACAGCGAAAACGGCAACCTTGAGGCTATAAACGCCAAGTACAAATCGCTGAAAAAGAAGATAGAAAACGCCGAGGCTCAGTCGCTGGAGCTGGAGGATCAGATGGTGGAGCTGGATACTCAGCTGAGAGAGGCTCAGTATCAGCTGGAGGATCAGAACAAGGCGATAGAGAAAACAAAGAACGACTTCATGGAGCGTATCCGTGCGATGTATGTCGCCGGCGGTGCAAGCTCCTACGAAAACGTACTGATAAACTCATCAGATTTTTACGATGTCCTTATGAGGGTAGAGCTTCTTAAAAGGGTCGCCGAGCATGACAGCGAGACTCTAGACAGCCTTCTGGAGCAAAAAAGGGCTATAGAAGAAACGGAAAAACAGATCACCGACAAAACGAACAGGCTCAGACAAAAAGCCCAGGACTATTCCGAAATGCAGAGCGAGCTTGCCGGACAGCAGACGGAGCTTTTAAAGATGAAGGAGGAGTCGGGAAGCGAGCTTATACGGCTTGAAAACGACAGGGACGGATTGCTGGAGCAGTCACGTCAGCTGGATATGGACTATGCCGAGATCTCCGGTCTTGCGGAAACTACAACGACGACCTCTGCCGAAGATCCGAAGGATACTGAAAAAACAACGGCAAAGACCTCATCGGGAGACGGAAAAACCACCAAGAAGACCACGACCAGTAAGCCTGACGGCAACACAGGGACTGAGCAGACTACCTCAAAAAAGCAGACGACTACCAAAAAGCAGACTACTGCTCCGCAGACGGAAAAGCCTGTGCAGACTACCACCACAACAACTCAGCAGAAGCCTGCCGATCCGCCGTCCGACAGCTCCAGACAAGAGAAGATAAATACGGTCATCGCCTATGCGAAAAGCAATGTCGGCGGTGCGTACATATGGGGCGGTTCAAGCTTCCGTGCCTGCGACTGCTCGGGACTGATAATGATAAGCTTCGGTCAGATAGGTATATCGCTTCCTCACTTTGCGGCTTCTCAGGCAAATTACGGAACTACGGTAGCATATTCCGATCTCCAGCCCGGTGACGTTGTGTTCTTCGGAGGCTCGTCATATTCCAGCATCTATCATGTCGCTCTTTATATCGGGGACGGAAGGATCGTTCATGCTGAAAATTCAACGACCGGTATTGTAATTTCAAATCTTGCGTCGTTTTCAAGGTATAACGGTATAACGACTATAAAGCGTCTGCTCTGACGGAACAGAACAGCAGATCGTTTATTTGGTATTGCCTTAACGGAATATTCAAAAATCAAACCGGATCCGGCGGGTGGATACGGTTTGCTTTTTTGTTCCTTGACCGGAAAGGCGAAAACGTTTAAAACTATAGATGCAACAAAATTAAATCCGTAATTAACAGGATATTTTCGTTATATCCTTAAAATTTAGCGGCCAATATAAAAATATGAAATAAGGTGTATGCAAAGATATTATTGTGTAAATTGTATAATATTTTTCTGAAAATATGTCAATATGCCTATTGAAATAATTTTTAGAATATGTTAAAATAAATTACTGTAGATGTATGCTGATGATGAGCAGACGTCCATTCTATAAAATGAGCAGGTTTGGCAGAATGAACAAATTGCGGTGGGAACACACGAAAAACATCATTTGTTGTACATTTTTACTTGTACAAATCAAAAATGCTCATTTACAGACTTATTCATATCTGAGAAAGGCGGGATAAAATGAAAAAAGTATCGGGAACGTTTCTGGGTATCTTCCTTGCGGGCATTATGACTGCCGGCGCAGTTTCTGCATCGGCTGTATCGGCGTCTGCCGAGGATATTTCGGGTTACAGCGCCCAGGAGGTCTGCCGTGACATGGGTATAGGCTGGAACCTTGGAAATTCTCTGGACAGTACGGGAGTTTCAGGCCTCGGATCGGAAACCTGCTGGGGAAATCCCAAAACCACAAAGGCAATGATAGACGCAGTCAAGGCAAAGGGCTTTGAAAGCGTTAGGATCCCCGTTTCCTGGGGAAACCATATGGACAGCAACTACACGGTGGACGAGGTTTGGATGGACAGAGTGCAGGAGGTCGTTGATTACTGCATTGACGACGGAATGTACGTTATACTCAATTCTCATCACGATCAGTGGAACAGACCTACCGACGCAAACTATACTGCGGCAAGCAGGGAGCTGAAAATACTCTGGAAACAGATCGCAGAGCGTTTTGAGGGCTATGATAAGCATCTGGTTTTCGAGGGCATGAACGAGCCGAGAAACTATAGCGGTGAGAACGAATGGAACGGCGGAACAGATGAAATGAGAAATGTCGTTAACAAGCTCAACGCCGATTTTGTAAGCACTGTAAGAGCTACCGGAGGAAACAACGCCGACAGGGCGCTTATGATCCCTACATATGCGGCTTCTATCGAATACTCAGCTATGACTGCGCTGGAGCTTCCCGACGATGATAATATAATCGTTTCGCTCCACGCATATTCTCCTTATAATTTCTGCATGAGTACCGGAGATGGATCGACCTCCGAGTTTACCGCATCAGTGGAAGATGAGCTTGACGCCATAATGGAAAACATCAGCAAGGTCTTTATTTCCAAAGGCATTCCCGTATGTATAGGAGAATTCAGCTCCTCCAACAAATACAATACCGCTGAGCGTGTGAAGTGGGCTAAATATTATGCCGCAAAGGTCAAGGAGCTTGGTATGGCATGTATGCTCTGGGACAATAACGTTATCACATACACTTCAAACGGCGAATCACACGGTTATCTGAACCGCAGCAGCTGCACATGGTACAGCGAATCCGAACCGGTTGCGGACGCACTTATTTCAAGCTATAAGAACACAAGCATGAATCTGCCCGAGATCGTTACCGTTCCCGATCTGTCAAGTGCAGAGTGTACGGTCATTTCGGGAAATACCGCCACCGTTACAGGGTACGATCCTTCTTCGGCGATCAGATTTGATTTTTCGGGTATGGATAAAAACAGCGTTATAGCTATACGCTATTCCACCCCTTCCGATCCTACGCTGATACTTCAGGACGGCGGCTGGAAGGTCTGGTGCAAGATCACTCCGACTATCACGGACAAGGGCGTGGCTTATTACTCCTACGCTGACATAGTAAAGGGTTATGCGGCGGCGTATCAGAGCTCTTACGGCTCGGCTCCGCAGTCGGATCTCTACAACGCAATCCAGCTTTTTGTTTCCGCAGAGGGCAGTACTGTAACATATTCTGAGATACTTTACGCAAAGCTCAGTACGGAAAAGAAAATTTCCGACTGCACCGTAACCATCGCCGCTGCGGGAGCCGGCTATACAGGCTCTGCGATAACTCCTCCCGTTACGGTAAAGTATTCAGATACCACTCTGGTCAAGGATACCGACTACACTCTTTCCTACGCAAACAATGTGAACAAGGGTACGGCTTCTGTCACCGTAACCGGAAAGGGAAGCTATAAAGGCTCGGTAACAAAGAACTTTACTATCTCAGCAAGAGATATGAAAAACTGCACCGTAACTCTGGGTGCGGAGAAGAGATATTTCTCGGGAGTCAGAGCAAAGCCTGTGGTGACCGTTAAGATCAACGGAAAGACCGTAGATCCCAGCAACTATACGGCGGTTTATTCGGACAATCTTTTTGTGGGAACAGCAAAGGTCACAGTGACCGGAAAAAACAATCTCTCGGGCAGCGTTGTAAAGACCTTTGAGATCGTGCCGAGAAATATCGGAAACTGCGATGTTTCTCTCGGTTCAGAAAGCTCCTATTTCAACGGAGTAAGGATCAAGCCTGTAGTTAAGATCTCGGTAGGCGGTACGGAGCTTTACAAGGGTAATTATACGGTCGTATACACAAACAACCTTTCTGTCGGAACGGCAACGGTGAAGATCACCGGAAAGAATAATCTGAGCGGATCTGTTACAAAGACCTTTAAGATCGTACAGCGTTCCATTGCAAACTGCGATATCAGCTTAACTGCAAATCCTGACGATCCGGACAAGCCGGATGTTACGGTTAAGATCGGCGACAATGTTATCTATAAGGGCAACTACACAGTCGTTTATAACAAATCGTCAGACGGAAGGATCACGGTAAGGCTTACCGGCAAGAACAACCTCAAGGGTACGACCTCAGTAGTTTATAAACGATAAAATGCATAAAGGAACGCCCCGGTTCAGTACGAATCGGGGCGTTTTGTTATATATGCTTCATATGCTGTAGTTAAGCGTTACAGAATCCTTAAGATTATTCTTTCCCTTGACGGTCACGCTTGTTTTACCATTGGAGGTATTTCCGTAGCTTACCGAGTAATTTCCGCTGTAGATCACATTATCGCCGATCTTTACCGTAACATTCGGCTTTGACGGATCCTTGGGGTTTGCGGTAAGGGAAATGTCGCAGTTTTTGACAGAGCGGGGATTTATTTTGAATGTCTTTGTTACCGTTCCCTTAAGATTATTCTTTCCGGTGATCTTCACGGTTGCCGTTCCTGCGGAAAGGTTGTTTGAGTAAACAGCCGTGTAGTTTCCGCTGTAAAGCTTGGTGTCTCCGATATAAACGGACACCTCGGGCTTTATTCTGGAGCCGGTGAAGTATACGCTGTCGGCGCTGAGCCGTACATCGCAGTTACCGATAGAGCGCTGTACCACCGAGAAGCTCTTTGTTACTGTGCCTGTGAGATTTTTCCTTCCCGTGATCTTTACCGTACCTGTTCCCACCGAAAGGTTATTTGAATAGGACGTCGTATAATTTGAGGGATCTATTACCCTGCCGTCTATCTTTACCGTAACCACGGGCTTGGCTCTCGTTCCCGTAAAATATCTTGTGTCGGAGCTGAGCGTGATGTCGCAGTCGGAAAGCTTTCTGGGAGCGATGGTGAAATACTGCTTTTTGCTGCCTGTATAATCGCCTTTTCCCCAGACATTAACATATGCGCTGCCCGCATCGGTATTTGTGCCGTAGCTTACAGTATAATCTCTGACGAACTCAAGGATCTTGTCTTTGTATTTTACAGTTACGTCGGGGCAGCAGACGCCTCCGGTATATGTATATGTATTCTGCGAAAGGGTGATATCGCTGCCGCTTATGTCGATGTTTGTTTCGTGGTAGGGGTAATTCTTCAGATCGGGCAGCTCGTCCAGGGTTATGACGTTTTCGTGATTGTAGACCTTGTTCCACATACTCTTTTCCGAGTATTTCTCGGAAATGGAGCTTCCATTACAGCAAAATTCTCCGTTCCATACGCAGAACCAGCTCCACAGCATTCCAGAATCCAGCGCTTTATCCACATCGAACAGACAGCCGTTTTCGGAAAGCGCTACGATCTTTGAGGCTTCGGTATATTTTGCTGCTTCGCTGAATTTAGACGTCTGAGGACTGTAAACTCTTTCTCCGGGGTAGATATCCTCGCCGATGATATCCACATATTCGTCGCCGGGATACCAGTCCTTGTTCTGCCCGTTCCAGACCCATATAAGATTGTCCAGCTCGTACTCGTAGGTGAGCTTATTGTAAAGTATTTCCCAAAGCTGCAGATAGGCGTCCTTTCCGTCGGAGCCCCACCAGAACCAGCCGCCGCTCGCCTCATGAAGAGGTCTGAAAAGCACGGGAACGTCAGCGTCCTTCAGCCGTTTGAGCTGTGCGGCAATGGCATTGATGTCCGCCAGAAGCTGTGCGTGACCCTCGCTGTCGGTACCGTCCATGATCTTAGAGAAGTCTATATTTAAATTGCTTGTGTAAAAGCCGCCCCACCAGCGCGGATTTCCGTTATCGTCGTAACCGGATCTGAGATATTGGTCGGGAGCGTTCCAGTGCCAGTAAAGCTCCACTATGCCGCCTTTTTTGGAGAACTCTATTGCGTTTTCCACCGTTTGGCAGCTTATGCCCCTGTTTGCTCTTGCAGGAGTGTAATCCATAAGATCCATGCCAAGGATAGCGGGGGTCTTACCCGTCTGATTTCTGATAGCGGTAAATTCATTTCCGTAATAACCGTTATCGCAGCTTTGTCCGGATATAACGTTTTTGCCGTAGTTGTCCGCAAGGTAGCTCATAAGGCGTTTTGCGGATTCGGACGCATTGGGGTTTACAGGATCCTTGGATACGTTATAGAAATCCTTGACGACCTCTTCCTGAACGATCAGGCAGTCCAGATCTATCCAGCCCCATGAGGGAGTAACGGTCACCTGATGATCTCCTTCGGAAACATAGACCGAATATATCTCCGCATTGTCCAGCGAGTCTGCCTTTGAAGTAAAGCTGCCTATGCTCTCACCGTCGAGGGACGCATTGTTTACCTTGTCGCTGCCAATACCCTCGCTTACAAAATTGAAGCTGTAAATACCGCTTTTCGGAACGTATATGTTAAAGGTACAGCTTCCCGAACTGGTAAAGCGCACATAGCCCCCGCCGGAAAATCCGGATCCGCTGTAAGCGCTCACCCCCGAAAGCGAAGCGTTTTCAGCCTCGTATTTTAAGACCTCTGCCGCCGAGACCGGCAGCGCAGATACGGCTGTCGATGCGCATACCGCAGCGCATATCGACGCCGCAATTTTTTTAAGAAATTTCATATTTATCCCATCCGATCTGTTTTTATTTATTTCATTTTAACACATTTTATTTTTCTTGTAAATATCAGATCGTAAACTTCATACAGTTTATGATTGTAAACGGTTTCAGAAAAGGTTTAAGACGTTAGATTTCACAAAGACAAACAGCACAAAAGGCGGAGGACTTGTATCCGCCGCCTTTTTATGGAGCTGTTATTGTTTTTTCACCGACCTTATTTTAGCCCTTATCATTTTCCTGATGCCGCCGCTTTCCGAATCCGCTTCAGCCTTGAGCGCAAGAACGGCTTCACGGACCCTTGCCGTCAGCTCGTCCGCATTGCAGCTGTCCGGGTATATGGGCTTTCCGTAAAGTACCCTTACCTTGTATTTGCTAAGTCTTTTCCAGTTGAAAAGATGCGGCAGGGTCTTGTCGGGCGGAAAGATCTCGTGTCCGCCCTTGATATATGCAGGGACAATGGGGGTCGCAGCCTCTATCGCAAGCAGAGCCGCTCCGTTTTTGAATTCTCCCATTTCGCCGGTTTTGCTTCTTGTGCCTTCCGGGTGTACCAGTACGCCCCATTTTTCCGACAGCTTTTTTCTGAGAGAAGCCATTGCGTCCGTGACCTGACCGCCTCTGTCAACGGGTACCATTCCGCCGATACGGATAACGAGCTTATTGAGAAGATTGTTTTTAAAAAGCTCTTTTTTAGCCATGCAGCAGAACCTTGCGAACCTGTCGTATCTGAAATTGGTGGTAAGGAAAAGATAGTCGAAGTTGGAAACATGGTTTGCGCAGATGATATATCCGTTTTCTTCCGGCAGGTTTTCCTCTCCCGTAACCTCTACCTCGTATAGGAAACGCACCAGGTTTCTGTAAAAGCGGTAGATCCTGAAATCGATCTTTGTTTTGTTAAGGGGATAAAGCATTGATCTTACGGAGGATCTTTTTATACGGTTGGGGTTTTGTATAAGGCTTACAAGTCTGCCCATCGTGATATCCTTGTCCATCTCCTCATCCACCTTTACGCCGCTGAATTTTTCGATCTCAATGGCAAGCTCTATCGCCGAAAGCGAATCTATGGTGAAATCGTGGAATATCCTCGAGGACATTTTTACCTGAGAGGGACTGACGTTTGCTATCTTTGCCACAGCGTTTCTGGTAAGCTGGGGAATATCCGCAGAATCTACCTGCTCCGGCGTGTTTGCGTCAAGAGTGTCAAACGAATCCTCCATGACCATTTTTTTCAGCAGGTACCTCTTGGGCTTTCCTATAGCGGTGCGGGGAATGGCGTCTACAAAATGTATTCCGCTAAGACGCATCGCTTGGCTGAGAGAATCGCTTGTTTCCCTCAGCTGTTTTTCCGCCTGCTCCCTGAGCGGCTGAGGACACACTGCAAAGGCGTGTACCTCGTCAAAGCTGCCGTCCTCCACCGGAACGCCGCATACCACAAGCTCGTCTATAATGTCAATGTGCTTATAAGCGGCTTCTATATCGTCAGGAGCGGCTTTTTTTCCTGTGGAAAGCACAATGTTTTCCTTGCAGCGCCCCAGAATTACAACGTTTTTGTGCTTGTCGAATTTTGCAAGATCGCCCGTGCGGAACCAGCCGTCGTCCGTAAACGCTTCCGCCGTGGCTGCGGGATCGTTGAAATAACCTATCATAAGGTAGGGGGATCTTATAAGCATTTCTCCGCTGCGGTCTATCTTCATTTTTATGTCGGGGTACGCCCTTCCGCAGGAATCGGTGGGGACGTGCTTGCGGTAGGTGCCTATGGTAGGTATGCTCGTTTCCGTTGCTCCGTAATTATTTACTATATTAAAGCCCGTTGCGTAGAAAAACTCAAAGGTGTCCCTGGACATGGGAGAGCCTGCGGAGCACATGATCTTCATTTTTCCACCTAGAGCCTTGTGTATCTTTTTGAAAACGCCTTTTCCCATATTTATTCCGAAGACCTTTCTGGACTTAAGACAAACGGGGAAAAGCCTGTCGAACACCGCAGATGCGATCCTGCTTTCGTTTACCGTTTTCATTATCTGTGTCTTAAGCAGCTCGTAGACCTTCGGCACGGCTGGAAGTATGGTTGGGCTGAACTCGCTGAATCCCATGCTGAGGCTCCTGCCGTTCAGTGAGCTTAAAAAGCATACCGTACCTCCTGTGAGCATAGGCGCCAGCACCTGAGCAAAAAGTCCGTAGATATGGGAGTTGGGAAGTATCCCGAGATATCTTTCACTGTCGGTTATCCCGTTGCAGCGGCAGACCATACGGCATGAATTTATCTGGGAATCATGAGTGTGCATTATACCCGACGCAGTTTTTGTCGTACCGCTGGAGAATATGATAACGCCGATGTTCTTGTCGCCTTTCATTCCGCTTCTGTCCAGTACGGTTGGAGAGCCGGGAGTAAATTCAAGTCCCCGACATATGTTAAGAGTAGGTATACTGCCGCAGCTTCCGAGGTTTTCATATGATTTGTCCGATACGAGCAAACAGCAGAGCTGTGCCTTGCGGGCAAGCTCCCGCAGCTCTGAGGCGGGAAGCGAATAGTCCATAAGCACCGGGGTAGCCTCCAGCTTTGCGCACGCCATAAAAGCGAAATTCCATTCGGGGCGGCTTTCCGACGCTATCCCGATCCTGTCTCCCGCTTTTACGCCGATACCGGTAAGCCTGTCTGCAAAATCGTTTATATACCTAAGGCTTTCCGCATAGGTGTACATGACCGTTTCGCCGCTGTCCTCCATAAGCATAAGAGCCGTTTTGCTGTAATGAGCCATTGCGGCACGTTTCATTTCAATGTATATATTCATTGCTGCCCTCCGCTGTTATATATTTTGCATTTATTTATGCAATTATACAATGTGTTTATGAACACAGTATTAAGACAGCACCGCACAGTCTGCGGAAAAAGCGGGAGCGTGCGGAAAAATTTGCGTTAAAGGGTATATCTGAACCGCAGAATGATCTTAGGAAAATCCTCGGGAAAAATTTTTCCGAAAAAATTTGAAAAAGCCCTTGACAAATGAGTAAATAGGGTTTATACTTGTAAACGTGTTAAATTTTTAATATGCGTTGATGTTAATAATAATTTTCAGAAAGGAGCGGCGAAAATGACTATCAGAGTTGATTTAAAACATAATTACAATTTTACAGCGTCCGGAGCCGTTCCGTATATGCATTTTTGCGGGCTGTGACTGTCTGCACGGTCTTATACTGAAAATACGGATAAAAGCGGTCCCTGACGTGTAAAATGTCAGGGACCGCTTTGCGTCCTGAAAGACGCAGGTCAAGAGTAAGGAGTGTGATAAAATGAAATTTTTCGACGTGCTTCCAAAGCTGTGCGAAAACGAGCTGCTCAAGCGGGGAGTGATGACCGACGAGCTTCTCTACTGCGTAAAAGCCGATCTGGACGGCGAAGGCTGCTTTATAGACGTGTACATAATCTTTACGAAGGATACGCTGTGCGTTCTCAGCGGGTATGAAAAGTACGGCAGAATGAAAAGAGGTCAGAAAAGAAAGATACTGGAGGAGTTTGAAACCTCCGGCTATGAGGAATATGCGGTCTCATCAATAGATGAAATGTATGTTGACCGTTACACAAATTCCGCAAGACTTATGATAAAGGATACCGACGGAAAGGAATTTCCCATTGCAAGATTTTCCCTCGGGTTTGCGGATAAGTTCGAGAAGTTTTCGGCAAGGGTGAACTGTACGGCGAAAAACGAGCCTATAGACGACAGCCTGCTGGAGGGAGTAAAGACCCACTGCCCGGTATGCGGAGAGCCTTATCCGGATCCAAACCGTCCGGTATGTCCGAGATGCGTTGACAGACGTTCGGTGTTCAAGCGGTTAATATCTATGTTCGGGGATTTCAAAGCTGCCGTGCTGCTTATGCTGCTGACTATCGTGCTTAGCAACGTCTTTGCGGTAATTGCTCCCGTTTTCAGCGCCCAGATGCTTTACGACGATGTGCTTGCAAAGGGCGGTAAGTATTACGGCAAGGTGCTTCTGGTCGTTATGCTTATTGTCGGTGTGAACATTGCCAGCCTTATAATGAGGGTCGTGTCGGGCGTTATCACCTCCAGGATCGTTCCGGTGGTCACCCACAGGCTCAGGGTGAAAATATTCTCCTCCATGCAGGGGCTTTCGCTGGATTTCTTCACAAGCAAGCAGACAGGCTCTCTCATGTCGAGGGTAGACAGGGACAGCCAGAACATCTACTGGTTTTTTACGGATATAGTACCATATGGTGTAACCAATCTTGTCAAGGTCTTGGGAATAGCCGTGATAATGCTGATAATATCTCCTGTGCTTTCCCTCGGGATCATTGCTACCATTACCTTTATACAGATCGTTCAGCACAGGTTTTATAAAAGCCAGCGGAAGCTTTACAGAAAATACGACGTTGCTACCCGCTCCGCAAACTCGGTGCTGTCGGACGCTATGAACGGTCAGCGTGTGGTAAAGGCGTTTGCCAAGGAGGACGTCGAGATAGAGCGTTACCGTGTGAAAAACACCGACGCATTCAACATAAATTCCCGTATAAACAACCGTATAGCAGACACTATCCCGGTGATAAACACATTTCATCAGACGGTGACAAAGCTTGCGGTCTACCTGGGCGACGTTCTGGTTATCAAGGGAAGCATCATGTTCGGCGCTCTGTCCGCACTGATAAGCTATACCAACATGACGGCTGAGCCTATAGGCTTTTTCACATGGATAGGCAACCGCTGGGCAAGATGCATGGACGCAGCTTCGAGAATGTTCGAGATAATGGACGCTCTGCCGACAGTCAAGGAAGCGGAGGATCCTGTCAGAGTGAAAAGTCTCAGGGGAGATATCGAGCTTAAAAATGTTTCCTTTGAGTATGAGGCGGGCAGGCCTGTCATAAAGAATGTGTCCTTTAAGGTCCAGTCCGGGCATATGTTCGGTATAGTGGGAAAAACAGGCGCAGGAAAATCCACCATAATAAATCTTATGGCAAGGCTTTACGATGTTACCGGCGGAGAGATACTCATAGACGGAATACCTATCCGTCAGCTTGCCTTTGAGGATATAAGAAGAAGTATAGGTATCGTTTCCCAGGAGACCTATCTGTTTATCGGGACCATAGCGGACAATATCCGCTATGCGAACCCCGGGGCGACAATGGAGGAGGTCATAGAGGCGGCGAAATCCGCCAACGCACATGAGTTTATTACAAAGCTCCCCGACGGCTACGACACTAAGGTAGGCGAGGGCGGAGTTTCCCTGTCGGGCGGTGAAAAGCAGAGGATATCCATTGCAAGAGCGATCATACAAAAGCCGGATATCCTTATTCTCGACGAGGCGACCGCCGCAATGGATACCCGAACTGAGCGTAAGATACAGGCGGCGATAGATAATCTCAAGCAGGGCAGGACTATTATTTCCATTGCCCACAGACTTTCAACTCTCAGGGACGCAGATATGCTGTGCGTAATAGAAAACGGCGAGCTTAAGGAAATGGGTACCCACGATGAGCTGATACGCAGAAAGGGCAAGTACTTCGACCTATACAAATTGCAGGCGGAGGCATTGCAGTTTATACAGGAGTAAACATAAAGGAGCGTGAAATTATGAATGATATGAATAAAGGCGACATCGAGGTATACGAGGTCGATAAGCTCAATATCCTCGACTGCAAAAAGCTGAAATTCCAGAAGGAAGCAAGCGGGTATCTTACCCTTGACTTCGACGGAAAAATATATCATAAGGTCAACCCCACAAGGCTGATACCCTTTTATTCAAAGGACACCTATATCAGCATAAATTACGAGAACGACGAAAAGGAGTTCCGTGAGATAGGGGTCATCCGCAGTCTGTCCGAGCTGGAGGACGAGCAGCGGGAGCTTATCGTGACCTATCTGGAGTATAAGTATCATATGCCCGAGATAACAAAGGTCTACAGCATCAAGGACAATATGCGGGGAGCGATATTCGTTAAGGCTGACACTACCTCGGGACAGAAAACCATATGTATCCGTGACTGGTATCAGAATTTCAGAATGAGAGGATACGATTATCTTTACGTCAACGACGCAGACGGCAATAAGTATTTCTGCAATGATATCCACAAGCTGGACAAGAAAAGCCAGCAGATACTTGAAATGTACACTTAATAGGTAAGAAATAAGAAAGTTACTGTCTTTTATAAAGGGGGTCAGGACCTTATGAATTTAAAGCTTTCACTTCCCGAAGGAGCGGGCGAGGAGGAGATTTCCGGTATAGTCTATTCTCTTCCCGCAAATCTTGACAGGGATAATAAGCTTATAGACGGACATTTCTGCGTTACAAGGGAAAAAATACTAATTTACCTTGACGGGAAGCGTACCGCAGAATATGATATAAAGGATTATAAGGAGTTTGTCTGTCAGCAGCAGATAGGCTCGTCAATGGCTCTGGGAATTACCCACAGCGGAGAAACGGTGTTTTTCTGTTCCTTTACGCAGGAGCATTTTCTCAGATACGCAGAGCTTCTGAAGATCTTGGATTATTACGTCCGCACAGGGGAGTTCACCGAGGAGACTGAGGGCGACGAGCCTTCCTGTCCCAACTGCGGTATGCCTCTGGAGGGTGCGAAGGAATGCGTGTACTGTCAGAGCAAGGGCAGGACATTGGTGCGGCTCATAAAGCGTATTGCGCCCTATAAAAAGCATTTTATCATAGCCGTTATATGTACGGTGCTTTCGGAGCTTGTGTGGGTGCTGCTGCCATACCTTGACAGATATGTTATAGATAAATACGTTATTCCCAGATACGAAAGCTGGGGCGGATTTATAGCAATAGTCATAACTATTATCGGATTGGTGCTTGCAGCCGGGGTCTTTGAATTTATTAATATGAAAAGCAGCTTTAAGGTGGCGCTTAATCTGGGACGGGACATAAGGCAGGAGGTCTTTGAGAAATCCCAGTCGCTGTCCATGTCCTCAGCCTCCAAGAGAACGGCGGGTGAAATGATAAACCGTATTTCGGGAGACGCCGCAAAGCTGGAGGATTTTATCACCGCAAACGGCAAGGACGCCATCGTAAAGATACTTTCCCTTGTTATAATCGGTATACTGCTGTTTGTAATGGACTGGCGGCTTGCCTTGATGACAGTTCTGCCGGTGCCGGTGGTGTTCATTATCGTCAACAAGCTGTTTGAGACCATGGCGGTAAGATACACAAAGGTGTGGAAGTATTCAACAAAGCACAGCGAAACTCTGCACGATATACTTAACGGCATACGTGTGGTTAAGACCTACGGAAGCGAGGTCAAGGAGGTACAGCGGTATACAGCCTGCTCCGAAACGTGGGCGAAAAGCTGCGTAAGGGCGGAAATAATGTGGTATCTCACCACGCCGTTTTCAGAGTTCATACTTACCATAGGAAACTTCTTCGTGCTGTATTTCGGCGGAAATATGGTGCTGGGAAACGATATGTCCTTAGGTCAGCTCATTCAGTTCACCACCTACGTTGCAATGCTCTACGAGCCGATACGCTGGCTTATCCAGATACCCCGTAATCTTGCGGACGTTTCCGTTTCTGCGGGAAAGGTATTTGAGATACTGGACGAGGAAAGCGACGTAAGGGATATCGACGATCCCGTTGATCTTGACATAAAGGGCGATATAGAGTTTGACGGCGTGTACTTCGGATATAAGGTCTACAACCCTGTGCTGAAGGATATATCCTGCAGGATTAATCAGGGGGAAATGATAGGCATTGTGGGACATTCCGGCGTGGGAAAATCCACAATGATAAACCTGATAATGAGACTTTACGACTGCACACAGGGCGAGATAAGGATCGACGGAGTGAACATAAAAAACATCTCGCAGCACAGCCTGCGCTCGCAGATAGGAGTTGTATTGCAGGAGACGTTCCTTTTTGACGGCAACGTGCTAGAGAATATAGCCTACGCAAAGCCGGGGGCCACCTTTGAGGAGGTCATCAGGGCGGCGAAGATCGCCAACGCACACGATTTTATTACAAAGCTTCCCGACGGCTATAATACCCGTGTGGGAAACAAGGGCTATCAGCTTTCGGGCGGAGAAAGACAGCGTATAGCTATCGCAAGAGCTATCCTGAACGATCCGAAGATAATCATTCTGGACGAGGCGACCGCCTCACTGGACACCCAGACGGAAAAGCAGATACAGGAGGCTCTGGGCAAGCTTACCAAGGGCAGGACTACTATCGCAATAGCCCACAGACTTTCCACACTGTCCAGCGCAGACAGACTGATAGTTCTTGACAAGGGCAGACTTGCAGAGTTCGGAACTCACACAGAGCTGATGAGATCGAAGGGCGTGTACTATAAGCTGGTAATGGCACAGCGGCAGACTACTAAGATGAAAGCAGTGTAAAATCGGAGGAATTTTCAAACTGCAAATGAGAACGCTCCTGCCTGTGTCGGAACGGTATAATTTGATCGTCGGATCAGAAGAGGTGAAAATAAAGCATGGATCTTAAAATGATCACATCATCAGACCCGATGTGGAACAAAGTAAGGGATTATGCAAAAAGCTGTTCATGGAACGCCGGCAGATCATTGGCTGACGCTATGGACAACGATCTCTTTGCAGAATGGGAACGGGTCATTATTTCCTTTGATCATCAGAAAATCTGCGGATATTGTACTGTTGCAAAGACAGACTGCATTCCGGATGTATCCTATACTCCCTACATTGGTTATCTGTTTGTTGGTGAAGAATACAGAGGTAACAGGCTGAGTCAAAAGCTCATACAGTATGCAATGGATTATTTAAAATCAATTGGCTTTGACAGGGTACATATAGTAAGCGACCATGAAAATTTATATGAAAAGTATGGTTTTGAAATAATAGACCGTAAAACTGCTCCATGGGGTTCGATGGAAAAAATCTATATGAAAAGACTGGTGTAGCTGATAAATCCCGATTTGCCGAGAAAATATTAACAACATAACTAAAAGAGAGCGTCACAAAAGCGGCGCTCTCTTTTAATTTAAAACGGTGAATAACAATACTTTCTACAATTATTTTTCCTTACCATTCCCCACATTTTTTAAAATTCCGGACAAAAATACAATTTTTTGTTATAATTAAAATGTTCGATCGTCAAAATTGATCTCCGGGGAAAAATCGGATTTGCTATTGTAATATAAAGAAAACTGTGTTATAATTAAACGGTAGATTCAGTTTCCGGAAAGCGGAAGCAATAAGGAGGAGTTTTTATGAGTATGTATATTACCTGTCTCGATCTGGAGGGAGTTCTGGTCCCTGAAATATGGATAGCTTTTGCGGAAGCAAGCGGGATCCCCGAGCTGAAAAGGACCACAAGGGACGAGCCTGATTACGACAAGCTTATGAATTACAGGCTTAAAATACTTAAGGAGCACGGTCTTGGTCTTAAGGAGATACAGGAAACTATTGAAAAAATAGACCCTATTCCCGGCGCAAAGGAGTTCCTTGACGAGCTGCGTTCATTCTGTCAGGTCATTATAATCAGCGATACCTTTTCTCAGTTTGCCGGTCCTCTTATGAAAAAGCTGGGATACCCCACGATCTTCTGCAATACGCTGGAGGTTGCGGAAAACGGCGAGATAACAGGTTTTAAAATGCGCTGCGAGAAATCAAAGCTCACCACGGTAAAGGCGCTTCAGTCCATAGGCTTTGAGACTATTGCCAGCGGCGACAGTCATAACGATCTGGGAATGATCTACGCCAGCAAGGCGGGCTTCCTGTTTAAGAGTACGGACAGCATAAAGGCTGAAAACCCGCAGCTTTCAGCCTATGAGACCTATGACGAGCTTATGTCGGCTATAAAAGCGGCAATGGATTAATACATTGATCAGCACAGATACCGACACGTTTCCAGACAGCAAAAAGGACGCCCCCGGACGTCCTTTTATTTTTGCTTTTAACGTGCGAAAAATTCTTCAAATTTGTTACGGAAATCCGTGCGGTCGTTGCTTTTTGCGATCAGTGCGCTTACATTTTTGCAAGCCAGACACATAACGCCCATAAGTGATTTTGCATTGATGCGCATGGAGCCGGATTCCATTATCAGGTCGTAGCTGCATGAGGATGCGACGCTGTGGAACTTCTGCACGTCGTTCAGGTTATTCAGTTTGATATAAGCTTTTACCATTTTTGATTCATTTCCTTTCCTTACTGCCTTAATTTTATCACAAACAGATCAAATTTACAACTGAGTTAATTGTGCTTAATCGGTTTCGCTAATAAATTTCGTTTGCGTATACAATTTAGCCAAAATAGCAGGAAAGAAATTGTTGGATTTGAAATAATAATTATCCTTGTTGTATCCGTCCAACCCGCCCCACCAACTAAAAAAGGAACCCAGCTCAGACAGCCGGGCTCCATTTACTCAAATCTTCACATTCCAAGGCAGTAACCGAGAAACTTTGCACCCTGTACGCAGCATCTCAAAAACATACTCC
>JAGAJO010000015.1 GCA_017626015.1 Ruminococcus sp.
CGCTTTCACGGTATTCTTTTACTCGTTCCGCCCATTTTTCTGATTCGCTCATTTTTCTACCGCCTTTCGTGGTTTTGGGGATGAGTATATTTTAGCATATGGGCGGGGTGTTTTCAAGGTGGGGCGGGTTGGACGGATACTTCTGTTCGGGCAGTATCATCGGCATTGCTTTCATAAAAGGCACGGATTTCGTCCTTCGACGCTTTCAGGTGAGGCGTTGTTCCAAGTATCTCGTTAATGGTTTCATCACCACCGAAAAACGGAAGGCTTTTATCCTCGTGGCTGCGGTCATAGACTAAGCGAAGATTACTTCCGCTTTCACGATCTCCTGAACCCGGTTTCTCAGGTTGTTCATTTTCCGAACCCAAGACATCATATCCACCGCTTTCAGGCTCTCCGTGATTCCTTCCTGCTCCGCCATCTGCTTCATCAGGGATTCCTCCATTGTCAAGGCTCTCTGCTCAGTTTCCGCCAAGTGACCGTTCAGAGTGCAGCTCGTCAGAAGATTGTAGTAACGGACTTTGTGATGTTCCTTGAGAAATTTCCTCCTCATCTGAGCGTATCTGCCCAAGCTCACCTCCGCCTGCTCCGGCATTGTCAGGTTCAGCAGGCTGTAATCGCCCTGCATTGTGTAACTGATTTCGTTCATCTTTAACACTCCTTTCGGTTTTATCGTCAGCCTTATTGTACCCGGCTTTTCCGTTTCCGGCAATTATGCGATTTTGCCTGTCAAGCGCCGTAATGATGCGGGAGATTTCCGTAAGCCCCATTTCCGCAATATCGCTGGTCGCAAAGCCGAGTGCGTTTAAGGTTTCCGGCGTTGTAAAGTTTACAGCGCCACGAAAATCGTCAGGCTCAAAGAAGCCTTCGGTATCAATGCCAAGCCGGGACATCAGCATATACGCTACGCTGTTCTGAACCGTTTCTCTGTAAATAACCGATATTTCTTCCTCGCTTAACCCATCTAAAAAGCTGTTTTCTACGGAATAAAGCAGATCGGATAAGTAATCGGGAATGTTATCCTCTACTGCGTTTTTAGCGGCGCTCATAACAGCGGTTTCAAGGCTTGCCTTATTTTCAAGCTCCCCGAAGGTGCTTTCAAGGGTATCAATAATATCATCGCTGTATTCCGGCTTCATCTGCCAAATGGGAACAGGGCGGGAATAGCGGCTTTCGTGGGTATCGGAAATATCGAAGTAGTGCGTAAGACGCTGCCTGCTCCGGTCAGCGTCCTCAAATACCGCAATGCCCCTCGCTCCACGATTTACCCATCTTCCGAAGCTGCCATTCCATCTCTCGATTTCAAGCACCGCCGTAGCGTCCGGTCTTTGTGCGTAAATAAGAAGCTGCTCGTCAAAGCGCAGCTTAAAGTTGCGGCAGGCGGAGCGCAAAAAGGCTTCCCAATTCTGCGGGTTACGCACAACGGTCTTGCAAGTGCGGTCATAGAGTTCGGTAATCAGGTCATATTTTCGTGCCACGGCTGACACCTCCTATCGTTCATAATCTTTATTTTTCGGCTTTATGGGAGAGCCGTTCTCATCGTAATTTTTAGGCTTTGCGGCGGGCGTGTGCCAGCCGAACATAGAGCCGGCAAGCATTGCCGCCTCCTGTGCCTTACTGATACCGTGATTGGAATTATACAGATCAACCAAATTACGGTTTTCTTCGGACGTTTTCTGAACGCCCCTCGGCGTATAACCCTTCTGATAGCGGTCAATTTTTACAACCTCGCCTGTGGACGGAAGCGTTGAAAGACACTCACGGGGCAGAGGGATTTCCTTCGGCTGGTAAGTGCTGCCGCTTCGCTCCATTCTCTCTGCAAACTCGCAGATGTGGTATAGGTTGTTTCCAACTTCCAAATGGTATTCATCAATATATCTGCAAGTAAAATCACGCTTTTCGCCATCGGCATTGGTAACGGTAATCTGCTCACCGTCCGGCAGACGGAACAGCTCTTTGTAGTGGCTGTCAATAAAGCGAATATCCTGACTCGCCCGGTCAATGTGACGGTTCAGCCATTCTTTCTGATAGCAGAAACAATAAAAATTGTAATCGCCCTGCGTAGGATTGCAGCGGAGAAGATAGGAATACTTTTCTGTATCCACCCGGAATCCGTACTCAGTCGTGTAAGAACCCTTAAAGCCGCTTTCAGGGTAATTTCCTGCAAAATCTTTCATACTGCGGCGGCTTTTTAACAGCCCGCATTCATTGCTGCGAAGCGTATTGATAACATTGTCCAATTCCGAGCTGAACTCCGGCGTTTTCAGCCTGCTGTTATGCTCGTCCCAAGTGGTATAAAATTGTTCCCCTGAGCCAAAATCTCCACGCAGATGACCGATACTTCCGGTCTGACCTTGAATTTGTGTGCTTTGTGCGTAGGTGTATTTTCTTTCCTCAATGGTAAGCGGATTCATCACAAAATCTATCAACGCTCACTCCTTTCCTGCGAAGTTCTCTGTTTTGGAATGGGAAAGCCGTAAACGGCGGCGATTTCATCTCCAAGCCTGCGGGTAACTCTCGTAATATCGGCTCGTGTCGCTTTTCCCATATAAATCTTGTCTTTCAGGTTTTCAATCTGCGTATCCGATACCCCGTCCTTAAAGACACGGTACAGATAATGGTTTGTATCGTCATGATGGGCGGCGTCTGCTCGGAAATCTCCGTACTTATCCACATACCATTCCGTATAATCGGTGTCGGCATAAAGGCAGTCCTTGATATTGCCGGAGTCTATCATTTTGTAGCCCATAACCCTGCCATTCCATCTGCCAATATCGCCAATCACGATAATCGGCTGAGAGAGCTGGATATTCAGGTTCATTCTTTCATCGTCAAGATACTCCTCATTCGTTTCAACCATCCACTTATACAACTCGTTTTCATCATTCGGATCATCATCAAGCTCATTGATTTCAAGATAATCCTTATAGCTGTCACGCCAATCATCGGGATTGAGAGACAAATCACTCCATATGATGTGCCTGTCCGTCTGTGTGCTGTTCATCTGCACCACCTCCCAAATAGGAGAACAGTCTGTTTTTTGATACCTGTTCCTGAAGCTCGGTAATGACCGTCATATCAGGAACGGTTATATCGGGAATCTGTAAAATGCTCTGTAAGTTCAGCGCCTTCAAGTCCTTTTCTGTCTTGCAGCCGGACTCAAACAGCTTTGTCAGCACCTTGACCTTCTGCTGCAAGGTCAAGGCGGCTGTCAGTTTCTTATTTGCCATCTCTTAAACCTCCTGTCAGTTTTTTGCGTAATCAGAATACACACGCTCCATTCTGTGCCTTGCCCTGCGGACTTCAGGAGAACAGCCAAGCTCCGGGCATTTCGCCTGAATCTTCTGTCTTGTTCTGCGGATACTCTCAAAGCAGGGGATTCCATAGCCTTTGTAATTCGTCATTACATCGGCAAAGGTAAATGTGCCTGTGCCGTGCGTTTCAGTAATGCAGGACTCGCTCACAAGCAGATAGAGCCTCATATCATCATTCCGTGCGTCAGGGTGTTCCCGCAGGATTTCCGCCACACGGCTTTCAATGGTTTTCAGCGTTTTCATAGATACCTCCTAATAAAACAAGGGGCGGATCGTCGTCGCAAACTACGCTCTGTTCGTTTCCGCCTTGCGGCGAAAAGCTCACACGCTCCGTTGCTCCTCCTCTCCCCACGAAGTCTAAAAGACTCCGTGGGGACCCCAACAATATCCGCCCCAAGCCGTTATTTCTTCTTTCTGTTTCGTATCTGCAAAAAAATAAAGCCGCCGATGATAAAAGCGACCAGTGCGATAGCGATAATGGTTTTAAGCTCCATTATTTACTCTCTCCCTTCTTCTTTTTCTTGAAGCCTACGATACCGCAGGCGGCAATGCCGAGAGCCGACAGCCCCGCAAGAGCGAACCAAAGTCCGGTATGGCTGTTGTCCCCGGTTTTCGGCGTATAACGGAGTGTATTGTGCATTTCCACAATCGTGGTAGAGCCTGTCTGCACAGTTGCCTGCTTATCGGCAGGAAGCACATAGTTTGCAGAAGCCGCATTGCTGACCTCGGAAACGGTGTATTCGCCAATGCGAAGCCCATCAATGAAGATCTCGCCGTTCTCATCTGTTTCAAGCGTAACATCGTAGTTATTCGGTCCCGTGATGCGGAAGGCAAAGCCCTTCACATTTCCGTCCGATGAGGTCTTTACGATCTTAAGGCTGCCCTTCATTGCGTTATTGATAAAGCCGACGCCCACCTTGTTCTCCACCTGATAGATCTTTCCATCGGTGTCGATAAACACCTCGTAAACGCCTGTATCGAGGATAAATCCCTCCGGCGCAACGCTTTCTTTCACGAAGTAGCGACCATAGAGAAGGTCTTTCATTTCGTACTGCCCGATTTCCTTTTCGGTAAGTGTGCCGAGCAGTTCATCAGCTTCGTCCAATTTTCCGTTATCATTGCTGTCCTTATAGACCTCAAAGGTCGCTCCTGTCAGCTTGTTTTCGGGATATTCTGCGTCCACCTTTGTCAGAGCTATATTGCCACTGATAAACTCGTTGACAATTTCAATCTCCACAATCTGATTATCCTCGGAAATGGTTACGGGATAGACGGTTTCATCAAGCACAAAGCCTGTCGGCTGCTTGATTTCACGCACATACCAAGTGCCGTAAGGGATTTTCTCAAAAGAAAAACTACCGTCAGTAGCCGTGCTGGTAGTCATAAGTGCGTTTTCCTCTGTAAATTCTCCGTCAGCGGTTTTGAAAAGTCCGATGACAGCTCCGGCAAGTTCTTCGCCATTCTCGTCAACCTTTTTGCCGGAAACAGAACCGTAAAGCAGTTCGTTTTCAATAGCAGTTCCGTCATTTGCGGTAATCTCAACCTTTGCAGTTTCCTGTCCCGCATATTCAAAAACCACCGGATATTTGGTATCGTTCAAGATATAATGCTCGTCGGTTGCAAGCTCCTCGACATAGTAGCTGCCAATAGGAAGGTCAGTTTTTACAGTTGCTTTGCCGTTTTCATCAAGGGTAATAATTTCAATCAGACCGTCAGCCGGGATAGCAGTACCGCTTGCGCTTATGATTTCCTCTGCGGCAAACAAGCCGAAGCTGATATTCTGAATCTCTCCATTGTTACCGATTCCGAAAAGCTCATTGTTTTCAAGTGTTTTTTCAAGGCCGATTTCAACCTTCTGTCTTTCATTGTAGAAGCTGGTTGCCGTTTCGGTTACGGAAACATTCTGTCCGGCGTACACAAGCTCTACCGTGTGGATTTCATCATTCAGCACCATTCCGTAAGGTGTGGTAATCTCCTGAACCTCGTATTTTCCGAGATAAATTTCCTTGCTTTTGGCAAGACCGTCCGCACCCGTTGTAACGGTATCCACGACCTCGCCCTTTTTATATCGGGTAGTCCCGTCAGGCGTGATAATATCCTCTGCGGCTCTGATTTCATAAACAGCGCCGGGAAGTCCCTGCACCTCGTACTGCGGCTGATAAATGGTCGGCAGCTCGTTTCCGTTTTCGTCCGTACCGCCGATAGCAGACACGCCGAAGAACACCTCGCCGGATTTCTCCACCGTAACCGTGCCTTTCTGCGCCATATTTTCCTTATTCACCTTGATAATTGTAACCCCGCTTTCCTCTGTGGAATTATCCTCTGCAACATCAAAGAAGATAGGCGTGCTGTCAAGGACATATCCGTAAGGTGCCTGCACCTCGACAATGGAATAGCCTTTGCCGTAAGGCAGCTTTTCAGGAGTGACAAGCGAGCCTTCTGCGTCGGTATAGAAAGTGTCAATGGTCGTAGGAGTCGGATAAGTAAAGGTCATCGTTACAAGATTTCCTTCGGGATCGTAAATCTGAAAGCCTGCGCCCGCATAAGGGATTGTTTTCCCGGTTTCTGCGTCCACCTTGACTACCTTCACATAGCTTTCAAAGTTAGCGTTGTTGATAAGGTAGCGGTAGGTCTGAGCGTCCTGAGAAATGAAAACATCAAAATTCTTCATCAGCTCACGACCTTCCCAGCCTGCTGTCTGATGGACGGTGTAAATTCCGTAAGGCATATCCTTCGTCTGCCCGAAGCCGTTTTCATCACAAACGATTACATCACGCTCGTCAGGATCGGCATTGCCATAACTGCCTGCGGATTTGAGATAGATTTCAAATGTTGCCCCTTCTTCGGGTGTTTCAATATGGGTTTCTCCGTCATCGGTATGCTTGATAAGGGCAATATTGCCCTTGATAACATCCTCAACTACATCATTTGAAGTCAGGTTATGCTCTACGGTGTAAAGCTGCGGCTCTGCGCCGATGTGATGAACCGTAGGATCAAGCAAATATCCCTCGCTCGGTTCAAGCTCCTTTATCGTCCAGTCATCGCCGCAGATATATTCTTTTGTGGTAAACTGACCGTTTTTATCCGTATAGTACACATCTACAAGCTGATCGCCCTTAAAGATACCGTACTTTGCGCCTGCCAAAGAAGCGTCCCCCTGCGGGAGTCCCTTTTCAGAGTCGCTCTTGGTTACAGTCACGGCAAACTTTTTTAGGATATTGATGAAGCTGCGGCTTATAACCTCTTTCCACTTGACAGGGGCAGTCTGATTTTCGGGAATGACATAGCGGATAGCGGTATCCACTTCTTCAAGGGTATAGGGATTTTTTCCGCTGATAAGAACATTCTTAAAAGTTGCTACACCGTTTTTATCGGTTACGGCATATTCGTCCACCGCAATGCCGGAGAGCGATGTGCCGTAAAGGTGGAAGGTTACGCCCTCCACAAAGCTATCCTCTGAGGATTTGATAACCTGAACATCTCCACGCTTTAAGGTGTTGGAAAAGGTTACAGAGGATGTGCCGCCGCTTACAATCGTTACACGCTGCGTTTTCTGCGGCTCGTATTTATCAATGCTTTCCTCCGTTACCGTATAAACACCGGGCATAAGCTCAATATCCACCGTACCGTCTGCTTTGGTGGTAACGGTCTTGTTCACGCCGTTTCCGCTGATAGTAAAGCGGATACCGTCAACCTTTCCGTCCTCGGAGTGCTTGACAATATGACCGATTCCTGTTGTTTCAGTCTTGATGTTCATATAGAAATACACGGGATCTTCCGCACCTGATACCATTGTCTGCTTGCCGGGATGTCCCCAAATGAGGAGATTTCCCGAAACAGTCGGAATATTTTTCTGTGCGGATACGCCGACAGCGTTTTCAATCATCTTTTTGGAGGTAAAGGTGTACTCGTTGCCGCTTCGGGTAACGGTAATTCCTTTATCGGAGGTAAAATGAATATCCGCCAAGGGATTGTTGGTATCTGTCAAAGTCAGGCTGTAATTATCCTTTGCCTGATTGTATTTCAGGGTATAGGTCTTTGCACTGCCCGCCTGATTGGAAGCAAAGCTCGGTACTGTCGAATGGGTTTTCATCTGAGACAGAATCCAGTTATAGCACTTCTCGGCAGGTCTGCCCTGAATCATTCGGAAATAGTTATCGGCACGAATACCGTAGCTGTTTGCCTTTAAGGTCGTGGGGCTGGTTCTTAACTGCTGCTGGTACTCCCACAAAATCGTCTGTGTGGCGATGGAAAAATCGTCCTCATTTGTGCCGCTGATTGGCGCAGTTTTTCCGGGCTGCCAGCCGTAAAGGGAAGTCAGCATAATGCCGCACTGCACAGAATATGGGAGGTTCTGAAAATAGGAGCTGTTCTTTCCGCTTGTGCTTTCGTAACTGCCCCCGGCATTGTAATCCACGCCGGACTCAATACACATAAGCTGTCTTGAACCGCTTCCGTCCTTAATCATCAGCTTCGCTCTTGCTGAACCGCCGGAATGTGAGTGAAGGCTTGTGTTACCATTGCTGTCATAGGCGATAAAGTCATAATCGGCAGAGCAATAATTTTCTCCGTCTGAGCCGAGATAATGAGAGCCATAATAGGCTTCAACACTTTTGCCCTCCTCGGCGGTAAAGGCAAAGGCGGACATAGGCAGAGCCATCAGACACATCACGGCAGATAAAACCGCTGCTGTCACTCGCTTTCCCTTTGTTTTCAAAAAATGTTTCATAGATATACCATCCTTTCATTTTTGGGTATAAAAAAATCCCCCTGTCTGCTCTGACAGAGGGAAGCTGCTCACGATTTAGTACAGGAAGTAAATCCGGTAGCTGCCGCTTCCAAGCGGTTCAACGTAAATCGTGAAGTATTGAATTGGATTGCCGCCGTATGCCGCTATAAGCTCCGGCATAGACTGCACATAATCTTTTAGCCTGCGTTCCAAGTTTTCGCCCTGAAAGTCTGCGGAAGCCGTAATCGGTGTTGACCAAGAAGCTGTGTCAGGCGTTAAACCGTCCGTATGGGTAAGCCCCATTCCTTCTCCGACTGAAATCAACTCCGCACGAATGGCGTCAATGTCAAATTCATAATCGTAAATAGATTTCGGCTCAGGCGGTGTTTCCTGCGGCGGTTCACTTTCCGGCGCTTCCGGCTGTGTCGGTGGTGCTGTCGGCACTTCTGTTTCGAGTGCAGCCGTTTGTACTGCTTCGCTTTCCGTTTTCTTCGGCGGTTCGTCCTGCGGGGCAGAAGTGGGTTCGGCAATCGGTTCTGCTTCTTTGGGTTTGCTGCTTTCCATAACGCTTGCTTCTGTGGTGCTTTGATTTTCAGATGTTTCGGTACTCTGCATAGGTTCGGGCGTTGGCTCAACCTCACTTGTTTCTGCTGCCGGAAGCATATCCTTATCGGAAGTATCTTGATTACTTTCCGAAGAAGAAAACAGTTCGGGTATTTTCTCTGTCTGCGGGGTATTGTTGCAGCCCGATAGCGTTATGAGTAACAGCATTGCCAAAACTACTGTGATTTTTGATTTCATACGACCTCACTCCTTTATCCTTTTGCCATTATTCTAACAGAAAACAGCATTTCAGACAAAGGTGCAAAACATACCGCAGCCATTCCCGCCGCCTGAATATCCAAGCTGTGTGCTTTACCGCTTTGATGAGATAGGCTGAACTTAGGAGATAGATTTATTTTTCTCGGATAGTCAGGCTGTTATCAGGGGGTTAGAGTGTGAGGAAGGGGGAAGCAAAAAACATACTCCGCCTACCTTGAATCACGCTCCGCACGGCTTCGCAAAAACTTGTTATAATGCTCCAATGCTTTGCAGACATATTCCTCCGTCTGATTTAACGGAATGTTTTTTGGAATCAGGCTTCGCACCTTATCCCCACGAAGCACAATCTTTTCACGCTGGTTCGGTTTTTCCTCGCTCATAATTGCCTGCACCGCTTCGGTAGTGAGCTTACCCTCGTTAAAAAACTTTCTCATTCGGATTGTCTGATCGTGAGAGGGCGTACAGTCGTTCAGGTCGATTTCATCAACAATATCACGCTGACTGTCCTCATCAAGATAGGAAAGCTCAACCGCAGGGCGCATTTTTATCCTGCCCTCGTCTACCATTTCAAGCAGTTCGGGAACAAGGTTTGTAAGCCGGACATAACGGTGGATTTGATTTCGGCTATCGCCGCACTCCAAAGCTATTTGTTCATCGGTTCGTAAATTCGTCCCCACTGGGGACAGATTTTCTTTACTCGGTCTGCCAGCCTGTCTTTTCATCGCTTCCAACCGCATTTTATAAGCAAAAGCCTTCTCCGAGGGAAGTATCTGCGACCTTTGGTAATTGCTTTCTACCATTAAAATCGTAGCTTCGTCCCGGTTAAGCTCTACCACCTCACAGCGAAGCGTATCAAATCCGGCAAGCTCGCAAGCCCTTTTTCGCCTGTGTCCTGAAATAAGCTCGTATCTGCCATCTTCCTTTTGCCTTACGGTTGCGGGGGTAATAACGCCACGCTCTTTGATACTCTCCACAAGCTGAAACATATCCTCATCTTCCCGCACCTGAAAAGGGTGGTTTGGAAAACCGTCAATTTCAGCAAGCGGAATATCCCTGATTTTTTGCAGCTTCGCCTCGTCACGTTCCTCCTGTGAGGAAAAAAGGTCATCAAGCGTGTTCGTGGGAAGCGTGAAGTCGCTCTTTCTGCCTGCCATCGGCTAACACCTCCTTCGTGAAATCGGCATAAGCCTTAGACACCGTACTGTTTGGCTTATACGCATAAATGCTCTTGCCCTTTGACGAAACCTCTGCGGCTTTCACAGCAATGGGAATCTTGGTCTTGTAAATCCTGATTCGGCTTCCAAAGTTATCCCTCAAAGCGTCTACCGTGCTTTTCGCAAGATTGGTTCTGCCGTCCACAAGGGTTAAGAGAAGCCCGTCAATCTGCAAGTTAGGGTTGGTATGCTTCTTTACCTTTGAAATCGTCGTGAGTAGCTGCGTCATTCCCTTTGCGGGAAGATACTGCGCCTGAATGGGAATTACCACGCTGTCCGCCGCTGTTAAAGCGTTGAGCGTAATCATACCGAGCGAAAGCATACAGCCTATGAGAATATAATCGTAGCTGTCCTTTATTTGGCTCAGATAATTCTTCATTATGGACTCTCTGCTCATAGCGGTTACAAGGCTCATTTCCATTGCGGACAATTCGAGATTTGCAGGAACAAGGTCAACCTTTTCTTCGTGGTGCAGCATACCGGAATAAGGATTTGCGCTTTCATCACGCATTGCCTCAGACAGCTTGCTCGCAAGTGTGGTCTGCAAGCTGTCGGTATCCTGCCAACCGAGACAGGTAGTCAAATCTCCCTGCGGATCAGCGTCGATAAGGAGTACCTTTTTGCCCTGCATTGCAAGTCCTACGCCTAAATTTACCGCCGTAGTGGTTTTGCCTACGTCGCCTTTCTGATTACATATGGCAATCGTTTTACAGTTTGACATCTTCCGCTTTCCCTCCTTTCCAAAAATTCATAACCGATTATATAAAAATCTGCTATGTATCAAGCCGCAGTATTTGTTCTCAACGCCCCCCCCGCGGATAGCGTATTGCCTTTGTGGGAAGCGCTAAGGTTACGGTGTGCTGCACCGTATCATAGGGATTTCACCTCTGCCGGGTTCTCCGCCAGCCCCATAGGGAAGTATCATTATCCTTCTGACTGTCATCGCCAAACTCGGTGGCAATCCGAGATTCAGGTCGGGGGTTCTCGCTTGCTCCCACAATGGAGAGGTTATGGCGTACCCACTTCCGGGCTATCATCAGAAATAAAGTCCTTAGCGCCTGTATATTCAGTTGTCAAAATGCAGCGAAGGGTAGCACTCCGATTAGGAGTGGTTTTTTGCCCCTTCACCTATTTGGAATTGGAAACCGAAATGACACCCTGTTATTTGAAAAAACTCGAAAAAATTTTTTTGAGTTATAGAAATCACCACAAAACGCAAAAAGCCGCCTGCTTCTCAAATGAGAAACAAGCGGCAAATTCTATTTATAAATAGGTAAGAGGACTATCGGGGAATAGCTAAGAAAGGGAACAAAAAAGACAGGGTAAAATGAGATAGGACACCAATAAGCACCTTTTTCGATTAGCAGAATTTTTAGCAGGATTTTTTGAGCGATTAGCAGGAATGCCGTTTTGATTAGCAAAATCGAGAAAATCTTGCTAATTTGATTAGCAGGATTTCCGTAAGAGATAACGACTGAAAAAAGTGATTGACCGTTAGAGCATAAGCAGACGAATCAGTATCCGGCTTGAATTGCTGGAGAAAATAAGAAAAGCCGAAAACCCTTGAAAATAAAGGCTTTCGGCGTTTTTTCTGGCGTCCCGGAGAGGACTTGAACCTCCGATCTACCGCTTAGGAGGCGGTTGCGTTATCCACTACGCTACCGGGACATTTTTAAAATATTTAGTTCTCGTATCGTCCGCCTTTTACCAAAAGGCGAGAGGTCTTTCGTAACCTTAGGAGGGAAGCACTCTATCCAGCTGAGTTACAAACGCATTTAACAGTATTAATTATATCACATCTTTTTTTAAATTGCAATAGCAAAATAAAATTTTTTTATTGCAAATTTTTATATACCCCGCAGGTGTATCACGGAAATCACTTTTTAGAATACCGAACTAGATCTTTGTATATATTTTTGTAATAAGTGACCTGATCTGATATAAAATGCACAAAGACATTCATTCAGTGCATTCCGGATCTCCGGCTTCTTCATTGCCGAGATAAACCTTATACGGTTTTCCCTCGTAAAAATTCATGATCTGCCGTCTTAGCTTTGAGGGATATAGCTGCTGCAAATTCAGCGTAGAAATATCCAGCCATTCGACTCCGACCTGATTTGTATCGCTTTGCAGCGCAGCGTGAGGGATATCATTTATAAATTCACAGTTAAAAATCAGATCGACCCGATGAAAGCTCTCACCGTGAACTCCCTCCACAACGAAAAGAAGCTCTTTGCATTTTACGTTTATCCCTAATTCTTCCGATACTTCACGGCAGACGGCTTCCGGCAATGTTTCTTCAGGCTCCTGCCCGCCGCCGGGCATAATATACCACTCTTCACCGGCATCTCTGATTTTTATTGCAGCCATTTTTCCGTCTCTGATGACGAGCGCTTTGGCGGAATTTCTGATCTCTCTTTTCATGAGCTTCGCCTCCCATTACTTGTTCCCGTTAAAACGAAAACCGACCGGTTCTGATACAAAATGCACACCCCTGCTGACCTTTTGTTAAAAAGTGCAGTGAATAGCTAAAAGGTGTACGTCTTTAATTTTTAAGTGTGCTCTATTAGATTTCCTTTGAAAAAATGCTGTCAAACTCTCCTGCATAATTCTTCAGCTCATCTATTTTGGTAAATCCGCACTTCTCATAAAAGCCGGTCATATCTGACGGAATATAAACAGTTTTAAATCCGATCTCCCTTGCGTATTGAACCGCTGCTTCTATCATTTCATGGCTGATACGGTGTCCACGATGCTGCTCGTCAACAAATATTGAGCTTATCCACGGAGAATACCTGTTTTCCGGATAATAATCTGTTTTCAGAAATGTACAAAAACCGATGATCCTTTCGTCTTCGATAGCAGCAAATACCGCTTCCCAATCCGTAAAACGCCTTTCCTTCATCATCTCCGCAAGATGCTTTCCTGCGGCTTCCCATGAGCAATTTTGTAAATAAACTATAAGCTTATCCCATAGATCAGTATCAAATTGTACACGGATCACACTCATTTATAAATATTCCCCACTGTTAAGATTTTTCCGGACTGTCTTATAAAAAAACGCCGATCTTGATCCTCTTCGTATCAAAACCGGCGTCCTCGTCTGGTGCGCCAGGAGGGACTCGAACCCCCGACCTACTGGTTCGTAGCCAGTCACTCTATCCAGCTGAGCTACTGGCGCACATTCAACTCTATTATTATATCACCGGGCTTTGTTTTTGTCAAGGGCGGCGACTGGGCAAAATCAATTTTAACAATTTATTAAAAAATCCGTTCCTGCCGATATGTGAATTTCATTGACATTATCACATTATTGTGTTAAAATTATTATGAGCAATTATTATCGGTTCAAGGGGGGGTGTGCATTATGAAAAGCGTAGGCAGATATATCTTGCCTGAATACAGCGTGCTTATGTCGGTGTACGACAGAGAGCTTCCCGAAAATCTCAACGAAAGCATTGAATCCATGCTTATGCAGTCTTTCCCACCGTCGGAATTTGTTCTGGTCTGCGACGGAGAGCTTACCGACCGATTGAATGTCATTGTGAAAACCTTCGAGGACGAGTACAGAAAAATATTTAAGATCGTAAGGATAGACGAGAACGTCGGTCCCGGGAAAGCGCTGAACAAAGGCATAGAAGCGTGCAGCTTCGGATATATCGTGCGAATGGACAGTGACGATATATCGCTTCCCAACCGATGTCTTAAGCAGATGCTGCTTTTCGCCGTAAAACCCAGGCTGGATATAACAGGCACCTATGTGGAGGAATTTGACGACGGGACAGACGAAACGATCTGCGTTAAAAAGGTCCCCATAATGCATAACGAGATACTTGAATACTCAAAGAGGAGAAATCCCTTCAACCGTCAGACCATCGCATTCCGCAAAAGCACCGCTGAGAAAATAGGCGGATATTCCGACCTGAAGCTGTGCGAGGATTATGAATTTGTCACCAAAATGCTTGCTGCCGGCGCAAGGGGACAGAATATTCCCGAGGCTCTCGTCAGATACCGTGTGGACGAAAACACGCCCGTTATCCGCAAAAGCTGGCGGCTTACAAAAGCGTTTATAAAGGTGAGGTGGGTCATTTTTCTGTCCGGCTATATCGGGCTGACCGATTTTCTTTCACCCTGCGTTCTTCAGCTGGGATTGTTTATCCTTCCGAGAAAATTCACAAGCTGGGTCTACCGCAGGTTCCTCAGAGGGTAGACGCTCCGTTACCTGAGAATATGAACACTGATATAAAAATTTTAATTGTAAACGTTATCGATTTTGAACATAATGTAAAACATCTATTTCTTGTATTGACAAAGCTGTGTGGTGTGGTATTATTATAAATGCCGAGTGCTGTGTACGGCGGCGCTTTTAAAATTTGAACATGAAATATCTGAAGTTAATTTTATAAAAAAGGAGAAAATGCAATGAATAGGATCTTAAAAAGAACGCTTTCCGGTTGTCTTGCGCTGACTGTTGCAGCGTGCACGGCAGCCTGCGCAAATGGCGGAGACTCAGGCTCATCGGGATCTTCGGGTTCATCATCGTCCAAGGCTGAAAAGAAGTCCGAGCCTGTGGTGGAAAGCATCGGAAATCTCGACCTTTCGGACGTTACCACCGAATATGACGTTCCTGCGGACTTTTCTTTCGAGTCCGAAGCGGAGGCAGGTACCCTTTCGGGAGGCGCCGCTACGCTCAACAAGTCGTTTTTAGGCGACTTTTCCGGCGACGGTTTTGTTTCCGTAAACTCATCTGAGGATCAGGTGACCTTTGAGGTAGAATTTCCCGCAAAGGGAAGCTTTAACGTGATTCTCACAATGGCGGGGGATACCGAGGGTACGACCAACCTTATCACTGTGGACGACAGCGTAGTTTCAAGATTCAAGGCGACGGCTACCTCCTTCGGGGAAACCGTTGCTGAAAACGTCCTTATCGGCGAGGGAAAGCACACTGTGGGCATTAAGGGCGATCAGGGTCATATCTATATAGACAGCATTAAAATAGTACCCGCCCCTGCCATAGATCTGTCGCAGTATGAGGTAACGCCGGAGCTTTGCAATCCCAATGCGTCGGACCGTACAAAGAGACTTTATAATTTCCTTACGGACGTGTACGGAAAGTATGTTATCTCGGGTCAGTTCTCGGGAGACAATCAGGGCAAGGAAAGCCGTGAGTTTATTGAGATAAATAAGCGTACGGGTAAAACGCCTGTCATTCTCGGACTTGACGTGGGCAATCTGGGAGTTTCGGCTACAGCCAAGGGTGCCGGAGGCGGCGATATGGTCCCCATTCAGGCGATAGACTGGTACAATAATGAAAACGGAATAGTTTCTGTCTGCTGGCACTGGCTTGCTCCGGAGCAGTATCTTGAAGCGAACGGTCAGGCATGGTGGAGAGGATTTTACGCCGACAGCGTATCCTTCGACCTTGCAAAGGCAATGAGCGGCGAGGATAAAGCCGGCTACGATGCGATCGTGGCGGAGCTTGACAATATGGCAGAGCAGCTGAAAATAATTGCCGATGCGGACGTTCCTATCCTCTGGAGACCGCTTCACGAGGCGGCGGGAGATCCCAACTACCCCGGCAATGCATGGTTCTGGTGGGGAACAGGCGGAAGAGACGCTTACATCGAGCTTTGGAAGCTTATGTACGATAAGTTTACCAATGAGTACGGACTTGACAACCTTATCTGGGTTTGGAACGCTCAGAATCCCGAGTGGTATCCCGGCGACGAATACTGCGATATTATCGGATACGACTGCTATCCCACAGAGCATGACAGCTCCTCCCAGAAGGATTACTACGATCTGATGAAAAAATGCTCGCCGACCGGCAGCAAGATCATTGCTATGACGGAAAACGGCGCAATGTTCGATCCCGACGTATGCTTCAACGACGGTACCCGCTGGTCGTTCTTCTCCACATGGAACGGTGAATTTGCCCTTAAGGACAGGCAGCTGTCCGACCAGTATACGACCTTTGAAATGTGGGATAAGATCTATGGCAGCGAGAGAGTTCTCACAAAGGACGAAATGCCCGACCTCAAATGCTATCCCCTTGACACGGAAGCGTTCCTCGAAGCGAATTGACAATTAACAGTTAACAATTAACAGTTAACAATTGATAGTTGTGTGTGGCTTTTCATTATGTGTGCTGAATAAAGTAAAAATACAGAGGTGGAGAAATCCGTCTCTGTATTTTTAATATCAAAAGTGCGTTACTATTAATTGTTAATTGTTAACTGTTAATTGTCAATTGCGTGTGTTGAATAAAGTAAAAAACAGATAAAAAAATACAGGGGCGGGAAATCCGTCTCTGTATTTTAATATCAAAAGTGCGTTCTAATTAATTGTTAACTGTTAATTGTTAACTGTTAATTGTTAACTGTTAACTGTCAATTAGCCGAGCTTCTTGGCAAGCTGAGATTTCTTTCTCGCAGCGTTATTCTTGTGAAGAATACCCTTTGTGCAAGCCATATCTACCTTTTTAATAGCGGTCCTGATCGTCTGCTCCTTATCGGCAGCATTGTTGGCAACGGCAGCGTCAGCCTTCTTAAGAGCCGTCTTCAGATCAGATCTGATCGCCTTGTTTCTCAAAGTCTTTTTGTCGATGACCTTAACTCTCTTCTTTGCAGACTTGATGTTTGGCATACGGACACCTCCCTCATTATTTGTGAATAAATTTGCACTTATTTGGATAAGCTATCCGCAGACTGAGAGGAAATGCAGATAACAGATTTAAACAAGCCTTGTAAATTATTTTACCACACGCAGAGAAAAAATGCAAGTGTTTTTTGAAAAAAATTCAATGGTTTTTAAGACTTTATTTTGTGCATATTCCCAAATAAGGAGGAGATAATCGTGTCATTAAGAACAGATCTGGCTGTGGAATCCGCAGAACAGCTTTCCATTAACCGGGGACTGGAGGGAGTTTCCAGCCACGTTGATACGGTGCCGGAGGCGCAGCTGGAGATAACGGATATTTCCATAGAAACTCCCCGTGCTGCTGAGCTTATGGGGCGTCCCTGCGGCAGATATATTACTTTGCGTGCGCTGGACGGAGCGTTTGACAGCTTTTCTCCCTGCTTTGAACGGCGGGCAAGGATAGTTTCCCAACAGCTGGAAAAGCTATGCGAAAATGCGAAAAGCGCATTGGTCGTAGGACTGGGCAACAGAGCGATCACTCCGGACGCAGTAGGTCCGCTCTGCGCAGACAGGATCTTTGCAACAAGACATATAAAAAGGTATGCCAAAGAGATGGACAGCGAGGATCTGGGCGAGGTCTCGGTTACGCAGACAGGCGTCATGGGGACGACCGGTATCGAGTCGGCTGAGTATATAAGGGCGCTGTGTACAAGCCTCAAGCCGCAGATCGTTGTGGCGGTGGACGCCCTTGCCTGCTCGGAGCTTTCTCATCTGGGAAGTACTATACAGCTCTGCAACACCGGGATATCCCCGGGAAGCGGAGTTAACAATGCCCGTAAGGAGTTGTCACGAAGCACGCTGGGCGTTACCTGCGTTGCTGTAGGAGTCCCCACCGTAATGGATCTGACGTCAGCCGCCGAGGGGATATTCGGCAGCAGTGCGCCTGACGGAGCGCAGAGCATGATGGTAACTCCCCGTAATGTTGATAAGCTTGCGGAAAATGCCGCCGGATATATTTCGCTGGCTGTTAACCTCTGCTTTCATAAGGGGCTTTCTCCGGAGGACCTGAGAACGCTGACAGAATAGCGGTTGGCAGCATCGTTTGTAAAATTTGTGTGAATAAGTATCATATCAGTGCCGAAACCGTTTTCTGAAAACGTATTCTCTTGAAAAATTATTGTCTGTTTAGCAAAATCAACAAAAATGTAAATGATTTATATTGCAAAATGCTGATTGACTAATTTTTCGGTTTTTGTTATTATATTAATAGACGAAGATATACGTTATTTGCGTTAGACAGGCGTTTTAGGGTAAGAAAACGCTCGTCTTTATTTATCAAGGAGGTTACTGATTATTATGAAATTTGCAAAGAGATTACTTGCAGGCGTATGTGCTCTTACGCTGTGCTGCGGACTCGCTGCATGCGGCGGTTCAGGCTCAAGCGACGATGAGTCCTCAAAGGCTAAGTCTATCGATCTTAACGACGATCAGCAGAAGCAGGTAGAGGATCTTACTGCCAAGCTCCCCGAAAGGGATCTGGCAAACAAGGAGATCAAGTGGCTCGCTCACTACGACATCAACCCCGGCGACGGTCAGGCTATCTCTCCCGGACTGAAGCTTTTCCAGGAGAAGTACGGCGGAAGCGTTAAGTTTATCCAGACCACATGGGAAAACAGATATACCGATCTGGCTAAGTCTGTAATGGCTAACGATTCACCTGACTTTTTCCCTGCATCCGATATGGACGGCTTCCCCAGAGGAGCTATCAAGGCGATGTTCGATCCGCTTGATGACGTTATCGACTTCGGCTCCGAGCTTTGGGCTAATTCCCAGGCTGTAAACGACTCTTTCATTTTCAACGGAAAGCACTATGCGGCTTGTATCCAGGCTGCACCTAACTTTGTGTGCATTTACAATACAAAGACTATCGAGGATAACGGATATGAGGATCCTGCCGAGCTGTACTACAATGACGAGTGGACATGGAGCAAGTTCAGCGAGATGTGCCTTGACTTTACAGACGCTGACGCTGATAAGTACGCTCTGGACGGCTATTGGTACGGTCAGGCTCTGAACGATACCTGCGGCGTTCCGCTTATCGGTCTTTCGGACGGAAAGCTTGTAAACAACATGAGCGATCCTCAGGTTTCCAAGGTTCAGGAGCTTATGTATGAGCTTCAGAAGAACGAAGTCGTATTCGACCGTTCCAGCAATAACTGGTCTACAAGAGGAGACGGAACTACAGGCGAGGGCCTTGGCTCTTATCTGACTCTGTTTATCCCCTGCGGACTCTGGGGTATTGAGAACTCTCCTGAAAACGTTAAGCCTTTCGGCGACGTTGCTGCCGGCGAGATCATGTTCTGCCCGATGCCCAGAATGGATGATTCCGATAAGTACTATGTATCCGCAAGAGTTGACGGATATCATCTCTGCAAGAACGCTCCCAACCCCGAGGGCTTTGCAGCTTACATGGACTGCCTCCAGGTTGCGAACGCAGAGGCTTCAAACATCACTGTTGAGCAGCTCAAGAACGAATATAAGTGGAACGACGATATGCTCGCTATGAGAGAAGAAGTTTACAGACTCGTTAATGAGAACCCTGTATTTGACTTCCAGCACGGCGTTTCTCCTGAGATGGAGACTCAGATGCAGTCTGTAAACCAGGCTACAATGATAACCGGCGGTGGAGCTACTACATGGACCGCTACTGTTGCCGAGTATGAGAAGGCTGTTGACTACCTCATAAAGGAAGCTAACGAAAACATTTCCGAGACTCCCGAGGCATAACAGCTACATGAATATCCGCACTTATAAAGTGCATTATAAGGACAGATCCCTGCGGTCTGTCCTTTTTTGTGATAATAAATAATTAAATTGTGTTCTGCACGTATTTGGAAAAACATTAAAACTTTCTGAATTTATCATACTCTTATCACATTAAAAGTTATAATATAATTATAGAAAACAAAAGACGTCAAGCCGAAAGGCAGAAGATATATTCTGGAGGTTTTACTATGAACGATTATAACGGAAATAATTACGGCAATTACAATAAAAGCGGATCGGACAATATGAACGGTACAGGCGGGCAGAGCTTCAACGGTATGCCCGGCAGCGGCACATACAGATACGGCGCATATAACAATAATATGAATGAATTTTCATATAATCCCGGAAAGCCTAAGAAAACCATAGGCAGAAAGATCCTTACCGGCTGTATCGCCGTTCTCAGCGTTGCGGCTATCGCAACAACGTCTATCGTGGGTTATACGCTTATTACGGGAAAAACTCCTGTGGCTACTTCGGAAAACAGCTCTCAGTCTCCTTCCCAAAACGGAGGAGCTTCTGATGCGGCGGCGGTGGACAGGGAAAACCTCCCCACTATCGAACAGCTTTCCACTCCGGAGGATGCGCTTTCAATTCCCCAGATCGTTGAAAAGGTCTCGCCCTCAGTTGTGGGGATCTCATGCATAACAGGCGGCGGAGTAAGTACCGGCAGCGGAATAATCCTGAGCGAGGACGGATATATAATCACCAATGCCCACGTTATAAGCGGCGCTCAGGCGATCTCTGTGGTACTGCCCAGCAGCTACGCCGATCCCAAGGCCTCTGATGATGACACGGAAAGCACAGAGGATAATCTCACCTTTACGGCAACCAAGGTGGGCAGCGACGAGCAGACTGACCTTGCGGTGCTTAAAATAGATAAGAGCGGTCTTGTGGCTGCGGAGATCGGAAAGTCGGAGGACGTTCAGGTCGGAGAGGCTTCTATAGTAATAGGAAACCCTCTCGGTCTCGATCTTGCGAACTCGGTAACGGCAGGTATCATTTCCGCAAAGGACAGGACTATAACGGTCGAGGACAGGACGATGAACCTTATCCAGACCGACGCCTCAGTAAATAACGGCAACTCGGGCGGACCGCTTATCAACGCCTATGGTCAGGTCATAGGCATTACTTCGGCGAAGGTATCTTCCTCCGTTGCCGAGGGACTTGGCTTCGCTATCCCTATTGACGAGGCTCTGCCGATCATTCAGGATCTTATGGAAAACGGCTATGTTACCGGCAGACCAAGCCTCGGCATCACCGGTTCTGACATTACCAGCGCATACTCCAGCTACTACGGTATCCCCCAGGGCTTCCTTGTTGCCGATGTCACTGAAGGCGGAGGAGCGGAAAAAGCCGGTATTCAGACCAACGATATAATAATCGCTATCAACGATACCATGATAAGCTCTATCAGCGAGCTAAACGAGATCAAAAACAAGTGCAGCGTAGGCGATACCGTTACCCTTACCGTTTACAGAAACGGCAAGAAGATAGATATAGACGTTGTTCTTGGCGAATCCTCGGGCGAGGAAAACTCAGCGCAGGAGGACCAGCAGCCGCAGGATAATTATGATAATTATAACGGTTACTACAATCCCTTCGGCGGCTTTGGATTCTAAATAAGCATTTGCCATATTCTTCATATTTTCATATTCTTTACTTTCGGAAAAACGCTGTGCATAACGCATGGCGTTTTTCTTTTAATGATGTCCGCTTGCGACAGGCTGTGTCAGCGGGCGGCGGCTCGGAATATAATAGGGTATGCGCAGAACAGAAGCATCATTCTGTGCAAAAAATGTCTAAAGAGGCGGTGGAAAAATGAAAGGCGCAAATCAAAACAGAAGGATATATATTGCTATGACCTCCATAACCTATGCTATGAAGGCCAAGGATATTCTCAACAGGCTCGGATATTTCTGCGAGGTAGAGAGAACTCCGAAAAATCTGGGGAGCGGCTGCGGTTATTCCCTTAGAATAAAGGATAATCCGGATCTTATTACCCCTCAGCTGGACAGATATTCATTGCCGTATAAGGGTGTGCTTTACGGCTGAGGAGGTGAAAAACGTGAGATGAATCGTAATTCAGACAAACCGTCGGAGCGTGGTGCTGCGGGACTTGTGAACTTTGACAATTCCGCAACGACGTTTCCAAAGCCCGAAAGCGTCAAGCGGACAGTTTACACTGCAATGAACAGGTACGGCGGAAATCCCGGAAGGGGAGGGCATAGGCTCTCGGTGGAAACGGCGGGGCAGATCTACAGAGTGAGGAGATCTGCAGCGGAATTTTTCGGCGCACAGACGGAAAACGTCGCCTTTACGCCCAACTGTACCTATGCGCTTAATATGGCTATAAAGGGCATGATGCAGTACGGCGGGCATATAGTGATCTCAGGCTATGAGCATAATGCGGCGGCAAGACCTGTCTACGCATTGACGAAACGGAGCGGAGTAAAATATTCCGTGGCAAGGATCTTTGACAGCCCTGAGAAAACGGCGGAGGAGTTTGACAGGCTGATGACTCCGGAAACAAGGTGCGTATGCTGCATAATAGCCTCCAACGTTACGGGACGCATACTGCCATATAAGGAGATAGCGGAGGTTTGCAGGAGGAAAAACGTCTGCTTCATTGCAGACGGCGCCCAGGCGTGCGGAGTGCTTGATGTAAAGCTTTCGGACGGCATAAACTTTCTTTGCACCTCCGGACACAAGGCTCTTTACGGACCGTCCGGAACGGGACTTCTCATATCGGACGGCAGATATTCTCTGTCTACGATAATCGAGGGAGGTACAGGGGCGACCTCGTCGGAGCTTGCCCAGACGCCGTTTATGCCTGAAAAGCTGGAAAGCGGCAGCATAAATACAGCGGGTATCATCGGTCTGGGCGCAGGGCTGGATTTCGTCCGCAGAAAGGGAACACAGCGTATTCTCAGCCACGAAAAAAGCCTGTGCAGACAGTTTGAGGACGGTCTGCGGGAAATAAAGAACGTGAAGCTTTACGACAGCGATACCCTCCGTGCGCCGATAACTGCGTTCAATATCGGAGACAGAGATTCTCAGGAGGTCTCTCAGCTGCTGGCAGAACGGGGCTTTGCACTCAGGGGAGGACTGCAATGTGCGGCGGTAGCGCACAGCACCCTTGGGACGACCGAACAGGGAGTGGTGCGGTTTTCGCCCTCTGCGTTCAACAACTCCGGGCAGGTGAAAAGGCTGCTGGCGGCAGTGAGAAGTATAGCATAGATAGCCGGGCGGGTTTTCCGCCCGGTTTTTTTATTGCCCGTTATATTGTTTTTTGCCTTAATATCCCAGCGTTTCTTATAATTTGTTACGCCGTGTTAACATATTGTGCATATTTACAATAGAAGGACAGCTGAGAATTAAATGGTATACAAAATTAACAAAAATGCATTTAGGGGGTTGACAAAGCTTGTTTTTTGAGCTATAATTATCTACAGAAAAGAGAAAACGTTTGCAGAGGTTCCTGTTGAATGATTTATTTTGAATGATTTGTTTTCTCTCTTAACGTATTGTCAACATAGACATTATCGGAATGCGTTTTTTGTGAAAACCTACAAAAAGCAGGAAAGATAATGAAAAACTATTGACAGATCGGAAAAAAAGAGTTATAATTTAAACATACCAAAGAACAATGGTATGGGTTACAAAATCACCATTCAAATCTTATTACTTACGGAAAGTTCATCTGGTTTCAGGTGCTTTTAATATTTTAAAATTTATTATGGAGGGATTTTCTATGAAGAAATCTAACACCAAGGGCTTCACCCTTGTAGAGCTCGTAGTAGTTATTGCAATTATCGGCGTACTTGCAGCTATCCTCGTGCCTTCAATGATGGGTTATGTAAAGAAGTCCAGACTTAAGACAGCTAACGGAAACGCAAAGACTGCTTACAATGCACTTGCAGAGTATGCAACCGATCAGGAGACAAAGGGTACTCCTTGGACTCCCGGCGGAACTTCCTACGATGCTAAGGCTGACGGAGCTGCTGGCACTCCGGATCATGTAATTTACACAGCTCTTTCCGATAATGGTAACGAGGCTGGTATTGTTTACTGCGGTACAGCTACTCTTGGTAACGGCAAGACAGATGCTATGTTCGTTCAGTGGATAAAGGCTTCAAGCGATACAATGGTTGGTCAGTATCCTGACGCTGTAGCTGACGTTGATACTGCAGAGGCTGCATCTTTCGGTACTTATGTTTCTCCGTAATTTTCGGATTTGCATGATTTAAACCGAGCGTTTAAAAACAAAATTGAGACGGTAGCTTCGGCTACCGTCTTTTTTGCATTTTAACAATTACGGCGCAGTTAAAAAGCAAACCGTCCGGCGGATATTTCCGTCGGACGGTTTATCGTTACGGGAGAAAATTACTGGTTGCTGTTGCTTCCCGCTGTCTTATAGGCATCGATCATCTTCTTTACCATCTGACCGCCGACAGAACCTACCTCACGGGCGGTAAGATCGCCGTTGTAGCCCTGCTTGAGGTTTACGCCAACCTCGTTAGCTGCCTCCATTTTGAACTTGTTGAGGTTATCTCTACCCTGCTGTGTTGTGATACCTTTCATTTTTTACACTCCTTTAAGTTTTTTTCGGGTTTGCAGTATTATTGTGTACTCATGACGAAGTATTATGAAAGGTAATTTTTTGTTTTGATTTTAGTAATTTTTTTCGCAAACAAAAGTTTTCAATATCCTAAAGTCAGACCTCGTCGTAGAACAGCGTCAGGACCTTTTCCTGAAGATCTCCGTCATCGACGTAGTATTCCATAAACTCGTCGCCCTTTACGGATTCTCCGGCTGTCTCGAGAGTGCCGTTGTCCTTGTATTCCGCTACATAGTTTGCCAGATCGGAGAGCTGGTCAATGCTCATATCGCTTACCATATATTCCGACACTACCGACAGCAGCGAAAATACAAAATTGCTGTCGTCTTTTATGCGCTGTACAGCCTTATCCTTCCACAGTGATATATATTTCTTTTGTCTGGACATACGGTTAAGGTTGGTCTGATCCGATACTCCCTTTCTGGAACGCACAAAATGCTCCGCCTGCTCGGCGTTAAGAGTTACTGTCTCGCCCTTGACAAGAGTAGGATCAGCTTCGCCGAAATCGTCCTCAACTGTGACGGTAACTCCCCCTACTGCGTCGTTTACGATACCAATAGACGGCATCGCAAGGGAAGCGTAATGGTCAACAGGGGTCTGGAAAAGAAATTCGGAGACAGCCAGTACCGTGTTTTCACAGCTGTCCTCAAGACCGCTTCCGTAGGTGTGGGCGAGAGCAAGCTGTCCGTCTCTCCATTCAATAAATTCGCCGTCAAGTCCCAGCGTAGGTATTTTGGTCATCGTATCACGGTTTAGGGCAAGAGACGTGTAGCTTTTGCTGTTGTGGTCTATCACTATAACTGTCAGGAAGTCCGCCTGATTGTGATTGAGGTAGGTCTCGGAATCCTGCTGAACTTCGGCTTCGTCCACGCCCATGATAAGCACGGTCTCCAGATCGTCCTTGAGCCTGTAGTTTTTCCCGTTTACGGTTATCAGCTTTTCTTCGGTATTTTCGTCAATAAAACTTTCAGCAGACCGAGAGTCTTCAGTCTGCTGAGATTCGCTGTTTTTTGCGGAAATACTTTTATCCGCAAGCTTGCCGGCGGCATAAGCCAGCCCGACAACGGCTATGACGGATAAAGCCATAAGAATACTGCGCCGAAACCATACACGTCTTTCAGATGTGTTCATTTTTGGCATTAACTATTCTCCCGTTTTACTGTTATGATCTCTTTGAACGCTTTAAGCATACAACTGCGCCTGCTGCCGTTACTGCGGCTGCCGAAATAAGAAGTATACCCTTGCTGCCTGCTCCTGTGTTAGGCGATGTCACCTTTCCGCCGGATGAAGAGCTTCCTGAGCCGGAGCTTGAACCCGTCTGGCTTGAAGAAGAGGAGCCGCTGTTATCGCCGCCTGAAGAAGTAGTAGCGTCCGTCTCGGTGAACAAAGCAATAACGCCGTTGGAGGGCAGTGTCAGCGTGATCGTGCCGTCTCCGTTATCCGTAAAGGGAATGACAGACCATTTTCCGTCTGCATTCTGCATGACCATTGTGGTGCTGTTTACGTCACCAACAGCCAGCTTAACGGTCATTCCGCTTACGGCTACAATGTCGTTGCTTTCGTTAAGGAGAGAAATATCGAAAACATTGCTTGCAACGATCTTCTTGTTCCTTGATGCGGCATCGTTGGTCAGCTCGTTGAATGCCTGAAGATCGGCGTCGCTGGTGAAATTAATTTCAGAAGGGTCGGTATCGGAAAGCTCCTTCTGAGCCTTATCCAGCTTTTCGGTGATCGCCGGATTCAATGCTCCCATTTTCTCGGAAAGGGGAGTTATCATCATAACCATATTCTGATTTGCCAGCTCGTCGACAGGGATCTCTTCTCCGTTTACATTAACGGTAGTGCCTGCCTGGATCTCCGGTGCGGGCTTCTGTTCAACGCTTCCTACAAATCCGGTACCGCTGGCGGCATAAGCGCAGACTGCGGTTGTTGCTGCCATAATAAGCGCAGCCAGGATCGATGCGATTTTTTTCATAATAATTTACTCCTTTCAGTAAATAAACTTCATTATTATAAAGTGCTTAGCTTTCCGCTGCAAGCAAGTGCTTACCGCTCCGCTGCCAGCACTAGAAAACGATGCGAATAATCGCCTGACAGGCAGGTCGAGAATATTATCATGCGCTGATCCGCTTCGGGAAGTGCGTCCTCATCGACGATACTGTTGAGGGCACGTGTTTCCGCTATATCCTCTATAAAATCATCGTAGACCTTTTCGTTTGAAAAGTCGTTATAATACAGTATGTGCAGATCGTTGTAGGGAACAGCCGCAAATACAGTATAATCCCGCTCCTCCTCTGGAAGATACAGCTTAAATTCCCTGCTTTTTTCAAATGCTTCGGGATCTGTAAATACCGTCTGGAACTGCCCGAACCATTCGCCGTTGTTTATGTTGTGTCCGTAGATCACGCTTACCGGGTCGGAAAAGTCTCCGCTGTTATAGTCCTCCATGTAAGCTGCGCCGTAAATGGACTGCTTGTTTTCAAAGGTATGCGTAAGATAATATGAATTATCTCCCGGACGCTGGACTACCGGAAAGGAAAGCTCGCTGTCAGGGATATCTACCCAGCCGCATATGTCCGGGTTTTCCTTTTTCAGCTTACCGAAATCTATGGGGCTTGTATATTCTTCCTCCGCCTGAGAGCTTTGTGCATCCGATATATTCTCGGCAGAGCTTTCTTTTTCCGTGCTTACGGTTTTATCCGGCTGAGAAACGATATATGAAGAAAGCGACGGAGCGTCGGATATCTCCTTTTCAACACCGACCCTGGCGTATATATAGCTTCCGGCAAATATTGCAGCTGCTGTAAAAAGTACAGCTGAAGCGGCAAGACAAATCTTTTTCTTTTCCATATCAGGACCTCTGTAAGATCAATTTTACTTTGCCGTGCCCGTCACTCGGCGGTGTGCTTATGGGAATCCTCGGTATATTCGTTTGAATAATACCTTTTGTACCTGCCCTTATAGTACTTTTTGGAATACTTTTTAGTGTCTGAGTCATTGCCGTTGTAGACAAAACCGAGTATTTTTGCGTTTGCGACTCTGAGCTGACGCATAGTTTCCTGAATAGCTTTTTTATCCGCATATTCGTGGCGTACCACAAGTATTATCCCGTCAACGATCGGCGTTACGACAATAGGGTCGGGGACAGCCGTTACAGGCGGCAGATCGAAAATAATATATTCATAATTGTTGGACAGCAGATCCATAAGCGACTTCATTCTGTCAGAGCCTAACAGCTCGGACGGATTAGGCGGAATATCTCCGGAGGTTATAACATCCAGTCTGCTTCCGCATACGTGTCTTTGCAGCGCTTCGGTAACGTCGTTGATAGAGCCGGTAAGAATATTTGATACTCCGGGAGTTCTGTTGACGTCCAGGATCTTCGCCATGGTGGGAAGTCTCAGATCGCCCTCGAGAAGAAGCACCCGGGCGTTTGCTTCAGCCAGAGAAATGGCAAGGTTTGCCGATACGAAAGATTTTCCTTCTCCTCTGAACGAGCTTGTGACGCCTATTATCCTCGCTCCCTTTGTATCTGCAAAGGAGAGAGTAAGATTTGTTCTTAAAAGATTAAAGGCTTCCTTTGCGGCAAAGCTTATGTTTTCGCCGATCTTTACAGTTTTTCCGGAGCTGCCCGTTTTATTGCCGTGTTCACTCTGTGAGCCGCCGGGATTTTTCGTACTCATTATATAAAACTCCTTTGTTTACTGTTACCTTCGGGTCTTTGAATAATAATAGTTACCTCTGCTTTTTTTGCTGCCGTTTTCATCTATCGACGGCACTACCGCCAGCAAAGGCACGTCGGAATACTGCTGGAGCAGATAATCCTCGGAGTGGATCTTTGTATCCATAAGCTCTCTTATAACAATTATGGCGATACAGATCGCTGCGCCTAAAAGAGCGCCGAGCATAGTGTTTTTGGAAAGGTTCGGCGAGAAGTTCGTTTTCGGGACAACTGCGTAGTCTACGACCTGAACGTTGCTTCCGTCCATTATTTCTTTTATTCTTTTGGGAAGTATCTCTACTATCGTGTTTGCGATCTTTTCAGCCTCGTGCGGATCTGTGCTGGTGACTGTTACCTCGAAAACCTCAGTATCGTTTACAGGCGCTACCTGAAGCATACTTTTCAGTGTCTCGTAGCTGTAGCTCACTCCCGATCTTTCAATGACCTGTTCGAGAGTGCCTCTGGAGTTAAGTATTACGATATAGGTCTCCACCAGGCTCTGCGCAGCTGACAGATCGGAAAGATTTATCTTTGTGCTTCCGACGTCCAGCGAGGTGTTATTTACATACATCATAGCGCTTGCGTGATATTTTGGCGTGATAAGGAGCATTGTGCCGCTCAGTATCAGAACTGCTCCCACCGCTGCTGAAACCACAATGATCCACAGGCGTTTCCACAGAGCATTGAATATCTGCGCTAAATCTATTACTTCGTCTTCATTATTTACATTCATATTATAACTCCCACAAAGTGTAAATTGCATTATTTTATACTTTCATTAATTATAGCATAAACCAATAAAAATGTCCAGTGCCGTATATGGATTTTTTTATTGCATTCAGGCGTTTTGTATAAATATACAAAACGGTGCGTATAAAATTCACGCATTTGTCTGTTTTATCACCATTTTCCGCTGTACATGGAACGCTTTTTTCCGTTGGAAAACGGCTGTATCTCCAAAAAACGGCTGATCCGTGGTATCTGACTCCAATTTACATTTTATCATAATTCGGCATATTTGTCAATGCAATGGGAATGAGTTCTATAAGAAGTAATACATTGCAGCGCCTTGCCCTGATGCTTGTTCTGCGGAGCTTTCCGGTCATTCGTCAAAGGTGCTGAACGGCGCCAGCGGGATACCTGTTTCGTTGCAGACGGTCACTTCTGCATAGTTGAACCAGTTGTAACGTACATATTTCGGCTCGGCGATCTCAGGGGAGCTTACTAAGATCCTTGATCCCTCGATCCTGACATCGGCACAGACAAAATTTCCGCCCTCTGCGGCTATCTCGAAGCCCGTCGGCTTTTCTCCCTTTATGACAAATCCGTTTTCGGCGTAGTCAAAGCTAAGCTCTATCTCATTATCTCTGACTACATAGGACTTGTAAAGAGGTCCGAACGCCTTTACGTCCATGCCGTAGCAAAGCTTCTGAGCCTGCAAACAAAGTCTTTCGCCTACAGGCTGCTTGTCCAGAGGATGAATGTTGTCAAGCTCTCCGCAGTCGAGAATAACTGCGATACCGGTATTCTTTACCGTCCTGAACGCCTTCATCTGGGCAGACCTTATCTTGCACCAGTGCTTGTAATCGGGATCTGCCGCAAATTTGAACATCGGCAGCTGTACCATAATAAACAGCAGCTCGTCGTCTCCCCACTTTTCTCTCCACAGGGAGATAAGGCTTGTTAAAAGTCTGTAGTAGCTGTCGGGCTTGTGGTCGTCCGACTCGCCCTGATAGTATAAAAAGCCCTTGATAGTGTATGGACACACTCTCATTACCATATTGTGGAACATATTAGTGGGCCTGAACGGGTTGAACTCGTTAAGCGGACCGGGCCACTTGTTTTCACCGCATATTTTGCAGACCTCCGCCCAGCTCATTTTGGGGTCCTTTGCATAGCATTCCTGCTGTTTTTTGTTCCATTCGGCGTCGTATTTCTCGTAATCACGGTACTCCTGAGCCTGCTGTTCAAGGGACTTTCCCTTTATCTTCTCGTCGTATTCCTCTATGTAGCTTGAGATCGTCTTATCGTTTTCCAGCGTTTTTCTGTCCACCCAGCTTGATGCGGAGGTCCCGCCCCAGTTGCAGCCGATAAGTCCCACGGTGACGCCCAGATCCTTGGAAAGCTTTCTTGCAAAGTGGAAGCCTACTGCGCTCCACGCCTTTGAATTTTCGGGGGACGCTGTGTTCCAGCCTGAGTTGGCGCCCTGCTCCTCCGCCTCCTCAGCGGTGGCTACCTTGGGGGTGTAGTAATAGCGTATGGGAGTGCTTTCGTCAAGCTCCTTTAAAAACTCATTGCCGTCCTTTGCGTTCTGAAGCTCCAGCTCCATATTGGACTGTCCTCCGCAGAACCACACCTCGCCTATGACAACACGGCAGAATGTTATGGTTTCCTCTCCGTCGGTGATCACCATTTCGTATTCGCTGTCTGTGCCTACAGGCGATGCGCTCATCGGGGGCAGCTCGAGAGACCATTTTCCCTCCCTGACTGCGGCTGTTCTTGTTACTCCGTCAAGGGTAACGCTGACGGTCCTGCCGTCCTCGCCCTTTCCCCATACTGCAATATTCTTATCTCTCTGCAATACCATATTATTGCTGAAGATCTGTGCGGCTTTAAGCATTTTTATTCCTCCGTCATTTTTAAATTGTTTTTCTTGTTTCACAAGAAAAAGAGATACAAAGCCTGCGCTGAATATCTCTTTATACTATATAAAATTATATTCCTTTTGAAGTTGAATGTCAATAGTGGATTGGAAAATATGATGAACTTTTTGCGGACTTTATAAGCCTGTGAACATTGCTCCGATTTTCCATGGACTGTCCTCGGCTTCCTTTTCTACCAGTACATAACGCACCCTGTTTGACCGCCAGCTTAATTCATTATCAAAGCCTGTTGTAAAGGTGTCAAGGCGGAAAACCTTCATTTCGGCATAATTTCTGTCATCATAATTTTTGGGAAGCTGTTCTGCCTCCTCAAGCTTTGTGATAACAGTAATTTTCATATCCTCGCCGAAATAGTAAGGCGTTCTTTTTTCGGCATAATTGCTCAGTTCCATATCTTCGCCGCAGATAAGATAAAGTCCTTTTTGATTACCGTCGTTCCAGTAATCCACAAGCTGTCTGACAGTTTCCTCTGCCGTTAAATTTTCAGGCAGAGCAGTTTTCCCGCACCGCTTTTTCATAACTGCACAGCGTATTATTGCAGAAACGATCAGCGCTAAGATCACCGCAGCAATAATTATCAGAATGATCTTTGCTCTGCTTTTTTTGATGTTAGTTTTCTCTGCCATAAAAATTCCCCTTTTGCTAATTATAGCACAAAAGGGGAATATTTTCAAGTCTGAACCTGCTGCTTTAAGAAATAATTAAGAACCTGTATCCGGGAGCTTACTCGATAAACGACTTCATACCGTGCTCACGTCTCCACTCAAGGAATTCCTCGTATGTTCCCTGTCTGTCGATACAGCCGTCGGGAGTTATCTCGATGATCCTGTTTGCCACCGTCTGGACTATCTCGTGGTCGTGGGAGGCAAAGATAACAACGCCCTTGAAGTCCCTCAGACCGTTGTTTACCGCCGTGATCGACTCCAGATCAAGGTGGTTGGTAGGTCTGTCAAGCAGAATGACATTGGATCCGAACAGCATCATACGGCTGAACATACATCTGACCTTTTCTCCTCCCGAAAGCACCTTTACGGGCTTGTATATCTCGTCTCCGGAGAAAAGCATTCTGCCTAAGAAGCCACGCAGGAACGTGTCCGTTACTTCGGATGTGGAGTAGGGTCTCAGCCAGTCCACGATGCTTTCGTCGTGTCCGTTGAAGTAGGCGGAGTTGTCCACAGGGAAGTATGAGCGTGAGGTCGAAACGCCCCACTTTATCGTACCCTCGTCAGGCTCCTCCTCCTCGGCGAGTATCTTGAACAGTGCGGTGATAGCCTGCTCGCTTTCGCCGATAAATGCTACCTTGTCGGTTCTTGACAGGGTAAAGGACACGTTGTTTAACAGCTTTACGCCGTCAACGGTCTTTGAAACTCCGTTGACCTTAAGCACGTCCTTGCCAAGCTCCCTGTCCATATTAAAGCCTATAAACGGATATTTTCTCGATGAAGCGGGCATCTCCTCAACTGTAAGCTTGTCCAGCAGCTTTCTTCTTGCGGTCGCCTGCTTTGATTTTGACTTGTTGGCGGAGAATCGGCTGATAAATTCCTGGAGCTCCCTGATCTTTTCCTCCGCCTTTTTATTCTGGTTCTTTATCATGCGCTGCATAAGCTGTGAGGATTCATACCAGAATTCGTAGTTGCCCACATACATTTTGATCTTCGTGTAGTCTATATCCACTATATGGGTGCAGACGTTATTAAGGAAATGCCTGTCGTGGGAAACCACTATCACCGTGCCGAAATAGTCCGCCAGAAAATCCTCCAGCCAGCGTATGGCGTCTATATCAAGGTGGTTGGTAGGCTCGTCAAGCATGATAATGTCCGGATTTCCGAAAAGCGCCTGAGCAAGCAGGACCTTGACCTTTTCGTTTCCCGAAAGCGACGACATCTGCGAGTATAAAATATCCTCCGGCAGTCCCAGACCCTGTATAAGACGTGATACGTCCGATTCTGCCTCCCAGCCGTTAAGCTCGGCAAATTCAGCCTCCAGCTGTCCGGCTCTGTCTCCGTCCTCGTCGGAGAAATCCTCCTTTGCATACAGCTCGTCCTTTTCCTTCATGATATCGTAAAGCCGCTTGTTGCCCATAATAACGGTATCCAGTACGGAAAATTCATCAAATGCGAAGTGATCCTGTCTGAGTACCGAGATCCTTTCCTCCTTGGATACTGAGACCTCTCCGGTGGTAGGCTCCAGCTCGCCGTTAAGTATTTTGAGAAACGTGGACTTTCCTGCGCCGTTGGCTCCGATAATGCCGTAGCAGTTGCCGTTTGTGAATTTAAGGTCAACGTCCTTGAAAAGCATCTGACCGCCGAATGAAAGGCTTACGTTTGAAACTGTTATCATATTTACTCTCCTGCTTTAGTTTAGGAAGCGCTGATCAGCATTTCCTTTATTGTCTTAAATATTTTTCATTATACCATAAAGCTCCGCATTTGTCTAGAAAATTTGCGGATCTTTACGTTTATTTAATATTTTTTCCGCTGCCGATGCGGCATAGGCTATCCCGTCCGCCGCCATTATAAGCATAAGGGGGATAAAATTAAACAGATATCTTGATCTGGTTTCCCATATGAGCAGAAATACCGTGATACCGAAAACGGCAAGCCTGATATAGCTCATGGAGCTTTTTCCGCCCTTGCGTATTCCGCCCAGAACAGAAAACGACATAGCCAGTATTATCATCAGGTGGTAGGACTGAAAGTATATAAGCGCCTTGGTCCCTTTGCCGATAATATATTTAAGCGTTCCGTCCCGGGCGGATCTGATATGATTTTTTATATAGTAGGTCCCGTCTCCCCATGTAAATCCCAGCTTTTTGAAAATGTGAAGGCTCATATCTTCGGCGGAGGACTCGGATATACGCTCTTTTATCACCCGTATGCTTTCTTTTCTGCGGGTCTCATAGTCGGGCTGGTATTTTGTGAAATTGTGATCGTCAACGTCAAAGCCGCCCTCGTCCTTAAGTCCCATCATTACCCAATGGGTCATAGGAAAGCGGTAGGTGTCAAGCTTTTCCTCCGTGGCTATGCCCGAGCCTATGGCGATCCCATGTATAACGACCGAATTAAAGATGACCGTAACGGCAAGCAGCATTGCCGCCGCCGGAATGGATCTTTTGACAGGAACGTTTGCAGCAAGGTAAATTATCGATGCAATAATTATAACGGCGAGACTTCCTTTGACGGAATAGCCTGCCGCCGTAACGGCTGACGCTGCGGCGCAGAGACCGAAAAAGCCTTTTGTGCTTTCCGCTTTTACGGTTTTTATGATCAGATAGACCGCCGCAGAAACAAAAGGCATACTTACCGAATCTGTGTAGAAATAGCATGAGTAGGTATACAGCGGAGCATACCCCAGCATAAGAATGATGCAAAGGGCGGTCTTGCGGTTATCCTTGAAGATCAGCCGGGCGCATCTGAACATAAAAAATAGTCCCAGCTGTATAAACGCTGTATTCAGAAGTCCGGCGGCATAAACCGGTATCTCTCCCATAACGGCATAGACCGCCTTATATAATACCGACAGTATCATAAGAACAGCCCAGTTGTTTGGAAACTGGTAAAAGTATGTGGTGTGTTTCTCGGTCGCCTGAACGGCGTCGGAAAAATCTCTCCCCTGAGCGTACGCCCTTGCGGCGTTGTCGATAAAGCGGCTGTCGCTTGTGGGAATGTTTTTCAGCTCAAAAATTATAAAAATCTGTACCGCCGTGATCAGCAGTGCGGCGGCAGCATAGAGTATATTTATCTGCTTTCTGCTTAGATCTGCCCTGCCCTTTGAGAATATATAATATCCGTAACCGGCTGCGAGCAGCAGAAAAGCTCCCGCAGGGATAGATACAGGATCGTATTCTGCCAGTCCGAGCGGCAGCTCCAGACGGTTGCCGCATAAGGTCGCACATACCGCCGTAATTACGGCGAGCAATACGAGAAAATACGCCGAATGAAATATTCTGCTCAGTGTTTTTATCATTATTTATCATCTCTGTTTTATTTGTTCTTTATTATTTTATATCTGTTAGGCTATTATAGCACCGCACCCCGTGATAATCAAGCTTTTATATGTTTTTTCTCTGTAATACCTAAATTATTCCCCGAACAGAGGAAAAAAATAGGCAAAATAAAAATATACATAATTTTCCTTGAAATTTCCGGCGTGCTGATTGATCTGCTTGACAACCGCCGTGAACGGTGGTAAAATAAAGCTGTAAGCTTGTTTTTTCAGCTGCTTAGGACAGAAAGTGAGGCGGAAGAGATGACATTACAGCAGATCATCGACAGCTCGGAAAGAATAGTTTTTTTCGGAGGAGCGGGCGTTTCCACCGAAAGCGGGATACCGGATTTCCGTTCTGCTGACGGACTTTACAGTCAGAAGTACGACTATCCTCCCGAGGAGATATTAAGTCACACGTTTTTTATGAGAAGGCCGGAGGAATTTTTCAGATTTTACCGTGATAAAATGCTTTGTCTGGGCGCAAAGCCAAACAAGGCGCATTTAAAGCTGGCTCAGATGGAGGAGGCGGGAAAGCTCTCCGCAGTCGTGACCCAGAATATAGACGGACTTCATCAGGCTGCCGGAAGCAGGAAAGTGCTGGAGCTTCACGGCTCGGTGCTGAGAAATTACTGCATGAAATGCGGAAAATTCTATACTGCGGAGGATATTCTTGCCTCGGAAGGAGTTCCCGTGTGTCAATGCGGCGGGATCATCAAGCCGGACGTTGTTCTCTACGAGGAGGGTCTTGACGACAGGACCGTTTCCGAGGCGGTGCGGCAGATCTCGCACTGCGATACACTTATAATTGCCGGAACGTCCCTTACTGTATACCCTGCGGCGGGAATGGTGAGATATTTTCAGGGCAGTCACCTTGTCCTTATAAACCGTGATCCGACGCCTATGGACGGTATGTGTGAGCTTGTTATACGGGAAAAGGTCGGAGAAACGCTGGACGGGATAAGGCTTTTCTGATCGGGCAGATTTTTCTCTTGACAAATCGGAAGGGCAATGCTATAATAGTTATACATTATATTTTCAAAGACCTTGACGGAGACAGTATGCCGGCGTGGGAAAGCGACAGCGAGCTGCGGACAGTGTAAGCGCAGTGCAAGTAGCATCCGGCTGAATATCACTCCCGAGTCCCGTGGCGGAACGGCAGGCGGAGATCATTCTGCGGCTTAAGTACGCTCCGGCGCATTCTCTGCGTTAAAGGGGACGCATATGCTTGTATGCTGTGAAACGGGTGGTTTATCCGAAAGTACGCTTTCGTCCTATTTCTCGGGACGGAAGCTTTTTTGTTTTCCGCAGGTTGATAAGAAAATTCAGGTAACAGACTTTTTAAAGAAAGGATTGATCTTCGTGTACAAAAAGGTTGACGCATCTCTGGATTTTGTACAGAGAGAAAAGAAAGTCGAAAAATTCTGGAAAGAAAACGACATATTCGGCAAGAGCCTGGAATCCCGCAAAAAGGGAGAAAGCTATGTTTTCTACGACGGACCTCCCACTGCTAACGGAAAGCCGCATATCGGTCACGTCCTTACCCGTGCTATCAAGGATATGATCCCGAGATACCGCACAATGAAGGGCTATAACGTTCCGAGAAAGGCAGGCTGGGACACTCACGGACTGCCCGTTGAGCTTGAAGTGGAAAAGGAGCTTGGACTTGACGGCAAGGAGCAAATCGAGGAATACGGTCTGGAGCCTTTTATCAAAAAATGTAAGGAATCGGTATGGAAATACAAGGGTATGTGGGAGGATTTCTCCGGAACCGTCGGCTTCTGGGCGGATATGGAGCATCCGTATGTTACCTATGATAATAACTTTATCGAGTCGGAGTGGTGGGCGCTCAAGCAGATCTACGACAAGGGACTGCTTTACAAGGGCTTTAAGATCGTTCCCTACTGCCCGCGCTGCGGAACTCCGCTTTCGTCTCACGAGGTCGCTCAGGGCTACAAGCTGGTAAAGGAGCGTTCGGCGATCGTCCGCTTTAAAATAAAGGATAAGGACGAGTATTTCCTTGCGTGGACCACCACACCGTGGACGCTGCCCTCCAACGTTGCGCTCTGCGTAAATCCCGACGAGACCTACTGCAAGGTAAAGGCTGCGGACGGATATGTTTATATCATGGCTCAGGCGCTGCTCGACAGCGTTCTCGGCAGACTTGCCGACGGGGATAAGCCCGCCTATGAGATCCTTGACAGCTGTACGGGAAAGGATCTTGAATATACCGAGTATGAGCCGCTGTTCGCCTGCGCAGGAGAAGCTGCCGCAAAGCAGGATAAAAAGGGATTTTTTGTGACCTGCGACGGCTATGTTACCATGTCAGACGGTACGGGTATAGTTCATATAGCTCCCGCATTCGGTGAGGACGACTCCAAGGTGGGAAAAAATTACGGTCTGCCCTTTGTTCAGTTCGTTGACGGCAAGGGCGATATGACAGAGGAAACTCCCTTTGCGGGAATGTTCGTAAAGGACGCCGATCCGGAGGTGCTTAAATATCTTGACGCCGAGGGCAAGCTGTTTGCCGCTCCCAAGTTCGAGCATGACTATCCTCACTGCTGGAGATGCGGATCACCCCTTATTTACTATGCAAGAGATACATGGTTCATAAAAATGACCGATGTTAAGGACAGACTTATTGCAAATAACGACACGATAAACTGGATACCCGAAAGCATCGGAAAGGGACGCTTCGGCGACTGGCTGAAAAACGTTCAGGACTGGGGTATCTCCAGAAACAGATACTGGGGCACGCCTCTTAATATCTGGGAGTGCGAGTGCGGTCACAGACATTCCATAGGCTCTGTGGAGGAGCTGAGATCCATGTCTCCCGACTGTCCGGAGGATATAGAGCTTCACCGTCCTTATATCGATAAGGTAACTATCACCTGCCCGGAATGCGGAAAGCAGATGAAGAGAGTGCCGGAGGTAATAGACTGCTGGTTCGATTCAGGCTCAATGCCTTTTGCGCAGCACCACTATCCCTTTGAGAACAAGGAGCTTTTTGAGGCGCAGTTCCCTGCCGACTTCATATCCGAGGCGGTGGATCAGACAAGAGGCTGGTTCTATTCGCTGCTTGCCATATCCACGCTTATATTCGACAAGGCGCCCTACAAGAATGTTATCGTTCTGGGACTTGTTCAGGATAAGGACGGACAGAAGATGTCAAAATCCAAGGGCAACGCCGTGGATCCCTTTGAAGCTCTGCCTAAATTCGGCGCAGATGCGATAAGGTGGTATTTCTATACTAATTCCGCTCCGTGGCTCCCCAATAAGTTCCACGACAAGATCGTTACCGAGGGTCAGAGAAAGTTCATGGGCACGCTGTGGAACACATACGCTTTCTATATCCTATATGCGGAGATAGACGGCTTCGATCCAACAAAGTACGCTATAGAGTATGAAAAGCTTTCGGTCATGGATAAGTGGCTGCTTTCCAAAATGAACAGCATGATAAGAGATGTAGACAGCAATCTGGAGAATTACAGGATCCCGGAGGCTGCAAAGGCTATGCAGGAATTTGTTGACGATATGTCAAACTGGTATGTAAGAAGAGGCCGTGAAAGATATTGGGCGCAGGGTATGTCTCAGGACAAGATAAACGCCTATATGACCCTTTACACCGCACTGCTCAACGTCTGCAAGTGCGCAGCTCCCATGGTTCCCTTTATCACAGAGTCTATATACCAGAACCTTGTCAGAAGCGTTGACAGCAGCGCCCCCGAGAGTATACATCTGTGCGATTTCCCCGAGGCTGACGAGAGCATGATCGATTCAAAGCTTGAAGCGGATATGGAGGAGGTACTGGATATAGTCGTTCTGGGAAGAAGCGCAAGAAACGGAGCGAATCTTAAAAACAGACAGCCTCTGAGCGTTATGTACGTTGCCGCCGATCATACGCTTGACAGCTACTATGTGGATATCATCAGAGACGAGCTTAATATGAAGAAGGTGGAATTCTCTGACGACGTATCGGCTTATATCGATTACAGATTCAAGCCGCAGCTCAAAACTCTGGGACCAAAGTACGGCAAGCTGCTGGGCGAGATAAGAAAGCTTCTGGGAGAGCTTGACGGTCATATGGCAATGGACGAGCTGGAGAAAACCGGCGAGCTTAAGCTGACGGTCTCAACGGGTGAAATTTCTCTCTCCAGGGAGGATCTGCTTATCGAGTCACAGCAGAAGGAAGGCTTCTTTACCCTGACTGAGGGAACAACAACGGTTGCTGTCAGCACTGTGCTTACTCCCGAGCTTCTGGAGGAGGGCTATGTCCGTGAGGTCATAAGCAAGGTACAGACCATGCGTAAGGAATCCGGCTTTGAGGTTATGGATCACATCGTACTGAGTCTTTCCGGCAACGACAAGATAGCGCAGCTGGTGGAAAAGAACAGAGTGGAGATCTGCACCGATGTTCTTGCTGACGAGATCAAGATCGGAGCCGCTACAAATTCCAGAGAATGGGATATAAACGGCGAAAAGGTAACTATCGGTGTAACGAAAATATAAAAATAAAATCTGCGGACGGTTCATAAACGAGCCGTCCGTTTTGATTTCAGCGGAGCTTCCGGCTTTGCATGAGGAAAAAATCTTTTTTCCGGTTTACAAATCCGCCGTGATATGCTATAATATTATCATATTGATATTTTATGGGCAACAGTAAGTAAAAGAGGTATGCAATATGAAATTTAACTGCGAACTGAAAAGGATCGTGGACGATTCCTACGATATCGAAATAGGCAGGAGACTGCAAAAAACTCTGGCGGAGGATCTGAAAAACGGTCTTGTGGGAAAAATAAAGAAATTTGCTGTGGTTACGGATTCTGTAGTTGCAGAGCTGTACGGCAGGGAAATATATGAAATGCTCCTTGACGAAGGCTTTAAAGCCGACCTGATAGTTATTCCCGAGGGGGAAAAGTCCAAAACAAGGGAAATGAAGGAGTTTGTCGAGGACACAATGCTTGAAAAGGGTTACCGCAGAGACTGCGCAGTGGTTGCCGTGGGTGGGGGAGTTGTTACCGACCTTGCAGGATTTGTTGCGGGTACGTTCGGCAGGGGAGTACCCTTTGTGAATTACGCCACAACGCTCCTTGCTGCTGCGGACGCTTCGGTGGGCGGAAAAACGGCTGTCGATACTCCTCTTGCCACAAATCTTATCGGACTTTTCAATCAGCCGAAAAAGGTGTATCTGGATATCGACACATGGAAAACTCTCCCCAAAGAGCAGATCTCCAGCGGACTGGCGGAAACTATCAAGCACGGCTGTCTGGGCGATGCAGAGCTTTTTGAGTACCTTGAAAAGAACGTGGAAAAGATATTTGAGGGCGATACAGAAGCCTGCGAGTACATAGCCGAGCGTAACTGCTCCGTAAAATACAAGGTAGTAATGAAGGATGAGAGAGAGTCCGGTCTGCGTGAGATCCTTAATCTGGGACATACCGTGGGCAGGGCGGTGGAAACCGTTTCCGATTACAGACTGTATCACGGAGAGGCTGTGGCGATCGGCATGGTCGCTCAGGCAAGGCTGGGACAGAAATACGGCTTTATTTCCGAAGAAAACGTAAAGCGTGTTGAAAGTCTTATTGCAAGAGCGGGACTTCCCACGGCTGTGCCTGATTATATAAATAAGGCGGAGCTTGTCAAAAAGCTCTACACCGACAAAAAGGTGAGAGACGGAAAGCTGAGATTTGTTTTCCAGAAAGAGATCGGAGATGTAATGCAGTTCGGCGATAACAACTACGCAAAAGAGATCGCCGAGGAGGAGATAGCGGAGATAATCGCAGGAATGTGATCTATTCAGAAAAGATCGGAGTATGCTATGGATCTGCTTATAGAAATACTTTCAGAGATAGTAATAGAATGGTTTTTCGGCGGCGCAGAGGAAGCTGCACTTGATCGGAAATATTCTAAACCTGTCAGGATATTTTCCGCTGTTATCGCATTGATCTTCTACCTTGCCGTATTTGCGCTTATTGCCATAGCGGGGATAGCGTCGATCAGAATGAATTATCACATTGCTGGAATTCTCCTTTTTGTGATAGATCTGCTGCTGATTTTTCTCTTTATCAGAAAGATCGTCAGATTAGTTAAATACAGAATGAGATAAACGTCCGTTGCCGTAAGCGGCGTATGTATCGGAGGAATTAATATGAACATAAAAATAACCCCTAAAAAGCTTTCGGGAACGGTAACGCCGCCGCCCTCTAAAAGCGTGGCGCACAGAATGATAATCGCGGCGGCTTTTGCGGAGGGTCAGTCGGTCATTACAAATCTTTATCCCTCGGTGGATATCCTTGCCACTATCGGAGCAATGAAGTCGCTGGGAGCGGACATTGTTTTTGAAAACAATACCGCTGTAATAAATGGATTTAAGAGCATTCCCGAAAAGGCAACGGTGGACTGCTGTGAATCGGGTTCCACAATGAGATTTTTAATTCCCGTTGCCTGTGCGCTGGGAGTGAACGCAACCTTTATCGGCGGGGGAAAGCTCCCCCAGAGACCTATCACGCCCTTTCTGGAGGAATTTCCAAAGCACGGGATAACATTCGATTACCATAATACCATGCCTTTTTCAACCTTCGGTAAGCTTACCCCGGGGAAGTTCTGTATCAGCGGCTCGCTGTCCTCACAGTTTATAACTGGTCTTATGCTTGCTCTGCCGACTCTGGAGGGCGACAGCGAGATCATTCTTACGTCCGAGCTTAATTCAAAGCCCTATGTGGATATCACCGCAGGCTGTCTGAAAAATTTCGGCTGTGAGATCTCCGAGAGGTCGCATGGCTACTTCATAAAGGGCGGACAGAAGTTAAAGCCGTTTTCCGGCGCAGTCGAGGGGGATTATTCTCAGGCGGCGTTCTGGGAGGTGGCTCGTGCCCTCGGTTCGGATATAGATATTCAAGGCTTAAATGTAAATTCTTTTCAGGGAGATAAAAAAATCGTTGAAATTTGCAGGGAAATAGTGTATAATGAAAATGGCGTATTAAATCCGTTCGAGATCGACTGCTCGGATATACCCGATCTTGTGCCGATACTTGCGGTGCTTGCAACGTTCTGCAACGGAAAAAGCCGTATAACCAATGTCGCAAGGCTGAGATTTAAGGAGTGTGACCGGCTTGCCGCTATGACCGACTGCCTTAACCGTGTCGGCGGAAGGGTCACGGAGTATGAGGACTGCCTGGAGATAGAGGGAGTTCCAAGCTTAAAGGGCGGAGAAATCCAGGGCTGCAACGATCACAGGATACCTATGGCAATGTCCGTTGCGGCGACAAGATGTGAAGCTCCGCTGACGATCATCGGTGCGGAGTGCGTGAGAAAGTCCTACCCAGATTTCTTCGAGGTCTACAGAAGTCTCGGCGGTATTGCAAAGGTCGTTGATTAACTATGGATTATGTATCGTATATAAGAGGTTTTACCGGTCACAGCGAAATATTCCTGATGTGTGCGGGAGCGGTGATCGCCGACGATAAAGGCAGGGTGCTTTTGCAGAAGCGGGGCGATAACGGAAAATGGGGACTTCCCGGCGGAGTTATGGAGCTTGGCGAGTCCGCAGAGGAGACCGCCGTAAGGGAGACCTTTGAGGAAACGGGACTTACCGTGGAAGTTGGCGAGCTTATCGGTATCTACACGAAATATAAATGTGTGTATCCCAACGGAGATAAGGCTCAGCCTGTGCTTGCGGCGTTTACTGCCGAGATAAAGGGCGGCACTCTGAAATGCGACGGCGGGGAAACTCTCGACCTGCGTTTCTTTGCGGAGGACGAGCTGCCGGAAATGGCGTTTGTCCAGCAGCGGGATATCCTTGAGGACTATTTCAGCGGAAAAAGAGGCTGCTTCAGATAACGGTCTGACGGAGATACTGAGGAGCGTTAATACAGTATAATAATTACGAGTACAATTATTTGTACTTGATTGGAGGAAGTATAATGTCATCAACTTGGAAAAATAATATCAGCTTCACCGTTTTCGGTGAGAGCCACGGCGCTGCGATAGGCGTCTGCATGGATAACGTTCCACCCGGAGAGACTATCGATATGGATAAAATATATGAATTTATGGCAAGGCGTGCGCCTAAAAAGGACGGGACCTCCACATTCAGAAGTGAAAAGGATATCCCGCAGATAATTTCGGGCTATCATAACGGAAAAACTACCGGAACGCCGCTTACCGCTATAATAGCCAATACCGATCAGCATTCGCAGGATTACTCAAATCTTTCAAGGCTTGCCAGACCCGGTCATGCTGACTATACCGGAGCGCTGAGGTACAGGGGCTTTAACGACGTCAGAGGCGGCGGACATTTTTCCGGCAGACTCACTGCGCCCCTTTGCTTTGCGGGAGCGGTAGCGGGGCAGATACTTGAAAAGCGCGGGATATATGTAGGAGCGCACATAAGCGAGATCCACGGAATAAAGGACAGATCCTTTGATCCCATAAATACCTCAAAGGACGATATACGGGAGCTGCGCAGCAAGGATTTCCCCGTAATTATAGATGTTCAGGGCAACGAGATGAAGAAGGAGATCCTCAGCGCAAGAAAAAATCAGGACAGCGTAGGCGGTATTATCGAATGTATTGCCATAAATGTTCCTGCGGGGATAGGCTCGCCTATTTTTGACGGCCTTGAAAACTCTATTGCTCAGCTTATTTTCGGTATCCCGGCAGTCAAAGGTCTGGAATTCGGCGCAGGCTTTGACGCAGCCGGCATGACAGGCTCTGAAAACAACGATGAATTCTATGTTAACGACAGGGGAATAGTAGTCACAAAGACCAACAATCACGGAGGTATCCTGGGAGGTATTTCCTCCGGTATGCCGATAACTCTGAAGGTCGCCGTAAAGCCTACGGCGTCAATCTCCAAGCCGCAGGAAACGGTTGATTATTCCGCAATGAAGAATGAAACTCTGGTGATAAAGGGCAGACACGATCCCTGCATAGTTCCCAGGGCAGTGCCGTGCGTAGAGGCTGCCGTGAATCTCGCAGTTCTCAGTCATATGCTCGAATACCCAAATTTTTAGACAGCTTTCCAAAGGAGGAGTGATAATCGGTGCAGAATCCCGAAGAGTTTATCTCCAGCGATATGAAAAACGTCACTGAGGTTTACAGGGTGCAGATACTGCTTGCTTATTTTTTAAATCAGATAAATCAGCTGTGTACCCCCAACCAGCTTACTGAGATCGCAACGGGGGAGGGTATAGTCAATTATTTTGATTACACCGCCGCCGTGACGGCAATGCTTGAAAACGATACTCTGGAGCTTGCCGAAATTGAGGGTACGGAGTATTATCGTCTTACCGAAAAGGGAACTGCCGGGGCGGAGAATTTCAAAAAGCAGGTCCCCAAAAGCCTGCGTGACAAGATCTATGCGTCGGGGCTTCGTCTGTTTGCAAAGCTCAAAAACGAGCGTGATATAACCTTTGACATTACCAAAAGGGAAAAGGGATATAATGTACACTGCAAATGCTTTGACGGGGATATAGTGCTTATGGATATCAATTTGTTTGCTCCCGACGAGGATCAGGCGAATTATATCAAGTCGAAGATACAGATGAATCCCACAGATTTTTACTGCAAGGTAGTGGACTATATTATTGAGAATGAGGAGTATGTTCCCAGCGTGTCGGAGGATCCGACGCTTTTATAAACAATTAATGGCAGCGGATTTCGAATGAAAATTCCGCTGCTTTATTTTGCGGTATGTACAAATTTGAATGTATATGAAAGCCGGCCATACAAATTTATACATAGTTGCTGCGGTAATGGTTATATTATGCTTATAAAGACGAAATTCAGCTTTGCTTAGTTTGCCTTTGAGCAAAAAGCACAAAAAAAGTCAACCAAAATAGGATAAATGACAAAAATCAACAAAAAGTAAAAAATGGGGTTGACAAATGCAAGTGAGGGTGATATAATAAATAAGCTGTTTCGAGAGGAGGCAGCGAAGTAGAGACATTCTGAAAAAAAGTTGAGAAAAAGTACTTGACAAAAGGAGCAGGATGTGGTATACTGAACAA
>JAGAJO010000018.1 GCA_017626015.1 Ruminococcus sp.
GATGAATATTTAGCTGATAAGTCCTATTTTGAGGCAGGGCTTTGATTCTTATACCCTGATTTCGGCGGTGACGTGATAATTTGCGATATTTGGCTTGGGGATAGCATAGAAAGAGGGGGCTGTTGCGGTTGCAACAGCCCCCGGAAAACCGCTATAAGCTGGCAACCAACTCATGCTCCATAGGCTATAACTGGATAGATGATACCAGCGGAGAGTCAAGCGATTATCCCGATTATCTTTCTTCAAATACAGTTCCCGTTACATATGTTCCTTCGGGAAAGATCATTCTGTCTAAAAAGGACGGGACCACCGGTGTGAACATTACGGGTGCAAAGTTCAAGCTTTACCAAAAGATAGACGGAGAAGAGGATAAGCTTTTAGGCGAGTACAAAACCAACGTAAACGGTATAATCATCGTAGATATGCTGGATTACGGAAATTATTATTTCGTGGAAACAGAAACGCCTGACGGCTATGTGCCGTCTGACAGGCAGTATGAAGTTACTGTCAGCGAGGATGTACCTGACCCGAGGATCAAGATTGAAAACGAGAGAAAGAAGGGTCAGTTTACCCTTAAAAAGGTCTCGGACAGGACTAAAAAGCCCTTAAAAGGCGCAGAGTTTGAGCTTTATAAGGCTGACGGAACACGTGCCAATGAAGAGACATACGTTACAGGCGAAAACGGTGAGGTTCCCGTGACTGGGCTTGTCTGGGGCAGATATTATCTGCTGGAAAGCAAGCCGCCGAAGGGTTATAATCTGTCAGCGGAAAAAGTCGAGTTTGCTATAAATGCGGAAACTGTGGAAGCTCCCGAGAAAAAAACGATCGAGAACGAGCAAAAGCCCGCTAAGGCAACTCTTGTTAAGCACGAGCTTGCCGAGGGTCATGAGTATGATGAGATGACTCCGACTTCTCAGATCGGTAACGTTCCGATAAAGGGAGCGATATACAAGCTTTACGACTCAAAAGGAAATGCTATATCCACGGGAGTTACCGATGCAGACGGAAAGATATATGCCGAGGATCTGACCTTCGGTGAGTATTACTTCAAGGAAGAGTTTTCTGCAACGGGATATGAGAACTATCCAGAGAAGATCACCTTTACGGTAGGTGCCGACCAGACCGAAACCCCTCTGGTCATCAGCACTGCCGATTCCAGAAGGACAGGAATGGTCTGGCTGCAAAAGCTTGACGATAAGGGCGAATCTGTTAAGGACGCCGCTTACCGTCTGTATGACAGCGACGGAAATCAGCTTATGGTAGATGAAGTAAATCCCGGAGAGAAGGACGGAAAGTACAAGTACGTTGCTGACGGTACGGGCGGAACTTCGGATATGATAACAAGCAGCGAGGGCATCATTGAGATCGAGGGTATGCACTGGGGATCTTATTCTATCAAGGAAGCAGAGGCTCCCAAGGGATACGAACTTGATGAAAGCGCTTATGATTTTACGATCAGCAGGGATAACGTTGTAAAAACGTATATGATCACTTCTACTGATCCAAGAATAAAAGGCAAGGTAGAGCTTACCAAGCTCGATGAGGAAACAGAGAGCAAGCTGCTCGGCGGTGCGGTGTTCACGCTTTACAAAAACGACAATACCGTTTACCGTAAAAACATCACGACCGACAACAATGAGTATCTGAAAAATGACAGCGGAGATTTTATCGATGAGGACGGCAACGTAGTAAGCGAAGCAAACAAGGTAAGAAATCCCATGTTCGGAAAGGTACTTATAGAGGATCTGGATTGGGGCAGCTACTACTTAAGGGAGGAAAAAGCTCCCGCAGGCTATTCTGTCAGCCCGAAGAATATAAAATTCTCGGTCAACTATCTGACAGCAGGAAAGGTACAGGAGATCTCCGTTACCAATCCGGCGAAAAACTACAAGCTGACCGTTACAAAGAAAATATCCCAGAAGGATGTTGTTCTTGCTCACGGAAATCCAACCTTTACCTTTGAGGTGACGGATACTTCCAATAATATGAAATATTATAAGACTGTATCTTTCGGAAGCAATAATGTTACTCCGGGAGCTGAGGGTTATGCGGAAGTCTCTGCGATGTTCGTACTGCCCATGGGTACTTATGATATTACCGAGACGGACGTAGACAGATATCAGCCGCAAAAGGTCGAGGTCAGCAGCGGTACGGTTGACGGATTTAAAGCAACTGTTACCCTTGACGACACCAATCCCGAGGGCGGAGTGACTGCAACATTCACAAACGACAAGCCCGATCAGAGCGGTACGTCGCATAACTCGACTGTAGCCAATATGTTCAGCAAGGCACGTAAGCTTACGGCGATAGTTGCTGACTACACCGGTCCCGAAACGGTGACCTCCGAGACGATCCCGCCAACGGATCTTACTGTAACTGCCGTATACGACGACGGTACACAGGCGACTGTCACGACCTATACGCTTGATCCGGAAAAGCTCAGCTATGAGAATAACGGTTCGTTTGACATTATGGTAACTTACACCGAGGACGGAATTACCCGAAAGGATACCTTCAACGTTAATGTCGATATGCCAAGTCCGTTTACGGCGAAGTTCGTTAAGAAAAATGCAAACGGAACATATTCTGTGACAACCACCCCTGAGAAGGTCACGATCGACGGTGTTGAATACCGTGGTCTGGTAGCTATCACTGGCTATTTCGGAACCTCAAGCGTTATTAATTTCCCGGCAACTCTTACGGGATATATCCCCACAGACAGCGAGCAAGAGGACAGCAGATATGTGGGTGAAAAGTTTAAGGTAGTAGGAATAGAGACGAGAGATCCCAGCAGTCTTAATTCCATAATCATCACTAACGGTTCAAATAACATCACCGCAGTGACATTTGCAGAGGGTATTGAATTTATAGGTCCCGAAGCATTAAGATCATTCAGCAATCTTGCGTCTGTTGAATTCCCCGACAGCCTTGTAACTATCGATAAAGACGCATTCTATGGATGCAACCATCTTACCGCATTGAAATTGCCTGACAATCTCACAAGGATCGGGTCGTATGCGTTCAGCGGTTGTTTCAGAGCAAAAGGCGGTTTGACTATACCGGCGTCTGTTACGGAGATCGGAGAGAGTGCATTCTTTAACTGTAACGGATTTGAAAGTCTGACCTTTGCCGAAGGCAGTAAGCTCAAAATCATAGGAAATCGAGCTTTCTATTGCCCTAACTCAAATAGTTACACCGGCAGTCTGGTACTTCCGGATAGTCTGGAGACAATAGGCAGCGAGGCATTCCGGTCTTCGAAGTTTACCGGAGATCTCAATATACCTAAAAATGTAAAAACAATTGGTGAAAATGCATTCCGTAGTTGTAACAAAATGACGGGAAGCTTAACGATATCTGCCAGCGTTGAATCCATTGGATCGGAAGCGTTCAGAGAATGTAAATTCACAGGCGCTTTAACCTTTAAAAACGGCAGTAAGCTTACGGCTATTGCCAATCATGCATTCTGGAATGTACCGTTTAGCGGTGATCTGTCAATACCTGAGGGCGTAACGTCCATCGGCAATGAAGCCTTCCATTCAGGCAACTATGTTAGAAGCTTTGTAGACGGAAAATTGACATTGCCAAGTACCTTACAGTCTATCGGTGATTATGCTTTCTACCAGTGCGAGTTGACCGGAGACTTAGTGATACCTGCCGCTGTTACATCTATTGGCTCGGAAGCGTTCAGAGAATGTAAATTTAATGGCGCTTTAACCTTTGAAAACGGCAGTCAGCTTACCGAAATTAAAAATCATGCGTTCTGGGGCGTTCCTTTCAGCGAAGACCTGAATATACCGAGCGGTGTGAAAACTATTGGTGAACAGGCATTCCAGTCATACGGTATTACAAGCTTCAGCGGCGGAAAATTAACATTGCCTGATACCTTAGAGGAAATCGGACCGCAGGCATTCTACCAGTGCGAGTTTGGCGGCACCTTGACATTACCTAGGAATCCAAAATTTACTGTAATAGAAAGCGGAACATTCTATGGCTGCGATAAATTAACAGGCAAACTGGTTATTCCGAGTAATATAAGGACCATTAATAATAGCGTAGAGGCGTTCAATTATGGTGCGTTCGATAGCTGTTCAGGTCTTGAAAGCTTGGAATTTGAACCCGGTATTGTAACTATCGGAACCTATGCTTTCCAGAAATGTACCGGATTGAAAGAAGATCTGGTCATACCTGATACCGTAACGGAAATACGGCAGGGAGCTTTCTATAATTGTACGGGATTAAATGGCAATTTGACATTGTCAAGCAATTTACTGATAATCGGAAACAGCGCATTTAATAACTGTAGAAATTTATGTGGAACACTAACAATACCCGATAAATTAACATCTATAGGAGACAGTGCATTTTACAGCTGTAACCATTTTACCGGAGAAGTAACGTTCCCAAGAACCCTGACTTCCATTAGCAAAAATGTTTTCCAGTGGTGTGACAATGGTAATCTGACTAAGATAAGAGTACCGAATACAATTAAAGAACAGGCAATAGCAAATGGGGCATTTAATAACTGTTCGGCTGCCATTGAATATTATGATTAGCCCAAAAAACAATATTTACTTACTATGCGGTATTGATGCCGCATAGAAGTAAATATGAAAAGGAGTGTGATCGTTAAGGTTTGAAAAAAATAGCAAACATTCTGTCAACGCTTTTAATAGTGGTACTGATCATCGCTCTTGCGGCGGTTCTGGTATCAAAGCTGGTTTTCGGAGTGGAAATGAAAGCGGTCCTGACCGGTTCTATGGAGCCTGAGCTGCCTGTGGGCAGTCTGCTGATAATAAGTCCCGCAGAGTATGAGGACATAAACATCGGCGATGATATTACCTTTGTAAGGGATAAAAACCTTACGCTGGTGACCCATAGGGTGATCGAAAAGGACGACGAAACTCAGAAGATCACCACGCAGGGGATCGCAAACAATTCTGCCGATAAGCCCACAAGCTACGGCAACGTTGTCGGAAAAGTAGCGTTTCACATACCCTTTGCAGGCTATTTCGTGATATGGACTTCCGATCTTAAGGGGAAGATCATATGCGGGATCATTATAGTTGCTCTTGTGGCGTTAAGTATTCTGTTTTCAAATTCCGAGCCTGAAAAAAACAGTCCGGAGGAAAACGATGAGCAGCAGGACGGCTGACAATAAATCAAACTAAAATTTCCATAAGGAGGAAATGACAATGAAAGCAAAAAACAAAAAAATTTTAGCGGGATCAGCTGCATTGGCATTGGCTGCGGCATTGGCTGTCGGCGGTACCTTCGCTTATCTGACTGATGAGACTGAAAAGAGAGCGAATAATTTCTCGTTCCCCGAGCCTATCTCCGCAATGCTTACCGAGCCGGACTGGGACGGCGTAGTTGACTACCTCTATCCCGACGATCCGGACTTCCCGGCTGATGTGACAGATAAGGATGTAATTCCTGTCTACGGCTGGACAACAGACGATACCCCCAAGCCGATCTTCGGTTATAAGGACGGCACTACTCAAGTCACCAACTACGGCGACGATGGAACAGGTACTCCTCCCGCTAAAACAGGCGAAGAATACGGAAACACCACAAATCAGAACATGGTTCCCGGACAGATCGCTCTTAAGGATCCTATAATTACCAATACCAGCAAGGATATCGACGAGTGGGTAGCGGCTCAGGTAAGCTTTGTTTACGCAAGCGGCACAAATGAGGGTAAGCTGCTGAGTGAGACTGATATGGCGAGCGTTCTCGCTGCAATAGATATAGACTGGGATTTCTCCAAAACCTCCAACAAGTGGAATATCATTGGTGCAACTGAAATAACCGCCGATAGCAGACAGTATACGTTCTATTATGGTGATATCCTGAATAAGCGTCCCGAAGGAGCGAAAAACGGTACATACGGCGATTCGACAGCTCCGATATTCACCTCCGTAAAGGTTAAGGACACCGCTGTCAACAGCGATATTGAAAAGCTTAATAAGATAGAAGGCGGCTTCTATATCTATATCGAGGGCTTTGCGGCGCAGTCGTCCGTTGCAGCAGCTTACGGTGATTTCGTAGCGTGGGCTAATACCGGCGTAGTGTTTAACAATTCGCCTTCATCTACCGTTGCGGCTGATCTAAGCAAGGATAACGGCGGCATAGTAGCTAAGCAGTAAATTATCAATTATTTCTATATAAGAGAGGTAATACATATGAAAGATGCAAACAGAAAAAACAGCAAAAAAATAGTTATCGGAGCATTGAGCATTTGTCTCGTAGCAGCTATGGCTATCGGCGGAACAATGGCGTTCCTGACAGATTCTGAGCAGGTCACAAACCATTTCAGCCTTGGCGATCTCGATATCACTATCGACGAGCCCGGATGGGAAGACGATACTCATGAGAACCCGGATGATCCCGACGGTCCGGACGAGCCGGGCGACGGTGAAGATCTTGTTCCCGGCGACACCAAGGATAAGGATCCTACTGTGACCGCAGTCGAGGGCAACAGCTATATGAGAGTTGTAATGACGATAAAGGACAGAGACAGCGGAGAGGTCATAACCGATACCGACCGTCTTGACCTTATTCTCCAGACTATCCGCTATGCGGAGAGTGACGCTATTGTAGAGGGCACACCCTACGCTCTTGCAGATCTTGCCACCTATAATACAGTAAACAGCAAGTTTGTAAAGGATACCGAAAGATCCTCCGACGGCGTTTACTATTATAATTACGACGGCATATTCAATAAGGACGACACAGCCGTACTTTTTACCGATATTGTAATTCCTACAGACTGGAATCAGACAGAGCTCAACACCCTCCGTGGAATTTATTATACAGACGCTGACGGCAACGAGGTTGCTGCCGATGCTGAAGGCGCAACAAAGACATATCACAACTACATGATCGAGATACAGGCTCAGGCTATCCAGTCTGACAACTTTGCAGACGCTGCTGCGGCATTTGAGGCTCTTGACGGTGAGATCACTTCCAATCCTGTTACGGCCCAGAAGAATTACGGCGTGGTTGGCAGCGATTCCGATACCGAATATACAATAGTAGGAAAAACCGCAGAGGTTACTCCGTAAGCTTTATATTATAATGTTACAGCCGCATAAAAACGGCTGTAACACAATTGTTCAAAAGGAGGTGACTTGATGAAGAAATCCGCTGTTTATCCGGCTTTGTGTGCGGCAAGTATCTGTGCTTTTCTCTTTTCGGCAGGAATGACCGCTGCTTCATGGAGATCTCAGGGCGAAACCGTGAATAAGGTCACCATGGCGAGCGTAAAGGGTCAGATCGTCGAGGAATACGAGCAGGATCAGGTCGTTTATCCCAACGGCACCGTAGATAAGATAGTTCAGGTAAAAAACACCGGTACAGCCGACGCTCTGCCCAGAGTCAAGATCGAAAAGGCATGGGGCAGCAGCAGGGACGTAGACGGCAGACTTATCGTAGATCCCGAGCTCAGCACGGATAATATCGAGATCGTATATAACACGGAGCAGTGGACATATAACTCTGAGGACGGCTATTTTTACTACACCGATGTTTTAAAGCCGGGCGATACTACCGTCTCGCTTTTTGACAGCTTTACCGTAAACGGAGAGAATACCGGCGGCGAATATAAGAACAAGTTTGCGGACATTATAGTCAGCATGGAAATGGTTCAGGCGGCTGGCGGCGGTCTTTCCTATTGGGGCACTTCATTTGAAGAATTGGGTATAGTTTATGAGCAGACCGGTTATGTAGAGCTTGTCACGGCAGTAGATTTCAACGATCCGGATAAGGGCTTTACGTTTGATGTTAACGAGGGGGACCTGTTCGCCGATTTCAAAAACCTTGTTCCCGGTGAAAGCCGCAGTCAGGTTGTCAGAGTCACAAATAAATGGAATAATGCAGCCGAGATCTTCCTTTGGGCTGATTTTATCGACCAGGCGCATGCCACCGATGAAACACGTGAGCTGATAGATAAGCTCCTTCGTGAGTATGCGACAGTCGTCATCACCGATGATAACGGAACTGTTATTTACGAGGGCGCTGTCTGGGGAAGCCCGGACATAGATTCCCAGGGAACGGACTCGATGAAATATCCCTATAGTCTCGGTACGTTCGGCGGCGGGGAGGCAAAGGATCTTAACATAAGCCTTTCTCTCGACCCGCAGATGAATAACGAGTATCAGGAGCTTTTAGGCTTGGTCAAATGGGTATTCAGTGCAGAGGCAGATGAAGAATCTTCGTCCTCCGACACCTCGGATACGTCGAGTACACCTGATACTTCAAGCATGCCCGACACTTCGGATACTTCAAGCTCGTCAGATACTTCTTCAAGTAAGTCCGAAAGCTCGTCCAAGCCCAATAAGTCCGACAGCTCAGTATCTTCCGGTACTGCGTCGTCGGGAAAGCCCGATCCGACAAACCCGTCGACAGGCGATCCTGCACAGGTCGGAATGTATGCGTTTCTGACATTGGCATCTTTGGTGATGATACCGATAACGTATAAGAAGGCCAAGGACGAACTTAAGCAATAAGTTTGAAATATGTCTGTTTAAAGATATCTGCGCCCGGACTAAACTCCGGGCGTTTTTCATGAAAAATTTTTTTGAAAAAAATTAAAAAAACTATTGACAAATGCTCCTGAATGTTGTATAATAAATATCGTCGCCTGAGGATATTCAGCGGCAGATAAACGGAAGCTTAGCTCAGCTGGGAGAGCATCTGCCTTACAAGCAGAGGGTCATAGGTTCGAGCCCTATAGTTTCCACCATAAGCGGAACATTGCTTCCGCTTTATATGGCCGGGTAGTTCAGTTGGTTAGAACGCTAGCCTGTCACGCTAGAGGTCGTGGGTTCGACCCCCATTCCGGTCGCCAGCTTTTTGTAATATTTTCTTATCTCCTGCATATACTTACAGCAGAGATGCTGAAGCAGGATATGCTTCTGTAGCTCAGTCGGTAGAGCAGGGGACTGAAAATCCCCGTGTCGGTGGTTCAATTCCACTCGGAAGCACCAGCCTGACGGCAAATTCAGAATCTATTTACGTGCGGATTTAGCTCATCTGGTAGAGCGCCACCTTGCCAAGGTGGAGGTAGCGAGTTCGAGCCTCGTAATCCGCTCCATATTCAGCAATGTCTGAATAAGGCGCTATAGCCAAGTGGTAAGGCGTGGGTCTGCAACACCCTGATCCCCAGTTCAAATCTGGGTGGCGCCTCCAGTCGAAAGACTGAAATCCTTCGCATCCCTGCGGAGGATTTTCTGTATGTTTTGGGCTCGTAGCTCAGTTGGGAGAGCGCTGCGTTCGCAACGCAGAGGCCGAGGGTTCGAACCCCTTCGGGTCCACTGCATAAAAGTCCGCCAAATATCCGTATATACGGATCCGGCGGGCTTTTTTCTGTATTGTCTCAGGCAGTATCTTTTTTGCGGAATGATGTTAGGATCAGCGTAAATCTGCTTATGCTCACGGATAGCTGCATTTTTATGAAAATAAAACCTTGCATTATTGGAAAAACTGTGTTATAATAAACAGTAAATGCCGAGGGCAATACGCACACAATGGTCGTGCGGTATTGCCCTGAGAAATTTAAAAATAAAAAGGACAATGATATGGCTCAAGAGAAAAAACGGAGCAGCTATAAAAAGCTGTTTTCAAATACTTTGGTGTTTGCAATAGGCTCCTTCAGCTCTAAGGTCCTGGTGCTGCTGCTGATACCGATCTATACTTCCTACCTTACCACGGCGGAGCTTGGCGTTACGGATGTCCTGACTCAGATAGCCAATTGGATAATCCCGCTGGTAACTATGACTATTACCGAATCTATAATACGTTTCGGACTTGATAAGGCATATGACAAGAGAAGGGTCTTTACTATCGGTAATATTATCTGCGCCGCAGGACTTGCCGTGTTCGGCGTGATACTGCCTGTCGTGAATTTTACCGGCGTCGCCGATAAGTATATCGGAGGATATGCCGCCCTGCTGTTTGCGTATGTTTTTATGTCCAGTGTGAAATCTCTCTATACCACCTTCGTGCGTGCTATGGAAAGAGTCAAGCTTTTTGCAGCGGCAGGGATCGTTGCGACTGTCTTCACCTTATTCTTTACGGCTCTTTTTTATATGGTCCTGCCGACTGATTTTCTGGGAGAGGGGACAGGTATTGAAAAATATCTTCTCGCAACCATACTCTCGGATCTCATAACCACTCTTTTTGTAACGTTCAGGGCTAAATTGTGGAAGTATGTTGATTTTAAGCATATCGACAGGGAAATGATGCATACCATGCTTCAGTATTCCGTACCGCTTATCCCTGCGCAGCTGCTTTGGCTGGTAACTAACAGCTCCGATTCGTTCATGACGACCCATTATCTCGGCTCGGCAAGCAACGGTATCCTTTCCGCCGCCTATAAGATCCCGAATATCGTGGCAACAGTGTATATGATGTTCGGTCAGGCATGGAATATGTCCGCCATAACCGAAAATGATTCCGAGGACAGAGACAGATTCTATCAAAACGTCTTTGATTTCAATCAGAGTCTCCTTTATATCCTTGCCGGAGGCTGTATGCTTATCATTCAGCCCCTTACAAACGTCATGATCGGAGAAAGCTTCCGTGAATGTGTACGGTATTCTCCCATACTGATATATTCTACGATCTTTTCCTGCTTCACAACGTTTATGGGATCGATTTATCTTGCGTCAAAAAAAACCAAGCGTTCTCTTTTCACCAGCCTTGTTTCGGGCGTGATAAATGTCGGACTTAACATTCTGCTTATCCCGAGAATAGGTCTGTACGCTCCGCCGATCTCCACAGTGGCAAGCTATCTGACGGTGTTTATCATAAGGGCTGTTGATTCCCGCAAGCTCGTACCCTTTAAAATAGATATGAGAAAAATGCTTATCAGCAACGCAATACTCGTGGCAATGCTCGCTATATTGCTGACAGAGACTAACCTTATGAGCAGACCCTTACTGTACCTTCTGGTGCTTGCGCTGTTTATGACGGTGTTCGTTTTGAATCTCAGATCAATAAGCAGACTGTTCTTCAGATTCCTTCCCACCCGTATCGCAGACGCTATCGCACAGATAAGTACACGGAAGCTTATCCTTCTTTCGGCAGCGTTCACAGTGTTTATAGCGCTGAATTTCCTGCTTAAATTCATTCCCATGTATATTCTGCTTGTGGGGGGAGTATTGTACGGGCTTCGCAGGGACAGCAAAATGATATTCATTCCCTGCTCACTGCTGTTCGCTTTGCTTTTCGCCGCACTTACCAGATGGAACCTGTTCTTTGCAGGATTGCTTGCAATGTCGGTATTTCCTCTTGTAAAATACCGCAGCTTTAAATATATAGCCGCTACGGCTGTCATGCTCAATGTTTTTCTGAGCGTTTGCGTAAATCCGTGGCTGGGTATATTTGTCGCACTGCTGGAGATCATCGCATTTATAATAGTGTACAGAGAGGTTATCGCCGTCATCGTAAGGGACTATATTGAAAACGGTCTTGACAGACAGTCTCTGAGCAGGAAACGCTGGAGAAACTGCAAAAGCAAAACCAAATAAAGTTCAGCGGCCGGAAACGTCCGCTTTGACCCGGGCGGCTGAAAAGCTACGCCCTTAATACATCATTATCATACCGGAGGTATTATTATGGCAGAATTGAAATTTGAAATTATTGAGCATATCGGAGTTCTCTCTGAGAATGCAAAGGGTTGGACAAAGGAGCTTAACAAGGTCTCATGGAACGAGCGTCCCGCCAAGTATGACCTGAGAGAGTGGAGTCCCGACCATTCCAGAATGGGTAAAGGTATCACCCTTACCGACGAGGATATCGAGGCTCTTAAGGCGATCCTCAACGATGAGGAGGACGATATCGACGAGAACGACATTCTCTGATATTTATTGAAGACCAGTTAAACCGCACAAGATCCAAAGCGATTTTGTGCGGTTTTATTAATGGCAAAATTCTTTAACAAAATGTAAAACTTCATTTTACTGTTAAATGATAATCAAATGTTAATAACAGGTTCATAAACGTCTGCTATAATTTTCAAGGTTGGAAAGCATAATTTATATTTTATTTGGAGGATATTGTATTTATGGAGCAGCACGGAATCAGTAAGCTTGACTTAAAAAGACGAAACAGAATGCAGGTTTTGAAAATTCTCAAGCAAAGAGGACCTACTTCCAGAATAGATATCGCAAGCACTCTTGAGCTTACAAGGGCTGCCGTGACCATAATCACAAACGAGATGATCGAGCAGGGTATTATACAGGAGATAGGCGAGTACAAGCATCTTACCGAAAAGGCTCCCAGAGGCAGAAAAAAGATACTTATCGATATAAATCATCACTATAAGTTTGTGATCGGCGTCACTATCGAGGAGGATATTGTCAGCGTGGGACTTTCTACCCTTGCCGGTGCAGTCCTGGATAAGAGAAACCTCGAAATAGACGACTCCGTGGAATATAATGCTATCTTCAGCTTTGTAGAGACTTCGATCCGTGAGGTCCTTGCCGACAACTGTCTGGATAAAACGTCTATTTTAGGCATAGGCTTCGGCATTTTCCCAACCATGTATTCCAGACTTGGCATTGACGTTTCCGAGGGCGTTCCCAACTACACAAAGGTGAGAAACATCATCAAGGGCTATACCGATCTTCCGTTGGTCTTTGACAATTCCGTAAAGGGCACGGCTATGGCGAATATCGATTTCCTTAAGAGCAAGGATCCCAACAGACATAATATAGCCTTTTTGCAGTACGGAAATTCAATGCACTTTGTTGTTACCAATCTCAACGATCCTATCGTTTCATATGATAACAGAACCAATTTTGTTGACAAAATGATAATAAATCCTCATTCGGAAAGCGTCTGCTCTATCTGCGGAAGAAGGGGCTGTGCTGAAAGCGAGATCACACCCGCTGCTACCATGTCAAAGCTGAAGGCAGCGTTTTCACCCGATGCCACTCCGTACCTTTACGAGATGACGACCGGTAAATTTGGCGGTATCACAAGGGAAATGATTTTCACCGCATATGAAAAGGGCGATCCTGCGGTAAAGAAGATTTTGAATACTGAGATAAGCCTTACCGCCGTGCTTATAAACAATCTTTACTTTTCTACCAATCCGCAGAAAATAGTGCTGCACCATTTTGAAATAGGGGACGACGCTAACTTCACCCTTATCAGAAACGCTGTTAATGAGATCGGAGGTCCGCTGGTGGCAAGCAAGATAGAGGCTTCGATCATTGAGGATAAGCACCGTTTCCTGTCCGGCTGCGCTCTTGCTATCAGAGAGCTGTTCTTTAACAGGGGCGGATTTCAGGTATAGCTTAAATTTTCATGTAAAAGAATAAAAAACGGACTGTTCTGCGTTTCATTTTTGCAGAACAGTCCTATTTTTTGTACTTATATATTTGTGCGACATACGGACGCCGTATCACCCTAAATACCTGCGTTGATAACATATGTAGCAAGAAACAGCGAGCCGCAGATAAGATTAAGCCCGTCAGGATTATTTTGCTGCATATTGCGTATCTCCTGGGGAATGTCATGCTGTGCCGGTAACGCCTTTCCTCCAATGGAATTGATCATTTCCGAAAGTACCTCCTTGCTTTCGGCTCTCTCTGAAAAACCGTCCACCGTTATAAAGCTTTCCACAAACGGTATAAGATTTGCCACGGCTTCACGGATATTCTTGTCTCTGCACATTCCTATCACAGCCGTGCATTTTTCTTTTCCGCAGTGGGAAACAACATCTGCCAAAGCGGCTATCCCGTCGGGATTGTGCGCTCCGTCCAGGATCGTCAGCGGCTGACGGTTTATTATCTGTATTCTGCCCGGTATTGAAGCACGTTCAATTGCCTGTGCAGCTTCTTCATATGAAATTTCCGAGCATAAGGTCTTTTCCCGGGAAATCGTTCCGCCGCCGTTTATCAGACTTATCCCTTCGATAACGGACATAGCGTTTGTGATCTGATGCGCTCCTCCCATTGAGGTGCGAAACAGCTTTCCTCTGTATTCAAATTCCGAACCGAAGCACCCGCAGGATATCACCCGCAGCAGCTCAGTGTCAGGTATGACAAGCCGTGAACCGTTTTCCTCTGCCTTTTTTCGCACAATTGAAATAACCTCCGGAGCATTTCCTGCGCTGAGTACGCAGGGAACTCCCGGCTTGATTATCCCGGCCTTCTGAAATGCGATCTCCTCCAGCGTGTTTCCCAGAACCGCCGTGTGGTCGTAATCCACAGAGCCGATAACGGTGAGTATAGGAGTTTTCACCGCATTTGTACAGTCCAGCAGCCCCCCCATGCCTGTTTCCAGCACCACGATATCACATTGTTCCTGCAAAAAATAAAGAAAAGCAATAGCCTGAGTGATCTCAAACTGGGAAAAGTCCTCACGGCAGGGGAGAGTGGAAACAGTATCTCTGACCCTGTCCGCCAGCGCCGAAAGCTCTCTATCCGGGATATTTTCACCGTTCACCTTTATCCTGTCCGAGTATTTGATAATGTACGGAGATGTAAAAAGACCTGTCTTAAATCCTGCCGCCGTGAAGACCTCACTGAACATCTGTGCCATCGAGCCTTTTCCGTTGGTTCCGGCTATGTGGACAAATTTCAGCCTGTCCTGCGGATCTCCCAGAGCCGCCAGCAGCGTCCTTATCCGTGTCAGATCCTTTACAGGCTTGCCTGAATGGGAAAGTCCGTTTATATATTCTATCGCCTTATTTTCGCTGTATTCCAACAAGATTTTTCCGCCTCCGCATTACATTTCGTCTATGACCGCTTTAAGCTCCCTTGCGGTTTCAAGGCTTATTCCCGCAGTTGCCCTTATCTCCTCGACGGAGGCTTTTTTGAGAGCCTCCGTCGTCTTGTATGCGGTGATAAGCTTAGCTGCTTTCTTGTCCCCCACGCCCTTTACCGAGGTAAGCTCCAGACTGAATGCGCTTTTTTTGCGTTTTGATTTCTGATAGGTTATCGCTACCCTGTGGACCTCGTCCTGAATAGCCGTCACCAGATTGAATGCCGCCCTGCTTTTAAGGAGCGAGATCTCGCCGTCCCCTGTGGCAATGGCACGGGTCCTGTGCCTGTCGTCCTTTACCAGACCGTACATGGGCACGTTTATATTCATCTTTTCCAGCACCGGTCTGACTGCGTTGACATGGCCGTTTCCGCCGTCCAGAAGAATAAGATCGGGCAGCGTGGAAAATCCCTCGTCGGTCTTTTCAAGATAATTTCTAAAACGGCGTTCTATGACCTCCTGCATACAGGCGTAGTCGTTCTGCTCCTCAACCGTTTTTATGGAAAACTTTTTGTAGAATTTTTTGCAGGGTCTTCCGTTTTCAAATACCACCATTCCCGCTACCATGTTTGTGGAAGCAAGATTTGATATGTCGTAGCATTCTATAAATCTCGGCGGCTTTGACATATTGAGAGCCTTTGCAAGCTCCTCCAATGCGGCTATCTCACGTCCCGTCCTGCCTACCCTGACCGACAGAAATTCGTTTGCATTGCTTTTTGCAAGGGTGGTCAGTCTGAGTAAGTGTCCTTTTTTCGGTACAGTTATATGCACCGCATGACCGTACCTTTCACGCAGGAACTGCTCTATAAGCCCCGGATCCTCTATCTCCTCGTCAAGCAGAATACTTTTCGGCGCAGAGTCCTTCGCAGAGTAAAATCTCAGGATAAAATCCTCCCGCATCTTGCCGGCGTCCTCCTTCTCACCCAGAAAATAGTCCGCCTTGTCGATGAGCCTGCCCCCTCTGTACATTATCACACTGGCGCAGGCGCTGTCAACGTTTTGTGAGACTGCAATAATGTCGCAGTCGGGAACCGTCTCATCGATGATCTTCTGGCTTTCGCCTGCCTTTTGTATTGCTGCGATACGGTCACGCAGTCTGGCGGCAAGCTCAAATTCAAGATTTTCCGCCGCCCTGTTCATTTCGCTTGTAAGCCTTTCCACCGACTGTGCAGAGCCGTTTCTGATGTAGTCTACCGCCTGCTCCACAGCGGCTCGGTACTCCTCCTGAGAAAAGCTGCCCGTGCATACCCCCATGCAGCGTTTTATGTGAAGATTAAGGCAAGGACGTGCTTTTTTAAAATCCCTCGGGAAAACTCTCGTGCAGGTGGGCAGCCTGAATACCTTGTTTGCCTCCTCCACCGCCTGCTTCACCGCAAATGAGCTGGTGTACGGACCGATATATTCCGCTCCGTCGTCGTATTTCTGCAATACTGCCTGAAGTCTTGGAAAAGGCTCGTTTGTGATACGGATATAGCTGTAGCCCTTGTCGTCCTTAAGCAGTATATTATATTTCGGCGTATGGAGCTTTATAAGCGAGCATTCCAGCACCAGCGCCTCAAATTCCGAGTCGGTCACGATAAATTCATAGTCGTTGACATGGGAGACCATTTTCCATACCTTGGGCAGATGATCCTGCCCCTTGCGGAAGTATGACGTGACTCTGTTCCGCAGATTTTTAGCTTTTCCGATATATATTATATTACCCGTTTTGTCTTTCATTATATAGCACCCCGGAGACGAGGTAAGCTTAGATGTCTTATCTCTCAGATACGGGAGTCTTGGATTTACGGATTCGTCGATGTACATATTAAGCCTCCGGAAAGCACAGACATAGCCTGTACTGATTTTTAAGGCAACACCGCACAAAGACCGCCTAACGGCTTTGTACGCCATCTGCTTGCATTATTTTCCGTCATATCGCACAGAAACTCCTTGAAATACGACAGTATTCCTGTGTCGTTTCTGTACAATCTGACGAAAAATCTGAC
>JAGAJO010000002.1 GCA_017626015.1 Ruminococcus sp.
AGTATATTGGAAAAATAAAAAATCAGAAAAAATTCAAATCCGTTATATAATTCGTTAGATAAGGTAAAAAAACTGACTTATTTTATCTAACAAGAAAGAGCCAAAAACAACGTATTTACGAAAAATACCGAAGATTGCGTCAAATATAAACGAACGAATCCACAATAGCGGAACAGCGGATTTTAAGTCCCTTGTGTCTGCCTATTCCACCACAGCGGCGAAAATGAAAAAGCCCCTCAAAAAGAGGGGCAAAATCTGTCTGGTCGGAGTGACGGGACTTGAACCCACGGCCTCTACCACCCCAAGGTAGCGCGCTACCACCTGCGCCACACCCCGATGACTTATATATTATATCACAATTAAGCGGGCTTGTCAATACCTTTTTTGAATTTTTTTAAGCTTTTTTCTGCGAATATTTGTCAAAGTACATTGAAAATTATTGACTTATGCAAGATAATGTAGTATAATCTTAATGATCGATACTTTGAAAGGATATATTTTATATGAAGATCATACTGGAAATAATTCTGCTGGCAGTAGGATTTGTCTGCCTTATAAAAGGCGCAGATTTTTTCGTCGACGGTGCGTCCGCTCTTGCAAAAAAAATGAAGATCCCTTCGCTTATCATTGGTCTTACTATAGTTGCTATGGGTACCAGCGCTCCGGAACTTGCCGTAAGCATATCTTCTGCGGCAAAAGGCTCAAATGCAATGGCGGTAAGCAACGTTATCGGCTCAAACCTGTTTAATCTGCTTATGGTGCTGGGTATCTGTGCCGCAATAATGCCTATAGTCGTAACGAAGGAGGTCCTCAGGAGAGATTATCCGGTTTCTATTGCGGCGTCTGTACTTTTCATTTTATTTATTCTGGACGGCGTTCTTTCACGCACGGAGGCCGCTGTGCTTTTCTTATGCCTTATAGCCTATATGATTGTCACGATAATTAACGCAAAGAAAAATAAAATCGCTGACGAGGAAAACGATCAGAGCTTTTCGCCGATAAAGTGTGCGTTTTTTCTTATCGGCGGTATCTTGGCGATCGTTCTGGGCGGAAACCTCGTTGTGGACAACGCAAAAGCTATCGCAATTGCCGCAGGCATGAGCGAAACGCTTGTAGGACTCACAATATGCGCAGTCGGAACCAGTCTGCCGGAGCTGGTCACATCTATGACCGCTTCCAAAAAGGGTGAAAACGACATGGCTGTGGGAAATGTCGTAGGCTCCAACATATTTAATATTTTCTGTATTCTGGGAATTTCCGGAATTATCTCGCCCATTGATCTGAAAGCCTCCGGTGACGGGTCTGAAGTCAGTGCGCTTATGGACGGCGCAATACTGTTCGCCGTAAGTATAATCGCTCTTATATTGTGTATCAAAGGAAAAAAACTGTCACGCTCTGACGGAATACTTATGTCGCTTATATATCTGGCATACATGGCGTTCATTGTTGCCAGAAACTACATTACACTGTAACCGGTCGTATTAACAAAATATCCCCTTTGCGAGTATAATGAATTATGCTGCTCGCAGGGGGGATTTTTTTGAAAATTTCTAAAGACAACGGCTCCGTGAAGATCTCGCTGGACACCCGGGAACTTGATTATCTGGGTCTGGATTTTTCTGATTTCAGCGACGCATCGCCATCTGCAAAAATTTTTCTGGCAGGAGTAATTTCCATGCTAAAAAGGCTTGATTACGCCGATCTTGGTACAAATATCTCCATTAAGGTAACACGCACTGAAAATTCTCTCATGATCTACCTTACTCCCGAAAAAGGATCTGCCGAAAAAAAGGAAGCGTATACATATGCGCTGTATTCCTTCAGCTCGCCTGAACCTCTTATCACATTCTGTAAGGAAAATCTCAAAAAATATATCGACAGGATAACCGTCTGCGAGCTGTATCAAAAAGACGGAATATACCTGCTGAGAATAAAATTCCGTTATGCAAACTCCACATTTTTATCAAAAAAAGACCTGAAAGCAGGCGCAGTCACAGGAGAGCTTCCCTACGCAAGAGCTGCCGAATACGCCGATCTGATATCGTCAAATCCGCTGAAAAAAATACTGGAGCTGTGACCGTATCATCTCAAAGACGCTACGGCTTCACGCTTATTCTCAGAGCCGAACACATAAGAACCCGAAACAAGCACGTTCGCCCCTGCGCTGCGGCAGATCTCCGCCGTCCTGACGTTTATCCCTCCGTCTACCTGAAGAAAAATATCTCTGCCCGTGCCGTCAATAAGATATCTTATCTCGCTCACCTTCTCCAGAGTCTCCGGGAGAAATACCTGACCGCCAAAACCGGGATTTACCGTCATGACCAATATCAGCTCCACACTGCCGAGATACGGCTTGACCGCCTCCACAGGCGTCTGAGGTCTTATGGAGATACCTGCCTTTAATCCCCGTGAATGTATCTTATCAATAACCGCCATGGGATCCTTAGCAGCCTCAAGATGAAAGGTTATGAGATCAGAGCCGAGATCGGCGTAATTATCGATATATCTTATAGGATCTACTATCATAAGGTGGGTATCTATCGGCACACTTATGAGCTTTTTAATGCTTTTCAGCAGAGGTTCGCCAAAACTGATATTACGGACGAAAACGCCGTCCATGACATCATAATGAATCCAATCTACGCCTGCGTCCTGCACATCCTTTATATCTTCAGCGATCCTGGAAAGATCGCAGCCAAGCAGCGACGCCGAAATTACAGTATCCATGCCAATCCTCCAAATCAATTTGCAATTTGCTATGATCAATTATAAATCATTATCCTTCCGATGTCAAGCACAGCTACGCCTGCTCATCAAGAGTAAGATAATATGCGGGAATAAACTCGTCAAGAAATACATCTACCTCCGGCAGCCCCATTTTTCTGACGTTTTCCAGAGTGCTTTTCTCAGCGGAAGCAAAATCCGAATTTCCCATTTTTCGCTCCTCGATGCATTTTATCAGCGCTGAAAGCTTATCTGCGCCTTTTACGATCTTCCACAGCTCTTTTTCCTCCTCAGTCGGAGAAAAAAGCGGTTCATAATACTCTCTCAGATCGTCGGGAAGATAAGATAGCAGCGTTTTTTCGGCTTTTTTTTCTATTTCGTCATAGGCTCCCTTTATCTCCCTGCTGTAATACTTTATCGGTGTCGGCAGGTCACCGGTAATTATCTCCGTCGTATCGTGATACATAGCCAGCAAAGCGCATCTTTCCGGATCAACATTACCTCCGAAACGCTTATTTCTGATGAGAGCCAGCGCATGAGCTATAAATGCCACCTCCAGCGAATGCTCACTTATGTTCTCGTTTATGGTGTTTCTCATTAACGACCAGCGGTTTATATATTTCATTCTGGAAATAACTGCAAAGAACTTACTTTGTTTCATCTTTTACCTCATACAAAAGGCGGATATGAAAGCATATCCGCCAGAATAAAATTTTTACTTGACGATCGCAAGAAGAACTCCGGCAGCAACGGCAGAACCGATTACACCGGCAACATTCGGTCCCATAGCGTGCATCAGAAGATAATTGGTAGGAACCTCCTCCTGACCGACCTTCTGAGAGATACGGGCAGCCATTGGCACGGCGGAAACTCCGGCAGAACCGATAAGCGGATTGACCTTTCCTTTGGTAAGGACATACATGAGCTTTCCGAGCAAAACTCCGCAGGCGGTTCCCAGAGAGAATGCAACTACGCCGAGTACCATGACCTTTGCAAAGTCGATACTGAGGACCTTATCCGCCTGAGTTGTAGCTCCCACAGAAACTCCCAGGAAGATCGTTATAATGTTCATCAGCTCGTTCTGTGCGGTTTTGACAAGTCTGTCGCAGACTCCGCTCTCTTTAAGGAGATTACCGAACATAAGCATACCGACCAGAGGAGCTGCCGACGGGATCATAAGCGCAATGATAAGCGTGACCAGTACAGGGAAAATAAGCTTCTCAAGACGTGAGACCTGCCTGAGCTGACCCATGACAACGGAACGTTCCTTTTTAGTGGTGAGCAGCTTCATTATAGGCGGCTGAATGATAGGCACCAAAGCCATGTATGTATATGCTGCAAGAGCGATCGTTCCTACGTTATTGCTGCTGTTTACCGTAAGAAGCTTGGAAGACACATAGATCGAGGTAGGTCCGTCCGCTCCTCCGATAATTGCGATAGACGCACAGTCTGCGGCGCTCAGTCCCATAACAGCTGCGCCGATAAACGTAAAGAAAATTCCTCCCTGTGCGGCAGCGCCCATTAAAAAGCTTCTGGGGCTGGCGATCAGCGGACCGAAATCAGTCATAGCGCCGATACCGAGGAAAATCAGCGGAGGATAGATCTGGAGCTTAACGCCCATATACAAAATATCCAGCAGGCCTCCGTGCTGCAATATTTGCTGATAATCTATGTAATGATCGTTGACCGTTCCGGATACCTCTTTAACTCCCTCCATATAGTTCCAGTAATCGGGATGATAAAGTCCTGCACCTGGAAGGTTCGTCAGAAGCATACCAAATGATATTGGAAGCAGCAGCAGCGGCTCAAAGCCCTTTGCTATGGCAAGATACATGAACAAAAACGATACAAGTATCATTACTATACTTTTCCAACCGCCGTCAACAAAAAATCCTGCAAATCCGGACTCGTTTATCAGGGCAGTCATTGTATCCAAAAACGAATTGATGATTGACATTTATTAACCACGTTCCTTTCACGGTAAAATGCAAAGTTTATTGTTAAAACGGTCTTGTATTTTCCATAATGCCGGCGGCAGACCATGCCGATCTCTGCGGCTTTGCAGTTTTAACGCTTTTCAGAACCATTTTCTTTCCTGACGCAGCGCTCATTGCAGAGATCGCCGCCATGATGACTGCAACCGTCTCTCCGTCGATACCGCTCTCTACAACGGGAGCCTCGGGAACTGCGGGTTTTGCCGGTGCGGGTTCTGCCTTCTTTGCGGCGGAAGCCTCAAGCTTTGCCTTAGCTTTTTCTGCCGATCTCTTGTTTAACGCTTCAAAAATTTTTCCGTAAACCGTTACGCAAATTATTAGAAGAATAAGTCCTATAAAAACCACGGAAATACCTGTAATGACCACAGATGCGACTGTGCCTGCGTCGAGATCTGTCCTGTCAGGCGGAATTGTGCTTTTATTTGCCAGCGTCTGCGCTGAATATAACAGTGAATATCCCATATAAATACTCCTTACCGATAATTTATATAATCAAACTTAAGTATTATTATACACCAATCTGAAAAAAATTACAAGACCTTTTGTCACTTTTTTTTCACAAAATTCCCTGTAGATACCCACATTTTTTTGTTATCATTTATAAAACTTCCGGACAAGGCTGCAGACGGTTGCAAAGCTCTTGCATTTTGTCGCTTTTATGATATAATATCCTTTGAGGTGAATAAAATGATCGAAAGATTTATAATACGTCTAGAAGATATGCTGCCTAACCTGATCGCTGCGCTGATCATACTGATAGTCGGCTTTTTTGCTACAAGACTCACGCTGCACATTATGGCTAAGGGACTTAAGCTCAAGCACACCGACACTACGATACACAAATTCCTTATGTCGGTGGTAAGGGTCACTCTTACGGTACTGATCGTTGTCATGGCTCTATCGGTGATGAAGGTGCCTATGTCGTCTATAATCGCCGCTATAGGCACTGCGGGACTCGCCATAGGACTTGCCCTTCAGGACAGTCTTTCAAACGTTGCGGGAGGTTTTATAATTCTGTTTTCCAAGCCCTTCAAATGCGGAGATTATGTGCAGATAGGAGATGAGGAAGGCACCGTTGACGAAATATCGATACTTTACACAAAACTGCTTACAGTAGAAAATAAGGCTGTATGCATACCAAACGGCAGCGTTTCCAAATCGACTATCGTTAATCTCACATCCGAGGAAAACAGACGTCTGGAGCTTAAATTTTCCATAAGCTACAACGACGATCACCACAAGGCAATGGAGCTGATAAGAGAAGTGATATCGTCGGAAGAAAGGATACTTGACAAACCCGACAAACCGCTTATAGCTGTCTGCGAGCATGGGGCAAGCGCAGTTATTATACTTCTCAGGGTATGGGTGCCTACCGAAAGCTACTGGGAGATACGGTTCAGATTTCTCGAGGAGGTCAAGGAGAAATTTGATGAGAACGGAGTTACTATTCCCTTCAATCAGCTTGACGTACATTTTGACAAGCAGTGATAAAAATAACGGGCGAACAAGATCCGCCCGTTATTTTGCTTTTATTTCATTTTATCCGCAAGCTTCTGAGAATGCATGAATGCCGTTATCTCTTCCTGTCCCGCATATTCATCGGACGGCTTTTCGGCATAATAATTCTCCAGCTCCGCCAGCTTTTTGGATATCCGCAAATGTCCGTCCAGCACAAAACGGATAGTTTCAGAGCAGCTGCTGCCTGCAAAATCGGCATACGCCTTGCTGTATTCTGCGGCGACTGTCCGCTCTGTCTGCCTTAGTCCCGTGATTATCGCAGCGTCACTGTTCATTTGCCGCCTCCAGTTCCCTCATAAGCGCCTGCTTGTGGTTGCTTACAGCTGCGGAAAGCTTTTGCAGCTCCTCCCGGAGCTGAGGCTCCATAGCTCTCTTTTCTCCCTCTTTCAGGCGGTAAAACAACTGATTTTCAGCATCTGTAAGACCTCTTATGCAGTTAAATTCCTGTTTGGTCATCATAAAAATACCTCCGTTCGGAAATATTGTTTCCGAAACGGAGATTTTTATGCGTTATATGTAGATGTTGCAGCCGAGCAGCAGTAAACAGCTTTTGCGCCCTGCTTTAAAAGCAATCCGCAGCAGGCAGACATGGTCGCTCCGGTCGTTATGACATCATCGCAGATAAGCGCCGTTTTTCCCTTGATACCGGATCTTCCTTTGCCGGAGGTATATATTTCCCTTGCGTGTATACGTCTCTCCCCGGGGCTGAGCGTATGCTGCTCTGTATTGCCGGCACGTCTTTCAAGAAGTGTAAAATCCCGTGGCTTGTCAAGCTCCTTTGAGACAAATCGTGCTATGACCTCCGCCTGATTGCAGCCTCTTTTCCTCTTCTTTCTCCTGTCCATGGGAACGGCTGTAACGATGTCTATTTTTTCGGCGATCCCTTCTTTGCGGAGGATTTTACACAGCTTTACCGCACAGAACTCGGCAAAATTATCTGCGCCCTCCCCGTGCTTAAGAGCATAGATCATATCCTTTACCGCTCCCTCATACATAAATACTGTATAAGTCCCCTCGGCTGACTGTATATTTATTTTCGGCATATCGGCAAAAGGAAGCTTTTTCTCACATTCCCCGCAGACAAGACCGTCCCACCTTATCAGCCTTCCGCAGGACGGGCAGCGGTTAGGAAAAATTATATCGATCAGAAATTTATATATCGATCTTCTGCTGACCACTGTCGTCTCCCTCCGCATTTTCCATAAGCATATTTTTCAGCGCAGTGTATCTGAGCGTTCTGCGGTCGTTATCGATCATAAAATTCACCCTGTTCTGAGAACCCACGATGATAAGCATTTTTTTTGCCCTTGTGACCGCCGTGTAAAGAAGATTTCTGTAATACAGCTTATCGTATCCGCCGAAAACGGTAAGTATCACTACGTCAAATTCAGAGCCTTGACTTTTATGTACCGTAACTGCATATGCAAGCTCCAGATTTTCCAGCATCTGCTCGGTGTAAACTGCGATCCTGCCCTCAAAATCTATCGTGACCGACTTAAGGATCTTATTGACCTGAATTATTATTCCTATATCTCCATTGAAGATACCTGCGCCGCTTTCAGTTTTTTCATCGTCCGTCTGCTTTTTCCACAGGATCTCATAATCGTTTCTTGTCTGCATTACCTTATCGCCCTTGCGGTAAATATATCCCGGCGTTCTGACCTCAGACTTTCCCGCAGCGGGAGGATTAAGCTCCGCCTGCAATCGTCTGTTAAGCTCCATAGTTCCGCTGGGACCTTTTCTTGTGGGAGACAGGACCTGTATGTTTTCTATGGGAGAATATCCGTATGCCTTGGGAAGCCTGTCCCTGCACAGCTCCACCACAAGCTGCTGTATACCGGTAAAATCCAGACGCTGAAAAAAGAAAAAATCCTTGTCCCTTCTGGTCAGATCGATGTGATTTCCGTTTACGATCTTATGAGCGTTCATTACAATGTCCGACTCCTGCGCCTGCCTGAAGATCTCCTTGAGGGTGACCACCGACATTACTCCGCTGTCGATAATATCCTTAAGCACGTTGCCGGCTCCTACCGACGGGAGCTGGTCGCTGTCGCCCACAAGTATGAGCTTGCAGGTAACGCTAATGGCTCTCAGCAGCGCTTCAAACAGGCAGGAATCTACCATAGACATCTCGTCCACCACCAGCGCATCGCAGTCAAGGAGGTTGTTCTCATTATGCACAAAGCTCAGGGTATCACCGGAAAACTGCACCTCCAGCAAACGGTGGATCGTTTTTGCATCGTAGCCTGTCAGATCGGAAATACGCTTCGCAGCCCTGCCTGTAGGGGCTGCTATCATAACATTCAGTCCCTGCTGCTGATACAGTGAAATGATTGCGTTAAGCGTTGTGGTCTTTCCGGTTCCCGGACCGCCCGTCAGTACCAGAAAGCCCTTTGAAAGCGCAAGATTTATCGCCTGCCGCTGGATCTTTTCATAAATAATGCCGTTTGTCTCCTCCTCAAGATCAATGACCTCGGAAAAATCTATCTTATTATCATATGAGATGGAACGCATTATTTCAAGACGTCTGGCAATATATTCCTCGGCACGGTAATACTCCCGAAGCATAACATAGGGACGCTTCTGCTTGTAATAGTAAAAAAGGTTTTCGTCGTCGATCTCCTCGTCCAGCACCTGCATAAAAAGCTCCTGAGAAACTCCCAGAAACTCCGAGGTCATATTTTTCAGAGACTCCAGCGGCAGACAGGTGTGACCTGCATCGGCATTCTGCCTGAGAACGCAGGTTATCCCCGCCTTTATGCGGTTTACGCTGTCCTTCGGGATCTTCTGCTTGCTTGCTATTTCGTCCGCCTTGACAAACGGGACGTCCACTCCGTCGGAGCAGAGAGTATATGGATTTGATCTTATGATCTCTTCTGCTGTATCTCCCCAGCGCTTCCATGCCCTGATGCTGTAGCTTGTCGGGATCTCAAACTGGCTCAGATACACCAGCAGTGACCGCACGGCAAAGGTGGTTTTAAATTCCTTCTGTATTTTTTTTGCTTTTTTTGCGGTTATACCTTCTATTTCTGTAAGTCTGTCCGGATCGGATTCAATTATCTCCAATGTTTTGTCACCGAAAAGATTTACCAGCCGCCTTGCCAGCACCGGACCTATTCCCGAGATCGCTCCGCTGGCAAGATAACGCTGTATCGCCGCCGAGGTAGTAGGCAGAGAGCGTTCAAAAATCGTTACCTTGAACTGCTCTCCGAATTTACGGTGAGTAGTAAACTCCCCTGTCAGGACAAGCTCTTCCCCCTCCTCGACGTCGCCCATATCTCCGACAACCGTCACAAGCTCGTTATCGCAGTTGAGCATAAGCACACAGAAGCCGCCGTCCTCGCTTTTATATATTATGCTGTCAACTTCCCCTTGAATCTTTTCAAGCTTTCCCATTAAACATTCCCCGATTTATATGCACATTTCAATTCGTTTCTTTTAAGATAGTCCGCCAGCTCGGAAATATCCAGACACACAACTATGGAATATTTCTGCTCCAGCATTTTTGCGGTATAATAGCTGCTGCTTTTCTCCATTTGTACCAACAGGATCCTGCGGGCAAGCTCGTCGTTTTCAAAGACCTCCTCCCAGTAATAGCTTTTTACCAGTCTTTCGAGATTTTCAGTCTGCGAGGTGCATGGGATAAGTATGTACCCTGCTCCCCCGGGACCGTGATCATCGGTGATCTTTTTCCTGATGACAAAGAAGAATACGGCTACCAGTACGATCAACGCCGAAATTATTGCTCCTGACATAAAAAACGCCTCCGCATCTTTTTTATCATTATATGCGTACGGCGTCTATACGGTCACAGGCATATTACGGCATCAGCGGACAGACTCACTTTTTAAATGAAAGGGACGACGCATATTTGTCAAATTTACCGCTGTATTGTTCTCTGTCCGAATCATCACAGATAAAGATCAACATATATATCGTCTTTCCGTGCTTTCTGCACTGTATCATTCCGTAGTTTTTAAATCCGAAGTTACCGCTGTATGTAAATTTCAAGGTATTGCCTTTAAGAGATATCTTTTTATAGCCGTTTATCCCCTCATACCCTGACTCCATCTGTTCGTCCAGAAGATTAATATACATATCCTCGGTAATAATATTGGCAACGCTTTTATACTCGTCCGAGGAAAGATCAAGCTCCAGATAGTCAAACTCCATTTTTTTATTGGAATACAACTCAGTCTTTCCGTTTACAGAGGAAAGACCCAGCGAGTATCTGTTACGGCTCTGGTTAGGCTCCATAGTGACAGGGAGAGTTATAGTGAAATTTCCCATATCAAAGGTTTTATCGGCAATACTGCGGTAAACAAAAATTCCTCCCACTATCACAGCAATAAGAATAATTACGATCAGACGCATTATCGTAGTGCCGGGTGAAGCCGGTTTTCTGTTAGGGGTAAATACCGCATTTGTAAAATTCGGATCATATCCCATATTCGGAGGCGTTGTGCTGCCGGCAGCATTATTTCCCGGGAAAACTCCCCCGGAGCTGTAAGGATAAAAGATCCCCTCTGGCTTTTCTGTCGTTTGTGAGATCCTTGTTCCGCAGTTGTTGCAGAACTGATCGCCGGGGGACAGATCATTGCCGCAGATTGTACACTTCATATTTTTCTCCTTTTCAAAAAAGGGCAGACCTTTCAGCCCGCCCTATAAATTTGTTACTTAGACGCTTTCTTTGCAGCGATATCTGCGAGTGCGTCCTTTCTGGAAAGATTTATCCTTCCCTGATCGTCGATCTCCATGACCTTTACTACGATCTCGTCGCCGATAGAAACAACGTCCTCGACCTTTTCGACCCTAGACTTATCCAGCTTGGAAATGTGTACAAGACCGTCCTTTCCGGGAGCGATCTCTACAAACGCTCCGAAGTTCATTATCCTTACGACCTTGCCCCTGTAAATAGCGCCGATCTCGGGATCGTTAGCGATCGTATTGATAATGTTTATCGCCTGCTCGGCTTTATCCTTATCCAATCCGGATACAAATACGTTGCCATCCTCGGAAATATCTATCTTAACATCGCACTCGGCTGAGATCTTCTGGATAACCTTTCCGCCGGAGCCTATGACCTCTCTGATCTTGTCAACAGGTACCTTTGTGGTAAGCATTTTAGGCGCCCACTTGCTGACCTCATGACGAGGCTCGGGAATTGCCTTGAGCATTATCTCGTCAAGAATGTACATACGAGCCTTTCTGGTCTTTTCAAAGGCGCTTGCAATGATCTCGGGAGTAAGTCCGTCAACCTTTATATCTACCTGAATAGCGGTGATACCGTTCTTTGTACCGCCTACCTTAAAGTCCATATCGCCGTAGAAATCCTCAAGTCCCTGAATATCCACCATAGTCATCCAGCTGCCGTCCTCCTTGGTGATAAGACCGCAGGAGATACCTGCAACCGGCTCCTTGATAGGAACTCCGGCGTCCATAAGGGCAAGGGTAGATCCGCAGATAGAACCCTGAGAAGTCGATCCGTTGGAGGAAAGCACCTCGGAAACGCATCTGATAGCATAAGGGAATTCCTCAACCGAAGGAATAACAGGTATAAGTGCTCTCTCAGCCAGTGCGCCGTGACCTATCTCTCTTCTTCCCGGACCTCTGGAAGGTCTTGTCTCACCTACCGAGTAGGACGGGAAGTTGTACTGATGCATATATCTCTTGCTGGTTTCCTCGTCAAGTCCGTCAAGCTTCTGAGCATCGGAAACAGGACCGAGCGTGCAGACCGTCATGACCTGAGTCTGTCCTCTGGTAAATATACCCGATCCGTGAACTCTGGGCAGAACGCCGACCTCAGCTGCAAGAGGTCTGATCTCGTCGATACCTCTGCCGTCAACTCTCTTGCCGTCATAGAGCCAGTTTCTTACTATCTTCTTCTGAAGCTTATAGAGGACCTCGTCCAGCATAGCTGTATTCTCCGGGTACTTTTCGTCGTACTTCTCGTGAACAGCGTCGATTATCGGCTGAAGTCTTGCGTCTCTTACGTTCTTGTCGTCAGTATCGAGAGCGACCTTGACTTCCTCGCCCACCATAGCCTCGATCTCGTCAAACAGATCGTGATCAATCTCCATAGACTGGAACTCAAACTTAGGCTTACCTATCTGTGCCTTGATATCATTTATGAAGGCAACCATTTTCTTGATCTCCTCATGGCCTGTCATAATTGCCTTGAGCATTACGTCGTCCGGGATCTCATCGGCGCCTGCCTCGATCATAACGATCTTCTCCGCAGAGCCTGCAACCGTAAGGTTAAGCTTATTCTCAGCTCTCTGTTCAAGGGTAGGATTAAGTACAAACTCGCCGTTAACATAGCCTACGTTTATTGAAGCTACCGGTCCGTTCCACGGGATATCCGAAATGGACAGCGCAATAGACGTTGCGATCATTCCGGTGATCTCGGGAGAGTTGTCGGGATCTACGGAAAGAACGGTCATTACCACGGTAACGTCGTTTCTCATATCCTTCGGGAAAAGAGGTCTTATAGGTCTGTCAACACATCTTGATGTGAGAACAGCCTTATCGCTTGCCTTTCCCTCTCTCTTGGTGAAGGAGCCGGGTATCCTGCCGACCGAATACATTTTCTCCTCAAAGTCAACGGAAAGCGGGAAGAAATCTATACCCTCCCTGGGCTTTTTCGATGCGGTCACATTAGCCATGACCACCGTTTCACCGTATCTTACCCAGCACGAGCCGTTTGCAAGACCGCAGGTCTTTCCCGTTTCAACTACTACCGGTCTTCCGGCGTATGTGGTTTCAAAGGTTCTGAAATTCTCAAACATTTTTATTATTCCTCCAAACATCAGACCGGTGAAAGCATTAGCAATAAACACAGCCTGCCGCAAAAAAACAGGTTCTGTTTAATGCTAAGCTACTCGCACCAACCTATTTAATATACACCAAAAGGCAGTGACGCAAAAATGCGCCTCTGCCTTGATGCAGTTTACATAATTACTTACGGATACCGAGTCTTTCGATCGTTGCTCTGTATCTCTCAATGTCGGTCTTCTTAAGGTAGTTAAGAAGATTTCTTCTCTTACCGATCATCTTGAACAGACCGCTTCTGGAATGATTGTCCTTCTTATGTGTCTTAAGATGTTCCGTAAGGTCGCTGATCCTCTTTGTAAGAATAGCGATCTGTACCTCGGGAGAACCGGTATCGGTCTCATGAGTCCTGTTGGCTTCGATAACAGCCGTCTTCTCGTCTTTTCTGAGCATTTTTACATACCTCTTTCAAAAATATTTCCTGTGAAAAAGAATATGGCAGGTATCATTCCCACTTTCGGGCGCAGCCCATATTCTGTCGCACGGATCTGCTGCACAACACAGCTTTTTTATTATACATCAATTTTGCAAAATTGTAAATACTGTTCACAAAAAATTTACCATTACGATTTCAAACCTCTTACCGCATTCCCATTATCTTCAATCAATACCGTTTAGCCGTATCTGCGGTATCGCCTTAATCGATACCGTGGTGCATTTTACCTGCCGTAAGCGTATTCTTCATCAGCATTGCGATAGTCATCGGACCTACTCCGCCGGGAACAGGTGTGATATAGCCTGCCTTTTCCTTGCAATCCTCGAAATCAACGTCGCCGCAGAGCTTGCCGTTTTCGTCTCTGTTCATTCCCACGTCGATAACTACAGCGCCCTCCTTGATATAATCGGAGGTCACCATTTTCGCTCTGCCGACAGCAGCTACGAGAATGTCCGCCCCGGAGCATATTTCCTTGAGATTCCGGGTCTTTGAATGACATATCGTGACCGTACCGCTCCTGTGGAGCAGCAGCATTGCCTGAGGCTTACCTACGATATTGCTCCTGCCGATAACTACACACTGCTTTCCTGCTACCTCAACTCCCGTGGAATCTATAAGCTCCATTACTCCCGCAGGGGTGCATGGCAGGAAGCTGTAGTCTCCTATCATTATCTTACCCACATTTACAGGGTGGAAGGCGTCAACGTCCTTGTCGGGACGGATATTGTCTATAATGATCTTATCGTTGAGATGCTTCGGCAGGGGAAGCTGTACCAATATACCGTCGACCCTGTCGTCGTTGTTGAGCTTATCGACCAGCGCCAGCAGCTCCTCCTCGGTGGTTTCCGCCGGCAAAGCATACTTATAGGAATTAAATCCTACCAGCTCGCACGCCTTTTCCTTGTTGCGGACATACACCTGAGAAGCCGGATCGTCCCCCACGATAACCACCGCAAGACCGATCTCGATGCCTTTTTCCTTAAGCTCCGAAACCTCTCCTCTGATCTTCTCCTTTACCTGTGCCGATACTGCTTTTCCGTCAATAATATTAGCCATTGTCCTTTTCCTCCCCGTCATTTTCACTGTTGTTTCCGTCATTTTTGGCTTTGCCGTCATCTGTGGATCCTTCCTGTACAGCATCCGATCCGCCGTCGTCCTCGTCCGACAGAATTGACTTATATTCCTCGCCCGAGACTTCGGTCTTATCCTTATCCTCGGCTTTTTTGATTGCTTCCCTGCGAACCTTTACTGCATTCTTTCCGAATTTTTCTTCGTACTCCTTTTCAAGCTCTGCAAAGCTTTCGCCCTTTGATTTTGCTTCGCTGATCTTCTTCTTCAGCTCTTTCTTTTCCTTCTGCTCATCGGCATATGAATTATATTCAGCAAGCTGAGCCTTTGAAAGCTCCGTTTCGTAGAAGAATTTATAGCTTCCGCTGCGGGATACCATACTCCTGAAAACGATGATCAGAACTATCGATGCGATCACGCAGGTGCCGGCAACAAGCTGAGATACCCTGATCTGTCCCAGATAAAGCGAATCTGTGCGGAGACCTTCTATGAAAAATCTTCCCAGACCGTACCAGCCGATGTACATAAGGAAAATCTCTCCGTCAAATTTTCTGTGGTTAAAATAAAAATGCAGCAGCACAAATCCCAGCAGGCACCATAGCGACTCATACAAAAAGCAGGGATGTATAGGTGAAAACTGATCCATATCTATCAGATCGTGATTGGCTATAAAGTTTGCGGTAGTCCAGCTCATCATTCCCCAGGGAGCGTCAGTATTTGTGCCGAAAGCCTCCTGATTGAAAAAGTTTCCCCAGCGGCCTATGCACTGACCTATGAGAAAGCAGGGCGCAACAACGTCCAGAAGTGCGATAAGCTTAAGCTTGCGGAGCTTTGCAATGATCCCGCCCACAAGTATCGCTCCGATAATTCCGCCGTAGATAGCAAGTCCGCCGTCACGGATATTGAAAAATTCCGAAAGCTTCATACCCTCGGTATTAAAAACGATATAGTAAAGCCTTGCACCCACTATTGCTCCGATGATACCTCCGATAACTGCGTCCGTCGCCCTGTCCGGGTCGATGCCTGCCGACTTCATTTTGCGGAAGCCGTAGATCATCGCAAGCAGGATACCGAGAGCGATAAGAAAACCGTACCAGTAAATATCGATATCGGTACCGGGGATCGTGAACATTACTCTGTCAATGCTTATTCCCTCTTTTAAAATGTTGTCACCGCTTCCGAAATTGGGGAAATAAACCTTGTCGGGATTCGCCTTCAGCATTTCCCTCGTTTCGGCAGTATCCGAAAGCGTCTGAATTAGCTGCGTCAAATGAAACATTCTGAAATCTCTCCTTAGCTGAAAATAAATGTCATGATTTTAAATAGTCTCAACTATTGAAATCGCCGAATTGTCCTCGTTGAAAAGCTCGTCAAGAGCCTTCATGCAGTCCTCGGGAGTTATGGCGGCGAGCTGCTCGGCGGAATCAAACACGGACGTGCCGTTGAAATAGCTCTCCACCATGCTGTCGGCGCAGTTTTCAACGTTATTGAGCGACCTGATTATCCCTCCGTATTTTGAACGTTTCAGCATTTCAAAACGCTCCCTGTCAAGACCTTCCTTTTTCACACGCCTTATCTCCTTCATCAGGCGGCTGCGGACCTCCTCAGGATCGTGGGACTCGCCGGATATTATACAGCTGAAAAAGCTGCCTGTACCGGAAAATTCCTCAAAGCCGAACTGAGAATTTATAAGTCCCTCGTCGAAAAGCTCTTTGTGCAACGGAGACGTTGAACCGATCAGCAGCTGCATGAGTAGCGAAGCGGCAATTCCCCGCTTTTCGTATTCCACGCCGCTGCAGGGCTTGCTTTTGAATCCTATGCTGAAAAGCGGAACTCCCACAGGAAATTTTGCCGTTATCTTCTTGCGTCCAACGCCCTCAGGCTCCTGCGGGAAAGCCGTTTCAAGATTTATATTTTTACTTGGCTTAAGCAGTCTGTCGCATATCTCTATTACCCTGTCCTCGTCAACGTTGCCTGCAATGGACAGCACCATATTGTTCAGATTATAAAACGTATTGTAGCAGTCGTACAGAAGCTCGGGAGTGATCCGTGAGATAGACTCCACTGTTCCCGCAATATCTATTCTTACCGGATGATCGACATACATCGCCCTTATCAGATTAAGAAAGCACTGTCTTTCTGGAGAATCGTCATACATCTTGATCTCCTGCGCAATGATCCCCTGTTCCTTGTCAACGCTTTCCTTGGTGAAATAAGGCTTCTGAACAAAATCCAGCAGTATCTCCAGCGACTGCTCCCAGTTATCCGACGTGCTGAAAGTATACGCCGTTTCATCAAACGACGTAAAAGCATTGGCGCTTGCGCCGGTTTTTGCGTACAGATCAAAAACGTCAGTGTCTTCGTTTTCAAAGAGCTTATGCTCGAGATAATGGGCTATTCCTTCCGGAACATCAATGAAATCTCCGGTTTTATCGGTCCTGAAGCGTGTATTTATTGATCCGTACTTTGTGGCAAACAACGCCTCCGTAGTAGAAAAGCCCTCCATTTTCCAGATGAGCAGATCAAGTCCGGACGGATGATGAATAACGCTGTACTGCTCTCCAAGAGCGTCGTTTCTGATTATCTCCCTATTCATTTGAGCAGTCCTCCTCCGGTCTCAGAATATATACGGTATCCGCCTTGAAGCTTTTTGCGCACTCGATGACCTGTTCTCTTGTGATACCTCTTATTATTTCCGCCACCTCGTCGGGAGTATAGCTTGTACCCCTGGTATTCTGCGCCTCGAACCAGCCTGCGGTATCCCACTCGGAATCGTAGTTGGATCTGAACGCTCCGCAGATATAAAGCTTGGTATTTTCAAGCTCCTCATCGGTGAACTCGCCTCTGCATACCGCCTCCAGCTGAAGTTCTATCGCCTCTTTCGCCTTTTGTATATTCTGCGTTTCAACTCCGCTGTCGATAACGAGCGTTCCCTTAAGATCCATATACATAGCGGAGCAGTAATAGCACAGCGAAAGCTTTTCCCGGACATTTGAAAAAAGCTTTGAAAACGGCGTTCCGCCAAGAAGCATTGTAAAAAGCTTGCATACATATATATCCGGATAATCAGATTTATACGTCATAAACATCTTGCTCTGATTTACGGACATTTTCTCGCAGACCTCCCTTACGGAGTCCTTGACGGGAGAATTTGTGCGGTAGACAATCTCTTCCACATTCTCTCTTTCCAGCTTTGAAAATGCGTCCTTTATCATATCCACCGCTTCGTCTATCCCTCCGCCGCCGCAAACGGTTATTTCTATTGCGGCGCTTCGCAGGAGATATTTATACTGTCTTAAAACGTCCTCCTGGGAGATCTTCTGCGCCAGTTCCAATGTGCCTGACGGAGAGATCGCCGCAGGCTCTCCTTCAAAAATATCAGCCTTAGCCTTTAAAAATGCGTAGGAACGCTTTTCATTGACGGAAGCGGCGATGTTGTCTATAAGCTCCTGCTTTCTCAGTCGAAAATAATTTTCGTTGAATTTTCCGTCGGTGAGATCAGGACTTAAAATGCACAGCAAAAGCTGTCTTACGACCTCGGTGGAGATGATCTCTCCTCCCATAGTATATTTATCGCCTATGGGACTGGTAGAAAAGCCTGATACCTGATAGTCCCCCAGAGCGTTTGAAACAGCCCCTACTGAAGTGCCGTAAAGCCATGCAAACTTCTGCGAAAGCTCGGTACGGGACTTTATCTCGGAATTTGAAGTGACCAGCAGCAGGGGAAGCAGCGCATTGGCGCATACAGAGTCCTCCCTGAGTCTGGTGATAAATTTTATTCTTATGTTATTTGGCTTGAATTTAGGATCGTAGATCTCGTTAAGATTTATCCCCTTGCCTATCTGTGTTCTTTTAAATGAAACTGACATTAAGATTCTCCTATCGGATAAATTAAGATACTCTTTACAGTATACCACATTTTATTTTATATTTCCATACTTTTCACAAGAATTTCATTTATTCTGCCACTATATATACGAAATTTTCCCACCGGAGTACCGTGCCCTCGTCAGTCTCCTCCGGCAGCAGCGCCCTTGCCATAAGGATCTCCTCGCCGGTTTCGGTATCTACCAGATGAGCGTAGTCACCGTCTATCCTTTTCGTCATATATGTTTTAGGCTCCATTTCAATTACTTCCTTTCCATAAATGCAGCGTTTTTTTCACCGACGATAAGCTGAAGCTCCTTTACGCTCTGAGGAGTGATCCTTATTGTCGGCGCAGTTTTTATTCCCGTGGTCTTTTTTATATCTTCAAAATATATAACAAGCCTGTTATTAGAGGCTGGGTCAGAAAGCTCCTCAGCCTTTTTCTTCACACCGGCAATGACATTCCTGTCACCGGAGGTCAGCCTGAGACACAGATTTTTATTTTCAGCTTGCTGAGCGAAACGTTCTCCCGTTTCGATATGCTCCGCAAGCAGCTTGGGATTTTCGTCCTCCTTACAGGATATTTTCCCTTTTATGTGAAGTACGGCTCTGTCCTTAAGGATACCTGCGGTGACGGAATACAAATTCGGAAAAACCACGATCTCCAGTGAGGAATATTTATCCTCAAGCTGCAAAAAACACATAGCGTCCCCTTTTTTTGTTTTAAGAAGCTTTTTATGAGTCAGCATCCCTATAAAGTCCACAGCGGAGCCGTCAGCAAAGGGAGCACCCTTATGTCTCGGATCGGGATCTGCATTTTCTATGATCTCCCTGGAAGTAGCAAATCTGGACGCAAGAGCATAGGAAACATATTCGTCGATAGGGTGGGCTGAAACGTACATTCCCAGCGCCTCATGCTCAAACTCCAGCAGCTGCGCAGACGGAAATTCTCCGCACGGCTCTATCTGTCTGTCCAGACTGTTTTTCTCATCTCCCATGCCGAAGAAATCCAGCTGTCCCTCCATACGCTGACTGCTTTGCTGCAAAACATCGTTCATAACGGTCTCGCAGGCGTTGAGCATTTCCCTTCGGTTGTTGGGAAAGCAGTCAAAGGCTCCTCCTTTTATCAGCGCTTCGACTGTTCTTGTGTGCATATCTCTGCCGTGCATACGTCTGCAAAAATCCTGAAGAGATACAAAATCACCGCCGCTGTTCCTTTCCCGGATTATACCCGCTATTGCTCCCTCTCCCAGACTTTTCACCGCCAGCAGAGCAAATCTTATACCCTCCGGTTCGCTTACAAAACCCCGTTCGCTTTTATTGATATCCAAGGGCAGGATCTTTACACCGTTCTTTCCTGCGTCGGCAATATATCCGAAAAGCTTTTCCGTACTTTCCAGCAGGGCGTTGGTCATCAGCGCCGACATATATTCCTTGTAAAAATGGCACTTAAGGTACGCCGTCTGATAGGATATTGTGGCGTATGCCGCAGCGTGGGATTTGTTAAAGGCGTATTTTGCAAAGGACGACATCTCGTCAAATATCTCATTTGCGGTTTTTTCGGGTACTCCGTTTGCCACCGCTCCGCAGCACTGACTTCCGTCGCCCCATAAAAAGGCCTTCCGCTCGTTTTCCAAAACGTCGGCTTTTTTCTTTGCCATTGCACGTCTTACAAGATCCGCCCTGCCGTAGGAATATCCCGCAAGGGTGCGGAATATCTGCATTACCTGCTCCTGATAAACTATGCAGCCGTAGGTAACTTTAAGTATATCCTTCAGAAGCGGATGCTTATAGGTCACAAGCTCCGGATTATGCCTGTTGCGTATATAGGTGGATATTGAATTCATAGGTCCGGGACGGTACAGCGAGATCACTGCTATAAGATCCTCTATCCCCACCGGCTTGAGCTTCATTACCGTTGCCGTCATTCCTGCACTTTCAAACTGAAAAACGCCCTCAGTGCGCCCCTGAGAAAACATTCCGTAAACCTCCGGATCGTCCTGCGGGATACCGTCTATATCAAAATCCGGCTGCTTTTTTCTGACCTCCTCACAGCAGTGCTTTATGATCGTCAGATTCCTCAGTCCCAGAAAATCTATTTTAAGAAGTCCGAGCCTCTCCAGCACCGTCATGGTGTACTGAGTTGATATCTGTCCGTCTCTTGCATAAAGAGGAACATATGAATCCACCGGATCCTTGGTGATGACGACTCCCGCAGCATGGGTGGAAACGTTTCTGGGCATTCCTTCGATCCTGATCGCTGTATCGATAAGCTCACGGATTTTGCTGTCCTCGTTATACAGCTGCTTAAGCTCGGGAACATTTTCCACCGAAAGGCTGAGCGGCTCTCCCCTCGGGACTTTTTTTGCTATCATATCTCCTGTCTGATAGGACATTCCCATTGCCCTCGCAGCGTCTCTCACAGCCTGTTTTGCGGCGAGAGTTCCGAAAGTAACTATCTGCGCCACATGATCCGATCCGTACTTGTCCACAACGTAGTCAATGACCTGCTGTCTGCCCTCCATACAGAAGTCTATATCGAAATCAGGCATGGAAACTCTTTCGGGATTCAGAAATCTCTCAAACAGCAGATTATATTTCAGCGGATCTATTCCCGTTATACCGATACAGTATGCGCAGAGACTTCCCGCCCCCGAGCCTCGTCCCGGGCCGACCGGTATGCCGTGTTTTTTTGCATAGTTTATAAAATCCCACACAATAAGGTAATAGTCGGTATAGCCCATATGGGTTATGACATCAAGCTCGTATTCCAGACGGCTGACGGCTTCCCTGTCAGGATCTCCGTAGCGCTTGTACAAACCCTCTCTGCACATATCCCGCAGGAATTTTTCGTTATCCTCCGCACCGTCGATGCGGATATACGGCAGCTTTGTTTTGCCGAATTCAAAGGAAACGCTGCATCTGTCGGCAATTCTGACAGTATTTTCGATTGCCTGCGGCTGATAGGGAAAAAGCTCCGCCATTTCCTCTCCCGACTTGACGTAAAATTCCTCAGTGGGAAATTCCAGCTTTGAGGGGTCGTTAACGGTAGTTGCCGTAGAAATGCACATTAAGACCTTTTGTGTTTCCGAATCCTCTTTTCTGAGATAGTGACAGTCGTTGGTGGCACAAAGAGGTATCCCCGTTTCAGCGGAAAGCTTTATCAGTCCCGGGATTATCCGCTGCTGCTCGGCAAAACGGTGATTCTGTATCTCTATAAAATAATTGTCCCTGCCGAAAATATCACGATATTTCAGAGCAGTCTCCTTAGCGCCCTGATAATTTCCGTCGGAAAGCTTTCTCGGGATCTCCCCCGCAAGGCAGGCGGACAGACAGATAAGTCCCCCGCTGTATTTTCTCAGAAGCTCCTCGTCCACACGGGGTTTTCCGTAAAACCCCTCGGTATAGCTCAGTGAAACGAGCTTGATAAGATTTTTGTATCCCGTATTATTTTCGCACAGCAGCACCAGATGATACGGACGGCTGTCGATCCCCGATACCTTGTCCAGCCTCGACCTCGGAGCGACATACACCTCACAGCCTATTATCGCCTTTATCCCGGCATCACAGCAGGCGTTGTAAAACTCCACTGCGGCAAACATATTTCCGTGGTCGGTCACAGCGACCGCCTTCTGCCCAAGCTCCTTTACACGCAAAACAAGCTCCTTTATACGGCAGGCGCCGTCAAGGAGCGAATATTCACTGTGAAGATGAAGATGTACAAAATCGGGCATAGCTATTCCTCTTTTAATTCCTTATTTGCCGTTTCCATTCCTTTTTCACGCCTTATCCTGTCTGCGATCTCCGCAAGCTTCTGAAGTCTGTGATTTGCGCCGGAGCGTGAGATCGGCGGATCAAGCGCCGCTCCAAGCTCCTTAAGATTAAAGTCGGGATTGTCATAGCGTATCCGTGCTATTTCCTTTAAATTTTCAGGCAGACTGCCTATCCCCATAGTGGAATCGATTATCTCGATATCCGCTATCTGCTTTTCCGCTGCCCTCAGGGATTTTTCGATATTGGCGTTATCACAGTTGACAGCTCGGTTTATCTTGTTGCGCATATCCTTGAACATTTTTACGTTCATAAGCTCCATAGATGACATAGAAGCTCCCATAAGCGTGAGCATATCTATAATGTTCTCAGACTCCTTTAAATATACGATCTGAGCGTTTTTTCTCTCCACGTGCTTCGGTACTATCCCATAGCTGTCAATAAGCAGCAGTCCGAGATCGTTGCACATATCCAGAGCGGGCATAACGAATTCCATATGATATTTTTTTTCGGGATTGTTTACCGAGCCGCAGGCAAGAAATATCCCGGCTATCAGCTGCGGATAATATTTTTTCTTTGGCAGCCGCTGCATATCCAGCCTTCTCATCGGATCTATACCCAAAAGACCGAGCAGTCTGCCGCAGTCCTCTCCGCAGATCTCAATGCTGTACAGCACCACTCCGTTTTTTCTGTCTGCCTCATAGACCTTTGCCGCATTTTCGCAGTTTAAGAGCCTTGATATGTTATTTACAAAAAAATCGGCACACTGCTTGTTTTCCGTCAGGAAAAGAATATGCTCATCGCTCAGGCTGTTGCAGCAGCATAGCATACCCGTAAGACAGGCGTCCGCCTTCTGTCTTGTATTTATCTTCTGAATGATCTCCGTTTTTACGTTATAAGAAAATGAAAGTTCCTCCAACCTTAAAACCTCTTATCTTATATCTATGTCCCTGTGGATTATCCTTATATTATGTCCCTGCTGCCTGAGATGCTCCGCCATAGCCTCTGAAAAGGTAACGCTCCTGTGCTTTCCGCCCGTGCAGCCGAAAGCTATTACAAGCTGGGACTTGCCCTCCTTTTCATATAGTGGGATAAGATAATCTATAAGATCCTCAAGCTTCTTAAGCAGCTCCTGCGCCTCGGGAAAGCTGAGAACGTATCCGGAGACCTCCCTGTCCAGTCCCGTTTTATTTTTAAGCTCCGGGATATAAAATGGATTAGGCAGACATCTCACATCAAACATCAGGTCAACGTCGTTTGCGGAGCCGTACTTGAATCCGAAGGAACGAACATCTATCCGCATAAAATCGTCGTTTTCCAGAAAAATGGAATAGATATCCTCCTTAAATGCGGCAGCCGGCGTGCCGCTTGTATCTATATAGTAATCTGCGCTGCCCTTTACGTTCAGCAGCAGCTCCCGCTCCGTCTCTATAGCCTTTCTTATATTGCCGTAGGAGATCTCGTCCAACGGATGCTTTCTTCTGGTTTCCTTGTACCGTCTGACAATGGTATCGTCCGAACAGTCAAGAAATAGGATCTTTACATTCAGTCCCATTGCCCTCATATCGTTTACCGCATCCTGAAGCTTTAAGAAAAGATCCCCTCCGCGTATATCCACCACAAAAGCGACCTTGTCGATCTTACCGCCCGACTGACCGCATATTTCCGCAAACTTTACCATAAGCTCCGGCGGCATATTATCGATACAGTAATAGCCGATATCCTCCAACACATTGACTGCCGTGGATTTTCCCGATCCGGACATTCCCGTAACAATTACAAACTGCATAGCTTAGTCCTTTCCTGATAAATAAACTTAGGGCAATACCCTTATTCATAAGGGATATATCTTACCTCGCATTCAAGGAAAAATCCGGTCTTTTCCTCGACTGTCTTCTGCACGTCCCTTATCACCTGCAAAATATCTCCGGAGGTAGCTCCTCCTCTGTTTATCACAAAACCGCAGTGCTTTTCCGACACCTGCGCGCCTCCTACAGCATATCCTCTCAGACCGCAGTCCTGGATAAGCTTTCCGGCGAACTGACCCTCAGGGCGCTTAAAGGTAGATCCTGCGCTGGGAAACTCCAGCGGCTGCTTTTCACGGCGTCTGCCCATAAGCTCCACCATTTTGTCCTGAATATCGTCGTAGTTCCCGGGAGTGAGCCTGAAAAGTCCGCTGGTGATGATCTCTCCGTTATCAGTAAAGCAGCTGTGACGGTATGACATTTCAAGCTGCTCGGCTGCAAGCATATGTATACCGCCGTTTTTGTTCACCGAAGTCACCGATTTTATTACATCCCTGATCTCTCCGCCGTAAGCCCCCGCATTCATGTATATAGCGCCTCCCACAGTTCCGGGGATACCGTAGGAAAATTCCAGTCCCGACAGCGAATGCTCCAGAGCGAAACGGCATAGCTTTACAAGACTGCAGCCTGCCTGGGCATAGATGGTTGTTTCGTCTGCCATATATATCTGGTCCACAGAGCTGCCCATAAGCAGAACGACTCCCTTAAAGCCTTTGTCGTCAAAGATCACATTTGAGCCTTTACCAAGTACAATGGTACGCACTTCGAGCTGATTGGCAGCGGCGGCAAGCTTAGAAAGACATTCTACCGACGCCACATCGACCATCGCCGTGCATTTTCCTCCTACTTTAAAAGTTGTATGCTCGCTCAAGGGTTCGTCGTACATGACCCTGCATTCAAGCTCTCTCGCCAGATTAAGCAGTTTTTCTGTATTCATATTGTTTCCTTTCAAAGCTGTATATCTAAATTCGGACGTTTTGCTTTAAGATAATCCCGTATAAACCGATGATCGCTGTTGATTATCAGCTCCTTCGGGAAATCCAGCTCCTCCGCCATTTGCAGCGCAATGGGAGTCTTGCCTATCAGCTGACAGAAATGACAGTCCGAATCAATGACTATGGGTATATCATACTTTTTGCAGATCTTCATTACCGTGACGGAATTCTCCCTTGAACCTTTTTTGTTCATTATTGAGCTTTCATTTATTTCTACCAGCTTGCCGTACTCCTTGAACGCTTTAAGTCCTTTTTCAAAATCGAACGGGAATCTGTCGGTAGTACAGTGTCCGATAACGTCAACGTATGGATTCCGGGCAATTTTAAGATAGATGTCCGTATGCTCCTCCGCTGTTGTCGGAATAAGACAGCTCTCATAACAATGCATTGAAGCCACTACCCATTCAAGCTTAGACAGCAGTCTGTCGTCAAGGTCAAGAGTACCGTCCTGCAGAATGTCAGCCTCCGCCCCCTTAAGAACGGTCACGCCCTCTATAGTCCTTGGCAGACACCTCAGATTTTCAAAGTGCCATATATGGGGCGAATCTGGCATAGCGGGAGCATGATCGGTCATAGCGATTATTTTAAGTCCGTTTTTCACCGCCAATATACAGTTCTCGGTTATTGTTGAATATGCGTGCGTTGACGCAATGGTATGCGTGTGCATATCTCCCTGTAATTGCATTTTTATTATCTCCTGTTATCAGAATGTATCCCAGTTCTTCACAGATTCCTTCTGATCCATTTCAAGACCGAGATTATGAAGCAGCTCCGCAGCGGCGTTATATCCCATTTTCTTATGACGGTTGTTCATAGCCGCTACCTCAAGTATTACCGCAAGGTTACGTCCCGGCTTGATAGGTATGGTCAGGCTGGGTATTTTTATTCCCAGAATGGAAGTGTACTCGTTATCCACGCCCATCCTGTCGTATATTTTCTTGCTGTCCCAAGGCTCCAGCTGAACTATAAGATCTATCTTCTCGGAGACCTTTACAGCTCCCATACCGAACAGACGTCTTGTATTGATTATACCTATGCCTCTCAGCTCAAGAAAATGCCTGATATTATCCGGGGACTGTCCCACAAGGGTTCTGCTGGAGGTTTTCCTGATCTCAACGGCGTCATCGGCAACAAGCCTGTGACCTCTCTTTACAAGCTCGATCGCCGTCTCGCTTTTTCCGACTCCGCTTTCTCCTACTATAAGTATTCCCTCACCGTAGACCTCTATAAGAACTCCGTGACGGGTTATTCTCGGCGCAAGCTCGACGTTCAGATAGCCTATAAGCGCCGCAATAAAGGCTGTTGTGCTGTCCTGTGTTCTGGCTACGGGAACGCCGTATTTTGCGGCGATCTCTATCATCTCGGGATAAAGCTCATGACCTCTTGCCACCACGAACATAGGTATCTGAGTTGCAAAAAGAGCGTCTATCCTGCTGTATCTTGTTTTCTCATCCAGCGACGCAAGATAGGCAAATTCCATATTTCCGCAGATCTGGATACGCTCCGCATTGAAATACTCGTAAAAGCCCATAAGCTGAAGTCCCGGTCTGTTGCAGTCGTTGTCTGTGATAACCAGCTCCTCAATATTTTCGGGAGCGTATAAAACCTCCAGCTTGAGCTGATTGACAATTTCCTGAATTTTTACACTGAAAATCTCTGCCACTATCAGTCATTCCTTTCCTGTGCCTTCCGGCATATTTATAATCCGTTTATCCATCGGGAAATATCTGAGATGACCTCACCGCTAACATTTCCCTTTATGTCATATTCTGTAATATCAGATCTTCCGTTGGATCTCATAAACAGATGGTTAAGTCCTTCGTAAAGCTTAAAGGTGCAGTTTTCCCTGTCCCCCAGATGCTCCCGCCAGATCTCAAAATCCTTGTCCGCATACACCTGAAAATCATCGCCGCCATGAACAAACAGCATAGGTATATCCAGCGACTCAGCCGCTTTTACAGTATCCATATCGTTCAACGATCTCCAGTACTGTGCATTCACTCCTAGATATTCGCCCGTATCGGTTTCACTCAGAGAACTGATCTTTTCAAGCTCCTCTTTAAGAGCTTCAAGCTGCGGAGATAATTCCTCCTCAATACCGGAGGCCTTCAGCGCCGCCTCGTTCTGATCGTAAATAATATCCTCAAGCCGTCTCGGGCTTCCGGCAAGAGAGATCATTGCGTCAATATCGGGATCTTCCATGCACATGACCGGTGCAAGCATACCTCCCAGACTATGTCCCGCAATAATTATCTTTCCGCTGCCGCACACCGTACCGGCGTATTCTGCAGCTGCGGAAACATCCTCCATGATCTCGTCCCTTACAGTGATGCTGTCGTCCGCAAGCTCCGGATACTGGTAATAACGCTTGTTGTAACGGATCACTGCGATACCGTTGTCCGCAAGACCGTGAGCGATATCCTTAAAGGGCTTGTTTTCACCGATGCTTTCATCCATATCCGACTGTCCGGATCCCTGAACAAGGATAACAACAGGCGGATCCTCCACGCCGTTTGGCATTGTAAGCAAGCCGTCAAGCTCAAAGCTTCCGATCTTTATCGCCTGCTCGGTATAAGAGTCACCGTTTTCGGGAACAGCAGGCAAAGACCGGTAGCTAAGCCATATACCTTCGATCTCACCTGATGAGTTAAAAGTATAGCTTACCTCCAGTCCCTTTTTCTCATAAAGGAGAACGGACTTTACAATGATATTATCCCCCGTCTGTTCCTCCGACGTCTCAGAAGCTCCCGTAAAAGCGCCTATAGAAGCAACGGTACTTTCCCATGCCGTCCTGAGAGAGCTTTCATCGAGCTGAGCTGACAGTTCAGGTGAAAAAAGCATTACCGCAGAGTTAAAATCCCCTGCCGCCATATCCTCGCTGAGCGACTGTGCAAGAGCGCACAGATCTTCATTCTCGCTGACAGCGCTGTCAGAAGACGTATCCTCAGAATTGCCGGTCTCGCTCTTAACTGAGCTTTTCTCCGTATTTTCCGAACAGCCGCATAAAAATACAACGGCGGCAAGGATCGCAGCAGCAGTGCGGTAAAATGTCATGATATTCGCACCTTTCCATTTGCTAAATTTTCAGAAGTCCCTTTTCATACATTTTCTGAGCGGCTATCATTACACCGATCTTTCCGGACGGATATGTGATACCGCCCTGGAGCCAAGCCGCAAAGGGCGGTCTTATGGGAGCATCGGCGGAAAGCTCTATTGAAGCGCCCATTGTGAACGCTCCTGCCGCCATAATGACCTTGCTCTCATATCCGGGCATATCCCACGCCTCGGGGGTAACGTAGCTGTCCACAGGAGAGCCGCTTTGTATTCCCTGACAGAATGCCACAAGATTCTCTTCGTTTTCAAGAAGTATAGACGCAATTATGTCCGTTCTCTCCTCGCCGCTTTCGGGAAGTGTTTTAAATCCCAGCTTTTCAAAGAAGCGGCAGGCAAAAACCGAGGTCTTAAGGGCGTTTGCCACCGTCTGGGGGGCAAAGAAAAATCCCAGCAGCATCTCTCTGTTCTGTCCCAGGGAACAGCCGACCTCCTTGCCCATTCCCACACAGGTGAGCCTGTCGGCGCATTTTTCTACCAGATCCGCCCTGCCGCAGATATACCCTCCGGTAGACGCTATCCCTCCCCCGGGATTTTTTATCAGCGAACCGATTATCAGATCTGCGCCTGCCGACAGCGGCTCACGCTTTTCCACAAACTCTCCGTAGCAGTTGTCTACCATAACTATTATATCCGGGTTTGCCGACCTTGCAGCAGCAGCGATCTTACCGATCGTATCCACCGTAAGGGACGGTCTTAAGGAATATCCCCTGGAACGCTGTATGTAAGCCACCTTTGCCTGTGCGGCAAGCTCGGAGATCTTATCATAATCGGGATAAGTATCCTGAACAAGATCTGCCTGAACGTATCTCACTCCGAAATCGGTCAGCGAGCCGTTTCCATTTTCGCCTCTTATCCCGATTATTTCTTCAAGGGTATCATATGGTGCGCCGGTACAGGAAAGCATAATATCGCCGCTTCTCAGCACACCGAACAGCGCAGTTGAAAGGGCGTGGGTACCGTTGACAAAGGTGTGTCTTACCAGGGCGTCCTCGCCGCCTAGCGTCTGAGCAAATACCTTGTCTATCGTATCTCTGCCCATATCTCCGTAGCCGTAGCCTGTCGTGCCTTTAAGACAGACTTCGCTGACACGGTTATCTATAAACGCCTTAAGGACCTTCTGCCCGTTATGATCCGCCGTTTCGTCTATCCTCTCAAACATTTCCGAGCATTCGCTTTCGGCATCCGCCGCAAGCTTCAGAAGCCCGGGATCTATATCAAATAAACATTCATTCATTATCTAAAATCCTCTCTAAAACAATATCTACGCCGCACGCCTTGAAACCGATCTCGTCATAATAGCTTACTCTGTGAGGACGTGCAAACAGCCTGACTTCAAAGCCGTCGGCTGTGAGCCTTTCGCCTATCCAATAAAGCAGCTGCCTTGCGTGAAATTTTCCTCTCTCCTCGGGAAGCGTTCCCACATGACCCACCAGAGCGACGCCGTCAATGATATACTGTATCGTAGCCGTAGTGTAATTTCCAAGCATAAAGGACTGTGACAGCCCCCTGCGGACCCTATGCGAGGTATCGGTGAGCCACAGCTCATAGCTGTCGGCTAGCTTCGGAAAGCAGGCAGAAAGTATGCCGAAAACGTCGTCCAGCTTAGGTACCTCGTCTACCTCCAGCGGCGGAAGCGTCCGTTTGGGCACAAAGGCAAATTCCGTCCTCCGCTCACCCCTGTACTCGCCCTCCAGCATCGGCTCCAGAATATCGGCGTAGCGTTTCTCAAGCTCGATCGATTCCGGCTTCAGCATACGGATAAATCCCGCAGCTTCGGCAATCACATCGCTGTCAAAGACCTTTCCCTCGAAGGAGGAGATCATCATAGATCCGTTGAATACGGAAATAAGCCCGAGAAGCTCTTTATTTTTTTCCACCGCAAAGAAACGCAGAAATCCGTATTCCGTTCCGTAAGCCGCAAAATGAGATTTTATGCGGCGGGAATAGTTGTTTTTCCTTAGCTCCGAAAGCAGTTTAGTGTCTAAATTTTTGTACTCATAAATCATCTGTTACAGGTCCTATCCAAAAGAAATCTTGTAAGGATATATGCATTTTCAAGATCCGATTCCCTGATAACGCAGGAAGGGGAATGAAGATATCGGCAGGGCAGCGATACAGCGCAGGTACGCACTCCGCCACGGGAAACGTGTATCGCTCCCGCATCGTTGCCGCCTGCGACCCTGGTCTTTGTCTGACAGGGTATGCCGTTTCCCTTTGCCGTTTCAAATGCAAGGGCGTAAAGCTCCTTATCGTAAACAGTATGCCTGTCCATAAACGAGATCACGGGACCTCCGCCAAGCACGCATACTTTTGAGTCCCCCGAGACCTCAGGTATATCCGCCGCCGTAGTTGCTTCTATCACAAGCGCATAGTCGGGGTCTACAGTATATGCAGCACACTTAGCCCCCCTCAGACCGATCTCCTCCTGGACAACAAAAGTAAAATAAGCGTCGTATTCAAGACCCTCGTCTATCAAACGCAGCATTACCGCACAGCCTACTCTGTCATCTATCGCCTTGCATTTTACATATCCGTCGCCGAAGCTGACAAAATCCGAAACAAATCTTACACTGTCTCCGGGAGAAACAAGCTTTTGTGCATCTTCTCTGCTTTTACAGCCGATATCCGCCGTCATTTTATCAAACGGCACCGACTTTTTTCTGTCCTCTGCGGAAAGATTGTGAACAGCAGTACCGCCTATTACACCCACAGCATTATTTTTTCCCACAGTGACTCTTCTTCCGAATACGACACGTGGATCTATCCCTCCCACCGGGGAGAGCTTAAGCGTGCCGTCCTCGTTTATATAGGTGACGATCATTCCCACCTCGTCCATATGGGCTGAGATCATGACCCGGTTTTTTGACCTGTTTTTTCCTTTGACAAAGGCGATAACGTTTCCCAGAGCGTCCACCTTTATCTCCGCCTTGTCCTTTATGCGGGAAATAATGTATTCCCTTACCTGCCCCTCGTCTCCGGAAATTCCGTCAAGGAGACAGAGATCTTTCAATTCGTTTATCATATCGCTCTTTACACGCTTTCCAGAAATTCAGCTATAAGCTCTGCTGTATTTTCGATATCGGAAATTTCCACGACCTCTGCCGGAGTATGCATATATCTTTCCGGTATCGAGACCGTGACCGCAGGTACTCCTCCACGGATAATGCCTATAGCGTCGGCGTTGGTCCCGGTCTTTCCGCCCATTACCTCCGTCTGATAGGGTATATGATTTTCCCTTGCGATCCTTAGCATATCCTCGGACAGCCTTCTGCTGAGAGACGGCGCAATGCCTATCATTGGACCTCCGCCAAGCTCTCCGCAGTTCTCGGGACTCTCACCGTGAGTTTTTGCAAATGAAACGTCCACGACCACCGCCATATCGGGATCTATACTGTACGCTCCGATCTGCGCACCCCTTTCTCCGATCTCCTCCTGAGAAGAGAAAAGCACGGCGACATTTACAGCAAGCTTTTTATCCTTAAGCTTATCAAGCGCAAAAATTATCGCAGCCATTCCGCTCCGGTCGTCCAGAGCCTTAGAGGTCACTCTTCCTCCCTGAAGCTCAGCAAGGCAGTTCTCAATAAGCACCCGGTCTCCGAGATCTACAAGCTCCCTTGCCCTTTCTCCGGACAAACCGATATCAATGTATATATCCTCAGTTTCGGGAGCCATAGAGCTGTCCTTTTCAAGATGAGGAGGAGTCGATGTGACAATACCTATAAGCTTTTCCCTGCCGCAGACCGTGACCTGCTGAGCAAGCAAGACCCTGTTATCCAGTCCCCCGCAGCCGGATACCTTTAAAAATCCGTCATCGGTTATATATGTGACTATCATTCCTATCTCATCGATATGCGCATCCAGCAGGACGACAGGCTTGTCTTTTTCCCAGCCCGAACGCTTAAAGTAAACGCAGCCTGTATTCCGGTCGGCAGAAGCTTCCCCGTATTCTCCGAGAATGTCTGCCGCAAGAACGGAAACCGCATATTCATCTCCCGAAACTCCCGCCGTTTCAGTCAGGTGGGACAGTATTTCTTTAATATCCATTTTATAATTATCCTTACCGAAAAATTTATCTGATACTTAAAACAGTTCAGGAAAGCTCATTTACGCACTGCTTGAAATGCTTTCCCCTTTCCTCGAACATCCTGTACATATCAAAGCTTGCGCAGGCGGGAGTAAGCGAAACGATATCTCCCTCCTCGGCGCACCTTCTTGCGGTTTCCACCGCTTCCTTCATGTCCTTGACGGTTATTATCCTTATCCCGCTGTCCGCATAGTTCGGGGCTGCCATTACAGCCTCTCTTATCTTATCCTTTGTCTGTCCCATAAGAATAAGCACCTTGACCTTTTCACATATAGGCGCAGCCATAGGCTCGAAGGATATTCCCTTATCCGATCCGCCCTGTATCATTATCTGCTTCTGATCGAAAGCGTCAAGGCAGGCTAAAACTCTGGTCGGACTGGAGGCTATGGAATTGTTGTAATATTTTACGCCGTCAAGCTCCCTGACAAATTCTATCCTGTGTTCTACGCCGCCGAATTCCTTAGCTATCTTTGCCACGGTTTCGGGCTTAACATCGCCGTAGGTCATTGCGATCGCCGTAAGATAATCCTCTACATTATGCATTCCCGGGATCTTTATATCATTCATATGAACGTAAGCCGTGATCTTTCCGTATTCGTTGTAGCAGAGCATTCCGTCCTCTCTGAGAAAAGCTCCGCACTCAGGCACTTCCCGCCTTGAAAAATACGAAAGCCTTCCTCTTACAAGCGGAGCCAGAGTCCTTGTAGTCTCATCGTCCATACTGAGGACGGCTCTCGAATACCCGTTCTGGTGATAAAGAATGTTACACTTTGCCTGAATGTATTCCTCCATAGTTCCGTGAACGTTAAGGTGATTCGGTCTTATATTCGTTATTCCAGCTACATCGGGAGATTCTCTCATGGATATCAGCTGAAAGCTTGAAAGCTCGCAGACAGCCACGTCGGTCTCAGAGATCGTCTCCACGATAGGCAGCAGCGCCTTTCCTATATTCCCGCCGATATGTACACGTCTGCCCTCTGCCCTTAAAAATTCACTTACAAGGGTAGTTGTGGTGGTTTTTCCGTCAGAACCCGTTATGGCATAGATCTTACATGGGCAGAGGTCGAAAAAGGTTTCCATTTCAGATGTGATTATGACTCCTTTTTTCCTTGCATCGGTCAGTACCGGATCGTTATAGTACATTCCGGGAGTGCGGAAAACTATATCGCATTTAAATATCTCGTCAAGATAATGCTCTCCCAATGAGAAATCACAGCCCTTTGCCGAAAGCTCCTCCATAAGAAGCTCGTCAAAGTCTTCCTCTTCCTTTTTATCGCAGACCACGCATTTAATACCCTTCGACAGAAAATTCTTTATAAGTTCGGTGTGGCTTACTCCTACGCCGATAAACGCTACTCTCTTATCCTTGATAGAATTAAAATATCTCTGTGCTTTTGTCATATACAGATCTCCTTTTTATCATTATGTCTTTCCTTATGCGCAGATCGGGTCTTAATCCGTATGCACATACATATTCTATTATATTATATACCATTTTCTAAAAAAACGCAAGGATTTTTTCCGACCTTTGCAAACTTTTGCATAATTCTTTTTCAGGTCTTTACAAAACACACGAAAATACGCCGTAAATCGGAAAATATCCCGCCGCCGGAGGTTATCCGCAGACGGGATATTTATAACGATCATTCCTGATTCTGAGTTTTTCTGATATTCCTAATAACAGCGTCCGACCTTGCTCCCCTGTCCCTGATAAAGCCGAACATACCCGACGCAACCGGAACAAGTGCCGAAAAGCCTACCGAAATAAGCATATCCTTAGGCGAAAGCATTGCGGTCGAAAATACCTTTTGCAGGACAGGCAGTGCAATACCCGCAGCCAGCGCCGCAAAGGATACCAACACTGAAAACAGCAAAAACGGATTTGACAGATAAGGTACCGAGAACAGCGTTTTTTCCTCCGATTTACATTCAAAGACGTGTATCAGCTGGCTGAGGACCAAGGTTATCAGTGCGCCCGTCCTTGATATCTCCGCCGAACCTGTGGATCTGAGCAGAACGGTAAATGTCCCCAGGGTACAAAGACCTATAAGGATACCCCGGAAAATTATCCTCCACAGGAGACCGCCGCTGAAAAAGCTGTCATCCTCTCTGCGGGGCGGCTTTTTCATTACCGATCTTTCAGGTGGTTCAAGTCCCAGCGCCACCGCAGGCAGACTGTCGGTCACAAGATTCACAAGCAATATCTGGGACGGCAGCAGGACCATGGGAAGTCCCATTATAATACCGCCGAACATTGTAAGCACCTCGCCTATGTTGCAGGATATGAGGTACCGCACAAATTTACGGATATTCTGATAAATAGTGCGCCCGTCCTCAACGGCGTTTACGAGAGTCGCAAAGTTGTCGTCCAGCAGGATAACATCCGCAGCCTGCTTAGTCACCTCGGTACCCTGAATACCCATAGACACGCCTATATCCGCTTCCTTTACCGCCGGAGCGTCGTTCACCCCGTCCCCAGTCATGGCGCAGACGTGTCCCTTTACCTTGAATGCTCTTACTATCCTCAGCTTATGAGCTGGCGTTACCCTGGCAAATACCGAACAGTTTTCAATGATCCCGCACAGCTTTTCATCGCTCATTCTGTCCAGCTCATCACCTGTGAGAGCAAGATTTCCGCCTTTCAGAATACCCGTCTGTCTTGCCACAGCCATTGCCGTAAGCTTATGATCGCCGGTTATCATAACTGTCCGTATGCCTGCTTTTTCACACTCTGCCACAGCCCTTGCCGCTTCAGGACGGGGAGGATCCTGCATTGCCATAAATCCAAGAAATATAGATCTGTCCTCGATCGTTTCCTCAAATGCAATAACTCTCAGTCCCTCTCCGGCAAGCTCGTCGCCCCGCTTTGCAGCTGCAAGCTTTTCAGACGCCGAAAAGCTTTTAAGCTCATTTCCATTATAAAAGTAACCGCATTCGTTTATAATAACGTCTGAGCTTCCCTTGCGAAATGAGATCCTTGCGCCGTTTTCTTCCGAGCATACCACCGTCATTGAGCGGCTCTCGCTGTCGAAGGGTATTTCGTCTATTTTTTTCAGCCCGGTATTTTCAGTCCTCACACCGGCTAGGGCGCAGGCTGTGAGAATAGCGCATTCGGTAGGATCTCCCTCCGCAATGTACCGTGATCCCCCTTTTTTGCCTTTGCCGCCCTTATTCTCGGTTAGCACTGCGCTTGTACACATTGCCCCGCAGGTAAATATCCCTGCCATAGCCGCCGATCTTGAATTTGCAGAAAGCTCTTCTCCCGGCGAACAGCTTTTACCCTCGGCGTCGATTATTTTTGTCACGGTCATTTTGTTCTGGGTAACGGTACCTGTTTTATCCGTGCATATGACAGTCGCACAGCCAAGAGTCTCCACCGAATGGAGCTTATGTACCAACGCCTGTCTGCGGAGCATTTTCCTTACCGCCAGAGCAAGCGCTATAGTAACGGTGGCCGGAAGTCCCTCGGGGATCGCAGCAATAGCTATGGTGATACCTGTCATAGCCATGTCCAGCACAGGCTCTCCTCTGAGAACTCCGGCAAGGAAAACAATTATGCACACGCCTATGCATATTACCGCAAGGGTCTTGCCAAGCTCCCCAAGCTTTTTTTGCAGAGGGGTCTGCTCCTCATGGATCTCGTCCAACATTCTGGAGACTCTGCCCATCTGACTGCGTTCTCCGGTGGCAACGGCTTCGATCAGCGCAGTACCTTTGGTGACGACCGCTCCCATATAACCCATATAGCCCTTGTTGAGAGACGAAAATTCCATTTCCGATGTTCTAGGGAATTTTTCTGCTGCGGCGGATTCTCCCGTAAGGACAGACTCGTCACAGGAAAACGCTCTGCACGAAATTATGTAGCCGTCCGCAGGGACACGGTCTCCTGCTTCAAGTGAAAAAACATCGCCCGGCACAAGCTGCTCAGCGGGGATCTTCACAAGTCTGCCGTCTCTGTACACTCTTGCGGTGGGAGCGGTCATTTTCTCCAGCTTTTCAAGCGTTTTCTCGCAGCGGAACTCCTGAATAAATCCAAGAAAAGCATTTACGACCACTATCAGTATTATGGGTATGGCGTCGGCGTACTGTCCAAGAGCAACGGATATCACCGTTGCGGCAAGAAGTATCATTACCATAACGTCGTGAAACTGTCCGGCAAAAATTTTAAGCGCTCCGCTCTTTCGCTTTCCGCCTATAATGTTGGCTCCGCCGCTTTCGTACCTGCGCTGAGCCTCGGCGGAAGTCAGACCGTAAGAAATTTTTTCTTCGGCTTCTCCGGAACCCTTAAGCTCTCTGTCAAGAATTTCTAACATAATTTCAGATCCTCTCCCTTTTACTGCATATTGATATTACATAGTAAATTTTATTCTGCTTGTACGTTTTTATTCCCGGCGGAAAGCGATTTTCGGTAAAAACACAAATAATGACCCGTATCTATTGACAATTCGGGAAAATTGTTTTATTATAATTCTATTAAGGCAACACCGCACAAAGACCGCCTAACGGCTTTGTACGCCATCTGCTTGCATTATTTTCCGTCATATCGCACAGAAACTCCTTGAAATACGACAGTATTCCTGTGTCGTTTCTGTACAATCTGACGAAAAATCTGAC
>JAGAJO010000003.1 GCA_017626015.1 Ruminococcus sp.
GACCTACACCATAAAGGCAAGGAACATTGCAAACTGCGATATCGAGCTTGCCCAGAGCAAATATTATTTCACAGGCGCAAGAGTCAGACCGGCGGTCAAGTCCGTAAAGATAGGCGACACCGAGCTTTACAGCGGAAATTACAAGATAGTTTCCTATACGGACAATCTTTCCGCAGGAACGGCAAAGATCGTGATACAGGGCAAAAATAACCTCACCGGCACGGTCACAAAGACCTTTAAGATCAACCCACGTTCCGTTGCAACCTGCGATGTAAAGCTGACGAAGAATCCGTCAAATAAGTACAAGCCGACAGTTTCAGTATCTTATTTTGACCGTGAGATCTATAAAGGAAACTACACTGTTTCTTATGTTACCTCAGCCGACAAGAAAACCGTAAAGGTGACGCTTACCGGTAAGAGCAATCTTGCGGGCAAGGTAACGAAAACATATACGGTAGTATAAATTCCCCAAAAAAATGGGCTGTTGCGGTTTGCGGCAGCCTTTTTCGTTGTGCAACAACCCCCAGTTAAACTGGGGGTTTTGATTTGCTTTTTGTTTCCTTGATCGGATTAATAGAAAAATGGTCAGGCATAGCAAAATCCCGTAAAAGCGGCTTTTGCGAAGTGCGGATCGGGGAAAATGAAGGGAAAAACTTGACTTTTTCATTAGGGTCTGGTATAATGCTTGGTAAAGTAAGCAGTCGATTTTCGCAATTATAAGGAGATTATTCATGGACATTCTGATTTCGGTTTTTGGCTGGACGATTATAATTGCAATTTCTCTGTTTGTGATCGTATCTATTGTTTTGTTCATCAAGGACGGTATACTTGCTAGGCGAGAGGGCAGGGGCAGAAAAAAGAAACATACAGTTATGTTCATCATAAGTATGACGATCGTTGCTTTGACGGCAGTAATTGGTATACTATTATGCATACTTGCTATGCTGGTTATGAGGAGTATGTAAAAATGAGTGATCGTAAATTTATAAGAATATTGATCATTATTATTTTGATCGGAATTATCGTTACAGTCGCACATGCGATCTATATTTATTTCGCTTACCAAAATTCCTCGATAATACAGTTTATTGCAAGGGAGCTGTGGCTGTGAAAAAAATAATTGCAATTCTCACGACAGTTCTTCTGTTTGTTGCTGTAAATGCTTTTTTGTACATAACGATCACAAGACGCCTTGCAAATAATTTCAGCGGAACAGGACAGCTTAAAATGATCGATGTGGCTGAATTTCTGCCCTTTGAAGAACGATCAGAGCTTGCAAGGACCGGTTCGTCTCTGAAATTTGATAGTGAAGATGATCTGCCTGTTTTAGACGGTGCAGCGGCGCTTGTGCCTGTTTACGCATCAGTAATAGAGAATTGCTATCCCGAAGGAACTGTTACCTATGAGGGCGGAACGTTTTCTGATGATAACTACTATGGTGAAAACTTTGCTTTCGACAGCGTAATGCAGTACCATAACACGATAAGAGGATTTGATGCGCTTCTTGACGGTTCTGTCGATCTGTTTTTTACTGCTCATCCCTCCAAAGAGCAGATGCTGTCCGCTCAGGAAAAAAATGTTGAGATAGAGATCGTGCCGATAGGTTTAGAAGCGTTTGTTTTCTTTGTCAACAAGGATAATCCTGTGGACGGGCTTACATCGGAACAGATACGCTCTGTCTACAGGGGAGAGATCACAAACTGGAAAGAGGTAGGAGGAGCTTCCAGACAGATCAATCCATTAACAAGGATCGAAGGCTCAGGCAGTCAAACAATGATGGATAAGTTTATGGAGGGAAATATGCTTACCTCCAGAAATCCGCTATCTATATTTGGCGGATCGATCGGTTACTCCTTCAGGTATTATCTATCAGGAATGGTAGCCGATGAGAATGTAAAAATGCTGGCGGTAGACGGAATATATCCTGATGCAGAAAACATACGGAACGGTTCATATCCGATCACGGCAAATTTTTATGTTGTCTATCGTAAGGATAATCAAAACCCTTACGTAGGAAGGCTTGTGGAATGGCTGTTATCAGATGAGGGGCAGACAATGATAGAAGCCTGTGGTTATGTAGGATTGCCTGATTAAGTCACTAAGCTTAAGTCTATTTACACATATTAAATCCGTTCTGCATACTTGTGTAAACGGCAGCAGAATATATCAGCAAATAGTCGATCCTACATATTGATCCGGCATGAGATCGATCGCCGCAACGGTATCATTATATGAAAAAATCCGGTATGCTGCATTCAAGACAGACATACCGGATATATTTTTTTACAGATGATTCACATATTGCAATTTTTGAAATCTTTATTTGTCAATTATTCTGCCGTCAGTTGAGACCGTAACTACCTGCCAAGGAATAAATTTGCCGCTTGTCTGCAACGCACGTTTAGCCGCATTTTCAATACCTCCGCAGCAAGGGACCTCCATACGGACAATTGTAACGCTTTTAATATCATTATTTTTTATGATCTCGGTCAATTTTTCCGCATAATCACCCTCGTCAAGCTTAGGGCAGCCTATAATGGTTACTCTGTTGCGAATAAACTCGTTGTGGAAATTTCCGTAGGCATAAGCCGTGCAGTCAGCGGCAATAAGCAGATTTGCACCGTCAAAATACGGTGCGTTAACAGGAACAAGCTTGATCTGTACAGGCCACTGTGAAAGCTGACTTGATACTGTTTCTGCCGCTTGTAAATCTGTTTTGTTATCCCTTTTTATGCTTTTTGAATTTGTTCCCGGACATCCGCAAGGCAGATTACTTGCTTGCTTTTTTTGTTTTGCTTTTAACACAGCCTCCTCATCATATGCAGGAGCTTCACGTTCTTCAAAGAAAATAGCATTTGTAGGACAAGCCGGCAGACAGTCTCCCAGACCATCGCAGTAATCCTCACGAAGCAGCTTTGCCTTCCCGTCAACCATTCCGATTGCACCCTCATGACAAGCCGCAGCGCACGCTCCGCAGCCGTTACATTTTTCTTCGTCTATCTTGATTATTTTTCTTAGCATTTTTTACCTCCGTAAATTTTTTTCAGAATACTGTGTTTAATCTGTAATCATATTATAGTATAATAATAGGTGCAAGTATGTTGTAAATCCAACAAACGGAGGATAAAGTGAAAAATATTTTTGAGCTTATGAAAAAATGTCCCTTATTTGATAAAATGGACGACAAAGAACTTAATGTGATACTTAAAAGTCCGCATACAAAAATTCAGGACTTTTCAAAAAATCAAACGGTAATCTCAGAAGGCGGCAGCGCAGATGCCGTTGGAATTATTCTCAGCGGCTCGGTACAGATTGTCAGAAACGATTACTTTGGAAACCGCAGCATTATTGCGCTTATTGATTCGCCTCAGATTTTTGCGGAGGTTTTTGTATTTGCCGATATAAATGCAATGCCAGTAAGTGTTGTTTCGGTAACTGACAGCAGAATAATGCTTATCAAGCCAAAGGATATTTTAAATGATAATCCGGATTTAAGCTCATTTCATACAAAGCTTACAAGTAATCTTCTGCGTATTGTTACCGAAAAAAATCTGAAGCTTAACGAAAAGATTGAGATAGTATCCAAGCGTACCACCCGTGAAAAAATCATGGCTTTTTTAATGTCGCAGGCAAAACTTAACAACAGCGATAATTTTACGATACCATACGACCGACAGGCGCTTGCCGATTTTCTTGAAGTCGACCGAAGCGCAATGTCTGCGGAAATAAGCAAGCTTAGATTAGAGGGAATTATTGAGTCTGATAGATCTAAATTCAGACTGATCAAAAAAAGGGGCTAATTTAACGTTAGACTTGTTTTTGGGTATATTTATATTATACCACATTGTCTAACAAAAGGGGAGCAGTTCAGATAATAACAAATAGTATTATTTTTAATTTTACAGTCATGACTTTCACCTAATATATCTAAAAATATATTCTACAAAATATACCAATTCATCAGAGCTTCTCACCGGTTCTCAGAAATAAGAAAACCCTCGCAGGATAGCCCTGCGAGGAGATTTGTTGTATAGCCCCGATAATGATAAAATTATCTCTTCGAGAACTGCGGAGCACGTCTTGCGGCTTTGAGACCGTATTTCTTTCTTTCCTTCATTCTCGGGTCACGAGTGAGGAAGCCTTCCTTCTTGAGGAGAGGTCTGAACTCATCGTTTGCCTGAAGCAATGCTCTGGAAAGACCGTGTCTGATCGCTCCGGCCTGACCTGTAACTCCGCCGCCTGCTACTGTGCAGACAATGTCGTATTTACCTTCAGTGTTTGTAACGCCGAAAGGCTGACGAACGATGAGCTTAAGTGTCTCAAGACCGAAATAATCGTCAATATCTCTTCCGTTGATCGTGACCTTGCCTGTTCCTTCGTAAACACGAACACGGGCAACAGAATGCTTTCTTCTACCGGTACCATAGAAATATGGCTGCTTTGATTCGTACATCTAAATTGCTCCTCTCTTACAGTTCGTACTTTACGGGCTTCTGTGCTGCGTTATTGTGCTCAGCGCCCTTGTAAACTCTCAGTCTCTTTGCAGCCGCTCTGCCAAGTGTGTTGTTGGGAAGCATTCCCTCAACAGCGATTTTCATGGCTCTGTCGGACTGCTCAGCCATAAGCTTTGAATACTTGATCTCCTTAAGACCGCCGATCCAGCCTGTGTGCCACTTGTAAGACTTCTGATCCAGCTTCTTACCTGTAAGAACAGCCTTGTCAGTATTGATTATGATAACGTGATCGCCGCAGTCTGCATGAGGCGCATAAGTGGGCTTATGCTTGCCGCGGAGAATGTGAGCTGCTTTTGCGGCAACTCTACCGAGGGACTGTCCCTCAGCGTCGAGAATATACCATGTACGGGTGATGTCCCCAGCCTTAGGCATATAAGTTGACATATGATTTCCTCCATTCAGAATATAAAAATTAGTCCGTAAAACGGTTCGTCCGCAAAACCAGCATTATCCTGCGGACTTCGCAACATGAAATATTATACTATATTCCTTTGCCGATGTCAACAGTCAAAATGCTGAATTTTTAATTTATATCCCTTATTCTCTCGATTTCTCTCCGTTTTTCTTCGTTTCTCTCGATTTCTTATCTTTCGTTTCAACTTTAAACAGAGCTGCGCACGGTATATTTTTGCCGGCAGACAGGGGAGTACAGGTTCAGCTTCAACCCAGTTATGAAAGGCATTTGCAGCTATTGGCGAAAGCAAATCGGCTGCTTTGCCTGTGAAAATTAAAGATCCGTAGGGAATGCACCGGATATTGCCTAAAATTTCATCTGCGCCACACGTCTGGCAATGTCCGACTCGTTTATACCGAATTTTTCAAATACCGTTCCGGCGTAGCTCGTTTCGGTGGGGAGACCCTTTTTGATCTTATATTTCCGTTCTCCTGTTTTTTCGTCTACGGTCACGACGATGCTTACGATCTTCGAATGCAGCTGCGGATCGCTGTTAAGCTCCTGCGTTTTGTAAGCAATATCCGTAAGATGTGTGGCAAAAACCCCTCTCACACCCACCGTGCAGAAAATTTTTACAAGCCTTGCCGCAATGTCCACGCATTCCTTTGGGGTAGTGCTTTGTATGGATTCGTTCATTAGCAGCAGGCTGTGATTTGTTATAGTGTCGCTTATGGTTTTGAATTCCTTGATCTCTGTAGTAAAACGGCTGGAGTTTATACCCAACTCCTCTTCCTTGGGGAAATGGGTGTAGATATAGTCTGCGCAGGAGATCTCACAGCTTTCAGCCGGAACGTAAAATCCCGCCTGTGCCAGAACCTGACATATCCCCAGTCCTCTTACAAACGTGGTTTTTCCGCCGTTGTTCGCACCTGTAAGAATGTAAAATCCGGCGCTGTCGTTAAAGGCTATGTCGTTTGTGACCACCTCTTTTTTTCCGTCCTTGGCTCTCAGATTATACAGCGAAGCTTCATTATAGTATATAAGATCGAAAAGCCCTTTTATATCCGTCCTGCGCTCCTCCTTCGGAAGCACTGTAGGACGGCACATTTTTATGCCCTTAGCCTGTGCGCTCTGTATCAGAGCGACCTCTCCCATATAAAATTCCAACTGGTAGTTTATACTGAAAATATCACGGAATCCTATCCGCTGATAGTCTGCCATGACGTCCGAAAGCTTTTTTACATATCCCCGGGTCAGATCGTCAAGCTCCTTGAAAAGAGTCTCGTCAACCGTGTTTATAATAAGCTCGTCCGATGTGATCTCATCGCCGTTGCGGTATTTCTGATGAAGCTTCTTTACCGTTTTTTCAGGAGATTTTGCTCCGTGGTACAGTATCCTGTCGAACAGCGACGGCTTCGCAATGTATTTGCGGTCGGAGTAGTCCACGATCCCTGCGGAGACCGGCACGAGATTTTCGTTGAGGTTTATCGCTACGGTAATGCTTCTTATACGGTTTTTCAGAGCCGACTCCAGCTCTTCCAGGTCTTTTTTAAGGCTGATGAAATGCTTGTCCTCGTATCCGTCCTCAAAATATTTGAAAAGCTTCATTATCCCCTCGGAGTGTATTTCCTCTTTGTGTGCTGCGAAGAAGGAGTGCATTATCTCCATGCATTCCACATATGCGTCAAAGGCTCTGATAGCCTCTGACAAAGTGGTAAACGAATCCGGCTCGGAAAGCTTGTAGATGTTGCCCCGGTCGTTTTCGACCATTATATTTACTATTTTCTGTATGGTCGGCGCAAGCTTCGGTATGCTGAGAAAATCCTCGAGAATATCCTGACGGTAGCGTATGATCTCGGTATCGTCGCACATTTCTTCAAATATCCTTATCAGCCTGTACTGGTGCTGACGGCAGATCATGTCGCCGACTTTTTCAAGCTCCAGATTATTTACATAGTCGTTGGGCAGCTCCAGCAGGGAGACCCGGCGTTTTTTCATTTTTGTCCTGCTTTCTTCGTCCGGATAGAACAGATCCACAATAGGGTTTATTTGCTCTGTTTCATCATGCTTCACGGTAAGACCTCCTTTATAATATGATCTGCCTTAAGTTTAACATACAATAAAGGCAGTGTCAACGCTTCTAAAGTTATTTTGATTTACGAAAACGTTTTAAAAATAGCTTTTGTAGATGATTTACATATAATTTCAGAGTACATATAAATTTTATTGTATATATTGACAAATAATAAAAAATGTTGTATTATATTAATGTATGATTTTACAAATAAAAATAAGTGATAGATATGGAGACAGGGAATATGAAAAAAATGCTTACAGCCGTTTTGGTTGCGGCTGCTGCGATCGCCGCTGCGGTATTTTACGCTCCGCTGGCGTCAGCCTATACAACCGCCGTTTCTGGAAAGGAGTATAACGCCGTAAAGGATTTCGGTGCAGACGGCAGCGATAAGCTGGACGATACCGCACAGATACAGGCGGCTCTGGATATGGCTAAGGAAACGGACGGAAAGGTGACGGTCACGCTGCCTGCGGGTACATATTATGTAGACCGCAGACTGCTTATATATTCAAATACCACGTTACGGCTCGCACCAAATGCGGTGATGAGGAGGACAAACAATCTCGACTATATTGTTGTAAGCGGTGAGGACGCTCCCGACAGGCAAAAGGACAGGCTGCTTTCCCACGATATCGTTATCGACGGCGGTACCTGGGACGGAACTCCCTCCACTACGAAGGAATCAAAGGGTGTTATAAAGGTCTACAATTCCGACAGCGTAAGGCTTTCCAACGCAAAGATCACTAACGTGTGCGGAACTCATTTTGCGCTTTTTGACGGCGTTAGCAACCTTACGGTGAAAAACTGCGAATTTTCCAATTTTATTGACTATACCGGTACGGCGGAGGACTATAAGGCTCAGGTATTTGCAGGACTGAATTACTGGTCTGCCGAGGCGCTTCACATAGATTTTCTGGATAAAAGCTCCTCGTTGCTTAACGGGAGACCGTACATTCCCTGCGAGAACGTGACTGTGTCGGGGTGCAGGTTCAAAAATCTTACGTCCGCCCTGGGAACTCACCACGTTTATGATTATATGTTCCAGGACAACGTTTCTATACATGATAATGTATTTGAAAATTGCTCCTACGACTGTATCAACGCCACAAGCTTCAGGAATCTGAAAATTTACGATAACACAGCCGTCAGATGCGGCGGCTTTGCGGTGCTGAAAAAAACTCAGGGGGAGATCTATTCAAATACAGCGTATCTTGTCAGAAATCCCACAGGAAAACTTTATGCGAAGGGAAAATTCGGCGGCAATTCGCCTTATTTTTACGGCGTAGAGGCGTCAAACGGCTGCGATCTGGTCATTAAAAACAACGATCTGAGCAATGCAAGCAGTCACAGCATTTACGTAAATAAGGATTCCTGCTGCGATATACGAGACAACACGGTAAGCGGAGGAAAGGGCAATGGGATCTGCGTGTGGAACGGCAGCTCAGCCGATGTGATCCGAAATAAGATCTCATCATGCTCGGTAAACGGCATATCGGTAAAGAGCGGTTCAAAAGTATCCCAATGCTCAAGGAACAGTATAAAACGCTGCTCCGACAACGGGATCTATGTAAACTCCGCAACGCTGGTGTCATCAAAATACAATACGGTGTCCTCAAACGGGCTGAACGGCTATTCGTTTTCAACGGGAGCCAAGGGCGTAATTACCAATAACGATATTTCCAACAGCTCAGATAACGGCGTTTACCTTTCATCAAAATCAAACGTTACCGCCAGCTCGAATTACGTGTACAGCAACAGGAAATGCGCTTTCGCAGTGGCTTCGGGGTCGGCTGCGAAGATCACCTATAACAATATTTCCGCAAACCGCAGCTATGATCTTCACGTCCGTACCGGTTCGGTAAACGTTACCTTTAAGTCCAACGGTTCGGATAAAAACAAGACCAAGGTGGATAAAGGCTGCAAGGCGGAGCTTTCTCCGTCGAAGAAGTGTCTGCGTGCAGATATGTTCAGCGTACCTAAAACCATGACCTATACCGGCAGACAGATCAGACCTGCGGCTGCTTCCTATCTTCGCAGGAATAAGGACTATGCCGTTTCCTACGGAACAAATATTAATACTGGCGAGGGAACTGTCACTGTGAGCGGAAAGGGAGCGTATTCCGGAATACTTACCTTCCGTTTCAATATCGTCCCCAAGCGCGGGGCGCTGACAGATGTGTCTGCGGAAAACGGATCCGTTTCCGTCAAGTGGAAAAGCGACTCCCAGTGCGGAGGATATAACGTGGACATTTCATCGTCTCCTTCGTTTTCAGGCGCAAAGCGTTATACAGTGGGAGGAAAGGGAGCGCATTCCTACAGGATAAGTGGACTTGAAAGCGGTAAAAGATATTTCGTCAGAGTGAGATCCTACAAAACAATAAACGGAACAGCCTGTTACGGAAGCTGGTCTCCCGTGATTTCTGTACTAACGAAATAATTTTCCGGGAGTCCTGAATTTAATGCGTTCTAATCTTGACTTTTTTCATCAGATGTATTAATATATAATGTAATTATGAAGGTGAAATTTTTGAAACAAACTATCAGAAACTACGCATTGTTCCTGATCGGACTTTTTATTGCATCAATGGGAGTGGCACTGTCCACAAAGGCAGGTCTGGGAACCTCTCCGGTTGCAGCCGTTCCGTATTCCATATCCCTGCTCAATCACACACTGACATTCGGATGGTGGCTTAATCTATGGAGCGTGCTTCAAATTGTTGTACAAGTCGCACTGCTCCGTAAGAAATGCAAGCCTGTGGAAATTATCATACAGACGGTTCTTGCGTTAGTATATGGGTATCTGACTGATTTTTCCTGTATGCTGATCAGCGGTGTACAGGCAAACAGCTATGTCATCCGGTTTGGACTTATGATATTAAGCTGCTTTGTACTCGGATTAGGGATCTGGATACAGTTCAAGGGAAACGTTGCAATGCTTCCGGGAGAAGCAATGAACAGGGCGATCAGTGAGGTTACCGGAAAACGTTATGAGAACATCAAAATTTTTTTTGATGTGATATACATTATAGCGGCGGCTGTCATTTGTTTTCTCTTTATCGGAAAGCTTGAAGGTGTCCGTGAAGGCAGTATCATTGCAGCTTTATCAGTTGGTAATATTATCAAGATCTACAATCGGTTGTTTGAAAAACTGACGAAAAAGACTACATAAGGCGTGCAATAACATTACGAGATCATCACTTAGATGTAATATCAATAAGCTACCCCAAGAGTTCACAAAAAATGTGGACTCTTTTTTGCCCTAAAACATAAAATTTTTTAAATAAAATATTTTGTTTCTGTACTAACGAAAAATTTTCAGTCTTGCATTATGCAGAAAAATATGTTATAATTATTAAGTATTAAGGCAATACTCACACATTGATCGTTCGGTATTGCCTTGAAATGTATATAGGAGGTATATTATGGGCAGTGATGAAAGGTCCGGGATAAATAAAAAAGTACTTATCGGTTTTATCGCTATGGGTGTTGTGATAATAGGTCTTATAATTGCGCTTATCGTTACAAATTCAGGCGGATCGGACAAGAAAAACGACTCGTCCCACAAAAAAAGCGGGACCGATTCACAGGCAAGCTCTGCTGCAGAAGAGGAGTCGGAGGACGAAAGTCCGGCTTCGGAGACTGAGGATGAAAGTACCGACATCGCCGATGAAAGCGAGGAGAGCCGGGAACAGGAAGATGATGAAAAGGAAGACGAGGACGAGGTAAAGGAAGGCTTTGTGTTTACCTATACCGCAGGCAACGGCTGGGAGGACGGAGATAAGAAAATGTGCGGCCTGGAAATGGGCGTCACAAATTACACGGACAGCGCTGTCAGCGGCTGGGAGCTTGTGCTGGAGGTAGATGAGCTGAGATCCTGCGACGGCTGGAACGGTACGTTCAAGGTCAAGGGAAATAAGCTGACTGTTACAAATGTTGATTACAACGGCGATGTTTCCAAGGGCGCAACGGTTTCTTTCGGCTGCAATATCGGTACGGGAAAAGCTCTTACCATAAAATCAGCCAAATTCAACGGAGTGGATTGTACCGTTAAAAAGGGAAAGATCCCTCAGAACGGCGGGGGAAACAATAATAACGGCGGCGATAAGCAGTCGGAGGAGGATGTTTCTGAATTGCTGGAAAGGACTTCAAATGCCAAGCAGGGAGACGATTGGCTGCATACCGACGGAAACAAAATACTTGACAAGGACGGCAAGCAGGTATGGCTTACAGGTGTTAACTGGTTCGGCTATAATACCGGAACAAATATATTTGACGGTCTTTGGAACAGCGAGCTTGTACCTACCGTCAAAGCTATTGCGGATCACGGCTTCAATCTTATAAGAGTGCCTATATCTGCCGAGCTTATAAATCAGTGGGCGGCAGGGGAGTATCCCCAGGCAAATTACAATAACGCCTACAATCCCGAGCTTAATTCAATGAATTCGCTGGAGATATTCGATTACTTCCTGAAGCTGGCGGAGGAAAACGGAATGAAGGTCATGCCTGATATCCACTGCGCCGAAACTGACGCTGCGGGACACAACGTAAATCTCTGGTATACGGATAAGGTCACTGTCAAGGACTACTATGCGGCGCTCGAGTGGATGGCTGACAGGTATAAGGACAACGATACGATAATTGCCTTCGATCTCAAGAACGAGCCTCACGGCAAGCCGAATGAGGGTGATAACGCAGCGATCTGGAATGATTCCAAGGACGCAAACAACTGGAAATATGTTGCGGAGACTGCTGCGAAAAAGGTGCTTAAGAAAAATCCCAACGTTCTCATTTTTGTGGAGGGCATCGAGATCTATCCTAAGAATATCAAGAAAAACGGGGATTATTCTTCTCAGGATTCCGGAGATTACTACTTTAACTGGTGGGGCGGAAATCTTCGGGGAGTCAAGGATCATCCCATAGATCTGGGCAAATATCAGGATAAGCTCGTGTACTCGCCTCATGACTACGGTCCGACGGTTTATCAGCAGCCATGGTTTGAGGGAGATTACACCTATGACAGTCTTATAAAGGACTGCTGGCAGGACAACTGGCTTTATATCCACAAGGACAACACTGCGCCGCTGCATATAGGGGAGTGGGGAGGCTTTATGACCGAGCCTAACCTCACATGGATGACCTATATGAGAAAGCTTATCAAGACCTATCATCTTAATCATACCTTCTGGTGCTTCAATGCAAATTCCGGTGACACCGGCGGACTTGTTCTGGACGATTTTGTCACATGGGACGAGGAAAAGTATGAATTTGTCAAGGAGGTACTCTGGCAGGAAAACGGAAAGTTTGTGGGTCTGGATCACGAGATACCTTTGGGAGAGAACGGAATAACGCTGAAAAAAGCAAAGGGTCTTTGAGCTTACTGAAAAATACGTTAAAACGGGCGGATATTGTTTCGCCCGTTTTTTGTATTGCCGTTTTAAATATTTTGGTTGACAAAATCAATATCTCATTGTATAATTAAAGGGTTAAGCAATTTCAACGGAGTTATGGAGAGTAATAATGATCGATAAAATAATTGACGTGATAATTGACGCTCTTATTGATACGGCAAAGATACTGCCGTTTCTTTTCAGCGTTTATCTTCTTATAGAGTATATCGAGCATCGCTCAGCGGATAAGCTGGGCGCCGCTCTGCAAAAAATGGGTACTCTGGGATCTGTCGGCGGAAGTATTCTGGGCGCCGTTCCTCAGTGCGGTTTTTCAGTGGTCGCCTCTAATCTTTATACCGGAAGACTTATCACAATGGGAACGCTGATAGCCGTGTATCTTTCCACCAGTGACGAGGCTATACCGCTGATGCTTTCAAATCCGTCTATTGCGGATAAGCTGTGGCTGCTGATCATAATTAAGGTCGCAGTGGGTATAACCGCAGGACTTCTGACCGATCTTGTTCTGAGACTTATGGGCAGACATCAGATGGAGGAGCCGTTCAGGGATCTGTGCGAGGACTGCGACTGTGAGCATCATGGAATATTTCATTCCGCACTGCACCATACTGTCCATATAATAGTTTTTATTCTTATAGTAAATCTGATACTTGGATTTGTAATGGAGTTTGCAGGCGTGGAAACGGTTAAAAGGCTGCTTATGACAAACAGCGTTTTTCAGCCTCTTATTGCCGGACTGGTGGGATTTATCCCCAATTGTGCCGCTTCGGTGGTACTTACACAGCTTTATATCGGAGATGTGCTTTCCTTCGGTTCCCTTATTGCGGGGCTATGTACCGGAGCGGGTCTGGGACTGCTTGTGCTTTTCAAGACCAACAGGCATATAAAGGAAAACCTTACGGTTATGGCTGTCATGTATATTGCGGCGATATCGGCGGGATTTATAACAGATCTTATAGTGTGATATTTCAGGGGCGTTTAAAACGTCCCTTTTTTTACCCAACCTTTTGGCGGATCTTACGACTTAATAAGCGTAACCGGTTAACAACAGCGATCGAGGTGATAAAAGTGGATAACTACATAAATGACAAGCTTATCGAGGCGACGTTCCTGTTCTGTCGAAAGAGGATATCGGACAGCGAGGCGGCAAAGGATCTTGCGCAGGATATTCTCTGTGAGGGAATCAAAACGCTCAGAAGCGGAAAAGAACCTGTCAGCTTTTATTCCTATTACTGGAGAATGGCAAGAAACAAGTACGTCGATTATATACGCTATAAGCGGGAGCCTGCTCTGCCTCTGGAGGTAGCAGGCGGCGTGGTAAGCGAAAATCCTCACCCGTCAGATAAGCTTGTACAGCGTGAGGAGATAGCAAGGCTCAATCTGTCCCTGTCACGCCTCAGCGATATTCACAGGGAAATAATTATCCGCTTTTATCTGAAGCAACAGCCTGTTTCAAAGATCGCACGGGAGCTTAACGTTCCTGTGGGGACGGTCAAGGGCAGACTGTTCGATGCAAGAAAAAAACTGAAAGAGAGGTTCGATACTATGACAAATACAGGAAAATCAGCTTATGCTCCCTATACTCTGAATTGGTTCTGGGGCTACAACTGCGGTAAGGCAACTGAGATCTTCAATTCGAAAATCGCTCAGCAGGTCATGGTGCTTTGTGGTCAGAACGGCAAGTCGCTGAACGAGCTTGCGGACGAAATGGGCGTAGCCCCCGTTTATCTGGAGCAGGTCATTGACGAAATGGTAACAGAAAAATTGCTTTTTCAGCCAGTGAAGAACAAATATCTGTCATGCTGCTGCGTTTTTCCGCAGAATGAATATATAAAAGCCAGCGCTGCGGAGTATATTGCAAATATAGAAAATAACATTCCCGAAAAAGTCTGCAAGGCGGTATACGGCGTTAAGGATGAAATAATGTCCCTTGATTTTTACGGCAAGGACTTAGGCTTTGATTATCTCTGCTGGGAGTTTCTTATCCGTGCTGCCAATTTTGTGGGATATATCGCAATGAATTATTACAGCTCAAAGCTTGAGGATAAATATCCCGATGAAACGGACAGAAAATTCAGAATGACCGTCCAGTACCTGAATCCCGAGGAGGAGGCGGATTATTCCTGCTACCCAGACGGAAAGTGGAAAGGTATGAACTGGTCTAATCTGCATCAGAATTTTAAAACGGCGTCCCACGGTACGGTCACATACGTAAATGATTTCGAGCAGGAGCCGTTCCCCCATAAATTTAACGGAGAACTTCTGAACGGCGGCAGAGACTACTGGATAAACGGAAATAACATCTCTCTGCTGCTTGATCTTGCAGAAGATCCCAAAAAGCCTTTGAATAAGTACGAGGAGGAAATAGCCGCTGATTTCGTCAAAAACGGTATCCTTACAAAAACGGATAAAGGCTTAAAGGTCATGATTCCGATCTTCCCGACTGAGGTCAGCCACAAAATCGATGAGATCATCCAGAAAGCCGTTGAGCCGATCGCAAGGGAAACGGTTGAGCTTATTGCCGGTAAGGTGGAAAAGCTTTTGCTCCCGTATGTCAGAAAAGACCTTATGTCAAACTTTATCCACTGGGATATGAGAATGTTCTTCCAGCCTATAAATGTGGTGATGTACTACGGTCTGTATGAGAGCGATCATCTCAGCAAGCCCGAGGACTTTGAACACTCCGCTGCCGGTCTGTGGCTTATGACCGAATAAAAAGCGGTAACCTTTATTCTTACCCAAAGTCGGGACGGTATATTTTTATACCGTCCCGACTGCTTTTTATATGTGCTTTTATGTACCGCTATTTTTGCCTGCTGCGGAGCTTTTCCATTTGCTTGCGCTGTTTTTCGGCGATTCGCTGCTGTTTTTTGCGTTCTTTTTCGTTGAACGGCTGATTAGAATAGTTATTGTAAAAATCCTGTGCTTCGGGAATTATCACCGGCTGAGCGTTACTTGGCGACAGAGGAATATCGAAACCTGCGCCTGCGGTACCTGCCGCAACGGGAACCTTATGCTCATGACTGATTTTTTCAAGTATCCCTCCGCATACCGTACAAAAGGTGCCTTGTGAAAAGCTCCTTCCGCAAAGCTGACAGCGCAGGGATCCTTCATTTGTATATTCTTCCTGCTCCGATTCCGTACTGCTTTGGGATATAAGCTTTCCGCCGCATGAGGTGCAGAACATACCCTCACGCTCGGCGATTTTGCCGCACACCGAGCATATCATAACAGGTTTGATTTCATCGTTGGTATCGTCTGCCGGGACAATCTCAACAGGCTGGACAGCTTCGGTGGGATCGGAGGATCCTTCATCATTCTCAACGTCAGCCACGCTGCTGACAGTCTCTGCGGGAGCGGACTGTTCCGCAACTTCCGTTTCTTCGGTCTGAGGGGTTTCTTCCGTCTGACTGATTTTCTCAATCTGTTCAGTTTCCGTACTGCTTTGGGATATAAGCTTTCCGCCGCATGAGGTGCAGAACGTACCCTCACGCTCGGCGATTTTGCCGCACACTGAGCATATCATAACAGGCTTGCTCTCATTGTGGGTATCTTCTTCCGGGACAATCTCAACAGGCTGGACAGCTTCGGTGGGATCGGAGGATCCTTCATCATTCTCAACGTCAGCCACGATGCTGACAGTCTCTGCGGGAGCAGACTGTTCCGTAGCTTCCGTTTCTTCGGTCTGAGGGGTTTCTTCCGTCTGCTCCGGTTCTTCGGCAGTCTGAGCTATATCTTCTTCCTGAACCCTTGCGGCAGTAATTTTTTCAAGAACCGCTCCGCATACCTTGCAGAATTTTCCTTCATTATATTTTGCGCCACATCGTCCGCATTGCAAAGCATATTCTTCCTCCCGGGCATTATAGGGGGAAAGTCTTACAAGAGGTATACCGCATTCTATGCAGAACTTTCCTTCTGCAAAAATTCGTCCGCATTGACGGCACTTTACTGCAAAGGCCGAATTTTCTTCCGCATATCTGACCTGTGTGATGTTTTTAAGAGGGTTTCCGCAGGCTTTGCAGAATTTCCCGTTTTCATAGGTCTGACCGCATTTGTCGCATATAAGCATAGCTGTAGCTCCTCCTTGTTTTTTGTTGTGATCCGATCTTTATTTTATGAAATAATTATACGCTCTTTTACGCTGAAAGTCAAGGGGAAAAATGCGGTCTTTCCGTGTTTTTAGCTATATGTAGGATCTGTGATGCCTATATTATTTGTTTTGACCGGTCACACTGCACGGGAGGTCTATACAAAAATGCCATAGCATATCGGAGTGATATCCCATTACATTTTTTGTTTATCTTTATAACAGGTTATTGCAATATTCAGTTTTTCATCGACATTTTCGGAGATTTTTACAAAGTAATTAAAAATATATTCCGACCTTTTTTGCAGTTCTACCTTTATTTTGAAAAAATGTTGACATTTCGTCCCATTTATAGTAAAATCAATATCAGAATCATATTAAACGGAGCTGAAAAAAATGAGATACCGAATATTTTTGCCGAAGGAAAAAGGCGGCTACAAGGTCGGAGAGCATAACGATCTGGTGACCGTTTTATGCGTTTGTCACGAGCAGAGCCGCAGGCACCAGACCTCCTGCGTAATTTATGACAGCAAGCTGAAAACAACGGATATGAACATTATACTTAAAAAGAAGCTTTATGACGATTATCATCCTACTGGGGACGATATCATGGAACAAATCGAAAAATACGGATAAACAGGTATAATTTCACTTTTGCACATATAAAAAGCAGTACTTGTATGTGCTGTGTTTTTTGTGCGCTTACACAAGTTTATGGAAGATATATATTTTTTACAAATGAAAAAATTGTCAGAAATTATTGCAACGGCTTTGATCTCTAAAATTATATTTGAGTTATTCATAGCGGTTCCGTTCGGCACGCAATGAACAGTATCTCTATTTTTACCATCTATAACCCGATCAATAGGCGGATTTTATGGAATTTTAAGGGAGTATGAAAATTTTTTGATGTATAATACACGCCTGTTTACGCACTTCCCACAAACTTTTATATAAAATCATGTAAATTCTGAAAAAAAGTCCAAAACAAAAAAGCCCTGAAACCACGCAAAAACGCGATTTCAGGGCATTACCACTGGAGCTGCTAACCGGATTTGAACCGGTGACCTCATCCTTACCAAGGATGTGCTCTACCTGCTGAGCCATAGCAGCACCTAACGATAATATATTATACACTATGTTTTATTATTTGTCAAGCCTTTTTATAAAAAATATTTTTTGAATACATTTTATAAAAAATATTTTTTGAATATTAAAAAAAATATTTTTTGAATAATTATAGCATATCGGGAAGATGCGGTAAATACCTTTCGGATATTCCGGACAATTTTCTGCTGAAAACAAGAGAAAAATTTCAAAAAGTGAATCATATGACCTATACGCCAATGCTGTATTAATTTCTGTAAGCATACGGTTGCTAAACATTTATATTATGTTCATAATTGTGAAAACGTAATCAGTATTGACAAATATCGAAAAATATGAGATAATTAAAAAAATCAGGGAATAATAATTTTTAATAATGGAATGGAGTATAATATTTATGAGCTGCACACTGGTTATTATGGCCGCCGGACTTGGTACACGTTTCAAGGGCGGGATCAAGCAGTTGGAGCCTTTCGGTCCCAACGGGGAAATAATCATGGATTATTCGATCTACGACGCTGTCAGGGCAGGCTTTGATAAGGTCGTATTTATAATAAGAAAAGACATAAGGCAGGCGTTTGATGAAATGATCGGCAACCGTATTTCAAAGCACATCAAGGTCGATTATGTTTATCAGGAGCTTGACTGTCTCCCGGAAGGCTACAGCGTTCCCGAGGACAGGGTAAAGCCATGGGGACACGGTCATGCCGTATGCTGTTGCAAGGGGATCGTGAACGAACCGTTCGCCGTTATCAACGCCGATGATTTCTATGGTAAGGAGGCATTTGTAAAGCTTCATGATTTTCTCGCCGAAGAACATGACGGATATAAAATGAGCCTTGCTATGGCTGGCTTTGTGCTGAAGAACACCCTCAGCGATTTCGGTTCTGTCAACAGGGGCGTTTGCCGTATCGACGCCGATAATATGATGGAGGACGTAGTCGAGACATACAATATACGCAGAGAAGCCGACGGAAAGGTCTACTCCGGCAAGGAGAAGAAGAAGGAACTTAGCGAGGACAGCTATGTTTCAATGAATATGTGGGGATGCCCTCCCGAGTTTATCGATAGGCTCAACGAGCTGTTCAAGGATTTTCTTGACAAAAATCTGAGCGATATCACGGCAGAATTTCTTCTTCCGGCTGGTATCGACTATATGGTCAAGTCAGGAGAGGCAACCTGCAAGCTGCTTGAGAGCAACGACAAGTGGTTTGGAGTGACCTACGCTGAGGATAAGCCTAGCGTTAAAAAAGCAATAAGCGATCTTATCGCATCCGGCGCTTATCCTGCAAAGCTCTGGGACTGAAAAACAGGATATACTGACATAGATCGACCCCGTATCGCAGAAGAATACGGGGTTTTATTTGCTTTATACAGTAAGCGGAAATATTTTCACGTCAGCAGTGTCAGCGCAGACACTTGGCAAATATACAGCTTAACGTTCCGTAGGGATTAGGCACCGGCGGAAATCCGGGCGAACGGAGAATAGGCGGAACTCCTTTTTCCGGCGCAGGGAAACGCATTATTACATCTGTGAAGCTTCCCTTTTGGCTTTTTATTTCCAGATGTCCGCCGAAAAATTCACAGCATATATTGGCAAGGGCAAGTCCCAGATATTCTCTGTTTCCGTAGCCCTCAAAGCAGCCGAAAGGTTTTACGGCTTTTTTTGCAGTTTCGGGTTCTATTCCGTCTCCGTTATCGGAAACGGTTACAGCTATTCCGTCTTCATTGCATTTCAGCGTAAGGCGGCAGAGCTTTTCCTCCTTTGAATTATACATTGCCGCATTGACAAGAAGATTTGCGGCGGCGGCTTTTAATCTTTCGGCGTTTGTTTTAAGATATACCGCCTCATCAAGCTCGAAGCTGAATTTTATCCCCGCAGATCTCATGAAAGGCTCTGCCTCGCTGCAAAGCTCGTCCATGATGACCGAAATATTCGCAGGCTCAGATGAGAAAAATCCGCTGTAATATTTTGAAAGCTCATTATAATTGACCGTAGCAGAAAGGGTTTTTATCACGGTTTTGCGCACTTCACTGTCCGGTACGCCGGCAGACATATCCGAAGAGCTGCTGTCAAGCATTGCCAGCAGTCTGGATAATTCGATCCTGATATTGCCAAGAAAATTAGCCTTGTATTTGAGATGCCCCGAACGGTCGGACATTATTTCAATATCCTCGCAGGTGTAGAAGTGCATAAGATATCCGCATACCTCGTCACCGCTGAAAAGAGGCTGGATCTTCAATGCGCTGGAATTTCCGAAATCTCCTCTGTACTCGCAGGTTTCCATTTTTTTCAAGGGGAATCTCGGAGGCTCGTCACAGCAAAAACGTATTTTTCCCATGTCAATATAAGACGGAAGCTTCTCATTGTTTTTCCAGATCATATTAAATTCCATGTCGGTAAGGATAATTTTTTCGTCCGAATTTTTATAGACAGATATCAGTGCATCGAATAATTCCATTTATTCACCAGCTTATATTTTTTTCTATTAGCTATTATAACCGAAAATACGATACAAGTCAAGAATATTATAAACTTTATAATCAGAAAACCTTGCTTTATTAAATTACATATAAAAACGGACGGAATATATCTGCCGCTTATATGCCGTCGGTAATACTCAGCATATCGGCAGCGAACCTTCCCGTCCGTTGAATGTTATAAATTATTTTCCTGTAAAAAACTGATCAGAGCTTTGTTTCAACAAAGATATCGTAGATCGCCTTATTGGCTATCTCAAAATCATCCTCGCTGACGCCTATTATTATATTAAGCTCGCTGGATCCCTGATCTATCATTTTTACGTTGACATGGGCGTGGGCAAGAGCTGAGAAGATCCTTCCCGCAGTACCTCTGTTGGATTTCATTGCACGTCCCACCACAGCAATAAGGGCAAGATCTGTTTCGATATCGATAGTATCGGGGTGGCAGTTTCTGTGAAGACCCGCAAGGATCTCCTGCTCCTTATCCGCAAATTCCTGCTGATGAACGACCACCGACATAGTGTCGATACCCGACGGCATATGTTCAAAGCAGATACCGTTCTTTTCAAATACCTCAAGCACCTTTCTGCCGAAGCCGATCTCAGCGTTCATCATATCCTTTTCGATATTGATTACGGTAAATCCCTTTTTGCCTGCAATACCTGTAATGGTGTAAGCCGGCTTCTGGGACGTGGATTCAACTATCATCGTGCCGACGTCCTCAGGCTTGTTTGTATTCTTGATATTTATAGGTATACCCGCTTTTCTTACCGGGAAAATAGCGTCCTCGTGAAGCACCGTAGCGCCCATATACGAAAGCTCTCGCAGCTCCTTATAGGTAATGGTGGTGATCGGCTTGGGATTGCTTACGATCCTTGGATCGCAGGTAAGGAATCCCGAAACGTCCGTCCAGTTTTCATAAAGATCGGCATTTACCGCAGCTGCGACAATGGAACCCGTAATATCAGAACCGCCTCTTGAAAAGGTCTTTATCGTATCGTTGGGCATGGAGCCGTAAAATCCGGGGATAACGGCATTTTCCATTGTTTCCAGCCTTGCCGAAAGGCTCCTGCCGGTTTTTTTGGAATCGAACTGTCCCTGATCGTTAAAGAAGATAACGTCTGCGGAATCCACAAAATTAAAGCCGAGATACTTTGCCAGCACGATACCGTTGAGATATTCTCCTCTGGAGGCTGCATAGTCCCTTCCCGCCTTGCCGATAAAGCAGGCACGGATGACCTCAAATTCCTGTTCCAGAGAAAGATCCAGACCAAGCTCGTTTATGATGCCGTAGTATCTCTCTTTTATAGCGTTGAATTCCTCCTTGAAATCCTTGCCCTTAGCCGCCAGATCGTAGCAGGCGTAGAGCATATCCGTTACCTTGGTGTCCGAAGGAAACCTTTTGCCGGGAGCGGAAGGGATCACAAATCTTCTTGATGCCTCTGCCGTTATGATCTCCTTTACCTTTTTAAACTGTTCGGCGCTTGCCAGCGAGCTGCCGCCGAATTTTACTACCTTTGTCATTTCACAAACCCCTTAACTATATAAATTATAAAACATATTTTCAGTCCACTAACAAGTATACAGATTTTCTTACATTAAGTCAATATGCAAATAGGCGAATTTTTGCTTAAATTTCAGTGTACTGTTGTGAAATACGCTTGTACTCCCGGGACGTACACATTTATGCTCTCCGGCTGAACGGGAGATGCGGCATATCATGGGCTGAAATAATGTCAAGGATCTTTATAAGAATGGCGCCGTCCATAAAAACAACGGCGCCGCTTTGAATTATTCTCCCGGGTAAGGGTCATTGGATCGGTGATCGCCCGCCCATGCAGGCGTGTTACGAATACCTTATCCTTTTTAGGCTTTATTTCTCTCCATAGACCTCCTATGCCATTCTGAACGCTGCCCACGCCTTTGGCCAGCCTGCGTAAAAGGCGGCGTGTGTAATGATCTCAGCCATTTCTTCAGCCGTCACGCCGTGATTTTTAGCGTTGCCGATGTGAAACTGCAGTGAGCTGTCAAGAACACCGCTTGAAATAAGTGAAACCACAGTAACAATACTTCTGTCCCTTGCGGACAGCTTATCCTCTCTTGCCCAGACTTCTCCGAAAAGCACATCGTCATTCAGTTCTGCAAATTTTGGCGCAAAATCGCCTAATTGATCTCTTCCTGCTGTTACCTTTGCCATTAATACTCCTCCCGTTTTTTCAAGCTGTTATATTCCTCGTCGGAAACAGGCTCAAGCCACTGTGTACTTCCGTTTTCCGCAGGTACTTCTACTGCAAGATGCTGAAAACAGCTGTCCGGAGCTGCACCGTGCCAGTGCTTTACGCCGGCAGGGATATTCACTACATCTCCCGGGTGAAGCTCCCGTGCTTCCTTTCCCCATTCCTGATAATAGCCCTTTCCGGCAGTTACCAGCAGTATCTGACCGCCGCCTTTATCGGCTTGATGAATATGCCAGTTGTTCCGGCAGCCCGCTTCAAACGTAACGTTACCTATCGCTACCTGATCTGTAGAAAGCATATTCAGATAGCTTTGCCCTATAAAATATTGCGCATATGCGTCATTGGGCTTGCCCTTCGGAAATACGCTCAATTCCTTTACGTCCACAAAAATCACCTCGTTCAGTTATTTTCCCATGAAAGCACGCCTGTTTTCACAGCGTCCTCGTAACGCCGGATCTTATGATCCAGACGTTTTATGGTTGCGGCGATCTTCTCTTTTTGCTCCAGAAGCGCTTCACGCTGTTCTGTAAGCAGCTGCAGCCTTGCCGCAAATGTGCTGTCACCCTCCTGAGTCAGCTTCACATATTCGATCATTGCCTCTACGGGAAGTCCTGCGTTGCGCATACATTTTGCAAGCTCCACCCAGCCGAGATCTTCCTCCTGATAATTACGGATACCGCCTGACGAGCGTGTGACGGGAGGTATCATTCCCACACGTTCATAATACCTCAGGGTGTCCTGCGAAATACCAAATTTTTCGCTGACTTCTTTTATTGTCATCCAAATCACCTCGATCGAGTTCCTTGATTTATATTATAATGCTTTGAGCGCACTCCAAGTCAAGCGTGTTTTTGAAATTTCTGTATTATGTACAAAAAAAGTGCTTTCTCTTTGTGCGGATCGCTGAAAATAAAATATACTGACCGTATTTTCCCGATATGCAATAATTTATCAAAAAGACAGTACAGGAGATAAAATGGCAAGAAAAAACGCAATTAAACCTGAACGGGAAAGTATAAAGCCCTTGACATTTTCTGCTTTGAGTGATAAAATAGTTTCTGTAAGAGATCGTGGGATCTTTATAGCTGTTCATTAAGTCAGATGACATTTGCTGGCATGAGTTTAAGCCCGTTTTACGGGCTTTTTTGCTACATTAAAAAACGGAGGGTCTGTTTTGGAAGAAATAAAACAAAAGCTGGAAAAAATATTGCTTAAGGTCAGGCAGCCTGCAAGATATATCGGCGGGGAGATAGGAAGTGTTGTCAAGGACAGATCAAAGACGGACGTGAGATTTGCTTTCTGCTTTCCCGATACCTACGATGTCGGAATGTCGCATCTTGGGATGAAGATCCTTTACGGGCTTAAAAACAGCGTCCCGAACTGGTGGTGTGAAAGGGTCTTTATGCCGGAGAACGATTTTGAGGAAAAGATGAGAGAAAACGGCATACCGCTGTACGGCCTTGAAAGTCTGGACCCGATAAAGGATTTTGACTTTATCGGTTTTACGCTGCAATATGAGCTTTCTTATAATAACGTTCTGCAAATGCTCGATCTTGCGGGGCTTCCGGTGCTTTCCAAGGACAGAAAGCAGCTTGCTCCGATAGTTGTGGGGGGCGGTCCATGCGTTTGCAATCCGGAGCCGATCGCCGATTTTTTTGATCTGTTTATTCTCGGCGAGGGCGAGGAGGTCAATATGGAGCTGCTCTCGCTTTATGAGAAAATGAAGCCGCAAGCTCCCTCCAAGGAGGAGTTTCTCAGAGAGGCAGCTAAGATAGAGGGCATTTATGTTCCTTCGTTCTATGACGTTTCCTATAATGACGACGGTACAGTCAAGGCAGTCACGCCGAATGTTCCCGAAGCTCCTGCCAGAGTAAAAAAGCGCATTATTTCCGATCTTGACAAGGTCTATTACCCCGAAAGCTTCGTGGTACCGTTCAGTCAGATAGTTCATGACCGTTCTGTCGTTGAGGTTCTGCGGGGCTGTATCAGAGGCTGCCGTTTCTGTCAGGCGGGATTTATTTACCGTCCGTTCCGTGAAAAAAGTATAGATACCGTAAAGCGTGAGACAAAATGTCTCTGCGAGCAGACAGGCTATGAGGAGGTGTCTCTGTCATCGCTTTCAACAAGCGATCATACGCAGATAAATCAGCTGCTGGAAAGTCTTACGGAATATACCGACAGGGAACAGGTCAATCTTTCGCTGCCCTCGCTGCGTCTGGACACCTTCAGCGAGGAGCTTATGGAGAAGCTCCAGACGGTTCGTAAAAGCGGACTGACCTTTGCTCCCGAAGCAGGGACACAGCGTCTGCGTGACGTCATAAATAAAAATATTACCGAGGATGAGATAATGCGAACCTGCAGGATAGCTTTCAGGGGCGGATATACCCAGGTCAAGCTGTATTTTATGCTTGGACTTCCCACCGAAACGGACGAGGATATAAAGGGTATCGCCGATCTGGCTGAAAGGGTTTTGGATCTGTATTACCAGACTCCGAAGGAGCAGCGTGCAAGAACTATCCAGATCTCAATATCCACTGCGACCTTTGTTCCGAAGCCGTTCACGCCGTTTGAGTTTGAACCTCAGGCAACTTCCGATGAAATACGCAGAAAGCAGGAGTATCTGCGATCCTGCATAAAAAGCAGGAAGATCAGGCTCAGCACTCATGTAAGCGGGACTTCGGTTCTGGAGGCGGTGCTGGCAAGGGGAGACAGGCGTCTGTGCAAGGCTGTATACGCAGCATGGAAAAAGGGCTGCTATCTTGACGGCTGGGACGAGCATTTTAAATTTGACAGGTGGACGGAGGCGTTTGAGGAATGCGGCATAGATACGTCGTTTTATGCCAACAGGCTGCGCTCCTACGATGAGATCGCACCGTGGTCGCATCTGGATTATCTTGTTTCCCATGAATTTTTCGTAAGGGAAAATAAAAAGGCTCATGCAGCCCTGACGACCCGCAACTGCAAAGAGGGATGCTCAGGCTGCGGGATAAAAGCCGAATGCGGAGGTGTTTACTGTGGCAAAAATGCCTGAACCGAAAAATGCCGGTCTGCGTATTGAACGTTTCGATTACCGTGTGGTTTACCAAAAATGCGGCAGGGCGAAATATATTTCCCATCTGGACCTGATGAGGGCAATGCAGCGTGCGATCAAGCGTTCAAAGCTGCCGATATGGTATACTCAGGGCTTTAATCCTCATATTTACATAATGTTTCCCCTGACACTTTCACTTGGCTTTGAAAGCAGAGCTGAGGTCATGGATTTCGCCCTTGTGGAGAATCTGCCATTTGAGGAGGTAAAAGAACGCCTTGATGAGCAGCTTCCGGAGGGAATGAAGCTCCTTTCCTGCGCCCGCCCGGTACACAGTCATACGGAGATCGCTTTTGCGGAATACAATATCAGATTTTCCGCCGACAGACCGCCTGCTGAATGTATGAGACTCTTTGAGGATTTTCTTTCGAGGGATAAAATAGAAATAGAAAAGCGGACAAAGAAAAAGACTGTAAATCTTGTTGATATCAGACCGTCTGTCAATGTGACCCGGCTTGACTGCGACAGCAGATATGTGTATCTCACTGTGGTGCTTCCCGCCGGCGGAAGCTTTAACCTTAACGCTAACACGGTCATAGAGACCTTTATGAATATGTATTTTCTTACAGAAGATGAGATTTGTATAGAACGCACAAAAATCATGATAGATACCGGTGAGAATTTTACATAGAAAAGTGTTGCAATTACAGTCGGAATATGGTATAATATTAAAGCATTTGAATTACCGTCGGTTTCGCCGACGAGAGTTAATGCCAGCCGGAAACGGTGCGACATTAAAGCGGGCGGTCCTCTGACCGGATATGTACCGGCGTATGAACGTCTGAAAATATAAGGAGGAATTTAAAGTGGACGCTTTAAAGAAAATTGCTGAATCAAGCCTGAAATCAGAGGCTCCTGCGGTAAACGTAGGCGACACTGTAAAGGTACATGTAAGGATCACTGAGGGTGACAAGTCCAGAATCCAGGTATTCGAGGGTACGGTCATCGCTAAGAAGCACGGCGATATCAACGAGACCTTCACTGTAAGAAGAGTAGCTCACGGCTGCGGAATCGAAAGAGTATTCCCTGTACACTCTCCCGTTGTTGAAAAGGTAGAGGTCGTAAGAAGCGGTAAGGTTCGCAGAGCTAAGCTGTACTACCTCAGAGGCAGAGTCGGAAAGGCTGCCAAGGTCAAGGAAGCAATCAAGTAATTTCTTCGCAAAGCAGGAGTCGGCTGTGTGCTGGCTCTTTTTGTTTATAAGGACCGGCGTTTCTGCATGGAGACGCACCATGTCTTTCTCTGTCAGGAATATGTCGGGAGCATTTTAGGGCAATGCGATTTTTTTGAAAACGAAGTGAAAAATTTTTCAAAGCACTTGTAATTTACGAATAAATTTGATATAATAAATTTATATGAATTTTTGACAGCTGTGATTTGAATTGAGGATATGCTATGGAAAACGATAATACAGAAAAAATTAACGAAGGCGAAGCTTCCGGAGATACCTCCGGAAAATTCGGAGAGGTGAGCGAGGAGGATATCCGTCAGGCAAAGGAAGCGGAGCCTGAGGATATAAAGGAAAAGCCGTCCATAAATGTGGTGAATGAGATCCTTGACTGGTGCGAATCCTTTGTTTTCGCGATGTTTATTGTGATCCTCATTTTCACTTTTTTCTTCAGGGTAGTTCTGGTAGACGGTGATTCTATGAACGACACCCTTATCGATAAGGACAGGCTCGTTATGACCCACATAAACTATACCCCGGAAAAGGGAGATATCGTGGTCATAAACAGTGAGGTAATAGGAAAAACAATTATCAAAAGAGTGATAGGTACTGAGGGCGACCAAATTAAGGTGGACTATACGCAGAATACCGTTACGGTCAACGGAGAGGAGATCTCCGGTGAGCATAATAAAGAGGTCATGGTCGATACCGGTCTTTTTGATATTTCTTTTCAGACTTCCGAGGGCGTTTATGAGTATGAAGTCCCCGATGACTGCGTTTTTGTAATGGGGGATAACCGGAACAATTCCAAGGACAGCCGTGCTATCGGCTTTATACCCGAAGACGACGTGCTTGGAAAGGCAGTGCTGAGGCTTTTCCCGTTTAACGGCATTGGCTTTGTGGATTAGATATGAATATACGGGAAAATAAGGGGAATAAACGAAGCTGGATATCCGCAGCCGCCGGAAGTATACTTGACTGGGCGGAAACGCTGGTTTTTGCGGTGTTTCTGGTGATCATATCTTTTACGTTCATTTTCAAGATCGCAAACGTTGTGGGACATTCTATGGAAAATACGCTGACGGAGGGAGACAGGCTTATCGTTTCTCACCTGTTTTATACTCCGGACTGCGGAGATATTGCGGTCATTGATTCCAAAGCGCTTGACGATGTTATAATAAAAAGAATAATAGCGGTTTCCAATCAGAAGGTGGTTATCGATTATAATGCGGGAACAGTCAGCGTTGACGGCAGTATTCTTGATGAGCCTTATATAAAGGAAAGCGAGATGCGCAGTACAGGTCATTTCGCAGACGCTTATTACAATGAAGAAAACGATACATACGAATACGACGTGCCCTTTGGATATGTTTTTGTGCTGGGGGATAATCGGAACGCTTCCTCCGACAGCAGAGTCTTTGGCTGCGTTCCGCAGGAGGATATTATAGGCAGGGTAGTGCTGAGGATCTATTCCCGCAGCGGAAAGATCGGAAGGGTCGAATAGATAACAGGGGGAAAGGTGAGGATACGATGAGCGAAGCGGCAAGAGTACAGTGGTTTCCGGGTCATATGGCTAAAACCAGAAGAATAATGGCTTCAAATATGAAGCTTGTGGACGCCGTTGTGGAGATCACCGACGCCCGTATACCTTTTTCCAGCCGGAACCCTGAAATAAAGAAAATATGCGGCTCCAAGCCGAGACTTGTGCTGCTGAACAAGGCGGATTCCGCCGATCCCGACGTCACGGCAATGTGGGAGGGATATTACGGCAAAAAGGGGATACCTGCGCTTGCCACCGACTGCCGCAGCGGAAGAAATGTGAATAGGTTCTATCCAATGCTCCGAGAGCTGCTTTCGGGAGATATTGAAAAATGGAACAGCAGAGGAATGACGGGCAGACCGATAAGGATAATGATAGTGGGCATACCTAATGTTGGGAAAAGCTCTTTTATAAATCGGCTTGCGGGAGCAAGAGCGGCTAAGGTCGAGGACAGACCGGGCGTTACAAGAGGAAAGCAGTGGGTCTCGCTTCAGGACGGCTTCGAGCTGCTGGATATGCCGGGGGTCCTGTGGCCGAAGTTTGACGACAGGCTGGTTGGGGAAAGGCTGGCTTTTACCGGAGCGGTAAAGGACGTTATCCTTGACACCGAGTATCTTGCCTGCCGGCTGCTGGAATTTCTCTATGAAAATTATCCGGAGCTTTTAACGGGCAGATACGGGATCAGTCTGGAGGATGTTCCGGAAAATACTGAGGAAACGGCAGGCTGTCTGTGTGGTTATGAGCTGCTTTGCAGGATCGGCAGGAGAAGAGGGTTTCTTATCTCCGGCGGAGAAATAAATACCGAAAGGGCTGCAGGCACCGTGCTTGACGAGTTCAGGGGCGGAAGGATCGGCAGGATATCACTTGAAAAGCCTAAGGAGCATTGATAATGACGCTTTATGAGTATGACTGCGAGCTTAGAAAAAATTATCCCGTTGTGTGCGGCTGCGACGAAGCGGGCAGAGGTCCGCTGGCAGGGGACGTTTTTGCAGCGGCGGTTATTTTTGATAAGGATACCGTTATAGAGGGTATAAACGACAGTAAAAAGCTGACCGAAAAAAAGAGGGAAAAGCTTTTTGACGAAATTGTGGAAAAGGCGCTGGATTTTTCTATACAGACCGCAAGCGTTGAGGAGATCGAGGATATAAATATCCTTAACAGCGCTATGCTCGCAATGAAACGGGCAGTGGAGGATCTTAAGGTAAAGCCGGACATCTGTATTATCGACGGCAATAAAACTCCCGATCTGCCGTACAAAGCGCAGGCGGTCGTAAAGGGAGATGCGACTTCTCAGGCGGTGGCTGCGGCTTCCATACTTGCCAAGGTCGCAAGGGACAGATATATGCTTGAAATGTCGGAAAAATACCCCGAATACGGCTTTGAGAAGCACAAGGGCTACGGCACAAAGCTTCATTACGAAATGCTGGACAGGTACGGAGCCTGCGGGATACACCGGCAGAGCTTCTTAAAAAAATATTATGCAAAAAAATCAGAGCAGCCGTAGCATAGGCAATGCGGGAGAGGACGCTGTCTGCGGATTCCTGGAAAGGCACGGATACAGAATAATATGCCGCAACTTTACGGTGAGGGGCGGAGAGATAGATATTATCGCCGAGAAAAACGGCGTTATCGCCTTTGTGGAGGTCAAGACCAGAAGCGTCGGCGCTCTCGAAGAGGGAGAGGCTGCGATAACCGAATATAAAAAACGGCATATCATAAAAACCGCCGAGATATTTATGTCAAGACTGAAAAGCCCCTGCACCTGTCGATTCGACGTGGCTACGGTGCAGACGGACAGGGGCAGGATAGTGCGTCTCAGGTATTATGTTGCTGCATTTGACGCAAGCAGACGTTGATCAATTCGGGATTCCGAAATATTATAGAAGGGTTGTTTGTTTATGTTTTACAAAAGCACAAGAAACAGCGATGTAAAGGTTACATCGGCACAGGCTGTGGCACAGGGTATTTCAGAGGACGGAGGTCTTTTTGTTCCCTCGGAGATACCTCAGATCACTCTTGAGGAAATAAGGGAGCTTGGCGGAAAGAGCTATGCGGAGAGAGCTTTTTATGTATTTTCAAAGTATCTTACCGACTACACCGAGGCTGAGATACGCTACTGTGTGGAGGGCGCTTACAACACAAAAAATTTCGATACGGAAAATATAGCGGAGCTGGCTCATCTTTTCGACGGCACTTATATTCTTGAGCTGTGGCACGGTCCTACCTGCGCCTTTAAGGATATGGCGCTCCAGATACTGCCGTATCTGCTTACGACAGCGGCTAAGAAGATAGATCTCGATAAGAAGATCGTAATACTTGTTGCTACCTCCGGAGATACGGGAAAGGCTGCGCTGGAGGGCTTCAAGGACGTTCCCGGTACGGAGATACTTGTTTTCTACCCGGATAACGGCGTTTCTGCAATGCAGAAAAAGCAGATGACCACCCAGGAGGGAGCAAACGTAGGCGTGTGTGCCATCAAGGGTAATTTTGACGATGCTCAGAACGGCGTAAAGGCCATCTTTACCGATAAGGAGATCGCTGAAAAGCTTTCCGAAAACGGTATGATGTTCTCTTCGGCAAACTCCATAAACTGGGGCAGACTCGCTCCGCAGATCATCTACTATGTTTCCAGCTACGCTCAGCTTCTCAGGGACGGAGAGATACAGGAGGGCGAAAAGATAAACATTGTGGTACCCACAGGCAATTTCGGAAATATCCTTGCAGGCTATTACGCCAAGCATATGGGTGTTCCCGTAAATAAGCTTATCTGCGCGTCAAACTCCAATAACGTCCTGACTGATTTTATAAATACCGGCGTGTATGACAGGAACCGCCGTTTCTACGCTACAATTTCACCGTCCATGGATATCCTTATTTCTTCAAATCTGGAAAGACTGCTCTATCATATCTGCGGTGAGAACGATGCTCAGATAAGAGAATGGTTCGGCAAGCTTGCAGCTGAGGGAAGGTACGAGGTCAGCGACGAGGTAAAGGCTGTCCTCAGCGATGAGTTCTATGCCGGCTGCTGCACAGACGAGGAAACGAAGGCTGTGATCAAGGAGTATTTCGATAAATATTCCTATACCTGCGATACTCATACGGCAGTTGCAGTCAAGGTTTACGAGGATTATGTAAAGGCAACAGGGGATAAGACCAAGACGGTCATTGCCTCCACCGCAAGCCCGTATAAGTTCTCCGGCTCCGTTCTGTCGGCTCTGGGAGAGGACTGCGGCTGCGATGAGTTTGCGCTTGTTGACGAGCTTGCAAAGACCTCCGGCATGACAGTTCCGGCGTCTCTTGCCGCTCTTAAGGATAAGGAGATCCGTTTTACGGAGGTCATAGAAAAATCGGAGATGAAGGATTTTGTTTTCCGTGCGCTGAATGTCAAGTGATATGTACCGTCCGGTTATCCGGACGGCTATCATTTCCGGGACGCAGGCGTCACAGAAGTGATATTGTGCGGCAGACTTAGCTTCTTGCCTTAAAGGTCTTGCATTCGGTCTCGTCGCAGCAGTTCGGCTCTGAGCATGTGCAGCATACATCTATCTTGCCCGCAGTACACTCACAGCCGTTCTTGTTGTGAACACAGTTGGAAACGTCGCAGTTGATTCCGTAGATTCTATCCTTTTCCATTGTTGAACACTCCTTCCGCAACAGGTTGTTGCCTTAGTATTGTTTGCAGGGAAAAGAAAAATATTAAAGGGAAATTATTCCTTGAAAGGAGGAAGCCTTCTGAAGCTTTTCGCAATTGCAGATCTTCATTTGTCTCTCGGCGTCAATAAGCCTATGGACATTTTCGGCGGCTGGACGGATCATGTGGCAAGGATAGAGAAAAACTGGCAGCACAGCGTTTCAAAGGAGGATATCGTCGTTCTGCCCGGCGACCTTTCATGGGGAATGAATTTCAGTCAGGCGTACAGGGATTTTGAATTTCTACACAGACTCAACGGCACAAAGATCATTTCCAAGGGTAATCACGATTATTGGTGGTCCACAAGAAATAAAATGGAAAATTTTTTGTCGGACAATGGATTTGACAGCATAAAAATACTGCATAACAATCATTACCGTTTCGGAGAAGTCGGGATATGCGGGACAAGAGGCTGGATAAGCGACAATTCCGAGCCTGCCGACGCAAAGGTTCTGGCAAGAGAAGCGGGAAGACTTTCGGCGTCAATAGAATTGGCTTTGGCTGATGATCTCAGACCGGTGGTTTTTCTCCACTATCCGCCGGTGTTCAAGGAAAGCAGGAACTTTGATATTCTGGACGTTCTTTACAGATACGGCATAAAGCAGGTGTTTTACGGACATCTTCACGGCAACGCCAAGAGTTATGCTATAAACGGTATGTGCGATGGCATAAATTATCACCTGGTTTCAAGCGATTTTTTGCAATTTGACCCAATGGATATAACTAAAATTGTGCAAAGTGACAATTTATAAAAAAAAGCTGGAAATGCGGTAAAAAGTATGCTATAATATTTTAGATACATTTTTATTAAACGGAGGAATTTTAAAATGAGTTTAAAGGCTACAAATAACGTTGAGACGAATAAGTACGAGCTGGAGGTCGAGATCTCGGCGGAGGATTTCGAGAATGCGCTTCAGAAGGCTTATTTAAAGGCAAGGAAGAATATCGTTATCCCCGGCTTCCGTAAGGGAAAGGCTCCCAGAAAGCTTATTGAAAAGCAGTACGGCGAGAATGTTTTCTATGAGGACGCAGTAAATCTTCTGTATGCTCCCGAGGTTGACGGAGCTGTAAAGGAGTCGGGTCTGACTCTTGTTTGTCCTCCCGAGGTAGAGGTTACGGCTATCGGTAAGGAGGAGGGCGTTAAGCTCAAGGTCGTATGCACAACCAAGCCTGAGGTAGAAGTCAAGGATTACAAGGGTATAGAAGTTGAAAAAGCTGTCAATGCTGTAACAGACGAGGATATCCAGAAGAAGATCGACCAGCTCAGGGAAAAGAACGTAAGGATCATTACGGTCGATGACAGAGCGGCTGAAACAGGCGACGATGTCGTTATCGACTTTGAAGGCTTCAAGGACGGTGTCGCTTTCGACGGCGGCAAGGCTGAGGACTTCGATCTTGCTCTCGGCAGCGGTCAGTTTATTCCAGGCTTTGAGGAACAGATCGTCGGACATTCCGCAGGCGAGGAGTTCGATATAAACGTAACCTTCCCCGAGGAGTATCAGGTCAAGGAGCTTGCAGGCGCTCCCGCTGTATTCAAGATCAGACTCAAGAGCATTTCCAAGAAGGAGTTGCCAGAGCTTGATGATGATATGGTAAAGGATTCTACGGATTTCGAAACCGTAGACGAGTATAAGGCTGACGTCAAGGCAAAGCTGGAGGAGTCTGCCGAAAAGGCTGCCGACGCTAAGGTCGAGACAGAGCTTTTCGACAAGATCATTGAGAATATGACTGCTGAGATACCTCAGGTAATGTATGATAACAGAGTAAACGAAATGGTATCTGAGCTTGAGCAGAGGCTTGCTCCTCAGGGTATCTCTCTTGACCTTTATATGCAGTATACAGGACAGACGATCGACACTGTTAAGAAAGCGTATGCTGAGCAGGCTCAGAAGCAGGTAAAGCTCAGACTTGCTCTTGAGAAGATCGTTGAGCTGGAGGGCATAGAGGTCACAGCTGAAGAGACTGAGGAGGAGTTTAAGAAGCTTTCCGAAAACTACAAGATGGACGTTGAGCAGATCAAGATGTATATCCGTGAGGAGGATCTTAACAAGGACATCGCTGTAGGCAAGGCTGTTGATCTTATCAAGGATTCAGCTGTTATCAAGTAATCGGTTGTAAAATTTCGCCTGCACTAATTGCAGGCGAAATATATTAAGGAGGCAATTTTATGGCATTAGTTCCTTACGTTGTAGAACAGACCAGCAGAGGCGAGCGCAGCTATGATATTTATTCCAGGCTGCTTAACGACAGAATAATAATGCTCTGCGACCAGATCGACGACGCAGTTGCAAGCGTGGTCATAGCTCAGCTGCTTTATCTTGAGGGACAGGATCCGGAAAAGGATATCGACCTGTACATCAACAGCCCCGGAGGAGTTATCACCGCAGGTATGGCTATCTACGATACTATGCAGTATATCAAGTGCGACGTATCCACCATATGTATAGGCATGGCTGCTTCAATGGGATCGTTTTTGCTTTCCAGCGGAGCTAAGGGCAAAAGATTTGCGCTGCCAAACAGTGAGATCATGATCCACCAGCCGCTTATCGCCGGAGGCGGGATCTCAGGTCAGTGTACGGATATCAAGATACACTCAGATCATATGGTTGCTACCCGTGAAAAGCTTAACAGAATACTTGCGGAAAATTCCGGAAAATCCATTGAGCAGATAGCACAGGATACCGAACGTGATAATTACATGACCGCACAGCAGGCTATGGAATACGGACTTATTGACAAGGTAATTACAAACAGATAGGCTTGGTGAAGATCAATGGCAAACGATACATCTAAAAGGTGCTGCTTCTGCGGAAAGCCGGAGAGCAAGGTAAAGAATATGTTTTCTGCGGGAAGCAACCATATCTGCGACGAGTGTGTGCTTTTCTGCTACGATATTCTCGCCGATCAGGGTACAGTACCCTCCAGACAGCGAAACGGTTCGTCAAGGAGAGACGGCCCGTCCTCCGGGTCTGCACAGATAACGCTGAAAAAACCTGCGGAGATCAAGGCTGTACTGGATGAATATGTGATAGGGCAGGAGGACGCAAAAATTGCGCTTTCCGTTGCGGTGTATAATCATTACAAGAGAATAATGTCCCTTGATGACGGCGAGGACGGAGTTGAGATACAGAAGAGCAACGTTCTGCTGCTGGGACCTACAGGTACGGGAAAGACGCTGCTGGCACAGACTCTTGCACGGCTGCTCAACGTTCCGTTTGCTATTGCCGACGCCACAACTCTCACCGAGGCAGGATATGTGGGAGACGATGTTGAAAATGTTCTGACCCGACTTATCCAGGCGGCTGACTATAATGTAGAGGCGGCTCAGCATGGGATCATTTATATCGATGAGATAGATAAGATCTCCAGAAAATCCGAAAATACTTCTATTACAAGAGATGTAAGCGGAGAGGGAGTTCAGCAGGCTCTTTTGAAGATAGTTGAGGGAACGGTTTCAAACGTACCTCCACAGGGCGGAAGAAAGCACCCGCATCAGGAGTTTATCCAGATAGATACAAGAAATATCCTCTTTATATGCGGCGGAGCCTTTGAGGGACTGGATTCTGTCATTAAAAAGAGAACCGAGTCGTCTTCAATGGGCTTCGGAGGAACGATAAAGAGCAAGGAGGACGATAACAACGTCCTTAAAAAGGTGCTTCCCCACGATCTTGTAAAGTACGGTATCGTACCTGAGCTTGTGGGCAGACTGCCGATCATAACGGTTCTTGACGAGCTTGACGAGGAGGCTTTGTGCAGAATACTGACCGAGCCTAAAAATTCCCTTATAAAACAGTACACCAAGCTGTTTAAAATGGATAATATCGAGTTTGAAGTAAGCGATGATGCCAAGAGGGAGATCGCCAAGGTAACTATAGAGCAGAAGACCGGTGCAAGAGGACTGCGTTCGGTGGTGGAGAAGATCCTCACAAAGCTTATGTTCGAAGCACCCTCCGACAGCGAGATCGTCGGCATAAAAATAACCCCTGCGTGCGTCAGGGGCGAATCGGAGCCTGAGATCACGAGAGCGGTAAGCTCTGAGAGAGGATAAGGCTGTTAAAAGATCATAGAGGGATATTTCCGGAGAACGCCGGAGGTATCCCTTATTTATTCAGGAGGAAATATGCGTAAAATTATTGTTATAGGAAGTCCCGGGGCAGGCAAAAGTACCTTCGCCCGTAAGCTGAGAGATATCACGGGACTTCCGCTTTATTATCTAGATATGATATATCACAGACCTGATAAGACAACCGTCACCCGCGAGGAGTTCGACAGACGTCTTGGGGATATCCTGACAGGGGACAGCTGGATCATAGACGGAAATTATCAGCGTACAATGGAGATCCGTATGAAGGAGTGCGATACGGTTTTCTTCCTTGATTATCCGCTTGACGTATGTCTTAGCGGAGCTGAAAGCCGTATGGGAACGGTCCGTGAGGATATGCCGTGGATCGAAACGGAGCTGGATAATGAATTCAGGCAGTGCATTATTGATTTTCATAAGGGGAAAGCCGTCCAAATATATGGACTTCTGGAAAAGTACGGTGAAAATAAGGAGACAGTAATTTTCAGATCCAGAAGGGAAGCTGACGAATACATAATTTCAATGGTAAAACAAAAATAACATCGGACGGGTAAAATTATCCGTCCGATGATTTTATATGTGTAAATTTATTTCTGAATATCCTCCCGCAGAGGTTCAAGCTCTGCAAGATCGTAGGGGGTGCGCTGATAAACACAGTAGTTCAGCCAGTTGGAATACAGAAGATTAGCCGAACAGCTCCAATTGAAAATAGGCGTTTGTGAGGGATCATTTCCCGGGAAATAGTTGTATGGTACTTCTATATCAAGTCCTTTATCTTTATCCCGGAAGTATTCATTCGCAAGGGTCTCACGGTCATATTCCCAGTGACCGAGCTGGAAGAACTGTCTTTCCGCTTTGTCGCATACAAGCTGTACTCCCGCTTCGTTGGATTCCGCCACGATCTTGAGAGCGGGGATCTTTTCAATATCGTCCCTCCTGACCTCAGTATGCCGTGAGTGAGGACAGTGAAACACATCTCCGAAGCCCTTTAAAATGAGACTTTCCGGAGCGTTTATGTGGTGCTTGAAGTTGCCGAACATTTTGTTTTCCAGCGCATACTTCGGTACGCCGTAGTGATAGTAAAGCGCAGCCTGCGCCCCCCAGCATATGTGAATGGTAGAGAACACGTTGATCTTGCTCCACTCAAAAACGCAGCAAAGCTCGTCCCAGTAGTCAACGTCCTCAAAGCTTATCTGCTCCACAGGCGCACCGGTGATAATAAGACCGTCGTAACGGTTGTTTATGACCTGAGAGAACGGCTTGTAGAAAGCCAGCATATGCTCCTGCGAGGTGTTTTTCGAGGTATGGCTGCCCATTTGTACAAGATCTATGTCAACGTGCAGCGGAGTATTGCTGAGCAGTCTGAGCAGCTGGGTCTCGGTAGATATTTTATCGGGCATAAGGTTTAATATGGCTATTTTCAGCGCACGGATATCCTGATGCTGCGCCCTGTCGTTAGGTATGACGAATATTCTTTCCCGTTCCAGCGTGTTGAATGCCGGAAGGTCGTTTGGTATTTTAATAGGCAATGCTTTTCCCACCTTTAAATTATATCTTAAAATTTATTATACCACATTTTTTGTCCTTTTGCAATGAATTTCCCCAAGACTTAATAAATTGTTAGGATTTGTGAAAAGAACACGGCTGTAACTTATTTTCATAATCAGATCTGAGAATAGCATACTGCGCCAGATCGAAAAGCTCGCCGTTCAGTATAGCGCCTTGTCTTTTAATGCCCTCCGGTCTCAGCCCGCATTTTTTCATTACCTTTCCCGAGGCAGGATTGCTTGTGTGATGACAAGCGCTGATCCTGTTTATGTTTACCTCTGTGAACAGAAATTTAATTACTGCCCTGAAGCATTCGGTCATATATCCCTTGTTCCACCATTTTTGTCCCATGCAGTAGCCGATGTCAGCTTCGGATATTTTTTCGTCAAGCTTAACTACGCTTATGCCGCCTATAGGCTCTCCCGTTTCCTTAAGAACCATTGCCCAGTTGAATATGTCGGAGCGTTTTGAATCCTCCTCCCAGATCCTGCAAAGCTCCCTGCTGATTTCGGGAGAAGTGTGAGGCTCCCACGTTACATATCTTGCAACATCAGGATCGCTAGCCCAGTTTTTGTACATATACTCTCCGTCCGATTCTCTGAATGCCCGGAGAATAAAATGCTCCGTTTCTATTGTTTTTGTTCCGATCAGGTTCAGTGTACTCATAATTAAAACTCCTTTATATAGTTTAAGCTGTTTTCTATGCCACCGGACATAAATCGTTTCTTGATAAATTCCGCAGTTTCAGAGCGGAAAATCTAAAATAAAAAGTGCGTCCGACCAAAAAAGTCAGACGCACCGTATTTCTGCAATTATTTCAGACAACAGGAAAGCTAGCCTATGTCCTTACTGCTGAAAGCGGCTCGTCCGACATGGCTGAAATACATGACTGTTCTGTTGATCTTAATATATCCGATAAACATCTGACCTGCCGCCTTTCCTGAAATTTTTCTTATTATATCACTATGGGAGCAGTTTGTCAAGTCTTTTTAAGATAGTTTTTCATAGTTTTCATAACAAGCCTGACAAGGTCTGTCCCGTGGGTTATCTTTATTTCTTCGATCAAAAATTAATATTACAGAACAATTTGTGAATTTCTTTTTCAAAACCTATTGCCAAGCGTTAAAAAATATAGTATAATTATAAAGACAACACGTCAAAATAAAAATGACAGGAGCTATTAAAATGAAAATGCTTGACACTATCGGTTTTGTTGAAAACGTCGATAAAGAAGTCGGCGAGGCTATGAATGCGGAGCTGGCAAGGCAAAGAAGAAACCTGGAGCTTATTGCAAGCGAGAATATTGTTTCCCCGGCTGTAATGGCAGCTATGGGTTCTGTTCTCACCAATAAGTATGCAGAGGGCTATTCGGGAAAGAGATATTATGGCGGCTGTGAATGCGTGGACGTTGTGGAAAATATTGCTATCCGGAGAGCGTGCGAGCTTTTCGGCGCTAAGTATGCAAATGTTCAGCCTCATTCGGGCGCACAGGCTAATACGGCGGTTTATTTTGCACTGCTCACTCCCGGAGATACGGTAATGGGCATGAGCCTTGCGGACGGAGGACATCTGACTCACGGTTCGCCGGTAAACATTTCAGGCAAGTATTTTAATTTTGTTTCCTACGGTCTTACCGACGAGGGATTTATCGATTACGACGCCTTTGAAAAGCAGGCGCAGGAGGTAAAGCCTAAGCTTATCGTTGCGGGAGCTTCGGCATACCCCAGAATTATCGACTTTGAGAGAATTTCAAGGATCGCAAAGTCCGTAGGTGCATACTTTATGGTGGATATGGCTCACATTGCCGGACTTGTCGCCGCAGGACAGCACCCGTCGCCCGTTCCTTATGCGGACATCGTTACTACCACAACTCATAAGACTCTCAGAGGTCCCAGAGGCGGAATGATCCTTACCAACGACGAAGCTCTTGCCAAGAAGATAAACAGTGCGATCTTCCCGGGTACACAGGGCGGACCTCTTATGCACGTTATCGCAGGTAAGGCAGTGTGCTTCGGCGAGGCTCTAAAGCCTGAGTTCAAGGCATATGGCGAGCAGATCGTAAAGAACGCTCAGGCGCTTGCCAAGGGACTGCTTGCAAGAGGCTTTAACCTTGTATCGGGCGGCACTGACAATCATCTTATGCTGGTTGACCTCAGACCCTTCGGCATTACCGGCAAGGAGCTTGAAAAGAAGCTTGACGAGGTTTACATCACAGTCAACAAAAATGCGATCCCCAACGATCCCGAAAAGCCCTTTGTTACCAGCGGCGTAAGAATTGGAACTGCCGCAGTCACAACAAGAGGACTTGTCGAGGAGGATATGGAGGTTATCGCCGAGTGCATTTACCTCACGGCGTCCGACTTCGACAACAAGGCTGATGAGATAAGAGCAAAGGTTACGGAGATCTGCAAGAAATATCCGCTGTATGAATAACGTCCGATTGAAATTCAAGCAGACTGACGGATCAGATCCGGACTTTACGATTTGAATGAAAGCCCATAATATGAAAGACCTGTCCTGTGCGGCAGGTCTTTCTTGTACTTGTACGATTTTTATTGAAATCTGAGGATAATTATGATATAATAAATTTACAAACAAATATGTCAAAAAATATTAAATCGGGAGAAAAAAATGGATAAGGTAAATTTAAATGATGAGGTTCATGATTATATCGTTGAGCAAACAGACAGAGACGACAGGAAAAGTAAGATTTTCAGAGCTGTATTTACCGCTTTTCTTATTTGCGTGATACTGTTTCTCATAATTTATGGCATATCATGGATACCCGTAAAGATAAGCTTTACCGCAGAGGGAGCTTATTGGACTGAGGAGAGCGGAGACATTGAAGAAAATCTGACAGTTGACGGATATCTGTTTTCGCCGCTTTTTACCGATTACGATGAATTCAAGGGAAGGATCAAGTTTGAAGAACATGCTCAGTATAACTTTGTTCCTACAGATAATGTTTATTACGGTTCTGATAAGGACGATGAATTGCGTACATATCATATAGCGTGGATTAACGGAGGAACATATGCAGTGATCGATATTTCTGAAGATCATGAAAGCGTTTTATGTACGTTTACCAATACGAATGATTGGGGATATGAATATATGGGGATCTTTCATACTAAAGATATAGTTATCAATTCTTATGATTCATATACTTACATAGGTGTTTAATGCAATACCGGCGGGGAGAAATACGTGCTTTTTGTGCAAAATACGTTGAAATCTCGGGTAAACTGTGATATAATAAAATTACAAAAATAAACTGATAAGGGAGCTGATCGTATGGAAGAATTTCTGAGGAATTTTTTGGAGGACGAGGTAAACGGAGTTACATACGGCGAGCTGTGGAGCTTTGTAAGATCCGACTCTATATGCAGGGGAACATATGAGGGACAGACTCACGTTATCATGAAAATATCGTCAAACCAGTTTATTATTTACAGACTCAGCATAGGCGTGGAAAACACAAAATGCCAGCCTGCGCTGATGACGGCAAAAAATTACTTGCTGAAGAAGATCAACAGCAGGGCGTATGAGCTTCAGCTTCCGGAGATTCAGAATATTTTAGATTAGGAGTGTTGAAAATGGGCGTGCCGCTTGCGGAAAGAATACGTCCCAGTACCTTGGACGATATAGTTGGACAGCCGCACCTTATGGGTAATGGCAAGCCGCTTCGCAGGATAATCGAAAGCGGCAAGATACCCAATATGATTTTTTATGGTCCGTCCGGGATAGGAAAAACTACCGTTGCACGTTTTATTGCCGAGCATACCAATATGCATATGTACAAGCTCAACGGCACTAGTGCGTCTATTGCCGATATCAAGGCGATAATCGCCGAAACGGAAACCTTTGCCGGCTTTAACGGCATTCTTTTGTATCTTGACGAGATCCAGTACCTCAATAAAAAACAGCAGCAGTCGCTTCTTGAGTATATTGAAAACGGAAAGATCACGCTGATATCCTCAACTACGGAAAATCCTTATTTTTACGTTTACAACGCTATTATAAGCCGATCTACGGTGTTTGAGTTTAAGCCGCTTACCGCTGCCGAGGTGCTGCCCGCTGTAAAAAGAGCTTTTCAGATAATGGCGGACGAGCTTGGTTTAAAGCTGCGTCTGGAGAGCGGAGTGTGCGAATATATATCGAGAGGCTGCGGGGGGGACGTGCGTAAGTCTATCAATACTGTGGAGCTTTGTCTTTTGGCGGCAGACAACGACGGAGAATGCCTTACCGTGAAAATGGACAGTGTAAAACAGCTTACACAGCGCAGCAATATGCGTTATGACCGTGCCGGAGATGAGCATTACGATATTCTTTCCGCTTTGCAGAAATCCATTCGGGGGAGCGACGAGAACGCTGCTATCCATTATGCGGCAAGGCTTATCGAAGCAGGAGACCTTATTTCTCTTTGCCGCAGACTGCTTGTTATCGCCAGCGAGGATGTTGGTCTTGCGTATCCTATGGCAGCGGTAATTACAAAGTCCTGTGTGGATTCAGCGCTGCAGCTGGGACTGCCGGAGGCAAGGATACCGTTGGCTGAGGCTGTGGTACTGCTTGCTACGGCGCCGAAGTCCAACAGCTCCTACCTTGCTATGGACGCCGCTCTTGCCGATATAAGGCACGGAGACGTGGGGGATTTCCCCAGACACCTACAGAACAAGCATTGTGACGGAGAGGGTGCAAAGGTAAAGGGACAGCATTATCTTTATCCCCACGATTTTCCCAATCACTGGGTCAAGCAGCAGTATCTTCCCGATAAACTTGCGGGCAAGGTGTACTATCAGTACGGGGAAAATAAAAATGAGCAGACCGCAAAAAATTATTGGTCTAAGATAAAAGGGGAGTAATTATGAAAAAGAACAGCAAAAAGAAAGATCCCCCCTCCCTGGGGAATATAATAATGATAGGCTTTGGCGCAGTAACAGGATTTGTTATAGCCATGGTGACCGACATAAACGGAGACGACGGAGGGATATCACTTTTACGGTTGATGTCGGCAATCGCTGTATTTTTGCTTTCGGTTTTATTCGGGCTTATGATCCACGAGGCAGGACATCTGGTGTGCGGACTTAAAACGGGCTATGAGTTTGTTTCATTCAGGGTAGGCTCCTTTACCCTCGTAAAGGAAAACGGAAGGCTTGTAAGACGGAAATTTACCATAGCAGGCACGGGCGGACAATGCGTTATGACCCACGAGCTTGTGAATGATCCTGAAAATGTGCCATATTTCTGGTATCACTTCGGGGGAGGATTTTTCAATTTACTGTGCGCCGTTTCAGGTCTTGCATTGTTTTTTATCACTTCCGACAATACTGCGCGAATGCTCATGGCTATATTTGCAGCGGTGTCTTTAATGCTTGCTTTAATGAATTTGATACCTATAAAGGCAATGGGCGTCCCAAACGACGGATATAATATCTATCTTCTGCACAAATCTCCCAAAAACAGAAAGATGATCTTGAACAATATAGCTGCCAACGGTTTGCAGTACAAGGGCAGCAGGCTTAAAGATATGCCGGAAGAGCTTTTCTCCGATGCTGACCCTGACGGCGGAATTTACGAAACTGCGCAGGCTCTGCTTTGCGCCAACAGAGAGCTTGACAGACATAATTTTGAAAGCGCCAAGGAAATATACGAGCGTGTATTGAAAAATCCCGATCTGGTGGGTATTTACAAAAATGAGTGCAACTGCGAGCTGATGTTTACAGATATCGTTACGGGAGAAAGCAAGGAAAAGATCCTTGAAAATTACGATAAGGATATGCAGACCTACATAAAGCAGACGGAGAAGACCTATATAACGAGGAAACGTCTGATGTACGCTTACTATCTCATAACCGAAAGGGATAACGATAAGGCTGAGGCTGAATACCAGGCGGCTCTTAAAATGAAGGACACCTATCCGTGTAAGGGCGAGTACGATTCTGAAATGGAGATCATTGAATTTGTAAAAGAAAATTACGGAGACGGCTCCTCGCAGCTGTCACAATAAAAACCGCCTGTCCGGCGTATTGTCGGGCAGACGGTTTTGCAATTATAAGCCAATGATCTATTCTTCTTCCTCAACTGGCATATTCTCCCAGTTGTGATAAACGTTCTGAACATCATCGTTATCCTCAAGGTGTTCAAGGAGCAGGCTCATTTTCCTGATGGCTTCCTCGTCCTCGATGGAAGTGTAGTTTGACGGGATCTTTTCAGCCTCTGCGGAAAGTACCTTGTAGCCCATTCCCTCGAGAGCTTCTCTTACTGCGGAAACGTTGTTTGGTCCGCAGGATATTTCGATAACGTCATCTTCGATATTGAAATCGTCCGCACCTGCTTCAAAGCAGTCCTCCATGATCTTATCCTCGTCGGCGCCGTTGTTTTCAATGACCACGGTTCCCACGTCTGAGAACATAAAGGATACGCAGCCGGTAGTACCCATGTTTCCTCCGAATTTATCAAAATAGTGGCGAATGTCGCCGGCGGTCCTGTTTTTGTTGTCTGTAAGACATTCAACGATAACGGCAACTCCGCTGGGACCGTAGCCCTCGTAAACCATTGACTCGTAGTTGTTTTTATCTCCGTCGCCTGCGGCCTTCTTGATGATCCTGTCAATGTTGTCGTTGGGGACGTTGTTTGCCTTTGCCTTGGCAATAAGGTCCCTCAGCTTTGCGTTGCCTGCGGGATCTGCTCCGCCCTGCTTGACGACTACTGCGATCTCACGTCCGATCTTTGTAAAGATCTTGGCTCTTGCGGCGTCGGTCGCACCCTTTTTTCTTTTAATGTTTTCCCATTTTGAATGTCCTGACATTGTATTCACTCCTTAATTAATTGTCGTATATCAAGACGGCTTAACCGTCGCTTATGTTTATGTTCCAGCATATCTCAAACAGCTCGTCGATCCTTTCAAGCTCTGCGGTAAGGTAGAGATATCCGAACAAACATTCCAATCCTGTGGCGTTTCTGTATTCGGAAACGGTAGAATGCTTCGGCGCATTGACCTTGGCGTTTCTGCCCCGCTTGAAAACCTCCGTTTCCCGCTCAGACAGTATTTTTTCTGACAGCAGCCTGACTGCGCACTGCGACTGATATTCGGCACATACCCTTTCCACTGCCAGCTTGTGCAGAGCGTTGGCGGGCATATTGTGAGCAAGCACGAGCCGCTCCCGCACCCTTTGCTCATAAACGGAATCGCCCAGAAAAGCCAGCGTAAGCGGAGAGTACTGCATTGCGTCATGTTCCGTAAGCTTTATTTCCGTAGCGATCCCTCCTATTTTATATATTCAAATTCAAAGTCGAACACAACAACGGTATCGCCGTCGTTTATGCCCATTTCCTCCAGACGGGCGATTATTCCGCTGGAGACAAGCACGTTCTGAAAATATTGCAGCGATGAGTAGTCCTCCATGTTAGCTGTTCTGAGAATATCGTACAGCCAGTCAGCCTCCACAAAGTAAACGCCGTCCTCAACTGTTACAGTAAAGTCTTTGCTGCCGGAGGATTTTGCTTCTATCTCCTCCCGTGAAAGGGGCTGAGCCTCAAAACGCTTTACCGGCGGAAGCTTCTGCAGCTCCTCCCACACACCGTAGGCAAGCTCCTTGGTGCCTTGGGTGGTGGCGGCGGATATCTCGTAAAAGGGGAGTCCAAGCTCATTGATATATTTCCTGAATGCTGCGATCTGCTCAGGAGAAGCCATATCACATTTGTTTGCTGCAACTATCTGCGGAGCGTCTGCAAGCTCCTGTGAAAAATTGGAAAGTTCCCTGTTGATAGTTTCAAAATCCTCTTTTGGGTCTCTGCCCTCAACTCCCGAAACATCTACAACATGGACGATAAGGCGGCAGCGCTCAACGTGTCTCAGAAATTCGTGACCCAGCCCCACGCCCTCGCTTGCGCCTTCGATAAGTCCCGGGATATCCGCCATAACGTAGGATCTTCCGTCCTCTATCTTTACCACGCCCAGCACGGGAGTGAGAGTCGTGAAGTGATAGTTTGCGATCTTTGGCTTTGCTGCTGAAACAACGGAAATAAGCGTGGATTTTCCCACATTGGGAAATCCGACCAAGCCGACGTCGGCAATAAGCTTAAGCTCCAGCTGAACGTCAAGCTCCTCGCCCCTGAAGCCGGGCTTTGCAAATTTCGGTATCTGACGTGTGGGAGTTGCAAAGTGAGCGTTTCCTCTGCCGCCTTTGCCTCCGTGAGCGATAATGGCAGGCTCGTCGCCGGACATATCCGCAAGTATCCTTCCTGTGGCTGCGTCCTTGATGACCGTTCCTCTCGGGACCTTGATGATCAGATCCTGAGCGCTTTTTCCCGATGAATTCTTTGAAGCGCCGTTTTGTCCCTTTTCAGCAGCATATTTTTTTTTGTAGCGGAAATCTATGAGATTTGAAATGTTGTCGTCAACGGTAAAAACCACATCTCCGCCTTTGCCGCCGTCTCCTCCGTCGGGACCTCCGGCAGCAACGTACTTTTCACGGTGGAAGGAAACCGCACCGTCTCCTCCGTCTCCTGCTTTTATATGAATTTTAGCCGAATCGACAAACATATTTCAACCTCCTGTTATTTGAATTTATGATCGTTGTATTTCCCGTACTTGTCCTGCGCCGTAAAACGGTCGATCTCGTCTGCCATATACTGCTGCTCCATTTGAGGAGCGCTTGCAGCGGGAGCAAATATATAATTCTTTGGTTTACTGTTAACTTTTAATCCAATTAAAATAAGTATAAAAGACCAGAATCCTCCTGCTGTGTAAATGAAATACCAACCCATAGGTCTGTCAATTCCTCTCAGTTGCTTTTCCGCCTCACGTTCGTCGCAGTTAAGTTGATAAACAGGGAAAATTTCGCCGTTTTCTTTGGCAAAGAAGCTGAGCTCTACATCGTGCCGTCCGGTGTACTTCTTGAAGCCCTCATAATAGGATCTCGAGCTGACGTATTTAAGATCGATATTGTGTTCGGCGTTTGTAATATATACATAATAGTACCGTTTTTTATGCGAACGATTTTGTGAACGGAATGTATCGCTTTCCATTTTTACGAACACCGAGCAGTTATCGTAATTATCCACAAATGTGACTTCCTGATAACCCGTGATCCATTTGAAAACAAACAGCGCCGCAACGATAATTGCCATGGCTATGCCTGCTTTAAGAAAGTTATTTACCGGATAAAAGCTTATTTTCATAGCTTTGCTCATAATTATTCCCTCATATAAACAATAATACAATAGATCTGTGCCGGTTTACAGATGACACCTTATATCAACGATTTCTGTATTTTCCGTACTTATCCTGCGCCATAAGCCTGTCAAATTCGGCAGTCAGATCCTGATTCTCCTTGGACGGTGTGGCGGCAATAGGTGAATTTGCATAGTTTGCCGAAGTTTTATTAGCCTTCAATCCCATGGAGATCAGAGAGAACGATATAATTATTCCTATGCCATAAAGCATATACCATGCGATCGGCGGATTTGCTCCACGCCACTCACGCTCCGCTTCCTTTTCGTCGCAGCCGAGTCTGTGTACGGGAAAAATGACGTTGTCCTCCGTTTTGAAGAACGACAGCTTTACATCATCTTTATTATCATACTTAAGGAATCCTTTATAATAGGATTTTGAGCATTGGGAATGAAAATCAATGTTATGCTCTCTGTTTGTAACTGTAACGTGATAACTCCGTCTTGTTCTTCTGCGCTTTCTTGAACGATACCGGTGTGTCTCTGTTCTGACAGATACAGAGCAGTTGTCATAATTATCAACAAATGTTACTTTTTCATACCCTGTTATGCTTTTGAGAATAAAAAGTCCCGATGTAAGCACAAGAATAACAATACCTATGCAAAGAAATTTCTTTGCAAAATCAGAATTTATTTTTATAGCTTCAGTCATAATTGTTCCCTCATATTTTTTAAAACGATACCCTGTACTAATGCGTCCGACTGTTATCAAGTCAATATCTTATATCAATGTTTTCCGAATTTTCCTTGCTTATCCTGGGCTATAATTCTGTCAAATTCGGCAGTCAGATCCCGTTTGCCTATGGGCGGAGAGGCAGGCGGTATATCGGCATAGTTTTTCGATTTAAAAGTAGACTTCAGACTTATTCCGATCAGAATAAAACCTGAAAAAAATCCTATTGCATAAAACAGATGCCATGAGGTCGGCGGATTGGCTTCACGCCACTCACGCTCTGCCTCTTTTTTGCCGCAGCCAAATTCGTATACGGGGAAAATGACGTTGTCCTCCGTTTTGTAGAACGTCAGCTTTACATCATCCCTTTTATTATACGCAAGGAATTTATTATAATAGGATTTTGTGCATTTGCACTGAAAATCTATGTTATGCTCGCTGTTTGTTACCGTAACGTAATAATTATAATGTAGCCCTCCATGCCGGCGTCTTCTGGATGGGTTGGCTCTGTAGTAGGACTCTTTTTTGGTAGTTACCGAACAGTTATCATAATTATGAAAAAAAGTTACTTTTTCATATCCCGTTGCGTCTTTAAAAATAAAAATTACCAATGTGATCAAAAAGATAATAACACCTATATCCATAAAAATCTTTGCAAGTTTAGCATTTATTTTTATTTCGACATTCATAATTGTCCCCTCATAATTTATTTTTTATCAAACAATACCCCATTAACAAAAAACCCCAAGCCGAAGAAGGCTCAGGGTCATATGCTGCAAAATCAAGCCTGTGGATAAACCGAAACCTTCTTGCGGTCCTTACCAAGCCTTTCAAATCTTACAACGCCGTCGCTTGTAGCGAAAAGTGTGTCGTCAGAACCACGCTTAACGTTCTCGCCCGGGTGAATATGTGTTCCTCTCTGACGAACAAGAATGTTTCCGGCAAGTACGAACTGACCGTCCGCTCTCTTTACGCCAAGTCTCTTGGACTCAGAGTCACGTCCGTTCTTTGTGGAACCCATACCTTTCTTATGTGCAAAAAACTGCATGGAAATCTTTATCATATCAATTACACCTCCATAATGTAATTTCTCAGAGCTAAACGCTGTTAACTCTTACCTTGATACGCCCCGGAAATTCGTCGCAGAGAAAATACAGGTGCGTCAGCAGTCCCAGAAGGATCCTGTCGCCGTCTCCCTTTCCGTCATTTCGGAGCTTTAGCATAATTTCATTTTCCTCCGCCGAAACCTTGGCATCTATTCCGAAAGCCTCGGTAACGGTATTTGCCGCCATCATAACGGCTGATGAAACGCTTGCGCAGCAAACGTCCCGTCCGTAGTCCGCCATACCCGCATGACCCGTAATACGGAAGCCTTTAAGGGTATTGTCCGGATCCTTGAAAAAATCTGCAATTATCATTAAGCGTTGATAGCTTCGATAACTACCTTAGTGTAAGGCTGTCTGTGACCGATCTTGGTCTTTTCACCCTTCTTAGGCTTGTAGGTGAAAACGGAGATCTTCTTAGCCTTGCCGTTCTTGATCACCTTAGCGGATACTGTTGCACCTTCAACGTAGGGAGCGCCTACCTTGATACCATCGTCAGTGCCGACTGCCATGACCTTGTCAAAGGTTACAGACTCGTCTGCCTGGGCAGCTAGCTTCTCGATGAATACCTCGTCTCCTGCCTTGACCTGATACTGCTTTCCGCCTGTTTCAATTACTGCGTACATTATATATGCACCTGCCTTTATAAAGAACTCGCTGCGTACGGCGACGGACATACTCCGCTCTTGAAGAACCGTAAACATGCGGCTTAATTATCATAACATATTTTAATGAAAAAGTCAAGAATACTGAAAAGATTAACAAAAGTTTTACATTTTGCTTCCTGCTGACGGCAGACACGGGGAGTTATACGCTCTCATATCTCCTTAAAAGCCTCTTTAATGGATCTGACTCCTACTATATTTATCGAATATTTTCCGGTATCGATGGTCTTAAGGGCATGAGCGGGCATTATGCATTTGTCAAATCCCATGCGCTGAGCCTCGGCAATGCGCTGTTCTGCGTGGGAGACCGTTCTCAGTTCTCCTCCGAGACCTATTTCTCCGAATGCAATGGTCTTATCGCTTACTACCTTGTCGGTAAGGCTTGAATACAAAGCGAGAGCCACAGACAGGTCGGCGGCGGTATCGTCCAGCTTAAGTCCTCCGACAATGTTGATATACACGTCCAGACCTCCGAAAAAGTACCCGAGACGTTTTTCAAGCACTGCAATTATAATAGCCATACGGTAATAGTCAAGCCCGGTAGCAGTTCTCCTTGGTGCTGAAAAGCTGCTCTTTGAGACAAGCGCCTGCACCTCTGCCATGATAGGACGTGTTCCTTCCATTATGCAGGCAACGCATGACCCGGAGACGTCGGTAGGTCTGCCCTCAAGCATAAGCATAGACGGGTTATCCACCTCGATAAGTCCCGAATCAGCCATTTCAAAAACGCCTATCTCGTTTGTTGAGCCGAAACGGTTTTTGACTGCCCTGAGAATACGGTAGGTGAGGTTTCGCTGCCCCTCAAAATACAGCACGCAGTCCACGATATGCTCCATTACCTTAGGACCTGCGATAGCCCCGTCCTTGTTGACGTGGCCTACTATAAACATAGGGATCTCCTCTGATTTTGCCGTACGCATAAAAAGGTTTGTGCATTCCCTTACCTGAGTAATTGAACCCTGCGCCGAGCTAAGCTCCGATATGCTCATAGTCTGTATCGAGTCGATGATAACGATCTCAGGCTTTTCCTTGACTATGGCTGCGCAAATTCTTTCGCAGTCGTTTTCCGCCAGAAGATAAAGATTTTCGCTGTTTACACCCAGACGGTTGGCTCGCAGCTTTATCTGCCTTATAGATTCCTCTCCCGATACATACAGGATAGTATGTTCGTTTCCCATTGTCTCACATATCTGCAAAAGCATGGTGGATTTTCCTATACCCGGTTCTCCGCCCAGCAGGACAAGAGATCCTTTTACCAGACCGCCGCCCAGCACCCTGTCAAGCTCTGTAAGACCTGTGGAGTAGCGCACCTCGTCATAGCTTGCGTCTACGTCCTCCACATTTATTATGCTGTCTGAAATGTCCTTTATAGAGCCGGCTCTTGATCTTGATGAGCTTTTAACGGCGATCTCGACCTCCTCTAATGTGTTCCATTCCCCGCAGCTTGGACATTTTCCGTTCCATTTGCTTGTTTCGTAGCCGCAGCTGCTGCATATATATGAGTTTTTTACTTTTGCCATAATTCATTTCTCCGTTTTCATTCACCGGGATACTCCTCAGCAATTAGTAGCTGTACATCTTTTTGGACTCTTTATTCTCCTGCTCCACGGTATCCTCCGTCTGAACGTCCTTGTCTGAGTACAGATCCGAGCGGAGCAGTCCGTACAGATTGTAATTTGCATATATGTGTACAAATTTACCCTGCCTTACAGTTCCCTCTTTGGTGAAGCCGCATTTTACTGCCACCCTGTTGGACGGCTTGTTGGCCGCCATAGCTCTCAGTTCCAGCCGCTGAAGGGAGGTCTCCTCAAAGCAGAATTTTATTATACGCTTCAACCCCTCCGAACAGTAGCCCTTGTCCTGTCTTTCGTAGGCTATCCGGTATCCTATTTCGCCCATGCGGCTGTTTTGTATATTAAAAAGGTTGATCTCCCCGATGACCTCGTGGGTGCTTTTGACCTCCAGTCCCCAGCGTATACAGTCAGGCTGCTTGTCCTTGCGTATGGTGCGGAACATTTCCGAGGGATCACGTTCCTTGTAGCTCATCTGTCTGCCCCAGTAGGTATAAAGTCTGTCGTCGGCAGAATATTTTTTTATATCCCTTATATCGTAGGACGTCAGTTCCCGCAGGATAAGCCTTTCGCTTTCAAGCACGGGGAAGTGACGGTAGTAGTATTCTATATCTTCCAATATTCTCACCTCATTCTGTAAGTATACCACAAAAATTTCTATTTGACAAGTCCATATTTTAGTAGTATTATTAATATAGGCAATACCGTACAACATGAACAGGAGTGATCTGCATGAAAAAATTTATTCTTGCGCTCGATCAGGGTACTACCTCGTCGCGCGCCGTTCTTTTTGACAGGGAAGGCAAAAAGGTATGCGTTGTCCAGAAGGAATATCCCCAGATCTTTCCTAAAAGCGGCTGGGTGGAGCATGATCCCATGGATATTCTTAACTCCCAGCTGGACTGTGCAAGAGAGTGTATTGAAGGATCCGGAGCGGACGTGTCTCATATCGCCGCAGTCGGGATTACCAACCAGCGTGAAACGACTGTAATGTGGGACAGATACACAGGCAAGCCGGTCTGCAATGCGATCGTGTGGCAGTGCAGGCGTACAGCGGATATATGCAGCAGGCTGGAGGAACAGGGTCTTACGAAGTTTTTCCGCAGCAAGACGGGACTTATCATCGATCCGTATTTTTCGGCTACGAAGATCAAGTGGATACTCGACAATGTTGAAGGCGTCCGTGAACGTGCGCAGAAAGGGGAGATACTCTTCGGAACGGTGGACAGCTGGCTCATTTGGAACCTTACCGGCGGAAAGATCCACGCTACCGATTATTCCAACGCTTCCCGTACAATGCTTTTCAATATACACACCCTTGAATGGGACAGCGAGATACTGGGACTGCTGGGTATACCGAAGGAGATCCTGCCAACTGTCGTTGATTCCTCCGGATCTATCGGCTTGACGAAAAAAGAGATATTCGGGGCGGAGATCCCTATATGCGGCTGCGCAGGGGATCAGCAGGCGGCTTTGTTCGGTCAGTGCTGTTTTCTCAAAGGAGATGTAAAGAACACCTACGGTACCGGCGGCTTTTTGCTTATGAATACAGGAGACGAAGCTACTGACAGCAAAAACGGCTTGCTGACTACCGTTGCATGGGGCATCGGCGGAAAGATCACCTATGCTCTTGAAGGTTCTGTCTTTGTTTCGGGTGCGGTGGTAAAGTGGCTGAGAGATGAGCTGGGAATAATAAAAACAGCCGAAGAAACTGAGGAGCTTGCAAGGAGCGTTTCCGATACGGGAGGTGTGTTCTTTGTACCTGCCTTTGTGGGATTAGGCGCTCCGTACTGGAATACCGGAGCGAGGGGAGCGCTGCTGGGACTGACAAGAGGTACAGGCAGGGCACATATCGTCAGGGCAGCTCTGGAGGCAATTGCGTATCAGACGGCTGACGTTATAAAGGCTATGGAGGAGGATACCGACGCTCTTAATTCCGTAAAGGTAGACGGCGGAGCTTCCCAGAACGGATTTCTTATGGAATTTCAGGCGGATATCCTGGGCAGGAGCATAATAAGACCTAACAACGTCGAGTCCACTGCGGCGGGAGCTGCGTTTTTAGCGGGCTTAAGCTGCGGCTTCTGGGAAAACAGGGACGAGCTTACCGCAATATCCGGCAGATTCAAGGAATTTATACCGTCCATGCCGGAGGGTGAGCGTGAAAGGCTGAAAGGGAACTGGAAACGTGCCGTTGAAAGATCTCTTGACTGGGAAAAGCAGGGGATATTATAACCGTATTTTACATAGATTTTATTGACAAAGCATTTCAAATGTATTATAATTATTTATAATGTATTATGAAGAAAAGGAGTTTTCTCAACGTGAAAAACAAGGTTTATGACAACAGGGAGCTTTCATGGCTTAAGTTTAACGAGAGGGTCCTGGAAGAGGCACGGGACGGCACGGTTCCTCTTTTGGAAAGACTGCTGTTTCAATCCATATATTCAAGCAATCTTGACGAATTTTTTATGGTAAGAGTAGGTTCGCTCTACGATGCTTCACTGGTGGACGATTCCCACAAGGATAACAAATCCAATATGAGACCGTCAGAGCAGCTTGCGGCTATTTTTTCAAGAGTCAGGGAGCTTATACCGGTCAAAGACGACAGCTTTAAGCAGATAACAAAGGCGCTGGAAAGGGAAGGGATCTTTCACAGATCCGTTAAGAGTCTGACCAAGCAGGAGCTTGAGTTTCTTGAGGCTTACTATGCCTACGAGATCAAGCCGTTTCTTACTGCGATAATCATTGATAAGCGGCATCCTTTTCCGTTCCTTGTCAATAAGAGCTTGTATGTGGCGGCAAGGCTCTCCTCAAAAACCGGCATCTCATTGGGCATAATCGGTTGCAGCGATAAGTTTAAGAGGGTAGTATTTCTGCCCAGCCAGGACGAGAACGTTATAAGCTTCGTGCTGGTGGAGGACGTTATATCTCATTTTGCCGATAAGTCTTTTACAGGATATAAAATAGAAGAAAAAACTATCATGCGTGTAACAAGAAACGCAGATATCGACGTAGACGAGAGCTTTGACAGAGAGCTTGATTTCAGACAGAATATGTCTGTGCTTATAAACAAGAGAAAGCGTCTGTGTCCTGTCAGACTTCAGATATCAAAGCAGATCTCAGAGGAGCTGATAAAGGCTCTGTGCGACAGGCTGGATCTGTCCAAAAAGCAGGTATTCTGCGAGAAATCTCCGCTGGATCTCTCTTATGTATTCTCAGTATTTGATAAGGCGTCCGAAAAGAAAAATCTTTTCTTTGTACCTCAGATACCTCAGAGATCGTGTATGATCGATGATAACGTTCCTATGATAGAACAGATAGACAGGCGTGACCTGTTCCTGTCATATCCCTACGAGTCCATATCGCCTTTTATAAGACTTCTCAACGAGGCTGCAAAAGCCGAAGATGTGGTATCAATAAAAATGACTCTTTACAGGGTCGCAAAAAATTCAAAGGTAGTAAAGGCTCTGTGCAACGCTGCCGAAAACGGCAAGAAGGTCGTTGTGCTTGTGGAGTTAAGGGCAAGGTTCGACGAGGAGAACAATATCGGCTGGTCAAAGCAGCTTGAGGAATCGGGCTGTCAGGTCATGTACGGTCCTCAGGGACTTAAGGTGCATTCAAAGCTTTGTCTTATTACCCGCAGTACTGCGGACGGAGCAAAATATACAGTTCAGATAGGCACGGGAAACTATAATGAAAAAACTGCCGGATTGTATACGGATCTTTGCCTTATGACTTCCAACAAAGACATGGCTGCCGATGCGGAGGAGGTTTTCAGGACTCTTTCCATGGGCGGGCTTGTGGAAAACACCAAGGCGCTGCTGGTCGCTCCCCTTTGCCTGCAAAACAAGGTAGTGGAAATGATGGATAACGAGATCGCCATTGCCAAGGCAGGAGGAGAGGGCTATGTGGGAGCGAAGCTTAATTCGCTGACGGACAAGGTGCTTATTGACAAAATAATCGAATGCTCTCAGGCAGGCGTAAAGGTCGAGCTGGTTATAAGAGGGATATCCTGTCTTGTCGCCGGTGTCAAGGGAGTTACCGAAAACGTACACATACGCTCTATCGTGGGACGTTATCTGGAGCATGCAAGGATCTACATTTTTGGCAGCGGGGTACGCAGGAGGGTATATATTTCTTCTGCGGACTATATGACCAGAAATACCACAAGGCGTGTCGAGGTTGCAGCTCCGGTGCTGGATGACGAGATCAAAAGCCGTGTCCTCGACCTTTTTGAAATGGAGCTTGCAGATAATGTTAAGGCAAGAGTTATGCAGCCTGACGGAATTTATGTAAGAGCGGAGGCAAACGGTGCGGTGCCGGTGGATTCACAGAAGCAGCTGTTTGCAAAGGCTTACGCCGACGCTCCCGCTGTGAATAAAGCGCCGGAAAAAGCGGAGCCTAAGCCGCAGGATACCGTTGCTGATAACGTATCTCAGAAAACGGAGAAATCAAAAAAAAAAGTATCTTGTCAAGGTTCATCGCCTGGATTAAGCGTAAAGATAAGAAAGAAAAAGAAATAGCATAAAAACGGGCGGATATGATTCCGCCCGTTTTTACACCTTAATTGAGAAAGCACCACTAAATCGCTGTTAAAATTCACTGCCCCGCAGATAACGTATTTAGGTGAATCTCTCCCCGCCGAAGGCGGGGAGAGATTCATTGATCAGCATTTTCTTAACATTTTTGCAGTGGAATGGAAATCAGAAGGATTTTATATAAAACCACCCGTCTCCGATTTTTTCTGCACCGGTTATATTTTCCTTCTCAGGAGAATAGATAAGAACAAATCTTGACTTGTGATAAAATCTTACCGTTTCGGCTGTTGATTTTACGTCCTGTATCCCTGCGCTTTCTACGGCCTTAAGCAGCTCCAGCGAATCCTTGTAATAGGGATTGTCCTCCAGCAGACCTATGCTGAATTTTCTGTCCGGAGATACCGCTCCCACACGTTCAAGCTCGTCCTTAACGCTGCTTACAAATTCCTCCGACGTTGTGGGTCTTTCAAGCAGCATCTGAGCCGCCTGAGAATAAGCCGTCTTGTTTTTTTCAAGGTGAGATTTTATATGTCCTTCGGTGTGGATAATATATTGGTGTAAAAATCCGGCGGCAACGGCAAGTATGATAATAAGCCATGCTGCCAGCTTGACCTTTCGCTTCTTTGTCCAAGGAGTGCGTTCATGCTTTTGTTTTTTCATTTTCTTATATATGCCTCCAGCCTGTATATCGGCAGACCCTGTTCGGAAAATTTCTGCTCGTACTCGGTGACGATGTTGTTTTCAAAACCGCTTTTATGAAGATCGAGCGAAATATTTTTTAATGTGAAGCCGTTTTCGGAAAACTGCTCCAATGAAAATTCAAAGAAATGCATATTATCTGTTTTCTGATGTATCTCTCCGCCGTCTGTAAGAATTTTTTTATAGATTTTAAGAAAATTCCCATGGGTGAGCCTGTGAGCGGCATAGGTGTTTTTCGGGTATGGACAACTGAAATTCAGATAAATATTTCCGACCGATCTTTCGGGTATAAAACAGTCCAGATACTCTGCGCTCCCCCTTGCAAACCTCAGATTCGGTATATCCTCCTTTATTGCCGCCTCTGCCGCATCTACGATCACGTTTGAGCTTTTCTCCACTGCCAGATAATTTATATGAGGATTCCGCTTGGCGATCTCTCTTGCAAACTGTCCCTTTCCGCAGCCGATCTCAAGCTCTACAGGATTTGGGTTTCCGAAGATCCTTTCAAATTCAAAAAGGTCTTTTGTGTCCTTTACGCTGAAATTCTTGTCCTCACGATCCATATAAATTATCCTGTCTCCGCAGCGGGCAAGTCTTTCTTCAAGATTTTTTTTACGTCTCATTCGCATTTTCAGGTTCTCCCTTGCTTATGTTTGGATTTATTGAGAAAATAGTCTTTGTCGGACGTTACCTTGAGCCACTGAGTTGCCGAACCTGTCAGCGGGTTGTCATAGGGATAAATGGACAGCATGACCTCCGGGGTATTGCTGCCGCTGTAATGGGGTGTGACCCGAAAGCTTATCTGAGCGTTTATTCTGTTTATAACGTCCTGCTCCGTAACCTTTCTGAAAAAAGCTCCGGAGGAATATTCGGTGATCGGTATTCTTGTAAACCTTGCCTGATAGATCCTTTTCCCGTCTTTTTTTGTGACAACGGGAAAATCATGCTTTACCACAGTGATACTTCCGCCGTGCTGCTCGTGATATTCCAGATCGGAGAATGTGACCTCTCCGCTGTCTACCGCTTCTCCAGATATGGAAACGCAGAGTCCCTTGTCGGATGCGGCGCCTGCGCTTTCTACTCCGAAAGCAAAATTAAGTCCGTCGATCATTATCTCACCGCAGGTGGAAAGCCGGAGCTTTACCTGAGACGCCTTCATTTTTTTTAATCCCGATCTTATTGTGTTCAAAGGTTTTTTCATTGGATTAGCTCCTTTATTCGGACGTGTTGGAAAAGCTCCCGCACGCCTCGGAAATATACTCTATGACAAGGCAATGACGTACTTTAAATAATGACCTGCGTTCCTCCGCAGTTTCTGACAGAAAGCACATAGCAGGCGCCTTCTCCGAATACCCTTTCTGTTTCCGCTTTGAATTTTTCAAGCTTATGCACGGGAACAAATGCCTGAATAGTCCCCGCAAAGCCGCCACCGTGAACTCTGCACGCACCTTCGTCTCCGAGTATGGACTTGGCAAGGTACAGCGCAAGGGTAAGACCCTGCTCTCTGACTGAGCAGGGAGCAAAAATATTCTGAAGATATGCCAGAGATGAGTTTCCGGATTCGTTCACAAGCTTAAGGAATGAGCCGAAATCACCGTTGTTGAGAGCTGCGCTTTCCCTGCTCACCCTTTCGTTGTCGTCGAAGAAGTGGAGCGATCTCAGTACCGCTCTGTCGCCGCATTTCTTTCTTATTTCGCATATGTTTTCAAGTACGTCCTCTTTGGAGATCTCACGCAGGAACTCCTTGCCGAAAAACTGAGCAACCGATTTCATTTCAGGGGGGATCGCAGCATATTCGGGTGTAAGATCGGCATGATTTCCCTTGGTGTCCACAATGCAAAGGCAGTGACCGCTTGCGGAAAAATCAAAATCAACGGAATTTATAACCGGATCGTTTATGTCTGCAAAGTCTATGGTGATAAAGCCGCCCACAGACGAAGCCATCTGATCCATAAGTCCGGAAGGCTTGCCGAAGTAAACATTTTCGGCATACTGAGCCAGCTGAGCAACCTCAACGTCCGATACCCTGCCGTCATTATAGAGGCCGTTGAGGACAGTGCCTATAAGGACCTCGAACGCAGCCGATGAAGAGAGTCCCGAGCCTTTAAGTACGTTGGAGGTTGTATAAGCTTTGAAACCTCCGACATTGTGACCGTTTTTTCTGAAACCGGCAGCCATTCCTTTTATCAGGGCGGCGGAGGTATTCTTCTGCTCCTCGCAGATCCCGGTGTCATCGGCGTTTATCTCGTCCATAGGGAATCCCTCGGACTTTACGGTGATGATCATATTGTCGGCAGGGGATACCGCCGCAATAACGTCCAGCGAAACTCCTGCAGCCATTACACAGCCGAGATTGTGATCGGTGTGATTTCCGCAGACCTCAGTTCGTCCCGGAGCGGAGAAGAAGTATTTCGGCTTTTCGCCGTAAAGCTTCTGAAATTCCAGTGCGGCATTTTCGTATCTTTTTTTCTGGATATCCAGCATATCCGATGTGTAAATTTTGTCAATAGTAAGCATTTTCATAGTATATTACCTCCCATGATCCGCTCTGTGCGGTACAGTTTCATACAGTAATCATTATACTATATTTCGCCAAGTATTTCAAGGGCTTTCGGATTTTTTTCCGTCGGTACCCTAAACGTCTGGTATGCCGTGAAATTTTTCCTGCCGAGGATTGCGATTTTAACGGCGATATGCTATAATAGTGATAAAGAGGGGGTGATGAGTATGAAAAAAGCCGATAAAAGATCGGTCGTGGAATATTCGCTCAAGACTTACGGGGTTTCTCCTGATTACCCGTGGGATGACGATCCGTCATTTGTTTTAAGACATAAGGATAACAGAAAGTGGTTTGCGCTTATCATGGAGGTAGCTCCCAAGCGTCTCGGTCTGGAGGGGGATAGCACTCTGGACGTTCTTAACGTAAAGTGCAGTCCCATGATGCTTGGCTCTCTTCTGGAGGAAAAGGGTTTTCTTCCGGCTTATCATATGAGCAAATCCTCATGGATATCGATTTTGCTTGACGGTTCGGTAGACTGTGACAAGGTGTTTTCGCTGATAGATATGAGCTATGGGATGACAGAGTCAAAAAGCCGTAAAAGCGGCAAGTGATTTTCCGAAAAAAACGCCTGATTTCTGCGTTGTGAGCTTGCAGAAATCAGGCGTCCGTTATTTTTTTCAGAGATCATTCCTCGGCGGGAGTCGTGAAAAATGTGTTCCATGCATAGCCTTCGGTACCGTTATACTCCACATAATACCAGCCGTTTTCGTTACGGTAGAATTTGCACTCTGCGCCCGCAGGGATCGTCAGCAGGTTGGCGGAGCTTGAAGTCGGCTCAGGGTGGAGGTAAACTGCGCTGGTGCAGCTGATAGTCTGATAATCCTCGTTGGGATCGTCATCCTCATCGTCCTCGTCGTCATTTTTGCTTTCCGTCTTTTTAGAGGATTTCTTAGAGGTCTTCTCGGCGGTTTCTTCGGTCGTGGTTTCCGGCGGGATATATTCCGTGACAGTAAGCTTTCCTGTCTTGTCAGGTTCTTTATTATCATTTACAAAAAGACTTTTTGCGAATACCATTATTACAATTATCACAACCATAAGAGTAAGCATAATTGCGATAATACCTTTTATAGTGGAGCTTAATCCGCCGGACGCTGCCGGAGGCGGTTCCTGTCTGCGGTTCTGAGGACGGTTCTGATAATTACGGTCATTTCTGGAATTCCGATTATTATTGTCAGACATTTTGTTTATTTTCTTCCTTTCTGCACTGAGCAAAATTACGATTTTCTAAAATTCTACTATATTATTATACATTTTTAGTATGCTGTTGTCAATTAAAATTCGGTTACATAATTAAAATTAAGCTAAAATTAAGAAAAAAGATATTAAATCTGCAAAATAAACACAGCAGGCAGTTATTTATTCTGCGATTTTGTGGAAATGTGAAAAGTTTGGGAGAAAAATATGACAAACGCTTTTATTTTGTGATATTATATGCTATAATAATAAAAAATATAATAATATTATAAAGGAGAAATTTATATGAATATCGCTGTGGCACAGTCGGGCGGACCTACCTGCGCTATAAACGCTTCACTTGTGGGCGTTTTCAAGGAGGCTCTTAAGACTCCGGAAATTGACGCTGTTTTCGGTTCAATAAACGGGATCGAGGGAATAATCAACGACGAGCTTACCGATCTGAAGCTTGTCATAAAATCCAATGAGGATATGGAGCTGCTGCGGCAGACTCCTTCTACCGTTTTAGGCTCGTGCAGATATAAGCTCCCGCCGGTGGAGTATGGCGGAGAAATATATGAAAAAATACTTGCCTGCTTTGAAAGGCACCGCATACAGGCGTTTTTCTATATCGGCGGAAACGACTCTATGGATACCGTTGCAAAGCTTTCGGATTATCTTAAGGGCGCAGGCTCGGATATAAGGGTCATCGGTATCCCAAAGACCATCGACAACGATCTGCCGGTCACGGATCATACTCCGGGCTTCGGTTCGGCGGCTAAGTATGTTGCGGCAACGGTTCAGGAAATTATCCGGGACAGCTCGGTGTACTCTATTGAATCGGTAACTATAATCGAGATCATGGGAAGACATGCGGGCTGGCTTACTGCGTCTACCTGCGTGCTGAGAGCCAACGACGAGATCGCACCTCATCTTATTTATCTGCCGGAATGCGACTTTTCCGCAGAGAAGTTCCTGGAGGACGTGCGCAACCAGCAGGCAAAGTACAAGGCGGTAATTGTTGCCGTCAGTGAGGGAGTTAAGATCGCCGGAGAAAAAAGCAAGCCAGTCATGGTGGATAATTTCGGACACGAGTATCTTTCCGGTATAGGAAAAGCCCTTGAGCAGCTTGTAAGGGACAATATAGGCTGCAAGGTCCGTTCAGTGGAGCTGAACGTTATGCAGCGCTGCTCATCGCATATATGCTCCAAAACGGACATCGACGAAGCGGAGCAGATAGGAGCTGCCGGAGTAAAGGCGGCTCTTGCAGGTGAGACCGGCAAGACAATGTGCTTCAGGAGAATAAGTGATATTCCTTATGTTGTAACGGTAGAGAGTGCGGATTCTCACGAGATCGCCAATAAAGAAAAATTTTTCCCAAAGGAATGGATAAGCGCATCTGGAAACGATATCGCCCCCGAAGCTATAAAATATTTTCTCCCTCTTATTCAGGGCGACGTTAAGATCGCAATGAAAAACGGTATGCCGGTGCATTTTAAAGTAAGAGGCTGACGATCCGGAAGAATGTTGGTTTTCTCCCGTACAGTCATTATTGACGTGCGGGAGGATTTTTATTGCTGCCGTGCAGCTGCTGATCATTGAATCTGCGGACTTGACAAATATTATTTAATATTGTATAATAATTATTTGATAGTACCGCACAGCATATTAAGCATAGGAGTGTTGATAAATGGAAATTAATAAGACGGTTTCAAAGGCAGGTTTTGCAAAGCTTCAGGAGGAAAGAGAGTATCTTGTTACTGTAAGGCGTAAGGAGGTTGCCGCAAAGCTCAAGGAGGCACGTTCTTTCGGAGACCTTTCTGAGAACGCCGAGTACGACGAGGCTAAAAACGAGCAGGCGATCCTTGAATCAAGGATCAACGAGCTGGAGATCCTTATTTCAAACGCTACGGTAGTTGAGGACGACGAGGTTTCCGTTCATGAAATAGGAGTAGGCTCATATGTAAAGCTTAAGGATCTGGAATTCAACGAGATCGAATCCCTTCAGATAGTAGGTTCTACCGAGTCGGATCCCGATAACGGCAAGATCTCGGACGAATCGCCTATCGGCAAGGCTGCTCTTAAAAAGAAGGTAGGAGATGTTTTTGAGGTGGAGGCCCCCGCAGGAACTCTCAAGTTTGAAGTCGTTGAGATCAGCAGAGAATAAGAATCTGTATTCATAAGAAATGTGTGCGGGTCTGCCGAAAAGATGCGTGTATTTGCTTGTGAAGACAGCTTCTGAGGAAGTATGCTTTAAGATCGGAAGGGGATAGCGGCGGCTTTGCCACGCTTGGATCAGGACGCCGTAACCTCTGATTTTAGGTGTTTTATAAGGAGAGAAATAAACAGATGAGCGAGGAAATTATAAACGGCGCTCCCGATGAGGAGCTGTCGCAGGAGGAAATAAATTCCCTTAAGAAGATAAGGATGGATAAGCTTACGGAGCTTAAGGCTGCGGGAAGAAATCCCTTTGAGATCACTAAATATAACGTCACCGCTTCCTGTGCTGACGCTAAGGCGGAGTATGAGAGGATCGAGGCTGAATGCAGATCTCAGGCAGACGGGGACGAGGAAAAGCTCAAAGCTTTGCTGGAGGAGAACAGGATCATTGTCAGCTCTGCGGGCAGGGTAATGTCAAGACGTCTTATGGGTAAGGCAAGCTTTTTTGATCTCCGTGACAAGACGGATAAAATACAGGTTTATGTCCGCATGAACGAGGTAGGAAAGGAAGAGTTCGACCTGTTCAAAAAGGGAGATATAGGCGATATTGTGGGCGTAGAGGGTTATGTTTTCAGAACGAAAATGGGCGAGATATCCATTCATGCCCAGTCGGTCACTCTGCTTTCCAAATCGCTTCTTCCCCTGCCGGAAAAGTGGCACGGTCTTAAGGATCAGGACACAAGATACCGTCAGAGATATACCGATCTTATCTGCAATCCAGAAGTCAAGGATACTTTTATCAAGCGTTCACAGATAATATCTTCAATAAGGAGATACCTGGACGGTCGGGGCTTTATGGAGGTTGAAACTCCTATGCTGGTATCCAACGCAGGAGGAGCTGCGGCAAGACCTTTTGAGACTCACTATAATGCTCTTGACGAGGACGTTAAGCTGAGGATCTCGTTGGAGCTATATCTTAAGCGTCTGATCGTCGGCGGACTGGAAAGGGTTTATGAGATCGGCAGGGTATTCAGAAACGAGGGCGTTGACGCACGTCACAATCCCGAGTTTACTCTTATGGAGCTTTATCAGGCATATACGGATTATTACGGCATGATGGATCTGACTGAAAATATGTTCCGCCATGTTGCCGAAGAGGTATGCGGTACCACCTGCGTTCCTTACGGCGAATACATGATAGATCTGGGAAAGCCTTTTGAAAGAATGACCATGATAGACGCTGTGAAAAAGTATGCGGGAGTGGATTTCAGTACGGTAAAGACTACTGAGGAGGCTAAGGCTCTTGCGGACAAGTGTCACATCGAGTATGAGGAAAGACACAAGCGAGGTGATATCCTGAATTTGTTCTTTGAGGAATACGTTGAGGAGCATCTGATACAGCCGACCTTTATCATGGATCACCCGGTCGAGATCTCGCCCCTGACCAAGAGAAAGCCTGAAGATCCCGATTATGTTGAGAGATTCGAGCTGTTCATTACCGGCAGGGAGATGTGCAACGCATACTCGGAGCTTAACGATCCCGTAGATCAGAGACAGCGTTTTGAGGAGCAGGAGGAGCTTTTGAAGCAGGGCGATGATGAAGCCAACCGTATTGACGAGGATTTCCTCCGTGCCCTTGAAATAGGAATGCCACCTACAGGAGGAATAGGCTACGGCATTGACAGACTCGTTATGCTGCTTACAAATTCCCCCGCTATCAGGGACGTGCTTCTTTTCCCGACGATGAAGAGCTTGGATTGATAAAAGTGCGTAAATACGTGGTTTTATAGGTGCTAAATCCACATTTTTTTACACCAATACACCAAATTTACACCATTTTGATGCGAAAATATAATAGGGTATAATAAAAAATCACCGATGTGAAATCCAAGCACATCGGTGATTTTCTTTACGTGTCATCTCTGCTTTCGTCATTTAGAAAGCTTTCAAGTGCCTTAAATTCCCTCTGCTGCAGGTCTTTTGTGGCATCAGTATAGACATTCATAGTTGTTCCGAAGTCTGCATGACCTAATACCTCCTGAATGACTTTCATGTTAACACCTGCCTCACAAAGTCTTGTGGCAAAGGTGTGTCTGAGAGAATGACAGCTGAATCTCGGCAAAAGCGTAACGGTAGATTTACCTCTTGACTTTGATATGATATCCTCGTTGCAATCCCGGGCGATACGTCTCAGTGCCTTGTTCAGCGTGTTCTGGTTATGTACATTGCCGAAACGATTAACGAATATGAAATCAGTATAGCCGTCTATTTGCACAGTACATTCTACCTCAATATCTTGCTGGAACTGCCACTCCTGCTCTAAGGCTTCACGAACTCCATTAAGGATAGGTATCGTCCTCTCCCCTGCTTTAGTTTTGGGAGTGTGGATATTAAAATAGCAGCCGTTCTTGCTATGATTATAGTAAACGAGTGTGTGATTTACGTTGATGAATCCGTTCTCCAAATCAACGTCTTCCCAGCGGAGACCTGTGATCTCGCCCACTCGCATACCGGTATTTAGCATAATGTAGAATATCGGATACCAATGATGGTATTGGTGATTTCGGGAGAGGTAATTCAGAAAAATGTCTTGCTCTTCACGAGTGAGCGCACGTTTCTTTTCGGTCTCTAGATTACGAGCCAGTTTAAGATGCTTAAGAGCATTGTCTGACGGGTTAGTCCTGAGGTAACCATCCTGAACTGCAAGATCGAACACCTGATGAAGTACCGTATGAATATTATCAATAGTGGTCGGCTTTAATCCACGCTCATCGACCAGAGTGTTGTAGTATCCCAACACATCGGAGTGTCTGATAGTTTTGACTCTGCAATTTCCGAGGTCTGGTCTGACGAAAAAGTCATACATATACCTGTAATTCTGATAGGTATTGTCTTTCAAGCCCTTCTTCAGATTAAACCATGTATCAGCTATCTGATTCAGCGTTACACTATCCGAATCGGCTCGAATACCATAAACCTTGCTAGTATCTATCTCGTTTTCTTTCTTACGCAGCTCGTCCAGAGTTTTAGCATACTTGTAGCAGCGTTTACCGTTCGGTAAGGAATACCTGTATCTGTAAGTACCGTCAGATAGCTCGCTTTCACCCTTTTTTAACACTCTGCCTCTACTGTCTGTGCGCCTTTTAGCCATAATTGAACCTCCTTATATAATTTAGGCGGACGATGTCAGCGTCCGCCTATGTATTTTTTACTTAGATCGAGTAAGAATTAGTAATGAAATCATCAAATAACTTACGCTTGATGAGCCTTTTGGTTCCTACCCATAAAACGAATCTGCAATTTTCTTCAGCAGTAAGTTCTCTGAGCTTGTTCTGACCGATATTGGAATACTCGGCAGCCTCCTCGATAGTAAGATTCTGCTTCTCGTAGATCGGGACTTCTATATTGTCTTTCATGCGGTTCACCTCCTGTTCCCTGAATTTTTTTACTGTAATAGCAAACCAATTGATTTATAGTACAGTAAGATATTATATAATTAGATTTACTCGTTATTCGATAAAATATAAAAGCTTCTTCGCTTATATCATTAATTTATATGATTTCTTAGATTTCTTTGCTCTTTTTGACATAAATCTCTCACACCCATCTGTATTATAATTTGTGATATTTTGAGAAGCATCACATTCTTCCAAATCATCATAATTAAATTCATCCTCATCTAAGATATCTTTTTTATCATCGCCGTTAATAACATCATTTGATATATGTTTTCCGCCCCATGTTCCGTAACAATTTATGTTACGGTGATCACCAGCCCATTTCAAATCATAGTAGTCATTTATAACCTCGCCCCATATCCTACGCTGATCTTCTTGATCAATTACTTTAAGACGATTAAGCTGGATCCTATAATAATTTCTTTTTGATTTTCCAGATGCATCAAGCTTACCTGTAGTCTCTCCGGCAACTATTTCTATCAAGCCGTGATATTTTAGTTGTTTTAATACATCAGTCTTTGTAATCTTTAATTCAGAGCTCATGTTATCTTTAAACCATGATATCAATATATTATTTTGGACGAACAAGTATCCATTATTGTAATAGAATATATATTGTGGCAACTTTTTTTCTTTTTTTGCTTTCTTTAGTCCCCTTTTATATTCTTTTTCATCGTTGGTTACTATATCATCTTCACTTTGCCGAGAAAGGATCTTTGACATAAGCTTATCGACATATTCTCTTCCCGGATCATTCTCATCTGTGGAGATATGTGCAAATGTATCTGCAAAACATTCTTCCATAGAGGTATTGATCTTGTCCGAGAATTTTTTAATACTGTCCCCGTCCAGATCAAGCACTTCCTTTAGGAATAGCCTGAACATAGCCATAGTGACATCAAGCAACTGTTTGGTTCGTAACACTCTTGCAGCACCCTCGAATTTCTCTTCGGGGTACACTTTATAATCAGGCTTATGCAGTGCAAGCTCATTGTTCGCCTTGGCTTTTAACCTGTCGTAATCCTTGCAAATCCACTTGATAAAATCAAGGATAAAAGCGAAATATTTATCCTGATTATTTTGCAGGTAGGTCAATTCATTGTGATCAAAAGCCTCTTTTATTTCCACAAGTAGGCAGCGGTTTATTGAACTATGATTTTTAAGCACATACTCAGCTGTCATAAATGCAACATTATTTAGTTTCGCATTTACATCTTTGTATATGCTATTACCCGCACCTTGGTTGAGCTGAATAAACTCCGAAGCCTTTGCTTCATTTGCATATTTCACTCTTGAAGATGAGGTCAGATTAAGGTCATCAACACCGATCACTTGGTCAGTGAACTGACTTAGCTGTTTTATCGCTCTCTTTTCGCTGGATAGCGATGCGATATTTGCACTATCATTGAAGAGATCCAAATAGAACTTTACAATCGATGTCTTGCCCGTGCCGGTCTTTCCGTAGACATAGACGTTGAAGCCAAACTCGGAATTAGTACCTTCTTCTATCAAGTGTTTGACATAAGATGAGAGCACCGTCAGCAACAATACCGCCGGAAAAGTCTTGGAGTCGCAGGCCTTCATAATTAAATTAAGATATCCCTTACCATTGTAATGTGATTTCAGCTTATACTCACACTTATTAATAACCAAATCGTTCTCGGCGGCATTGATAATCTCATCACCTATAGCAAACACCATTTTATTAGTATTTGCAATACGGTTGAACCCCTGACCTAACACCATGATCTCCTGCGGAGCAATGCCTGCCAGAGAGATCGAGACTAGCTCATTAATAAAGCTATTGAACCGACTCTCACTTATTGAAAAGTACATTAACTCCCCCGGCAGATAGTCACTTGCGTGCAGCTTCCTTATCTTAGTTAAAGGAATGTGTGCTTCAAGCTCACTTCCATTGCTTCTTTTACACGTTAGCCTTACCCATCCGTTAGCTGATGAATCATCATCTGTTTCTTTATAATAGGCTATTCCGGTGATAGTAAAATCGGTGAAATGATTTTTACTATTCCAATAGCCTTCTTCCTTTTTAACGATCCCCAGCGGCAACTTTACTGGATGCTTCACCAGACTTAATAATTTTTTGTTAATCTTCTTCATAAAGAATCCCTCCACATAATTTATTTTTTCCCCTAGTTGAGTACTATGTATTATTGGAAAATTAATACTGGACAACAGAGGAGAAAAATGGTATAATAGTATTTAAGCTGAAGAGTATGTCTTCTGACCTAAATCTTTCAAGCTCTATTATACAGTTAAAATAGTTAAACGCAATAGCTTTTGTTGTTAAAACAAATAAACCTGTTAATCTTACGCTGTTAAAGGTAATATTATAGTTTTTCAACGATATGGTTGTCTATTATCCTCTACCATATTTTATTGATTTAACAAAAATTCGACGACTCATCTTGTATGTAAATCATTCATGTGGTCTTACCACAATCTTTCTTCGTCGTTAATTTCATTTTGGGAGTATACTTATGGAACAGAATAACGAATTAACTAATCCATATCTCTGTGGAGGAATTTTTATGTCACAATTGCTGAGAATAAAAACCCAAGCTGAAATTCCAAATATTTACAGAATAGATAAAAAGAAAAAATATATCACAGAGCCTGTAATGCTAAAAGCATTGATGAAAATCTACTATCTAGATGAATATAATGTAGAAAAAGACAAAATTGACTCATTCAAAATTAGGACATCCAATTTTAAACGCTGCGTTTCTAATTTATCTAAAGAAGAAGAAAATAGAATAACTGACTCTGATCGTAAAAGCATCTTTCATGAAGACGTTATAAGTACAAAATCTAAAGCATTGTCAGTAACAAAAGACATGATAAAACATCTTCTCGAAATTAAAGATTGTAAGATCGTAATAAATAGCTTACTATATATTATCGAAAATGACTCAACCATAAAAGATGATGACGAGTTTTATATTGAGGGAAACGGGCAGCCAATTACTAAGAATGGATTGAGCAAAATAGATCATATCTACATTGAGCCGTTCTTACTTGGAGTATGGCACTATATTATAATGAACCGTTTTAGTACTAATGCATTAGGTAAAGAGACTTATCAGCAATTGTTTGATAATGGGAGATACAAAGGTACTCCTTCTGAAACAATTAAGAAAATACAGATTATATCTATCGATGATGTAAATAATAGTACAAATACTACTGATGATGAAATACAAGCTGAATCCAATAATTCTGTAAATGACTATCAAGCAGTATCAGAAGCTATAAAGGACAATTATCCAGAAAGCACGAATGGTTCTTTTCAAAATGATTTTCAAGAGGAAATAAAAAAGTTCGAAGAACTCAAATATGAACTTAGATCGAATAATGAAAATTCTGTAGATCATTTATGCGATGAAGTAACCGATGTCACCGATATTAATCAAATAAATGAGCTACAGCTTTCCCATAATGATGAAGTATTGTTTAATGAGTTTAAGAAAGATTTTAAGCCTTGGCTGAAACTATGCAGAACTAATGATATAACATTCTCGAAAATAATGAACCAGTCAATATTTTTAGGCAAAGAATGTATTTATTTTACAATTGCTAGATGGCGTAAAAGATATACGAAGTTTGAGAGCAGGGTTCTATTTAACGAAATACCGGAAATTATTAATACAATAGAGATATATTTGGATCGTTTAAAAGCCAAGCAGCAACAAAAGTTTCTTAGTGATAAAGAGACTAACATCTTTAAAATGTCCAAAACTACACTTGAAAATATTTATATTATTTTATATGGAGGAGAAGCATATCTTATAAACTGATGATCTTACTATTATATTAGTATTGAAAAACAGTTTCTTATTATTTCCATAAGAATCTAAAATAAATTTATTTTCCGTAAAATAAGTTTTTTTGGTACAAAATTACCTTGTTTTACGGATTTTTATTTTTTTAGCACATTTTAAGACAAATAATTCCATCACAAATATTACAATATAAGTCAGACCACATACGGCTTTTTGACACATCTGACCCATATTAAATTAAATCTCCATTGAAGTTCCAGTTTAGTTTTTTCATATATATAAGTGATTTTTATAAACCTTAATTTAGCTGTAAGAAAAGATGGTCCCTATATCCCATAGATAATATGTATATTAAATTCATAATAATATAATTATATTAATTAAAATATATATTGTATTATTATGATTGTTATTTATTAAAAAAATAATATTATATTATATTTGGGGCTGTTGCAACCGCAACAGCCCCCTCTTTCTATGCTATCCCCAAGCCAAATATCGCAAATTATCACGTCACCGCCGAAATCAGGGTATAAGAATCAAAGCCCTGCCTCAAAATAGGACTTATCAGCTAAATATTCATC
>JAGAJO010000019.1 GCA_017626015.1 Ruminococcus sp.
GCCATCTGCTTGCATTATTTTCCGTCATATCGCACAGAAACTCCTTGAAATACGACAGTATTCCTGTGTCGTTTCTGTACAATCTGACGAAAAATCTGACTGCGCATCTGTCGCACAATCTTTGTGCGGTGCTGCCTTAAACTAATTATACCATATGCTCAATGCCCTGTCAATCAGTATCCGTTTCGTCCTCCGTATATTCCAGAATGTCCCCCGGCTGGCATTTCAGCGCTTTGCACACTGCGTTAAGGGTCGAAAATCTGATAGCGCTTACCTTTCCTGTTTTCAGCTTTGACAGGTTCACATTTGATACTCCTACACGTTCGCTCAGCTCGTTAAGGCTTATTTTTCTGTCTGCCATAACCCTGTCCAGTCTGAGTATTATTGCCATTTTTATCCGCTCCTTATAAAGTTTCGTCCGATTGCTGCTGTAAATATGTACCGTATTTGAATATCAGCGAAAAGCAGTATATCAGTATTCCCGCCGAAAAGTGAAGTCCGAGAGTGATCTGCAGCTTGTCGAACGCCAGAAGATAAAACATCGTATAAGCAGGATCAATAAGCATCAGAAAAATTCCCACATTGCGTACCTTTTTGCTGCTCAGCTCGGTAAACGGGGATTCGCTATTTCTTAGCCGGATAAACAGCTGTATAACGCTTATCACCATGCACACTACCGCTACGATAAGCACTGCCGCTGTTATCAATGCAAAAATCATCTTTATGCCATTTACAACTGTCAGATCGGGAGTGCTTGACGGTGTTTCTGAAGCAGCCTCGTTCCAGCCCTCTATGAACCCGGAAACCGCTGACGTCACGGCGCCTATAACAGGCAGAACAAGAAATACCAGAAGTATAGGTATCGCCGCAGTACAAGCCGTTCTGATCCTTTTTAAGTACTTTTCATTCTCCATAATAAAAACCTCTCTTTTATATTTTTACGTTTCATTAAATATTTAACGTTTAACGTTAAATACAGCATAGCATACTAATTTGCATTTGTCAATAATAATTTAATGTTTATCGTTAAATTTGTTTGATCTCATAAATATTGCACTGCATTTTGCACCGGATTTATATATTATACACATAAAATATTTAACGTTAAACATTAAATTTGCAAGATTAGTGCCAAGCCGGCGGACTTGCTCTTTCCGGGAGATCACTCCAATGAGGAGTGAAATCGGGAATGAATATTGACTTCCGGGATCTTTTGTGGCATAATTATACTGTCGAGGGTGCTCGATAAATCGAAATTTTATGGAAGGTTTTTATGGGAACAGGAATTATTGTATGTGGCCTAAATGGTGCGGGAAAGAGTACTATAGGGAAAGCATTGGCAAAAGAATTGAAATTTCATTTTATTGATAACGAGGATCTTTATTTCCCAAAGACAGACCCGCATTATACCTACGATTCTCCACGCACTCGTGAAGAAGTGGAGCAACTCCTTTTTTATGAGATCAAAAAACATGAAAACTTTGTATTTGCCTCTGTAAAAGGCGATTATGGAGAGACTATCTCCCCATTTTTTCAGTATGCCGTGTTGATTGATGTTCCGAGAGATATTCGGGTACAACGGGTTAAAAATCGGTCTTTTCAGAAATTTGGCAATAGAATGTTGCCTGGCGGAGATTTATATGAGCAGGAAGAAAAATTCTTTGAACTTGTTAAATCTCGTCCAGAAAATACTGTTGAAGAATGGATACAATCTTTGAAATGTCCTATCATACGCATTGATGGAACGAAGTCTATTGAAGAAAATGTAGATTTTATCATTGAGCAGTTACAGTTACAAAATTAAATTCCAGTTTATCGGGGACTTCACCCAACCAAACAAAATAACAAGAACCGACACTGTTTATCAAAGCGGTGTCGGTTTCGTTTGTGCCTTATGTTTATGGTGTTGTTGATCACTCGGTTGTCCGTGCTTTGTACTGTAAAATGCGTTCAGAAGAGCTTGTCCGCAAAGCAGGCGGGACGGTGCCGCTCCGGAATGAGTTTCTGAAATGAAAATATGTTTTATTTTTTAATTCGGACATAATTCAGTATTTGTTGCACGTTTCAGTGCAACAAATTTTGTGCGGTTTAGTGTTTTGGTGCAATGAACTTTGTACATCTCCTTGCGGCAAATCCCGCACGCTGCATGGCAGTATCCTACAGGGCGGGGTACCGGTCTGCAAGGAAAAGTTATCATCTGCTATGAAAACCGTCCCAATTGGTGAAAATTGTGTGTAACGCTTGATTAATCAGAATAAATATGATATAATTAATTCGTAAAATTAAGAAAAAGAAATTTTTATGTAAAAAATATGAAAGGCGGTATCTTTTTGAATAAAAATTCAAAAAACAAAGAACAGTATAAAAGACTGCTGAATTTTCTTGGTGCGCTTATCATTATATACACATTTATGATGGGATTTTCTCATGTATGGTACAATTACTACAATAAATATATGCTTGACAGCTTCTGGAACAGAGGAAACATCCTTATGGTGGGAATTTACGCCGTGATCTACCTTATGTCGGCAAGCACCTTCAACGGCTTCAGGCTGGGTTATTCCAGATTTGCGGGACTTTTCGGTTCTCAGGTGCTGGGGATACTGGGTACTAATTTCATTGAATTTGTGCTTGTTTCCCTTATCGGCAGAGGAAGGCTCTCGGTTACTCCTATGTTGGTGCTGACGGCTCTGGAGCTGGCTTTTGCCTTTGCATGGAGCTATGTTTTCACCTTGCTTTATAATAAAATGTATCCGCCCAGAAAAATGATAATCGTATACGGCAACAGGAACGCAAGGTATCTCGTGAATAAAATGAGTATGCGTACCGACAAATACAAGATCTGCGCATCAATCAGCTGTGAAGAAAGTCTCGAGGAGATACAGCGTCAGATACTGAATTACGAGGCGGTGGTGATATCCGATATCCCGTCAGATCTGCGCAGCAAACTGCTTAAATTCACCTTCGAGCATTCCATAAGGACGTACATAAATCCGAAGCTTTCGGATATCATCATCAGGGGCGCTGAGGATTTCCATTTGTTTGATACTCCGCTGCTGCTTTCCCGCAATGACGGACTGAGATTCGAGCAGCGGCTTATGAAAAGACTTTTTGACGTGGTGCTTGCTTCTGTTTTACTTATCATTGCATCGCCGTTTATGCTGGTGACGGCTGCCGCTATCAGGCTTTACGACGGCGGACCTGCGATCTATTCGCAGGAAAGACTTACTATCGGCGGAAAGCGCTTTAATGTGCTGAAATTCCGCAGTATGATAGTTGACGCAGAAAAGAAGAGCGGCGCAAGGCTCGCTTCGGAAAACGACGACAGGATCACTCCTGTAGGCAAGCTTATACGGAAGATCAGATTTGACGAGCTGCCTCAGCTTTTCAATATCCTCAAGGGAGATATGTCCTTTGTGGGACCTCGTCCCGAAAGACCCGAGCTTGCGGAAAAATACGAAAAAACCATGCCCGAATTCAAGTACAGGCTAAAGGTGAAGGCGGGGCTTACCGGCTATGCCCAGGTCATGGGAAAGTACAATACCACCCCTTATGACAAGCTTAAAATGGATCTGATGTACATTGAGCATCAGTCGCTGCACGAGGATATGAACATTATTCTCAGCACAATAAGGACCTGCTTTGTTCCCGACGCTACCGAGGGCGTTGAGGGAACAGAGCCTATCGAGACAAGGCGTGACAGGATAGATCACGATTTCAGCAAGGACGAAGCTCTTGCCGAGGAAACAGTGGAAAGATCGGAGCAGACTGTCGGCTGAATTTTATAGCTGATATGCTTATCCGAAAGGCTCTGTCGGAATTTAATATGTAAGTAATTAAGGCAATACCGCACTTGATGGACGTGCAGTATTGCCTTGAATGTCAGAAAACATAGCCCACAATAAAACGTCTGTCGCTGAATACTTCGGCGATACTTTCAACCTCTCTCGGAGAAGTATCCCTGCCGTACAGATTATAAACCAGATACTTTCCGTTATCATACCGGTATGCGACGGTGTGAAGTCCTCCGCTGAAAAAGTCCGCTCCGTGGTCGGACTTTTTATTGTTCCAGAAAGAAACTATGCCGCAGGAGTGTTTACCGCCGGCGGAGTTTTGCACAAATTCCTTTTCCGGGAAGATTCGCTTAAAGCTCAGACCGTGTGCGGAAAAAAATCTCCCCAGACGTTTAGGACTTGTTCCCCAGTAACCGGAGGGAAAAATGTAATGCATACGGTTAAGCTCAAATTCAAATATGACCTGCGGGAAATACTGCGGCAGACCGCACATTTCCATGACGTTTGCGGCGGCAATTATCTCACAGCCATTCCAGCCGAGGCTGTATTTTCCGTAATACATATCGCAGAGGGGCTGAGTTTTCTGACCGTGCAGCAGACCGCTGCGTCTGCCGAAGGCTTCGCTGTTTATTTTCAGATCGTTCTGTGCTTTTTCTAGAGCTTTTCTGCCTGAAAAGGGTCTGGGTCTGAACTGCTCCGCCGATAACGCCCAATATTTTCCGCCCATAATGTACACCTCCGTTTATACTTCTTATCAATAATATACCATACCGGCGCATTTTTTTCAAGCCGGTACGAATAAAAGGCAATACCGCACATAACGGCTGTGCGGTATTGCCTTATTGAATGAACTACGGTCAGAGATCCTGAAGATCAGCCGCTGTCATATCGTTTTCAACGTTGTCTCTTGCCAGATCGTTATCTATTACCGGATAAACGTCTGAGATGGGTTTTTCCTTATTTTTGCGGGAATAGGGTGTTGAATGCCACACCTTTAGAGACGGACCCTCCGTGCCTGCAATGATAGGATTGACATGGGCGTTTCCTCTTTTTGCTTTTCCCTGTATTTCGGGGACGTGTGCCGCCGTATCGTCATGTCCGGACTGGGTCGTTTCCGGGCGTTTCATACCCTGTTTTGCCATATTGAAGCTTCCTTTCCGTATTTGGTATAAGGACCTGTCTTTACAGGAAAATGCACACGGCTTTTTGGCAAATCCGCACACATTGCTTTTGAAGACAGGTTCTGAGGCTTAGCCCTGACAACAGTTTTCCCAGTCGGGGGCGGAATAACCTGCTTACCTCAAATTACCGTTGGCGGGGTTATCCAGTACCTTGCCGTCCTTGGAAAATCTGGAGCCGTGGCAGGGGCAGTCCCATGAATGCTCGGCGGCGTTCCACTTAAGGGCGCAGCCAAGGTGAGGACAGCGTTTTTTGGACGGGCTTATAAGATTTGCGGCCGCTTCAAAGGAGTTTGCAAAAAGCTGGGGAGTAAAAATACTTCTTGAGGGAGAAAAAAGCTTTGCATACACGTTGTAATTATCTGCCGCCGCATCGCTGAGCAGCATAGCCGCCAGCATGGAGCCGGTCATTCCCCATTTATTAAAGCCGCAGGCAGTGTAAAATCCTGCGGTACGTGAGGAATACTGTCCTATATATGGCATTCCGTCAAGGGACATACAGTCCTGCGCAGCCCAGTGGTATTTTTCCTTTGAGACGGGATATTTTTCCTTTGCAAAGCTTCTCAGCGTTTCCCAGCCGCCGCAGTTTTTTCCCGTTCTTGATCCGCCGCCGCCGAGGATAAGATAATTTCCGTAGTTGCGAAACGTCATTCCCTTTTTATCTTCATCGACGTACATTCCGTGGAGATCCGGGGCGTTCTCCAGCGCTAGCATATAGGAACGGTGCTGATAAAGCTTGAGAAAATAGCTGCCGTGCTTGTTTATAAACGGGAAATGAGTAGCGGCTATCACCTTCTCCGCACGGATCCTGCTCATATCCGTTACCGCAGTGTTTCCCTGCATTTCCCGCACGAAGGTATGCTCGAAGATGTTAAGATCTTTTGATATCCCGGCAAGAAATTTCAAGGGGTTGAACTGAGCCTGCTTTGGAAAACACACCGCTCCGGCATTGGCAAATGGCAGGGGGATATCGCTGCACAGCTTTGCTCTGTAGCCTATTTTGTCCAGCGCTGCCATTTCCTTTTCAAGAACTGAACGTCTGTTAAGGGAATAGACGTAGTTATCCTTGATCTCATGATCGCAGGGAATTTTTTTGCAAAGCTCAGATAAAGCTTCAAAAGCCTTTTTGTTGGCTTCAAGGTAGGCTCTTGCTTTTTCACCGCCCAGACTGTTGAAAAGCCTGCTGTAGATCAGTCCGTGCTGGTATGTTATCTTAGCTGTAGTTTTGCCAGTGGTTCCGCCGCATAGCCTGTCCTTTTCAACGAGGATATAAGGCGTACCTTGTTTTTGTAGAAAATAGGCTGTAAGTATGCCTGTTATCCCTCCGCCTATAATAAGAACTTCGGTTTTAACGTCCCCTCTGAGGGGAGGGAACTCTGGCATAGAGGTTTCAGCCTGCCATATTGACTGCATTCAGCCACCCGCTTTCCAAGGGTGCGTTTTGCACCCTGATAATATATTAGGCAACACCTCACAAAGATTGTACGGTGATGCCTTTATGCTCGGTCTTATATTATTTTTTCAGAAACCGTTGGAAATATTCAAAAAAGCGGCGTCAAATTTTTTTGACGCCGCTGCACTTTTTTATTCTTTTTATCTGTCCTCGATGGGGATATATTCCTTTTCCTTTGCCACAGCCTTATATGCCGGACGTATGATCCTCTTTCCCGTAACAAGCTCTTCAAATCGGTGAGCGCACCAACCAGGCATTCTGGAAACCGCAAACATAGGTGTGAACAGATCCTCGGGGATACCCAGCATTCTGTAAACAAAGCCGGAATACATATCAACGTTTGCGCACATTACCTTATCGTTTCCCTTGACCTCGGCAAAAAGCTGAGGCGTGAGCCGCTCTATTGTTTCAAGCAGACGGTACTCCTTTTCATATTCGGTGCCTTCAGCCATATCCTTTGCGCTTTTCTTGAGTATTACTGCTCTCGGATCGGATATGGTATATACTGCGTGTCCCATGCCGTATATAAGTCCGGTATGGTCAAACGCTTCCTTACGGAGGATCTTCCGCAGGAAATCGGCGACCTGTCCTTCGTCATCCCAATCACATACATTTTCCTTTATGCACTGCTGCATAGCCGCAACCTTCAGGTTGGCTCCGCCGTGACGTGGACCTTTGAGCGATCCAATTGCCGCAGCATAGGCAGCGTACGGATCCGTACCTGACGAGGTAAGCACACGGCAGGAGAATGTAGAGTTGTTTCCGCCGCCATGCTCAGCATGGAGCATCATCAGGACGTCCAGCAGCTTTGCCTCCTTATCGGTAAACTGTCTGTCGGGTCTGATAGCCGCAAGGATCATTTCCGCAGTGGAATGCTCGGGCATAAGGGGGTGCATAAACAGACTTTTATTATCGAAAACACGTTTTTTTACCTGATATGCGGAGGTCATTATATTGGGCAGCTTGGAAATTATAGAAATTGCCGTTGCCATTTCGTATTCCGGGGAACGGTTCTCCGGATTTTCATCGTAGGAATAAAGCGCCAGTACAGAACGAGCCATTTTGTTCATAATATTCTTAGAGGGCGCCTTAAGTATCATATCTTCAAAGAAATCGTTAGGCAGAGGCCTGTTTTCCGCAATTATTTCACGGAACGCCGAAAGCTCCTCCTTATTCGGAAGATCGCCCATAAGCAAAAGGTATACGACCTCCTCAAATCCGAACCTGTTCTCTTTTACGACGTTTGAAACCAGATCGTCTATATTATAGCCTCGGTAAATAAGCTGTCCTTTAATAGGAGATTTTTCACCCTCGTTGACAACATAGCCGTGAACGTTGCATATATTTGTAAGTCCTGCCATGACGCCTGTTCCGTCGGCATTTCTCAGACCACGTTTTACGCTGTATCTTTCATAATATTTTGGGTCTATCGTATTGTTGGCAACAAAACGTTTGCACAGCAGATCCCTTGCTGAATTATTTACCATAGCTTATCACTCTTTTCACTTAAATGTCTTTAAACCTTATTATACACCCTTTTTTGCAGCTTGTCAAGCAAAAAAATTCATTTATCTTTTTAATAGGCTTGAATTTGCAATATACGGATTGAAATTCGGCGGAAGCGGTAAAAAATCCTGCAAAAATACAGTGAGAACACATGATTTCTCTGAAATTAAAGCTGAATTTGAAGTTTGAATAAAATCAAATTTCATCAGACATATTTTTCATGGATCCGGCATATACATATAAACATAGATGTACAGTAAAATGAAAGGACGGACAACCATGAAAGATTACATACAGACTGCGGCGGTGTTTACGGTTTTTATGGCGGCGATACCCTGTCTTGCGTTGGCATCGCAGCATTCGGAAAAAGCCTCTGCTCTGCCTGAGGAGGTCTCGGATTTTACGGTAGGAGTTTACTTCACCGAAGAGAAAAAATGTGAAAGCTATACTCTGGAGGAATACATTACCGGCGCAGTCATGGCGCAGATGCCCGCAGACTTTGAGCCGGAGGCTCTGAAGGCGCAGGCTGTTCTTGCAAGGACATACATACAGCGCAGATATGAGAGCGAGAAGGAATCTCCGACTCCGGGACTGCACGGCGCGCTCATTAGCGACGACGAACGGTTATATCAGGGCTTTTTTACCGAAGCTCAGGCAAAGAAATTTTACGGAGATAATTATTCCGCCGCATATGAGAGAGTAAGCGGAGCCGCAAGATCGGCTGAAAACTACATTCTCACCTATGGCGGGGAGCCTGTGATCGCAGCATTTCATGCGGCGTCCTCCGGTCATACCGAATCGGCGAAAACCGCATGGGGGCAGGATATACCTTATTTACAGGCTGTGGAAAGTCCCGCAGACGGGGAGCTTGACGGCATAGAGACCACCGTGAGCATATCTCCGGAGGAATTCCGTAAAAGGCTGTCTGACAGCTATAGTATCGATTTTACGGAGGATTCTGAGTTTTCCCAATGGGTCGAACTTACGCAGGTCAACAAGCGGGGCTATGTAAGCACGGTATCGGTATGCGGGACCGAGATACCGGCGGACGAATTTACCGATATTCTGGAAATATCCTCTCCGTGCTTTGAATGTTCAAGCGGGGAGGGGGTACTGATATTTACCTCCCGTGGGTTCGGTCATCTGGTTGGGATGAGTCAGTACGGAGCGGACGCAATGGCTGAGGAGGGAGCAGATTTCAGGGAGATACTTAACTATTATTACACCGGCTGCGAGATAGGGGAGATATCAGGCAGGAACTCCGGGGGTAAAGGTCATTAAAAAGTGAAAAGCGGGCGAACACATTGTTCGCCCGTTCAGTCTGTAGAAAAAACCATTGGGAAATTAAAGCGCAGGCTCAAGCGCGGCGCTAGAGCGCTTGCGGGGGTCTAGGGGGCAGCGCCCCTTCGTCGCTCCCGCAGGAGCGAAATCCCCCTACGCAGGAGCGACGCCCAGGGTGAATTTTAAAACAGTCCGGTGGACTGTTTTAAAAGAGGGGCATGCCCTGCGATAGAGGGCTGCCCCTTAGTTGCGCTGTGTGGAGTTTTTCGACAATCTGAAGCGGGCGAAAACATTGTTCGCCCGCTTGGATTTTATATCAGAAATTATTATTCCACCGATATGATATAATAGTACACCGGCTGACCGCCGTTGATAAGGTTTACGTCAATATTTGAATACTTGGAAGACACCTGTTTTTTAAGAGCCTCCGCTGCCTCGTCCGTAACGTCGGAGCCGTAAATGATCGTAACGAAGGAGCTGTCCGATTTGACCAGACGCTTGGTAAGCTTATATGCAGCCTTTGCAAGATCCTTGTCTACAAAAGAAAGCTTTCCGTTGTCAAGAGCAAGTATTTCGCCCTGCTTTATGGCGTGTCCCTCAAAGTCCGAATCACGGGCTGCAAAGGTGAGCTGACCTGTGGATACTCTTTCAAGAGCGTTGGTCATTTCTATTCTGTTGGCATTGAAGTCGGCGTCGGGATCGAATGCAAGCATTGCGGAAATTCCCTGAGGAATAGTTCTGGTCTGCAAAACGCATACTCTTCTGTCGGCAAGCTTCACAGCCTGTTCGGCAGCCATGATGATATTCTTATTATTCGGCAGTACAAAGACGGTTTCTGCCGGGCAGGACATTATTGCGGCAAGAAGATCCTCGGTAGAGGGATTCATAGTCTGTCCGCCTCTTACCACGCAGTCCACGCCGATATCCCGAAACAGAGCTTCGATACCCTTTCCTGCGCCTACGGCGACAAAGCCGAATTCCTTCTCCGGCTTGGCGGGTACAAAATCCTGAGTGGATCTTTTCTGCTCGGCTTCGTGCTGGAGCTTCATATTTTCAATTTTCGGAAGATTGATATATCCGAATTCAAGACCCTTCTGTATAGCCTTGCCGGGGTCGTTGGTGTGAACGTGTACCTTTATGATCTCGTCGTCGTCCACGACAACAACGCAGTCGCCGATGGTTTCAAGATAAGCTCTCAGCTTCATCGGATCGTCGCAGTCATGCTTTTTGGTTATGAGCATTTCGGTACAGTAGGTAAAATGGATCTCGGTATCGTACTGTCCCACTACAGACGAGAAGGTGTCCACCGTAACGGCTTTTGCGTCTGACGGGGTGTCAAGCGGAACGATACTGCCGCCGTTGAATATATCTCTCATAGCTTCAAAAATAATGAGCAGACCCATTCCGCCAGCGTCCACAACGCCTGCCTTTGCCAGCGCAGGGAGCAGCTTAGGCGTTTCGTCGAGGGAGATTTTTGCCTGAATGCATATATCCGTCATGACCGCCGACACATCGTTGGTAGAGCGAAGCGAATTTCTTGCTTTTTCGGCAGACTCTCTGGCAACGGTGAGGATCGTTCCCTCGGTAGGCTTCATGACCGACTTATACGCACCCTGCACTCCAAGCTCCAGCGCATTGGTAAGATCCTCTGCACTCATTTCCTGCTTATCTGCAAGAGCCTTTGCAAAGCCGCGGAAAATAAGAGAAAGGATAACTCCCGAATTTCCTCTTGCGCCCCTCAGCAGGCAGGAAGCCATTGTCTGGGCGACCTCGCCGCAGCCTGCGGTGTCATGGAGCCTTTCAAGCTCCGCCAATGAGTTGCTTATAGTCATAGACATATTGGTTCCCGTATCGCCGTCGGGAACAGGGAACACATTCAGCTCGTCGACGGATTTCTTTTTATTCGTAATACTGTGAGCGGCGCTGATAAATGCGCTGCGAAGCATACTTCCTTTTATCACTTGATCTTCCTCCTAATCAGTTGGTCATTTCGTCAACATAGACGTTAACGGATTTTACCTGTACGCCTGCCTGCTCGGTCAGCACAAAGTTCACCTTATGGATAATGCTGTCAACGATCGCACCGACGTTTACGCCGTAGGTAACGGTGATATGCAGATCCACCACAAGCTCGTCACCGTCCTGTCTGATGATAACGCCCTGGGTTGTATTTTCCTTTTTGAGCATTACATAGACGCCTTGCTTTGCGCCGTATGCGTTAAGTCCGGCAACGCCGAAGCAGCTTTCCGCCGTTTTGGAAATAAGCTGTCTCAGGTAACCTGTGGATATGCCGATCGTACCAAGATGGTTTTTATATTTAATCATTCCAGCGCCTCCTGCAATTCAACAATAATTATATTTTATTATACCACAAACAAATTCTTTTTTCAATAGTTTTGAGAATAAATTCACGGAAATCGATTTTAACGATCAAACATTTCGATCATAACAAAATATCGTAGTTTATCCGCAATACTTAAGGCTGGAAAATGGCAGCAAATATATATGTGTTTTTGTTCGGTATTGTCTTAAACGGATAATAAAACGCTGCTCCGGGTAAGGACGGGCGCTCACGAAGAAGTTTTCGCCATAGCACTTATGATCTTCAGTTCAGAGTGCTATGGCGTTTCTATTGACAATATAAATTTTATGATGTATAATTTTACTAAGACAGATCGGGATTTGCAAATGGAGTGAAACTGAAATGTGTATGGAATGTTATGTTGATGAAAACAGAATAACACCGCTATTAAATCCCATGGATTGTTTAAGAACTCACACACAATACATTTGTGGGACTTGCGGACGGTGCATTTGCATTGAACATGACCCAAATCGTGGATTGCAACGGTGGAATTTCCCTTTTAAGTCGTTAGAGATTGCAAAATTATATTTGCGTACTGCTGATTATAGTATGAAAAAGCCATGTGGTATTTATGAGCTGAAAAGTGAAAGTGGCAGACTTTCATATAAAATCTTTGCGGATAGCAAGGATTTGCAGTTATATCTAAAAAAGAATAAAGGAAAAACTTGTGAAGATATGAAACCTGTTTTCATTGTTGAGGAATATATCGAATATGCAAATACACAGATAAGAAAATTGACTTCTGAAGAAGTGCAGAAATATATGTCAGAGCGATAATTTCCAGTTTATCAATGAGTTGAAATCAAATATGATATTTACATAGCCGAGAGGTTTTCTTTACCGAAAATCCCTCGGCTTTTTCTATCTTCAGAGGTGATTTTACCCATTGAGAAGTAACAGACCCTATGTGCAGATTGACCCAGATGTGCTTGAACGGGCAAGGCAGATAGATTTGCTTTCCTGCCTGTGAGCCTATGAGCCGAGCAATCTCGTCAAATATCCATGGCGGGGATATCAGATCCCCTCATTTATCTCTTTTAGCTCATCATCTGTAAAATCAAGCTTTTCGATACATTTTACATTATCAAGGATCTGCTCCGGACGGCTGGCTCCCGTAAGCACGGTAGTTACTGCCGGATTGTGAAGCACCCATGACAGAGCCATCTGCGAAAGCTTTTGTCCTCTGGCTGCGGCGATATCGTTTAGCCTGTTAAGCCTTGCGATCATCTGCTCGTTAAGCTCTTTAGCTATCCATGTATTGCCCTTGCCTATGCGGGAGTCGGCAGGGATCCCGCATAGATATCTGTCGGAGAGAAAGCCCTGATAAAGTGGTGAGAACACAGCGAGTCCGAAGCCCTCCTCAACTGCAAGTGCGTCGAGGCTGTCATCTTCGATCCAGCGGTTGAGTATCGAGTAGGAAGGCTGATTAAGAACGAACGGAGTTTTAAGCTCACGGAAGATATCAAGCATTTCCGCAGTTTTTTCACGCCCGTAGTTGGAAATTCCCACATACAGAGCTTTGCCCTGTCTGACTGCATTGTCCAGCGCAAGAGCAGTTTCCTCCAGAGGAGTTTCCGGATCGTAAACGTGGTGATAGAAAATATCCACATAGTCAAGTCCCATTCTTTTCAGAGACTGGTCAAGGGAAGCCGTAAGATATTTTCTTGAACCGTTTTTGTCGCCGTATGGACCCGGCCACATATCGTAGCCGGCTTTCGTGGAAATGCAAAGCTCGTCACGGAATTCTCTCAGTCCTCTGTCAAGTATCCTTCCGAAATTTTCCTCGGCTGAGCCGGGATAGGGGCTTCCGTAGTTATTTGCCAGATCAAAGTGGGTGATACCGTTGTTAAAAGCGGTGTGTACCATTTTTTCCATGTTGTCGAAGCTGTTCATGTAACCGAAATTCTGCCACAGTCCCAGCGAGACCAGCGGAAGCCTGAGTCCGCTTTTTCCGCAGCGGCGGTAGATCATTTTGTCGTATCTTTTATCGTTTGGAGCAAACATATTTTTTCCTCACTTTCTTGTCAACGGACGTTTATCAGGTTTGTGTAAACAAAAACGGCTCCGGTCAGCCGAAGCCGTTGATTTATGTTTCAGATCATTCTGCGGATTTTTCTGCTGATCCTTCCGCTTCAGCAGACTGCTGAGCCTTCAGAAGATCCCGGATTTCGGTAAGAAGCACAACATCCGGCGCAGGAGCAGCAGGCTCCGCAGGTTTTTCTTCCTTTTTGCCTATGCTCATAAGCTTATTTATACCCTTCATCATCAGGAAAATTATGAAAGCCATGATAATGAAATTAATAACTGCGGTGATGAAAGCGCCGTAATTTATGTACTGATCACCTACCAGATGAATTTTGCCCTGTACCTCGGCGCCGCCGATGCAGCCGATTATCGGATTGATAAAATTCTCAGTAAGAGAAGTAACGATACCCTGAAAAGCGCCGCCTATGATAACGCCGACTGCAAGGTCCATAACGTTGCCCTTAAGAGCAAAATTTTTAAATTCGTTTGCGAATTTCTTGATGAAACCCAATTTCTGTTCTGCCATAACCGCACAACCTTTCATATTATTTTATTATCAATATGATATCATATTTAAAGCCAATAGTCAAGATTTTTGTCGGAATTAGACTAAATTTAATATTTTCGTAAAAAACAGATCTATTATAATTATTAATTAAAAGTAATAGTTATGTAAATAAATAATTAACCCTATTGCATTCTGACCTCAGATGTGATATAATGATTAAGCTGTCAGCGAGTGGGAGCGAGTTTGAGCGCAGATTAGATGACATACCCGGAAATGATGGGATATAGCCAAGAGGTAAGGCAACGGACTTTGACTCCGTCATTCCGATGGTTCGAATCCATCTATCCCAACCAATGACAACAATTTCTTTTAAATAAATGCTGGGGTGTCGCCAAGCGGTAAGGCAACGGACTCTGACTCCGTCATTCCAAAGGTTCGAATCCTTTCACCCCAACCATATTGGTGAGACCAAATGGATGCTCACCTCAAAAAGCCTGTATTTACGGGCTTTTTTCATGCTTTTCAGCCGAAAATTTCAAGGTGAAAACCATGGATGCTTTTTAATGATTTTCACCGACTGGAAGGATTTGAACCCTCCACAATTAAATATTGTCAAATAAATCGGCAAGCTTTGAGCAGATCTCACTCGTTACTTGTCGATTTTTAATGAAAAAACATACACAAAGTTTGAAAGACCGTTTTGTCTACAATCACGAAATGTGATAAACGACAAAGCGGTCTTTTTTATTTCAAAGGAGGCGTGATACCCAATATACTATTAAAAAGGAAACCCAAACGACTGGGGGTGATCAAGTAAGAAATGAACAGCAGTCAGACCGATGACATGACCGAAGACACGATATGGGAATGACGATGTGAGGTGTTATATGATTTACAACGAAAAGAAGGTAGAAATGCTCAGGCAGAGATATCCCGAAGGCACACGAATCTGCCTTGACCACATGGAGGACTTGTGTCCAGTGGCAAGCGGTACTTGCGGAACAGTTCAGTTCGTGGACGATGCCGGTACGCTGCATTGTAAATTTGACAATGGAAGAACGCTTGGCGTTATCCCCGATGTGGATCAGTTCCATAAAATTGATCAGGAACAGATTATGACTGATGCGCAAACAGAGGAAAATATTGATTCTGAGGAAATTACGGAAGCAGAGGATCTTGAAGAATCCGAAGAAATGGATATGTCAATGTGACGGTTAAGTTTTGAAAAAGACTTAGCCGTTTTTTATTACACAAACAAGAAAGGATCGGTGATAAATGATAAAATATTTTGAAGCGTTTGCAGGAATCGGCGCATTCCGTTCTGCTTTTGAAAAAGTAGGCGGGTTTGAGTGCGTCGGATGGTGCGAAATCGACCGGTTTGCGCAGGAAGCCTACAGAACGCTGTATGACACAAAGGAGGAAATTTTTTATGAGGACATCACAAAAATCGATTACGGAAATATGCCGGATTTTGATCTGCTCGTTGGCGGACCGTGCTGCCAGTCCTTCAGCGTTGCGGGACGCAGACTCGCTTTTGAGGACGATCGGGGAAACCTCTTTTTCAACTATATCCAAATCCTTGAAGCCAAGCGCCCCCGTTACTTTATCGCTGAAAATGTACCCAATCTGCTTGGTATATCGCAGGGGGAATGCTTCAGAATCATCCTTGAAAAGATTTCAGAACTGGGGTATAGTATGTGCTGGCGCGTGCTTAACTCTGCCGGATTCGGGATACCGCAGTCCCGAAGAAGGCTGTTCCTTGTCGGATATCTTGGAGACAGATGTCCCTCAGAAATACTGGCTTTCGGAGGAAATGATGAGGAAAATTGTGAAAAAGGAAAACCTGAACAGCTGATTGGCGGCAGTCAGGGGTCGAGAGTTTATTCCACGGACGGCACGGCTGTTACGCAATGCAGCGGTTCGGGCGGTCTTGGAGGTAAAACGGGGTTGTATTTTATCGACTGCAATTCTCCGCCGAATTTAACGGATACAGCAAGGTGCATAACCGCAAGACAGGACAGCGGAGTGAGTAAGCATAAGGGCGAACACTCCGCTGTTTTTTGCGATTTGAACGAGAATCCGCAGATTACGGAAAATGCACGATGTCTGCATACAAGAATGGACTTGGGAGTAACAAACGGAACTCATAAAGGAGAACGTTCAGGAGTTCTTGAGGAAGGTCCGAGAGCGATTCTGAACCCATTCAAGGAAACTACACGTCAGAACGGCAGACGGATAAAAAATCCCGATGAACCGATGTTTACGATAACGGTTACGGACAGACACGGAATAGTACACAAAGGTCGGATTCGCAGGCTTATGCCGGTTGAGTGCTGGAAGTTAATGGGGTTTAGCAAAGCACAGTTTGAAAAAGTGGCAGGGGCGGGCATGTCCGACGCACAGCTTTACAAACAGGCAGGAAACAGCATTGTGGTGGCGGTTTTGGTTGAGATTGCTAAGAATTTAAAAAAGTTTGACAAGGAGAATGCAAATGAATAACATGATCAAGATTTTCAAAAATGAGGAATTTGGTTCGCTCAGAATTTTAAAGGAAGATAACGGCAGAATCATGTTCTGCGGCAAAGATGTGGCTTCTGCACTGGGCTACAGCAACACAAAGGATGCAATAAGGCGGCATTGCAAGTGGGGCGTGAAACACGACCTACCTCATCCGCAGTCTCCAAGTAAAACTATTAAGATGATTTTTATTCCTGAGGGAGATGTTTACAGACTAGTCGCACACAGTAAGCTGCCGAGAGCTGCGGAATTTGAGTCGTGGATCTTTGATAAAATTCTGCCTCAAATCAATCATACAGGCGGCTACGTCAGCAACGAAGAAATGTTCATTGAAAATTACCTCCCGTTTCTCGACGAGCCGTATCAGAATCTTTTTCGCTTGCAGATGATGGCGATAAATCAGCTCAACGAGCGTATTCGCCACGATAAGCCTCTGGTGGAGTTTGCAAATCAGGTGTCAAACACCGATAATCTTATCGACATGAACGCTATGGCGAAGCTGGCAAGAGCCGAAAATATTCCCGTCGGCAGAAACAAGCTCTACGGCTGGCTCAAAAGTAAGGGTGTGCTTATGGCGAATAATCTCCCATATCAGGCGTTTATCGACCGCGGATATTTTTCGGTCAAGGAGTCGGTGTTTGAAACTCCGACTATGACCAAGACCTATCAGCAGACGTTCGTTACGGGCAAGGGGCAGCATTTTGTCATTGATCTGCTGAGAAAATATTATGGAAAGGAGCTTTCTTAATGACATATTTATTCACAGGAATGATAATCGGCGGTATCATCGGACTGACGGTCGGCAGTCTTGCTGCGGCTTTCAAGGCAGCCGAAAAAGAGATCGCCCGTCTGCACAAGGAGGTTAAAAATGCACACAAACAGGATCAAAGCTAAAGTGGACTTCAAGTTTTGTCTCGGCAGTATTCCCGCAATGCTGAGAGCCACAAAGCCCGTACTTTCGGAACGGCAATACAAGGAGCTGTGCAGCGAGGTCAATAAAGCCAACGGATATATTGAGCAGAAACGCATCATCTTTTCGTACGTCGACCCTATA